>NZ_CP147838.1:1314107-2628214 GCF_037338445.1 Salinibaculum sp. SYNS191
CATCGAACACAAGGTCCGGCACACGGTCTACGAGGACGGCGAGGGAGCGTTCCGCGCAGAGGTCGTCGGCCCGGACGGCAGCACGCAGCCGTTCATGGGCTGGGTGGAACTGACCGACGGGAAGATTTCGACGTACATCGTCGGACCGGAACGGATGCCCGAATAGGCGCTATTCTGCGGATTCGCGGCGGGCGACCATGCCGTGGTTGACCATCGTGAGGACGTCCTCCCCGTCCTGGTTACACGTCGTGACGCCGAAGCTGATGTCCTGATGGTGCGGTCGGCTCTCCGGGTCGTCGACGTCGACGATTTCGACGACTCCCGACAGCGTGTCGCCGGGTCGCGTCGGCGTGTGGAACCGAACTTTGTCCGTCCCGTGGCCGCCCTGGAGCGCGGTCTTCGAGAAGACGTCTTCGGTCAGCATCCGGTTCGTCAGTGAGACGACGTGCCAGCCGCTGGCGACGAGACCGCCGAACATCGACTCCGCGGCCGCTGCCTCGTCCGTGTGGAAGGGCTGCGGGTCGAACTGCTCGGCGAACGCGACGATTTCTTCTTTCGTGACCGTGTGGCTGCCGAACGGAAACTCGTCGCCGACCGCGATATCTTCAGCGTAGAGCGTCCCCATACCCGAGACTCACTCCTCGTCCCAGTCGTAGAACCCCCGGCCACTCTTGACGCCGTAGTCGCCGGCGCGAACCATCTTCTTGACAATCTGTGGGGGCCGGTAGACGTCGGCACCCAGTTCCTCTGCGAGGTACTCGCCGACCTCGACGCGGACGTCCCAGCCGTTGTAGTCGCCGAGTTTGAGCGGTCCCATCGGGTGGTTGTAGCCCAGTTCCATCGCCGTGTCGATGTCCTCGGCGGAGGCGACACCCTCCTGGACCATTCGCGCGGCCTCCATCCCGAGGACCAGACCGAGTCGCGAGGTTGCGAAACCGGGGAAGTCGTCGACGACGATGCTCTCTCGGCCGAGGTCGTCGGCCAGTGCCTCGACGCGGTCGAGCGTCTCGTCGCTGGTGTGGTGGCCGGTGACGAGTTCGACGAGTTTCATCTTCACCGGCGGGTTGAAAAAGTGCGTGCCGATGACGCGCTCGGGGTTGTCGGTGACGCTCGCGATGTCGGTAATCGACAGCGACGAGGTGTTCGACCCGAGGACGACGTCCGGGTCGGCAAGTTCGTCGAGTTCTTCGAAAATCGCCTGTTTGATGTCCATCTCCTCCGGGGCGGCCTCGACGATGAAGGAGGCCTCTTCGGCGACCATCGCCAGGTCGGTCGTCCCCGTCACGAGGTCGAAGACGGCCTCTGCGTCCTCGATTATCTCGCGTTCCTCCGCTTCCGCCAGGTTGTCCTCGATGCTCGCGAGGCCGTCGTCGACGAGTTCCTGCTCGATGTCGCGGACGACGACGTCGAACCCCTGCTGTGCGGCGAGCTGTGCGATGCCACTACCCATGGTACCGGCGCCGACGACGCCGATAGTTCTGGATGCCATACTGTACCGTTCCGAGCACGCGTAATAACGTTTGTTCTCGCAGCCGCGACCGCGGCGTCAGACTTCCCGAACGCGGGAGTCGTTGTCGAGCGCCCAGGCCTCGACGTCGTCGCGGACCACCTTGCCGGTCGCCGACCGGGGGAACTCGTCGGGGTGGACGACGTCGAAGTACTGCGGGAGTTTGTAGTTCGCCAGCCGCTCCTCCAGCGTCTCCATGAGGGCGTCGACGCTGACGGCGTCCTCGTCGTAGGTGCTGACGACGGCGCGTGGCACTTCCCCCCACTTCTCGTCGGCGACACGCACGACGACGGCTTCCTCGATAGCCTCGTGTTCGAGCAGCACCTTCTCGATTTCGGCGGGATAGATGTTCTCGCCGCCGCTTTTGATGAGGTACTTCCGCCGGTTGACGAAGTGGTAGGTCCCCTCCTCCTCGTCGTGGACGAAGATGTCGCCGGTGCGAAACCAGCCGTCCTGGAAGTCCTCGCGGTTCGCCTCCTCGTTTTTGATGTAGCCGCTACACAGCGTCGGGCCGCGCGTGGCGAGTTCGCCGCGCCCTTCCACCTCGTTCCAGTCCTCGTCGATGAGTTTCAGGTCGACGAACGAGGACTCGACTTTCGGCAGGTCGTCGTCGGTCGGTCGAACGCCCTTCGGAATGTCGTTGCCGGCGCTGAGGACGTTCCCGTTCTCCGTCGCGCCGTAGGAGTTCTTGAACGGCATGTCGAACGTCTCGGTGACCGCCTCGACCTTCTTCGGGTCGATGAGGTCGACGAGCGCACCGATGTTGCGTATCTCGCGGAAGTCCGAGGGCGGGTCGATGTCGTGGGTCTCGACGTAGTCCAGCAACCGCTCGACGACGCCGGGAAGCAGGACCAGCCAGCCGATGCCACCTCCCTCCTCACGGAGGATGTCGACGACGCGCTCGGTGTCGAACCCCTCGACGGGATAGAAGGTGCCGCCGAGGGTGAAGATGGCGGGGAGCCAGTCGGCGGACACGATGTGAAAGAGCGGGGGCCACGCGAGCTGGCAGTCTCCCTTTTCGAGGTCGAAGTCGATGATGTAGGTGTACCCGCGCGCGAGCCAGGCGCGGTGGCTGATGACGACGCCCTTCGGGAGCCCGGTCGTCCCGGAGGTGTACAGCACCACGAGCCCCTGTTCGGGGTCGACGTCGTGGTCGGGCGCCGGCTCCGCGGTGGACCCGTCCGCGACCAGCGATTCGTAGTCGAGGTCACCGTCGCCGCCGTCTAGGTTGACGATGGTGGGGTCTGACTCGGCGGACGTCTCTATCCACGCGGCTTTCTCCCGGTACTGCTCGGAGACGACGAGAACTTCGGGCTCCACCAGGTCGACGCAGTGGACGAGTTCGTCCCGTTCCAGCCGCCAGTTCAGCGCGGGGACGAGACAGCCCAGTTTCGCGCCGGCGAACATGACCTCGACGAACTCCCCGCGGTTCTCCGAGAGGATGGCGACGGTCGCCTCGCCAGGTTCGTGGCCCCGCTCGCGGAGCGCGTTCCCGAAGGCGTTGACGCGGTCGTTCAACTCGGTGTAGGTCACCTCGTGGTTCGGCTCGCTGACCGCAGTGCGGTCCCGGTACATCCGCGCCCCCTTCCGGAGGAGGTCGCCGACAGTGAATCGTCGCGACTGGCGGACAAATTCTTCCTGGGCGTCGGTACCCAGGTCGAAGTTAAACTCCATACGTGGCAGGTGCTGGCATGTCGTATTAAGTATTAGGTTCACGATGACCTCGTAGATGGCAGGAACCTCGTTGCCGCTGCTGGGAGTGGCGCTCTCGGCGATGGTCGCACTCGTCGTCTCCGCGCAGGTGCTACTGGTCCGCGTGGGCGCAGAGCACGGCGGCATCAGGCAGGCCGTCCTCCTCAGCATGGGGGTGAATGTCCTGGCCTTTCTCCCCGCGGCGGCCGTCCTGCACTTCCCCGACTACGGCCTGACGCCGACGTCGCTGCTCTCCTTTGTCGCCGCCGGTCTGATGGGAACCTTTCTCGGCCGGGTGCTGTACTACGACTCCATCGACCGCATCGGTGCCGGGCGGACGGAACCGCTGAAGGCGTCGATGCCGCTGTTCGCCTCGCTCATCGCCGTCCTCGTCCTCGGCGAGGCGCTCACCATGGCCCACACCGGCGGCATCCTCCTCATCGTCGTCGGCATCGCGGCCATCTCCTGGGAGACGACGAACACGGGCGCGGAACGCGGGGAAGACGTCTCGGTGACGGCGCTGGGTCTGCCGCTGCTGGCGGCGATGGCGTTCGCGACCGAGCCGAACTTCGTCCGTATCGGGTTCGCTGAGGGGACGCCCATCCTGGTCGGCCTCACGCTGAAGACCGTCGCGGCGGGCGTCGGCTTCGTGGCCTACCTCCGGTACCGGGGCACGCTCCGGTTCGACAGGCTCCTGGGGCAACCTCACACGAAGTGGTATCTCGCCGCCGCCGTGGCGAATACGCTCTCGGTGCTGGGGTACTACGCGGCGCTGAAAGTCTCCCGCGTCGTCGTGGTCGCGCCCATCACCCAGACGAGTCCGCTGCTCGTCGCCGTCCTCGCCTACGTGTTCCTCAGCCACCTGGAACACATCACCTGGCGGCTGGTCTCGGCGTCGCTCCTGGTCGTCGTCGGTGCCGGCATCGTCACCGTGTTCGGGTAGTTACCACGTCTGCACGTCGTCGTCCACGTCCGCGGCGTCTGCGAGTGCGGCCTGAACCGGTTCCGGAGGCGTCACGCCGAGGTCGGTCGCGAGGTCGGCGAGCGGGACCAGGTCGTGCTCGGGGACGGCGACGCCCGCCTCGCGGTTCGCCGCCGCTCGCTCGTGTGCCCCCTGGCCGGGCAGTCGCACGCCGTCCTCGCTCCGGAGGTGGGCGGCGAGGTGGGCGATTCGGTCCTCGATTGCAGCCACCGGGAGGAACGCCGTCGGGTCGACGACGACGAAGGCCGCGCCGTTGGCCAGCCACTCGGGGTCGTTCTCGCCGACGACGGGATTGCGGCCGACCAGTCCACCCAGCAGTTCCGCCACCAGCGACAGCGCGTAGCCCTTGTGGCCCGTGGTGCGGCCGCCGACGGGGAGCAACGCCCCATCGCCCGCCATGAACTGTGCGGGGCTGTCGACTGGGTCGCCCGTCTCTGTCGTCGTCCACTCGTCGTCGAGGGGGTCGCCCGTCCGGTGGTGCTCGCGGATGACGCTGCCCGACACCTGGCTCGTCGCGAAGTCGGCGACGACGTCGAACGCCAGCGCGTCGAACGTCGGCACGCCAAACGCGACCGGATTGGTCGACAGTTTTCGCGCTGTCCCACCGAACGCGGCGGTGTTCTTCGCGCCGCCGGCGGTGTTCGTGAAGGCCAGAAAGACCATCCCCGCTGCCGCCGCGCGCTCGGCGAACTCGCCGACGGGGCCGATGTGGGACGCGTCGCGCAGGCCGACGACGGCGACGCCGTAGTCCTCGGCGACCGCGACGCCCTCGGCGGTGGCCTCCCGCGCCGCGAGCGGGCCGAAGCCGGTCTCGCCGTCGACGCGCACCGTGGCCCCGTCGCCGCGGTCGACGGTCGGCGTCGCCGCCGGGTCGATGGCCCCGTCGTCGACCATCGCCGCGTACAGCGGGAGGATGCCGACGCCGTGCGTGCCGTACCCCCGGAGGTCCGCCCGGACGAGCGAATCTGCCACGGTGCGGGCCGTCTCCGCGGGAGCACCGAGTCCGGCGAGGACGTCGACGGCGAACGAGCGCAGCGTCGACGGGTCGAACCGCATCCTCACTCGCCCCCCGGACCGAGACCCCGGCGCTCACGAGTTGCCGCCTGGCTGTGCTGAGACATTGTCTGTCGCGGCTTCGAGCGCAAGCGTACTAAACGTACTGTCGCAGAGAACGAGACCGAACGCGCCTAGAAAACACGACGGTGGAAAATTGCTATCCGCCGGACTACCCGAAGACCGGCGCTGGCCGGATGTCCTCCGCGATAGTCCCCTGGAAGGAGACGGCGTCACCGACGGAGACGTCGGACTCGATGTGGGCGGTGAGGCGCGTCCCGTCGCTCAACTCGACGATAGCCACGGTGTATGGCCCCTCGAACGCCGGTGGTGGGACGTTGATTCTGGTCTCCGTGTAGATTTCGCCGTCCTCGGGAAGCACGACGGCGGTCGTGTCGCGCGAGCCACAGTGTGAACAGGCAGCGGCGGCCGTCCCCGTCCCGTGGCCGCAGTCGGCACACTCCTGGCCGAGCAGGACGCCGTCGCGCAGCGCCCGCGCGATGTCGTCGTCGGACAGTCGCTCGCCCTGCACGTAGTCGGCGGCGTCGCTCATGCCCGACCCTCCATCACGGTCACGACGGTTGTCGCAGCGCCACCGCCGAGATTGTGCGCGACTGCGCGCTGGGCGTCCGCGACCTGTCGGTCGCCCGCCTCGCCGCGGAGTTGCTCGGTCAGTTCCACGACCTGGGCCGTCCCCGTCGCGCCGATGGGGTGGCCCTTCGCCTTCAGGCCGCCGCTGGGGTTGACCGGGATGTCGCCGTCGAGGCGCGTGCGGCCCTCGGCCACTGCCGGGCCAGCGCCGCCGTCCTCGAACAGTCCGATTGCCTCCGTCGCCATCACTTCCGCGCCCGTGAAGCAGTCGTGGACCTCGGCGAAGTCCATCGCGTCCGCCGTGGTGTCCGCCTGGTCGTAGGCCTCCGCGGCGGCGTCGCGCGCGGACTGCGTGGTCGACGGGTGCGCCTTGTCCGCCATCGGGACGACGTCGGTCGCGTGCCCGATACCGGTGACGTCGACGGGGTCGCCGTCGAACGATTCCGCGGCGTCCTCGGAGACGACGACCACGGCCGACGCGCCGTCGGAGAACGGACAGCAGTCCATCAGGTGGAACGGGTCGGCGACGACGGGGCTGTCCAGCACCTCCTCGACGGAGATGTCCCGTCCGAAGTGCGCCCGCGGGTTCAGACTGCCGTGGTAGTGGTTCTTGACCGCTATCTCGGCGAGTTGCTCCTCGGTCGTGCCGTGTTCGTACATGTGCCGCTTCGTGAGCAGCGCGAACGCCCCGGGGAACGTCAGGCCGGTCGGTTGCTCGACCTGTCGGTGGGCCGCGCTGGCGAAGACGCGCGTCATCGCAGCCGTATCCAGCCCCGTCTCCGGCGTGCACCGCTCGGCACCGCCGACGAGGACGACGTCGTGGACGCCCGACTCGACGGCCTGGACCGCGTGTTTGAACGCGTTCGCGGACGTCGCGCAGGCGTCCTCGAACCGCTGTGCGGGGATGCCGGCCATGCCGACGTGGGACGCGAGTTTCGGTGCGAGGTGGGTCTCGTTCTCGGTCTGTCCGCCCATCGCGTTGCCGAAGTAGAGTGCGTCGACCTCGGTCGTCCCGACACCGGCGTCGTCGAGCGCCGGGAACACCGCCTCCGCGAAGAGTTCGGCGAGCGTCCTGTCGTGGACGCCGAACGTCGTCATTCCTGTACCGATAACGCTTGCTCGTGCCATGCCTACACCCAGTTCGACCCGAGTCATAAATGTGCGTGTCGACCGACGGAGACGAGGCGTCGGCCGTGGTCGACCCAACCGGAGCGGACGGCGGCAGGACTGAGGAATGCTGACCCCGTGGGTAAACATCTCCCGGGTAGATAGGTCCATAGAAAGCGAGTTTGTAACAGGAGCGCTAAATTCCAAAAACTATATTATTACTTTCATTCACAAAGGCAAATATTTATAACTATTTTAGCCATATTTATACATAAAATAGATTCAATGAGTGTGAAACGTCTACGAGTATCAGGGACAGCCGACCCGCTGGTTGCTCGTACATTCGAACCGGGGTCGCCCAAACATATATGATTCAATCCAACATCAGTTCCGGTATGTTAGAGTGTGTCAAATGTCACGTGCAGCTGGACGAGGATACTGTGCTATCGGGAAGCAAAGTGTATCCGAAGATGGCAGGCGGCGAGGACCGGGACGACATTCTCGCCGCCTGCAGCGGCGTCAGATACGGCACTTCCACGACGTACTGTTCCGAGTGTCTCGACACCCCCCGAGAGTGCAACCAGTGTGGCGGGACGGGTGTCGCAGGGGACGACAGCGAGGCGACCGAGGCGTCGGACCCCTGCCCGGAGTGCGACGGGACCGGCACCACGAAACCGAAGGTACTACGCGACGCGTGTCGGTTTTGACCGGCCACCAGGTGGGAGCCGCGCCGCCGTGATGTCGGCAAATACTGCGTTCTGTAAATGGATTCGTGTCACCTAGCACCGTCTGCCAGAATATGCTAATAAATACGTTCGAGCGTTTCGAGCTTCGGCGACGACACACGTCGGGGAGGCCCGCAGATTTACACTCATAGGCGTGTAAGTGACAGGCGAAGCGTAGTCCCTGCCTACCCGTCGAGAAGCAAGGGCCTAGGTCCGAGTAGCACAGTATTACCGACGGACGTCGACCCGCTGGTCGTCTCCCCCGACGGCGTCAGCGCGAGAGACCTGCGGCTGACCGTCGAGCGCGACGACCTGGAACGACGGGAGGGGTCGTGACAGTCTCCCAGAGACGTCGATTCCGGCGCGCTACGACGCCTCGTTGCCAACGATGACGACCTCGCGGTCGCTCTCGTCGACGAGCGTTCGCCCGACGCCCCCGAGGTGTTCCGTGTGTTCGCCGTGCTCGCCGATGACGATGAGGTCGGCCCCTATCTCGTCGGCGTACTCCATGATGAGTTCGGGCGGGATGCCGTGGCGGACGCTGCCCTCGACCCTGATGCCCGTCCCCTCCGCCAGGTGGCCCACCTCCTTGACGCAGTCGTGTCCGTGGTCCTCGGCCTGGATGGTCTCGGCCTCGGCCGCGCTGAAGGCGGGTTCGCTTATGACGCGCTTGTCGACGACACAGAGGACGTGCAACGTCGCATCGCGCTCGTCTGCCAGCTGAATCGCGCGCTCGGCGGCGGCGCGTGCGTCCTCGCTTCCGTCACTCGCCAGTAGGATTTGACCGGCCATACGTACTGTTGGTCCGTCAACAATAAAGCAATACCTCCAGTTCTTAGGTGGCGGGAACTACCGGGTGTCGGTGGGGGGACGGCCGGGGCCGGCAAGCGAGTTCCCCGGCGCTTCCGAGTGGAGCAGCGGGCGACGGGCCGAAGCCACGAGAGAGCCGACGCAGACACGCGAGAGGAGTCACGCCTATCAGACTGGAGCCCCGAGTCGCCGGCGTGATACTCCTCGTCTGCGGCCCGCCCGGAGCCGGGAAAACCACCGTCACGACCCTGCTCCAGAAACGGTTCCGCGAGCGCGGGGTGTCGGCCGGCCTGCTGGACTCGGACGCGTTCAGCCGCAACCCCTACGACCGGATGTTCGACCGCGTCGCGGACTCCGACCGGGACTGGATAGTCGCGGGTACCTTCTACAAGCGACAGTGGCAGGAGCAGTTCCGACGCCTTGACGACGTCCTCACGGTGTATCTGGCGGCAGAACTCGACACGTGCCTCGAACGGAATCGCCAGCGCGAGCACCCTATCGACGAGGCCGCGGTCCACATCGTCTACCGCGAGTTCGAGCCACCGGACGCCGACGTCACCGTCGACGTGGACGACCTGTCGCCGGCGGCAGTCGTCGACCAGGTCGTCGCCGCATTCGCGGACCTGCCAGACGACAGGCGGCCGTCGGCACTCGACGCGCTGGACACGACGGGCTGAGGTCGGGCGCGGGCCTGCGGTGGGGAGGCGAAACGGGGCGGGGGCTCAGTCGGTCCGGACCTCCCCCAGTTCGTCGGCGAGCGTCTCGAAGACCGCCTCCTCGCGGTCGGCGATGTCGCCGACGAGACTCCCGGCCTCTTCGAACCGGGACGGTCCGGGGTCCTCCGCCGCCAGAATCTCGTCCAGCAGGCCCGCGACGGTCCGCCACTCGTCGGCGACGCGCTCCATCCGGTCGGCGAGGGCCTGGCCGAGTCCCGTCGACCGCCCCAGTTCTGCGAGCGCATCGGCGTACAGCGAGCGGAACGCCGCGCCCTCGCCGTGTTCGTCGATACTCCGCCGGGCGGCGCTGACGGGCCGAGCCGGTTCGGGCAGGTCCGGCCAGGCACCGAGATAGTCCGCGAACGACTGCAACGCGGGGACGCCCTCCTCGCCCGGTCCCCGCGCGTCCCGCTTCACCTGGAGCGGGTCGAGCATGTACGTCGCGGCCTGCCGGAGGCCGGCGGCAGCCGCGTCCGTGTCGTCCGCCGTGGCCCGACCGCGAGTCACGACGAGGTACTCGTTTCGCAACGGCAGGTAGCGGTCGTCCGACCAGGCCGCCGCCAGCGTTTCGCGGGAGATTTCCACCGTGCTCTCGGCGGCACCGTCCGAGAGGTGGACGCGCTCGTCGTCGTATCCAATCATGACGGCAGTATGAGGCGGGACGTGGGACGGGTCGTCGGGGACGTAGTCCAGCGGCGCCGGGTCGAGAAACAGAATCACCGGGTCCCCATCGTCGACGCGCGCAGTCGCGTTGTCCCAGGCCGTCTCGAAGTCGTCGCCCTCCCGGAACAGGTGGGGGATGCCGGTCCGTTCGAAGAAGGCCCGCTCCAGCCAGGTCGGGCTGGTCCGGACCCTGACCCACGGTTCGTCGGGGTCCTCGTAGAGGACGAAGGCCGGCCCGCCGCCGATGCCGAAGCAGGCCGCCTCGCTGTAGGTCAATCCGTAGTGTGCGGTGACGTTCCGGAGTGCGGCCGCGCCGCAGTGAACCCCGGGCTGGTGGTCGTAGCGGTCGGCGAGTGCCATACTGGACGTACGCCGGGTGGAAAGTTAATCCCCGAGGCCGCCCCCGGGGTCATCGCTTAAGCCGCTGGCAGCAGTAGACTCCGACATGAAACTCCTCGTAGCGACCGACGGTTCCGACCCTGCCGAGAACGCGCTGGCGTACGCGACCGACATCGGTGACGCGACGGGGGGACAGATAACGGCCGTCTACGCCGTCGACCCCGCGGTCTACGAACGACGGGGGAGCGAACCGGCGTCCGGGCTGGGCGACGCCGACGAGCGGTTCATCATCGAAAGCGTCGAGCAGGCCGAGGAGCGCGGGCTGGAGATTCTGGAGGACGCCGTCGACTTCTGCGCGGACCTCGGCCAGGACATCGAGACGGAACTCCTCTACGGCGACCCGGTGAGCCAGATTGCCGCCTACGCCGAGGAGAACGGCTTCGAGACCATCGTCGTCGGCCACCGCGGCCGCTCGGAACACGAGGAGGCGATGCTCGGCAGCGTGGCCAAGAGTCTCGTCGAACGGGCGACCGTTCCGGTGGCCGTCGTGCGGTGACGGGAAAGGCCGTCTCTGCCGGCGCGCAGGGGACGGCAGACCGGTCTCGGGCCGGCCAGCGCACTTCCCGGCGGGTGCGACAGGGACTAACCGTCGGCGACCCGACTAGTCGGTATGGACCCTGATGGCACCCGGCCCCCACGGTCGCCGCTCGCCACGGTCATCTCCGCCCACGCCTCGCTGCTGGAGACGGCCGGCGACGCCGTCCGGCGCGCCGGGCGGCTCGACGAGCGACTGGGGGACATGGCCGGCGTCGAGGTCGGGCAGACGCCCTCCGAGGTGGTGTACAGGGAGAACAAACTGGAACTGCACCGCTACGAGCCCGTGACCGAGACACAGCACGAGGTCCCGATTCTCGTCGTCTACGCGCTCATCAATCGGCCCTACATCCTCGACCTCCAGCGCGACCGCTCGGTCGTCCGTCGACTCCTCGAAGCCGGCCACGACGTCTATCTCATCGACTGGCAGGAACCGTCGCGGCTCGACCGGAGTCTGGGCGTCCACGACTACGTCGACCGCTACATCGACAACTGCGTCGATTTCGTCCGCGAGGAGAGCGGCCGCGAGAGCATCAACGTCCTCGGGTACTGCATGGGGGGAACGCTGGCCGCAATCTACGCCGCGTTGTATCCCGAGAAGGTGAACGCGCTCGGATTGCTGGCGACCGGCCTGTACTTCGACGACACCGGCGGCGTGCTCGAAGAGTGGGGCGACGCGGACTACTACGACCCCCGGTCGGTGACGGCGGCTTACGGGAACGTCCCCGGCGAGTTTCTCGACGTCGGCTTCGCGCTGATGGACCCCGTCAGCAACTACCTCTCGAAGTACGTCCGCCTGGCCGAGCGACTGGAGAACGAGGACTTCGTCGAGAACTTCGCGCGGATGGAGACCTGGCTCGGCGACAGCGTCGACGTCGCCGGCACGGTCTACGCCGAGTTCCTGGAGGACGTCTACCAGCGCAACGCCCTCTACGAGAACGAACTGACCGTCGATGGCGAGGCGGTCGACGTGCAAAACATCGACATGCCGCTGCTGCAGATAGTCGGCACGTACGACCACCTCGTCCCGCCGGCGGCGTCCACGCCGTTCAACGACGTCGTCGGCAGCGACGACGTGACCACGATCGAGTATCCGACCGGCCACGTCGGACTGGCGATGTCCCGGAGCACCCACAGCGACGTCTGGCCGGAGGTCGCCGAGTGGTTCCTCGACCAGACCCCGCACCCGGGCCTGGCCGACGTCATCGCGGAGGGCGTCGAACGCATCCTCGGCGTGGACATCGAGACCGACGTCACCGTCGGTGACGCCGGCGAGGTCGAAATCGCGATTGCGACCGGCGAGGGGACGCTTGCCCGCGAGGTCGTGCCCCACGACGCCCGGGCAGTCGAACAGTTCCTCGAAGACGTACTCGACGTCGACATCGGGCTGGACCTCGGCGCGGAGGGCATCGCCGTCAGCGTCGGGACGACCGACGGCGTCGAGACGACGGTCGTCGGGAACGTGGGGGAAGCCCTGCGCGCCGAGGTCGAGGAGGCCATCGACGAGGTCGACATCGCCGCGACGTACGACCTCGAAGACGTCTCCGGCATCGGCCCCACCTACGCCGACCGTCTCCGTGACGCCGGTATCGAATCGCCGTCAGCACTGGCGAGGGCGGAGTCGCGGACCGTCGCCGAGGCCGCGCGTGCCAGCGAGCGACTCGCCAGCGGCTGGATTGCCGACGCGCGCGAACTGGTCGGCACCGACGGGACGGCACAGACGGAGTGACGGCCGGAGCCGTCGCACCGGCGGATGGACAGGTGCGGACCCGGCACGAACCCGGGTGCGAGTGGTACCCACCCCGCCACCAACAACTACGAGGCGGGCGAACGTAGACCACGTATGGAGACCGTTCTGGTCGCGACAGACGGGAGCGAGTACGCCGAGACGGCCACCGACGTCGCGCTCGACCGTGCAGCAGCCAGGGGGGCGAAACTCCACGTCATCTGCGTGGTCGACAGCCGACGGGTCGAGGAACCCGCACTGGGGAGCGCAGAACTCACGACGGTGTACGCCGAGGACCACGCACGCGAGTGCGTCTCGGACGTCCGCGAGCGGGCCGCAGACCGCGGCCTGTCCGTCGAATCGACGGTGCGTCGCGGGATTCCCCACGAGGTCATTCTCGACTACGCCGACGAGGTGGACGCCGACGTCATCGTGGTCGGGGCCCACGGCGACCACGGCGAACACTTCTCGGGGGTGGGCCAGGAAGTCCGCGAGAGCTCGGAGCGGGAGGTCGTCGTCGTCTCGGAGTAGCGCGACGGCCGTCGTCGGACCCCCCGGGTCGCAGCGCCTCCGTCGTCCGGCGAACGACCGGCACGCGACGACAGTAGCGTCGGCCCCTGTAGGCACGACCCGCCCCGGAAGCAGCCAGCGTCGCAAGCCAGCGCGTAGCCACATCGCGGACGGGAAGCCACAAGATGAGGCACAGAGACAGCCATTTAGTAGTACAGTTGTCTAAATGTATCTCTAACTTCAAATATAGTCTGCAAATATGAGTGTTTGAAAGTGTTTTCTATTGAAACAATCATGTATGGGTAGTGTTGACAGTGCTTCTGTGGTCGACGATAACACGAGTGACACGCGTAACAGGAGCGGCCGCGGCGACGACGTACGGCTATTCTCGTATTTGATACTGCGACCAGATAATTCAATATCGTCTTCATGTATGTCTGGGACAATGTCCCGGCCAGATACCCCCTCCGACGGCGCCGGCGAGCAGGACGCCATTACCAGGTTCGTCCGGCGGAAGTCCGGTGAGACCCTGCGAAGCGTGGCGTACGTCACCGCCGACGGCTACGAGTTCAGTTACGTTCGCGACGACGTCCGGGAGCAGTACTCCGGGGAGATGGTCGACGCCATCTTCGACGACCTCGCGGACGAGGCACTCGAAGCGAGAAGCGAGGAGAGCCAGTACCAGCTGGGAGCGCTTGGGTGTGTCGTCCGGTGCTTCGCCGAGGGCATCGTACTCAACTTTCCCAGAGAGGAAAAACCGAACCTCGTGCTCTCGATGGACCCGGCGGCCGCTGCGCGATTGCACTCCTTCGTCGGGGACTGCCACCGGCGACTCTCCGACGACCCGTAACGGCGACGGGTTACCGTCGGCTCTCCCGGACCGGCGTCTCGACAGCTGAGCACAGCAGGGCCGATAGTGTCGACAAAACAGGCACATTTAGCGGTATTTTCGTCGAGATAGCGATAGAAACCTGTGTCGCACCGAGTCCGGGACGAGCCTGCCCGACGAGCAGACGGGGGACGGCCGTACCAGCGGGCCGAACCTGGTTGTAGCCCGGGGAATTTTGTGGGATACCCGCGATTGTGGATGCAATGGCGGGGAGAGTCTCGTTTCGGAACGTCCGAACCCTCGATTTCTCCTGGAACGAGGTCACGGGTGCCGTCGGGGACTCTGTCACTGTTCTCCCCATCGTCGTCGCCGTCGGCGTGCTCACGGACCTCTCGCTGACGGTGATGCTCGTCTGGTTCGGCATCTTCCAGGTCGTCTGGGGGCTCTACTACGGGGTTCCGGTCTCCGTCGAGCCGATGAAAGCGGTCAGTGCGCTGGTCATCGCCGGCACCATCACGGCCGGGGAACTCCTCGTCGCCGGCACGGTACTCGGCGTGGTGTTGCTCGCCATCGGCACGACCCGTTCCCTGGAGCGATTCGGCGCGTACGTCGGTTCGCCCGTCGTCCGCGGCATCCAGTTCGGGGTCGCGCTCGTCCTCCTCCAGACCGGCGTCGACCTCGCGAGCCGGAACCTCGTGCTGGCGGGCGTCGCGGGCGTGGTCGCCGTCGGGTTCGTCGCCCGGGGGTACTGGAAGCTGAGTGCCTTCGGCGTCCTCGTGCTCGGCGGCGTCGTTGCGGCGGCCTCCACCGGCGTGCCGTCACCGTCGCTCCCGACCACCGACGCCGTGTTGCTGTACGGGCCGGAGGACCTCACGCTGCCGGCGGTCGAAGCGGCGGTCGGGCAACTGGCGATGACGCTCGGCAACGCCGCGCTGGCGACGTCGCTGCTCCTGTCGGACTACTTCGACCGGGACGTCTCGCCCGACGCGCTGACGACGAGTATGGGCGTGATGAACCTCGCCGCCCTCCCGTTCGGGGCGCTGCCGATGTGCCACGGCAGCGGCGGCGTCGCCGGGAAGTACTCCTTCGGTGCGCGCACGGCCGGTGCGAACGTGATTCTCGGACTGGGCTACATCGCGGCCGCAGTCCTGGCCGTCGGCCTCGTCGCCGCGTATCCAGTCTCCATGCTGGGCGCGATTCTGGTGCTCGTCGGGTTGCAGCTGGGACGGACGGCCCTGGAGCAAAGCGACGAGTACGCGCTGGTGGGCGCAATCGGCGTCTGCGGGCTGCTCGTGAACCTCGGCGTCGCGTTCGTCGGGGGCGTCGTCGTGCACCTCCTCCAGCGCCGAGACGGCAGCGACTGACGCCACCGCGACGGGCTGGCCAGCTGTCACTGTGAGACGGGGTAAGTCCGACTCGAACGGGCAGTGGGAACGAGAGGGAGGACCGTTCAACAGGGGTGGAGCCGCTCGCGCGGGAACGTCACCCAGACCTCCGTCCCCGACGAGAGGTGGCGGTCCACGAACGCGTCGACGGTGACGCCGTCGAACGACAGCGTCACGCGGGTGGTCGCGTCCTCCGGCACGACGCGCTCGACGGTCGCCCGGACGTCGCCGTCGCCGTTCCCGAGCCGTAGCGCGTCGGGACGTATCGAGACGTGGCCGCTCGACGGCACCGACCCGTCGAGGGCCGCTTTCAGCGAGGGTGCCTCCGCCACGTCGAGGACGTTCGCCCCCGTGAAGTCGGCCACCATCGGCGACGCCGGCGTCTCGAAGACTTCCTCCGGGGTGCCTGTCTGGACCGTCTCTCCGTCCCGCATCACCGTCAACCGGTCCGCGATGGCCCGTGCAGTCGTCCGGTTGTGGGTGACGTACACCGCCGTGACGTCGGCCAGCACGTCCGCCAGGTCGTCTCGCAGCGACTGCCGCGTCGGGACGTCGAGCGACGAGAGCGGTTCGTCCAGTAACATCACTTCCGGCTGAATCGCGAGCGCCCTGGCGAGGGCCACGCGCTGTTCCTCGCCCCCGGAGAGCGTCGGCGGGTACCGGTCCGCGAGGTGGCTGACGCCCAGTTCCGCGAGGAGACTGTCGGCGTCCCGCGTCTGCTCGTGGTAGCGCGTGCCGTACTCGACGTTCTCGTGGACGGTCATGTGCGGGAACAGCGCGTAGTCCTGGAAGACGAACCCGAACCCGCGCCGTTCCGGGGGGACGCCGGTGAGGTCGCGGCCGTCGAACGCGACCGTCCCCGTGTGGTCGTGGAACCCGGCAATCGTCTCGAGCAGGAGCGACTTGCCGCTGCCGCTGGGGCCGAGCACCACCAGACTCTCGCCGTCGTCGACGTCGAGCGCCGCGTCGACGGTGAACTCCTCGGCACCCTCGGCCGTGAACGCTGCCTCGACGTCCACTGCCAGACTCATCAGGGCACCCCTCCGATGACGGTGTCGTCGTCGGTCAGGTAGCGGACGACGAGGAAGATGAGCGCCGAGACGGCGAGCAGGAGGAAGGCGACGGCACCGCTCTCGCCGAGACCGCCCTGCAGGTACGTGTTGTAGACGAACACGGGAGCGTGCTGTGCGGTGACTTCGCCACCGGCGAACGGATAGAAGAAGGAGACGCTGTAGGCGACGACTGCCACGGCACCGAACTCCGAGACTGCCCGGGCCCAGGCCAGAACGCCGCCCGTAATCATGCCTCGAACCGCCAGCGGGCCGGTGACGCGTCGGAACGTCTGCCACTCGTTGGCCCCGTGGATGCGCGAGGCGTACTCCAGCCGGTCGTCGATGGCCTCGAACGCCTCCCGCGTCGTGTTCACCGCGTACGGTGCGGAGACGAAGGTCATGGCCAGAACCATCCCGACTATCGACCCGAGCACCGACACCTCCGGGAACGCACCGCCCTGACCGAACCCGAACAGGATGATGATGCCAGCGACGGAGTGCGGGACGACCAGCGGGAGGTCGACGAGGCTCTCGACGAACTGCTGGCCCGGGAACCCCCGGGCGAGCAGGTATGCCAGCGGGACGCCGAACAGGAGGCTCAGCACCGCCGCCAGCAGCGGCCCGTACACGCCGAGGTAGAGCACCCGGTGGACGTCCGGGTCCATCGCCTTCTCGACCACGAGGTCCGGGGCCTGTCGCGCGACGAACAGGAACAGCGGGAGACCCAGCGCGACGACCAGCACGCTGCCGAACGACACCGCGCCGACCGTGAACCCGCCCTCGTCGGTCGTGACGACGGCCCCCGCCGTGCCGAGGACCACGACGCCGACGTAAAACCACGGCAACCTGGCGAACGGAAGGGCGATTCGGACCAGCGCCTCCAGGACCCCCACGACGGGGTCCAGGAACCCGGGGACGAGACTGACGACGACTGACATTGCCTCCAGGAGAACTCCCAGAACCGGCCCCGCGATAGTGCCGAGCACCGCGGTGGCGACGACCGCCGCCACCTGGACCGCGAGGAAGCGACTCCCCGCCCGGAGGAGTGTCTCGTCGCTCTCGTACAGGTACGCCACCCCCATGGCGCTGAGGACAAGGAAGTAGGCGTACAGGGTCGGCTGTCCGACCGAATACGCGGCGGCGAACGCCAGCGTCTGGAGCCCGATAAATCCCGCTACGAGCGACCCCCGCCCGATCGTGGTGCGTCCGAACCGCGTCTGTGACTTCGTGGACATTGTTAGACCGGGTGCACGGCGCTTGATTCGCGATGCAAGCGAGACGCCCTCCTCACAGCTCCAGCGGGCCGAGGGCACTCTTGGAACTGGCGACGTCCAGTACGCGGTCGGGGACGGCGTCCTCCGAACTCGCCGGGACGACTATCGGGTCGACCGGCACCAGCCCCTGGTTCTCCAGGATGGTGCGGCCGGCCTCAGTGGCGAAGTACTCGACCCACTGCGCGCCGCGACCCGGGGCCTCGGCCACGCCCGGGACGGTGAGCCCGTAGGCAATCGGCGCGCCGACGAACGTCCCGCTGTCCGTCTCGACTTCCGCCTTCGCGTAGTGTTCGGCGTAGTCGCTGGTCGCCTTCGACAGGTCGACTTCCGCCTGCAGGTCGATGAAGGGCAGGTCGGCAGTGCTGGAGATGGACTGGTAGTAGAACACGTAGTCCAGTTCGCCGCTTTTCAGCTGCCCCTCCAGGTTCGTCTCCGTGCCCGTCGGAACCGTCGAGTTCTCGCGGAGCTTCCGGTAGGTCGCCTCGTCGTAGAGGCGCTCGCCGTCGAACTCCTCCGCGCCGAGTTGCTGGGTCATCACCGCGCGGTAGCCACCCGGGTCGACTGCCGGGTCGGAGTGTCCGATGGTCACGTCGTCGCGGGTCAGCACCTCCCACCAGTTGTCCTTCGCGATGTCGCCGGCACCCGGCGAGTCCTCGCGGTACTGGATCGACATCGAGTTCGTGGTGAAGATGGCGTACCAGTCGCCGTAGTCCGGCAGGATGCGATTCCGGATGAGGCGGAAGTCGGACACGCCGAGGACGTCCGTCGACCGGCCCTGCTGCGTGATTTTCTGCGTCGATGCCACCGACCCCTTGGCCTCCCGCGTGACGTCGACGTCGTACTGGTCTTCGAACTGCGACTCGGCCTCGCTGAACGGGGGCGCGAGACTCCCCGCGTGGAATATCGTCATCGAGTCGCCGAGGCTGGCCGTCGGCGTCGCTCCGTCGCCGCCAGACCCGCCGTCACTTCCACCGTCGCCGCCGTCGCTACCGCCGTCGCCGCCGTCCCCGCCGCTACAACCGGCCAGGCCAACGACACCTGCGGCACCCACCGCCTTCAGCACGTCACGCCGCGAGCGACCGCGCGTCAGCCCTTGCCAGTGCTCGTACTGCTCTCGTTGTTTCATCGTGAACATAACGATGCAGAAATGCCTCCATCAAAAAACTATGCATTTGACACAACCCGGGCAAGAAAATCCGTGGCGGCCTCGTCCACCGAGCCTGCTGCCTGCACCCAACTGGATTGGGCCGGCCTGCTGGGTCACAGTCCCGCAGCTATCGCCGGGAAGCTTCCAGAAATCGGGCGTCGCGAGGGGTCGCCGCAGTTCAGAAGCTCTGGCCGCTCGGACAGCCACGTTTCAGCGACCCCGCCCGCGTTCGAGGGGCTGGTCTATCCCTGTTTGTGCTCGACACCTTTGCCGCCGGGTAGGTGCTTCCACTTCGTGCCGGCGACGACTGCACACGTCCCGCACTCGACGCAGGGCTGGGTGTCCAGGCTGACGACTTTTTCCTCGCCCCCGTTGGTTTTGATCGTCTCTCGACAAGGATTACCGCTATATACGCGACGTAGAGACCAGTTGCTGACCGTGTGGGGCGAAACCAGGTCGGGAATCGAATCAGATGCGGCCGGCGCGGCTGGGGTCGACGTCGATGGCGTCGACGGGGCAGACGTCGACACAGAGCATGCAGTCGATGCACTGGTCCTCGTGCGCTGGGTCAGCTTTAATCTCGCTCTCGGGGTGACCGGGGGTGTCGACCCACTCGAAGACGTCGACGGGACAGTCCTCGAGACAGGCGCCGTCGGCCAGACAGATGTCGAAGTCGACGGCCACGTGCGTGCCGTGGATGCCCTGTTTCTCTGTCGTGGGGTCGTCGCCGTCCGGCGTCCAGACGCGGTGGCCCTCGTGCCGGTCGACTTCCTCGTAGGTCTCCTCGAACTCTGGGTCGATTGCCATGCTAACTAATCTCATACTCGGCAGATACTTAAATATTGGACCAGAAGCCCAGGCTTGCCGCTTCCTCGGTGATTTGCCGAAGTCGTGGTCGCGGTGTCGCTCGGGGCCCGAAACTGCCGGGACCGGTACTGCTCCGACCACCCGGGGGCCGGAAGTGCTGGCCGCGGCCTGGCTATCCCGGCATGGGACAGAGACTCGCGGTCAGGACGGCTGTCTCGTCGGTATCGTTACGTGCGCCGTGGGTGACTCCCCGTGCGTGTTCGACGACCCCCGGCGCGTCGACCGTCTCCTCCTCGTCGCCGCGGATGACGGTGACGGTCCCCTCGACGACGTGGAACACGTTCGTCGAGTCCGGGTGTTCGTGCGGGGGGAGTTCCGCACCGGGGCCGAGTCCGAAGGCTTTCACGAGCACGTCGTCCGTGACGACGAGTTCTCTGTCGACCACTTCCCCTTCTGCCGGGTCGAGTGTCGGGTACACGTCCATACCCGGATAGTGGTGTGTCAACTCATATAATCCCTTTTGCTCGTAAGGATCGACCCGATTTCCCCACGACGGGTGAGACGAGCGAGGCGGCCGTCTCAGAACGTCCGCTCGCTGATGCCCGGCAGTTGCGCCGCAATCGACGCGACGTCTTCGAGAACGGTCTCGACCTGTGCCACGCCGTCTTTCTGCACCCGGTCCGGGTTCGCGAGGACGCGGACCGGCTGGGTACCCAGCGGCACGAAACCGAGGCCGAGGGCGGCGGCCGTCGTCGCGAGCCCGAGGCCGGCGTCCGCCGTGCCGGCAGCGACCTTCCGGGCCGGGCTCTCGTGTGCGCCGGTCGTCAGGCTGTAGCCGTCGACGCGCTCGGCGAGCGCCTGGCGGGTGGTGTCGCGTTCCGCCGCGAGCGCGTCCAGGGCGTCGTCGAGACTCCGGCGCAGCCCCGAACTCCGCTTCCGGTTGACGAACCGGTAGTCCCCGTCTACCAGGTCGGCGAGACTGTCGACGTCGGTCTCGGCCTCCGGGACGACCAGTCCCCACTCCCGCTCCCAGCCGCCGAGCGTGGGCGCCGACACGTCGTCGACCGGGCCGGCGGCGACGGCGAAGTCCGGCACTCCCTCGTCGAGGCGGCGCAGTCCCTCAGCGGTCCCGAACGGCAAGTAGCGAGGCCGGTCGAGCCTGTCGAGCAGCCGGGAGAGCAGCGGGTCGTCCTCCCCGACGCCGAGGACGGTCGGCGGGCGAACGGTCGGGGAGAACAGCTGTACCGAGACCGTCTCGCCCTCGTCGAGGTAGTTCGTCCCCGCCGGGACCTCGACGATGCCGTCCGCCTCGACGAGGCTCGTCGTCGCACCGCTGCCCTTGTCGACGGGGTAGACGAGCATCTCGCCGTCGGCGTCGGCGACCAGTCCGGCCGGCATGAGCCGTCGGCGTCCCTCCTCGTAGCGCTCGCGGACGGCCATCCGGCCCTGCACGGTCTCGGTTCGGGGCACCTCGTAGCCGGCGGCGTCCCGGATGGCGGGGGCGACGAACGTCCGGAAGATGGTGAGCGCCGACACCGGATAGCCGGGGAGGCCGACGTAGGCAGCGTCGTCGAGGTCGCCCACCAGCATCGGTTTCCCCGGCTTGACCGACACGCCGTGGAGGTGGAGGTGGCCCTGCTCCTCGATGACGCGGTAGATGACGTCGACGGCGCTGGCGCTGGTCGACCCCGACGAGAGGACGAGGTCGCACTCGGTCGCGGCCTGCTTGAGTTGCCGCTCCATCTCCTCGTAGTCGTCGCCGACGTGGGGATATAGCGTCGCCGCCCCGCCGGCCTCCTCGATACTGCTCAGGAGCGTGTAGCTGTTGACGTCGTAAATCTGGCCCGCAGCGCTGTTGAGGTCCTCACCGGGCCGGACGAGTTCGTCCCCGGTCGAGATGATACCGACGCGCGGCCGCTCGCGGACCGGGACCTCCTCAACGCCCAGCGCCGACAGGAGCCCGATTTCCCGCGGTGTCACGCGCGTCCCGGGACCGAGCGCCCTGGCACCGGCGGCGATGTCGTCGCCGGCGAGCATCACGCTGTCACCCGGCGCGACGCTGGTGCGGATGGCCACCTCCTCGTCGCGTTCGGTCGTCCGCTCGACCATGACCACGGCGTCGGCGCCGGACGGCATGACTGCCCCCGTCGATATCTCGGCGGCGGTTCCGGGCTCGACGGCGACGTCGGGTTCCGCGCCGGCGTGGACGGACCCGACCACGTCGAGTACGGCTGGGTCCGCCTCGTCGGCACCGAAGGTGTCCCTGGCCCGGACGGCGTAGCCGTCCATGCTTGCCCTGTCGAACCCCGGGACGTCGAGCGTCGCGTCGATGCGGTCGGCGAGGACACGCCCGCGGGCCGCTTCGAGCGCGACCGTCTCCGTCCCGGGGGAGATGTCGAGGTTCCCGATGACCTCGTGGGCCTCCTCCGGCGAGGCGAGGTCACGGAACTCGCGGCGGTCGGTCACGGCCGCCCTCCCCGCGCCCCGCGCGTCGGTCTCGCCTGGTTCGACCCCGTCGGTTCGGTCCGGTCGTGGTGCATAGGTAGCCCTACGTGCGAGACGGCAAAAACCCACTCCCGGACCGGTCCCAGCGGCGACGGTCACAACGCATTTGTAACTGGAGTGAACATTTGGGGATGCCACTGCGCAACAGCAGTGGTAGCCGTGGAGTCGAAGTGACACCGGCGCTCGTGCCATCGTATGCCCCGGTCGGCCCGGCACGTGATGCTCCTGAACTCCCACTCTCTTCGCCGTGGCGAACAGTCGGGTTCACGTCGGCGGTGGCGTGGTCGTCGTGGAGCAGTGCAGGGCAGGAACGCCTACTCCGCCTGGTCGTCGCGCTCGGAGTACTCGTAGGGGTCGCGGTCGCCCTCGACGTCGAGATACGTCTCGTTGACCATCCAGTCGCCGTCCTCGTCGCGCACCATGTACTCGCCGTAGTAGGGGACCCGGTTGTCGACCGTCTCGCGGAACGCCTCGCGCATCGACGCCTTCGTCTCGCCGATGGTGCGCAGGTCGTCGTTGCGGTTCAGACACCCCTTCAGGTAGCCGTCGTGGGTGAGCCGGACCCGGTGGCAGTTGGCGCAGAAGGTCGGGTTCTCGACCGGGTCGACGATTTCGACCATCCCCCGCCCGGTCATCTCCGGCCCGGTCGGCGGTTCCGCCGACTGGACGCCGCCGTCGGAGGCCGCGAGCGACGTTGCGTCCGCGCCGACGGGCGGTTCGCTGCTCCCGACCCAGTAGCGCCGCCGGTCGTGCATCTCGCGGGTTTCGACGTGGTCGGCGCGGTCCTCCAGCCACTCGTGAACGCGGGCGATGTCGATCGCCCACTCGGGGTGGCCCGCGAGTTCCGGCATGTACTCGATGAGCTGCAACTGCAGCCCATCGGTCTCGGCGACGTGGTCGACCATGTCCGGGATGTACCCCGCCGTCGGCTCGAAGACGACCATGTTGAGTTTCACCGGCGCGAGTCCCGCGTCCAGTGCCGCCTCGACGCCCTCGATGACCCTGTCGTAGGCCCCGCTCTGGGTGAGTTCCGCGAACGCGTCCGCGTCCATCGCGTCCTGGGAGATGTTGACCCGTTCGAGGCCCGCGTCGACGAGGTCCGGTGCCCGGCCGGGGAGGAACGTCCCGTTGGTCGTCATCGACACCTCCATGTCGTCGGGCGAGCGCCGGATTATCTCCTCCAGGTCCTCACGGAGCATCGGTTCGCCGCCGGTGAACTTCACCGCGTCGACGCCGAACTCGCGCGCGACCTCCAGAAACCGGACGATACGGTCGGCAGAGAGTTCGTCGTCCTGGGGCTCCATCGGACCGCGGGTGTCGCCCAGCCCCTCGTTGTGACAGTAGACGCAGTCGAAGTTACACCGGTCTGTCAGCGAGACGCGGACACCCGACACCTCCCGTCCGAAATCGTCGGTGAGCATTGTTTTGCTAATCAATCACACTCGACGTATTTAAACAGTGGCCTGTCGGGTCGGAGAATCACCGCCGCCGGGCCCACACCCGGTGTCACTCGTCGGTCCGCGACCGTTCGACGGAGTGTCAGACCCCGCGCTCCGACAGCGTCGACCGCCGCGCATCAGACGTTCTCTTTGCGTTTCTCGACGATGCGGACGTTCCGGATTTCCGTCGCCGGGTACTGCCCGTCCGCGTCCTTCTCGGCGGCTTTCACCATGTCCCAGACGACGTTCAGCCCCGTCGTGACGCCCTCCAGCGCCTCCATCTCGCAACCGGTCTTGCCGACCGTCTCGACCGCGACGGTCAGTTCGACGGTCGTCTCGTCGAGTGTGAAGTCGGTGTCGACGTTGGTGATGGGAATCTGGTGGCACATCGGAATCGTCTCCCAGGTGTGCTTGACCGCCTGGATAGCGCCGACCCGCGCCGTTGCCAGCACGTCGCCCTTCTCGACGTCGTCCGCCCGGATGGCCGCGACGGTCGACGACCGGAGGTGGAGTTCCCCCCGCGCGACGGCCCGGCGCTGGCTGTCGGGCTTGTCGCCCACGTCGACCATCTGCGCGTCCCCCGCCGCGTCGACGTGGGTGAGTTCGTCGGCCGCGTCGTCCTCGTCACTCATCGTGGCCCCCGTGGTCGCCGTGGCGGCCGGTCGCGAGGCCGACGACGTGTCCGACGACGGGTACCACGAGTTCCTGCACGCCGAAGGTCGCCGCCTGCTCGCTGCCGGGCAGACAAAAGGTCGGGACGCCCTCCGCGACGCCGGCCGTCGCCCGCGTGAGCATCCCGTGCGGACCGACGTCCTCGACCGAGCGGGCGCGGAACTGTTCCCCGAAGCCGGGAATCTCCCGGTCGAACATCGGCCGGAGCGCCTCGACGGTCACGTCGTCGGGCGTCAGTCCGGTCCCGCCGGTCGTCACGACCGCGTCGACGTCGTCGTTGCCGAGCAGTACCTGGAAGCGCTCGCGGAGTATCAGTTCGTCGTCGGCGACGAGTTCGCGGACTGTGACGGCGTGTCCCGCCTCCTCGATGCCCGCGACGAGCGCGTCACCGCTGGCGTCGGTCTCGACCGTCCGACTCGACGAGACCGTCAGGACGGCGAACGCGACGGTGTCCGCGTCGTGGTCGTGGTGGTCGTGGTCGTGATGGTGGCCGTCGTGTTCGTGGTCGTGGTCGTGGTCGTCACCGTGTTCGTGCCCTTCTTTGTGGTCGTGATGGTGGTCGTCGTCTGTCATTGTCCTCCAGTTGTCTGCCACGAAGTTAGTATCTCGGGATACAGCGGTCGCGAGCGAATCCCGGTGTGACCGACGCGGGCGAGTGCGGGTGGCGGACGGAGAGACTTTTGTCGAGCGGCCCAGTACCATGTGGCATGGACGATACGGGATTCGAGGCGGTGACGCAACTCGCCGACGCACGCGCGCAGTTGCGCGAGTACTGTAGCCCCCACGGCCGGACCGAACGCCGCCCGACGGGCGAAGCACTCGGGCGCGTCCTCGCGACCGGCGTCGAGGCCGGTCGGGCCGTCCCCCACTACGACCGGGCGGCGATGGACGGCTACGCCGTCCGCGCGGAGGACACCTTCGGAGCCAGCGACCGCTCCCCCGTCCGACTGGAGGCGGGCGAGGACGCCGTGACGCCGGGCAGGGCCGTTGCCGTCCACACGGGCAGCGCCGTTCCCGAAGGGGGCGACGCCGTCGTGATGGTCGAGTACACCGAGCAGCAGGACGGCGACCTGCTGGTCTACGACGCCGTCGCCGGCGGCGAGAACGTCGCCCCCGCCGGCGAAGACGTCGAGGCGGGCCAGCACCTCCTCGACGCGGGGCACAGACTCCGGGCCTCCGACCTCGCGCTGCTGCGCGCGACCGGTCGGGACGCGGTGACGGTGGCCCAGCGGCCGCGGGTGAGCGTGATTCCGACCGGCGAGGAACTCGTCGCGCCGGGCGAGGAACCCGGCCCCGGCGAAATCGTCGAGACGAACGGCCTCGTGGTCTCCTCGCTGGTCGAGCAGTGGGGCGGCGAGGTGACAACCCGGGACATCGTGACCGACGACGAGGAGCGACTCCGGTCGGCGGTCAGTGCCGACACGGACCACGACGTCGTCGTCACGAACGGCGGGTCCTCCGTCGGCGACCGCGACCTGATTCCGGACGTCGTCGCGGACCTCGGCGAGGTGGTGGTCCACGGGGTCGCAATCAAGCCGGGCCACCCGGTCGGATTCGGCGTCGTCGACGAGACGCCGGTGCTGATGTTGCCGGGGTACCCGGTCTCGTGTCTGGTCAACGCCGTCCAGTTCCTGCGACCCGCTATCGCCTGGCTGGCGGGGACCGAACCGAGCGAACACCCGACGACGCAGGCCCGGCTGACGGCGAAGCTCCGGAGTTCCCCCGGCGAGCGCACCTTCGCGCGCGTCCGGGTCGGCGAGGTTGAGGACGAGGAGTCGCTTCCCCCGTGTGAACCGGTCCGCGTCAGCGGCGCAGGCGTCATGTCGAGCGTCACGCTCGCGGACGGCTGGGTCGTGGTCCCCGAACCGCGCGAGGGAATCGCCGCCGGGGAGACGGTGACCGTCCAGCGCTGGGAGTGAGTCGCCCTTAGTCCGTCTCACAGGCCGCCGGGAATCCCCGATATCGGATGTCCTGCAGTAATAGTTCATGATTCTTTACCATAATCAGTAACTATAAGTTTCTCTGAAATGTGTTTCCAATTGCCATGCAGGCAGTTGTACTGGAGGAGTTCCAAGAGCCTCTAACTGTGCAGGACGTTGAGCGCCCAGAACCAGAACCCCACGGAGTCGTCGCAAAAGTCGTCGGCTGCGGTGTCTGTCGGTCGGACTGGCACTGCTGGCAGGGAGACTGGGACTGGTTCGGATACCGGCCCGACCCGCCGCACATCCTCGGTCACGAGCCAACCGGCCGTATCGTGGAAGTCGGCGAGGAAGTGGAGAACGTCGAGGAGGGCGAGGAGATCGCGATTCCCTTCAACTTCGCGTGCGGAACGTGTGACCTGTGCCGGAACGGACGGGAGAACATCTGCGAGAACCACATCGGCCTCGGCTTCATGAACGAGGCCCCCGGCGCGTTCGCCGAGGAAGTCCACATCCCCAACGCCGACATCAACGCCGTGCCCCTGCCGGAGGGCATCGACGCCGAGACGGCGGCGGGGTGTGGCTGCCGGTTCATGACATCGTTCCACGCCATGGCCCACCGTGCGCCCGTGAGCGCCGGCGACGACGTCGTCGTCCACGGCTGTGGCGGCATCGGACTGTCGGCGATCCACATCGCCGACGCCCTCGGTGGCAACGTCATCGGCGTCGACCTGATGGACGACAAACTCGAACGCGCCGAGGAACTTGGTGCCGTCGAGACCATCAACGCCAAAGACGTCGACGACCCCGCCGCAGAGGTACACGACATCACGAACGGCGGTGCCGACATCTCCTGTGACGCGCTGGGCATCGAGACCACGTGTCTGAACGCCGTCAACTCGCTGAAGAAGGGCGGCGTCCACGTCCAGGTCGGCCTGACGACGGCCGAAGAGGAGGGGACCATCGGGCTCCCCACCGACGAGTTCGTCGCCAAGGAAATCGACTTCAAGGGCTCGCTCGGACTCCAGCCCTCGCGGTACTCGGAGATGCTGGACATGATCGACTCCGGCAAGCTCGACCCGACCGCGCTCGTCGAGGACACCATCGACATCCACCAGGTCCCCGACGAACTCGAAGCGATGACCGAGTTCAACACGGTCGGCATCCCGGTCTGCAACGACTTCACCAGCTGAAGTCACTCCCTCCCCTGATGGATGGAGTGTGGGAGATTCGCTGTCTTTCCCCTCGCAGGCCGTTTTTTCGGAGGCTGCTTCCCGAGCGGCCGTGCCGTGTCAGAACGCCCGAGAGCAGTGAGGGAGTCATCACCCCCGCCCGGCACAGTCACCCAAGCGGGACGATAGCCGGGCCGTCCGGCGTGTCGTGGACGCTGACGTCGATGCCGTACACCTCCGAGATGGCGTCGGCGGTCAGCACCTCGGGTGAGCCCTGGGCGTACACCCCCCCATCGGAGATGAGCACGACGTGGTCGCTGTACCTGGCCGCGAGCGTCAGGTCGTGCATCGCGTGGACGACGGCGAGGCCGTTCGGGGCCTCCTCGCGCAACAGCGACAGCACTTCGAGTTCGTGGCGGATGTCGAGGTCACTCGTCGGCTCGTCCAGCACCAGGCCCCGCGGCTCCTGTGCCAGCGCTCGCGCGAGGATCACCTTCTGGCGCTGCCCGCCGCTCAGCGAGCCGACGTTGCGCATCGCGATGTCCTCGATACCGAGGCGGTCGATGAGCGTGGCCGCGACTTCCCGGTCGCGTCGCTCCTGGGGAGCGGACTGCGCGTGGTGACCGAGGCGGGCACCCCGGTCCGGGAGGGCACGGTCGAGACCGGCGGGTGGGTCCGACCGCTGCTGCGCGACGGCGCGCCGACGCTGGAGGTCGAATCCCACGCGAACGGGCGGTACCGACCGACGAATCTCGACGCGTAGCCACTGCGCCCCCGACACAGAGCGCCGCTGGGCCCGGACAGTGCGCATCCCCACTAGTTATGTCGGTATAGACATATCGGGAGATGAAGGGGTTGTCGCTGCCGAATACGCCGGTTTTGGGTGAAATTCCCCCTAATCATTAAGTGGATTGCAGCCAGTTGTAGTAAGTGACAATGACTGACCTAGGAGGATTCCACGACCACCTCGCGCGGGTCGACCTGAGCGAGGGGAGCGTGAACTACGAGGGCATCGACGACGAAGATGCCAAGAAGTACATCGGGGCGCGAGGGCTCGGCGTCAAGTACGTCTTCGACAACGGACCGGACGTGGACCCGCTGGGTCCGGACAACCTGCTGGCGTTCATGAACGGTCCGCTGACCGGGACACAGGTAACGATGAGCGGGCGCATCGCGGTCTGTACGAAGTCGCCCATCGCGGGCCAGGTCACCGACTCCCACCACGGCGGCTGGAGCGGGGCGCGGCTCAAGTGGGCGGGCTTCGACGGCCTCCTGTTCGAGGGGCGGGCCGACGAACCCGTCTACGCCTACGTCGAGGACGGCGAGGTCGAACTGCGTGACGCCTCGCACCTGTGGGGCGAGGGCATCCACGACACGATAGACGAACTCGAAGCGGAGTGCGATGGTTCCTACGGCAAGAACCTCTCGACGATGGCCATCGGGCCCGCCGGCGAGAACGAGGTCCGGTACTCCTGCATCGTCAACGAGGACGACCGAGCGTCCGGCCGCGGCGGCACCGGCGCGGTCATGGGGTCGAAGAACCTCAAGGCCATCGTCGTCAAGTCCACCACGGACATGCAGAAGCCGGCGGACCCGGAGACGTTCCGCGAGGGCCACAAGCAGGCGATGCAACTCATCCAGGAGTCGGACGTCACGGGACCCAACGAGGGCGGCCTCTCCGTGTACGGGACGAACGTCCTGATGAACCTCACCGAGGAGATGGACGGGCTGCCGACGAAGAACGCCCAGTACACGTCGACGGGGTCGATGGCCGACTCCGAAGGCGCGGACATCGACGCCGAGCGCGTCTCCGGTGAGAACGTCCGCGAGAACATCCTCGTCGACGAGCCCACCTGTCACTCCTGCCCGGTCGCCTGCAAGAAGGAGGTCGAAATCCAGACGATGCACAAGGGCGAGGAGATGAACGTCCGGATGGAGTCCGTCGAGTACGAGTCGGCGTGGGCGCTCGGCCCCAACTCGGGGCACACGAACCGCGACGACATGGTGCTGATGATAGACCGGTGCAACGACCTCGGCCTGGACACCATCGACGCCGGCAACACCCTGGCGATGGCGATGGAGATGACCGAGGAAGGCAAGTTCGACGAACTCGGCGACGGCGTCGACTGGGGCGACTCCGAGGAGATGATAGAGCTCCTCGACCGCATCGCCCACCGCGAGGACGAACTCGCGGACAACCTGGCCGGTGGCTCCAACCACCTCGCCGAGGAGTTCGACGCGGCGGACAACTCCCTGGCGGTCAAGGGACAGACGATAGCCGCCTACGACCCGCGGTGCATGAAGGGGATGGCAATCGGCTTCGCCACCTCGAACCGCGGTGCCTGCCACCTGCGCGGGTACACCCCGGCCGCCGAGATTCTCGGCATCCCCGAGCAGGTCGACCCCCACGAGCCCGAGGGCAAGGGCGAGCTGTGCGTGGTCTTCCAGGACCTCCACGCAGTGAGCGACTCCTTCGACATCTGCAAGTTCAACGCCTTCGCGGAGGGCATCGAGGAGTACGTGCTCCAGTACAACGGGATGACCGGCCGCGACGTCGACGAGGACGAGCTGATCGAGGCCGGCAAGCGCATCTACACGCTCGAACGCTACTACAACAACCTGGCCGGCTTCGACGGCGCGGACGACGACCTGCCGGGCCGGTTCGTCGAGGGCCACGAGGACGCCATCCCCGCACAGGGCGGCTCCGAGGGCCAGCTCGCGGAACTCGACCAGCTGAAAGCGGAGTACTACGACGTGCGGGGCTGGGTCGACGGCGTCGTCCC
The DNA here is from genome assembly GCF_037338445.1 of Salinibaculum sp. SYNS191. Taxonomy (NCBI): domain Archaea; kingdom Methanobacteriati; phylum Methanobacteriota; class Halobacteria; order Halobacteriales; family Haloarculaceae; genus Salinibaculum; species Salinibaculum marinum. The sequence goes on from NZ_CP147838.1 coordinate 1,344,107, forward strand.
CGACGAGCGGCTGGACGAACTCGGCATCGACATCGGCCCCGGGACGGGCGTCTCCAGCGGCGACGACTCGCAGGCTCCGGCGGACGACTGATACGGCTGCGCGACAATTTTTCTACGCATGGACGACGATGACGACGACTTCGAATTTCGCATAGAGGCGCGACTGACCAGCCACGGCGTCTACGTCAACGACGTCGAGCAGGGCGAGGACAGCTACAGTATCGAGTACGAGTCCGTCTCGCTGGACAGCGAAGGGGTCGTGCCACACCGCGAGGTCGGCCGGGTCATCAACGTCTTCCGGGACCTGCACGAGGACGACTGGGACGGGGCGGCTATCGAGGCCCTCGTGACGGACCTGGAGGGCGTCCCGCGGGGCGAGTGGCACGTCGAACAGGAGTGGCTCGACGAACTCCACAACGGCGACCTCACGGAAGTCGACTTCTCGCAGAAGGTCATCGAGACCATCACGCCGGCGGACCCGGAGACGGACGCCGATGCGGACGCCGACGCCGACTGACCCGTCCCGCCAGTCCGCCTCCGGACGCGACCCTATCCGAGAGCGACGGGATGGCGGATGTCGAGCGCCGTCTCGAACTCGTCGAGGCGGTCGAGGCGGCGGCCGTCCCGGCGGAACTGTTCCTCGTGCGCCCGCCGGACGGCGTCGATTTCGCGGTCTTCGAGGTGCAGGTCCGCGGCGACGCGTTCCCAGTGGTCGATGCCCACGAGGTAGTACACCGTGTCCGGGCACTCGATGCACTCGAACCGGCGCTCGTAGGACTCGCGGCGCTCGGCCAGGTGGCCGTGGACGCGTTCGAGCAGCGCCGACAGTTGCGGGAGCGTGACGCTGGCCCGGGCACCGGCGAGCAGCACTATCTGGCCCTCGATGGGGTGAGACGGGGTCGACATGGCGAGGCGTTCCGGCGTCACCCGCCTGCTCGAATCGCCTTCTGCGAGAACTTCTCGACGACGGGGTCGAGCACGTCGTCGCTCTCGGCTTCGAACGCCACGGTGACTTCCGTGAGTTGCAGGGACGGGCCGATTGAGACCGTGTCCTCGGAGACGGAGGCACGCCAGTGCTCGCCCGCGACCGTCCGGTCGTCGACCCGGGTGCCGCCGACACGCTCCAGGTAGCCCATCGCGGCCCTGGCAGACAGCCCCCGGTAGCTCCGTTCGCGTGCTATCATTGTCGGGTACAGGGAGCGCCCGCCAGTATAGTTGTCGCTGCTGTGCGCGGCAGTCGGCTACTCCGAGCCGGGTCGGATACCGTCGCTGAAGATGCGAGCGTGTCGCTCGCGGCTGATGCGGTCGGCGAGGTCCTCGTGGTCGTGAATCTGGCGGATGATGGAGGCGTGCAGGTTCCGCCAGGACATCGCGTAGATGGGCGACTGGCCCCAGGCGCGCAGTTCGACGACGAAGTCGTCGTACGCTTCCCACCGCTCCTCGAAGTGCTCTATCACGTCCACGATTGCACTCACCACCTCGTCGTCCTCCTCCGCGTTGATGACGGCGTTTATGTCCCGCTCCCAGCCGGCGACCGCCTTCTCCATGTCCTTCGTCGTCTCGCTGCTGTCTGCCGGTAGTGAGTCGACGATTCCCTTCGGGATGGTCAGTTCGATGTCGTCCACACTCGTTCTGTGCGGTCTCGGCTAATAAAGATAATCACGTGATACGGGCGCTGACGCGCCTCGCCACGCCCGCCACGACCCGTCGAGCGAACATGTTCCCGTGAACCGTTTAGTCCAGTCCCGCCCTACAGGTGCCTATGGCGAACCAGCAGCAACGACAGGCAGGTCCCGGGAGCGGCCGTCGCGTGGACGACACACAAGCGCAGTCGGACCGCGACGCCGAGGTGGAAGCCGGCGGGCCGGAGACGACAGTCGAGGTCAGGTGTACGGGCCACGTCCGGACAGCAATCGGCGAGCACCGCATCGAGTACACGTTCGAGGGCGACACCCTCCGGGAGTTCCTCGACGCGTTCTTCGAGGAGTACGACGTCCGCGACATGCTCATCGCGGAGACGGAGGCCGAGGCGACCACGCGAGGGTGGGCACCGAAACTGGAGGAGTTACCCGGCAAGAACTACGCGAAGAACCCCGAAGGGGAACAGACCCGTCGGTACGCCCGCGTCATAGTAAACGGGACGTTCAACGAACACCTCGACGGGCTCGACACCGAGGTCAGCGACGGCGACCGCGTCGCGCTCGTCTACCCGTTCATGTACTGCTGTTGAGCCCGCCCTCCGCCCGGAGCGGCCTGCGACAGGTCACCCGCCAGCGACCGGCGGGAAGACGCTGACCGTTTCACCGCCGCTGAGTTCCGTCTCCATGCCCTCGATGTGGGCGATGTCCTTGCCGTCGCGCATGATGGTCAGGTACTCCCGGAGGGACCCGTCGTCCTCGAACAGTTCCATGTCCGGATACTCCTCGGAGAGCGCACGGAGGACGTCGCCGACTGTGGAGACGTCGTCGTACTCCCGGTGGAGGGTCTTCTGTCCCACCACCTCCCGAAAGTTGGCGAAGAATCGCATCGTGATTTCCATGGCGGGACGAACGCGCTCTACCTGTATAAAACCACCATTGCCGACCCGGAAGCCGCTATCGGGCCACACGAGTACCCGCTTCCGACGCGGGCGTGTGGACTCGACGGGGAACTCGGATGGTCGATTATTACATTGTAATGCCCCACCGATAGGGGACGCGGAGCACCGTCCGTCCGCGCAGTTCTGTCTGATAGACATATCCAGGGTCGAACGCCGTCGCGTTCCCACGTACTGGCAGTCGAGGAGATTGTACTGTATGAACGTACATCTCGACGCAATGTTTTAGAATACCGAAATTATTAATCGGCTGTGGTGAGATAGGGTCGGACAGGAACGCATGGATTGTTGTAAAGTGGGGCTCGTCGTCGAGAAGCGCGACGTCACCGTCAACGCGGACGAAAACATCCACGACTACCTCGTCGCGCGGTGGCTCGGCATCGGCGAGTATCCCGCGAAAGGGGTGCGAAAGCTCGCCGACTGGTTCAACCAGAAACTGCTCCGTGACGTCTACACCGAGAACGGACGGAGCGTGACAGACGTCCGAATCAGCAGCGAATACGAGGCCCTGACCGGGGACGACGCGGTCGAGAAAGGTGAGGTCATCGACGACCTCGCGTCGGACGGCATCGACGGCGAGGCCCTGCTCGGCGACTTCGTGTCCCGGAGCACGATGCGCCGCCACCTGACGGACTGCCTGGGCGCGTCGAAAGACGCCGCGACGTCGACGGACGGGAACACCGACTGGGAGCTGGAGCAGATAGAGCGCAGCAGGGACCACCTGGAACGCAAGGTGAGCGAGTCCGTGCAGTCGCTCGCCAACAAGGGGGAGCTACCGGACGGTGCCGACGCCGGTATCGACGTCTCGATATTCCTCACCTGTCCCGAGTGCTCGACGCAGGTCCGCCTCCGGACCGCACTCGACCGGCAGTTCATCTGCCAGACGCACCGCGATTCGTCGGCGGTGACCGACTCCACGATACTCAACTCCACGAACTGACCGCGCCGGCCCGGGCCGCTCCCGACACTGATGGGCAGGTGCCGTCGAGTTCTGAACGGGTCACCGCCGACCCTGGACGCGTCACAACTGCTCGTCGTGGTCGTCGAGTTCGAGGGTCATCGTCTTGGTCTGCGTGTACTCGTCGAGCGTCTCGGCGGCGACCTCCCGGCCGATTCCCGATTCCTTGGTGCCACCGAAGGGCTGTCCGGCGGGGAACCGGTTGTAGGTGTTCACCCAGACGTTGCCCACGTCGAGGTCGTCCGCCGTCCGGTAGGCCCGGTCGATGTCGTCGGTGATGACGCCGGCAGCCAGGCCGTAGCTGACGTCGTTGACGCACTCGACCAGGCGGTCGTAGTCGCTCCACGAGAACACGACCTCGACCGGTCCGAAGATCTCCTCCTGGACCGCCTGCGCGTCGTGGTCGGTCTCCGAGACCACGGTCGGGGCCACGTAACAGCCCTGTCGCAGCGGCTCCTCGTCGGGTTCGTAGCCGCCGGTGAGAATCTCGACGTCGTCCTCGCGCAGCGAGCCGAGGTACTGCATCGTCTTGTTGGCCTGCGAGGGCGTGATCTGTGGTCCGAGGTCCGTCTCCTCCAGGAGCGGGTCACCGATTTCGAGGGCCTCGACCGCCTCGATGAATGCAGGCATGAACTCGTCTTCGATGTCCTCGTGGACGAACAGGCGCGTGCCGGCGGAACAGCACTCCCCGTTGTTGAAGAACATCGCTCGGGTCGTGACGTCGACCGCCTTCCCGACGTCGACGTCGGGATAGACGACGACCGGGCTCTTCCCGCCCAGTTCGAGCGTGACGTCGGTGATGTTCACCGCCGCCCGCTTCATCACCCCTTTGCCGACCTCCGTCGAGCCCGTGAACGCGATTTTCCGGATGTCCTCGTGCGTCACCAGCGGTGACCCGGCCTCTGGACCGCTGCCGGTGACGACGTTGACGACGCCCGAGGGGATGACGTCCTCGACCTCGCGCATGAGTTCGAGAACCGACAGCGGGGTCTCCTCCGCCGGCTTCAACACGACGGTGTTGCCGGCTGCCAGCGCGGGGGCGAGTTTCCAGGCGGTCATCAACATCGGGAAGTTCCACGGGATGATCTGCCCGACGACGCCGTAGGGCTCTTTCGTGGTCTGGATTCGTCGATTGCCCTGCGACCGAATGTTCGACCCATCATGGAACCGACACGCCCCTGCGAAGTATCGGAAATGGTCAACGAAGAGGTCGATGTCGGTACGCGACTCGGTGATCGGCTTCCCGTTGTCTAGTGTGTCGAGAATCGCATACTTCTCGTGGTTCGCTTCGACGCGGTCGGCGATCGTGTTGAGTATCCGCTGTCTCTCGGCGGCCGAAGACTCGGCCCAGCGGTTCCGATAGGCGTCCCAGGCCGCTTCGACGGCCCTGTCGACGTCCGTCTCGGCTCCAGCCTGGATTTCTGCGAGTACGTCGCCCGTCGTCGGGTCGTGCGTCTTGAACGTCTGGCGGCTCGCACACTCCCGCCACTCGCCGTCGATGAAGAGTCGTCGCTTTCGCGTGGAGATGTGCTGCGAGGCTGCCCTGAGGTGCCGCCGCTTGATGCTGTCTGACCCGCCACTCGCATGAGGGTCGTCGAGAGACATGAAGTGTGGCAAGATTTCAGATATAAGTATATATAGTTATGGCTGAGTTTCGGGAACGACGACAGGTACGTGCGGGTCGGACGGACCCGTTCGGAGGCGACAGAGTGCGAGCAGTCGTCCCGCCATAGTCTCACGGTAGTGGCCGAAACCGACCGGAAAGATGGACTCGACCGTACGTTTCTATAATTTGATATGAAGTGAGCCCGCTCCGTCGAGACGCCCCGTCGACCAATACAGGACGAACAGAGAAGTGATACTGACAGAGAAAAGTTACTTGATTCGTTTGCAGAGAAAAGTGTCAGATATTAATACATCAGGCGGAAAGGGAGGGAGCCTCCCGGTCGGCGGTAACGACGGCGTCCCCGCCTCAGAGGTTCGATTCGAGGAACTGCTCGCCCTCGTCGTGTTCCTGGAGCACGTCGTCGAAGATGGCCGCGTCGATGTCGAACTTGTGGACGCTCGGGAGAGAGGTCTTGTCGAACTCGGCGATGATGTCGCCGTGCTTCTGGAAGAACTCGAGTTTCCACTCCTCGCTGTCCTCGTCGGTCCGGAACTGCGTGATGAACTGCCACTGGTGGTAATCCTCGGCGGTGAAGAACAGGATGACGTGCGGGTCACGGACGAGGTCGGCGTGACAGTCCTCCCACCGCTCCTCGAAGCTCGGATAGTGAAAGGAGACACGAAAGAGGTGGTACTCGAACAGTCGCATGGCGGGTGCCGCGAACAGGCGAAAGAGCCCCTCGGATTTGAGTTCCCGGAGGATTTCGTTCACCCGATTGTGCGACAGCGAGATGTCGTACTCCTCGTCCAGCGTCTCCTGCAGTTCCCGTACGGAGGCCGTCGGGTACTTGATCCGCGCTTTCAGAATCGCGATATCGCGCGGGGAGAACCCGATGTCGTCCGCGTCGTTGGTGTCCGTCATGTCACAGTGGTCGTGTTACCGGTTGTCAGGGCTACAGTACAACCTTTCTGACACTCCCTATAAATCTATCTATATCCTCAAAAACGGTGTACAATGTAATCCAAAACGGGGGTGAACGGTGGGTTTATATGTACGAGTTGTCGACTTTTCAGTGTCGTGACTAATAGGGGACTGATACAATCATGGAAGATGGAAAATACGGGGAGCCCGCGCCGATAGACTCATATTTGCGGTATGAGCTCTCCGGCGTGGACATCACGGAGAGCGCCTCGACGGAGCCGGTTTGTAAGCGATGTGATGACTTGGGGGAGTCGGACGAGAAGCTACGCATGGAGGCGGGCGAGACTGCCCTCGCCTGCGCCAACTGGGAGGCGCTGTCCGGCTGGGAGCTGTTCGGCGTGTACCACGAGGACCACAGCGTGTCGGGCATCACGGATTCGGACCCGCCCAGACCCACCGCAGTCCTGCGGGGGACGATAGAGCGGACCGGATACGGGACGAACGGGAAGGCGACGGACACCTACACGCTCGTCGACCTCACAGTCGTGGAGTTCAGCTTCCCGCACGCCCTCGGACAGTGGCGGTCCTTCGAGCAGTGACCGGGTCGGCCACTCCGCTGTGCCCCGCGGGACGCGCGAGCGCCGACGCGGTCGGTCAGGGAGCCGAGCGCTGCCGGTCCGAGACGACGTCCCAGCGGTTCGGGTCGAGGACGTGCCCCTCGAACTCGTCGATTTCCGGATAGGCGGTCGTCACGAGAATCTCCGGTCGCTCCCGGACGTACTCCACTATCGCGTGGAAGTTCTCGTTCGAGAGGGCAGTCAACCCGTCCAGAAGCATCACCGGAACCCGGTCGGCGACGTCGAACGTCTCGTAGCCGGCGAGTGCCGTCACGATGCCGAGAATCTCGACCTCCCCCTGGCTCAGCGCGTCGAGGGTCGTCTCGCGCCCGTCGCGGGCGACGACGAGGTCGAAATCCGTGATGTCGCCCTCGGCGTCCGTCTTCGGCGTCAGCCTGGCGAACTCGAACCCGGGTTCCAGGGTCGCGACGATGTCCCGTATCGTCTCCTCGAATCGCTCCGCGAGTTCCCGTTTCTTGTCGTGTCGGCGGGTCCGCAGCGACTCCAGTTCCGCGGTCAGGGCGTCCCGCTCGTCCTGCAACTGCGTCCGGCGCTCGGCCTCTGTCTCCAGTTCGTCGAGTTCGGCACGCCTGTCCGCGAGTTCGTTCTGTGTGTACTTGATGTCGCTCTCCAGGTCGGTCACCTGCGCGCTCGTCTCCTCGACGTTCGCACGGAGCCGTTCGACGTCCTCGGTCACCGCGTCGAGGCGCTCTCTGAGGTCGGCCAGCCGTGACCGGTTCTCGTCGAGGGTGACCTGCAGTTCGCTGACCTCGGCTTCGAGGTCCTGTTTCCGTCGCCGCTGCGTTCGAATCTCGTCACGGCGGTCCCGAATCTCGCTAATCTCGTCCTGGAGGGCCGACTTCTGGCTGCGGAGGGCCGTCCGCCTCTCGTCTATGGCCGACAGCCGGTCGGCAATCGCGGATTCGGTGGTCGCCTGGCCACAGAGCCAGCAGTCCAGTTCGTCGCCGGCCAGCGTCCGGTCCAGCTCCGTCACGAGGTCGACCCGCTCCTCGTCGAGCACCCGCTTGTTCACCCGGTAGAGGTCACCGAGCAGGTTGATACTCGCTTCAAGTTCCGTTATTTCTGCGCGCTTCGCGTCGATATCCGTCGACAGGTCCGGCTCCGCCGGGACCGTGAGGGCAGCCAGTTCCTCCCGCCGCTCCCGGAGTCGGTCCTCCTGGCGGTCTATCTTGTTCTCGAGCGTGCTGATGCGGTGTTGCAACTGCTCTTTCTCGGCCCGCTTGCTGCTGAGTTCCTCCTGGTCCGGGCGTTCCCCGGCCGCGTCGGTCTCGTCGGTCACGGCGTCGCGCTCGGCGCGCAACTGGGCGAGTTCCTCCTCCAGTTCGGCTATCTCGGCTTCGACCGCCCTGCGGCGGTCGGCGGCGTCCTCCGCACGTTCCAGTTCCGTCTCGACCGAGCGCCGCTCCCGCTTCAGCTGTGCAATCTGCTCGTCGATGTTCTCGACAGCCAGCGGCTCGGTCAGCAGCGCCGCCAGGTCGCCCCCGCTCCGGACGGCCTCGCGGACGGGGTTTTGCTCCCCCAGAAACGCGAACAGCCGCGCACAGAGCCGGTCCTGGTCGTCGGTGAGATACGTGTCGCCGTGGCGGGTGACCGTCTCGCCGCGGCGCACCAGTTCCGTCTCGTACGTCTGCGCCTCCGTTTCGAGTCCCACGGCACCATCGGACGCGCCGTCCGTGAGGGGGTGGTCCGCGCCGTCGTCGCCCGTCGTTCCCATGACGACCTGCAGTGCGGCCACGAAGCTCGATTTCCCCTGCCAGTTCTCCGCCCGGACGACGTTGATACCGGGATACAGGTCCGCGTCACCGGAGCGGATACCCGCAATATTCCGGATATCGAGCTGCCACATCGTTTCCCACGTCAGGCGGAGGGGACATAAAGGCTCACGCCTCTGCGGCAATAAACGCTTTTAGCACGCGGCCGGCTACCTCCGGTATGGACCTCCCCCCCGACTTCGACGTGTACATCGGCGGCGCGGAGGAGACGCTGGGCCAGCGGGACGTGGAGTTGCTGCGGGCCATCGACTCCTACGGCTCGATAAACCGTGCCGCGACGGAACTGGGCCGGTCGTACTCGCGCGCACAGCAGCGCATCGTGGCCCTGGAAGAGTGCTTCGGCGACCTCGTCGAGCGCAACCGGGGCGGGTCCGGCGGCGGCGGCAGCGCGCTGACCGAACGGGCGCGGTCGCTGACCGTCCGGTACGAACGGCTACAGGCGGCGGTCACCGGCGTCGCCGAGACGGAGGAGACGGTCCTGTCCGGGAAGGTCGTCGACCGGGAGGGGCGGCTGGCGACGGTCGAAACCTCGGTCGGCACGGTGAAGGCACTGGCTCCACCGGACAGCGAGAAACTGAGCCTCGCGGTGCAGGCGGACGCGGTGACACTGCAGGCTCCCGACGAGACGCCGTCGCCCGACGCGACGAGCGCCCGCAACCACCTCTCGGGGACGGTCAAGTCGCTCGAACGCGGCGAGGGCGTGAGCCACGTGACCGTCGACGTGGGGGCGGCCGTCGACCTGAGCGCCATCGTCACCGTTGCGAGCGTCGAGCGCCTCGGCCTCGAGAAGGGAGCGCCGGTGACCGTCTCGTTCAAAGCGACCGCGACGCGGGGCGTCCCGACGACCTGACCGGTCGCAGTGACCTCGGCCACCTGCGACGTCGCTGGCGGACGCGACTGCGCGGACGGGGGCCGTGGAGCGGGCCCTCAGTCGACGAGGTCGGGTTCGTGCGCCCAGAACTCCCCGTCGACCGTGACTTCCTTCTTGAACAGCGGGACCTCGGCCTTCAGGCGGTTGATGCCGTCCTCGACGGTCTCGAACGCCTCCGAGCGGTGCCCCGCCAGGACGACCACGAACACGATGTCCTCCTCGCGGCGGACGACGCCGGTCCGGTGATGGAGCAGGACCTCGTAGATGCCCTCCCGGGCCTCCAGGTCCGACTTGATAGCGGCCATCTTCTCTTCCGCGACGCCGTCGTACCGTTCGAACTCCAGGTAGTCCGTCGGGGTGTCCTCGGACCCGTTCTTCGTGCGGACCCGCCCGGTGAACGTGGCGATGGCTCCCGAGTACTCCGAGTCCGGCGAGCGCTTGACCTGCGCGACGAGCGACTCCAGCGTCTCGAAGTCGTCCTGCTCCTCGACGGCGTCGACGACCGCCGCCAGGTCGACCGACTCGGCGTCCGGCGCAGTCGCGACTGTCTCCCCCTCGTGTTCGGCGTCGCCCAGTGCGACGGTCTGGAGCGTCGCGTCGGGGTACCCCTCGACGACGGCGTAGTCGTACTGCGGCGCGAGCGTCGCCAGCGCGTCGTCGAGCGTGCGGTCCTCGCCGACGGCCACCCACGACCCGTCCTCGGCGACCCAGTGCGCCTCGGCTGCGTCGGCAGTCGGCGTCCCGACTGCGTCCGCGCCGTCGGTGAGCGCGTCCCCCTCGACGTGCGTAACCGTCGCGACCGAACCGCGCTCGGACAGCCGTGACACGATTCGCTCCACCGCGGCCGTCGTACCGGAACCGGACGGACCCACGATTCCGAGAATCTTCATACGTCGTGTGCGGGTGCGGGCAGTATGTACCTGTCGCTCGTCATTGAGGTCTCTGGACCCGCTGGCCCTCACTCGGGGACGGCACAGCTCTCGGAGTAGTCGGCCTCCGAGAGGGACTGCATCGCGTCGGGTCCACAGACCGGACAGTCCGGCCGGGGCTGGAGCGGGACCGTCTCCATCGTCATGTCGGCGGCGTTGTAGATGAGCAGGCGGCCTTCGAGGGTCTCGCCGTGGCCGATGAGGAGTTTGACGACTTCGGTCGCCTGAATCGCACCGACGACGCCGGGGAGCACGCCCAGGACGCCGGCCGTCGCGCAGTCGGGGACGGTCCCCTCCGGCGGGGCTTCGGGAAACAGGCACCGATAGCACGGCTGGCCGCCCGTGAACGTGGTGGCCTGGCCCTCGAACCGGTAGATAGCGCCGTGAGAGAGCGGCTTGTCCGCGAGCACGCAGGCGTCGTTCAGCAGGAACCGCGTCGGGAAGTTGTCGGAGGCGTCGACGACGATGTCGTACCCCTCGATGAGGTCGGCGACGTTGTCGGGCGCGACGCGCAGTTCGTGGCGCTCGACGGTGACGTCGGGGTTGAGCGCGGCCACGAACTCGGCGGCGCTGTCGACCTTCGGCCGGCCGACGTCGTCGTCCCCGTGGATGACCTGCCGCTGGAGGTTGCTCCGCTCGACCACGTCGGCGTCCGCGATACCGATGCGCCCGACCCCGGCAGCGGCGAGGTACTGGATGACCGGCGACCCCAGCCCGCCGGCCCCGACCACGAGGACCGACCCGTCCAGCAGCGCCGCCTGTCCCTCCGGCCCGACGTCGTCCATGATGACGTGTCGGGAGTAGCGGTCGAGTTGTTCGGCGTCGAGGCTCAGTTCGCTCATTGGCGTCGGTTGGACGGGCACGGTCAAAAGTCGCCCGGTGGCCCGGAGCGGTTCGAGCGCGCCGCTCGACCGCGTGACCACCGGTACGCGTCTCGCTCGCGTCGCGCCGGCCAAACAGCCAGGCGGCGTCCAGTGTAAAAGAGGGTTACAACTGGGCACAGATATCTCTATCCCGGGTTAGTTATGAACAATAGTGAAAATATGGCACGATAGGAGGGAGATATAGAGAAGGATAGCAGATTATAGTATCGTACCGCCGCTAAGTTCGGGTATCACGGCGCGTTCGTCGATGAGAGTGCCCGAACGACGGCCGCGTTCGCCTCCCCGGCGGTGTGGACGAGGCAGGCGACTGGCCGGTGAGTGCCAAACAGATATTTGACCGTTCCGCCCGTGGTCACTGATGACGTACCGCAAACTATGACACACACGCTCGAAATCAGCGACGAACTGCAGCAACGGCTGGAAGACCACCTCGAAGAGGGAGAAACGCCGGAGGAGTTCATCGAAGAGCTGGTCTCGATGTACGAGACCGAGGGCGCCTTCCTGCAGGAGGGGTACTCGGAGTGACCCCGGCGTGGCCGCTTTCCCCGCCAGCGTCGCGCCACGTACCCGGCGCAGTCTCGTGACGCCGCCGCGAGCCCGCGGGTGCGTCCGCGGCCCGTTCCAGAGCAGTGAGAACGAGCGGTGCTACCAAGCCCCTGGACGTCGTGATTCCAACTACGGGAACACCTGCACCGGTAGCCGGCCCGGACGCCGGCCACCCACCGGCAGTGGCATCGCCTCGAACCACATCCACCCGGAAACAAGGACACAACAATGGACATCGGTGACATCGTTTCGGACGACTACGTAGAGTTCACCCCGGAGACGCGCGTTTCGAAACTCGTCGGGACGTTCCAGGACCCGTCGGTCGAGGGGGTCGTCGTACACGGCGACGAGTTCGAGGGGGTCGTGACCCGGCGGCAACTCGCCACCTCGAACCAGCAACCGAACGCGAAGGTCGGGTCGCTCGTCTGGCACGTCCCGCGGCTCGCCCCGGACGAGAACGTCCGCCGGGTCGCACAGCTCATGATAGACAGCGACTCGCACCTGCTCCCGGTCTTCGAGGGCGACACCCTGCTGGGCGTCGTGACGGTCGACGACATCCTCCGCGCCGTGCAGTCGTTTCTCGATGCGGCGACGGTAGCCGAGGCCCACACCGGCGACCTGGTCACGGTGGACCCGGAGTCCACGCTCGGCGACGCACTGCACGTCTTCCGGGACCACGGCTTCACGCACCTGCCGGTCGTCGAGGACGACACGGCGCTTGGCATCCTGAGCCTCTACGACCTCACGGACTTCACCGTGCGCTCGGTCGACCAGAGCAAGGGCGGCGACGCCAGCGGGACGGACGCCGTCGGTGGCGACCTGTCGAAGAGTGCGGGACGCATCCGCCGCGGCGGGTTCGGCGCCCGCGAGGGCGAGAGCGCACGACTGCTGGACCTCCCGGTCAGGGACCTCATGGTGTCGCCGGTGCGGACGATTCGAGCCGACGAGACGCTCCAGACGGCGGTCGATGAGATGTTCGCCATCGACGCCTCCTCGCTGCTCGTGACGGAGGACGGACACCCGTTCGGTATCGTCACGAAGACCGACGTCCTCGACGCGCTCACGTGGGAGGCGGGCGGAAACCGCCCCGTGCAGGTCTACGGCACCGACCTCATCGACGACATGAGCTACGACGAGATAGTGAACATGGTCGACACCTTCGACAGCCGGGACGAGGGGATGAGCGTCCTCGACGCGAAGGTCCACCTGCACGAACACGACGAGAAACAGCGGGGGACGCCGCTACTGCTGGCCCGCATCCGCCTCTCGACCGACCGCGGCCTCTTCATCGCCTCGGGCGAGGGCTACGGCGCGACGCAGGCGCTCAACGAGGCGCGAGACATCCTGGAGCGCCAGATTCGCGACCAGAAGACCTACGGACGGAGCAAGAAGCCGCCGAACGAGGAGTACTGGGAGAAACGCTTCGGCTGGCTGCTGGAGGAGTGACGCCCGGGGCCGGGACCATCATGAACGCTCCACCGACCGACGCCGACGACGCGGACCTCCCCGTCCCGGAACACGACGAGGTGTTCGTCGCCATCGTCTCGACGGGGGCCGGCGGCAAAGTCTGTTCTATCTCCCCGCTCCCGGGGATGGGGCGGACCGCTGTCTCTGAGTGGGTCCTCGCCCGCGACGGCGGCTTCGTGTCGCTCGACGAGATGCGCTGAGCGGACGCTGTCACAGCGCCGCCGGGCGAACCGTCAGCACTCGGGACGCGGACCGACCCGGATAGCCGGGACCGACGGGCGACAGCGGAGGAAACCGTGCGACTGTCGGGAGGGTTCTAGACAGCGCATCGACGGTAAGCTTCCAATAGAGCCCATAACACAATCATACTCGGACTTCTCGTGAACTACGCTTATACTCGCGACTACGGAATACGATAGTGAGATGGTAAACTGGATGGCTGTCCTGTACGGCATCGTCGCATCGTTCGTCATCGGCCTCATCAGCGGCCTGGGCCTGCCGTTCACCGACGCGACACTGCCAGTGATTGGAGCGGGGACGACGGGACTCATCGCCGGTGGGGTCGCCGGGTACTACGCGCGCGAGGGGGCGGGTGGCGGAGCGATACACGGGCTTCTCGCGACGACCATCGGCGGCATCGTCGTCGGGCTGTTCCTGCTCCTCATCGGCACCATCGGCGCCGGAATCTTCGGGTTCAGCGTCGGCGTCTTCTATCTCCTGTTCGTCATCGCCTACGGGTTGCCCGGGGCAATCGGCGGCGCAGTCGGCGGCCTCCTCGGACCGAAAGAGAGCACTGTCGGCCAACCGACCGGCTGAGCCCCCCGGGCCGACTCTGACTCCTCCCACTCCTGTTTTTGCTCCCCGTCCCGCGAGCACGCCGTGAAACTGCCGCCCCAGTCACGGGTCGGTGAGACAGGGACGGATGGTACCGCTTAAGATTGCGAGGCCGCGAATAGGGGACACCTACTATGAAGCTGTCCCGTGTCGCGTCCGACCCCGCTGGACCGTCGACGAACCGTCCGACCGCGAACGAGTCGGGAGTGCCGCCCCGAGGCACAGACGACGGGAGGTGGCGCTGATGTATCGGACGGCGAACGTCGCGCGCCTCGCCGGCGCGCTGTTCCTGCCCGTCTTCCTCGCGACCGGGGGACTGCTCTCCCTGCTCGCCGTCGGCGAGACGACCACGGAGACGTGGGCGTTCGGACTCGCGGTGATGTTCCCGGTGAGTGCGGGTCTCCTCGGCTTCGCGCGAACGCGGTCACCGCTGCAAAGCGGGGGCGAACACGCGCTGGGGCTCGTCGCGGGCGTCGTCGCCCTGTCGACGGCGTACCTGGGCGCGGCCGCCACCGCGCCCCCGGTGATGCGCGCCGTCGCCGGGGTCGGCGCGCTCGAACTGCTCGTGACCGCGCTCGTCTTCTCGACCGTCGGCGGAACGGTCGCTCTCGTCGACGCACGGTACGTCGAGCGTCCCGAGACCGCGGCCCGTCTCGAAGCGCAGTACCTCGACGACCCGGTCCGAACTGATTGACAGGGGCACGATGCGCCGTGGCGACGCATCTCACCCTCGGGACGGCGACGACGTGCCGTTGCGGTCGGACACGCCGCCCGCGTCCGTCGGGGACTGAACGAAGGAGTATATAGTATCAAAGAAGCAATGCTAATTTAAGCCGTCACGTGGCGTATATTACCAACGTCATGGTAGAAACCAAGTGGCGAGCGGTGGCAATAGGATTCGTCATCATCGCCCTCCTCTCGATAATCAGCACGTCGTTCCAGCAGCTCGCGTTAGTCGGCGGGGTCGTCGCCGGTCTGGCAGGCGGGTTCGCGGCGGGATACTACGCCCGGAGCGGACAGACGAACGGCGCGTGGAACGGCTTCCTCGCAGGATCTATCGGCGCACTCGTCTTCGCCGCAGTGCTCGTCCTGCTAGGACTCGCCGTCTCCATCGTCGAACTCTCGCTCGGGGGCGTCTTCGCGACTATCGGCGTCGGCATCGCCTTCCTCGTCTTCATCGTCATCGGCGCGATTCCCGCGACCGTAGGCGGCTACCTCGGCGGGATGTACCCGCGCGAGGAGAGCGAGGAAGTCGGCCGCCCCGCGGCCTGAAACGACGACACGGACACTTTTTCGCAACAGTTCGAACACAGTCATCACCCGCGTACCGGCCGCAAGCGTTGCTCCCCTCGCGACCGAGAGGTGCGTCCGGGTACGGTAGACCACACCTCGATGCGAGAACGTTCGTCGTACTCATTCTTTGTCGTCAAACAGATTTCTTTACATACGTATGCGTGTAAAGACAGGTTCTGCTCCCGGCACGCGTTCGGTTCGGACTGCCCCGAGCGTCGCGGGATGAGAGTCGACACGAGGTGGCTGCTCGTCTCGGAACGGCAGTCGACCGGATGCCCGGTCACCGGGTCGCCTGCGACGCGTCTGCCGACGCGCGGCCGACCGCGAGTCAGGCGTTGATGGCGTGGGACCGCAGCGCGTCGTGAATCTTCGAGGCCTTCCTGGTCGCCGACTCCGACGCCGGCGCTGTCCGGTAGGCCAGTTTCGATTTCACGTTGCCGCTGCCGGTCGGCCGCCGTCCGACCACCGCGACCAGCATCCCGTCCGTCGTCCGGTACTTGACGCCGTCTTTCGCTTCCGACGCCGCGAGGCCTTTCATCGCCTCCTCGATGTAGCGGTGCGTCTCGTCGGTGTCGATATCCAGATCGACCGATTCGAATTCCGGCCGCTCCAGTGCTTTCTCCATTGACATGATGCGACGTTCTAACAAACGACCGGCTCTACTAAAAAACCGCCGTGCAGTCCGGGTGCGGTCCGTCGTCGGCGGGCGAACCCGTCACGCGGGGGGTGCCGTGCAAGGAGCCAAGAGGGACCGGACCGAACGTTGGAGTATGGTGTCGAAGCGCCATCACCGCTGTAACCTCTGTGGCAAGGACTTCGAGACGGGCCAGGGACTCAGGGACCACGTCGAGCGCCGACATCCCAAAGCGGACGTCCACTGGTGGGTCGTCGCGGAAGACCCCGCGCGCGACCTGAAGTTCGAGCAGTAGCGCTCACCGCGAGCGAGGCCGTCGGTGAAGACGAGACCATCGCCGACGCCCGACCGGACGAGCACCCGCGGTGCACGGAGCAACGTACCCCCGACAACAGAATGTCGTCCCATCGAATGCGACCCCATCGACGGAACCGTATCGACGACCGACTCCCGGACTCCCGCTGGAGCGGCGCTGCCGTGGGCACGGTCGTCCTCCTCGTCGCGTCAGTCGTGCCCTCGCCGCTGGAGCGGCGCTCCGAGTGGGACCGGGTCGGGCCGGACAAGTTCCTTCATCTCGTCGGACACGCGATGTACGCCGCGACTGTCGCGGACGCGTTCGACGCCGGTCGCTGTACGAGAGGCGAAGCCGCCGTCCTCGCCGTCTGCGTCTCGACGGCACACAGTCTGGTGACTGGCCGGCTCCAGACGTGGGTCCCCGGCCGAGCGTTCGAACTCGCGGATGTCGTGGCCGGGCTTCTGGGAACTGTCGTCGCCGTGTGGAGGTGGTACGTCGCGGGAAATGCTGACGAAGAATAGCTGCGTAAGCGCACTATATATGTTTAAATCCCCAATACAGGGCCGTGTTTTCGGCATCTTGGATGTGTTCTCTTAATTGAAGTCGGATATGACTTGATATTCTATATTTACACCAACATATCGAAAAGAATACAGCCATAATAGATATAAATGCCGTCAGATAGATATTACCTTTGAGTGTATGGCAGTAGGCGAGGGAGAAATATCCGGGAGACGGTCACGACCGAACAGCCCACGAGAACGGACTCCGCCGACGCCGGAGCGAGTTGATTGTGTGCTATAATTGCAATACTATCGGCAGAACTATTTGCCCACGTCCACAATGTCCAGCCGGCCCCCGCGACTGAATCCTGAACAGTCCAATATGGGCCTGTGGCGTGGATTACAGTCTTGTCACTTCTGCTCAATTCCACTCCACATTCGCACCGCGTGACGCAACCCAACACGGGGACTTATCTGGACGGCCGGACAGGGAGAGACTGTCGGCGACGACCGACCGACGGTCACAGTTCCGTGAAGAAGAGGTCGGCCAGCGCGCCCTCGTCTGCGTCGGAGTGGTAGTGCTCGGTGTACCCGCAGTTCGTGCAGTAGATGACCTGGATGTTTCGCAGGTCGAGGTCGGCCATCGCCTCGTATCCCCGGTTCGACACCGCGATTTCACCGACTGCCGCCTCGTCGTGTCCACACCGTCGACAGCCCCGTTCGGCATCCGAATCCGCGTCCGTATTATCTGACATCGACCCAGCATATGTCGCATGTATTCATCAATCCTGCTCCGACGACCAGTCGTCTCTCTGTTGAGGGGTCATCTCGGGGTGCTGTGTCCGACAACCCGTGAGACTGAGCCGAACGAAGGGGCTCGCGGGGGTCTCACGGACGTAGCGGGTGAAAACATCAAGCCGAAAGAACGGACGAAAGAGATGGACTCGCGGGGGTCTCGCGAGCGTAGCGAGTGAGACCACGCGAGGGAACGAACGAAGTGAATGGACTCGCGGTGGGTTCGTTACGCCGTTTCACAGAATCGTTTTGATCCCGTCGCAGTCAGGCGATTGGAAGGAGTTTTTTAGGTACAGCAGAGGGAGTAATGGGGAAGTAAACAGAAGTGTTCCGTAGCCGAACAGCGCCCTGGGGGTACCGGACAGTACCCGAACTGATATAATCTGGTACGTTGTATACTGCTGGAATATGTATTCATCCTCGACAAATGACGAACCCGAGACCCTACTGAATCGCCGTCGACTCCTCACGGCGCTCGGTGGCCTCTCGGCGGTCGCACTGGCGGGCTGTGGGGGAATCACCAACCAGTCCTTCGAGGCCGCTCCAGTCGGGCTCTCCTCGGAGGGAGTGGAGTCCCTCCAGCTCGGGGAGGTCACGAGCGACTCGCTGACGCTCTCCGAGAGTGCCGCCGGCGGGAACGTCTCGGTCTCGATCACCACTCACACGGCGGTGTACTCGCGGGCCCTCGCGCTCGGGGGGCAGTGATGGTCGACCGCATGGGCCCGCTCCGGACGGGGATGGGCCGGTTCGTCGAACTGACCAACAGCGGACTGATCAGCAAAGGAGCGGTCGTCGTCGACGCCGGGGAGGTCGGGCTCTCCGACGTCTCGCTGGGGATGCTCGATGGAACACCGACGGTCCCGGGTGACCTGATCAGTGTCGTGGTCCCTGGTGGCCTCACGGAGGGCAAGGCAATCAAGATCGACTTCGATGCGGCCGTCGAGCCGAGTGCGACGATGCTACTCGTTCCGGGGGAAGCAATCGGCGTCGAGAAGATTGCGCCCCGCGGTGACGCCTACGTCCTCGCACTCGGTGACTTCCTGCCGGCACAGAACTGGGTCCCTACCAAGACGGGGTCGACCGCCGGCACGGACTGGCTGGCCTCGGGGAACGACAAGATCGAGATTTCCGTCGAGAAAGTCGAACGCGCCCGGCAGGCAATCGTCTCGACTGGACCGCGAACCTTCGACGAAATCTTCGGCGCGCCGCCGGCAGCGCTCAACGCACGCCCGGTCGAGGAGGGCGAGACGTTCGACCCACAGGACGTACTCATGGTCATGCCCGGCGACAACGTCTCAGCGAACTGGCCCGAGTCGGCCGGGGCCCCGCCCGAAGCGTTCGACTTCGGCGATGCGGTCCCGAGACCGGCTCCGCTGGGTGGCGTCTCCTTCAGCGTTGCCGTCGTCTCGACGCCGAACGCGAAAGTCGTGGGCAACTCCACGAACCCGCTCTCGCACATCGACACCGACGAACTCCTCCAGCGCGACGTCGTCCAGAACCTGCTCGCCGATGCCGGCTTCGGCGAGGGGACCGACTTCCAGATCGAGGCCGGCCCCGAGCGTGTCACACCCGAGGAGGGGCCACGGACGACCACGCTTCTGGACCAGGACACGCAAATCGAGAGCTACATCGGCGTCCTCGGCAGTGAGGCCGCCGGCTGGGGGGTCGGTCTCCACGTCGTCCGCGCCGACGGTGACGACCACGTGATCGTCGTCGGCCTCCACCGCCACCCGCTGGGCGAGCCAGCGCAGGCGATGGAGACGCTGCGGGAGAGCAGCGCACTCGTCGAGGCACGGACACTCGTCGCCGAGACCGCCGCGCAACTCCAGTAACTCATGCCGGCTTGCGTGCGACGATTCCGACCCCGTGAGTCGGTGGTGCCACCAGCCTGGCGTCGGCAAAGCCAGCGCCGAGCGTCGCGCCGAGCAAGCCACCGACGCTGAACTCCCGGACCGGCGTCGAGGTCCCCACGCGAACGGTATCGCCCGCCACGTCGTCGGTGATCTCGTAGGCGAAGGTGTACCGACCGACCCCGCCGAGGTCGGTCTGGCCGTCGGGTTCGCCGGTCGTGATGACGGTGCGCTCGACCGTGAACCGCTCGGACGCGAACGTGTCGCTCGTGACGCGCCCGCTTTCGAGTGCCCCCTGCCTCATGAAGTCACAGAGGAATACCCCACCCGGTCGGAGACTCTCGTAGGCGCTTTCGAGTGCGGCCCGGACGCTGTCCGCGCCATCGATTACGGGCAGGTGCGCAATCGACCCACCCAGAATAGTGAAGACGTCGAAGGTCTCGGGTGCGACCGTGGTTCGCAGGTCGGCCGCGACGACCGGAGCCGCCGTCCGTTCGGCAGCCAGTTCGAGCATCGTCGGGCTCAGGTCGAATCCCACGACCGTATCGAAGTGTTCGCTCACTCCCTCCAGCACGAACCCCGGTCCGCAAGCACCGACCCCCACCGTTCGAGCGTCGTCGGGCGTCTCGCGTGCGACGAACTCGGCGACCGCCTGGTAGTTCCGCATCCGCTCGCGCTCGAAGGCGTACAGCGGCGCGAGTTCGTCGTACGGTGTCGCATAGACCGGCGTGTCGGCACGCCCCACCCAGTCCATCACGTCGCGGAGGCCTCGCATGAGGCGTCAGACGCAACCGGATGAAAAAACCCTGTCGTCGTCCGCTCTCCGAACTGCGACAGGTCGAACGTGGACTCGCGGGGGTCTCGCGAGCGAAGCGAGTGAGACCACGCGAGGGAACGAACGAAGTGAATGGACTCGCGGGGTGGGTCTCCCCCGGTAACTTGATATTGTTTGGTAACTGTATCGCATGTTCACTCCTCCGGTAGGTGGCCGGTTCGGACATCCATCTTCTCGCGCTCAGTGCGGGCGTCGTAGTGCTCGTATAGCACCTCTAAGGACACGTCCATCCGCTCGCTCACCGTCTCCGGTGGTGTGTCCTGAGTCAGATGGTGCGTGATTGCTCCGCGGCGCACGGCGTGGGGATTTATCGACGACGGGCAGGCAGCCACGTTGGAATTTCGACCGCGTGCCTCGCACGTCTCCGGCGTGCGGTCATGGGGGCAACTCGCGTAGGAACACGGGTGCAACGCCCGCATCACCCACTTGTAGATGGTCTGTGGAGCAGGGCGACCGCCGTCCCGTTTCGGGAACAGGGGTTCTCTCCCATACTCGTCTGTCCCTGCGACCCGGTCGGGATTGCTCACGTAGTCGTCGAGAATCTGGAACCAGCGAGGGCCGAGGTAGACCCACCGCTCGCCAGACTCACCGTTCTTGAGCTTCGTCCCCTGCTCGATACGATGCTCAGCCGAATGGCGTGGTCGTCGGCTTCGAGATCGTCGACGTCGAGTGAGTGGACAGCACCCCGACGCATCCCGGTCCGCCAGATTAGAGCGACGAGCGCGTGGTCGCGGCTGGCGTACTGGTGCTTCTCGTAGTACGCCAGTGCCTTCTTTGCACGCTCTGGCTCGATATGGTGGTCCCGCGATTCGGCACCGTCGGGCAGCTCGGGCGAGTGGACCTTCTCGGCCAGCCCTTCCCGGACGGCCTCGATGTCGGCCCACCACCGGAGCGCCATCCGGATGGTGCTCAGTTGCTTCTGGAGCGTAATCGGGGCGATATCGCTACGCCGCCACGCCACGAAGTCGGACATATCGCGGCCGGTCAGCGTATTCAGGTTCTCTATCTCGCGTTCCTCGCACCAATCGAGGAAGTACGCGAGACGGGTCCGAGCGTTCTGGAGTGTCGACTTTCGTACCGACGGTTCACGGTGCTGGAGGAACCGCTCGACACCTTCCTCGGGCGAAAGCGGCTGGAGATCGTCAGACACACAGCGTCACCTCCTGCTCCTGCACGACCTCGGCAGCACGCTCCTGAACCCGAGAAACAGCTCAGCGTGGTACTCGGGCTCGAACTCGCCGAAGGTGGCCTGCTCACCCATCGAACCCACCCGCCATTCTGGTGTCGGTGTACGGCTTCGCGTCTGCCAGCGCGTCCTCGACGACACCGGAATGAACCGTACAGATGTGACGGTTCAGCCCGCCGATGGTGTCGTACTCGCGCCCGCAGTAGTCGCACCGATGGGTCATCTTCATTCCCTCGCCCTCTCCCGCCAGTCTTCGTCTGCAACGCGCTTCGGGCGCATGCCGGTGCCGTCTCGCTCGCCGTACCGCTCGGTATGGATACGCCGAATCTGCTTGACGCGCTGGGGCGGGAGGTTCGCGCTCGTGCCGTTCCACTCCCGAACGTACACCCAGCCGCTCTCTCTGACGCGAGCGTCCGCGACGTACACCGGACCCTGGTTGACGACGTCGACTAGCGCGGGTTTGCGCGAACCCAAGCGCTCGGGGTCGACCGAGTCCGGAGCTTTATCGGATAGCGCGTCCGAAAACTGCGTGGGGGCGTCTGGCTCACTGGACATGTGTTAGGCCGCCCCCTTCTGATCATCTGCGAGTTCGCCGAGCGTCTTCTCGGGAGTGTCAAACGGAGAGTCCTCGGCCTGTCGGATGCAGTGCCGAATGTACTCCGCGCGGCTCATATCCGCGTTATCAGCCTCTCTATCGACATCCTCCAGCATTTCCGGAGTCATGCCGACGGTGATATTTACTGTCACCATGCATCCCAGATTGATTCACACAATCTACTTAAGTGTTGTACCATATGCTCCAACAAGTTCAACCGAAACACATGTACCAATCGTACCGGATGCAGAAGGTTAAGTGATTGAATCAATGAATGTAACGTAATGGCGAGGGCGAGTTTCATAGTAGAGGATGACCTGGATTCGCAGGTCGAAAATCGGTTGGTGGCAGGCCAATCAAAGGCCTCGTGGTATCGGTACTCAGTTGAAACGATAATGGCCTGCGACATCCTGCTGGACGATCTCTACGAACCCTACCAGCACGACGAACGACGAGAGTTCATCGAGGAAGCGGTCGCTGAGAAAATCGAACGCGAAAAGGAGAACAACGGGTTCTAAGCTCGTTCTGCGATAACGGTCACTTCGACCCGGGCGATATCATCATCCAAGTTTGTAGGAGGTTCGGCTTCCCCAGCGTTGGTGTTGTCCGCGATGAAGTACACCCGCCCGGGGTCGATCACGCCGCTGGTGCTGCCTCCTGTAGTATCACTGATTTCTAATGTCGGCCGGAACCGGTTGCCAGCATCGAACTCCTGGAACTCGCTCTCGGTAAGCAACCAGAAGTCCACGGCTGGGCCTTCACGGACAACCATGTCTATCGAGATGTCCAGAGCAGTCTCGAAATCGTAGCCCCACTGGTACCATTCGTCTTCAGGGATCGTCCGTGTCTCCGCCAAAATCTCCTGCGGCGTCGGTGTGGGCGTCTCTGTCTGCGTCGGTTGAGAGCCACCGGAGCTTCCGGAGCCTCCGCTGTCGCCGTCGCCGTCGCCGCCGTCGTCACTACTCGTACAGCCTGCGAGAGTGACAGTCACTGCCCCAATACTTGCTAGATAGTTACGTCGGTTCACACAAAAAACGGTTGAGGTCGTGTCACTAAACGATATCGGTCAGTCTGTGTGCAGTGATGTGGTCGTCTCAATCTTCATATCCATCTCGCGTGTACTCAGTATCTCACACAGCTCGGCAGCCTGTTCGGGAGCAAGGTGTTTCTCAATCCATTCGAGTGCCTGTTTTTTCGCTTTCGCGTCTTGATAGGCATGCCTACAAGCGCGGTCGATGCCACCGACGCGGGTGTTCTCACCGAATACGTCGGCAGCGTCGTCGTACAGGTCCTCTCGAAACTCCTTTTTGCCATCTGTGTTGATTCGCATCGCTCACTCGATTTTGCACATGCCCCCTTCAACCTCGGTATCTGCGAGAAACTGGAAGGGGTGATTTGACCTGAAATCGGGGGCGATTGCTATCTCACCGGGTCGCTGGGGTGGGTGCTGGCGACGGCGATCTCCGAAATCTGCACATGGTACGAGCGGGGTTCATGTGCAAAACGAGCATTCGGTTCTTGTCGACGCGCAAGTGGTGGGTGTCGCGGAGATACCCAGCAAAGAGTAACTTCACCCAAACCGTTATTTTTCCAAGTAACAAACATAATCTCATGAAAAATGGATTAATCGCGAGATATAGAGACTGGTGGACGAGGCTCTTTGTACGGTTCGTGCATGGTGGTGTAGAAAAAGTAGATAGGATATCCACGAGCAATGGAGAGCAGACAGTATACTATTTTTCAAGCGATTCAGCAATTATAGGGCAAAAAACATGGGGGGCAGAAACAATTCTCCTGAATAAGCCGCAGTTCGAACATCTTCCTGATTTATCGGCAGAGCGGACGGTTGAGCACGAAGTGGGCCACCTAAACCGACATTCTATCTGGAATGGTATCTTTTGGGGGTCAGTTGTGTCTCTCGCGTTTGGAATTGTCTCTTTTTTGCTTTTGCTGACCTTATCGGTAATTCACAAATTTCCAATACTAGGATATCCACGACTACTTCTAATTATATCAGGGATGGTCGTGGTCGGCTTATTCGCCTTGAAGATGAACGAGCTGTTGGCAGAGCTTTATGTTCTGGATCAGCTCTCTGAGGAAGAATACCTGAAGGCAGAGGAGGAAATGCCAGTGTACGATGTGTCAAAGAAGGCAGCGATTGCCGCTGAGATCGTGTATCCTAGCCCCGAAACTGTTGTGAAAGTCCACAGAATAAAAGAAGATTTGAAGGCCAGAATCAGCTGATTTGCCGAGTGAATTTTCGATATCGAGGATGTTATTAGTAAAGAGATTACATGTGTGAAATTAAAAGGCCGCCCACAAACCCCAGTACCACACCACCCGTTGCATACCACGGCTCCCGCTGAATCTCGCCCACGACAGACGCCTTCTCTTTCTTTTTTCCGACGTTCGGCATCGCACTTGCACCCTTGTAGCCAAGTGCGACCATCGCGACGGTCGCCGCGATCTCGGGCGTGCCGGTAATCGCACTCGACCCACCAACCGACAGACCCAGCGTCAGGCTGTGCCACTCACCGGCGTAGCTCAGGAAGCCGTCGTTCTCTGTCTGTTTCTCAGTCTTGCGTGAGAGCCTGTACGCCAGTTTCTTGAGTTGCTGAATCATGAATCGAAGACCTCCGTGTACGGTAGTTTGTGCTGTGCGCCCTCGCGTTCCTGATGACCCGCTCGGTTCCAGGGCGAGCCGTCACCCAGCTCGCGCTCGTCGAGGATGCGCGTCACCGTCGAGGGTGCCGTCGCTGCACGTCGACGACCTCGCCGTCGACGTCGAGCAGGACGAAGGCGTAGTACGCTGTCTGTCCGTCCGAGCCCTCCGCGCCCGCCAAGGAGCGGTGTTGATCCTCCCACAGTCGGAAGCGCCCCGTCGCGCCGTTGTCGACCGTCCTGTGGGTACTCTTGACCTCGTACTTCGTCCCCGTCGACGGGTGGACGGCGTCGTACCAGTCAGCCTCGTGTGGGGCGTGGTCCAGCCCGTACTCGCGGGCGACCCACTCCTCGGCGAACGCACCCTGCCGCTCGTTCGGTGTGTCTCGCATCAGGCAGCACCCTCCGGTCTCTGCGCCTCTGAGGTTCCGCAGATGGGACACTCACCGTCGACACTGTGGTACCGGACGTTGCAGTCTCGACAGAGCTTCATGCGTACTCCTCCGGCACCGGGTCGTAGGTGTCGCGGTCGGCGTCTTCGGGGCCAGTCAGCACAGACCAAACGTAGGGGTCGTGCTCGCGCTGTATCGCGTCGAAGTGGTTGCCCCGGTGGTTCGCCTCGAAGACGTGACGGTTGTCCTCTGTGACCGGTCCAATCCAGCAGAGCATAGTCTGCCGGCGGACGGCCATGCTCAGGTCGCCGGGGGCCTGCGCGATAATCAGGCTCTTACAGTTCGCTCCGTTTCCGGCCACGCGCACGAACCACCGCAGGCTGTCCTCGTCATACTCCGGAGCCTCGTCGTGGACAACCAGTTTGTCCATGTCGTTGGGGAGTGCGTCGACGAACGCACGCAGGCGGTCGTGGACGGCCTGCCAGTCCGCGCTCGACGGCGAGAGGGAAATGTAGGTCGCACCCTCCCGCATGGCCTGGGCGACACCCTCGACCGTCTGCACGTCCGCGTCAGCCGTCGCCTTCGGCCCGCTGTCGTGCTTGAAGTTCAGGAACAGCACGAGGTCGAAAGACGCGCGGCCGTGGTTGTCGCACCACCAGTTCGCCAGCGCGGTCTTTCCGCCGTAGTCTGTCCGGGCACCCGTCACACCCGCAATCAGCAGGTGCGAACGGTCGGTGAAGTAGTCTGGCTGGGTCATACACCAGACGCACCTCCGGTGTCGATGTCGATCTCCTCCATCTCGTCACTCTCGTCGTCGGCGTTCTCCTGGGACCGAGACTGACCGGGGAGTTCCTCGCTGAGTTGCACCACGAGTTCGCCGAACCCGATGGCGATGTCGACGACAGCCGGGAGTCCGTCGAAACTGAGTGCCTTCTGAAACCCGCGCATGATTCGCGTGGAGCCGCCTCGTTCGGGGTCCCAAGGGTCCTCCACCTGTTCTGAGTGGAGTACCTGGGTCGGTCGACAGCAGCATCTCGCGCAGGCTCGACGTACTGCCAACGTCTCCAGAAGCCTCCGCGCCCTCGGCGGCCGCATGGTTCTCCGTCGTCTCTGCGGCAGCCTCGGCGGCCTGCTCGCCGGCGCTAGTCGCTTCTTCGCCGGTCGCAGTCGCTGCCAGCGCATCGGCGTCGAAGTCACTCACGGTTCCACACCTCCGTCGTCAGAGTCCCGTCGTCACCGAGTCCGGTACAGGCGGGACACGCAAGGTCGTACTGTCGGAGCTGGGCGACAGCCTGCGCGGGCACCCTGTCGGGAAGCTCAGCGGCCAGCTCGTCGACAGGCTGGCCGTCGGCGCCACAGGTCGGACACTCGGTTTGAGGCTCTACCTCGGGCGTGGGCGGGGCCATCCGCTCCCCACCGTCTGCGACTGCGGTCTCTGGTGGCTCTGTGCTGGTTGTCTCTGATATCTCAGCCTCTGCACCAGAGATATCTATGAGTCTACGCGCCTTCTCGTAGCCGTGTCCTCTGTGGTCCTCGTCGACTTTCGAGACGATATGGCCGATAACAGCGTTCTCCGCGGCTGTCTCGCTCTCCTTCTCGAACGATTGCGGACACAGGGGGCAATCTACTGATATCATACTCTGATTCCGAAGTGCCACGCCGCAACGACAACCCACATCACGAACATCAGCCCGCGAGTCACCCCGCGAGTACGTCCGACGAGAATCATGGCCGCGATTGTGGCTGTGGCAAGCCCAAGTAGGGGCATCACAGAAACGTCATCAGAGATAGCATATAAATCCCGGAACGTGATATACGCCGATATTGATTGAATGAGTGTCTCTATCTATAGATATCACGCTCAGACGAGTTTATAAATCACCCCCGTAGCTGGCACCGCATGGAATTTGAAATTCCTGTGGTCGACCAGGAAGTCGACACCGACGACCCCGAACAGAGCGCGCTCTCTGTGGCCGGGGCAGTGATCGGGACGCTCTTCCTGTTCATGACCATCGGTGTGGCATCGTACATTTACAACCGAGCTACCGAAATCGCCGGCGTCGACGGCGAGGCAGAGATTCCGGGGTCTAACTCATGCCTGATGAAATTCGCAGGATGCAGAGCCTGTTCGGTATGGGGGACAAGCGGAACATCGTGGCGGCCGATCTCGACCAGGACACCCTCAAGGCAGGTACGGAGGTGACTGTCTGGTCACAGAAGGTTCCTGACGACAAGGTCCTGTTCTGGGGCCACGGCCGAGCACAGCGTGAGTACGCCGATGCGTTCGTCTTCGCGGAACTCCTCGCGTCCGGGAACGGCACGGGGACAGCGGGTGACGAACTCTCGGGCGAGCTGGTGCTGGCTATCACAGACAGTCAGCAGCGGCGCGTCCTCGCGTCCACAGTCTTCGATACACTTGGCGAGCTCGCCGATGCGAAGGCTGACGACCGTACGAACCGCCCCATCATGGCGGCACTCGCGCCCTACGCAAAGCCCGGCCGTCACATCGAGATCCGGATTCGGGCGGCGAGCGGCAGCGACGGCAAGGAACTCGACCCGTCTGCATCGAGCGCCCGGCTGTACTACAGCGAGGCGTAGGGGGGTCGACCCATGCCTTCTGCCGTTCAGGAACCACGAGATAGCGTGCGCTTCGCAGACCGTGTAGCGCCAAACTCCACAGGGGACGGCTCACACGTCGAAACCTACGAGGTGCAGGAAGGTGCAACGGTCGAGCAGGTGGATGTCCGCATCTACCGCGGTGCGGAACTCGACCTGCGTGTCCGTCCGTTCATTCGGCGCGGTGACGATGGAAGCCGGCGGGAAATCGACCTGATCCAGTTTCAGGGCAAGCAGTACATCGACGGCGACGGTGACCACTTCGAGTTTACTGTGTCGCAGGCAGCCGAACGCGGCGACCTCGTCGGTGTCGAGGTGGAGAACCACGACGACACCTACGGCTACGACTACGCCGTCGACATGGCACTAGACCGCGCCGGAGGCATCGCTCGGTTCGGCGGTGTTGTCGACCGCATCAGGGGGTGGTTCTGATGGGGTCGGAGCAGTTCAGCCAAGCGGTGCGTGGCTCCGGTGGCGTGCCGATCGCCACGAACACGAACGGCACCGTCGAGACGGACAACTACTCCGAGGGCGGCGTCTTCGCAGCCGGTGGCAACAGCGGGAACGCATACCCGCTGGAGGTGAACCCCGCAGAGACGATTCAGGAGATAATCGTGACCCAGGTCGGTGACGCCATCGTTGCGGACTACACGACGGTCTCAGGAACGACCCTCACAGACGTGCCCCTGAACGGGCGCACGCTGACGCAGGACACCCTCGAACTCGACAGCATCACGCTGAAAGACCCTGATGGAACCGGGGCACTCACCGAAGGGTGGTGGATAGGCGAATGAGCGACGTAAGCGCGTCTGTCCCGTCGATTCTGTTCACCTACGTGCAACCAAACGAGCCGACCGGCGCGGAGGAAGGTGAATCGTGGTACGACACCGACGATGATGGGAGCTACGTCTACGATGGGGCATCGTGGATTGCACAGAACATCGTCAGTCACGGGTCGTTGCTCGACGTCGGGCCGGACAACCACCACACCCGCTACACCAACGAGGAAGCGCGAGACGCGATAGGTACGGCGCTGTCGGCAGCTGGTAACATCAGTATCTCCGTGAACGACTCGGGAGACACTATTACCGTCGACACTGCAGCGCTGAATCAGGAACAGGTTGAGGACGCCGTGGCGGCGCTGCTGGCTGGCGGCAACGCGCTGTCGGTGTCCTACGATGACGTCGGGAACACCCTCACGGTCTCGGTGAACGAGGGGCAGATTAACCACGACAACATCAGTGGGGTGTCGGCGGACGACCACCACGCGCAGAATCACGACAACGCCGACCACACGACCAACTACCTGCCGCAATCGCAGTACAACCCCGAAGCGGACACTCACGACCCTCCGGCCGGCACGCAATCGGTCGGAGAGCAACGATTTCCGCGGCTGGACCTAACCGGCGGCAGTCACCAAATCACCAACGCTGAGAATGAGAGCGGCCAGTCTGGAACCCTCTCCTTCGACCTGCCAAACAACACGAACGCGCTGTATATCGGGGAGTTGGATTTGGCCTTCGAGACGATGATTAGCGCCTACACGACGGCAACAGTAGACTACTCCAACCTTCGGCTGTCTGCCTCGGATAATAGCACTACCACAATCGACAGTGGTGTACTTGTGACCCACTCGATAACGAACGATAAGAACAGTAACACCACCTTCACGGACAGTATCAACCGAACTATCCCCTCGGATGGGTACAACAGCATTTCTGTCGACTTCGCCATCTCAGATTACAACAACAACTCCGGGGTAGACGTACAGATTCGTGACTTTACGGCGTATCAGGTCGTCCAAACCGCGCACTCTCACAACATCTAACCATGAGCACCACAATCGCACTTCAGACAGGCGCACAGGTTCCGAACGACCCGCTGAGTGGAGGTTCCAATGCCTGACTACAACAGCATGGACGTGTGGCGGGCAAGAACCGGTCGCATCGACGACGAGCAGAAGGCACAGGAAATCCTCGATGAGTACAACAGCGGCGGCATCGAGGACTCGGCAGAAAACCTCTACGACGACCCGGAAGACAATGTGGTCCCGACGAGCAGCCCGAACTTCGACCCGGAGGAAGACACGGCTGCACCGACGGACCCAGACCAGTACAACAACATCAACGACCCGAACGAGCAGACCACAGTCGACACCGGAGACGGCGAAGTCGAGATAACGAACAGCGGCGGGCCGATGGACTCGTCCCCGTCGAGCGGGTCGTCGGGTTCGTCGTCAACCAGTGACCCGCCGGGCATGGATATGGTGCCGATGCCGGTCACCGTCCCGGACCTCTCGGCACTGGGCGGTGCCGGCAAGAAGAAACTGCTGGCGGCTGGCGCAGCGGTCGTCGTCGGCGTGGCGGCGCTGGCAGGGGGGTCGTCCTGATGGTCGTCCCTCTCGTGAACAGCGACGGTGAGTTCGCCACGGACGATGAGGGCGGCATCGACGTCGACGAGGTGCGTAACTTCTCGTCTCTGCCGGAGTGGGTGCCGACGCCGGACCCGGTCGTCGAGACGTCCAACTCGTCGAGTGGGGGCGGGACACCAGGGACTGTGCTCGTCGCGGGCGCGGTCGCAGTGGGTGGCCTTATTCTGGCCCTGGGGGGGTCCTGAGTGGGATTCTTCGAGGGAGTCCCGGTCCTGCGCGACGTCGAGGACGCGGCTGGCACTGTCGCCACGGGCGCGCTGGACGCGCCGGCGGACCTCGCCAACACCCTGACGGGGACCGGCGAAAACACCGGCTGGTTCGGCGTGATAGACCGGACGCTCGACCCGCGAGCAAGCGGTGTCGGGTCAGGCGAGGACACGTTCGCACCGGGTGACGCACCGGGCGCGAACGGCCTACTCGCCGGTCTGGGCGCGGGCGTGAACAACACCCTCGCTGCGACGTTCCCGGGATTCGCCGGAACGGATAGCGGCGGGGGCGACGACTCGTCGGACAGTGGTGAGGAGTCGCGCATGGTCCTGCTCGCCGGCGCGGCCGTCGCTGCTGGCGTAGCCGTCGTGGGGGTGCTTCGATAGGATGGTCTGGACCGTCGTGCGCTCACTCGGGGCTCGGCTGGCGGGGACGGTCGGGTCGTCGACGGCAGCGGCAGGCGCGGCCGGTGCCGCGGGCGGCGTGCTGCTCGACGACGTCCCGCTGCTCAGTCAGCTCGACCCGACCGAAAGCGGGAACCAGGGCATCAAAGCGCTCCTGTTACCGCTCGGGCTCGTGTTCGCTGGGCTACTGGCGCTCGGCACCCTGTTCAACATCAACCTCGGGGGTGGCAACTGAGACGTATGCTGGACCCCGGACTCGTCGGCTCGCCGGCAGACCTCGCCACGCTGGGCGTTGTACTCTACAGCGTCCGGCACGAAATTCAGCCGCGCATAGAGACGCTGGCGGCCGGCGTCGTCGCGCTGGCCGAGCAGGAGCAGACTGTCGACGACGACACGCTTCAAGACGAGTTGGAGGTGTCTCCAGAGGCAGTAGAAGCCCTGCGCCCTGTGATCGTCTGTGGTGGCTCTGAGGACGGTGAGAACGGGTCATGATGTGGTATAGCAGTCTGCAGGATGATTGACCTCAAAAAAGCGCGGTAGATGAGAGCGCTAGTCTTTTCCGGCAGTAGATACCGTCACGCTGACCACTCCCTGAGCGAGCGCTGCCGGATGTCATCGACAGCGTAGACCGCACGCTCTTTCACGTGGCTCAGGTCCGCAGCCGCTTCGAGCAGACTCTCACGAGCGGTCATGCGTCCCACCCGGTGAGTCCCCAGCTGCGATCTCCGTAGACGTTCGCCACGTGATTCAGATAGCCACGATCTCGGAGCTTACCGAGTATCATGTGGTTGACCGTCCGCTTTCGCTTCCCCAGTATCGTCGAGAGTTCCTGTTCGGCGATGTCGTGACGAATCACACCGTCAGCGTTTGCAACGTCACAGAGCTTGATGTAGGCTGTCCGGAGTGGTTCGTCGGCTGGCGGGACAAGCGGTGTCTGATCAGGGTGGCCTGCCCCGGCTGTCTGACGCATAGCGGCGCGGAGGGCTTCGCTTCGGCTCCCGTATTCGGATTCATCCACCCACTCGTCGAAAGCGTCGAGCAGGGTAGCCTCTGCTCGGAATCGCACCTGTTCTTTCCGGCTGGACTCGCGGCGTCCCTCATCGTGTATCTGCTTGCTCATCGTTGTTCCTCCGTGTGACACAGATACCGGGCCGTGTGACACAGAACTGAGCGGCTACCGTCTGGCGATTTCCCCCGGAATCGCAACGTGGGGTACACACCCCTCCCGGGGTTCGCCCCGCTTCGCGCCCGCGGGCGATTTCCGCACGCGCGTAGGCCGTCATCGCTGACCACCCACCTTGTCACGAGCGCGAGCCAGCAGGTTCCCGACTGTGCCGGGTGCGCGGTCGGTGTTGCGGGCGTAATCGCGGACACCGACGTTTGCCAGCTCGCACGTGAGGTAGGCATCGAGTTCGGCAGCCGTCAGTCCCGAAGTGTCCGTGTCGCGGTCGTGGTTGAACTGAAGCCACGCGGGAGGCGTCTGGTAGTCCCGGCCGGTGTCGAGATGATGGACGACCAAGCGCCCGCGAATCCAGCGCCACCAACACTTCGCCACGTGGGCGCAGAACCCGCGATACTTCCAGGCAGCGCAGGAACACTCGGCGTGCAGGCGGTCGTCCTGGAGCGCGAACAGCACGCGCTTGGGCTTGTCGCTCTCGTCGAGCCAGACCATCCGCTCGGCGTCGTTGATGGGGCCGCCGGTGTCAGCCTCTGTCTGAGCGCGCTGCCAGCTCTCTGAGAGCGTCCAGTCCTCGGGGAACGTCAATACCTCCGGGTCGGTGAGACGTTTGTCGAGTGCATCCGACTGTCCCCACTCGGCTACCTTCGAACTCTCTATGCTCACGCCCGACACCCCCGTTTTCCCTCGCGTGAGTCACAGACTGCGGCGGGCCGAATCCCGCGGAGTAAATCACTCGCTCTGAGCGACCCGTTTCTTCCGATGACCCGATTTCTGAAACGAGACGCTCGGGTAACTGAACGTGTGAATACGTGGACCTTCGTCAGAAGTACAGTACGGCTATGGACTCGCGGGGATTTGAACCCCGGGCCTCTTCCTTGCGAAGGAAGCGATCTGCCACTGATCTACGAGCCCGCGTTGTGGAATCGGCGGTGGAGCCGATTAAATCCTGCGCGTGAGACCGGCACTGTCACCGCGTCCCACAGCGGTCGCGCACGCCCTCGGACGGAGTGTCGAAAGACGACCGGCGTCTTCCGGCCCTCGCGTCAGTCCTCGAGGACGATTTCGATGCTGACGTCGTTGGGCACCTGGATGCGCATCAGCTGGCGCAGCGCCCGTTCGTCGGCGTCGATGTCGATGAGGCGTTTGTGGACGCGCATCTCCCAGTGCTCCCACGTCGCGGTCCCCTCGCCGTCGGGGGACTTGCGGGTGGGCACCTCCAGCGTCTTCGTCGGTAGCGGGACCGGACCCGAGAGCTTGACACCCGTCTTGTCCGCGATGTCGCGGACGTCGTCGCAGATGTCGTCGAGGTCGTCGGGGCTGGTGCCCGCCAGGCGGACGCGTGCCTGCTGCATGGATTATCGCTCGTTGACCGAGAGGACCTTGCCGGCCGCGATGGTCTGGCCCATGTCGCGGATGGCGAAGGAACCGAGCTCCGGAATCTCGGAGGACGGCTCGATGCTGAGCGGCTTCTGCGGTCGAACCGTCACGACTGCGGCGTCGCCGGACTGGATGAAGTCCGGGTTCTCCTCGGCGACCTCACCGGACGAGGGGTCGATCTTCTTGTCGATGGACTCGACGGTACAGGCGACCTGTGCCGTGTGAGCGTGGAAGACCGGCGTGTAGCCGGCCGTGATGACGCTCGGGTGCTGCATGACGACGACCTGTGCCTGGAACGTCTCGGCGACGCTCGGCGGGTCGTCGGCGGGGCCACAGACGTCACCGCGGCGGATGTCGTCCTTGCCGATGCCGCGGACGTTGAACCCGACGTTGTCACCCGGCTCTGCCTTCGGCACTTCCTCGTGGTGCATCTCGATGGTCTTGACCTCGCCACCGACGTCGCTGGGCTGGAAGCTGACGTTGTCGCCGGTGTTGAGGATGCCCGTCTCGACGCGGCCGACCGGGACGGTCCCGATGCCGGAGATGGTGTAGACGTCCTGGATGGGCAGGCGCAGCGGCGCGTCCGTCGGCGGCTCCGGCTCGGGCAGCGCGTTCAGCGCTTCGAGCAGGATTTCGCCGTCGTACCAGTCCGTGTTGTCCGAGCGCTCGGCGATGTTGTCGCCCTCGAACGCGGAGACCGGGATGTACTTGACGTCGTCCGTGTTGAAGCGGACCTGGTTCAGGAGGTCCTCGACCTCGTCCTTGGTGTCCTCGTAGGCACCCTCGCCGTAGTCGACGAGGTCCATCTTGTTGACCGCGATGATGAGCTCGTCGATGCCCAGCGTGCGCGCCAGGAAGACGTGCTCCTGGGTCTGCGGCTGGACGCCGTCGTCTGCGGCGACGACGAGCACGGCGTTGTCGGCCTGGCTCGCGCCAGTGATCATGTTCTTCACGAAGTCGCGGTGGCCCGGACAGTCGACGATAGTGAAGTAGTACTCGTCGGTGTCGAACTCCTGGTGGGCGATGTCGATGGTGACACCGCGCTCGCGCTCTTCGGCGAGGTTGTCCATGACGTAGGCGAACTCGAAGCCGCCCTTGCCCTTCTCCTCGGCCTCTTCCTTGTGCTGCTCGATGACGTGCTCCGGTACGTTCTCTGTCTCGTACAGGAGTCGTCCGACGAGCGTACTCTTCCCGTGGTCGACGTGGCCGATGATGGCCAAGTTCTGGTGCGGTTTGTCCTCACTCATTGTTTCTCACGCGCAGAGGCGCTATGTCGGCATCTTTACGCGGTTGCTCATAAAACGATTTCGATACCGCCCGTGAACTATCCCGTCGCTGTCCCGTGATTTGCTACGTGGTCACACGGCACTGGTCGAAATGTGGTCACTTACCGCCATCGACAGGACGCCACTGATACTGCAAAACGACGAGCGAGCGGGAACGGACTCAGTCGGCCAGCCGGTCGACGTCGGCGAGCACCGCCGTCGCCGTCTCGGGGCCGCCGGCACCCCGGCCGGAGACGTTCAGCTGTCCGGCGTGGGCGGTCTCCAGCTGGACGATGTTGCGCGTCCCCGTCACGGCGAGCGCGCCGTGTTCCGGGACGAGCCGCGGTCCGACGCGGACCTCGCCGCCGGTGACCTCGCCGATGAGCCGGATGGTACGGCCGTCCTCGTTGGCGAGGTCGAGCGCGCTGCCGGGCAGGTCGCTGATGCCCTCGACACGCGCGTCGTCGAGCGTGTACTCGCGCTCGTCGCCGGCGAGGACGTTCGCGACGATGACGCACTTCAGCGCCGCGTCGGTCCCCTCCACGTCGAAGGTGGGGTCGGCCTCGGCGACGCCGAGGTCCTGGGCCTCCGCGAGAACGTGCTCGTAGCCCAGTCCCTCCGCGGCCATCCGCGAGAGGATGAAGTTGGCCGTGCCGTTGAGGACGCCGCGGACGGCGGTAATCTTGTCCGGGCCGAAGTCGGCGATGGTCGAGAGGACGGGCATCGCACCGCCGACGGTGGCCTCGAAGTAGACCTCGCCGGCGCTCTCCCGTTCGAGCGCCCGCACGTCGGCGTAGCGCTCGGCGACCGGTCCCTTGTTCGCGAGGACGACGTGGCGGTCGCGTTCGAGCGCGTGCTCGACGTGCCCGAACCCGGGCTGGGCGTCGCCCAGCGTCGTCGGCGTCGCCTCAACGAGCACGTCGTACTCGCCGGCCAGTGCGTCCTCCGGGTCGGCGTCGCCGACGACGCCCTCAGTCTCCTTGCGCTCGATTGCCGCCTGGCCGTCGATGCCCGCGGGGGCGACGGCGGCGCTGCGGGAGTCGGCGAAGGCGGTGACCGTGTGGCCGTACTCGCCGGCCAGGTCGACGACCGACGAGCCGACGGCGCCGGCCCCGATGACGGCGAGTCTCACGCCGCATCACCCGCCGTCAGCGGCTCGACGACCTGGAAGTCCTTCTCCGCGGCTATCTCGTGAATGATGTCCATCGCGGCCTCCGTCTCGCCGCGCTGGGCGGCCAGGCGGACGCGGGCGCTCGACTCGCCGTCGCGCCCCTCCGGCGCGGACAGCGAGAAGTCCCGGACCGACGCCCCCGAGGAGTCCTCGATGCGCGAGAGGGTATCGGAGAGGTCGGTGTCGACGATGTGGCCGATGAGGACGACGGTCAGTTCCTCGCCGTAGCGCTCGGCACCGGCCTGGATGACGTTGATGCCCTCGTCCCGCAGCGCGTCGACGATGTCGTCGAACCGCTCCGGTGTCGCCTCCAGGTCGACTTCGACGGGGATGTGGCCACGCGGTGTGACGTTGCCCCGCTCGTGGAAGATAGAGAGGAGGTTGCCGCCGTTGTCGGCGATGGGCTCCAGCGCCCGGAGCAGTTCCCCGGGCCGGTCGACCAGCTCCAGCCGGACCGTGTAGGCCCGCACCTCCTCCGTCGAGTCGCTCATCGGCGCTCACCTCTGCGTCGAGTCCGGAGGCTCATTGCCAGCCTCTCCGGGGGCCGGCTATAAGAATCCCGTCGTTTGTCGCGGCCGCAGTCGCCGCCTACGGCAGGAACCGGTCGTAGACGTCGTCGATAGCGTCGTTGTACTCCGCGCCGTTCGGGCTCCCCCACGGGTTCCGCGAGAAGTAGTACATCGCGGCGAAGAAGGCACCCATCGAGATGGCGAGATAGGGCTGGACGACTGCACCGAGGACGAACGTCGCCACCCCGGCCAGCAGGCCGCCGATGACGATGTCCGCAATCTGGTGTGTCAGAGACATGCCCGGCGGTAGGAGACGGTGGCAGGTAAGGAAACGGGTTCGGCGACGCCGGACTACCGCGTCGGGCCGCGGTAGCGCGCCAGTTGCGCCGCAAGTTCCCGCTCCTTCAGCAGGCCGAACCCGGCGGCGATGACGAGGAAGCCGACGACGGCCAGCGGGTCGACGGGTTCGTTCAGGACGAGGCTGCCGATAGCGAGTGTCACCGGCGGCGTCAGATACGTCACCAGATTCGCCTCCAGCGCGCCGACCTGCTCCAGTAGCCAGAAGTACAGGCCAAAGGCGACCGCACCCGCGACGACGCCGAGGTAGGCCACCGTCGCCAGCGCCGGTCCGGGGTCGCCCGACAGCGACACCGTCTCGCCGGTCGCGACGCCGACGCCGAGTTGCACCGTCGCGCCGACGAGCATCGCCCAGCCCGTCAGTGCCGGCACCGGCAGCGCCGCCCGCGCCCGCCGGACCAGGACTGTCCCGAGCGTCACCAGCACCGTCGCCAGCAACACCAGCGCCTTCCCGACGACGGTCGCGTCGAGGAGGTTCGACGGGTCCGGTCGCAGGACGAGCGCCACGCCGGCGAACCCCACGGCGACGCCGAGTTGTCCCCGCCGGGAGAGGCGCTCGTCGGGCAGCAACACCCATCCGAAGAGGACGGTCAGCACGGGCGTCAGGCTGACCAGGATGGCCGCCACCGCGCTGGTGACGAACTGCTGGCCGACGAACGTGAAGCCGGTCCCGCCGATGAAGAGGACGCCGCCGGCGGCGACCGCTGCCCAGTCGCGACGGGTGACGGGCCGCCAGTACGACGACGTCGCGACGGCGTAGCCGAGCAGGAGGACCCCCGAGAGGTAGTAGCGAGACGCCCCGAGCAACAGCGGCGGGAAGTAACGCAAGCCTACCTCGATGGCCGGAAACGACGTCCCGAACAGCAGCGTCACCAGCGAGAAGACGGCGACTGTCCGGACCCGAGTCATCGAGTGTCTGTGCGTTCGGTCGGACTGCACTTGAAACGGGCCGTCCATGGAGAGTCGGACACAGCTGGCCGCGAGCGCGTGCCACGGCAGTCGCCGTGGCCGAGCGAGTCGGGGAAGGGCAGGGCTGGCGCTGTGCGGTGCGGTTGCAGAAAGAGAGAGAGAGAGAGATGTATTGTACTCCGAGCGCGCTACTGCGCGCGAGGAGCCTTTTTCACCCACGTTCGCAAGAGCGAAGCTCTTGCGCAGCCCGGCAGAAATCGAAGATTTCTGCGGACGTTTTTGCCGTGAGTGGTGCGAGCGCGTGTCAGCGCGCTCGACACCCGAGCGGGAAAAAGGTGGTACTCAGATGTAGTCGACTGTCTCGGGCAGTTCGAGCTTCATGCCCTTGCGCTCGCGGATCTCCATGATCGTCTCGGGCTGGAGGTTGTCCGCGAGGACCTGGAACCCGGCGTTCTCGGTGTTCCAGGACGCGCGGCCCTCGGTGGCCGAGCGGATGTCCGAGGAGAAGCCGATCATCTCCTCGACGGGCGCGATGCCCTCGACGACCATCAGGTCGCCTTCCTGGTACATGTCGTCGACGCGGCCACGGCGACCCTGGATTTCGCCGGATGCGGCGCCCATGTGGTCGTTGGGCACGTCGATGCGGACCTCCTGAATCGGCTCCAGCAGGCGGATCTCCGCGTCGATGAGCGCGTTGTGCAGCGACCGGCGGACAGCGGGGATGACCTGCGCCGGACCGCGGTGGATGGCGTCCTCGTGCAGGCGGGCGTCGTGGAGGCGGATGAGCGACCCGGTGACGGGTTCGGCGGCCAGCGGGCCGTCCGAGAGGGCCTCCTCGAACCCTTCGAGCACCAGTTCCATCGTCTCGTTGAGGTGCTGGATACCCTTCGTGTCGTCGATGATGATGTTGGTGCCGAAGATGTGCTCGACGTCCTGGGACGCGTCCTTGTCGAGGCCGGCGTCCTGCAGCGCCTCGCGGCGTTCGAGTTCCGGCATATCCATCGTCGCCTCGCCCAGTTTGAGCGTCTCGACGAGGTCGTCGCTCAGGGGTTCGACCGTGATGTAGAAGCGGTTGTGACGGTTCGGTGAGATACCCTCGACCTCGCGGCTCTCGGTCTGGGGCGCCTCGCGGTAGACGACGATGGGCTCACCGGTCGTGACCGGGATGCCCTGGTTGCGCTCGATGCGCTGAGTGATGACTTCGAGGTGGAGTTCGCCCTGCCCGGAGATGAGGTGCTCGCCGGTGTCCTCGTTGATCTCGATCTGGATGGTCGGGTCCTCCTTGGCGACCTGCTGGAGCGTCTCGATGAGCTTCGGCAGGTCGTCCATGTTCTTCGCCTCGACGCTCTTCGTGATGACCGGCTCCGAGATGTGCTCGATGGACTCGAAGGGCGTCATCTCGATGCTCGACACCGTGGAGCCGGCGATGGCGTCGCGCAGGCCGGTGACGGCCGCGATGTTGCCGGCGGGGACGTGCTCGACCTCCTTGCGCTCGCCACCCATGTAGATGCCGACGCTCTGGATGCGGTTCTTGCCCGCAGTCCCGGAGACGTACAGCTCCTGGCCCTTCTCCAGCGTGCCGGAGAAGACGCGGCCGGCGGCGATTTCGCCGGCGTGGGGGTCGATGCCGATGTCGGTGACCATCAGGACGACCTCGCCGTCCTCGTCGACCAGGCGCATGCTCTCGGCGACGTCGGAGTCGTCGTCGCCGCGCCAGATGCGCGGGATACGACGGGGCTGGGCGTCGATGGGGTTCGGGAAGTGCTCACAGACCATGTCGAGGACGACGTTCGACAGCGGCGTGCGCTCGTGGAGTTCCTGGCGCTCGTCGTTGCGCTCCAGTTCCATGATGTCGCCGAAGTCCATCCCGGTGCGCTGCATCGACGGCATCGAGACGCCCCACTTGTAGAGGGCAGAGCCGAAGCCGACGGTGCCTTCCTCGACGGAGACGGTCCAGTCGTCGTTGATGTCGTCCATCTCCTCAGTCATCCCGCGGATCAGCTCGTTCACGTCGCGGATGACGGAGACGAGACGCTCCTGCATCTCCTCGGGCCCTTCCTGCAGTTCGGAGATCAGGCGGTCGACCTTGTTGATGAACAGGGTCGGCTTGACGCCCTCGCGCAGCGCCTGGCGCAGGACGGTCTCGGTCTGGGGCATCGCGCCCTCAACGGCGTCGACGACCACGAGCGCACCGTCGACGGCGCGCATCGCGCGGGTGACGTCGCCGCCGAAGTCGACGTGGCCCGGCGTGTCGATGAGGTTGATGAGGTGGTTCGTGTCCTCGTACTCGTGGGTCATCGAGACGTTCGCCGCGTCGATGGTGATACCGCGTTCCTGCTCGTCCTCTTCGGTGTCCATCGCGAGCTGTTCGCCCGCCGTCTCGTCGGAAATCATCCCCGCACCGGCGAGGAGGTTGTCTGTCAGTGTGGTCTTGCCGTGGTCGACGTGAGCGGCGATGGCGATGTTCCGGATGTTCTCCGGCTTGTCCATCAGCGTCTCACATTCCTGTACGATTTTCTTTCGTCGGCCCATTATTACCCCGTCCTACCGGAAGGAGGGTCAAAAGGATAGTGTTTCCCGACCGCTTCGCGCCGCGCCGTGGCCGCGCCATCGTGCGACGCCGCCCCAAGGGGGACGCCAACACCGACACGACTATTGGACCCGCCACAGACCTCGGCGTATGAACGACGACCCGTTCTTCTGTGACGACTGCGGCGAAGAACTCGGCCACGACGACATCCAGACGGCCGCCGACGTGCCACAACTGGACGTCGAGAGCTTCGAGATGGGCCGCGAGACGGTCGACGTCCACCAGTGCAGCGGCTGCGGGATGGTCCTCGGGTTCAGCCAGCAATAGCCCGCAAAAGTCATACTGCTCGGACCCTGAGAGAGGTAGACATGGACGTAGGCGTCGACGGCCCCGGGCCGGCCGAACCGTTTCTCGGTGCACGCGACCTCTTCGAGACCGAACGCGACCTCACCCGACCGGTACGGGTCCGCATCGTCGAGGACCCGGACGAACGAACACGCGTCAGCCACAGCGACGCCGGCCACCGGCTGACCATCTCCCAGCAGGCGGCCACGTCGGCGATGGCCCGCGAACTCGCCCTGCACGAGTACGCCCACATGCACCACCACGAGGCTGGCCACCCCTCCCACACGCAGTCGACGAAAGAGGCCATCTTCCTCGCGCTGGCCGGCCGCAGCGTCGAGCAGCGTAAACTCACCCACTGCTACCAGATCGCCAACCACATGAAGGACATCTACGCCGACGACATCTGGCTGGAGGTCGCCCCCGCCGACAAACTGGTCGCCTTCCTCGAATCCTCGCTCGCCGCCGCCGTCGCCGACCGGCCGAGCGACCCCGCCTCATGGGTGCGCCGGACGCCCGCCGCCGACCCCGAGATTACGGTCGTCAACGCCGCCTTCGCGCTCGCGCTGGTCGAGCGCCACGGCCTCGTCGGCGAGGACCACCGCATCTACGACCTGGCCCACGCCGCCGCCGCGGACGCCCCGGAGGTCAGCCTCTCGCAGTTCAAGCGCCACTTCCGGACGCTCGCCCGCGACCCCGGCGAGAGCGAGTACCGCAAGGCGCTGGTCGACGTCACCCGCGCCTACGCCGGCGGCGAGGGACCGGCCGCCGACTAGAGCAAGAGCAACGGCCCGACCGCCAGCGCCGCCGAGAGCGCGAGGACGAGATAGTCGACCGCGGAGAACCGCAGGTCCGGCAGCGTCGGGTTGTACGCGAAACACCGCGCCCGCAGCGCAAGCGACAGCCTGTCAGCCCGCGCGAACGCCCGGACCACGGACAGCGTCCCGAGGCGCTGCACCCGGTCGCGAAACGAGCGCCGGCCCCCGCCGCGCGCCCGGATCGCCTCCCGAATCCGCGTCACGTCCGCGCGCAGTACCGGCACGAAGCGGAAGGTCAGCCCGACCCCGACGCCCAGCAGTTGCCCGAACCGGCCGGGGACGGTCCGCTGAATGGCCGCCCGGGTGTCGCGGACGGGCGTCGAGTGGACGAACGCGGCGCTGACGAGCAACAGCGGCACCAGCCTGGCGACGCGCTGCAGGGAGGAAAGCGCCGGCTCGACCCGAAACCAGGGCGGGCCGAGCGCCAGACCCCCGAGCAGCGGTCCGAGCGAGAGCACGAGCAGGACGGGCCAGTACGCCCGTAGCGCCCGCAGCGGCGAGAGCCGCGCGGCCAGCAGACAGCCCACGGCGAGCGCGGCCGTGGCTCCGAGCCACAGCAGCGACGTGCTGGCGAAGACGGCGATGGCGAAAGCGACCTGGAAGGCCAGTTTCGCCCGCGGGTCCAGCCGGTGGGCGAGCGTCCCGCCCGGTTCGTAGGTCAGCATTCCGGGACCCGGACGTCGATGTCGGCGAGTCGCTCGCGGGCCTTTGCTGGGTCGGCGTCGACGGCGACCCGTCCGTCTCTGAGGCCGACGACGCGGTCCGCCCGCGAGAGCACGTCGCGCACGTCGTGGGTGACGACGACGATGCCGGTGCCCGCGTCGTGGAGCGCGTCGAGGTGGTCGAGGACGGACCGCCGCGCCGGCCAGTCCAGCCCCGCGAAGGGCTCGTCGAGGACGAGGTGGGCGGGTTCCATCGCGAGCGCGCCGGCGATGGCGACGCGGGACTGCTCGCCGCCGGAGAGCGCGTCGATGCGCTCGTCGGCCCGCCCGTCCATGTTGACGGCGGCTAGCGCCTCGTCGACCCGGCGGTCGATGTCGCGCCGGTCGAGCCCGAGGTTCTCCGGCCCGAACGCCACGTCCGCGCCGACCGTCGCGGCGACGAACTGGTCCCGCGGCGTCTGGAACACCATCCCGACCGTCGTCCGCGTCGCCACCGGATTCGCCGCGGCTGGCTCGCCGTCGACCAGTACCTCGCCCGCGTCGGGTTCCAGCAGGGCGTTGAAGTGGCGAACCAGCGTGGTCTTGCCGCTGCCGTTCGGGCCCGCGAGGACGACCCACTCGCCGTCGTCGATGGTCAGCGAGACGCCGTCGACCGCTGGCTCGCCGTCGTAGCGGTGGACGAGGTCGCGGACCGCTATCATCCGAGGCGGTCGAGCGTCTCGCTACCCCCGGCGACGATGCCGACAGACAGCGCGACCTTCAGCGCGTCACCGACGGCGAAGGGAGCCATGAAACTCGCCGCCCGCGCCAGCGTCCACCCCTGGACATCAGCGAGCCAGGGGACGCCGACGCCGTAGATGGGCACCAGCGCGAGGACGAGCGCGACGGCGGCGACGGCGGCCGAGATGTCGCCAAAGGGCGTCGGCGTGGCCGACCGGTGGACGACGGCACCGATGACCACGGCCGCCAGCAGGAACCCGACGAGGAAGCCGCCGGTCGGCCCGAGAACGTAGCCGACGCCGGCCCCGCCGTCGGAGAACACCGGCGCGCCGGCGAGGCCGACGACGAGATACAGGAGAACGGAGAAGCCGCCCCAGACCGGGCCGAGCAACAACCCGGCGAAGAAGACCGGGAACGGCTGGAAGGAGAAGGGAACCCCGCCCGGAAGCGGAATCGAGACCTGGGAGAGGACGGCCGTCAGCGCGGCCAGCAACACCGCCACTGCGACGTGGGAGACTGTCGTGTCCGGCACGAGTTCGACCGATTCGTGACGCTCTGACATGCCACTGGCACTCTCGTCAACCCTAAAAGAAATGCCGGTTTACGGCACGCGCCGCTACCGGCGGACGGTATCGAGGAAGCCGAGCCACTTCTTGTGGTCCGCTATCTTCGCGCTGTGGGCGTGGTCGCCAAAGTCGGGATGGCGGATGTTCTCCAGGGCGTTGAGCGCGCGGTCGATGCCGACCACCTCGTCGGCGATGGCCTCGGCGGTGTCGAGGGCCAGCGACTCCGTCTCCAGCCGCTCCACGCGGCGGGCGCGGGCTTCCCGGAGTGCCCGCTTTGCCTCGGTGAGTTTCTCCTCGGCCTCCGGGGGGATGCGGTCGACCTTCCGCGTCTCTATCAGGAACTCGCTGAGGTGGAGTTCGTCACCGGCGAGAGTGATGGTGTCGGGAATCTGTGCACCGATTGTCGCTCCCTGACTGTTGATACGTGCGAGCAGTTCCTCCCGCTGTGCCTCGTCCATGCCGGAGGCGTAGGAGGAGACGTCAGAAAAGCGTTCACTCACCGCGGGACGGGAAATAGCCGCAGTGTCGAGACGAGAGAACGACGGGGTTACCGCGCGGCGGCCGCGACGCGCTCTTTCTCTTCTTTCTGGTTGACCGCGTAGGTGCCGACGTCGTTGTTGGCGGCACCGATGAGCTGGTTGGCCAGCGCCTCGGCGACGTCGGTGTCGGTCTTGAAGGAGTCGTTGTAGACGCCCTCGGCGAGGAACTTCAGCGCCTGGTCGACGCGCCGCTGCGGCGAGATGTCGACGGCCTTCGGGACGGAGATGCCACCGTACTTCAGGCGGACGGTCTCCTCCCGCGGCGCGGAGTTCTCGACGGCGCGGGCGAGCACCTGCACCGGGTTCTCGTCGGTCCGGTTGTGGATGGACTCGAAGGCCTCGCGGGTTATCTTCGTGGCCATCTGCTTTTTGCCGGTGTTCTCCTCGGTCTGCATCAGGCGGTTGACGAGCCGCTCGACGATGCTGATTTCGCTCTTCTTGAACTGCTTGTCGGCGTGGCGGCCCATCGTGTGCGCGATGGGCGTGACGGTGATGTACCGCTCCGTCGACGGGTCGTGGTACTCGATGTCGTCGACCGACCACGTGCCGAAGAGCTTCGCGTTGCTCGTCTCTTCCTCGTTCCCGGGAGCCTCCGGGTCGGGCTGATCTGCGCTCATGTTATCGCACCGGCTTCTCCGCGTTGCCGCGCACCAGTTCGATCATCGAGACGCCGTTGACCTTCTCGACCTTGTAGTTCACGCCCGAGAGGTCGCCCATCGCACGACCCTTCGCCCCGCCGATGCCGGCGATGGTGACCTCGTCGTGCTCGTCGATGAAGGAGATAGCGCCGTCACCGGGACAGAACGCCGTCACCTGCTTGCCGTTCTTGATGAGCTGGACCCGGACGCACTTCCGGATTGCCGAGTTGGGCTGTTTCGCTTCGATACCGACCTTCTCCAGTACGATGCCGCGCCCCTGTGGCGCGCCCTCGAGGGGGTCGGACTTCTCCCGCAGACCCCGCTCGCGGCGCGCGTATTTGGAGTCGGACCACCGGTGTTTCTGGCGGTCCTTCTTGAGCTTGCGCGCGGCGTACTTGCCGTTCGCCATAGTGAACGTGCGTACCTGACGGAACTACTTAAGGCTCCCTTTTCGGCTTCGCGGAATCGCCCGAATGCGTGTGCGAACGGGTGGCTCACCGCCGCTGGACGGGCAGTACCGTGTCAGCACGACTCGCCACTAGTTTGATACGGCTGGCAGCGTCTCTCCACTCCATGAGCAGCGAGCGAATCGTCGACTCCCTCGACCCCGCCGACGCCTTCGCGGCCCTC
Organism: Salinibaculum sp. SYNS191; assembly: GCF_037338445.1. NCBI lineage: Archaea > Methanobacteriati > Methanobacteriota > Halobacteria > Halobacteriales > Haloarculaceae > Salinibaculum > Salinibaculum marinum. Next base: position 1,389,039 of record NZ_CP147838.1, read on the forward strand.
TCGGACCCGAAACGGGTCGACATCCTCGAAGCCCTCTGGCGGGCCGACGACCAGACGGCGACGTTCTCCGAACTCCGCGAGGCCGCCGACATCCGCGACTCCGGGCAGTTCAACTACCACCTGACCAAACTCGCCGACCGCTTCGTCCGGAAGGGCGAGGACGGTTATCGGCTGACGCTGGCCGGCCGCCACGTCGTCGGCAGCCTCCTCGTGGGCGCGTACACGACCAGCGAAGGGATGGAACCCGTCCCGCTGGACGACCCCTGCCCCTTCTGTGGCGGCACCTGGACGTTCCACTACGAGGACGAGCGCGTCCGCATCGACTGCGAGGAGTGCGGGCTGGGCATCGACCTCGACGTCCCGCCGGGCGTCTTCGCCGGCTACGACAGGGAGGCGGCACCCGACGTCGCGAAGCGCTACGTTCGCCTGCAGTTGCGCACGGCGAGTCACGGCTTCTGTCCCCTCTGTGAGTACCGCATCGAACCACGAGTCGTCGAACCCGAGGACACGGGCTTCGCGGACGTCGAGTTCCCGCTCGTGCACTACACATGCGAGCGGTGCGGCGAGGAGGTCATCGCAGAAGTCGGGACGGCCCTCGTGGAACACCCGTCCGTGGTAGCGTTCTTCTACGACCACGGCGTCGACGTCGAGGCGGCACCCCTCTCGCAGTTCGTCGCCACGGACGACCGGTCCGAGGTTCGACGGCGCGACCCACTGGAGGTCGCAGTCTCCTTCGAATGCGAGGACGAGACGCTGACCGTCGTGGTCGACGAGCAGTTCCGCGTCCTGTCGACCGACCGCTCCTGAGCGGCTCCCTTGCTACTGAAAAGATTTTCAGTAACGACGGTTACAGAAATATCATTCAGATTACTCTTATGGGGGACGGGTGCCTCTCATCGAGTATGGCAGCACGAACCTACACGACGACCGCATCGCTCCCGACCGACCACCGTTCGCCCTCGCCGGACTGGCTCGACACGCCACTCAGCAGTGCGGGACTGACGGTCGTGCTGGCCGTCGTCGCGCTGCTGGCGGTCACCTATCCGCTCCCGACCGCCGCGTTCGCCACAGGCTGGGTCCTCCAGCGCCTCCTCCGGCACTAACTCGACCACCACCAGCGGGGAGGTGACTGTCAGACAGGTCGAACGCGCCTGAGAAGAACAGAACGGGCGTTCTCAGGTCAGCTCGATGCCGTCGATGTCGTGGTGCCGTTCGGCGAGCGTGCGGGCGGCGTCGATGTTCCGGCCGTCCTTCCCGATGGCCGCGCCGCGGTCCTCCTGGGCCACCTCGACGTAGGCCAGGCGGTCGCCGTTCTCGCTTATCGTGACGTTGTACACCGCCGCCGGTTCCAGGGCGTTCGCGACGAAATCTTCCGGGTGCTCGGCGTCCTCGACGAGTTTTATCGGTTTACCGATTCGCTCCTCGACGCCGCGGACGTACTCCCCGTCCGCGCCGATGGCCTGTCCCATCTGTCCGGTTGCAACCAGGAAGATGACCCGGTCGTACTCGTCGTCGACGATGCAGTCCCGGACGGTCGCATCTGTCTCCTCCTCGAACAGCGCCATCAGCTGGCGCGCTTCGTCCGAGAGGCGAACCGTCATCGGCTCAGTCGGCGCTCTCCGACTCCGACTTCCCCGCGCTCATGCGCAGGTCCACGTCGCCGGTGCCGAGTTTGATGGGCTTGCCGACGATGACGTTCTCCGTGACGCCGTTGAGGTCGTCGACCTCGCCGTGGACCGCCGCGTCGAGCAGGTGGTTCACCGTCACCTCGAAGGCTGCCCGCGCGAGCACGGAGTCCTTCGAGCCCGAGATGCCGTGGCGGCCGATGGACTCGATGGTGCCCTCGTTGGTCATGATGTCCGCGACCAGCATCAGGTGGCGGATGTTCACGTCGTCCAGCCCCTGCTCTTCGAGCGTGTTCATCGTCTCCTCGATGATTGCCTCCCGGGCGGCTTCGATGCCGAGGTTCTTGTGAATCTCGTGGATGTTGTTACAGGTGGTCCGGGAAGCGTCGACGCCCTCGATGCCGAGGACCTCGCCGAAGTCCGACCCCTCCGTGTAGAGGACGAACTCCTCGCCCTCGTCGGTCTCCTCCTTGCGGATGACGACGCGGGAGATCTCCTCGATCCCCTTGAAGACGATGTCGGAGAGTTCCTCGACCAGCTGGAGGAGGTCGCGGTACGACGGCTCCTCGGGGCCGAACTCGATGACGAGCCCGCGGCGCTGGGTCTCGACGCCCAGTTTGGACTCTATCTTGCTGGCGATCTCCTCGGCGACCTCGCCGGGGTCGTCGACGGTCGGCCACCGCTCCAGCAGCGTCTCCTCGTTGAGCGCGACGCGGACGAGCATGTCCGCGACGTTCGTTGAGACGTCACCGAGCTGGAGAATCTTCGTCGCCTCGATGTTCCAGACGACCTCGTGGGCGCGCTCGCGGTCCTCCGCGTACTCGCCGTCGAGGTGGACGGTCATCATCGGCGTGTCCGGCTCCTTCCGGGCGTCCACAAGCTCGATGAGCCTGGGCAGGCCCTGCGTGACGTCGATCTCCGCGACGCCCGCGTAGTGGAACGTGTTCATCGTCATCTGGGTCCCGGGTTCACCGATGGACTGTGCCGAGACGGTCCCGACGGGGTCCAGCGGGTCGACGCGGGTGTTGAGGTACTTCGTCTCGACGGCCTGGGCGATCTCGTTGGCCTGTTCCAGCGTCGGGTCGCGGTCTTCGAGCGTGCGGTACACCTCGTCTTTGAGCCGTCGCGGAAGCTCCGTGTCCTCCACGAGCGCCTCGATGTCGTCGGAAACGTCGTAGTCGGTCATGTCAGTCGTCCCCCTGAGCCATCCACCAGTCGTCGGCGTGCTCGGAGAGGTTGGTCCGCTCGGCCTTCCCGCCGAGGAACTGCTCTTTGTCGGCCTCGCTCTCGAACTCGGAGTCGAGCACCTGGTCGGCGATTTCCTCCACGTCGACCGCGGCCTCGTCCATCCCGCTCGACACTTCGACCGGCGAGGTGCCGTCCTCGCCGAACTCGAACTGGACGACGGTATCGGAGGTGTCCCGGACCGTACCGTCGTACTGCGTCTCCAGTTCCGACAGCGCGTTGATGAGCCGGCGCTGCAGGTAGCCGGACTTGGAGGTCCGGACTGCCGTGTCGACCAGCCCCTCGCGGCCGCCCATCGCGTGGAAGAAGAACTCCTTGGGGTCCAGCCCCTCGCGGTAGGAGGCCTCCACGAAGCCGTGGGCCTCCGAGGAGAGGTCGTCCGGCTCGAAGTGGGAGAGCGTGCGGTCCTCGTAGCCGCGGTTGATGCGCTCGCCGCGGACTGCCTGCTGGCCGACACAGCCGGCCATCTGCGTGAGGTTCAGCATCGAGCCACGCGCCCCGGACTCGGCCATGATGACCGCCGGGTTGTCGTCGCTGAAGTGCTCCTCGGCGATGTTCCCCGCGCTGTCGCGGGCCTTGCCCAGCGCCTGCATGATCTTCATCTCCAGCGTCTCGTCGACGGTGCGGCCCGGCAGCGATTCGAGTTCGCCGCGGTCGTAGGTCTCGATGAGTTCCTCGACGCGGGCGTTGGCCTCGTCGATGGCCTCGTCGATCTGCGCCTCGGCCTCCTCCGGGATGGACTCGTCGTCGATACCGATGGAGAACCCGAAGTGCATGATGGTCCGGACCGCGAGCGACGACACCTCGTTGATGAAGATGCGCCCGCGGGTCTTGGAGTGTTGCTTGGCGATGGTGTCGACGATTTCGCCGCCGAACGCGCCGACGGCGTCCTCGTCGATGGTCCCGGAGACCAGCTGGCCGTCCTCGATGACGACCGTGTCGCCGGCCGACGACGTGAACTCCAGGTCCAGGCCGGAGGGCAGCAGTTCCGAGAAGATGGTCCGGCCGGTCCAGTACTCGGTGCCGGTGTCGTCGACGCCGTCCGGCTCCGGCAGTTCGTCGATGCGGGTCGTCCGCAGCAGGTCCAGCGCCTGCGTCTCGTTGAACTCCGGATTCGTGTTCGTCAGCAGGTAAGTCCCGGTGACGTGGTCCTGGATGGCCCCGAGGATGTTCTCGCCGAAGCGCGGCGAGAGCATCTGTTCCTGCACGCGCATCAGGACGCGGGCCTCCGCACGGGCCTCCTCGTTCTGGAGGGCGTGCATGTTCATCTCGTCGCCGTCGAAGTCGGCGTTGTACGGCGGACAGACGACGGTGTTCAGGCGGAACGTCTTGTACGGCATCACGACCACTTCGTGGGCCATGATGGACATCCGGTGCAGCGACGGCTGCCGGTTGAAGATGACGATGTCGCCGTCGATGAGGTGCCGCGAGACCTCCCAGCCCGCTTCGACCTTCTCCGAGAGTTCCTCGCAGTTCTTCTCGGTGACCTTCAGGCGGCGGCCGTCCGGCCGTCGGACGTAGTTCGCACCCGGGTGGGCTTCAGGCCCGTTGCGGACGTAGCGGCGGGCCTTGTCCAGGTTCCGCTCGTTGACGTTCATCGTCTGGGTCATCTCCTTGGCGACCCGGTCGGGAACCCCGACCTCGTTCAGCGACAGCGTCGGGTCCGGCGAGATGACGGTCCGGGCGGAGAAGTTCACGCGCTTGCCGGACAGCGAGCCACGGAAGCGACCCTCCTTGCCCTTCAGGCGCTGTGAGAGGGTCTTCAGCGGCCGGCCCGAGCGGTGTCGGGCGGGCGGCGTCCCCGAAATCTCGTTGTCCATGAACGTCGTGACGTGGTACTGCAGCAGTTCCCAGAGGTCCTCGATGATGAGCTGGGGCGCACCGGCCTCGCGGTTCTCCATGAACCGCTGGTTGATGCGGATGATGTCCACCAGCTTGTGGGTCAGGTCGTCCTCGGAGCGCTGGCCGTTGTCCAGCGTAATCGAGGGACGGGCCGTCACCGGCGGCACCGGCAGGACGGTCAGAATCATCCACTCGGGACGGGACTTTTCGGGGTCCATCCCGATGACCTCCAGGTCCTCGTCCGGGATGTCCTCGAACCAGTCGCGGATGTCCGAGGGCATCAGCTTGTTCATGTCCTCCTCGGTGAGGTCGACGTCGAGCACGTCCTCGATGGCCTCGCGGTCCTCCTCGCGCGGGCGGAACGACCCGGAGAGAATCTCCTGGACGCGGCTCGGCTCGATACCGGTGCGGTCCGAGAGGTCGTTGGGCGTGATGCGCTCGTCGTCCTCCTCTTCGGGTTCCATCGCGGCGGCGATGCGTTCCGGGTAGTCCGACGACAGGACGCGCTGGACCTCGTAGTACGTGGTCGGCTTCTCGTGTTTGATGTCGTACTGGACCTCGCCGCAGTAGGGACAGCGCTCCTTCTTGGTGTCCGTCGAGGAGCGCCGGCAGGTCCGCATCGCCGACTTGAGTTCGTCGCTCAGGTCCTTCCCGAGGTCGCGGGCCTCCCGGAGGTTCCGCCGGAACTCGTCGAGCTGGTCGTCGGCCGCCTGACTCGCCGCGTCGAGGTCGACGCGGCCCTCGTCGGCGTACTTGCCGCCGTCGACGGGCGTCAGCCGGGAACAGTTCCGGCAGGTGCCACGGAGCAGGCGGCGGATGAGCTTGTTGAAGCCGACGTGGATGACCGGCGCGGCCAGTTCGATGTGGCCGAAGTGACCGTTACAGGAACCGGAGTGCTTGCCGCAGGTCTTGCACTCCAGGCCGGGGTCGATGACGCCCAGCCGGGGGTCCATCAGCCCCATGTCGATGGGGAAGCCGTCGTCGTCGTAGGTGTCGGCCGTGATGACCTTGGTGGCGCTCATCTCGCGGTACTCCTCGGGGTCCATCAGGCCGAAACTCAGCCGGTGGATTTCTTTGGGTGCGTGCTGGCTCATTTATACTGCGTCCTCCAGTTCGATGCGCGGGGCGATGCCAAGCGCCTTCATCTCGTCGAGCAGGAGCTTGAACGCGTAAGACATCTCTATCTCGTGGATGTCGGTCTCCTCGTCGCAGTTCGGGCAGTAGACCCGGCGCTGCTCGACGTTCTCGACTGCGGCCATGCCACAGTTGGCACAGACGTAGATGTACTCGCGGTCGGACTCGTCGAGCAGGCGCTCCTTGAGCGTCATGGCCGCGCCGTGGCCGATGAAGACGTCGCGCTCCATCTCCCCGATACGCAGGCCGCCCTCGCGGGCGCGCCCCTCCGTGGGCTGGCGGGTGAGCACCTGCACGGGGCCACGCGAGCGGGCGTGAATCTTGTTCGAGACCATGTGGTAGAGCTTCTGGTAGAAGATGGTCCCGACGAAGATCTCCGCCTCGATCTTCTCGCCGGTGATGCCCGAGTACATCGTCTCCTTGCCGCTGGAGTCGAACCCGTGCTCCTCCAGCGAGCCGCGGAGTTGTTGCTCGTCCTCGCCGGTAAAGGGCGTCCCGTCGACGCGGCGACCCTCCAGCGCGCCGACCTTGCCGCCGATCATCTCCAGGATGTGGCCGACGGTCATCCGCGAGGGGAGCGCGTGCGGGTTGATGATGAGGTCCGGCACGACGCCCTCCTCGGTGAAGGGCATGTCCTCCTGGGGCGCGATGTGGCCGACGACACCCTTCTGACCGTGGCGGCTGGCGAACTTGTCGCCCAGTTCCGGGATGCGCTCGTCGCGCACCTTCACCTTCGACAGCTTCGAGCCGTCTTCGCCCTCCATCAGGGTGACCGTGTCGACGACGCCCGATTCGCCCGAGCGCATCGTGACGCTCGTTTCACGGCGCTTCTGCGGGGAGAGTCCGCCCATGTCGTCCGGCTCTTCGAGGAACCGGGGCGGGCTGGTCTTCCCGAGCAGGACCGCGTTCTCGTCGACCTGCGTCTCGGGGTTGACGAGGCCGTCCTCGTCGAGGTGCGTGTACGCTTCCTCGCCGCGTGCGCCCCGGACTTCGTCGTCCGGAATCTCGAAGCGGTCCTCCTGACCGCCGGGGTAGCGCCGTTCCTCGCCCTCGTAGGTCCGGAAGAAATGCGAGCGGGCGAGCGCGCGGTCGACCGACCCCTGGTTCATGACGAGCGCGTCCTCGATGTTGAACCCCTCGTAGCTCATCACGGCGACGACGAAGTTCTGCGCCGCCGGGCGGTCGTCGTAGCCAATCTGTTCGGTGGTCTGTGTCTTGACCATCGACAGCTGCGGGTAGTGCAGCAGGTGCTGGCGGGTGTCCGGGCGGATGCGGTAGTTCGCGCTCGGCAGCCCCAGCGACTGTTTGATCATCCCCGACCCCATCGTAATCCGGGGCGAGGCGTTGTGTTCGGGGTACGGAATCATGCCCGCGCCGATGCCGAACATCAGCTGCGGGTCGATTTCGAGGTGGGTGTGGTTGTCGGTCAGTTCCTCCTCCTCGACGGCGACGTAGATGTCGCCCTCCTCCTCGGCGTCGATGAACTCGACGTAGCCGCGGTCGACGAGGTCCTGGAACTCCAGGTCGCCGTCGGTGACGGCCTGGACCTCCTCGTCGGAGATGAGCGGTTCGCCGTCCTCGACGACCAGCAGCGGGCGTCGGGCACGGCCGGCGTCGGCGTTGACGATGACCTCGCGGGTGCGCTCGTCGACCGAGACGTTGACCATCTCGGAGACGTCCCCCCGGCGACGCGCCTGTCGGATCTGGTGTGCGAGCTGTTCGGGGTTGGGATGTGTCCCAACCAGACTCCCGTTGACGTAGACTTTGGCTTCTCGTCCCTGACTCATGTGTTAGTCGTCCGCAGGCTGTTCGACACTCTCGATGCCGGGGATGCCCTGGACCCCCATCTCCGCGAGTTCGTGTTTCAGTTCCTGTGCGTCCTCGACGTTCTGGGAGAGCTCCATCGCCTGCGCGAAGTTCTTCACCAGCCCACAGTTCGGCCCCTCCGGCGTCTCCGAGGGGCAGATGCGACCCCACTGGGTCGCGTGCAGGTCACGCGCCTCGAAGTGTGGCTGGGAGCGACTGAGTGGCGAGCGCAGCCGGCGCAGGTGCGAAAGCACCCCCATGTAGTCCGTGCGGTCGACGAGCTGTGAGACGCCCGAGCGGCCGCCGACCCAGTTCCCGGTCGCAATCGGGTGCTCCAGGCGCTCGGTCAGCACGTCCGAGCGAACGACCGTCGAGACCGACAGTTGCCGGTTGCGCATGTTGGCGCGTTCGAGCTGGTACTTCACGTCGCGTGCCAGCTTGTTCAGTGCCGTCCGGAACAGGTCCCGCATCAGGTCGCCGCTGACCTTCAGGCGCTTGTTCGCGTAGTGGTCCTTGTCGTCGGCCTCGCGGCGGTCGAGTGCGAGTTCGAAGCAAGCCTCGGCCATCCGGCAGAGGTAGTAGGCCTTGTTGATGCGGACGTCCTCCTCTTCGACTCCCTCCTCGTGGAGGTGCGGCAGGAGGTAGCGGTCGATGACGTAGTTGGCCCGTTTGAGCTGGTAGTTCTTGCCCTGGCCGCTGGCGACGCGCTCGCCGAGGGTCTCGATTGCGCCCTCGGTCGTCTGCACGTCGGCCGCCTCCAGGTTCTCCAGCATGAACTTCACTATCTCGGGGTCGTCGCTCACGCGGTGGACGATCTCCTCGTCGGATTCGAGTCCGAGCGCGCGGACGAGCGTCACGAAGTTGACGCTACCCGATACCGACGGGAACGACACTTCGAGCAGGCCGTCACGGCCCCGCTCGACCAGCACGAGCGCGCGGTAGCCGCGGCGCTGGCTGAATGTCTTGGCGACCTCGATGGTGTCGCCGTACTTCGTGTCGGTCTCGGCGAGAATCTTGTTCGGCGCGAGGTCCTCGCTGGTCATCAGGACCCGCTCGGAGCCGTTGACGATGAAGTAGCCGCCGGGGTCGGCGGGGTCCTCGCCGATGTCGATGAGTTCCTCGTCGGTGAAGCCGGCGATGTTGCACTTCCGGGAGCCGACCATGATGGGCATGCGCCCGATCTTCGTCTCGGTCTGGTCGACGACGCGTTCCTCCTCGTTGTGGCCACCCTTGATGATGGCCATCTCCATGAAGACCGGCGCGGCGTAGGTGATGTTGCGCAGGCGCGCCTCCTGCGGGTAGAGCAGTTCCTCGCTCCCGTCCGCTTCCCGGACGCGGGGCGTGACGACGCGGACGTCGCCGAGTTCGACGTAGACAGGCTCCTCCCCCTCCTTGTCGCCGATGTCCGTGTCGATGGTCTCCTTCTCGTCGACGACTTCCTGCATGCCCCGGTCCAGGAAGGCGTTGAACGACCGGAAGTGATGTTCTGCGAGCCGTTCGCGTGAAAAGTATTCCCGTGAAATGTCTCGTTTGTCTGCGATATCCATTATTCCACCACCAGTCGGTACACCACAGCCTCGTCTGTGGTGCGTGAGTCCCGTGTGATTTTCACCACGTCGCCGATGGCCGCATCGTCGGGCAACGCAGGGTCTTTGCGCTTGATTTTCGGCAGGTCGGTCTTTTTGATGTTATACTCCTGTAGGACGTCCTCCAGTGCTGCATCGTCGAGGACGGTATGGTCTGGCACGAGTTCGTGTTGGCTTACATCTACCATGGGTGTGGCTTGGCCGGCAAAGAAGGCTGTTCGGAGATACTACAGCGCCCTATAGGCGGGAGATATATAACGCTTGCCAAACACCGTCGGGCGGTGCTATCGAAGCCGGCCGGCACAGTCGGCCCCAGCCGCGCGAACAGGAGTGAGTCGGGGTGTATGTGCCCCCGTACCACGCCGTTGATGTGGCGAGGATATATAACTTGTGTCGGACTCCCACGCCGCCACGCTTTGGAAAGCCTTAATACCAAAACCCGGAAACGGAGTATTGCAAGCCCGGGTGGTGTAGTGGCCCATCATACGACCCTGTCACGGTCGTGACGCGGGTTCAAATCCCGCCTCGGGCGCTTTCTGACGACGACAACGCGACGAGCGAAGCGGGGAGTCCGTCGTCGTCGTAACGGCAACGAGGGATTTGAACACAAGGAGTCGCAGCGCGAACGGAGTGAGCGACCGTCTCCGCACGGGTTCAAATTCCGACCGACTGCGTCTCTACTCTACTGCGAGGCGTTTCATCGCCGAGCAACCGCGTTTTTGTGACGCGCTAAAGCGGGATTTGAAGCAGGGAGTGGAGCGAAGCGGAACGACCGGGGTTCAAATTCCGACCGACTGCGTCGGTCGACGTTCGCGACGCCGCTGGCGTCGCTCACTCCCGCCTCGGGCGCTTTCTGACGACGACAACGCGACGAGCGGAGCGAGGAGTCTGTGGTCAGCGCCCCCCGAACTCGACGCGCGCGTCCTGGGCGAAGTCGACGACCAAGTCGAGTGCCGCCAGCGCGACGAGCAGGCCGTCACCGAAGCGGAACACGCCGAACAGCGTCCCGGACACGTTGACCCAGAACCAGAGCGCAGCGATGAGAACGTAGTTGAACGGGTTGTGCTCCACGACGCTGTACAGCGCGGGACTCCCCTGGAGCAGGAGTTCGTCCACGACGACGTCCTTGACGAGCGCGAGCACGACGACGCCGAGTGCGACAAACGGGGCAAGAGAGCGAAGATAGGTGAAGACGACCCAGTAGAAGGCGGCTGCGACGACCGTGTAGACCGCGTACAGCACGAGCCGGTTGTCGGACAGCCAGGTGAGTCGGCGCATCTCGTTGGGAGTGGACCGCGGCCGACGACGTGTCTCTTGTGGCCACGGTTCGCCAGCGGCGGCGTGACTGTCAAAGCGCGGTTTCAGCCAACCCCACACTTATCCAGCGGAGCGGGCAACCACATGGCAAATGGCGAGTTCGGGCGGCGGGGCGGTAACCGACGGGCGACGGGCGCGAGCACGAGCCGTGGCCGGCCGCGTCCTCGGGGCCGTCCGCCGGCGCGTCGCAATCGACGCGCGGGCACTCGCGGCGTTTCGCATCGCGCTCGGGCTCCTGGTGGTCGCGGACCTGGCGCTGCGCTCGCGGAACCTCGTCGCCTTCTACACCGACCGCGGCGTGTTGCCCCGGGCGGCGCTGTTCGCCGACTACACCGGCGTCTACTCCGTCCACGCGCTGTGGGGCGAGGCGTGGATACAGGCGCTGCTCTTTCTCGTCGCGGCGCTGTTCGGCCTGGCGCTGGTCGTCGGCTACCGGACGCGACTGGCGACGGTCCTCTCGTGGGCGCTGCTGCTCTCGCTGCACGTCCGAAATCCGATGGTACTCAACGGCGGTGACATCCTCTTTCGGATGCTACTGTTCTGGGGGATGTTCCTGCCCCTGGGAGAACGGTGGTCGCTGGACGCCGCGAGACGCGACAGACAGGGGCGGTCGACCGTCGCCAGCGTCGCCACGGCAGCGCTTCTGATACAGATGGTCCTGCTGTACGTCACCAACGCCGTCCACAAACTCGGCGGCACGCAGTGGCGCACCGGCGAGGCCGTCGTCTACGTGTTCAGCCTCGACCAGTTCACCGTTCTGCTGGGCAACGTGCTCGCGGAGTTCTACCCGCTCCTGCGCGTGTTCACCTACGCCTGGATTACGCTGGTCGTCCTGTCACCGCTTCTGCTGGTGCTCACCGGCCGCCTGCGCGCGGTGCTGGCGTCGCTGTTCGCCGCGATGCACCTCGGGATGCTCGTCACGATGCAGATCGGCCTGTTCCCGCTGGTCGTCGTCGCTGGCCTGCTGCCCTTCTACCCGCCAGTCGTCTGGAGCGCCGTCGAAAGGGCTTCCGAGCGGGTCGGACTCACGGCGCGGACGCAGACCCTTCGGACCCGGTACCGGGAGGCGACCGAACGGCTGCCCGACGTCGCGCCGCCGGCGCTGTCCCGGTCTGCCGTCCTCGCTCGCGCCCGCACGGCGGCCGGGAGCGCGCTCGCGCTCGGCTTCCTCGTGCTGGTGGTCCTCTCGAACGCCCAGGCGGTCGGCGTCGCCGACGTGCCCGACGACGGCGAGGCGGTGCTGGAGGTCACCGGGACCGACCAGTACTGGCGGATGTTCGCGCCGGACCCGCTGGGCACCGACGGCTGGTACGTCGTCCCCGCGAACCTGACTGACGGGGCGAGCGTCGACGCACTGTACGACAGCGCCGTCGACTGGGACCGGCCGCCAAACGTCGACAGCAGGTACCCGACTGCGCGGTGGCGCAAGTACCTCCGGAACGTCTGGACGAGCGGCAACTGGAACCACCGCTCGTACTTCGCCCACTATCTGTGCGGGCAGTGGAACCGGAGCCACGCGACCGGCCTCGACTCTCTGGAACTGTACTACATGGCCCAGGAGTCCCAGCCGTACAACGAGACCGAACCGATACGCGGCCACTGGCTGCACACCCACGACTGCGCCGGGCCGCTCGACCAGTAGGCCGGTCGCTCGCGGCGACCGGCAAACGGTTTAGTCCCGGAGCGACAACGGCGGGTATGGACGACGTGGACAGCCAGGAGATGCCGGGAGCCATCGTCGAGGAGTTCCTCCAGCGCGAACAGGGGACGCGACGGCTGCTCGACGAACTGGAACAGCTGTCCATCGAGGGCGACAATGAAGCGGTCCGACGGCGCATCCGGGAGTTCGCGGAACACAGTCGCAGCACCTTCTTCGCGGTGGCGCTCGCGCTGACCAACTCCAAGCACTTCTTCGGCGACGTCGAGGGACAACTCGGCGTCGGCCCGGCCGACAGGCTCCGGGACATCGCGGAGACCTACCCCACCCTGGCGGAGCCGTTCAACATCGTCCGGATGGAGGTCGCCAACGACCGCAAGAACCCGATGACCGGGATGGACGTGACCACGAGCTACCACGCCGAGGAGGAGGTCCCGCTCATCGCCTACACCGCCCACTCCGGCGAGATGGTGCTCTACGAGTCCCGAAGCTCACCGCAGGAGGTCCTCCAGTCCGCGAGCTACCTCGTGCAGGCGACCAACGACGCGCTGGAGGCCGCCTTAGAGCAGGACCACTCGGTCAACACCGACGAACTGAGCGAACTTATCGACCGCCGCGAGCAACTGGAGTCGGAACTCGGACAACTCCGGGACCGCATCGACGAACTCCGGCGCAAACCGGTCGGCGACGAGTAATCAGAGCGCGTCCAGCAACTGGTCGATATCTGCTGCGGTGTTGAAGACGTGGACCGAGACGCGACAGGCGTGTGGGTCCGGAATCGAGCGAATCTGAACGCCAGCCTCGGCGAGGCGGTCGGCCGTCGCGTCGGGGTCCTCGGCTTCGAAGGTAACCAGCCCGGACTCGTACTCGCGGGGGCTCAGCAGGCGGTCGCCCAGCCCCGCCTTCAGCCGGTCGGTCAGGCGCTCGATGCGCGACTGGACGGTGTCCATACCGAGTTCGCCGAACAGGTCGACGCTCTCGGCCAGGCCGACGTAGGGGGCGAGCGCCGTCGTGCCGAGTTCGAACCGGCTGGCATCGGGCGCGTAGGTGTAGCGGTCGCCCGGAGCGTCGCGGTCGACCGAGAAGTAGCCGATACGGCGCGGTTCCAGGTCCTCCAGGCGGTCGCTGTCGACGTAGAGAAAGCCCGACCCCCACGCGCCGAGCAGCCACTTGTGGCCAGACCCGGCCACGAAGTCCGCGCCCCACGAGTGCACGTCGACGGGGACCTGCCCGGGGGACTGGACCGCGTCGACGAGCACCAGCGTGTCAGCGTCGTGGGCGATGTCGACGACCTCCGAGATGGGCAGTCGGGTCCCGAAGTTCCAGGTGAGCGAGCTCAGACAGAGCAGGCGCGCGTCCGCGACGGCCGTTTTCAGCGCGTCCAGGTCGAGTCGGCCGCGCTCGGTCGCGACTTCGCGGACCTCGATGTCCTCCAGGTCCTCCAGGCGCTGCCAGGGGAGTTCGCCTGCGGGGTGTTCGAGGTCCGTCCGGACGACCACGTCGCCGGGTTCCCAGTCGATTGCACCGGCGACGTGGTTGATACCCTCGACGGTATTGCGCGTCAGCGCGAGTTCCTCGGGGTCGGCTCCGACGAATGGGGCGATGGTCTCGCGGGCGCGCTCCTTGGTCTCCATGGCGGTCGGGTACATCCCGTCGCCGCAGGGAGCCTCGAACTTGTGACGTTCGTGGAAGCCGGTGGCCGCCGACAGCACGCGGCGCGGGCTCGGCCCGCTCGCGCCGGTGTTGAGGTACACGCAGTCGTCGAGCGCGGGGATGTCCGCACGGAGTGTCTCCGGGTCCATGGCGGACCCACGGACGGGGGCAATTTCAACCCGGCGACCGCCAACTCACAGGACGGCCGTCACCAGCGCACCGCCCGCGAGGACGGCCGCGACAGCCCCGACGAGGTTGACGACGGCGTTGACTGCCGCGCGCTGCGGGTCGCCGGTCTCCGCGAGTCGGACCGTCTCGAAGGCGAACGTGGAGAACGTCGTGAACGCGCCACAGAAGCCGGTCCCGAAGACGAGCAACAGCGAGCTATCCAGCGGCGCGGCCAGCAGCGCCCCGAGGACGAAGCTCCCCACGACGTTGACGGCGAGCGTATCGGCCGTCCGGGTGTCGATGCGCTCGCCCAGCAGATGCCGCGAGAGCGCGCCGAGGACCCCGCCGACCCCGACGAGCAGGAACGGCGAAAGGGACGTCACGACACCCACCTCGCGACGAGTTGCCCGAGCAGGACCGCGAGAAATCCGAGCGCGTAGTTCGCGGCGACGTTGGCCGCGGCCATCTGCGTCGAGAGGTGCGTCGTCTCGGCGGCGAAGGTGCTGTAGGTGGTAAACGACGAGCAGAAGCCGGTCCCGACGAGCAGCCGCGTCTCCGCGCTCAGCACGTCCGCGAGGTGAGCCTCGTAGAGCAGGATTCCGAGCAGGAAGGTCCCGCCCACGTTGGCGGCGAGCGTCCCCCACGGGAACGCGGCAGGGAGCGCGAGGGCGACCCAGTAGCGAAGCGCCGCCCCGACGAAACCTCCGCCCGCGATGAGCGCGAAGGGGTAGAGACGTCGCCACAGCGGACCCGTCATCGTCTGCCCGGACACGCCGCCCCCATTCGTCCGTTTCGGTCTCCGGCGGACGGGGCGGTGACTGCGCCATCCGTCAAAAGTGTCCGTGCCGGGGTTTATGACCGGAGGCGGGACCACCCTGGCGCGTGACCGACCGAAGCATCCGGCGCGACGAACGCGCCATCGAGGGACTGCCGATTCGGCTCGTCATCGCGCTCGTCGTCGGCGTCGCGTGCATGGGCGTGATGATGAACACCATCTCCGGCCTGGGCTCGCTGGGCGTCAGCGAACTTGACGCCCGACCACAGCCCGACGTCGTCGGACCGGGCCAGACCGACGTGAACGTGACCGTCGTCGACGCGGAGGGGTCGCCCGTCGCCGACGCGACCGTGGTCGCGAGAAGCGGGAGCGCACGCCTCGGCGGCGTCGAGACGGCCGAGACCGACCGCAACGGGACGGCGACGTTCTCGCTGTCGCCGACGCTGGGACCGAACCAGATGGAGGGGACCGTCGAGTTCGAGGTGAAACCGCCCAGCGGGAACTACGCCGACCGCCGCGCGAACGCGGCGCTGCTCGTGGTGCGCTGACCGGCGGGGACGGTCCGCTACCGCGTCGGCGCGTCCGCGTCCCAGTCTATCCAGTCGAGTTCCCACCCCTTCCGGCGCTGGGCGTCGCGCTCGGCGAACTCGCGGTCCTCCCGGCGGGTGCGGTTGCGCTCGACGGTGTCGGCCTGCTCGCCCTCCACGAGCATCGGGTCGAACGCACACGACCCCAGGCGTTCGGCCGCGCCGTCGCGGTCGACGACCGCCAGCGCCTGGTCGTGTGCGCCCAGCGGCATCACCAGCGTTCCGTCGGGCGCGAGCTGGTCGACCAGCGCCCGCGGCGGGCGCACGGCCGCGGCTTCGAGCAGAATCCGGTCGTAGGGCGCGTACTCGGGGAAGCCGTTCGCGCCGTCGCGGCAGTCAACGAGCACCCCCTCGTAGCCCGCCCGCCGGAGGTTGTCGCGGGCCTCGTAGACCAGCCGGCGCGTGATGTCGATTGCCTGGACGTTCTGCTCGCCGACGATCTCCGCGACGACGGCGGCCGTGTAGCCGACGCCGGCACCCACGACGAGCACGGAGTCGTCCGCGTCGGGGTCGAGGGCTTCGAGGAGTCGGCCGACGGTACTCGGTGCGAGCACGCGCGTCCCGAAGTGTTCGAAGGCGCGGTCGGCGTAGGCCGCGCGCTCGTCGTCGACGAACTCGTGGCGGGGGACGGCGCGCATCGCGACCGACAGGGCCGTGCTCCGGACGCAGCCCTTGCTCTCGTGTTCGAGGCTGTCGACCATGTCGTCCCGCAGCACCGCCGGGTCCATACCCGAGCCATGGCGCGGACGGTAATGAATTGCCCGCCCGCGGCAGGGTCACTGCAGCGGGACGAACCGGACGTAGCCATGCTCCTCGCGCGCCAGCGAGCCGTCGTCGCGCTTGCGCGCACGGACGAGCGACTGCCGGCGCTTCCCCAGCGGTGCGAGCAAGATACCGCCGGGTCGGACCTGGTCGACGACGGCCTGCGGGAAGTCCGCCGCCGCGCAGGTGAGGTAGGCCCGGTCGTACGGTGCGTGGGCCGGCCACCCGCCCTTCCCGTCGCCGGCCGCGACCGAGACGCCGCTGTAGCCGGCCCGGTCGAGCGTCTCGCGGGCGCGCTCGGCCAGTCGCTCGTGGTACTCGACGCTGTAGACGTGCTCGGCATCGACGACTTCGGCGGTGACGGCAGCGTGGTAGCCACAGCCGGTCCCGATTTCGAGGACCTCGTCGCCCTCGTCCAGAGCTAACAGGCCCGTCATGATGGCGACCATGTGCGGCGCGCTGATGGTCTGGCCCTCGCCGATGGGCAGCGGCGTGTCCTCGTAGGCGACCCCCCGCTTTTCCTCGGGGACGAACAGGTGCCGCGGGACGGCACGCATCGCCGCGGTGGTGTCGCCGTCGAGGTCCTCCCGGTCGGTCAGGCGGTCGACCAGCGCGTGGCGTTCGGCCGCCCGGTCCATCCTACCACGCCGACCAGGCGGTGGTCGACTCGTCGCGGACGTACAGCCGTTTGATGTCTTTCGCCACCACGCTGTCGCCGTCGTGGTCGAGTTTCTCGAAGTCGTAGCCGACGGCGTCGTCCCGGACGAGGATGCCCTCGACGGTGAACTCCTCGTTGCTCAGTTCGTCCGTCTCGCCGACGACGAACTCGTAGTCGCCGGGCACCTGCAGGTCGTAGCTGCGCGTCTCGTCGTGCCTGCCACCTTTCGGGTGGGCGGTGACGTTGACGCTGACGTTGCCGACGGCCCGCGTCCAGATGGTGTCTACGTCCTCACCGACGGCCTCGTCCTGGCGACCCTCACCGACTTCGAGGCTGGTGATGCGGACGGTCATGATGGCTTCCTCGGTCTCCAGCAGGAACTCCTCGCCGGTGGCCAGCGTCTCGTCGGCGGGGACGTCGACCGACGCCGGGAACGACTCGCCGTCCTGCGAGACGACGACGTCCGTCTCGACCGTCTGCTCCTCCGGTAGCTCCTCCTTGTGGACGTGTCCACACTCCGTGCACCGCACCGTCGCCTGGCCGCCGGGCTTGAGGACCTCGTGGACCGTCTCCAGATCCGGCGAACAGGCGGGGCACGCGAGCGGGACCCGCTCTGCTGTATCGCTCATAGCCCACCTACGACAGTCCCGTATAAAAGGCGTGGGCCTCGGCGGTCTCAGTCGGCGGTCGGCAATTCAATCTCCGTCCCTGCTCGCGGTTCGCTCCGCTCACCGCTCGCTGTTCGGGAGGTCGACGACCTCCCCGTCGGCGTACACCGTCGGCTCGCGGAGGATGCCGTCGAGGTGGATGGGCGCTTCCACGTCGCCGCCGATGCCGTGGTCGTCGCCGATGGCGAAGTGGACCGTGCCGCCGGCCTTCTCGTCGAGCAGGACCGACCCGACGAGGTCCGTGACCGCGACGTTCGTCCCGATGCCCAGTTCCGCGAGGTTGTAGGCGTCCTCGCCGACCTTCTCTGCGGCCGCCTCGACGTCCCCGCGGAGGGCGTCGTCCTCGATGCTCGTCACCTGGCCGTCCGCGACGGTGAACTCGATTTCCTGCCCCGCCTCCAGTTTGCCGTGGGGCATCATCGTCCCGTCGACGACGACGGTCCCGTCGGCCGTCTCGGGGCTGACGAACACCTCCCCGGCCGGGAGGTTCGTCATCTGGCCGGGCTTGCTCACGATGCCGGTGTCCTCCAGCCACTCCCGGTCGCCGGGGACGACAGTGATGTCGGTCCCCTGGGGTGACGTGACGCGAATCTCGTCGGCGTCGCTCACGGCGTCGCGGATGCGGCCACACTCCCGGAGAATGCTCTCGTAGTCGGCCTTCAGGCCCATCAGGAAGACGCCGTCGGTGATGCCGGGCATCGTCGCGACGCGGGCACCGGCCTCGTTGGCCTCCATCCGGGCAGTGGTGTGGCTCAGGCTCTTGGTCGTCGGGGCGAGCACGACGTCCGCACCGGTCATCGCGGTGGCGACCGGTTCCGGCGGCTCCTCGCCGTGCTGGTCACCCGGCGGGTAGCGTATCATCGCCACGTCGTCGGTCGTCTCGCGGGCCACCGCGTAGAGGGCCTCCGCGATGGCCTTGCGCTCGTCGTCGGTGACGACGAGACACGACTCGTCGGGGCGCAGGCCCATGCACTGCTCGACGGCGGTCTGTGCGGGCTCGCGCAGCGAGTTGTTCATACGCCCGACGTGGGACGGCCGAAAAATAGGTGTTACTGCCGCGGACGGCGACCCCGGCGGCGCTCACCGCAGGTCGGTGAACGAAACGTCGCCGGACTCCGTGTCCAGCACGACGGCCGCCGGTGGTTCGCCCCCGCCGGGACTGGTCGGGATGCCGCCCGGATTGACGTGGACCGTCCCGTCGCGCTCGTCGTGGACCTGCTCGTGGGTGTGCCCGCGGAGGACGTAGTCGTAGTGCCCGCAGTCCAGCAAGGCACCGACGATGGCCTCGCTGGTGCCGTGGTAGACGGCGACGTGGCGGTCGTCTAAGACGAGTTCGCCCATCTCGCCGAGGTAGACGCCGAACTCGTCGACGAGTTGCTTGAGCGCCCACTCGCCGTCGTTGTTCCCGCGGACCGCGTAGAACTCGAACTCGTCGCGGTCGAACGGCCGCGCGGCGAAGGGCGCGACGATGTCCCCGCAGTGAATCACCACGTCTGCGGTGTCCGCGAAGTGCTCGACTGCTCGCTCTACCACGTCCAGATTGTCGTGCGTGTCGGAGACGATGCCGACCTTCATGCGCTGTCGTTCGGCTGGCGGCGGTATCACGGTTTGGGAGACGGTCGGCCGGGAAATAGCGCCAATCACAACGTCTTTGATAGCCAGCGGCGAACGTCCGGGCAATGATACGAGTAGGTATCAACGGGTACGGTACCATCGGGAAGCGGGTGGCCGACGCGGTCCGGCAACAGCCGGACATGGAAGTCGTCGGCGTCGCAAAGACCCGGCCGAACTTCGAAGCGTCGGGCGCCGTCGAGAAGGGGTTCGACCTCTACGCGGCCGTCGAGGAGCGCAAGCCCCTGTTCGCCGAGGCCGGCATCGACATCGCCGGCGACGTGGAGGAACTCGTCGAGGAAAGCGACATCGTGGTCGACGCCTGTCCCTCCGGCATCGGCGCGGACAACGCCGAGATGTACGCCGAGTACGACACGCCGGCGCTCCTGCAGGGCGGCGAGGACGAGGACGTCGTCGACGCGAGTTTCAACGCCCGCTCGAACTACGACACCGTCGCGGGCGAGGACCTCGTGCGCGTCGTCTCCTGCAACACGACCGGGCTCTCGCGACTCGTCGCGCCGCTGCAAGAGGAGTACGGCATCGAGAAGGTCCGCGCCACGCTGGTCCGCCGCGGCGGCGACCCCGCCCAGTCCGGGCGCGGCCCCATCAACGACATCCTGCCGAACCCGGTCTCGCTCCCCTCCCACCACGGCCCCGACGTGAACACCATCTTCCCCGACCTCGCCATCGACACGCTCGGGTTGAAGGTACCCGCGACGCTGATGCACATGCACAGCATCAACGTCACGCTCGAAGCCGAACCCGACGCCGCCGAGGTGCGGGACCTGCTCGAATCGCAGTCGCGCACGTTCGTCATCCCCGAGTGGCTCGGACTGGACGGCGCGGGAGCCATCAAGGAACTCGCGCAGGACGCCGGCCGCCCGCGGGCGGACATCTGGGAGAACTGCATCTGGGGCGAGTCCGTCTCGATGGAAGGGTCGGACCTGTACCTGTTCCAGGCAATCCACCAGGAGTCCGACGTGGTTCCGGAGAACGTCGACGCCATCCGGGCGGTGCTGGGCGAGGCCGACCAGCAGGAGAGCATCGAGCGGACCAACGAGGCGATGGGGCTGGACGAGGGCCTCGCGCCGACCCGGACCGCCGCGGAAGCGCCGGCCGACGACTGACCTACGCCTCGTCGGGTCGCCGGTAGGTCGGCAGCGGTTCGTCCTCGATTATCTCCAGGCAGTCCGCCGCCTCCGACAGCGCGAGGTTCTCGTAGTAGATGTGCGGCCAGAGTTCGTCGGCCTCGGAGAGTTCGTGGTTCTCGGCAGAGACCTCCCCGTCGGAGGGGGTGAGAGCCTCGATGTCGGCGAGGGCGTCCATCACGACGTCTCTGTCGGCCGTCGTCGCCACGAAGCGGACCTTCATCTCGTCGACCGTCGCGCCCGACAGCGACAGAGAGGTCGGCCGCATCGTGTTCTCGATGCGCGGGTCGAGCCGAACCTTCACCCAGAGCCCGTCGATGCCGCGGTAGCTCCCCACCTCGACCGGTGATTCGATGTGCTCGGCCAGGACCCGCCGCACCGTCTCCTCGTTCATACCGACCCAGAGGGGTCGGTGACTATTGAACGTATCAGTACCAGACAGGACCGACGCGGGACATCGACAGCGAGGCGATAGAAGACCGCTAGCGACGCGTTCGCGGCATGTGAGTAAGTATAAGTAATCAGCCACCACACGAGTGACATGCAACGGACACCGGCGACGCGGCGTCGATTTCTCGGGGTGGCGGCAGCAACGATGGGAGTACTGGCCGGCTGTTCCGGCGGCGACGTACCCGCAGACGGGAGTTCTGGCGATGGTGGCAACGGCGACAGCACCACGACGCCGAGCGCCAGCGGCGAGTCGGAGGCGGAACGGGCGACGGCCACCGGTGACGCGACGGCGACGCCCGACGACAGTCCCGACCCGAACTGTCGCCGACTGACCGGCGAGCCCACGGCGTACGACGCCGCGGGGACGCCGTTTATCTTCACCTTCGACTACGTCGACTCGTGGAACGTGGAAGACGCTCTCGAAGGGCCGGGTGGGCGGAGTCAGGGTGTCTCCAGCGCGGTCGTCACCGTCGACGGCGAGACGGAGTCGGCCGGCATCCGGGTCGGCCAGCGCTTCGAGCCGCTGACAGCCACGGAAGTCGACGAGGAAGTGGCAGACGCGACGAGCGGCGACTACAATCCGGCCGAAGTCGTCCGCGAGGTGACCTTCGCCGGCGAGCCGATTCCGGTCGTCGGCTTCCCCGACGCCGAACTCGCGACCTACCGGATGTGGCTCCCCTACGAGGGGGCCGAAAACGTCTACTACCCCGTCGAGATGGACACGCTGAGTTCGATTCTCCGTCGCGACGACGAGGGCGAGCAGGTCCTGCTCTGTCTCGACGGGATCCAGACGATGACGGAGACGATTCTGACGAGCCTGCGACCGAATCCCGACACGACAATCGAAGAGGTCTGACTACTCGGCGACTTCCGCTTCGGCCTCGTTGGCCCGCTTGAGGACTTCCACGCCGGGCAGCGGCTTGCCGGTCAGCGCCCGGATGTAGGCCCCGCCGGCGATGGAGACGTGCGAGAAGTCCTCCTCGCGCAACCCGTACATGTTGATTGCGCGGGAGGTGTCGCCGCCGCCGACGACAGAGAAGCCGTCGCAGGCCGCGATGGCTTCGAGGATGTTCGTCGTGCCGTAGGCGAAGCGCTCGTCCTCGAAGACGCCCAGCGCACCCTTGACGAACACCGCGCCGGAGTGGGCGGCGATGTCGGCGTAGCGGGAGGTGGTGTCCGCGCCCACGTCGAGGTAGTCGTGGTCCTTGTTCTTCACGTCCGAGACGGTCACCTCCGCGCGCTCGCCGTTCTCGTCCTCGTAGGCGAGGTCCGTCGGGTAGACGAGTTCGCTCGGATGGGCCTCTATCATGTGCTGTATCTTCTCGCGGTTCCGGTGGTACTGCTCGTCGTAGAGGTCCATGTCCCCGATGTCCCGCCCCACGTCGTAGCCGACCGCGCGCAGGAACAGTTCGCCGGCGATGCCGCCCAGCAGGAAGTTGTCGACCTTGTCCTCCAGCGCTGTCATCACCTCGATGACGTCGGTGGCTTTCTTGCCGCCGGCGACCATCGTCACCTCGCCGTCGAACTCCTTGCTGGCGATTGAGGAGTTGGCCTCGTACTCCGCGACCATGACGCGGCCGGCGTAGGCGTCCATCACCAGCGGGAAGCCGACGATGGAGGCGTGCTTGCGGTGGGCGACGGAGTAGCCGTCGCCGATGTAGGCGTCGAACTCCCGGGAGAGGCGCTTGACAAGCCCGCTCTTGGCGTGTTCCTCGGGCTCTTTCTCCGGGAGTTCGTCGTCGGTCATCCGGACGTTCTCCAGCAGGAGCACGTCGCCGGGTGCCAGGTCGTTGATGGCCTCGATAGCGGACGGCCCGTAGGTGTCGGCGACGTACTTGACCGGCTGGTCGACGTGCTCGGCGAGGATGTCGGCGTGCTGTTCGAGCGGGACGAAGGAGTCCCGTCCGGGGCGGCCCTGGTGAGCGAGGACGGCGACGCGGTGACCCTTCTCGACCAGTTCCCGGACGGTCCGGGCGTGGCGGGCGAAGCGGCGGTTGTCCTGGACGCGACCCTCCTCGACTGGTGAGTTCAGGTCAGCACGGAGGAGCACGCGCTGGCCGTCGTCGAGGTCGTCGAGGGTCTTGTAGCTCATTGGATAGCAGTGCGGTAACCAGCTATTAGTACTCCGCGATGTTCGACCGGCCGGGCGAAGCCTTTTCAGCGGTACCGCTCCAACGGAGGTGTATGCGAGACGACCGCGACGACCCCTTCGACGATTTCTTCGACGAGATAGAGCGGATGATGAACGAGATGATGGGCACGAACGCCGAGTTCCGATTCGAACACGGCAGGAGCGGAACCCCCGACGGCGGCCACGACGTCCACCTCGACGTCCACGAGACCGACGAGACCGTGCGAGTCGTCGCGGACGTCCCCGGCATCTCGAAGGACGACATCGACCTGAAATGCGACGGGACGACGCTGTACGTCTCGGCCGGCAGCGGCGACCGCGACTACCGCGAGCGCGTCGACCTCCCGACGCGCGTCGACGAGCACTCCGCCGACGCCACCTACAACAACGGCGTCCTCGAAGTGAGCTTCGAGCGAGGGGACGACTCCACCGACATCGACATCTGAGACGACAGCCCCTCCTGGGAGTCGACGCTGGCGGCGACGTGTCGGGACCACGGCACGGACCTCGCTTCTGCCACCGCTGCCCCGGATTACGGCCTCGATAGGGTAGTTCAGCCCCCTCAGCCCGGCGGAATACTTTTCCGAAAGACTGCACTATCTCAACTACTATGGGGGGAGAGAACGAACGGCGGACGGGGACCACCACTTCGGAAGCAGAGGACAGCGCGTCCTCGCGGCTCGCGGACGACGTGTTCTTCCGCGCGCTGGCCGAGGAATCGCGCCGACGCCTCCTCGCGTACCTGCTCGAAGAGAACGCCGCAACGCTCGACGACCTCGCAGGGCTGCTCGTGGGCTGGGACACCGCGGACAGCGGCACCATGGCCTCGCCGGAGGCGTACGAGCAGGCGCGAGTCAGGCTCAAACACCGCGACCTGCCGCTGCTCGCGGCGGGCGACCTCGTGGACTACGACGAGGGGAGCGGACGCGTCTCGCTCGGGAACCTCGACGAGGACGCCACGGAACTGATCCGCATGAGCGTCGAGCGCGCCGAGGAGTGAGGTTCCGATGCTCGAAACCCTCGTCGCGGACGCCCACCAGCACCGGAAGCACTTTACCGTCTACACGACCGACGGGGACGCCGACCTCACGGCACAGTTCGAGAACCGCGGCGTGACAGTGGAGCAGCGCCGGCTCCCGGACGGGGGTCCCGAGCCGTTCGTCACGATACACGACGACGGGGAGTTCATCGGGGCGCTCCGCCTCGCAGACCTGGAGGAGTTGCTCGCGCCGCCGGTGGTCCGGCCGGGGTCCCGCGAGGACGTCTCCGCCGGCTATCGCGCCCTGTTCGAGTTGCTGGAGAACACCGTCTTCAGTTCGCTCGACCGCCGGCAGTTGCTCGGCGCCAGCCGCGAGATAGAGGACCGCGCGTTCCGCGTCGGACACGGGACGCTCCGGGCCAGTTTCCAGTCGTTCTCCGTGTTCGAGGCACAGACGGAAGTCTACAGACATCTCGCGACCGAGACGGCGCTGGACATCCACGTCTACGGCGAGGACGACTGGTCGCCGCCGGATATCGAGGGCATAACCTACCATCCGAGTACGGCCGAGTCCGTCGACCGCTTCTGGGTGGTCGCCTTCGACGGTGGCGGCGAGGAGATGCAGGCCTGCGCGCTCGTCGCGCGCCAGGAGAGTGAAGACGAGTACGCCGGCACCTGGACCTACGACCCCGACACCGTCGGTGAAATCCTCGCCGACCTCGAAGCGACCGACGACTGACCCGGCACCGTCACCAACTGACTATCACTCGCTCGCGGTCGCCCGAATCAACGCCGTCAAATCGTCGTAGAATCCCGCCTCGTACTTCGTCGCCTCGTCGATTGTCGGCCGTGCATTGGTCTCGTTGACGACCGCACGGTCGTCGGTCACCAGGAGGTCGATTCCCACGAAGGGAATATCCATCGCCGCGGCGGCCCGTTCGGCAAGCCGACGGAGGTCGTCGGGCAGGTCGACGCCAGTCGCGACGGCACCGCGGTGGACGTTGTGCTTCCACTGCCCGGCCGCCAGCGCCTCGTCGGGCAGGCGGCGCTCAACCGCCCCGACGTACTCGCCGTCGATGCACATCGCGCGGTAGTCCCGGGCGTCGGCGACGTACTCCTGGACCAGGAACGAACAGTCGCCGGTCGCCCTGTAGTCGTGGACCAGGTCGAGGTAGTCACAGATTCCCAGGAAGGAATCGAGATCCGTCGCCTTCGCCACGCCGATGCCGCGGGTGACCGAGTTCGGCTTGACGACCACCGGCGGGTCGAACCGCTCGAAGGCGGCGGCCAGGTCCGACTCGTCGACCGGGTCCGAGACGACGACCGTCTCCGGGACCGGGACTCCGGCACGGGAGAGTCGCGCCAGCGTCTCACCCTTGTGGCGCGACCGCAGCACCGTCTCGCGCCCGTTGACCCAGGGGACGTCGAGGAGTTCGCTGACGACCCCGCCCTCTGCGAGACGGGGCGGGAAGACGAACCCGGCGTCGAAGTCCCCGAAGTCGGCGTCGAGCGGGATGGTCCGCTCTGCCGTCGGGACGTAGGTGACCGCGACGCCGCGCTCGGCGAGGGGGTCCCGCATCCGATCGTGGGTCTGCTTGTTCGTCGCCACCGCCAGCTGGAGCATACCGTCGCCTGGGCCGCGAACGGAATAAATCTGGCCGAGCGACGGAGTGTCCGCTGCTAACACGCGTCAGTACGTATATAATACGGATGCAAGCCTCTTGGTGACATGGCTCGTGGATTCTACGCCATCCTTGCAGTACTGATTGTCGTCCTCGCCGGGTGCAGCGGGGCCGGACCGACCGACGACGGGGCCACCCCCACTGCCACGAGTAGCGGGTCGGGCGGCACCGGCGGAACGGGCAGCGGCGGCGGCGGATCGGGCGGCACCGGTGGGAGTGGCACCGGCGGCGGGTCGGGCGGGACTGGGGATGACGGTGCCGGCTCCGGTGGGAGCGGGACGGCCGACGCCGTCTGGGACCCCTACGACTTCCGCGAGGGCGAGTTCTACGCGTACGAAATCCGCGAGGGCGGCGAGTTCCTGGGCACCTTCACCTGGGAGGTGCTCTCGGTCGCCGAGGACAGCGTGACCGTGGCGGTCACCGGCGACGTGGACGGGCAGCGCTTCGAGGTGCAGACGACCGGCGCGCCGGAGACGGCCTACAACAGCCTGCTGACCAACCCCGCCGGCAGTTACGTCTTCATCGCGCTGTACGGTCCATACGTGGGTGCGTTCCGCGGTGAAACCCTCGCGATCGGGCAGGGCTGGAGTTACAGCAGCGGGTCGGACTCGCTCAGCTACCGCATCGAGCGCACCGACAGCATCGCCGGCCGCGACGTGTTCGTCACTGTCGTCCGCGAGAACGACGTCCCGCAGTACGAGACCTGGATAGACGCCGACCTCGCCTTCGCCGCGAAGACCGTCATCTACGACGAGGGCGAGGTCGACGTCGAGGTCCGCCTGACCGAGTACCGGGACTGACCGAGCGCGTCGGGTCGCGGCCGTCTGCCGCGCGTCTGACGTATTTTTACATCAATTGAAACGTTTTCGTGAGTCATGAGCACGACGCGCACGCCACCGACCGGTCGCTACGACCCCTCGTCCGGGAAGACGCTGGCCGTCGCCATCGCCGAGGAGATAGCCGCCGCCAGCGGGACGGAGCCGGCGGCACCGGACCTGCAACTGTTCGACTACATCGACCCGGAGGCGCTCAACAGCCTGCACGACCACGCGGCCACCAAGGGTGAAGCCACGTGGGAACTCGAATTCGACGTCGAGGACGTGACGGTCACGGTCACCAGCGACGGGCGAATCACCGTCGTCTGACGAGGGTGTACGGGCCACACACCTACCCGCGCCGCACCTGACCGGTCGCATCGCCACACGGACTTCACGTGACGGACGAGCCGTGCGAACAGGCCGCACGTTCTCGGCACCGGAGAACCGTCGTCTGGAGTTATGCTGTCAGACAGCGAAGAGGAGGCATGAACACGCTGCTCAAAGCGCTCGCCGCGCTGCTCGCGGGTTTCGTCGGCTTTGCCCTCGTCGGCATCGCCGTGACCGAGGCGCTGGACCCGTACATCTGGCCGTCGGCGATGCTCGGACTCCCGGTCGGTCTCCTCGCCGGCGTCGCGACGGCCGCGCTCGCGTACCTCGGCCTCACTGCGCTGGACGAACGCGCCAGCACGGGGTCGGTCTCGGAGAGGACGCGGCGGCGGACCCTGGCGACGGTGGCGGCCGTACTCGGATTCGCCGGCGGCGGCGGCCTCGCCGTCGCTGTCCTCGCGAGCCAGCAGGTCGGTGTCGCGACCGCGATACTCTCCGGCGGTCTGCCCGTCGGACTCGTCACGGCGGCCGTGGCCGCGTACGCGGTCGGCCGCCGGAATCGGCGACACGAGTCCCCGCCCGGTTCGACCACGTAACTGAACCCACCCGGGGCCACGCCAGTCCGGCACGCGACGAGACCCCCACAGAGACGGCTCCGTGGGCCCGTGACGCGTGCTACTGTTGTTCAATATATATTTAATATCTAATAAATCAACAGTTAAACATGGCATCTGCAATCGAACTCATGGGATTGACCAAGCGCTTCGGCGACGTAGTGGCGCTCGACGGCGTCGACCTCACCGTCGAGGAGGGGGAGATTTTCGGCTTCCTCGGCCCCAACGGCGCGGGCAAGTCGACGACCATCGACACGCTGCTGGACTTCGTCCGTCCGACTGCCGGGTCCGTCCGCGTCCTCGGCATGGACGCCCAGGCCGACAGCCTCGCCATCCGACGGCGGACCGGCGTGCTGCCCGACGCATACAGCGTCTACGGCCGGCTGACCGGTCGCCAGCACGTCCAGTTCGCCATCGACGCGAAGGGGTCCGACGAGGACCCACTGGCCCTCCTGGAACGGGTCGGCATCGCCGACGCCGCCGACCGGAAGGCCGGCGGCTACTCGAAGGGGATGCGCCAGCGCCTCGTCCTCGCGATGGCGCTCGTCGGCGAACCCGACATCCTCATCCTGGACGAGCCCTCGACAGGACTCGACCCGAACGGTGCCCGCGAGATGCGCCGCATCATCCGCGAGGAGAGCGAGCGCGGCGCGACCGTGTTCTTCTCCAGCCACATCCTCGAACAGGTCGAGGCAATCTGCGACCGCGTGGCGATTCTCGACGAGGGTCGCGTCGTCACCGTCGATACCATCGCTGGCCTGCGCGACGGCGCCGGCAGCGGCACGCAACTGACCATCACCGTCGACGCCGTGCCGGAGGGGGCTGTGAAGGCTATCAGAGTCCTCGACGGCGTCCGCGAGGCGACTGCCACCGAGACGACCGTCTCGGTCACCATCGACGAGGGCAGCAAGACGGCCATCCTCGACGTCCTCGAATCCTCGGGCGCGGAGGTGCTCGACTTCACGACGGCCGAGACCTCGCTCGAAGAGCTGTTCGCGACCTACACCGGCGACGCGGAGGACACCGCCCCGACGCCGGAGGCCGACGGGGAACCCGCGGAGGTGGCGCGATGAGCTGGGCCGTCGTCGCGCGCAAGGATTTCAACGACGCCCGCCGCTCGCGCTCGCTGTGGGGACTGTCGATTGCCTTCCTGCTGCTCGCCGTCCTGTTCGCCGCGCTGTACACCTACATCCCGGAGATTTCGGGCGGTGGTGAGCTCTCGTCGCTCGGGCTGATGG
This sequence comes from Salinibaculum sp. SYNS191, assembly GCF_037338445.1. Taxonomy (NCBI): domain Archaea; kingdom Methanobacteriati; phylum Methanobacteriota; class Halobacteria; order Halobacteriales; family Haloarculaceae; genus Salinibaculum; species Salinibaculum marinum. The sequence goes on from NZ_CP147838.1 coordinate 1,417,520, forward strand.
GATTCCTCTCGGCCCCCGTCGGTATCTTCGTCGCCGTCGCCTCGCTGGTCATCGCCTACAAGTCGGTCGCCGGCGAGACCGAGTCCGGGTCGGGCAAGCTCCTGTTGAGCCTGCCCAACACCCGCCGCGACGTCCTGTTCGGGAAGATTCTCGGCCGGACGCTCGTGCTCGCCATCCCCGTCGTCGTCGGCCTCGCGGCCATGCTCGCGGTCGTCCTCGCGACGAACGTGGCCCTCGAACCCGTCGAGTACGCGCTCTTTACCGCCGTGACGCTCTTGTTCGTGCTGGTGTACGTGACGCTGTTCGTCGGCATCTCGGCCAGTACCACCTCGACCGCGCGGGCCGCGACCGTGGCGGTCCTCGTGCTGGTCGTCGTGGAGTTCGCCTGGGACATCGTCCCGCTGGCGGCCTGGTTCGTCCTCAACGGCTTCCAGGTGCCGGCCGCGTTCCTCACCGGCGACATCGCGGCGATGCCCGACGTCATCGCCTTCCTGGCGAATCTGCCGCCGAGCCAGGCCTATCTCAGCGCCGTCGGCGGCGTCCTCTCCGGGTCACTGAGCGGCGCTGGCCCGTGGTACCTCTCCCAGGCCTTCAGCCTGGTCGTCCTCGTGGTGTGGGCACTCGTCCCCGCCGGAATCGGCTACCGCCGCTACCGCCGCGCCGACCTCTGAACGCACCCGACCAGAGCGAAGACGCCGTCGCTCGCAGGGCGACGGACCGAAGAAGGGACGACCGCAATCGAGTCAGCGACCGACGTTACGCGATGAGCAGTTCCTCGCCGCGCTCGACGACGATGCGGCAGGGCGGGGTAATCTTGTTGTAGGCGCGCCGGTAGGCTTCCTTGACAGCCGCGGCCTGGTCGACGTCGCAGTAGGCGGTAAAGAGGCGCTCGCCGGCCTGGATTCGCGCGGCGGTGCCGACGATTTTCCCGAACGCCTGGCGCATCCCGTCGGAGACACGGTCGGCCCCGGCACCGGTCGCCTGCTTGTTCTCGCGCAGGACCTGGTGGGGGAACTTCCGGAGAATCATCGAGTAGTTGTTCTCGCCGAGTTCCTTGATGAGGTGGCGGTTAGCCGATAGGCGCGCTGCCTCCAGCGAGCCGTGGCGGAGCTGGACGCTCTCCTCGACCTCCAGCGAAATCTGGACCGGATAGTCCTCGGGGTCCTTGTTCCGGTCGCCCATCTTGTGCTGTGCAATCTTCGACCCGGGAATGCCCGTGATGTACTCACGTCGCGTGTACGCGGGCTTGTCGATGTCCCGGTACATAGAGGCGGGTTTGTCGGACATGGTCTTGCGGTAGACGAAGCCGACGGCGTAGATAAAGCCTACGAACCGTCACTGTCGCGTGTGGAGGCGTGACGGACGGCCGGAGCGGGGAGGCGGCCGCCCGGAGGGTCGGCACACATTTGTCAGTGGAGCGACCACAGTGCAGTATGAAGCGCCGCGCCCTCCTCGCGTGCAGCGGGACCGCCCTGGCGGCCGGTCTCGCCGGCTGTACCGGCTCGCTGTTTGGCTCCCGGGTGACCGAATCGTTCGACCGGAGCTACGACGTCGCCGACGGGGCGACGCTGACGGTCAGCAACCGCAACGGCGACGTCGAGGTCCGGGACACGGACGGCGACCAGCTCGCCGTCTCCGGCGAGAAGCGCGCCCCCAGGCAGTCCGGACTGGACGCCATCAGCGTCGACGTCTCGACGGGCGAGGAGATCGCCGTCGACGTTGACCTCGGGAGCGGGTCGAGCTTCTCGAACCGCAGCGTCGAACTCACTGTCGAGGTGCCCGACGGCGTCGCCGTCGACAGCGCCTCCTCCTCGAACGGGCGCGTGACAGTCGCGGACGTCGCCGGCGACGTCGACGCCTCCTCCAGCAACGGCCAGGTGGAGGTGACCGACGTGGACGGGTACGTCCGGTGCGAGACCTCCAACGGAGACATCCGGACCCGGAACACGACGGGGCTGCGGGGCGCGCAGACGTCCAACGGGACCGTCGACGTCGAGGTGCTGGCGATGCGCGACGACGTGACCTGCCGGTCGACCAACGGCTCGGTCACGGTCCGTGTCGGACCCGAGGTAGTCGCGGCCTTCCGGCTCTCGACGAGCAACGGCGACGCCGAAGTGCGGGACGTCGAACATACGGTCACGACGTCCCGGAACAAGCGCATCGAGGGACGGCTCAACGGCGGGACCGAGCCACTGCTCCGCCTGGAAACGACCAACGGCGACGTGACGCTCCGGTCGGCCGACGAGTGAGCGGGAGCGAGTCGCCACCGCAGGCCGAACGCGTCGCGGGGAGACGACGGTGCATCGCGACCGACCCGGTCCGCCTCCGGCGCGCACGCGGGTCTACCCACTGGAGACAGCAGCCGTCCGTTCGGTCACCGTGGTCCCCGACGGCGCGTGGACGAGGCGAACGACCACCTCGTCACCCGGGTCGAGGCGGACCGCACCCTCGCTGAGGCGAACCGAAAAGCTCTCGCCGGCGCTCCAGACGCCGTCGTCGTCCGCGCCGACGGCCGTCACCGACCCCGCAACGCGACCGCAGCGGCCGTCGAAGAGATCCGGACCCTCGACGTGGCTGTCCGGCAGACAGTTGTGCGGGAGCGGCAGGTCCACGAGTCGCGTCCGCAGGTCGTGGCCGGGAAGGTCGACGACCAGGTCGGTCTCCGCGAGCGCGACCGCGTCGCCACCCCGGTGGGACAGGCGGACCACCTGGTCAGCGGACCCACAGCCCGAACACGCGGCGACGACGTCGTCGGCCTCGGCGACCACCGACGGCGGCGGGTCGTCCAGCGACTCGACCGCCGCCCCGGCAGCGAACACCCCGGCCGCGAGGACCGCGACGAGCGCGACCAAGACGACCGTCCCCACCACCGCCGAAACGCCACGCGTCGTGTCGGCCGTCATGAGCCAGAGGTGGTCGCCCCCTCACTGAAAGAGTCGAGGGACGGGAGACACCGCCCCGCCGCCCTCGGCCGGTAACATGCACGTAATCTCACGCCGACTTTATTCGCCTCGCGCCCCTCCCTCCGATATCATGAACATGCTCGTCGACGGCGAGTGGCAGCGAGACGCCTACGAGTCCACGACAGAGGATGGAGAGTTCGACCGCCAGGAGACCACGTTCCGCGAGTTCGTCAGGGACGAGGAGGACGCCCGCTTCCAGCCGGAAGCCGGCCGGTACCACCTCTACGTCTCCTACGCCTGTCCGTGGGCCCACCGGACGCTGCTGGTCCGTGCGCTGAAGGGGCTGGAGGACGCTATCTCCGTGGACATCGTCGACCCGTTCCGGGCCGACGACGGCTGGCAGTTCACCCCCGAGAAGGCGGGCTGTACCGAGGATACCGTCAACGGCAGCGACTACCTGCGGGAAGTGTACGTGGCGGCCGACCCAGAGATGACCGGCCGCGTCACGGTCCCGGTCCTCTGGGACAAACAGGAGGAGACCATCGTCAACAACGAGTCGAAGGAGATTCTGCGGATGCTCGACACCGAGTTCGACGACCTCGCCGAGTACGACGTGGACCTCTACCCGGAGGGCTACCGCGAGGAGGTCGACCGAATCATCGACGACATCTACGAGCCCATCAACAACGGCGTCTACCGCGCCGGCTTCGCCAAATCTCAGGAGGCCTACGACCGCGCAGTCGACGAGCTGTTCGACGCGCTGGACCACTGGGACGCCGTGCTGGCCGACCAGCGCTACCTCGCCGGCGACCGCCTGACGGAAGCGGACATCTGCATGTTCACCACGCTGATTCGCTTCGACCAGGTCTACCACACCCACTTCATGTGCAACAAGAAGCAGATTCACGAGTACGACAACCTCTGGCCGTACCTGCGTGACCTCTATCAGACGGGCGTCGCCGTCGAGGGGACGCCGCTCGTCGCCGGGACGGTGAACATGGACCACATCAAGGAACACTACTACACCACCCACCCCGACGTCACCCCCTCGCGCATCGTCGCCGCCGGGCCGGACCTCGACTTCACGGCCGAACACGACCGGGACGAACTGCCCGGCAGTCCACCCGAAGCGCTCCTCCCGCTGGCCTGAGTCGGTCGACAGGACTCAGTGGCCCATCGAGAACTCGCGGCCCTCGCAGTCGTCGATGTCCAGGCGATACAGCGTGAACGTCACCTCGTCGAGCGGGACGCCCCAGACGCTCGTGTCCGGCGCGAACTCGGCGTTCGTTGCCAGTGCGGCGAAGGCCGCGTCGGTCTCCGCCTCGGGGACTTCGACGAGTTCGCCCGAGAGGACGACGCTGCGCCACCGGCCCTGCTCCGGTTCCTCGTAGACCGTGAACGACGCCTCGGTGCTCACGTCGAGACAGTCGCGTTTCCGGCTGGACTCGCCGGACCCGAACTGGACCGCGAAGACGGCCTCGGACCCGTCGTAGCCGAAGGACATCGGAATCGCGTACGGTCGGGTCCCGTCGTACAGCGCCAGGACGCCGATACCGTTGTGTGCCAGCACCTCGGCGACCTCCTCCGCTGTCAGTTCGCGCATGCGATGAGTGTGAGCCCGCGTTTTCAAATCCCTGGCGGTCGCCCGCGAACGGCGACTACCGACCGAGCAGGTCAGCGACCCGCTCGCGGTCCGCCCCGGTGTTGACGTTCACGCACCACCCCGACAGGTCGACGGTCTCGACGCGCCGGCCGGCCGAGACGAGCAGGTCGACGGCCGCGGTGAGTTCGATTTCGCCGGTGTGCCCCGGTGTCACCAGCCGACACACCGGGAAGATGGCTTCCGAGAACGCGAAGAAGCCCCGCGGGACGAGCGTCGACGGCGGGTCCGCTGGCTTCTCGACCAGACCCGTCACCTCGCCGTCCTCGTGGTCGACGACGCCGCCGCGGGCGGCGCGCTCCCGGGACACCTCCTCGACCAGAAGCGTCGCGTCGGCGTCAGTCCCGCGGTGGCGTGCGATGACCTCCTCGACGTTGGCACGACAGACGTTGTCGCCGTTGAGCACCACGAAGTCGCCGTCGACGTGCGGGGCCGCCTGCAGGACGGCGTGGCCGAGGCCGCGCCGGTCGTCCTGGCGGACGTACGTCAGCGGAGTGCCCTCGAAGGAACCGCCGTAGAACTCGCAGATATCGTCGCCGCGGTAGCCGACGACGACCACGACGTCGGTCACGTCGAGGGCCGCCAGCGTCTCGAAGACGTGCGTCAGCAGTGGCTTGCCGGCCACCTCCACGAGTCCCTTCGGACGGTCGGCGGTCAGCGGGCGGAGCCGCGTTCCCTCGCCGGCCGCGGGCACGACTGCCTGCACGGCCGAGCGTTGGCGGTCCCGTGACAAAAGCGCGCCGGCGGTGGGTCAGTACGCGTCGAGACGGTCGAGGACGCCGGTCTGGTCGGTGCCGTTGGCCGAGGGGGCGACGAACGCGAGCCCGCCGTTGCGGTACTCCGCGAGCGTGATGCGGGGGAAGACGACGCCGGTGACCGTGGTCCCGGTCAGCAGCGACTCGGTGTCCCGCTGCCGGAACCCGGTGAGTTCGCGGTCCTGGCTCGCGGCCCAGCGCTGGAAGGCCTCGTACCGACGGAGGAGTCGCTCGCCGGTGTCCGTGGCGGCCGTGTTCAGCGACGGACAGACGCAGTCGCCACAGAGGGCGAGTTCGAACCCGCTGATGCGCCCCGTCTCGTCCAGCCGCTGGAGCCGTTCGACCACCGCCTCCTGGGTGTCTCTGGCCTCGGTCGGCGCGAGCGACCTGACGTACAGCTCGATGCGGGGCGCATCCGCCGTCACCGCCGACCGCCTCCCCCGGTCCGGCCGCCGTAGACGGCTATCTGCACTCGCGTCACGAACATACCGGACCATCGCCACAGGAGCGCTTGAGAGTAGCTGAGGCGGACGTTAGACGGTGAGCGGCTGGTGACCGCCGCGAGTGCGCGCGACAGTGACGGGACTTTAGCCGCCGGGCGGCCTACCCTCGTGCGATGACCGAGGACGACCTCTACTGCGAGACCTGCGAGCGGGCCGTCGACCGCGACGAAGCCCGGCGGTCGGAGACCTACGGCGGCCTCGACCCCGAGAAGTGGCAGACGCTGTGTTGTCCGGACTGCGGCAACCGGCTGAAGACAGTCTTCGTCGGCGGCGAGTAGCTACCCCAGCGCGAGAAAGAGTATCCAGCCACCGAGGAGGGCGAGTATCACGGAGACGACTCTGGTCAGGAGGACGTTCCACTCCGCGGGCTCGACCTCGTGCAGCGGCGTCGTGCTCCCGATAGCGTCGAGTTGCTCGCCGAGGCGAGCGACGGGCCGGGGGTAGACCGTGCCGACACCGCCGAAGACGAGACAGAACAGGCCGACGAGGACGGCCCCACCACCGGGACCGGCCGGTTCGCTCTCCACAGGGCCATCCCCCGGCTCTGACGGGAAGTCCGCGCCGGGGAAGTCGTCATCGTCGTCCGGGTCGGTCGGGGTCGGGGTCGCCGTCGGCGTCGGTTCGGGGCGTTCCGTGCCGACGGCGAGTTCGTTGAGGGAGGCCTCCCCCTGCAGTCGGAGCCGGTGGTCGCCGGCGGTCGACGCCTCGACGCGGACGTCCCAGTCGCCGTCCCACGGCTGGTCTGCGGGCCAGACGGCGACGCGGGTGTCGTTGCCGGCGAACCGGACCAGGAAGTCGACGAAGCCGCCGGTCCCGACCGTGACGCGTTCGCCGCGGCCGTCGCCGGTGACGAGGAGTTCCGTGCCGTAGGTCGGCCCGGGATTGGCGACGCCGAGTGCCGTCCGGTTCCCGTCGACGAACGCGACGGTCCCGTTCGGACCGAGGTCGACGGTGCCGGTCGCGATGCCGTCGGTCCCGTCGACGAGGGCGGCCCGGAGCGTCGCCGTCTCGGTCGGACCGACGTACAGCGAGCAGTCGCCGGACGCGCCGACGCGGACGACCCGCCCGCCGTCCCAGTCCGACAGCGAGTCGTTCGTCAACCTGTCCGTGTAGCTGGCATCGAGGCCCGCACGCGAGGTGAGCGTCGAGTCCGCGTCGTCGGACCCACAGGACGGTGCACCGGTCGGCGTGGACGCGCTCGCCGCCGTGGCGACAGTCGCGACCGCGGCGATGGCGACGACGACAACGACGACGGCAAGCGCTCGCCGTTCGTGTGGAGGGCGTGACACGTCGAAGCGTTCGACCCGGGAGCGTCATCAGTGTTCCGCCTCCAGGGGGTCCGGAACGGAGGTGTCAACCCTCGAACCACCGTCTGACACGGGTTTTTACCGCCCCGGCACGACGTTCACCTATGGCCGAGGACCTGTACCTGGGGGTCGACTGGAGTGCAGGGTCGTGGTTCGCGGTGGCCTTCGACAGCGCGGGCTTCGACCACGCGGTCGTCGTCGACGAAATCGGCGAACTCTGGCACCGCTACGAGGAACGCGCCGAGCGCGTCCTCGTCGACATGCCGATCGGGCTCATCGAGGAGGGCGAGGAGGGCCGCGAGTGCGACCGCCTGGCCCGGAAAGCCGTCGGCCCGCGCAGCGCCTCCATCTTCACGCCGCCGGTCCGCGAGGCGACGCGCAAGCGCCGCTACCCCGCGGCCCAGCGCGTCAACGAACGCAAGTCGGGCCGCGGCCTCTCGAAACAGGCGTTCAACATCAGCGACGGCATCGCCGCCGTCGACGACCTGCTTCGCAACGTCCCGGAGGCGCGGGCGGCCTTCGCCGAGTCGCACCCGGAGGTCTGCTTCCGGGCGCTGGCGGGCGAACCGCTCCAGCACTCGAAGCGCAAGGCCGGCGGCTACGCCGAGCGGATGCGCGCGCTGGCGACGTTCGACCCCGACGCGCCGGCGGCGGTCCAGTCGGCGGCCGAGGCCGCCGGCGACGCCCAGGTGGCCGTCGACGACGTGCTCGACGCGACGGTGCTGGCCTACACGGCGCGGCCCGGCCCCGGCGAACTCCGTTCGCTCCCGGCAGACCCCCCGACGGACCCGAAGGGACTCCCGATGCAGATCGTCTACCGCGCCGGCGAACCGCTGGTCGAGGCCTGACCGGCCTTCGGCGGGGCGTTCCCAGAGGGAGAGAACAGGAGGGAGGTTCTTACGGGAGACCTACACTCAGTCATCGATATGCCACCATCCCTCGGTGCTGAGGGGCTTTTCGAAGCACACCCGGACGGACTGCTGGTCCTCGACCCCGTCACGGGCACCGTCTCGGCGGCGAACGACCGCTGTGGGGAACTGTGTGGCCGCCCCGCGGACTCCCTCCAGGGACGCTCACTGCCTGGGCTCTCGCCCGACGGCTGGACGCCGCCGACGGGACTCGAAACGCTCGTCGACCGCGCCCACGACGGGCCGGTACGGTTCGACTGGCGCGTCGAGCGGCCGGATGGAAGCGTCGCAGACCTCCGGTGTGCCATGCGCCTGACGGAGGCCGACGAGCGCGCGGTCGTGACGGTCCGGAGCGGCCGCGCGGACGGGGACGCGGACGCCACGACCGGGGACGGCGAGCGCGGGATTCAGGAACTCATCGACGCCATGAACGACCCGGTGTTCGTCGTCGACCTGGACGGGAACTACGTCGACGCCAACCGGGCCGCCGTGGAGCGCCTCGGATACGCCCGGACGGAACTGCTCTCGATGGGACCGGTCGACATCAGCCCGCCCGAGCAAGCCCGGCGCGCCGACGAGCGCCTCCGGGAGATAGCGGAGAACGAGACGCTCGTCTTCGAGAGCGTGCAGGTGGCCGCCGACGGCACGGAGATACCCGTCGAAATCAACGCCCGGCGCATCACCTACCGCGGCGAGCCAGCCGTCCTCAGCGTGGTCCGGGACGTCAGCGACCGCAAGGAGCGCACGCGGCGACTGCGAACGTTCGAGCGGGCGGTCGAGCAGGCGGGCCACGCCGTCTACATCACCGACACCGACGGAACCATCGAGTACGTCAACCCCGCCTTCGAGGAGATGACTGGCTACGACGCCGAGGTTGCCATCGGCCGGACGCCGCGCATCATCAGCAGCGACGCGACGAGTGACGAGTACTACGCGGAACTGTGGGAGACGATTCTCGGCGGCGACGTCTGGCAGGAGGAGATAGCGAACGTGCGGGCGGACGGCGAGTCCTACTACGCCGAGCAGACCATCGCCCCCATCGTCGAGGACGGCGAGGTGGTCAACTTCGTCGCCATCCAGCAGGACGTGACAGAACGCAAGGAGCGCGAACACGAACTCGAACGCTACCAGCAACTCATCGACAACGTCCCGGTGGGCGTCTACCGCAACACGCCGGGGTTGGCCGGCGAGTTCGAGGAGGTCAACCCCGCGATGGTCGAGATGTTCGACGCCGACGACGAGTCGGACCTGCTGGGGACGGCCGTCGCGAAACTGTACCGGACGCCGGGACAGCGCGAGCGGTTCAGCCGGAAACTCGACGCCGAGGGGCGTGTCCTCGAAGAGATGCTCCGACTGGAGACGCTGGACGGCGAGGCCTTCTGGGGCGCAGTGACGGCAATCCGCCACGAAGTGGAAGGCGAGGTCTACTACGACGGTATCGTCCAGGACGTGACCGAGCGCCGCGAACAGGCCAGGGAACTCCGCCTGCGCGAGCAGCGCTTTCGCCGGCTGTTCGAGGAGCACAACGCCCCGATGCTGCTCGTCGACCCGGACAGCGGCCACATCGAACGGGCGAACGAGGCCGCCGCCTCGTTCTACGGCTACGAGAAGTCCGAACTGACGGCGATGGCGGTTCAGGACATCAACCAGCTCTCGGACGCGGAGGTCGCACGCCGCCGGCAGGCCGCCGACGAGGAGGAGCGCAACCGCTTCATCTTCCCGCACGAACTCGCCGACGGCGAGGTCAGGCAGGTCGAGGTCGACTCCTCGCCGGTCCACACCGGCGGCCAGCGGCTCCTGTTTTCTATCATCCACGACGTCACCGAGCGCGAGCAGAACCGACGGACGCTCGAACGGCAGAATCAACAGCTGGAGGTACTGAACCGCGTCGTCCGCCACGACATCCGCAACGACATGAGCGTGGTCAGCAGCTACGCCGACCTGCTCGCCGACCACGTCGACGACGAGGGGGCCGAGTACCTGGAGAAACTCCGCGAGCACGGCGAGCACGTCGTCGAACTGACGAGGACCGTCAGGGAGCTGATGGCGACGATGCTCGACGAGGGGGCGACCGAGTCCACCGCCGTCTCGCTGCCGGAGGTCCTGACGGCCGAAGTCGACGCGGTCGCGGCCGGCGACGAGGACGCCGACGTCAGGGTCGAGCGCCCGCTCCCGGACGTCGAGGTCCGGGGCAACGAGATGCTGTCGTCGGTGTTCCGGAACCTCCTGCAAAATGCCATCCAGCATACCGACGTCGACGCACCGACGGTCGCCGTCGAGGCCGAGGTTGGCACCGACACCGTCGAGGTCCGCGTCGCCGACGACGGCCCCGGCATCCCGGACGGCCAGAAAACAGAGATATTCGGAAAGGGCGAACGGGGGATGGACAGTCCGGGAACCGGGCTGGGACTGTATCTCGTCAACACGTTCGTCGAGGACTTCGGCGGCGAGGTCTGGGTGACCGACAGGACCGAACCGCTCCCGGGCGAGGAAGCCGCGGCCGAAGACCCCGAGGGAGCGGTGTTTCACGTCGAACTGCCGACGGTGTCCGACGGCAGCCGCTGCTGAACGGGGTCAGCGACGCGCCAGCGGGATACCCGCTGCTGACCGGGAAGTGCCTAAAGAAATCAACTGGAAGACGGCGGGGCCGTCTTACAGGCGCGTGACGTTGGTCGCGCGCGGTCCTTTCTCTGCCTCTTCGATGTCGAACTCGACTTCTTGTCCCTCTTCGAGGTCAGGGCCGCCGACGTCTTCCATGTGGAAGAATACGTCCTCGTCCGCGTCCTCAGTCTCGATGAAACCGTAACCGCCCGTGTCGTTGAAGAAGTCAACCGTACCGTTTGCCATTACTGTTGAGCCGACGCCGGGCCGATGTATAACCCTTCCGAACCTGAGCCGGGAGGCGGCGGTGGCCGTCTACTGCTCGCGGAACGTGACCGAGCCCACGTCCACACGGACGAGTTCGCCCGTCGGCTCGCCACCCGCGGTCCGGAACGTGTCCGCGTCCGGGTCGCCGAGATACTGCACGAACAGGCGGTCGGCGACCTCGTCGCGTCGCTCCCCGTCGGTGACGACAGTCGCCGTGCCCCGGAGCAACACGACCCAGCCGTCCGCGCCCTGTTCCTCGATTGCGAGGGCGACGCGCGGGTTCGCCTCGACGTTCTCCAGTTTCCGCCCGTCGGTGAAGAACCAGACCGACTCGGCCTCCTCGTCGAAGAGATACCAGACGGGCGCGACGTGTGGCCTGTCGTCGACTGCGGTCGCGAGAAACGCCGAAAGCGGTTCGCCCCTGATACGCTCTGCGACGGTCGCGGGCACGCTCATGCCGGCTCTTGCTAGATGACGCATATCAGTGTGACGGCCATCGTCACTGACTGACGAACGGGAGTATTTTATCAGGGGAGTCCATCCGTACCCCTATGCCAGACGAGATAGAGACACTCTCACTCTCGTGCAGGGTCGTGCTGCTCAGTATGACGCAGCTCGCGCAGATGGGCGAGACGCCGGTCCACACCGGCCAGGTCATCCAGACCACGAAGAACCACATCGACTCCGTCGACGCCGACACCATCGGCAACATCGACGAAGCGGAGGTCAACCGGGCGCTGAACCGCCTCGAAGCCGACTCCTTCGTCGAGATGGCCGAACTCGACGACTCCTCCCCCGTCGGCAAGGGTCGCCCCGCCTACTCCCTCGACGTCAGCGCCGAGACCGTCCTCGAAGCGCTCAGCGCCGACGAGGCCGTGGCATCGCTCGCCGACGAAATCCGCGCGGACGCCTGACCCACCCCCACTGGTCTCTGCTCTCTCTACACCCCCGCAGCGGCACGTCAGGCCACCACTCCCGACGGCGCTGCGGCGGGCGCGACGGGATGCTCTCGTCGTCGAGACCCCGAGTCACCCGACGTCGAGGACGTCCAGTAGCTCCCTGATGTCGTCGAGACGGAAGTCCACGACGCCCTCCTCTTCGCTCGCGCGGGAGGCGGCGGTACCGCCGAAGGCGACCGTCGTCAGGCCCGCGCGGTGTCCGCCTCGCATGTCGTTCTCGTAGCGGTCTCCGACGTAGAGCGCCTCGTCGGGGCCGACGGGGGACTTCGAGAGGGCCGTCCGGAACATCTCCGGCGCGGGTTTCGTCCGGCCGACCTCCGACGACGTCGTCACGTGGTCGAAGTACTGTCGCAGGCCGAACGAGGTGAGGATGAACTCGGCCTCCCAGGCGTCGATGTCGCTGATGACGCCGAGGTAGTAGCCCTCGTCAGCGAGCGTGGCCAGCGTTTCGGCGACGCCGTCGACCGGTTCGAAGCCGACGTGCGCCGACTGAATCACCAGCGGCAGCCACTCGTCGACGGACACGCGCTCGCCGACCACGGCCTTCGCAGTGCGGTGGTACCCCCTGTAGGCCGGCCGGAAGGTGCGGTTCTCGCGGCCGCGGAAGTACTCGCCGAGTTCTCTGTCCCAGATGCGGAGCGTCTCGGTCATGTCGAGGTCGAACTTCGCCGACAGCCCCGCGACGAACAGCTCCCGACCCCGCTTGATAGACGCCGGGTCCAGGATGACGCCGCCGATATCCCAGAACACGCCGCGCCACGACCGAGACATATCTTCTACTGTTGACTCGGGCACAAGAGGAGGTTAAACCCTCGGTCGGTCCCGGTCCTGGCTGACACCGGTTCGCGAATCGTGACCGCCGCCGCGCCGGTCGCCCCCATCCAGGCGGGGGACGAATCCCGTGGGACAGGGTGTTAGTAACTGACTACTCGCGGACCCGGTTGCTGAACAGTCTGGGGGGGTTTACGTCCGCGTCGAGAACTACCGTGTCGCCGGCAGGAGTACGGCCCTGCTGGCAGCCTTGCACCTGACCCCGGGAGAGTTCACCCACACCTGCCTCGTGCCACCCTCTTTCCCGATTCTGGTTCACCACCAGCGTCGGGACTCGGGCGGCACACTGGCGGCATCACCGACGAAGCGGAAACCGAACGGGGCCAGCAGGCCGTCAGATTGTAGAAAAATGCTCCCATCCCAGCATCAGAGCCGCTTTTCATCGGAGGACAGGTCACGCGTTGTTTGAATATTTGAGCTGAGCCAAATTATTTGACATAGCGGGCGCAAGGAATCGGTACAGATGGCTGAGCCGAACTCGGGGTCGTGGACGGAGAGTACGAGCGGGCGTGAGCGCGTCCGGCACGTCGTGGAGTTGCTGGACGAACCAACGCCGGTACAGGAGATCGCGGACCGGGCAGCGGTCTCGCGCGCGACAGCCGACGACGAACTCCAGCGACTGCAGAGCGACGACTGGGTCACGGAAATGACTGTCGGCGGGACGAAAGCCTACGATCTGAACCCGGTCCGGATGCTCTTCGACGAGGTGACTGACCTGATCGAGGCACACTCGCGTGACGAACTGGAGAGTCAGCTCACGGAACTGAAAGAAGAACAGGAAGAGTTGGCTGCGGAGTACGACGTCAGTTCGCTCGACGAGTTTCGGGAGCAACTCGCGGGCGGGGACCTATCGGCTGCGGAGCTCCGTGAGCGCCGCAACGTGATCGCTACGTGGGAAGCAATCAACACGGAACTCGGACTCGTGAAGCACGCACTCCAACTGTATGATGACGTCATCGAACTCTCGTCACCGCGGACTGACTCCCCTCGACACTCGCCTGATGGTCGTTTTCCTCGCTAACCGGGCGAACCTACAGAGCAAGCGGCTCCACGACCGTATCCAGAACCGGCTCAGCGGCGAGTTCGACAACGTTCGACGACGGCGTGCTGAACCGCGTGAAGCCGGCCCCTACCGTGTCGTCGCTAAGGTAGATCCACGCCAGTTCCTCGGTGACGACGAGTACCCGGTGACGGCTGCGCGGGTCGAGATCGGATTTCAACTGCAGACCGGCGAACCGCACGAGTACTACTGGTGCAACTGGATCGAGCCAGACCGAAGTCTGCTGGTGGGCTGGCACCAAGACGACACGCACGGCGACCTCGGGCCAGTTCATCTGCAGGTGAACGACGGCTCGACACCCGTCGCGCACGAACCAGCGCAGTTCATCGACTCACATCCGCTGGATGTCGTGGCGCGCAGACTCGACTCGCTTCGAGACGCGGTCCTCGCGGTCGAGTGGGAGCAGGGACGACCCGCCGGACTTACCTCCGCTCCCACGGAAAGTGAGTAGGTCCGGGATTTTGGTGAGTTCTGAGCGACACCAGAAGTCGGGTGGTCACTCGTGTACCTGAGTATGTACACAGGTACGTACGTGAGTACGTATTCGAAATCCTCGCCTCTTAGCAGTTGGACCGGTTTATTTCTCTCAGTTATTCATTTCAAGCAATCCTCGCCTCTGCCGATATCGGGTTACTAACAACCGGAAGGTAGTCAACGATAGTCTTCCAGGCCTTCGGTTTCTCGTCGCAGGCCTGCCCACTTGACCGGCGATCAGCAGCCGCCGAGTGAACCGGAAATGGTTCGACTGAGTGTGACATACTCGTGGGCATGAACGTCGACGAGGCGACGATCCAGAAGCGGTGTACCGATGCCGTCTTCGAGCGCGGTGTGAACTACCGCGACGAGGGACGCATCCAGCGCCTTGCCCGATTCGGCGACCTCGTGACGGCGACGGTTCAAGGGTCGAACCTGTACGACGTGACTGTCGAGTTCGGTGGGCGAACTCTCGAAACGCAGTGTACCTGTCCGTACGACGGAAGCGGCGACTGCAAGCACGTCGTCGCCGTATTACTGGATGTCGCCGCGAGCCCACCACGAGACGAAAGTGAGGACATCGAGACAGTCCTCGCAGACGTATCCGCCGAGGAGCTACGCGCGTTCGTCCGCGATGCACTCGCCGAGAACGCGGAGTTGCGCGACCAGTTTCTCGCACGCTTCGGCGACGACCACAAATCGGTCGACGAGTACCGCGAGGAGATAGGCCAACTGTTCGAGACACACGCTGACCCGGTCGTGTTCGAGGCCATCGACTTCTCGAGGTTTTTCGAGGTTGCCGAGCAGTACCGCGACCGCGAACGGTATCTCGCGGCTGGCACGGTCTACCGAGCAATCTTCGAGGAGGTCGACGAGAGACACAATTTGGTCGACGGTGCCTACGATCACTACGTCCAGACCATCCAGCGGGCACTCGATGGCTACGTGGAGTGTGTCCTCGCGACCGATCCGGATCCCGAGGCGTTCGACACGTACGCCGGCGTGCTGGAAGCGTGTGCATCGAGGGAACCGCCGATCAACAGCGAACAGTTCTGGCGGGCACTCGACAATCTTGAGGACCAGTACGACGAACGATGAGCGAGCCACCGGATCGATTCCTGGTAGAAATCGGGTGCGGGACAGTGGCACAGATCATCGGTCTGGATTCGAATGCGTCGGAGAACGACCGTCGCTTCTCGCTGTGACCGACGCGTCGCTCACTGATCCACGCAATAATTTGCGGAGAGATAGAAATATTACGCTCGAGTGGGTACTGTCGAGTATGTCGCCCGAGAATCCGCCCGACGAGACTGAATGGGTCGAGACGTGGAAAGAACACGCGTCGGCGTTCGACCGAGTGAAATCAGTCACGATGACACTCTCGGAGCCGCGGCCAGCGTCGTGGATTGCGACGGAAGCGGCCGTCTCCCCGAATACGGCCCGGGACCACCTGCGCCGGCTCATCGATCTGGGTGTGGTAACAGCGATCGAGAACGATGGGACCCGCCATTACTATCCGGATCCGTTGTACACGCGGCTCCGGGATGTCAGGGAGTTACTCCAGGAGACGACGAAACGCGAACTTTCGGAGCAGGCCGCCGAGTTGAAAGGCGATATTGCGGCGTGGGAAGCCGAGTACGACGCTGATTCCCCGGAAACCTTGCGTGAACGAGCAGCCGAAGTTGACGTATCTGCCGAGCAGGCACACGAACTCGTCGCGGTCGCGAGCGACTGGGAACTCGCCCGATACCGACTCTCGCTCGTGCAGGACGCCATCGAAAACTACGATACCTGGTCAGCCGACCCGTCGTCGATCACAGTATGACGGCTGATCCTGGCCGGGATCGACACCGCATTCTTCGCGAGTTGCGCGGTGAACTGGCGCGACACCCTGCCGTTCGCTCTGTCGAGGGGGAACCACCGAATGCGTACCGGGAACTGCGTGCGACACTCGACCCGTCGTGGTTCAGTCGCACAGCGGAGACAGCGTCGCTCCGGGTGACGTGGATCCCGAATCCGTCACCTGGGCCCGAAGCATCTGATCGTGGGAGCGACACGTGGAAGCGAACACCGATTCGGGCGTACTACACCCTCCATTACAGCGAGCCAGACAGTCTCGACTGCGGATTCCACTGCGAACCGAACCCACACGTCGACGGCTTGCTCCACTATCAGGAGCGGGACAACACGAACGACGAGTACACATACGTGCCAGTTTCATTTGGCGGACGCTCGGTGACTGGTCTCCTGTGGGAGATGATGGATGCGCTCAACGATCGACTCGGTGGTCCCAGTTGAAGGAGCCGAGGAATTGGAGAGTCGAGAGCGGTATCCAAGAGAAAGTGGCTTCCCAGCACCCACTGACACACGCCGTGCTAGCGGGTATTTGAACTCTGAGTCTGATGCCGCCTTCTAGATTGTGAACTTTCGAGAGACTCGCTACGCTCGTCTCTCGACTTCCCGCTCGCTCCACTCGCGGAGACGAGGACAGCTCAATCTTCAGTCGAGTGCGTAACGCTCTCGAATGAGAATCGTGTAGAAGCCGGATGCCGCCTCCCGGATTTGAACCGGGGACAGCTCGATCTTCAGTCGAGTGCTCTCCCAGTCTGAGCTAAGGCGGCGCGCGATGCGACATCCCGACCGATGGCGAGTGGGGAAAAAAGGATTTCGAAAGGCGGGCCACAATCCGGACACGCAATGCCGTGTGTCAACGAGGCGCATTTTATAAACCGACGCCGGCCGTAGTAACCGTGTGGTCACGTTCGGAGAGGTCTACGCCGCGGTCATCACTGTTCTCCTCCTCGTCGCGTTAGCGGTCGCGATTCCGGTCCTCAAGCGAATCGTCGTCGATGGAATCGAACGCCGTCGGAAGTGGAAGACCGGCGAGATGGAGCGCTACACCGAAGACCCGGAGTTCGACCGCGGACCGCCGGCCGCGCTCGACGGAGATGCGGAGACGGGACCGGGCGTGACCTGCACCCAGTGTGGCACGGCCAACGAGGCAGGATTCACGTACTGCGAGAACTGTCTCGGACGGCTGTGAGCAGCGGTCTCAAGCGGAACTCTCGACCTCGACCGCTACCTCGTTCCGGCGGAGGAAGGGGAGCGTCCACGGCGCGTCGTACCCCATGAAGAACGGTTCGCCGGCGAGCGGGACGTTCGCATCGTCGAGCGCGGCGAGCAGCGCCTCCGTCTCGCGTTCGATGCGGTCCTCGGTCGGTCGCCAGGAGAACTCCCGGACCGCCAGGGTGCGCTCCGGGATGGACACCAGTTCGACTGCGTCGTCGGTCGGCCGCGGCGCGGAGTCGATGTCGTACTCCTCGGGGAGGTAGAAGCGCATCCGCTGCTCGTCGGTGTCGCCGCCGATTTCGACGGGGGCGGTCATCGCAATCTTCGCACCGCCGCCGGACATTTCGACCGGTGCCGTCATCGCTATCTCGTCGTCCGCCGCGTTCGCGCCCGCGATGTACCGGAACAGCCGCCGGAACGCCTCCATCTGGGAGTCTTCGGCCGTCTCGACGACGACCGATTCCGGATATCGCCGCAGTTCGACGTCGTCGAGTCGTGCGACCACGGTGTAGGAGACTGTCTCCGTCGCGGCGCGCTGGTAGAGGGTCGATGCACCGGCGGCCAGGACCGCGCCGCCGAGTGCTGCGAGTGCGAGTGTGCGTTTGCGGACCATATGGTACGTACGCTCCCTGACAGGATAAAGCCCGGTCAGGCCCGTGCTATCTGGGCTCTATGGCTGGCGAGGAGGGTGCGGCCAACGGCAGGGGGTTCGGGGGGTTTCGAACCGCGAGGACTTCGCTTCGCTCGTCCTCTGGGCGCGAAACCGCATGCCCATTTGCCGCTCACGGATTGTTCGCGGCAAAAGTGGGTTCGGGCGGTTTCGAACCGAAATCAGACGTGCTCGCTCCGCTGCGCGCGACTGATAGGGTTCGAAACGCGCCGCTCACGTCCGATTCCTGTTGCTCGCGGGTTGCTCGCAACAGGAATATGGGTTCGGGCGGTTTCGAACCGCCGGCCTCGGCCTTGTAAAGGCCGCGTCATAACCAACTAGACCACGAACCCTACAGAGGGGACAAGCCTATCCGGGGGAATAATGCTTTCTCTCTGCGGTCGGAACGCTTACCCCCGCCTCGGACCACCGACACACCATGGATACCCGGCAGCGCGTCCTGGTCGTCGCCGGCCTGCTGGCCGTCCTCGCCGTCGTCGCTATCCTCGCCGTCCCGCCCATCCAGTTCGTCAATCCAGGCCCCTACGAGAACACGTCGGTCACCGTCGTCGACGAGAACGGGACGGCACTCGCCACCGTCGACGTCCGCGTCGCCGACACGACGGCCAAGCGCCGGGTGGGACTGCGCCGGACCGAGACGCTTTCCGACGGGGAGGGGATGCTGTTCGTCCACGCCAGCGACGGCGAGAAACCCTATATCATGCCGCCGTCGATGTCGTTCCCGCTGGACATCGTCTTCGTCGCGCCCGACGGGACCATCCGGGCGATTCGCCACGCCGCAGTGCCAGCGGACGACACCACGCTGGAGTACCCCGGCCGCGGGAAGTA
This sequence comes from Salinibaculum sp. SYNS191, assembly GCF_037338445.1. Lineage (NCBI taxonomy): Archaea > Methanobacteriati > Methanobacteriota > Halobacteria > Halobacteriales > Haloarculaceae > Salinibaculum > Salinibaculum marinum. Next base: position 1,436,315 of record NZ_CP147838.1, read on the forward strand.
CGTCCTGGAGGTGCCCCGCGGGTACACGAACCGGACCGGCATCGCCGCCGGGGACACCGTCGAGATTCCCGCGGCGTACGCCGAACCGGCCGGCGGCTGAGGTGACCCCGACGCACTTTTTGCGCGCAAACCCATGCATCAGGTGTGAATATCGACGCTGGTCCGGATTCGGACGCGTTCGAGGAGGAACGCGAGCAGGTCGACCGGCCGATGCTCCGCCTGTACACCGAGTACGGCGGCGGCGAGCGCAAGGGCTACTTCCTCGTCGGGCTGGTGAGCAGCATCCTCGCGCGGGTGCTCGACCTCCTGCCGCCGCTGTTGCTCGGCATCGCCATCGACGCCATCTTTCTGAACGAATCCGCCTTCTCGCTGCTGTTCGTCCCGCAGGCGTGGCTGCCGGACACCCAGACCGGACAGCTCTGGTTCACCGGCGGCATCATCGCCGCGAGCTTTCTCGGCGGTGCCGTCTTCCACTACACCCGAAACTGGGGGTGGAACCGCTTCGCCCAGGGCGTGCAACACGACGTCCGGACCGACACCTACGACAAGATGCAGCGGCTGAACATGGACTTCTTCGCCGACAAGCAGACCGGCGAACTCATGTCGGTGCTCTCGAACGACGTCAACCGGCTGGAGAAGTTCCTCAACGACGGCATGAACTCCGTCTCCCGGCTCGTCATCATGGTAATCGGCATCGCCGGCATCCTCTTTTACCTGAACTGGCGACTGGCGCTGGTCGCGCTGTTACCCGTGCCCATCATCGCCTTCTTCACGAAGAAGTTCATCGAGATAATCCAGCCCAAATACGCCGACGTGCGCTCGACGGTCGGCTCGCTCAACTCCCGGCTGGAGAACAACCTCGGCGGCATCCAGGTCATCAAGACCAGCAACACCGAGCCCTTCGAGTCCGACCGCGTCGACGACGTTTCGCGTGACTACTACGACGCCAACTGGGACGCCATCACGACACGCATCACCTTCTTCCCTGCCCTCCGGCTGCTCGCCGGCCTGGGCTTCGTCGTGACCTTCGCCGTCGGCGGCCTCTGGGTGCTGGAGGGGACCGTCAGCGCTGGCGTGTTCGTGACGTTCATCTTCTACACGCAGCGGTTCATCTGGCCGATGGCCCAGTTCGGGCAGATAATCAACATGTACCAGCGCGCGTACGCCTCCGCCGAGCGCGTCTTCGGCCTGATGGACACCCCCGACCGCATCGGCGAGCGCGACGACGTTGAGCCGCTGGCCGTCAGGGACGGCGACGTCGAGTACGACCACGTCTCCTTCGGGTACGACGGCGAGACCGTCGTCGACGACGTGAACTTCGACGTCGACGGCGGCGACACCGTGGCGCTGGTCGGGCCGACCGGCGCGGGCAAGTCCACCGCCGTGAAGTTGCTGATGCGGCTGTACGACGTCGACGAGGGCGCGGTGCGCATCGACGGGACCGACGTCCGCGACGTGACCGTGCCCAGCCTCCGCAGCCAGGTCGGCTACGTCAGCCAGGAGACCTTCCTGTTCTACGGGACCGTCCGGGACAACATCAGCTACGGGACGCCCGACGCCGACGACGCGGCCATCCGCGAGGCCGCCGAGGCCGCCGAGGCCCACGAGTTCATCACCAACCTCCCCGACGGCTACGACACGATGGTCGGCGAGCGCGGCGTCAAACTCTCCGGCGGCCAGCGCCAGCGCATCGCCATCGCCCGCGCCATCCTGAAAGACCCCGAAATCCTCGTCCTCGACGAGGCCACCTCCGACGTGGACACGGAGACGGAGATGCTCATCCAGCGCTCGCTGGACCGCCTCACCGCGGACCGGACGACGCTGGTCATCGCCCACCGCCTCTCGACGGTGAAGGACGCCGACCAGATAGTCGTCCTCGACGACGGCCAGGTCGTCGAGCGGGGGACCCACGGCGACCTGCTGGAGGCCGACGGGCTCTACGCGAACCTCTGGGCGGTCCAGGCCGGCGAAATCGACGACCTGCCCGCCGAGTTCGTCGAGCGGGCGGCGCGTCGCCGGGCACGCACCGACGCCGACGACTGACCGCTCACCCACCCCACTCCTCGCCGACGTCCTCGACGATGTTCGTCCGCCAGTCCTCGAACCGCTCGCGGCAGGTCTCGGCGTCCTCGATGTGCTCCATGAAGCCAGCGCCGGCGTCGATGAGTTCGGCCCCACAGAACGGGCAGAAGTCTGGGTTGTCCCAGTCGGACTCGCTCGATTCGGGGTGGTCGTGCGCCATAGTGATACTACGCCCCGGCCGGGCATCAAGCCACGGGAGCGTGCCCCATCGGACCGAACTGCCCGGTGAGTAATCCGCACGTGAATCTCAATCAACACTTTTGCCGCGACGAGCCTACACAACTGTGGTCATGCCAGACGGCACCACGGAACTGGAGGACGCGGCACTCGCGGAGGAGGGGAGCAAGTACGACCGGCTCGGCGGCATCGTCGCCGACGGGGTGGTCGGCGCGGCCGGCGGTCTCGTCGGGGTGGCGATGATGACGGTCGTGTTGCTCGTCGCGGAGTCCTTCGGTGCGTTCTCGCGGGAGTCCTTCGGCGCGCTGGCCCGGCTCGTCGGACTGGGCGGGCTCGTTCCGGAGGTTACCGTCGGCTACCTCATTTTCCTGGCTGGCGGGATGTTCCCCTGGCCGCTGCTGTTTGCCTCGCTGAAGGAGTATCTCCCGGGGGACTCCTGGCCCGTCGCCGGCGTCTTCTTCGGGACGGCGCTGTGGACCGGCTTCGTCGGCGCGTTCTACGCCGGCTTCGGCGGCGTCTCGCTCGTGCTCTATCTCGTCCTGACGCTGGTCGCCCACTGGGTCTACGGCGCGTCGCTGGGCCTGGTCTTCAGCTACCTCTCCGAACGGCCGGATACGCTGGTCTGAGCCGGGCGAGAGCGCCAGCCGTTAAGACGCCGGGCGGTCTACGGGCGCGTATGTACCTGACGGAGGTAACGTGGACCGACGCCGAGGCCGCCGACACCGACCTCGCGGTCCTGCCCGTCGGCAGCACCGAACAGCACGGCCCGCACGCGCCGCTGGGGACCGACCACCTCGCCGCGGCGGCTGTCACGGAGGCCGGCGTGGACGCCTACGACGGGGAGGTCGTCGTCGCGCCGGCGCTGCCGGTCGGGGTCGCCGAGGAGCACCGCCACTTCGCGGGGACGCTGTGGGTCAGCGAGGACACCTTCCGCGCGAACGTCCGCGAGACCGTCGCCAGCCTCGCCCACCACGGCTGGGACCGCGTGGTCGTCGTCAACGGCCACGGCGGCAACACCGCCCCCCTCCGGGAGGTCTGCGGCCGCCTCACCCGCGACGGCACCGCCTACACCGTCCCCTTCACCTGGTTCGACACCGTCGACGCCGGGGACGCGGCGGCGCTGCCCGACGACGCCGGGATGGGCCACGGCGGGGCCGTCGAGACCAGCCTCGTCCGGCACATCCAGCCGGACATCGTCGACGAGGACCGCTTCGAGCAGGCGGCGACCGAGGGAGCCGACGGCTGGGGCGAGTGGCAGTCCGGGACGAACCTGGCCTACGACACCGCGGAGTTCTCCGAAAGCGGGACCGTCGGCGACCCCGGACAGAGCAGCGCCGAGGCGGGCGAGCAACTGCTCGCGGCGGCGGCCGACGCGCTGGCGGACCTGCTCGGGACTGTCGAGCGCCGGGAGTGGCACCAGAAAAACTGACGCTCGGACTCAGGCTTCGGCTTCGGCGGCGTCGGCGTCCGCGTCGGTGTCGGCGTCCGCGTCGGTGTCGGCGTCGTCGTCGGCGTCTTCCAGCGCGCTGCGGAGTTGCGGAATCGTGCTGGTGAGGTCGCCCACCTGCTCGCGGGCGTCCTCGATGTCCGTCACGAGTTCTTCCACGTCCGCGATTGCCTCCTCCAGGTCCCCGGCGTCCTCGAAGGCGTCGGCGCGCTCGCCCATCGTGTACCACTTCTTCGCGTCGCGGAGGTGGTCCTCGGCGTCGCCGACGTCGAGCGCCGACCGGAGCGCGTTCAGCACGCCCAGCGTGTTGTCGGCCTCGACCTCCCAGACGTCGTCGGCGTCGGGCAGGCTCTCGCGGGCCGCGGCCAGAGAGTCCTCCACGTCCGCGCGCATCTCCGATGCCGCCTCGCCGAAGAGTTCGTCGTCGTCGAGTGTCGATTGACTCATACCGGCATCTTCGCCGGCGGACGGGTTAAACGCACGCCTGAAAGTGAAAGTGAAACCGACCGACACGAGAGGGGGCGCGAGGTTAGTCCGGGACGACGGAAGCAGCGGGGGCCGTTCGGGCTAGCCGGCGAGCTGTATCGCGCGGGCGACGACGTACATGAGCACGATTCCGGCACCGACGGCGAGGACGAGCTGCGTCGCGAGGACGAACAGGATACTGAGACTGGAGTTACCGAACAGGATACCGAGGAGAAACGGAATCAGCGCCAGCCCGCCGAACAGGACGATGAGTCCCGCGAGCGGGAACGCCTCTGCTCGAATCTGGCTCGTATCCAGCTCACCGGACTCCCTGTCGATGAACGGCGGGGACGCGGACATCGTTCGAACATCTCAACTGAGCGTGATAAATATTCGGGCAGCGTCCGTCGCCGCGGACCGCTACGGCGAGCGGACCGACTCGCGGCGCTCCGGAATCAGGTCCAGTTCTGGCTCTACGTCACCGAGGACGAGCAGTTCGTAGTACCGCGTGAACGACTTCAGCGGCACCTGGACGACGGCGGTCACGGCGAGCAACGTCAGGACGTAGACCGCGAGCAACAGCCCGTAGACCACCGCCGACCCGAGCGTCAGCGCGCCGCCGGTGCCGAACCAGGCGACGCCGCCGAGGACGACGAAGGGGACGCCCACGACGACGGCGGCGATGCCGACGGCGATGCCCGCGACGATGCCGACGCCGATGGTGAGGGCAAAGCGGACGAGCACGTAGAGTGCGAACTGCCCGAGGTTCCCGCGCAGCACCGGCCAGAACCGCCCCCACGCGCTCCGCAGACCGCGGTCCTCGTGTATCATCGTCGGGACGACGAACTCCGTGGTGAGGCCGTGGACGACGGCGGCCGTGACGCCGACGACGAGCCCGACGGGGACGAGGACGGCCACGCCGAAGAGTAGTTGGGCGTCGTTGCCGATTGCCGGGACGACGAGCACGAGCGCGAGCGCGGCGAACAGGCCGACGACGACGAGTCCGAGGACGAGCCGGAAGGCGAAGAGCGCCAGCCCGCCACCGAGGTACTCCCGCATCGTCGCACGGACGGCCACCGACCCGGTGCGCAGCGAGTCGACCAGGACGAACTCCATGATGGAACCGACGAGCGCGAAGACGACGCCGACGAGCGCGAAGACGACGGCCAGCCCCACCAGAAACGGGAGGACTGTGTCGAACAGTTCGGGGAGCGAATCGAGACCGGGGGGAACGTCGACGACGCCGAGTTCCTCCGCCGAGACGTTCCAGGAGGTGTTCGGGAGCGAACTGACTCCCGACCCGCCGGAGAGGAAGAACACGACGACGGCGAGTTTCAGCCACCGGCTCCGGTCCACGGGGAGGAGGAAGTCGCGCGTGGCCTCGACGGCGTCGTCCACGCACTCCAGGGCATAGTAGGCCATACTGAACATGCGCCTGTCAGCGACATAAATCTGATACATCGGGGAGCAGTCGGCGGGCGAGCACGCCGTGCTTGCGGCTCAGGACCGCACGTCGACCACTTCCATCAGCGGGTAGCCGTCGGCCATCCGCATCTGTGCGTGGACGGCCACGCCCTCGTAGGCTATCTCCACGTCCACGTCCATGAACCGTCCCGTCAGCTCCGTGTAGTCGGCGCTGGCGTCGGCGAGTGCGTCCCGCAGTCGGTCCTCGCGAACGTCCACGACGACGTTCTCGCAGTGGGGCTGGTTCTCGATGGCCGCCTCCATCGCTCGTGCGAGCGAGTCCGCGCTCGCGGGGCTGACGGGCGTGCCCGCGAACTGGTGATACAGCGAGCCGAACTTGATGCCGGCCTCGAAGCAGGCCACCTGCGCCGCCGTCGGGTCCGCGTCCTCGGTCATACCGCCAGTACCCGCGCACGGCGTAATGATGCGTCGGTCGCGGCAACGCGGCGACAGGACTCGCAACAAATCGTATGCTACTTACCGGTCGTTCGCCTGGCTACGACTGAATGGACGAGCCGGTCTTGCTCACGGGTGCTGGCGGTCACGTCGGGCAGGTCATCCTCCGGGGGCTGGGCGAGAAGTACGACTGGCGACTGATGTACCACAGCCAGCCCGCCGAGGAGCCGGACCACCCCTACTGGACCGGCGAGGTACAGGACTACGAGGACGTCGCCCCCGCCGCCGAGGGCGTCGGCGCTATCATCCACCTCGCCGGCGACCCCCGCCCCAGCGCCCCCTGGACGAGCGTGCTGGAGAACAACATCGACGGCACCCACACGCTCTACGAGGTGGCTGTCGACGAGGGCGTCGAGAAGGTGGTCTACGCCTCCTCGAACCACGCCGTCGGCGCCTTCGAGAGCGACCAGCGCACCCCCGAGATGTACCGCGCGGACGACGACTTCCGCCTGGACGGGACGGAACTGCCCCGCCCCGGCAACAAGTACGGCATCTCGAAGGCCACCGGCGAAATCATCGGCCGGTACTACCACGACAAACACGACATCTCGGTGTGCAACGTCCGCATCGGCAACCTCAACGAGCAGCACCCACCCATCGACTACGAGCGCGGCCAGGCGATGTGGCTCTCGCCCCGTGACTGCTGGCACCTCCACGACTGCGCGCTCCGGGCCGACTACGACTACGAAATCGTCTACGGCATCTCCGACAACGACCGCAAGTACTACTCCTTAGAGCGCGCCAAAGAAGCCCTCGGCTACGCCCCCCGCGACAACTCCGCGGAGTGGAACGGCGACGAACAGGTCCAGTAACACGCCCCGGCCGCCGTGGCACAGTGAGTCATACTATCACTTTTCGTGTACTTCCGTGGCTGCGTCGACCGGTCGGATTTTCCGCCCAAGTTACAGGATATTTAGGTTACTGACGTGACGTAGATGTCCCGTAGAGTGTCTCGAACAGCAAATATTGCGAAATCCGGTATCGAATTCCGATATGAAAAATAGTCATCTATCACGGTCGACGCTGAACAAAATATCACACTTCCAATATATTTAAGCCCGTCCAGCAACGAGGTCCACATGCAATGGCGAAGCAAGTGACCAGACCCAAGAGTGGTCCCGTACGACTGAAAGACACGCCGCGTCCGGAGGACCTCGCACGGGTCGACAGCCCGCTGAAGAGCCTGCTGGCCTGGCTGCGGGAGTAGCCACAGCGTCGACTGACGTCACGACAGGTTCGCGGACGCGATTTTTCCGGCAGCAACAATCCGAAAGCGGCGCGTACGCCTGGAGCGCGTCACCGGCGCGTCAGTCGAACAGTCCCTCGACGTCCTCCTCGCGGCTGCGGCGGCGCTCGACGTGCTCGGCCAGGCGCTGGGCGACGATGCCGCGGCTCTCCGGGTCGCGCACGAAGTCGAACAGGAAGGTGACGAAGGGGCTCTCGGTCTTGCCGTCGTCGAGGTCCGCGCGGGCGTACTCGACGGCGTCCGCGACGACGGCCTCGTCGTAGCCGTGTTCCTCCGCCAGCACGTCCGCGGCGACGGCCGTCGATTCGAAGTCGAGGTCCGTCAGCGCGAGTCGGTCGCCCTCGTGGGCGAGCGCGAGCGGCGGCCGGCGCTCGATACATTCCGGGTCGGCGGCCAGGTCCCCGAGGTAGGAGCGGACGGCGGCCACGTCGACGCCGCGGTAGTCGTCGTCCAGGCCGGCCAGGTACTCGCGGGCGCTCGTGGCCAGGCCGGTCGCGCCGGACCAGTTGCCGTTGCGGGCGTGGAAGACGGCGGCGGTGAACTGGATGAGCCCGTGGAGGAACCGCTCGTCGTCGGTGCCCGACTCCAGGTCGAGCCAGTGGTCCTCCCAGGCGTCGTGGGCGGCGTGGTAGCCGCCGGCGTTGTAGACGGCGATGCCGGCCCGGAGGTGGGCGTCCATGTCGGGCCGTTGGGGAGCGCGGGCCGTAACTCTGACGCGCTCGCCCCCGGGCGTCGGCGTCATCGTTATACCCGTCCGCACCAATCGTCCCAAGACACACGCTGTCCTGACAAATGGCTCCAGAAGCGACGGACTCCGACGGAGCGCCGGCACGCGATACGGTGCGAATCCTGCTCGTCGCGTGCTGTCTGCTCGCGCTGGTGCTCGCCGGGATGCTGGTCCCTTCGCTCACCGGCGGTGCCGGGGGCAGTCCCGCCGAGCGCCTCGTCCCCGGAACCGCGCTCAGCTCCGAGGGACCGCCGGGAAGCGGCCTCGGACCGGAGGAACTGGGGAACATCGGCCGGAGCGGCTTCGGCGCGCTCAACCCCTCCCGGAACACCGACGTCGGCGGCGCGACGGGCGTCGATGGCCCCAACCCCTACCAGTCACAGAACAACACCGTCCACTTCACCGTCACCAGCCCGCGGCCGGCCTACTGGCGCACCGCCGCCTACGACCGCTACACCGGCACCGGCTGGCGACAGAGCGGCGGCGCAGTGCCGCTGGACGGGCCCATCGAGGGTGACGGCATCCAGGGGCCCCGCGTCGAGTACGAGGTGACGCTGAACCGGTCGGCCACCGCGCTGCCGACGGTCTGGCGGCCGAGCACCGTCCGCGACCGGTCGGGGCTGTTCGTGACCGACCAGCGCGCCGTTCGCACCGACCAGGCGCTCGGGACCGGGGAGAGCTACGTCGGCGTCAGCCACCGACCGCCCCAGGACACCGCGCTGTTGCGGGCGGCCGGGACCGACTACCCGGTCGACGTCGAGCGCCGCTACACGGACCTGCCGACCGACGTCCCCGCCCGCGTCGGCCAGTTCACCGACGAACTGACGCGCAACGCCTCCACGCCCTACGAGACGGCCGTCACTATCGAGGAGTGGCTCGAAACCGACAAGGCGTACTCGCTGAACGTCTCCCGGACCAGCGACTCGATGGCCGACACGTTCATCTTCGACATGGACCGGGGGTACTGCGAGTACTTCGCGACGTCGATGGTCGTCATGCTGCGCTCACAGGGCATCCCCGCCCGCTACACGGTCGGGTACTCGACCGGCCAGCAGGCCGGCGACACCTACACCGTCCGCGCGATGAACGCCCACGCCTGGGTCGAGGTCTACTTCGAGGACGTCGGCTGGGTGAAGTTCGACCCCACGCCCGGCAGCGAGCGCCTCCGAACCGAACAGCAGTCGCTGGCGGAGCAGAGCCCGAACGAGGAGTACACGCCCCGCGAGGAGGGCAGCCCCGGCGAGTCCTTCACGCCGGAGGGGGAGACGGCCGAACGGACGCCGACGGCCACGCCCGCCCCCGGCGAGACGCCGACGGACGGACCCGACGAGACGGACCCGGAAGACCAAGACGACGGAACAACCGGCCAGACAGAGTCGGGGTACGACATCTCGCTGAACCGGACCGCAGTCCCCGGGACGGCCGTCGAGGTCAGCGTCTCGCGCAACGGCGTCCCCGCGGCCGGGGCGACGGTGCTGTTCAACGGCGACCCCGTCGGGACGACCGACGAGCAGGGGACGGTCGTCGCTACCGTCCCCTACACCCGGGAACTCCGTGTCGACGTCGACGACGGGTCCGCCGCCAGTTTCGCCGCGGCGGGGGCGCGGGCACTCCCGGCAGACACCGACCGCTTCTACCGTCTCCCCCCACCGTCGACGGGTGCGGCGGAGGTGACCATCCCCGTCGAGACGAACGCGACGGTCACCGTCTCCGGCGACGTCGTTCCCGGGGCGACTGTCACCGTCACCGCGACGGTCGACGACGTCCCCGTCGAGGGCGCGGCCGTCCACGTCGACGACAGGCAGGTGGCGACGACGGGCGACAGTGGCCGGGCGACGGTGGCGCTCCCGGACCAGCCCGGACCCGTCACGATAGCCGTCGAGCGGGAGCCGATTGCCGGCTCGCGGACGCTCACGCTGCCGTCGCTGAACGTCAGCGTCGCGCCCGACGCGCCGCTCGCGCTCCCGCTGACCACCGCGACGGTGACGGTGACGGCCGGCGGCGACCCCGTCAGTTCCGCCCCCGTCCTGCGCGACGGCCGACGGGCCGCGACGACGGGCGTCGACGGGACGGCCACGGTCGGGTTGCCCCTCGCGTCGAGCACCACCCTCACGGCCAGCGCCTTCGGCCTGACCGACGAAGCGACGGTCTCCGGGCTTCTCGCGAACCTCGGGCTGGCGCTCGCTGGGCTGGTGCTGGCCGTCGCCGTGCCGCTGGGGGTGGCCGCTCGCCGCGGGTACGCGCCGCGTGAGGTCCTGGCGCTGCTCCGTCGGCTCCCCCGGCTGACGGTCCAGGCCGCGCAGTGGCTGCTCGTGACGCTGGCGACGCGTGGCGACGAACTGCTCGCCCGCCTGGCCGCGCGGCTCCGCCGGACTGCCGCCCACCTGGCCGCCCTGCTGCGCGGGAGGGTGACTCCGGCCGAACTGTGGGCGGCGCTGCTGGCGTGGCTGACGACGAAGCGACGGACGCTCCGACGCCGCGTCGGGCGCGGCGAGACCCCCGAGGAGCGGCCGGCCGAGACGACGCCGGCGGAGGCACGCCGGACCGTGCGGAGCGCGTGGGCGCAGTTCCTCGACTACGTCAGCCTCCGGCGACAGCGCACGAAGACGCCGGGAGAGATCGCCCGCCACGCCGTCGACCGCGACGGCCTGCCGGCGGAGCCGGTGGCGAGACTCCGGGACGCCTTCCGCGAGGTCGAGTACGGCGCGCGCTCGGCCAGCGAGCGGCTGGAGCGCGTCGAGGAGGCGCTTTCGGCAATCGAGCGGGACCGGGCCGACGAGAGCGAGGAGACGACAGACGGACCGCGGGGGGCGGAGTGATGCGCCTGCGGGTCGCCGTCTTCGGCACGCTCGGGGCGCTGGCGACGCTCGTCGCCGCGGTGTTCGTGGTCGCGCCGGAGGTGCTACTCGCCGTCGGCCCCGTCGAGGCCGTCGTCGGACAGCTCTCGGGCCTCGACCCGACGCTCGTGATGCTGGTCGCGACGCTCGTCGTCGGGCTGTACGTCACGGTGGCGGCGCGCTCCTCGCCGGGCGACCGGACGGTCGCCAGCGCCTCGCCCGCCGAGCGACGGTTCGACGGGGCCGTCACGGCCCCGCCGGAGGCGGTGACGGCCGACCGGCGGACGCTGACCGCCGCCGACATCGACGCGGACGTCGACCGGGCCGTCGCGTCCGGCGGCGCACGGCTGGCAGCGGTGCGGGACGCGCTGACCGGCCTCGTCGTCGAGGCGTACGCACGGCGCTACCAGGTCAGACGGGCCCAGGCCCGCGACGTCGTCGCCTCGGGCGACTGGACCGACGACCGCGTCGCGGCGGCCTTTCTCGGTGCCGAGGAAGGGCCGCAGGCGTCGCTGCTCTCGCGGGTCAGGCTGTGGCTGACGCCGGAACGGGAGCGCGAGCGCCGAATCCGGCGCACGCTCGCCGCGGCGACCGCACTCACGGAGGAGACGCCATGACGCGCCGGCGGGTCCATCGGTGGAACGTCGGCCTGGTCGGGACGCTCGCGCTGACCGGCTTCGGCCTGCTCTACGCCAGCCGCACTCTGCTGGTCGCCGCCGCGATTCCGCTCACCTACGTCCTCTACGGCGTCGTCTCGGGCCTCCCCGCGTCCGCGGAGGTGGCCGTCCGCCGGTCGTTCGACCAGCCCGACCCCCGACCGGGCGAGGCGGTCACCGTCACCGTGACCGTCGAGAACACCGGCGACAGCGTGCTGAGTGACCTGCGGGTCATCGACGGCGTGCCGGACGAACTGGCGGTCACCGACGGGTCGCCGCGGGCCGCGCTCTCGGTCCCGCCCGGCGGCAGCGCGACGCTCGAATACACCGTGGTCGCCAAGCGCGGCCAGTACGACTTCGGCGACCCCGCCGTCCGCCTGCGCTCGCTTGCGGCCACGGAGGTCGAGACACTGACCGTCGACGCCGACGGCGACGTGACCCTCTCGTGTGCCAACACGGTCGAGCACGCGCCCATCCGTGACGCCGCGCTCCCGCGGGCCGGGACGCTGCCGACCGACACCGGCGGGAGCGGGCTGGAGTTCTACGCCACCCGGCAGTACCAGGCCGGCGACCCGATGAACAGGGTCGACTGGCGACACTACGCCAAGACCGGCGAGTTCGTCACCGTCCAGTACCGCCAGGAGCAGTCCATCCGGACCGTCCTGCTGGTCGACGCCCGCCCCGTCGGACGTATCACGCCGCGCGCGGGCTATCCGACCGGCGCGGAACTGTGCGCGTACGCGGGCGAGCGGCTGTACGACACGCTCAGCGACGCCGGCATCGCCACGACGGTCACCGCCGTCGGCGTCGACGACGGCGCGCTCGACGGGCTGGTCGGCCCGGACGGCCTCCCCTGGGTCGACCCCGAGGAGCGCGGCCACGCCGCCCGCGCCAAGCGGGTGCTGAGCGAACTGCAGGACGTCGCCGACCAGAACGCGGCCCCGCACACGCTGGGCGACGTCGGCGGCAGGGAGCGAGCGGCGGCGACCACCCGGGAGCGTCGGAGACGGCCGGAGGCGACCGCCGAGACGGAAACTGCGAGCGGCGAGACCGACGGCCAGTCCGCGGACCGCGAGGTGGCGACGACGCCGCGGGCCGACGGCGGCCCCGACGAGCGCATCCAGCGCGTGCTCGCGCGCCTCCCGCCGAACGCGCAGGTCGTCGTCTGCTCGCCCGTCGTCGACGGCTGGCCGGCCGACCTGGTCCGGTCGCTGGCGGTGCGTGGCTACCCGCAGGTCCTGGTCAGCCCGGACGTCACCGGCGGGGACAGTGTCGGCCAGACCATCCTGGGCGTCCGCCGCCGACTCCACCTCCGGGAGGCCGAACTCGCCGGCGCGACGACGGTCAGCTGGGACCTCGACCAGCCCATCGACTACGCGCTCCGGGAGTCGCTGCCACACCTGCTGGGGGGACGATGAGCACCGAAACGTCCACCCACACCGGCCGGCCGACGCTGACGAGCACGGCCATCACCGCCGTCGTCACGGCCGGCCTCGTCGCACTCCTGTTCGGCGAGGTCGACCTCGTGCTGTGGCCGGCGCTGTTCGGGACGGCGGGCGCGGCCTGCTTCGCCGCGAGCCTCCACCTCGTCTCGACAGCGCGGATGGAGACCGTGACGGGCGTCCTCGCCAGCCTGCTGACCGTGGCCGTCGGCGTCGGCTTCCTCGTCGGGACCGTGGGCACGGTGCTGGTGCTCGTCGGCTCCTTCTTCCCCGTCGAGACCACCGGACAGCTCGTCACCCGCTCGCTCCTGTTGCTCAGCCAGGTCGGCGTCGTCGTCGGCTGCCTGTTCGCCGTCCTCGGCGTGGCCGTCGGCGTCCGCAACGTCGTCGACGGCTCCACCCTGGCGTCGTACTTCTGGCTGACCGTCAAGACCAGCCTCGTCCCCGCCGTCGCCGGCGCGGCGATGGTCGTCGGCGCGTACCTGACCAGCGGCAGCCAGCCGCCGGTACTGCTCGGACCGCTGCTGGCCGGAGTAGGCGACTGGCTGCTCGCGCCCGCGCCCGTGACGACACACCTCGGGACGCTGGCGCTGCTGGTCGCGGTCGCCGCGCTGTCGGTCCGGGCGGCCATCGCCGCACTCCCCGTCGCGGAACTGCTCGCCGACAGCGGGGGCGGCGAGACCGAGCAGCGCCGCGTCGAGGGGGTCCGGCGAGCCCTGACCTGGACGGCCGCGGTCGGCGTCGTCGGCGCGATTCCCCTCGCCGTCCTCGAAGTGGGCGGCGGCCCGACCGACCTCCGCCAACTCGTCGGGCCGGGGCTGTACCGCACGCTGGTCGAGCTGTCGACGGCCCCGCCGCTCCGGTCGGTCCTCGTCGGCGCCACGGCCGTCGCGGTGCCGACGGTGGTCGCGACCCGGTTGCTCCGGCGGGCCGCACGCGGGTCGATTACTGGCTTTCTCAGCAGAATCGGCCCCTTCGTCGGTGGCGCCGTCGTCACTGCGGTCGCCATCGCCGTCGCGCAGTCGGTGGTCGCCTGGCTCGTCGCGTCGATCGCCGCCGAGCTACCCACTCCTTTCGAGACGGCGTTCCGCGAGAGCGTGACGCTCTACACCGACTTCTTCGGGGCTGGCACCATCGTCGTCGTGCTCGTGGCGCTGCTCGTCGGCGTGACGGCAGCGGTGGTCCTCGTCGGCCGCCTCGCACTCCTCGCGGGCTACCTGTCGGGGGAGACGGCCGGGTACTCGCTGGCAAGCGGCGGCCTGTTCGTCGCCGCCACCTTCGCCGGCACGGTCGACGCGCCGGCGTGGCTGGTCTTCGGCGGCCTCGTCGGCGCGTTCCTCGTCTGGGACGTCGGCCGCTACGGGACGACGCTGGGCGAGGAAATCGGCCGACGCGCCCCGACGCGCAACGCCGAACTCGTCCACGCCGGCGGGACGCTGGCGGTCGGACTGGTCGGGACGGTTCTGGCCTACGGCGTCGCGACGACCATCGAGGCCGACATCGCCGCCGACTCGCCGACCGCCGTCGTCGCGCTGATGGGCGTGCTCGCCGGCATCGTCTTCCTCGTCGCGGCGCTGCGGTGAGCCCTATCGGAATTCGCAGAAGTAGTCATACTTTCGAACCTGACTGAGTGGGGACTTGTTGAATCCGTCGTGCAAGATACAGAGCGCGTATCGGTAACCACTTTTTGGCCAGGTAGCGGGATGATGAATCGGTCAGTACAGCTGGAGAATTTATTGCTCCACGAATCGTGTATTTTTGTGAAACGCTTTTTATTCGAGAGAGCGGAACCATACCCGTGGATTTCCGTAAAGTCCTCGCGGCGGTCGGATTCGTCGTCGTGGTGGACAGAGCGATTCGCCTACTCGCCGGTGAACTCACACGGGAAACGTTATTTGCACCCCTGTGGCCTGGGTTTGCCACCTCACATCCGGTGATTTTCGCGTGGATAGGGATTATCTGTGCGCTCGTGCTCACAGAAGCGTTTATCGCCCCAGCCTTGCAGATTGAAGACTCGTGAGCCTCTCGTCACTGACCGCCACGAGATGATTTCCACAGCGGGTTGACGTTCAGTCGGCAGGTGTACTGACCAGCTGATTCATCAGAATCGGCACGAAACCAACGATAGCCGACGGGTGACTACACGCTCTGAATCTCGTACGGCGTTGCTGGTACGCACCACAGGATAGTCAGTCGAATGATGGGTTCTTTTGCGAATCTCTACGACTCCCCGTCCTGACGGTGGCCGTCGGGCCGCGGTGACCCGCCGCCCCCGCTGCCGTCCTGTGGCTCGCCGCCGACGGCCGGGACCTCGACGCTATCCAGCACCGACGCGACGACTTCCGAGCGGTCGGTCCCGCGGACGCTGGCGTCGGCGGTCAGGACGATGCGGTGGGTGAAGACGGGCGCGACGACCCGCTTGACGTCGTCGGGGACGACGTAGTCGCGCCCACGGAGCACGGCGAGGGCGCGGGCGGCCTCGAACAGGCGCTGGACCCCCCGCGGTGAGACGCCGACCTCGACGCGGCGGTCCTCGCGGGTCGCCCGACCGAGGTCAACGACGTAGTCGCGCAGGCGCTCGTCCATCGTCACGCCCTCGGGGACGCGCTGGAGGGCGGAGACGCGCTCGCCGTCGACGACTGGGTCGACGCTGGGGGCCTGCTCCACGCGGCCGGCACGGCGGGCCAGCAGTTCCCGCTCGCCGTCGCGGTCGGGATAGCCCATGGCCGTCTTGATGACGAAGCGGTCACGCTGGGCCTCGGGCAGGCCGAAGGTCCCCTCCTGCTCGACGGGGTTCTGCGTCGCGATGACGAAGAAGGGGTCGGGGAGTTCGTGTGTCGTCCCGTCGACGGTGACCTGCTGTTCGCCCATCGCCTCCAGCAGCGCGGCCTGTGTCTTCGGCGGCGCGCGGTTTATCTCGTCGGCGAGGACGACGTTCGCGAAGACCGGCCCCGGCGAGAACTCGAAGGAGCCGGCGGCCTCGTTGTAGATGTTCGACCCGGTGATGTCGGAGGGCAACAGGTCCGGGGTGAACTGGATGCGCTGGAAGTCGAGGTTCAGTGCGGTGGCGAAACTCCGCGCCGTGAGCGTCTTGCCCGTCCCCGGCACGTCCTCCAGCAGGACGTGTCCCCGCGCCAGGATGCCGGTCATCAGCGTCTCCAGGAACTCCCTGTCCGCGATGACGGCCTCGCCCACCGCGTCCAGAATCCGCGTACAGAGGTCGCCGGCGCGCTCGTGGTCCATGCCAGTTACTGCCGCGAGCGGAGGGAAAACATCTTCGCCGCGAGCGCACCCGCGCGGGGAAAACTGCTTAGTGAGGCGAGGCCGTGCTATCTTGTGCCATGGCAGTCTGTCCAACCTGTGAGTCCGACATCTCCGAGTGGGCACAGCGCATCGAGAAGGCACCGGCGGCGAACACGCCGAAGGTCTGGACGTGTCCGGAGTGCGACGTGGTGCTCGGCATCTCCGACTGGGGCACCGAGTGAGCGGTCAGCGCCCGGCGGCGACGATGTCAGCGACGCGGTCAGTCCCCTCCGCGACGACGCCGCCGTGGTGACACAGCGTCCGGTCGAAGTCGAGGTCAGCCAGTCGCTCGGCGGAGGAAAGTGCCTCGTCCATGTCGGGCGTGTACATCTCGTTAGGACCCTGCAGTCCGTCGGCGTCGGCGGTCAGCGCGTCGCCGGCCAGCAACAGGCCCGCCTCGGGCAGGTGCAGCGAGACGTGACCCGGCGCGTGACCGGGCGTGAAGACGACGTCCATCGGTCCGGCCGCGGTGTTGAAGGAGACGCCGTCGACGAGTTCCACGTCCACGTCGGCGGGCGGGTACCGCTCGCCGTCGGGCGACTTGAGCGGCGACTTGCGGCCGTCGACGTAGGGCGCACATCGCTCGTGGGCGTAGACGGTCGGCGTCGCCCGCTCCAGCAGGTCCGCGAGGCCGCCCGCGTGGTCGCCGTCCTGGTGGGTGAGGACGACGCCGCGGACGTCGCTCCAGTCGAACCCGGCCTCGGCGAGGTTCGCCTCCACCTGGTCCGTCAGCCCCGGAAAGCCGACGTCGACGAGCAACAGCCCCTTGGCCGTCTCGACGGCCGACGGGTGGAAGGTCTGGTCGGTCCCGTCGCGCGAAACTGTCTGTGAGAACGCGTAAACGCCGCCTGGGAGTGCCATACCCTCCGTAGGGGTCCCGGTCGTATAGTCGTTCACGCCGGCCAGACGTGCGTGCGGCGGTGGAGTGACGCGGGTACCAGACCGTGAGTGGGTGTGCGGACTGGGAGTGAGTGTGCCGATGATAGGCTGTGAGTATGTGAGTGAAAAATCACGAGATATGGCGTGCATGAACAGCAAAGTCCGAAAATCTAAATGCGGCCGCTGTCAAGTAGCGATAGCTATGTCTTCCGAGACGGCCGACGCCGACTTCCTTCGGAGTGGGGACGAGGACGACGCGACCGGGGGCGTCACACTCGACCCGTCGCTCGACTCGGTCATCGGGGCCCTGACCGACCACCGTCGGCGGGGGGTACTCTACGTTCTCTCCGACCGGGACGAACCCACGTTCGTGGTCGACCTCGCGCAGAAGGTCGCTCTGATGGACCCGGGCGAGGACGACATCGAGACTATTCTGACCGAACTCCACCACGTCCACCTGCCGAAACTGTCACGAGCAGACCTCGTGACGTTCGACGAGTCCGCCAACACCGTCCGCTACACCGGCGACGAGCGCGTCGACGAACTCCTCGACCGGGCGCGGGAACGCGAACAGCGGGACTGACACGCCGACGTGGGGCGAGCGACAGGACCGCCGAGCGACGGGTCGACCACGACAGTATCAAAACTCCCATATCGTCGCGCCGCCAGGGTCGCCATACTGCGAAGTGGTTTGCGTGACCAAGAAACGCGAATACAAAGACGACTATCCGAACAAGACGCTGTATCTCCCGGGACCGACCGAGGTTCGCGAGGACGTCATCGAGGCCATGGCCGAACCGATGTTCGGCCACCGGATGGACCGGATGACCGACCTCTACACGACCATCGTCGAGGACACCAAGGAGTTTCTCGGCACCGACGACGACGTCATCATCCTCACGGCCTCCGGCACCGAGTTCTGGGAGGCGACCACGCTCAACCTGGTCGACGAGAACATGCTCGTGGCGACCTCCGGCGCGTTCAGCGAGCGCCAGGCCAACGTCGCCGACCGCCTGGGCAAGACCGTCGACCGCATCGAGTACGAGTGGGGCACGGCGGTCAAACCCGAGGACATCCGCGACGCGCTCGAAAACGGCGACAGGGACTACGACGCCGTCGGCGTCGTGATGAACGAGACGTCGACGGGCGTCAGGAACCCGGTCGAGGAAATCGGCGACCTCATGGGGGACTACCCGGACACCTACTTCGTCGTCGACGCCATCTCCTGTCTCGGCGGCGACTACGTCGACGTCGAGGAACACAACATCGACTGCATCTTCACCTCGACGCAGAAGGCCTTCGCGATGCCGCCCGGACTGGCCGTCTGTACCGTCAGCGACGCCGCCTACGAGCGGGAACTCGACAAGGACTCCGCCTCCTGGTACGGCGGTTTCCAGCGCTGTCTGGACTACTACGACCGGAAGGGCCAGACCCACTCGACGCCGGCCATCCCCATCATGCTGGCCTACCGCAAGCAGATGAAACACATGCTGGAGGAGGGCCACGAGGCCCGCGACCAGCGCCACCGCGAGATGGCCGAGTACGCCCGCGACTGGGCGCGCGAGCACTTCGGCCTGTTCGCCGAGGAGGGCTACGAGTCCCAGACAGTGACCTGCGTCGAGAACACGCAGGGCATCGACGTCGCCGCCACCGTCGAGGAAGTCTCCGAGGAGTACGACATGGTCTTCTCCAGTGGCTACGGCGACCTGAGCGAGGAGTCGTTCCGCATCGGCCACATGGGCGAACACACCGTCGAGAGCGTCAAGGAACTCACCGACGCCATCGAAGACGTCGCCGGCCTCTGACGCGCAGACCAGCCCCTTTCTGCTACCCGTCGTGTCCCCTGACCCAGTTTATCGTTGGCCTCGGGCCGAGTAATCCGAGGGTACCGTCGCGTAATACCCATTACCAGCGGTTCTAACGGTCGTTGTCGGCATGATGACGACGTATAACAATGTGAGCACGTCCCGCTCACTCCCCCTGGCGGACTCTCGCCAGACAGACACATGTTCGAAGAACGTCCAACCACGGGGACACGCCCGCTCGCGGTGCTCTTCGTCGTGCTTCTCGCGACGGGGATGGCACTCGCGGGGGCCGGGTCCGTGCACGCAAAGCAGTGCGGCACAGACCAGGCCATCGACGGCACACAGAACGCAGAACAGGACATCAGCAGCAAAAGCGACGGGAACACACAGCAACAGACCGCCGAGGTCAGTGGGAAGCTAGCAGGCAACGGCGACGCGAGTGACGCGAGCAACTGCCAGGACCGGCAGCAACGCCTCTACTACATGCAGAGCCAGGAACAGTGGGCTATCGTCAGCGACAACAACGAGCAGGTCCAGGGCCAGGGGCTGCACGTCTTCTACACGCAGGAACAGGACGCCAGCGACGGCAAGAACGCCCAGCGTAGCGACCAGAGCGGCAGCCTCACCCAGGAGCAGATTCAGTACGTCGTCCTGGAGCGGGGCAGCCAACAGCTCTCCGAGCAGCGGGCGAAACAGGCCCTCAAGCAGTCCCAGGCCGCCGGGTCGAGCGGCAACAGCCAGACGGCCTCCCAGACCGGCAACAGCATCAGCCAGTTCTCGGTCCAGTTGTCGATCGCCGGCAGCACCAACGACCAGAGCGGCAGTCAGGGTGCGAGCCAGTTCTTCACGCAGAAACAGGACGTCACCAAGGGTGACAAGAACAAGCAGACGGCCAAACAGAACGACAACGACGTCACCCAGAAGCGAGTTCAGGTCGTCGTCTTCGGGTCGAACAACGACCAGAAAGCAAAGCAGAGCGCAAGCCAGGACTTCGACCAGAAACAGGACGTCACCAAGGGCGACAAGAACAAGCAGACGGCCAAACAGAACGACAACGACGTCACCCAGAAGCAGGCCCAGCTAGTCCTGTTCGGGTCGAACAACGACCAGAAGGCAAAGCAGAGCGCAAGCCAGGACTTCGACCAGAAACAGGACGTCACCAAGGGCGACAAGAACAAGCAGAAAGCCAAACAGAACGACAACGACGTCGAGCAGCGACAGAGTCAGGCGGTCATCTTCGGCGCGAAGAACGACCAGAAGTCGACCCAGAAAGCCGACCAGGACGCCAAGCAGGGCCAGTCGGTGCTGAACGGTGACGAGAACGACCAGAAGGCCGACAGCGAGCAGGACGTCGACCAGGAGAGCCAGCAGGTCGCGAGCGGCCTGTTCAACGGCCAGGACAGCGACCAGGACGCGGACCAGAAGAGCAAACAGCAACAGGACATCGAGGACGGTAAAGACAACGAGCAGGACGCCGAGAACGACCAGGAGTCCGAACAGGACGCCGAGCAGAACGCACAGGGCATCGCGAACAAACAGAAGAGCGAGCAGGACGCAGAGCAGAAGAACAAACAGACGCAGGACATCGAGAACGGCAAAGACAACGAGCAGGACGCCGAGAACGACCAGGACAGCGAGCAGGACTCCGAACAGGACGCTAAAGGAGTGCTGAACTTCCAGGACGACGAGCAGGAGTCCGAACAGGACAGCGAACAGAGTCAGGAAGTCGACGGTGGCATCGAGAACGAACAGGACGCCGAGAACGAACAGGAAAGCGAGCAGGAGTCCGAGCAGGACGCCGAAGGAGCGCTCAACTTCCAGGATGCGGACGACGAGAACGAACAGGACAGCGAGCAGGAGCAGATAGCCGAGGACGCGAACCGGAACGAACAGGACGCCGAGAGCGAGCAGGAGAACGAACAGGAGTCCGAACAGGACGCCGAGGGAGCGCTCAACTTCCAGGACGACACGCAGGAGAACGAGCAGGAGAGCGAGCAAAAGCAGGAGGCCGAGGACGGTGACGAGAACGAGCAGGACGCCGAGAACGAACAGGAATCCGAGCAGGAGTCCGAACAGGACGCCAAGGGACTGCTGAACAAGCAGGACTCCGAACAGGAATCCGAACAGGAGATAGAGAGCGAGCAAGAAGTCGAGGAAGGTGACGAAAACGAGCAGGAATCCGAGAGCGAACAGGAATCCGAGCAGGAGTCCGAACAGGACGCCAAGGGATACGACAACGAGCAGGAATCCGAACAGGAGAACGAACAGGAGTCCGAACAGGAGCAAGAAGTCGAAGACGGTGACGAGAACGAGCAGGATGCAGAGGCCGAACAGGAATCCGAGCAGGAGTCCGAACAGGACGCCAAGGGACTGTTGAACGAGCAGGAATCTGAACAGGAGAACGAACAGGAATCCGAACAGGAGCAAGAAGTCGAGGACGGTGACGAAAACGAGCAGGAGTCCGAGAACGAGCAAGAGAGCGAGCAGGAGTCCGAGCAGGACGCCAAGGGATACGACAACGAGCAGGAATCTGAACAGGAGAACGAACAGGACTCCGAACAGGAGCAAGAAGTCGAAGACGGTGACGAAAACGAGCAGGATGCAGAGGCCGAACAGGACTCCGAACAGGAGTCTGAGCAGGACGCGAAGGGCGTGTTGAACGAGCAGGACTCCGAACAGGAGAACGAACAGGAGTCCGAACAGGAGCAAGAAGTCGAAGACGGTGACGAGAACGAGCAGGAATCCGAGAGCGAACAGGAATCCGAGCAGGAGTCCGAGCAGGACGCCAAGGGATACGACAACGAGCAGGAATCCGACCAGAGCGTCGAGCAGGAATCCGAGCAGGAACAGGAAGTCGAAGACGGCGACGAGAACGACCAGGACCAGGAGCAGACGTCCGACGTGGAGCAGGACTCCGACCAGGAAGCGACGGGGTACAACAACGACCAGAGCAGTGAGCAGGACGTCGACGCCGAACAGGAGCAGGAACAGGAGGTCGAGGACGGCGACAACAACGACCAGGACCAGACCCAGAGCGCCACGATAGACCAGACGAGCGAGCAGACCGCTGGCGGTGGCGAGGACCAGGACCAGAGCCAGGAGACGGACCTGGAGCAGGAACAGGACCAGGAGACCAGCGGGAGCAACAACGACCAGGACCAGGAGCAGTCGACGACGCTGACCACGAGCCAGTCACAGGACTGACCGGCCGACCCGCTCTCCCGACCGCCTCCTTCTTTAGGAACAGATTACACGCCACGCCGGCGTCTCCGGGGGCCGTGACTAACCCCAACCTATCGCGGAGTACGGCGACACCAAAACCGAGAATGCCGGACGGGTGCGCCGGGTAAGCGGTTGCGAAGACGAGCAACGGTATCTCCGCTTTTTGTAGGTTGGAATGGACGGTGAGTGACAGAGTGATGTCACAGGCGAAACCGGGGGTACGGAGCGAGGAGGACATACGCAAGGCAGTCCGGAACACCCGCCGGCGGTACGTGCTGTATCACCTGTGTCACAGCGACGGCGTCGCGCAGTTCGACGACCTCGTCGAGCGAATCGCCGCGTGGGAGACGGAGTCCCCGTCCGGGAACGTTCCGGCGCGAAAGCGGGAGTCCGTCTACAGTTCGCTCTACCAGACCCACCTGCCGAAACTGGAGCGCATCGGCCTGGTCACGCACGACACGAGTGCGGGGACGGTGAAACTGACCGAGAAGGGCGAGCGAATATCGGTGTACTGCGCGGCCAACACCCTGCCAGCCACGGCGTTCCCGAAGGTCACGCTCGGGCTGGGCGGACTCGTCCTGTCGCTGCTCGTCGCCGGCCACCTCGGTGCCATCGCTGCCGGGCTCACCATCGGGCTCGCTGCCGCGGGGGTCGCCGGCCTCGTGCTGGCGCTCGTGCGGCAGGTCCGGTCGGACCACGCGTGGCATCGCCGGTACCGCCAGCGCGGCCCGGACTACATCGTCGAAATCGACGAGCGCTGAGCGGCTCGACCACGCGACATCGGTCGCCAGTACCGGGGCGACGGTGCAGGCCCCGGGGCGGGCGTGACCGAGCGCAACCGGGTAACCGACGGGTTCTATACCCGGTCGCCACAAACCGCCGGCATGACCACGGCCGCGCAGGCCCCCGAGGACAACCCCTACGTCGAGGACCCCGACACGGACTTCGAGCCGGTCGCGGAACTGAGCGAGGAAGCGGCCCGCGAGCAGGCCGCCCAGCTCCGGGAGGCCATCCGCTACCACGACTACCGCTACTACGTCGCCAGCGACCCCGTCGTCGGCGACCGGACCTACGACGCCCTCTTTGCGCGGCTGGAGGACCTGGAGGAGGCCTTCGACCTGGACCGGTCGGGCAGCCCCACCCAGCGCGTCGGCAGCGAACCCGTCGACGAACTCGACACCGTCGACCACGTCGCGCCAATGCTCTCCATCGACCAGAGCGGCGAGGCCGAGGACGTCCGTGCCTTCGACGAGCGCGTCCGCGACGAACTCGGCGTCGACGCGGTGACGTACATGTGCGAGCCGAAGTTCGACGGGCTCTCCGTCGAGGTGGTCTACGAGGACGGCGTCTACGAGCGGGCCGCCACGCGGGGCGACGGCGAGCGCGGCGACGACGTGACAGCGCAGGTGCGCACGATTCCGAGCGTCCCACAGCGCCTGCGCGGCGACTACCCCGAGTTCCTGGCGGTCCGCGGCGAGGTGTACATGCCCCGGGACGCCTTCCAGCAGTTCAACCGCGAGCGCGTCGAGGCCGGGCAGGACCCCTTCGCCAACCCGCGCAACGCCGCCGCCGGGACGCTCCGGCAACTCGACCCCTCGGTCGTCGCCGAGCGACCGCTGGCCGTCTTCTTCTTCTCGGTGCTCGACGCCTCGGTCGACTTTACGACCCACGCCGAGCGCAACGAGCGCCTGCCGGCGTGGGGCCTGCGGGTCAGCACGGACAGCGAGCACGTCGACGACATCGAGGACGCCATCGACTACCGCGAGCAGATGCTCGACGCTCGCGACGACCTCGACTACGAGATAGACGGCGTCGTCGTCAAGGTCGACGACTTCGACGCCTGCGAGCAACTGGGTCGGACCTCCCGCGCGCCGCGGTGGGCCTTCGCCTACAAGTTCCCCGCCCGCAGCGAGCGGACGACGGTCCGGGACATCGTCGTCCAGGTCGGCCGGACCGGCCGCCTGACGCCCGTCGCGCTGCTGGACCCGGTGGAGGTCGGCGGCGTCACCGTCTCGCGGGCCAGCCTGCACAACCCCGAGGAGATCGCCCGCCTGGACGTCGCCGTCGGCGACGAGGTCCACGTCAAGCGCGCCGGCGACGTCATCCCCGACGTGGCCGAGGTGGTCGAGAAACACGCCGAGGGGCACTTCGACTTTCCCGACACCTGCCCGGTCTGTGACAGCCCCGTCGAGCGCGACGGGCCGCTCGCCTTTTGCACCGGCGGCGTCGCCTGCCCCGCGCAACTGGAGCGGGCCGTGAAGCACTACGCCAGCCGCGACGCGCTGGACATCGAGGGACTGGGGGAGAAAAGCGTCGCACAGCTCGTCGAGGCCGGCCTCGTCGAGGGACTGGCCGACCTCTACACGCTGGAGGAAGCCGAGCTTCGAGAGCTAGAGGGATGGGGCGAGACCAGCGCCGAGAACCTCGTTTCCGAGATAGGGGCCACGACGGAGCCGCCGCTCGCGGACTTCCTGACGGCGCTCGGCATCCCCGAGGTCGGCTCGACCACCGCCCGGTCGCTCGCCCAGCACTTCGGTACCTTCGAGGGTATCGAGGACGCCAGCGAGGACGAACTGCGGGAGGTGGCAGACATCGGGGAGACGGTCGCTGCGGAGATTCGGGGCTTCTTCGAGAGCGAGCAGAACCGCGCGGCCATCGACGCGCTGTTAGAGCACGTCACGCCACAGGAGGCCGAGACGAGCAGCGGCGACGAACTCGACGGGCTGACGATGGTGTTCACCGGGGCGCTGGACCGTTTCACCAGGAGCGAGGCACAGGACCTCGTCGAGCGCCACGGCGGGTCGGCGACCAGCAGCGTCTCGGGCAACACGGACTACCTCGTCGCCGGCGAGAATCCGGGCCAGAGCAAGCGCGACGACGCCGACGCCAACGACGTGCCGGTGCTCTCCGAGGAGGACTTTCTCGACCTGCTGGACGAGCGGGGCGTCGACGTCTAGAGGTCACCGGCGCTGAACCGGCGGTAGGCCGCCAGCGGCACGAGCGTCAGCCACCCGAGGAGGACGGCGACGGCGAGTCCGACCGACTCGACGCCGGTCCCGATGAAGCCCCCGCCCCCAAAGTCCGGGCCGGCGACGAAGGCGTCGACGAGCACCTGGAACGAGGAGACGGGGTTGAGCGAGCGGACGTAGGGCGTCCACCCCGGCAACGTCTCGGGCTGGGCGAAGCCGTTGGCGACGTAGGCGAGCAGACCGGGCAGCGACGACCAGAAGAAAAAGAAGAGGAGGAACGCGCCGAAGGCCAGCGTACCGGCGGCGGCAGTCGAGCGGACGCTCGCGGAGATGCTGACGCCGACGGCGACGAAGACGACACCCAGCGTCGCGCCGAGAACGGCGGCCAGGAGGGTCTTCGTCGGCGAGACGAAGACGCCCCGGACGGCCGCACCCAGCGCCAGCGCGACGAACCCCGAGACGACGCCCGTGGCGACCAGCGCCGCGCGGCCGACGTAGGTCCCGAGGAAGTAGTCCCGGCGGCTGTAGGGCAACCCGAGCAGGAACTGCAGGCTCCCGCTCGTGCGCGGGCCGGCGATGCCCTCGTAGCTCAGCCCCAGCGCGACGATGGGGACCAGCAGCGTCATCGCGCTCAGGACCACCAGCGGCAGCGCCGCTCGCAGCGTCTCCGGGTCGCCGGTCGTGGTGCTGAGATAGCCCTGTGCGCCGCCGACGAGCGCGAAGATGGCGACGGTGACCAGCAACGTCCGCGTCCGCGTCGCGTCCCGGACCTCTTCCCGGGCGAGTCTGTGCCACCTCATGTGTACTGTGCGAAAAGTTCGTCCAGAGACGTCCGGCTGGTCTCGAAGTTCTCGACGGTCGCGCCGTCGGCACGGACTGCGTCGACGACGGCCGCCTTCGCGGCGTCCTCACAGGCGACGGTCACCGTCCGGCCGTCCGCGCTGACGTCGGTGACGCCGGCCACGTCGCGCACGCGAGCGAGACAGTCCTCGGAAGGTTGGGCAGCCAGCGTCACGTCCAGGCGGCCCCCGCCGCCGGCCGCGGCACGGAGACCGTCGATGGAGTCGACGGCGACGAGTTCACCCTGCCGGAGGATGCCGACGCGGTCCGCGACCGCTTCCACCTGGTCCAGGATGTGGCTGGAGAAGAACACGGCCGTGCCGTCCGCGCTGAGGCTGGTCACGGTGTCGCGGACGAACCGCGCGCCGTTGGGGTCCAGGCCGGTCGTCGGTTCGTCGAGGATGAGCAGGTCGGGGTCGCCGACGATGGCCATGCCGAGCGCGAGGCGCTGGCGCATCCCCTTCGAGTACGCGGCGGCCGAGCGGTCGGCGACGCTGTCGAGGCCAACGAGGTCGAGGACGGCGTCGGGGTCGTCGTCGACGCCCTTCGACTCCGCGGCGAAGGCGACGTGCTCCCGGCCGGTCTTCTGCCCGAGGACGTTGAACCCCTCGGGGAGGACGCCCACGTGGTCGCGGACGGCGACGGGGTCGGCCTGCGCGTCGATGCCGAACACCTCGACGGACCCGCTGGTGGGCTTGAGGTAGTCGAGCACGATGTTGATGGTCGTCGACTTCCCGGCCCCGTTGGGCCCGAGAAAGCCGAAGACCTCCCCCTCCCGGACCGTCAGGTCGAGGTCGCGGACGGCGGTGACGCCGCCGAAGTCCTTCGTGAGGGCAGCGGCTTCGAGTGCGGGCATACGTCGCGTGGTCGAAGGTGTCGCTCAAGTGTGTTGTGGTCCGCTCAGAGGTCCGCGCTCCGGAAGCGCAGGTAGCCCAGCACGACCGGGACGACGGTCCACAGCACCAGCGCGACGATGCCGACCCAGGGCGTGGCGAAGGCGGCCTCGAACGCGTCGGCGGCGGGTGCGGTCCCGCCGGCCTGGACGGGGGCGTCCGGGATGACGGCCGTGAGACTCGTGACGAACGCGCTGCTGGGCGGCACCTGGCTGACGGGGTATATCCACGCCGGGAAGTCGGCGGCGGTCGCCGGGAACGCGAAGCCGTTGGCGACGTAGGTCAACCCCAGCACGACGACGTCCCAGAGGAACTCGAAGACGAGCAGGAACCCGATTGCCAGCGCCGCGGCGCGGGTGGTCGACCCGGTCGTGGCAGAGAGACCGACCATGATGCCGGCGTAGGTCAGCGCGAAGAGGAGGCCGACGAGGCCAAAGAGGACCGTCGGAACGGCCGCGAACTCGCCCAGCAGCGCCATGCCGGCGACGACGCCGACGAAAAGCGCCACGACGATGGGCACCGCCAGGACGGCGGTTCGGCCGACGAGTTTCCCGAACACGACGTCGCCGCGGGTGTGTGGCAGCGAGAGCAGTATCTTCATGCTGCCCGTCTCGCGCTCGCCCGCGACCGACTTGTAGCAGGTGACGATGGCGGCGACGGAGACGAACAGGCCGATCGCGCTGGCGACGAAGAAGATGAGCCCGAGCGCGGAGGGGTCCCCGCCGGCCACCTCCTCGACGGTGGCGTACAGCACCGAGACGCCGCCGACCAGCAGGAGGAAGACGGCCGACAGGCCCCACAGCGCCCGCGAGCGGATGGCGTCCTGGAAGTCCTTGCGCGCGACGACGGCCCAGCTCATGCTTCTCCCTCCGTGTAGGAGATGAACAGTTCCTCGAGCGAGGACTCGTCGGTCTCGAAGTCACGCACCGTCACGCCGCGTTCCTCCAGGGCGTTCAGTACCGCCGTCTTCGAGCCGTCCGCGACGCCGACCGTGAGCTGAGAGTCCGTCTGCGAGACGTTCGAGACGCCGTCGAGTGCGCGCACGGCGTCCAGCGCCGCGTCGTCGATGCCGTCGACGGTAATTTTTAACCGGGCCTCGGTGCCCGCCGCGTCGCGCAGTCCCTCGACGGAGTCGACGGCGATGAGTTCGCCCGCCCGGAGGATGCCGACGCGGTCACAGACAGCCTCGACCTGGCTGAGGACGTGCGACGAGAAGAAAATCGTCGTGCCCTGGCGGCTCTCCTCGCGGACGATTTCGCGTATCTCCCGCGCTCCCGTGGGGTCGAGTCCGGTTGAGGGCTCGTCGAGGATGAGCAGGTCGGGGTCGCCGGTCAGCGCCATCCCCAGCGCGAGGCGCTGGGTCATCCCCTTCGAGTACCCGCCGGCCTTCCGGTCGGCGGCGTCGGCGATTCCGACCCGTTCGAGGACGTCTATCGGGGCCTCGTCGGCCTCTTTCGACTCGACGACGAACTGGATGTGCTGGCGGCCGGTCAGGCGGTCGTAGACGTGGAAACCGTCGGGAAGCACCCCGGTCCGTTCGCGGACGGCAAGGGTCTTCTCCTGGGCGTCCATGTCGAAGACCCGCGCCTCGCCGGCCGTCGGCCGGACGAAATCCAGCAGGATGTCGATTGTCGTCGACTTCCCCGCGCCGTTGGGCCCGAGGAAGCCGAATATCTCCCCCTCGTCGACGGTGAGGTCCACCCCGCCGAGGGCCGTCACGTCGCCGTACCGTTTCGTGAGACCAGTCAGTTCGATGGCGGCCATACGTGTAGTATCGCCCACAGACACCTAATAACCGAATCCAGTGGTGCAGGCACTGCAGTCGGTGCCAACTCTTATATAGAAGGTCGCGGCTCAGACCGCCTCGTCCGGATCGTGGTCGTCGGACATCCGGGTCGCTTCGGCGGCGTAGCGCTCCCGTTCCTCGTCGGGCGTCGGTTCGAGGCGGTCCTCCTCGACGTCGACGGCGGCCGTCACGTCCTTCTGCATCAGCATCCGCTCGGAGAGTTGCCGGCGGAGGTAGCGGTCGCCGTCCGTGGTGGCGTAGACGAGGCGGACCATCCCCTTGTCGTTGTACGTGCGGTCGACGAGCCAGACGCGCGTTTCGGCCATACCCACGCTTCGCTCGCGGCCGTGTTGTATCCACCGAGTGCCGCCGCGGCGGGCACAGGGAGCCCCGAGCGTTGAAATAGGGTGCCGACCTACCCGCGACCATGACAGGGTGGCGCGACCGGGTCGACCAGCTCCTCTACGACGGCGAGTCCGTCCGGGAGACGGTCGCGTTCGACGACGCCAGCGTCGTCGTCACCAGCCACCGCGTCCTCGCCTTTACCCCCGAGGCCGACGGCGCGAACTTCCAGCAGGTCGACCGGCCCAACGTCGACGGCGTGGGCACCAGCGCACGGAGCAAGGCCGGCCTGCTCGAACGCGGCATCCGCTACGGCCTCGTCGGGGCAGTCCTCGTCGTCGCCGGCCAGTTCGTGAACCTCGACGGCCTCGTCGGCGGCGTTGACCTCCAGGGTCAGGCGACGGGCGAACTCGGCCTGGGCGGTATCATGGGGACGCTGCAGACGATGCTGAACCTGCTCACCCGCCTCGACCAGTTGCTGCAGGTGGTCGGCGCGCTCGCCCTCCTGCTCGCCGTCGTGCTGCTCGGGGTCTACTGGGTCACCCGCGAGGCGACGCTGGTCGTCGAAGTCGCCGGCGGAGACGACATCCACGTGCCGCGGCCGAGCGACGCCACGGACGCCCGGGACCGGCTGGCTGCGGCGGTCTCGCCGAGGACAGACGAGGCGCGAGAGCAGGGGAACGTGGGTGACCCGCTGGGGGAGTCGTGACGCTGATAGCGCCCGAGCGCCTACCCGGGACCGATGGACGCCGAGGCTGTCCGCGAGCGCGCCGGTGACCTCCCGGCGGAGCCGGGGGTCTACCAGTTCCTGTCCCGCGAGGACGGGGAGGACGAACGGGTGCTCTACGTCGGGAAGGCCGTGGACGTGCGCGACCGGGTTCGGTCCTACGCCGACCCCAGAAGCGAGCGCATCCGCCAGATGGTCCGCCGCGCCGACGGCGTCGACGTGGCCGTCACCGACACGGAGACGCAGGCGCTGTTGCTGGAGGCGAACCTCATCAAGCGCCACCGGCCGCGGTACAACGTCCGCCTGAAGGACGACAAGTCCTACCCGCTCGTGCAGTTGACCGACCACGCCTTCCCGCGCGTCGAGATTACCCGCGACCCCGACGAGGGCGCGACAGTGTTCGGCCCGTTCACCAGCATGGGCCAGGTCGAGGTGGTCGTGAAGGCCCTCCGGGAGACCTACGGCCTGCGCGGGTGCTCGGACCACAAGTACGCCAACCGGGACCGGCCGTGTCTCGACCACGACATCGGCCTCTGTACCGCCCCTTGCACCGACGAAATCGACCGCGAGTCCTACCGCGGCGACGTGGAGTCCGTCGAGCGCTTCTTCGGCGGCGAGACCGGTATCCTCGCGGACCCCCTTCGCCGCGAGATGGAGGCGGCCGCCGAAGCACAGAACTTCGAGCGGGCGGCGAACCTGCGGGACCGCCTGACAGCGGTCGAGGCGTTCCACGGCACCGGCGGCGATGCGGTCAGTGAAGCCGGCAGCGGCCGCGAGACAGTCGACGTCCTCGGCGTCGCTCTCGACGGCACCGACGCCACCGTCGCGCGACTCCGGGCCGAGAACGGCAAACTCGTTGAGCGCGACCGGCACGCGATGGAGGCACCCGACGGCACCGACGACCCGGCCGCCGTCCTGGGCGCGTTCATCCCGCAGTACTACGCCGAGCGCGAGTTGCCCGACGCCGTGCTGTGCCCGCAGCGACCGGCCGGGACGGCGGGCGGCCAGGGCGAGGCCGACGACAGCGTCGACGCGTGGCTGTCGGCGGCCGGCGTGGACGTGCGCGTGCCCGGTGCCGGTCGGGAGGCGACGCTGGTCGACCTGGCGATGAAGAACGCCCGGCGGAGCCCCGGCCGCGAGGACGGGACCGCGGCGCTGGCCGACGCGCTCGGCCTGGACCGCGCCGACCGCATCGAGGGCTTCGACGTGAGCCACGCTCAGGGCCGGGCCGTCGTCGGCAGCAACGTGACCTTCGTCGGCGGCGAGGCCGAGAAGGCCGGCTACCGGCGGAAGAAACTCGACGACCGGAACGACGACTACGAGAGCATGCACGCGCTCGTCCGCTGGCGCGCCGACCGCGCCGTCGAGGGTCGGGACGACCGGCCGGACCCGGACCTGCTGCTCATCGACGGCGGCGAGGGACAACTGACCGCGGCCCGGGAGGCGCTGGCCGACGTGGGCTGGGACGTTCCCGCCGTCGGACTGGCGAAAGCGGAGGAGCGGGTCGTGACGCCGGACGGCAGTTTCGACTGGCCCGACGACGCACCGCACCTGCACCTGCTCCAACGCGTGCGCGACGAGGCCCACCGCTTCGCGGTCCAGTACCACGAGACGGTCCGCGACGAGGTGTCGACCCCGCTGGACACCATCCCCGGCGTCGGGCCGGCGACGCGCAAGCGCCTGCTCCGCCGCTTCGGGAGCGTCGACGGCGTCCGGAAGGCTTCGCCCGCCGAACTCCGGGACGTCGAGGGCGTCGGCCCGGAGACGGCGGCCCGCCTCGACGAGGCGCTCTGACTGGCACGCGTGGGAACCGAACGAGAAAACGACGCGAGCGAGATTCGATATAGCAGCATCTGATTTATGCCCCGGAGTAGCCCAAACTGCGAATCGGGCGCAGGAAGCGCCCGGACGGCCTCTCTCCGTAGTCTCGGCTCCCGAGGTCGCGAGACGGGGCCAGAGGGGCCGAAATCGCGAAACGACTCGCCAGGCTGGAATCACGCCGGGGACAGCGCGAGGCACTTCCGGCGACGGCCGTGACGCACGGGCGTGTCCGACCGGGCCCCCCACAGAGCGTGTGGAATTAACAACACCCTTGTAGACCATGGCGAAAACGGATATGGTCGGGTAGAATATACACCTATATGACATTTTGGCAGGAGCAGAGAGGCCCTCGAGGAGAGAATCATTCGTCCGCGTTGGCTGACCTCCGTCGTCGGCAGTTACTCGCTGCACTCCTGGAACAGCATCCTCACCGCGGCGAACTGCCGGATGGCTGGCTGTAGTTCCATGACAGGGCGAAACAACACCCGGAGTACGCTGTCAGGATGAAATCGGTCATCAAGTGGCTCCAGTCGATTACGCAGACGACACAATCTACCGAGAGTCCCGAAACGACACAGTCGTCGCTCTATGTCTGCCAGAGCTGTGATTCGGCATATATTGCGACGGAAAAGCAAACTTGTTCGACATGTGACGGCCCCGTCGAGCAAGTTCCAGCCACACTCGACGAGACGTAGTCACCCTGTATCTATCACTTCGAAACGGACGAGACAGGTTCTCTGACATGCTTCCGTACCCAGGTGCCCACCGACGAGCCAGGACAGTCTGCCTCGGTCACCGGCGAGGGCCGGGACCGACCGGCACTCACCTGAAACTTCGCGCGCGCAAGCGGTGACGAACGGCTACCGCCGTATCGGGAGAGGGCTGGCGCGCAGTGGCGTAGTCCGAAGTGTCGAATCAGACCCGGTAGCCACGGCACAGTCGCGGAGACCCAGCGAGCGACGGCCACCCACCCACAGCTGCCGACCGACCGCGGCCCCGTCCAGAGGTTGCACGCGCCAGCCACGACGTACCCGTGGCCGCCCCCGCACGGCCGCGAAACAACCGAGAGGGACTTCATAAACTACATGTCGCTATAGCAAATTTACTCCGCGCCGCCGACCGGCCGGCCGGGAAATCGACGGCAAGCGGGGCCGAACAGTTGGAATCTCGATAACGCCCCCGACAGGAGTACGCGATTCAAATATCCGTATTGTGGGTTGAGACGCGTATATGAAGCAGATTTCAGAAAATTGAGGCCAGGAGTTAAGTGAATTGTTGCATTCACAATACGTAGACTCGGGAGACCTACGGCCGATGGCTACCACATCCACTTCCGACACCGACGCACAGCCCCCGGACTTCGCCGCCCTCGCAGACGAGGCCGAACCCGGCGCAGTGATGGAGGACCACGCCGACGAGATAGTGACAGCCCTCGAACGTGCGACGAGAGGCGACGCAGAGGTAACCTGGCTGCAGGCGCAGTCCTGCACCGGCTGTACGATGTCGCTACTCCAGGCGGACTTTCCGGGTATCGAAGAGTCCCTCTCCGAGTTCCGGGAGGCGATAAGTTTCCACCCCACGCTGATGACGGCCGGGGGTGACCGGGCGCTCGACCGGCTCTCGGTCTCCCCGGACATCCTCATCGTCGAGGGGTCGATCCCGACGGCGGTACCCCGGGCCTCGACGCTGGGCCACGACGAGGAGGGCGAACCCCGGCCAATCCTCGACTGGGTCGTCTCGCTGGCCGAGGAGGCCGAGTACGTCGTCGCTATCGGCTCCTGTTCCGCTTACGGTGGGCTCCCGGCCGCCCAGGCCGGGCAGGCACCCGACAAAGGGGGCCGCGGCCCGACCGGAGCGAAGGGGCTGCAGTTCACCGGGCAGGACCCTGGTGGCGTCTTCGGCCCGGACTTCGAGGCGCTGAGCGGAAACCCGGTCATCAACGTCCCGGGCTGTCCCGCACACCCCGACCACTTCCTCCTGACGCTGGCGACGCTGCTGAACGGCCACGTCCCGGAACTCGACGACGAGCACCGGCCGATGCCGTTCTTCGAGCCGAACGTCCACGCCACCTGCCCGCTGTTCGACGAGTTCGTCGACAGCGACATGGC
The DNA here is from genome assembly GCF_037338445.1 of Salinibaculum sp. SYNS191. Taxonomy (NCBI): domain Archaea; kingdom Methanobacteriati; phylum Methanobacteriota; class Halobacteria; order Halobacteriales; family Haloarculaceae; genus Salinibaculum; species Salinibaculum marinum. The sequence goes on from NZ_CP147838.1 coordinate 1,470,009, forward strand.
CGACCATCCCGGCGACGACGGTTGCCTGGCCGAGGTGGGCTGTGCCGGCTTCTACGCCTTCTGCGACGACTCCGACCGGTTGCGCAACGACGGGACCGCCGTCTGCCGGACCGCCGGCGCGCCCTGCATCGGGTGCGTCGAACCCGACTTCTGGGACCGCTTCTCGCCGTTCTACGAGAAGGGCGACAGCCAGGGCGACATCTGGGACGACGACTGATGCCGGAGATCGACATCGACCCGACGACGCGCATCGAGGGGCACCACTCCGCGACGCTGCACGTCGAGGACGGCGTCGTGACGGCAGTCAAATCGAAGATGGACATGTTCCGGGGCATCGAATCCATCGTCCTCGGCCGCCCGCCGGCGGACGTGCCCCAGTTCTGCCAGATGGTCTGTGGCGTCTGCTTCACCAGCCACCGGATGGGCTCGACGCTCGCCATCGAGGACGCGGCGCGCCGGGCAGGGGTCTTCGAGGGCGTCCCGAAGCAGGGCCGCCTGCTGCGGGACATCATGGAGGGGATGTTCCTCGTCTGGAACGACACCATCCACCTGTTCACGCTGGCCGGGCCGGACTACAGCGACGAGGTGGCCGACACCGGCTTCGAACGCCTGGACCCGGTCGGCGGCGCGGGCTACCGGGAAGCGCTTCGCCAGCAGCGGGTGCTCCTGCAGGCGTTCGCCGAGTTCGGCGGCAAAGCCCCCCACCCGCTGACCTACGCGCCCGGCGGCGTGGCGACGGAACCGGACGCCGAGACCATCGCCGACGTGCGAGAGACCGTCGCGGACGTCGACGACTGGCTCGGCCCGACGGACGCCGTCCCGGAGGCGCTGGCCGACGTGCGGGCGGGCGACGTCGAGAGCGACGAGGCCCAGGGCATCCACGACATGCTGAGCATCCTCGTCGCCGCCGCCGACGTCGACGCCGACACCTTCGGCCGCGGCCCCGACCGGTTCTACGCCAACGGGATGTTCAACGGGCTGGAGGACGGCGACGGCTACGTGCTCCCGCGCGGCGTCTACCGCGACGGCACGCTGGAACGGCCCACCCGGGAGGAAATCGTCGACAACATCCGTGAGGACACCGCCTACTCGTGGTACACGGACGCGAGCGCCGGCCACCCCGCCGAAGCGCCGGCACCGGACCCCGACCCCGAGAAGGAGGGGGCCTACTCCTGGGGGAAGGCCCCGCGCTACGACGGCGAGCCGATCGAGACGGGACCGCTGGCGCGACTCGTCGCCGCCGAGCGGGACCCGTTCGACCTCCGGGCGGAGCTCTGTGGCGAGGCCGTCGCCTCCAGTACGCTCCACCGCCTGGTCGCCCGCGTCCAGGAGTTGCTGCTCGTGCGCGACTGGCTGCTGGAGTGGCTGGACGCGCTGGACCCCAGCGGCACTTTCAGCAACGAGTGGACCGACGACTTCTCGGCCCAGGGCGTCGGCCTGTGGGGGGCGTCACGGGGCGCGCTGTCGCACTGGTGCACCGTCGAGGACGGCGAGGTGAGCCAGTACCAGATACTCTCGCCGACCCTGTGGAACCTCGGCCCCCGCGACGCCGACGGCGTGCCGAGCACCTTCGAGCAGGCCGTCGAGGGGATGCACATCGACGACCTGACCGAACCGATCGACGTGATGCGGACCATCCGGTCGTACGACCCCTGCCTCGGCTGTGCAGTCCACGTCCAGGGACCAGAGGAGAGCTTCCACGCCGAGGTGGAACCCGCCAGTCCGTCCCCCGGCGATCTGGAGTGACCGGCCGCCGGCACACGGCGAGTGCGCCGGAACGCCCGAGAACGGTCCGCTGTCCTGTCGTGGAGTCAAAATGTCTCAGCAAGTGGGAACGCCGACCACCGTTTTGTAAGGGGCCAGTGACTCTCGAGGCAGCGGCAGGATGAACGGACTGTATGCGACCTATCTCGTCCTTTTCTCGGGGGCGGCGATCGCGTGCCTGGGGAGTATCGTGCAGACGCGTCGCCTCGCGTCCCGGGAGGTGCGCCGGGGGCTGGTCGCGCTACTGGTTCTGTCGGGGCTGTGGGCGCTGGCGGTCGTCGTCGAGTTTCTCGTACCCGGCCTCGCCGCGAAGCGGTGGGCGCACATCGCCGGACTGGTGGTCGGGTTCGGGACGGTGTTCGCCTGGCTGTACTTCGTCTCTGCGTACACCGGCCGGGCGTACCACCGCGACCGGCGAGCGGTCGCCGCCGCGGGCGGGTTCTACGGCGTCGCGACGCTCGTGAAGGTGACCAACCCGCTCCACGGGGCGTACTTCTCGGCGGCGCTGTCGCCGACGCCGTTTCGCCACATGGCGGTCAGCTACGGCAGCGTCCACTGGCTCCTCATGGGTCTCGCCTACGCGCTCTCCGGGGTCGGGCTGTGGGCGCTGTACGACTCGTTCCGGGAGCGGGAGACGCCGCTGACGCTGTACCTGCTGGCCGGGACTATCGCGGTGCCCGTGGTCCCCACACTGGTCGGGTCGCTGTTCCCGGACCTGTTGCTCGGAGTTACCTACGAGCCGCTGGGCGTCGCCGTCTTCGCCGTCGGGGTGCTCTTCTTCGCCGAGGACTCCTTCCTGGAACTCAGCACGCCCGGGCACAGTCAACTGGTGGACATCCTCTCGGAGGGGGTGCTGTTGCTCGACGACGACGACACCGTCGTGAGTTACAACGACCACGCCGCGGCGGCCTACCCGTCGCTGACGGCGGGCGAGGACTCGCTGGCGGCACTCGACAACGCCCTCGCGGGCCTGTCGGTCGGCGACCAGCACGTCGTGAGCACCAGCGTCGAGGGGACGACCCGGCACTACCAGGCGACGAAGAAAGTAATCGAGGCTGGCCCGCAGTTCATCTCGGCGGCCGTCACGCTGACCGACGTGACGCGGCTGGTCCACCTGGAGGAGCGGACGCGGGTCCGCTCGGAGGTCAACGAGGCCATCGTCGAGGCGTCGACGGAGCGAGCGGCCAAAGAGAAAATCTGTGAGGTGCTCGCGGAGGTCGACGGCTACCGGTTCGTCTGGTTCGCCAGCGCCGACGGCGACAGCGCCGCCCGGGAACACGCCGCGGGGGACCCCGGGAGCTACCTCGACGAAATCGGGCTGGAGCCGTCGGCCGGGGACGCCGACCCGGTGGTCGAGGTGGTCTGTGAAGAGGAACGCTACCCGGGCGTCGTCGAGGTGGACGCCGACGGCGGCGGCTGGCACTCGCTGGCGGCAGCGCGGGACGTCACCGCCTGCATGACGCTGTCGCTGGAGCCTGGCGAGGACTGCGAGAGCGTGCTCGGGGTGTACACGACCGACGGTGACGGGTTCGGCGAGGCCGAGCAGGCGATGTTCGCGGAGATACGCGAGACCCTGCAACACGCACTCGCCGCCATCGAGGCCCACGAGGAGGCGCGGCGCTATCAGGAGGCGGTCAACCAGGCCGGCTACGGCCTGTTCATCATGGACGCCGACGGCACCATCCGCTACGTCAATCCCGCCTTCGAGGAGATAACCGGGTACGACGGCTCGGAAGCCGTCGGCCGGACGCCGGAGTTGCTCTCGAACGGCGACGGGACCGACAGCGGGATGTGGACGGCGGTGGCGGCCGGGTCCATCTGGGAGGGCGAGGTCCACAACAGGCGCAAGGGCGGCGAGCGCTACTGGGCCCACCGGACAGTCGCACCGGTCACCGACGAACGCGGCGACGTCACCGCGGTCATCGCCATCGAGGTCGACATCACCGACCAGCGGGTCAGAGACCAGCGCCTCGACGTACTGGACCGGGTGGTGCGGCACAACCTCCGCAACGGGATGAACGTCATCACGGGCAACGCCAGACTCGCGCTCGCTCGCGCCGAGGGGACGATGGAAAACGGGGAGAGCGCGGCGACGGAAAACGGGGAGAGTGCGGACATCGTCGGCCCCATCGAGAACATCGAGGACACGGCCTGGGACCTGATGCAACTCTCGGAGAAGGCCCACACCGCGGAGCGGCTCATCGGCGCGGGCGAGGGGACCGACCGGACCGTCGACGTCGGGGAAGTGTTCGACACCATCGGGGAGAAGCTGAGCGCGGAGTTTCCCGACGCCGACCTGGACGTCGTCCCGCCGACCAGTGCGGTGACCGTCGACGCCGCGCTGGAACCGGCGCTGTTCGAACTCGCGCACAACGCGCTCGAACACAACGACGGTGACCCGTCGCTGCGGGTCGAGGCGACCGTCGGCGACGGCGGGGAGGAGGTCACTGTGCGCGTCGCCGACGACGGGCCGGGCCTGCCGACACACGAGTGGCGCGTGCTCGAATCCGGGGACGAGTCGGCGCTGAAACACGGCAGCGGGCTCGGACTGTGGCTGGCGAACTGGCTGGTCCTCCAGTGTGGCGGGAGCCTCCACAGCGACGTCGACGACGGGGGAACGACCATCACGGTCAGGGTCCCCGTCCGCACCGCCACGGCCCCCGCTCGCTGAGACGCGACGAAACTGCGTTCCGAATACGTTAAATTTGAGCTACATTATTGAATGACCAATCAGATTTACAGCTATCTGGTGGATACTTTTTCAATAAGTGAGAATTGAGTGGTAAGGGTATTATAACCGGTGTCGGAAACCTTCGAATAGAGGGTTATCACCATGGCACTGATCGAGTGGGACGACAGCCGCTACAGCACCAGCGTCGAGAAGATAGACGAACAGCACCAGCGGCTCTTCGAGCTACTCAACGACCTCCACACGGCGATGGAGGAGGGCCGTGCGGAGGAGGAACTCGGCGACATCCTCCGGGAGCTGGAGGAGTACACGGAGTACCACTTCGGCGACGAGGAGACCATGATGAAAGACTGCGGGTTCGCACAGGACTGCTCCAGTTGCTTCCACGACCACCAGGAGATGCACGAGAACTTCGCGGCGAAGGTGAGCGAACTCCGCGAGAAACACGAGAACGGGGAGTACATCACGATGGAGGTGCTGGAGTTCGCCCGCGACTGGCTGGACTCGCACATCGCCGGCGACGACCAGGACCAGAGCTACGGCGACTACGTCCGGCAGGAACTCGACGGGTACAGCTTCGAGTAGGAGAGTGAGTGTCCCGAGCGTGGAGACGACAGCGGCGAGGTTCCTCGCCGCGTGAACCGACAGACAACGACACATGAGTGAACAACAGCAGCAGTTCGGACAGGGTGGGCTCAACGACGAGGTCGACGACGAGCAACTGGACGCGCTCGTCGGCCTCGACGAGGCAGACGTCGCGTGGCGCAAGGAGTTCGTCGGCTTCGACGACGGGGACGCCGCCCGCATCGCCGACCTCGAAGAGCGCCTCCAGGAGACGGCACCGGACGTCGCCGACGAGTTTTACGAGCGCCTGACCGGCGTCGAGGAGACCGAAGCGGTCATCGAGCGCTCGCCGAAGGGCGTCGAGGAACTGAAGCGAACCCAGCAGGCCTACTGGACCTCGCTGGCCGACGGGGCGTACGGGCCGGACTACTTCCGGACCCGCGCCCGCATCGGGAAGCTCCACGACCTGCTGGAGATGCCCGCCAGACAGTACGTCGGCCAGTACGCGTTCTACTTCGAGACCGTCCTCTCGATGGTGGCCGACCGGACCGAGGAGCGCGTGACCGAGACCCTCCAGGCGGCCGGCGTCGACAAGGAGACCATCGCGGAAGTCGGCAACGAGCTAGACGGCGGCGCGGAGACGGCGCTGTCGCTTCTGAAGCTGATGAACCTCGACATGCAGGTGGCGATGGACACCTACATCGAGAGCCGCGAGCAGGAGCTCCAGGCGGAGATGGAGCGACGGCGGGAGATAGCCGCCGACACCCAGGAGGCCGCCCGCGACCTCCAGGACTTCACGAGCGACGTCTCGAAGAGCGCCCAGCGCATCAGCGACCTCGCCGAGACGGAGTCCGGGAACATGGAGGAGATACGCGCGGAGATGTCGAACCTGAGCGCCACGGTCGAGGAGATAGCGGCGACCACCGACCAGGTCGAGACGACGAGCGAGCGCGCCCTCGAAGCCGCGGCGGAGGGCCAGCAGTCCGCCACCGACGCCATCGACGTCCTGGAGGACATCGACGACTCCGCGGACGAGATAGAGACCGGCGTCACCCGGTTGCAGGACCGCACCGAGGAGATAGGCGAGGTGGTCGACGTCATCGACGACATCGCCGAGCAGACGAACATGCTGGCGCTGAACGCCTCCATCGAGGCCGCTCGCGCCGGCGAGGCGGGCGAGGGCTTCGCCGTCGTCGCCGACGAGGTCAAGTCCCTCGCGGAGGAGTCACAGGACCAGGCCGACGACATCGAGGCGCTCATCGACGACGTACAGGCCGGCATCGAGGAGACAGTCGACAGCGTCGAGACCGCCGGCGAGCGCATCGACACCGGCATCGACCGGGTGGAAGACGCCCTCCAGCAACTCGACGAGATTCTCGGGGTCGTCGAGGAGGCCGCAAACGGCGTCCGGGAGGTCTCCGCCGCGACCGACGACCAGGCCTCCTCCACCGAGGAGGTCGCCAGCATGATAGACGACGCCGCCGACCGCATCACCGAGGTCAGCGAGGAGATAAACGAGGTCGCGACCGCCAGCGAGCAACAGACCGCGAAGGTGTTCAAGGTCACCTCCGACCTCAAGCAACTCAGCGAGGACCACTGACCGCGCACCCGTCGCTCACAGCATTTCTGCGACGACCGAACGAATCGCGTCGGGTTTCTCGACGGTCGCGAGGTGGCCACAGTCGTCGAGGATGGTCACATCCGCGCCCGCCCGGTCGGCGGCGCGGCGGGCCCACTCGGCGGGGAACATGTCGTCCTCGCTGCCGTGGACGAAGTGCGCCGGGACCGACAGCTCCCGGACGCGGTCGGAGTAGTCGGTGCGGTAGCCGCGGCGGGTGACCTCCGCGGCGCGGAACTTCCGGAAGGCAGCGCCGGCGTGTGGCTGCCGCGCCTCCGCCATGACGCGGTCGACCAGCGCGTCGGAGATGCAGTCGGGGTCGTGGACGAGCGAGGCGAGCGAGGCCTCGGTGAACCGACGACTGCGGGCGATGAGCGCGACGGAGACGTTGTTCGTGACCTGAATCTTCGCGAGCAGCCACGTCAGCAGCCCGTTGGGGAGGTCGCGGCCGAGGCCGAAGGCGTCGACGGGGACGACGGCAGCGACCCGCTCTGGGTGCTCCAGCCCGAGGCCGACGGCGATGCCACCGCCCATCGAGAGACCCGCGACGACGGGGTCGTCCAGGTCGAGTTCGTCGAGGAAGCCGCCGACCAGGCGGACGTGACGGTCCAGGGTGAGGGGACCATCGGGCATGTCGCTGTGGCCGTACCCCGGCAGGTCGAGCGCGTGAACTTCTGCCTCCGCGGCCAGCGGGCCGATGAGGTCGCGCCAGGAGATGTCGGCCGCGTCGATGATGCCGCCGTGGAGCAAGAGCAGCGGTCGCCCCTCGCCGGCCGTGAGGTAGTGCAAGCCGGTTCCCTCGACGGAAGCGACGTGGCTCGACACCTCGGTCCCTGGAACCCTCGGCGTCGGGTCTCTCGCTCGGACTGTCATACGAATGGATACCGTTCGAGACGCCAAGAATCCACGCACTGTCCGGTCACAGCCGCGAGGAAAACTGGGTTTCGCCGGCGGTAAGGCGAGCAATAGCGCGCCGCCGGAGAGTAACCGGCGAATACTTTTCAGCAATCTCGTCGTCCGTGCTCCCGCCCGGACGGCGCGGGAACGGGGGGACGGACCCGTCGCCGAGTCGCCGCGGAGTCACAGACCACCTATGGCAATACCGCTGGACGAACTCGCCATCTTCTTCGTGAGCCTGTTTACCATCTTCAGCCCCTTCGCACGAATCGGTGGCATCGCCACGATATCCGGCGTCTATCCGCGCGCCGCACAGCGACGGATGGCCGGACAGGTCAGCCTCAACTACACGCTCGTCATGCTCGCATCCGTCTGGTTCGGACCGCCGCTTTTGACCCTCCTGGGACTGACGGTGCCCGGACTGACTGCCACCGGGGGTATCGCCCTGCTCCTCACGGCGGGGCCCATGATGATGCATGGAAACCAGCGGGACGACGTGGACTACGAGGCGGACTCCGGGGACGGAGACTGGCATCGCGTCATCACCGTTCCGCTGACGTTTCCGCTCTCCGTCGGCGGCGCGACGGCCGCAATCGCCATCGCCGTCTCCGCGCAGTACCCCGCGACGAGGGACCGCGTGCTCCTCTCGGCAATCGTCGTCGGGATGGCCCTGGTCGTCGGGACGACGCACTACATCTCGCCGCTGATTGCCAACCGGCTCCGGGAGACCGGAGGGATGGACATCCTGACGCGGGTGTCGGGCATCATCCTCTCGACCATCGCCGTCCAGTTGCTCTTCAGAGGGGCGGTCGGCCTCTTGACCGACCTGGGCGTCACCCTGGGAGTGTGACCGGCGGTTCGACCTGTCCGACCACCGGTTCGTGAGAGGGTGGCAGGGGAGTCGCAACAACGCATTTTGTCGGCCGGGTCGTAGTTCTCGGGTGGAGCCTGCTCACCCGTCACCGACGTGACGGGGTGCACTGTCGCTCACTGCCCCCAGCCACACCAATGAGAGACTGCTATCCGCCCAGTTGTCCACTCCCCGGCCGCCGGCACGGGACCGGTCGTTCCCGGCTGTTGCACCAGTCCCCGGCAGGCGGGAGGACAGTCGAGCCGACGGGACGGCCGCGCCAGGGACGCGAGCGATGACGACGACTCTCGGCGAGATCGACAGTGTCCTCGTTCTCGACGTCTTCGTCCTGCTTCTGATAGGGATGGGACCGAAGGTAGCGCTGGTACCGTTTCTCGACGTGACCGCCGAGATGGACGACGAGACGCGGAGAGAGGTCGCAGAACGGATGATACGGACTGCCGTCGTCGTGGCGCTGGTGCTGGTGGTTTTCGGCTCACTGCTCATGCGGCTCCTGCATTTCTCCAGGGACTCGCTGTTCATCGCCGGCGGAGTCGTCTTCTTTCTCCTCGCGCTCCGGATGATTGTCTCCGGCCAGCGCGAGGAGGACCACGAGGAGACGACGAGCGACCGCGACCCGATGGAGACGGCACTGTACCCCCTGGCCGTCCCCTACCTGCTGAACCCCGTCGGAATCACGCTGCTCGTGACCTTCTCCGGCGCGCTCGACTCGCTGGTCATGCTGGCGGTGCTCGTCGTGCTGGTCCTGCTGGTCGGTGCCTTCGATTGGCTGGTCTTCACGAACGTGGACCGGGTCGCGGCCAATCTGGACGAGTCGCGCCTGGCCGTCACCGAAACGGTCTTCGGCGTGCTCCTGGCTGCCCTGGCAGTCGAGTTTATACTCGACGGGCTCGCCGGCCTCGACATCATCCCCCACGGGGTCCTCTAACGGGGGTCGACCGACGGGACCTACGCGCCGAGTTGCTGGAGGAGTCCCACCGTGTCCTCGACGATGCCCGTCTCGACGATGCGGCCGTCGTCGATGTGGTGAATCTCCATGCGGTCCACCTCGACCTCAGCGCCGGTCGCGTCCACGCCCAGCACGGACCCCTCGTGCGTGCCCGTCCACCGCAGCCGGAGTGCAATCTTGTCCCCCTCCGAGACGACGTCCTCGATGGTGAGTTCCAGGTCCGGGAACGCGTCCCGATACCGGGAGACGAACGTCCAGTAGCCGTCGCGGCCGACGCGGTCGTCCTCGTCGTCGAGGAACAGGACGGTACCCTCGTCGAGGACGCGCGCTAGCGGGTCTCGCTTGCCCTCGTTCCAGACGTCTTCGACCAGCGTGCGGACGAGTTCCTCGTTCTCGGCCGGGGCCGACAGTTGCGTCACGACGGGCGTCGCGCTCACGCGACTCATCGTCGAAATCGGCATTTCGACCTCGGCTGCCTCCAGCTGGCGGAGCAGACTCCACTGTTCGATCAGGAGCCACATGTCGGCGATTCGCCCGTCCCGGAGGTGGTCGATGCGGATACCCGAGAGAGTGACCTCCTGTCCGGTCGGCTCGATGTCCAGCAGCGTGCCGGAGTGGGTTCCGGTGGCCGTCCAGCGCGTCGCCACCGCGTCCGGCTGAACGACCATCTCCTCGATGTCGAACGTCAGGTCGGGGAAGGCCTCCCGTATCTGCCTGCTGAACGCCACCAGTGCCTCGATATCCAGCGGTCCCGGTTCGGCGGCCGGTTCGTCCTGGAGGTAGTTGCGGAGCTGCGTGAGTCCGGTCGGGAACCGTGCCTCGAAGCCCGGCAGGATCCACTCGTCGGTCTCGGCCTGCGTCTTGCCCGCCCAGGTCGCCTCGACTGACTGGCGGACCCGTCGCCGGTCCCGTTCGGTGTCGAGAAACCGCTCGGCCTGGGCGGTCCCGTGGTCCCAGAGCCGATCGAGAAACCGGGGCGCACGGTCCAGTTTCGTCGCGTAATCCAGGCGACCGTTCGACGATATCAGCGCCTCCTCCAGGTTTATCGTCTTCACCTCGATTGGGTCGTAGACGTCTTCGAGGGCACCCTTGGCTTCCCACTCATTCAGCTGTCGGATGAACTCCAGTTCCTGGTTCACGGAGAGGTTGCCGCCGAGTTCGTTGCGTCTGTCCGCGATGGTCTCGATGTCGGTCGGGATGTCGTCGTCGCGCTGCGGGTTTATCTGGATAATCCAGAGTTCGTCGGCGTGGTCCAGACGGTCCTGCGTCCGGCCGAAGAGATTTCCGAGGGGCGGGTTCTGGGAGAACAGGCCGTCCCAGTACCAGCGGGTCGTCCCGTCGGACTGGGTCACGGGCGCAGCCTGGAAGATGTTCGGCACGGACGCCGAAGCCAGGACGGCGTCGTAGGTCACGTCCCGCTCGGTGAAGGTCCGGAAGGTGCCACGCTGGACGTCCACGGCCCCGAGGTCGAGACGGGGCGGCAGCGGGTCGGTTCTCCCGACGACCGACGCGAGGTCGTCCGGGTCGATGGCGTTTTCGAGCGTCGTGCGCAGCACGTCCCGGCCCCAGTCCGAGGCCGGGGTGTCGTACGGGCTGAACGTCGGCATCGGGACGCCCATCCCCTGGGCGCGGACCATCCCGACGCCCACGGCGTTGACCATCGCGTCGAACAGCTCCTCGGCCTTGAGGTCCTCCCAGATCTGTGCGAGGAGGTCTCTGGCCGTCTCGCGGCCCGCGTCGCGGCCATCGCGCGCGAGGCCGAACCAGGTCGCGAAGGCACAGATTGCGCCGCCCGAGGTGCCGCTGATGCCGACGATGTCGTAGTCGACCGACTCCTCGGCGAGCAACCGGTCGAGGACGCCGGCCGTGAACACGGTGTGGCTGCCCCCGCCCTGACACGCGATTGCGACGGTCGGCCGGGGCGTATCACTCGTGGACATCGTAATCTGGTGACTCGGACGGGTCAGTGCTGCCGGTCGCGACCCGTCCGGTGCGGGAGGTGTCTGTGCGTCGAACGGCTGCAGTCCAGGCATCCGCCCCCTCGGCTGTGCGGGCGGTACTGGCCGTCGTCAGTGAGTCGCTGGACCTCGTCGGCGAGTCGGTGCCATGGCCGTCGGTGGCCAGGCCGGAGATGTACTGGGTGGTCATGCTCTTGGAGATTGTCCCTCCCGCGGTCACGTCGGGGCCAGTCGTCACCGCGGACTGGTGACACAGGTCCGTCCCTCGGAGTCCGACGACTTTGTTATAGAGGGGCGATAGCGCCGCCAGGTCCACCCGCTGTCGACGACCGCGGGGCTGAGCGCCGGTAAGGTGGACTTACTTGCAGCGCGGAGCCGCCGCGGTCAGAACTCGCTTTCGGGGGCGGGGACGCCCTCGTCGCCGCCGTCGAGGTCGTGGTCCTCCCGCAACTCGCGGATGCGGTCGCGGATGTCCGCGGCGAGTTCGAACTCCAGGTTGTCTGCGGCCTCCTGCATCCGTTCCTGGAGGTCCGCGACGGCGCGGGCGGCCTCCTCGTCGTCGTCGGGGTCGAGGCTGCCCGCGCCGCCGGTATCGGTCTTGCTCCCGGGCAGGTTCGTCTCGCCGACGGCCTTCTCGATGGTCGCCGGTTCGTGGCCGTGCTCCTCGTTGTACTCCTGCTGGATGCGCCGGCGGCGCTGGGTCTCGTCGATGGCCGACTCCATCGCCCCGCTGGGTTCGTCCGCGTAGAGGACGACGGTGCCGTTGACGTTCCGGGCGGCGCGGCCCATCGTCTGGACGAGCATCGTCTCCGAGCGCAGGAAGCCCTCCTGGTCGGCGTCGAGAATCGCCACGAGCGACACCTCGGGGATGTCCAGGCCCTCGCGGAGGAGGTTGATGCCGACGATGCAGTCCAGGTCGCCCAGACGGAGCGACCGGATGAGTTCGTGTCGCTCCAGCGTGTCCGTCTCGTCGTGCATGTAGGCCACGTCCAGGCCCGCCTCCTCCAAGTACTCGGTGAGGTCTTCCGCCATGCGCTTGGTGAGCGTCGTCACGAGCGCGCGCTCGTCGTCGGGCAGCGATTGCAGGCGGTCGATGAGGTTCTCGACCTGCCCCTCGACGTCGGCCACCTCGACCGCGGGGTCGACGAGGTAGGTGGGACGGACGATCTGCTCGACGACCTGCTCGCTCGCCTCGCGCTCGTAGTCGGCGGGGGTCGCAGAGACGTACAGCGTCTGGTCGGTCTTCTCCTCGAACTCCTCGAAGGTCAGCGGGCGGTTGTCGAACGCCGTGGGGAGACGAAAACCGTTCTCGACCAGGCTCTCCTTGCGCGATTTGTCCCCTTCGAACTGGCCGCGAATCTGTGGCAGCGTCTGGTGGGACTCGTCGACGACGGTGAGGAAGTCGTCGGGGAAGTAATCCAGCAGCGTGTACGGCGCGTCGCCGCTCTCGCGGTCCGAGAGGTGCACCGAGTAGTTCTCGATGCCCGAGCAGTAGCCCGTCTCCTCCATCATCTCCAGGTCGAAGGTGGTGCGCTCCTCGATGCGCTGGGCGGCCACCATGTCGCCCGCCCGCTCGAAGTAGCGGATGCGGTCCTGGAGGAGGTCCCGAATCTCGTCCATCGCCCGCTGCAGGCGCTCCTCGGGGATGGAGTAGTGCTCGGCCGGGTGAATCAGCGCCGCGGGTTCCTCGCTCTTGACCTCGCCCTCCAGCGGGTCGAGTTTGCGGATGCGGTCGATTTCGTCGCCCCAGAACTCCACGCGTAGCGCGTAGCGGCCGTACATCGGATAGATTTCGACGGTGTCCCCGCGCACGCGGAAGGTGCCCTGCGTGAAGTCCACGTCGTTGCGCTCGTAGTTGAGGTCCACGAGACGCCCCAGCAGTTCGTCCCGGTCTAGCTCCTCGCCCTGCTCCAGACGGAGGCTCATGTCGACGTAGTTCCGGGGGTCACCGAGCCCGTAGATGGCCGAGACGCTCGCGACGACGATGACGTCGTCTCTCGTGAGCAGCGACCGCGTCGCGGAGTGGCGCAGGCGGTCGATTTCGTCGTTGATGGAGGCGTCCTTGTCGATGTAGGTGTCCGTCTGCTCGACGTAGGCCTCTGGCTGGTAGTAGTCGTAGTAGGAGACGAAGTATTCGACGGCGTTGTCCGGGAACAGTTCCCGGAACTCCTCGTAGAGTTGTGCGGCCAGCGTCTTGTTGTGGGCGATCACGAGGGTCGGCTTCTGTAGCTCCTCCATGACCCAGGAGACGGTGTTGGTCTTACCCGACCCCGTGACGCCGAGCAGGGTCTGTTTCTCCATGCCCTGGCGGTAGCCGTCGACCAGTTGCTCGATGGCTTCGGGCTGGTCGCCGGCGGGAGAGAACGGTGCGTCCACGCGGAAGTCGTGGTCGACGTCCGGACGGTCCGGTGAGAGGGGGCCACCGCTGTCGCTCATTACGCGACGGTAGGGCTGGACGGACTTGAGGGGTGCGTCTCGCGGCGGCGTTCCCCAACGACTTTACCGGCAGTGGGTGAAGGCGTCGCCATGGATACGGACAACTTCACGACCGGCGAGAAACTGACACTCGGCGGCGGCGTCCTCGCGGTTCTCGGGGCGTTCCTGCCCTGGGTCTCGGCGGGGTTCATCACTATGACTGGCATCGACGGCGACGGCGTGTTCACGCTCGTCTTCGGCGTCATCGCGGGTGGACTCGTCGTCATGCGCGACTGGGAGAGAGGGGACGTCCTCGGCGTCGGCCTGCTCGGCGTGCTGACGCTGCTTGTCGCCGGCAACGTCTTCAGCAGCACCGGGAGCCAGGTCGGCAGCGCGGCAATCGAGTTCAGCGTCAGTGCCGGCATCGGGCTGTATCTCACGCTGGTCGCCGGCCTGCTGTTGCTCGCCGGCGCGGCCTACGGCTACCGGAACGACGAGTCGAGTCCGCAGGAACGGGCGGTCAGCTTCGACTAGACGACCGCCAGAGGGAGTCAGAGAACAGTTCACGAGGGAGACCCCAGGGTGGTTGCGGACGAATCTCCTGTTCAGTAAACCTGCGTACGGGCCGTTGATTTCTTACCATTTCTCAGACACATTCGAATAGCCGTGCGAGGTACAGAGCGCGTATTCAGCACGCCTCCCGTCTGGTTGGTCGTGGGTCACTCAGTTGTTCAAAAAACACTTTGGTGTGTAATGGTACCAGTATACATGGGAAGACGTCGTAGTCGTACAGCGGTGAGAGTATGCACCAACAGACAGAAGAGATACCGGCGAAGGTCGAGTCACCAGACGCGAATATTCAACAACTGACCGACTTCGGAACGCTCGAGGGACGGGGGTTCGACGTCGCCCGTGGGACGATGTCTGCTGGCGTCGACGTCACGGGGCTGCTTGAAGGGCTGGAAAACGACCTGTGCCAATGTCCCCACTGGGGATACATCATGGACGGCGCGGTTCATGTCCGATACTCTGACGGGACCGAAGAAATACACAAGGCGGGTGAGGCCGTCTACTGGCCTCCCGGACACACGCTTTTCACGGAGGACGAGAGTGTCGAGTTCGTCCTGTTCAGTCCACAAGACGAGCATAGTCACGTCCTTGACCACGTCGTGCAGAAGATGAGCGACATGGAAGAATAATAACAACGACGGTTGTACACCCCCAGTCGACTACCTCCTCACTATTTCGGCGATTCGAATCCTGATCGATTGCTGAAGATACCCTCTGAGTTTGGTGTCAATCTTCTGTGAGACCAAGTTGTTCGGACACCCTCTGGGGGTTGTGGTAGAGCCGAGCTTCCTGCACTTTGCCGTCTGCAACCAGGATCTTATCCATCCCCCTGATCTCAAATTCGCGTCCAGTCGGGGGGATTCCCTTGTACTCCCCTTCGTGTGTTCCCGTTATCGTCCATTCTTTCATAACGATCCCGTCATCCACAAGCAGATCGTCGGCGACGACGTACCAGTCGGGAAACGCCGAGCGAAGCTTGCGGAGGTACGCCTCAAATGCCTCGCGTCCGTGAAGCTTGCCCTCGGGGAGAGACGAATTGTAGAATGTGATCGACTCGGCAACTACGTCTAGCTTCGAGAAGTCTCCGTTCCACAAGTCCTCGTAGTCCTGGTACGTATTCAGCGTCTGTTCGTGCTCGGTGGTGCTGGCTTCCGCCATGGATTGACTCACCCAATTCAGATTCGGTTGCCCGGGAGGATATTACTACTCGGTGAGAGCGTTCCCAACCCTTGCGAACGTTCCCGCCTTGTGCAACGGTTGTCGGATACCACCGTGGCCCTCTCTGCTATTCCGTGTTTCTCCCGGGCCAACTATTAGATAGGATCTGACCGTATTCTCGGCATATGACAACAAATGACATGGATCCCGCGCTGGAGGCCATCCAGTTCTTTGCGAATTCGGCCAACAGCGTCCGGGTGTTCGAGGCACTCGCCAACGGGGTGACGACGAGCAGTACCCTCGCCGAGCGCACGGGCGCATCGCGGTCAACGGTCGCGCGGATTCTCGACGAGGGGGAGTCCCGGGGGTGGGTCGAATCCGAAGGACGTCGATACGAACTCACGTACATGGGAGAGGTCATGATTGAGGAGTTTCAAACACACCTGGAGACAGTCGAAGGAGCGCAGCAACTCAGGGACGTGATCAATCAGCTCCCGGAACCGGCCCGGGAACTGGACATTCGCCATCTCCGTGACGCCGAGATTACGACCCCATCTGAGGAGTGGCCGCAGGCTCACTTCAAACGGGCACTGGAACTGTACCGAACGGGCGAGACGTACCGGGGACTCACACAGATCGCTCCGGAGATAATCGTCCGGACGCTCGCGGATGGAGTCGAACGAGGGCAATTAGAACTCGAGGGGGTCATCGAAGCCGCATTTATTGAGGAACTCCTTGACAGCCCGGAACGGGCGGCTCCGTGGCACACGTTCGCCGATCAAGTATGGGTGTACGACGGTCAGATTCCAGTCAACATGCATCTCATCGATGGCCGCGTAGTCCTGTGGTTTGATCGTTCAGGGGGCAATCGAGTGCGTGGAGAGGGATTGTTAGAAAGTGAACATCCAGCTGTGGTGTCGTGGGCTGAGTCACTCTACGAAAAGTACAAATCAGAGGCCGAACCGTTCGATTCGACAATGTTGCCCGAAGCCTAATGGAATTGTTCTCTGGCCGGAGTCAACTAGCATACACCAGCGCGTACTACAACCTGATTTCAGGTTAAATCGGGCGACATGATCCAATAGCGTACTGAATACGTCCTCTATATCTTGCACACTCTTTTACAGATACTGAATATATTGACTGAGTAACTGGTGATGAACTACTGGTGGTTCTCAGGAGCTGTGACTGCGTACCTGGAGGTTGACTTTCGGAAAACGGCGTTCCACAGTCAGAAACTGCTGGTAGACGCAATTGTGTCAAGAACCTCAAACTACAGCCAACCCCCTGATCTAAACCCCTCCATCTCTGATAGGATTTCAGAGGTTGCTGGATACACAGCGCGTATGCAGCACGTCGCACACCGAGAGTCGAAACTGTCTGATTCGGCCAGTACAGTCTGCGTGAGCAGTTGGCTGAACTCCACGACGGATCGGAAGTGAACACATATATCCGACAACCGTGGACCTTTGCTTTATATGCAATTCTGTGACGAGTGTGGTTCGATGATGCACACGGAGGGCGATACGTGGGTGTGTCGCTCCTGTGAGAACGAGGAGTCGCGGGACTCGCAAGCAGAATCGACGATGGCGACCCGGGATGTGCAGCGGGACGACGGGGCACCCGACGTGGCCGACGCGACCCGGGGCTCCGGCGAGACGATGCAGGAGCCTTGTCCGGCGGACGACTGCGACAGCGACCGGGCCTACTACGAGATGATGCCGAAGCCGGGCGGCTCCTACGAGGTTCGGCTGTTCACCTGCGTCGAGTGTGGGCGCAAGTGGCGCGAGTTCTGACGGCACATCTCGCGAACCCCGCCGCTCAAATATGCACAGACTGCCACATCAGACTCTCGACTACCCTCCTACCACCGGACGATCATTCTCTGTCGCGGACAGCGTTTCTAGAAGGTACCCGACATGTCGATGTGGTGTGCTAGAGACATCCACTGTAGTGATCGGTCAGTGAGCGTGGTTAGTTGTCGCGTTGCTCCTGTTCGAGAATGTGTGCCTTCTTGTCGATGTTGTCGAGTTCACGGGCACCCTCGGTGTTGCCACCGCCGTGTGAAGACCGAACCGAGAAATCGAGCCGAGACGGAACAAATCGACGGCCCTTCGACTCGTCATCACCCCCTTCTGACGTGAGGCCTACCGTCTCGGCCAGCCAGTGGAGGGTCTTGCGGAACATGTCCATACATTTGAATTTCGGCATGATAAACGTTCATGCCATCAGCTGTATCGAGCACCGGACGGGGACGAGAACCGTTCCAGAACGCCCGCTATCGCTTTTCTGGCGCGAGCGCCTCGACCGTTCGCTCGGCCATCGCTTCCTCCGTGCCGACGGGGATGACCACGATTGGCTCGTCGATTGCGTCCAGCGCCGCTACCTCGTCGAACTGCCCCCGCGCCTCTTCGGGCGTGCCCGCGACGCCCAGCGCATCGACCATCTCGTCGGTGACTGCCGCGCGAGCCCCCTCCCGGTCGCCGTCGCGCCACGCACTCGCCACCTCGTCTGCGGCGTCGGGGAACTGCCGCGCGACCGAGCGCCGGTAGCCCTCGCCGCTGCCGACGTAGTACGCGAGGTGACCGCGCACCGCCGCCCGCGCCTCCGCCGGGTCCTCGCTGACCGCCGAGGGGACGTAGGGGGCGGTCTCGATATCCGCGGGGTCCCGCCCGGACTCGCGGGCCGTCTCTGCGACCGTCTCGAAGGCCGCGCCGAGGTCGTCGAACGGGATGAGATGCGGGAGCCAGCCGTCGGCCGTCCGGCCGGTCGCTCGACGGTTCGCCGGCCCGAGCGCCGCGGCGTAGACCGGTACGTCCGCGCCGAGCGACGGAAAGTCCGCGACCTCGAACATCTCTCCGTCGTAGGAAACTCTGCCCTCCGCGGTCAGGAACGCCTTCGCGAGTTCGACCGTCTCGTGGAGGCGCCGCGGCGGGTTCTCGAAGGCCATCCCGTGGAGGTCCTCGACGACCTTCGGGGTGCTCGTCCCGACGCCGAGGCGGACCCGGTCGCCCGCAGCGTCGGCCAGCGTGGCCGCGGCCTGCGCGAGCGTCGCGGGCGAGCGACCGTAGACGTTGACGATAGCGGTCCCGAGCGTCACCTCGTCGGTGACGGCAGCGGCACGGGTCAGCGCGACGAAGGCATCCCGGCCCCAGAGTTCGGGCGTCCAGACGGAGTCGTAGCCGAGTGACTCCGCGCGTTCGGCGAAGGCAGCGACACCGCCGTCGTCCTCGGGGACGAGCGCACCAGTTGGCATGGGAGGACCGACGGCGGACGCGGTAAAAAAGCCGACGTGTCCCGCCTGGGGTCAGTTGCCCTGGTGTTCCTGGATGCGCTCGCGCCAGGCGTCGGGCATCGGTCTGGGTTCGCGGGCCTCCGGGTCGAACGTGACCATCAGCGTCTCCGCCGTCGCGGCGACGTCGCCGTCGGCGTGGATTTCGTACTCCAGCGGAATCGAGGAGGTACCGAGTTCGCCGGCGCGGACGGCGACGGTGACCTCCTCGCCCCAGTCGATGGGGCGCTCGAAGTCGATGTGGAGGTCGGCGACGACGGCCCCCGTCTCCATCAGCGGTTCGCCGATGACGTCCTCGATGAACTGGACGCGGGCCTGCTCCAGATACGTCGCGTAGACCGCGTTGTTCACGTGGCCCATCGCGTCGATGTCACGGAAGCGGACGGTGAGCGACACCTCGTACTCGAACTCGGACATACGAACGCTGTGGCTGCCGGACAGTTCCCTCTGTCGGATTCCCACGTAGGAACTTCGGCCGCCGCAACGGCTTTCCGACCCGGTTGCGTACGGCGGTGCATGACCGACCTCGCCGAGGCGGAGTGGCGGCTCATCCGCGAGGAGACACGGCCGGGGCCGCTGAACATGGCGCTGGACGAGATCGCCGCCGAGACGGCCGCGGCGGGCGGTCCGCGAACCGTCCGGGTCTACCGCTGGGAGCCGAGCACGCTCTCGCTGGGCTACCACCAGGACCCCGCGACCATCGACTGGGACTTCTGCGAGCGCGAGGGTATCACCGTCACCCGCCGTCCGACCGGCGGCGGGGCCATCTACCACGACAGCGACGGCGACATCTCCTACTCCGTCGTCGCCCCCGCCGAGGAACTCCCCGGGAACCTGATGGACAGCTACGAACTCCTCTGCCAGCCACTGTTCGACGCCTTCGATGCGATGGGCGTGGACGCGGCCTTCGCCGAGAGCGAACAGCCGGCGATTCACGAGCCAGCGTGTTATCTGCGGGAGTTGCACCCCGCCCACGACGTGCTGGCCGGGGACGGCCGGAAGATAAGCGGCAACGCGCAGTACCGCCAGCGTGACAGCATCATCCAGCACGGCTCGGTGACCTACGCACGGACGACGGAGCGCCACCTGAACTGCTTCGCCGACCCGCCAGACAGTGATACCTTCGAAGGAAGGGTTACCTCCGTCCGCGAGCAGTCGGGCCTCGACCGACAGAGCGCCGTCGACACACTCGAAGCGGCCCTCGAGGAGTGGTCTGATGCCTACGAAGGAGAGTGGACCGAGTCGGAGCTCGACCGCGCCAGGGAGCGCGCCGAGCGCAAGTACGCCAGCGACGCGTGGACCCGCGAGCAGCGAGGACGAACGTAGTGAGTCCTCGACAGGCGAGCGGGGAGTGAAACGACCCGCGAGCAGCGAGGACCCGACGGACGGGTAGCGAGCGGCCGGAGAACAACGAAGTTCCTATTGGGGCCCGGTCCGACTGGCCGGTATGTCACTGCGAGTCGGCGCACACGCCTCCATCGCCGGGGGCGTCGACAACGCCATCGACGAGCAACGCGAGTACAGCGGCAACTGCGGCCAGATTTTCTCCCACTCCCCGCAGGTCTGGCAGGACCCGAACATCGGCGACGACGAGGCCGAGAAGTTCCGCGAGGGCGCGGCCGAGTACGACCTGGGACCCTGGGTCATCCACTCCTCCTACCTCGTCAACCTCTGCACGCCGAAAGACGACCTCCGCGAGAAGTCCGTCGACTCGATGCAGAAGGAGGTCGACGCCGCCGCGAAACTCGACGTCGACTACGTCAACGTCCACCTGGGCGCTCACACCGGCGCGGGCGTCGACGGCGGCCTCGACAACGCCGCCAGCGCGCTGGACGAACTCGACGTGCCCGACGGCGTGACGGTCCTCATCGAGTCCGACGCCGGCAGCGGGACGAAGCTGGGTGGCGACTTCGAGCACCTCGCCACGGTCATGGAGCGTACCGACCAGGACCTGGAGGTCTGTCTCGACACCGCCCACATGTTCGCGGCGGGCTACGACCTCTCGACGCCGACGGCTGTCGACGAGACGCTGGCCGAGTTCGACGACGTCGTCGGCGCGGACGACCTCGCCTGCGTCCACCTCAACGACTCCAAACACGAGTGCGGGACGAACAAGGACGAACACGCTCACGTCGGCGAGGGTCTCATCGGCGCGGACGGCATGCGCGCGTTCGTCAACCACGACCTGATTCGCGACGTTCCGCTGGTGCTGGAGACGCCGACGGAGAACGGCAAGAGCTTCGCCTGGAACGTCGAGCGCGTGAAAGAACTGCGCGAGTAACGACAGGTTCGGTCCACCGGGAGTCCGCCACAGTGCGGGCGGCCGAGATATGCTTCTGACCCGCACAGTTCCCCCCGCGTGTACCCGGTCACCGCCAGAGCGAGGGCTTTAGTTACCGTCTCCGCTACGGCAGGTGTGCGCCAGTTCACCGCCGAGTACCTCGACGCGACCCGCGAGGGGATGTGGGAGGACTCCAGGGCGGCGCTCGCCCCGCTCGAACTGGGAGCGTGCGAGCGGGTGCTGGACGTCGGTGCCGGGACGGGCGAGTTGACCCGCGTCCTCCGCGAGGAATCGCCCGGCCAGGTCGTCGCGCTCGACGCCGACGCCGGCCTGCTCGCCGAGGTCACGGACCC
This sequence comes from Salinibaculum sp. SYNS191, assembly GCF_037338445.1. Classification (NCBI taxonomy): domain Archaea; kingdom Methanobacteriati; phylum Methanobacteriota; class Halobacteria; order Halobacteriales; family Haloarculaceae; genus Salinibaculum; species Salinibaculum marinum. Next base: position 1,491,388 of record NZ_CP147838.1, read on the forward strand.
GCGGGTCCGCGGCGACGCGACGCGCCTGCCCTTCCCGGACGACGCCTTCGACCTCGTGGTCTGTCAGGCCCTGCTGGTGAACCTCCCCGACCCGGCGGCGGCGGTCCGGGAGTTCGCCCGCGTCTCGCGGGACCGCGTGGCGGCAATCGAGCCGGACAACAGCGCCGTCACCATCGAGTCCACGGTCGAAGCGGAGGCCCCGCTGGCCCGGCGCGCGCGGGGCTCGTACCTGGACGGAGTCGAAACAAACGCCGCGCTCGGGGCTGCCCGGGAACTCTTTGCCGACGCGGGACTGGCCGACGTGACGGTGCGCTCGTACGACCACGAGCGGACCATCGAGCCGCCGTACACGGAGACGGCGCTGACCGCCGCCAGGCGCAAGGCCAGCGGCGAGGGCCTGGGCAGCGACCGGGAGACGATGCTCGCCGGCGAGACGACACCCGAGGAGTTCGACGCGCTCCGCCAGGAGTGGCGCGCGATGGGACGGACGGTCATCGAACAGATGCAGGCCGGCGAGTATCGACAGCGCGAGGTCGTCCCCTTCTACGTCACCGTCGGCACAGTCGAGTGAGTTAGTCGGCCGATTGCGGCGGGGTCTCCTTCGTCAGGTCGGCCGCGAGTTGCTCCGGGTCGGTCTCCGCGACGTGCGTTACTGCGGTGGCCTCGTAGAGGTCCGTCGAGAGGTAGCGCTCGCCGAAGTCCGGCACGATGGCGACCACGAGGTCGTCGGGGTTGTCCGCGGCGACCTGCCGACCCGCCTCCACGGCGGCACCGGCGGAGATGCCGGCGAGCACGCCCTCCCCCTCCGCGAGTTCCCGCGACCGCTCGACGGCCGTCTCGCGGGGGACTGGGATTGCGTCGTCCAGCAGGTCCGTCCGCAGAATGTCCGGGACGAACCCCGCACCGATGCCCTGCAGCGAGTGCGAGCCGGGTTCCTCACCGGAGAGGACCGCCGAGTTCGCCGGTTCGACCGCGATGGAGCGGACGTTCGCACCGACGTCCTCCTTGAGGTACTCCGAGACGCCGGTGATGGTGCCGCCGGTGCCGACGCCCGCGACGACGGCGTCAACCTCGCCGTCGGTGGCCTCCCAGATTTCGGGGCCGGTCGTCTCGCGGTGGATGGCGGGGTTGGCCGCGTTCTGGAACTGCTGGGGGACGAAGCTGTCGTCCAGTTCGTCGGCGAGCGCGTCGGCGTACTCGATGGCACCGTCCATGCCGTCGTCGCCGTCGGTGAGGACCACCTCGGCACCGAGCGCCGAGAGCAGCGTCCGCCGCTCCTCGCTCATCGAGTCCGGCATCACGAGCACCATGTCGTACCCGCGGGCGGCGCTGGCGGCCGCCAGGCCGATGCCGGTGTTGCCACTGGTCGGTTCGACGATGGTGGTGTCCTCGTCGACCCACCCCTGTTCTTCCGCGTGGTCCAGCATCGCCGTCCCGATGCGGTCCTTCACCGAGTTGGCGGGATTGAAGAACTCCAGTTTCCCGACGAGGTTGGGCGCGAAGGTGTCCAGTCGGACGAGCGGTGTGTCGCCGATGAGGTCTGTCACGTCGTCGGCTATCGTCATCGCGGAGGTCTTGACGATTCCCCCGGAAGCGAGCTTTCCCGTCCTGTCGTGGGCCTTTTTGACACCAGAAAGTTTTGACCGCTCGGTCCGAACCGGGCCGTGTGACAGCCACTCCCTTCGACCAGTTCGACCACGACTCGCACATGGACCGCGCCATCGAACTCGGCCGCGAGGCCGCCGCCCGCGGCGACCGGCCATTCGGGTCGGTGCTCGTCCGCGACGACGCCGTCGTCATGGAGGCGTCCAACCGCGTCGTGACCGAGGACGACGTCCGCCGGCACCCGGAACTGCACCTGGCCCACCGGGCGAGACGCGAGTGGGAGCCCGAAGCCCGCGCGGAGACGGTGATGTACACGAGCACCGAGCCGTGTCCGATGTGCGCCGGCGGCATCCGCCACGCCGGCCTCGGCCGGGTCGTCTACAGCGTCGGCGCGGACGAACTCCGGGAGTTCACCGGCGGGACCGTGTCGGTCCGCGCGGCCGAGATTCTCGACGGCGTGGCCGACGTGGTGGGTGGCGTCAGAAACGAAGCGGGCCGGGACCTCCACGCGGAGTTCTGGAAGTGAGTCAGACCACGTCACCGCGGACGGACGCGCCGTCCTGTTGCTCGCGGTACTGCTGGATGGTCTCTGCGGCGGTCTCGGCCTCGCCCTCGTCGACGCCGAGCATCTCCAGCGCGCCCGAAAGCGTGGGGAAGACGTACTCGCCGGTCCGGAGTTTCTCGAAGGCCTCCTCGGAGCGCTGGCCCTCCAGCCAGAGGCAGGCCCCGCGTGGGTCCAGAATCTCGCGGTAGTTCTCGCGGGCCATCGCGCCCTTCAACCGCTGGGTGACGTTGTCCTCGAAGGAGGCGTTGCAGACCTCCAGGTGGATGGGTTCGTCCTCGTCGACCAGGTGCGCAGCCAGGCACTGCTCTGGGGCGGCGTGGCCGTTGCTGTTGGCCCGCAGGTGCTCGGTGTGTTCGTCGGCCCAGGCGGCGCGAACGGTCTTGCCGACGCCCTCGACGCCGTGGGAGTCGACGAAGTCGCTCTCGCGGTCGGCGTCGCCGTGAAAGAGCAGGTCCTTCGTGAGGTAGACGTCGATGCGCTCGACGGGGTCGAGACCCAGCGCGACGTCGCCGAAGACCCACACCTCCCGGACGGGCACGGGCATCGTCTCCTCGGCGACGGTGTCGACGAGTTCCGCCACGCGGTCGACGGCTCGTTCGCGGGCCCAGTCGGTCATTGGACGCTATTGGACGCGAACGTGCAAAATCGTTTCACTTCCCGGCGCGGTGCCACTCGGCCGACGCATCGAGGTCCGCACAGGCCTGGTTGGCCTCTGTTTTGGTCGTTCCGACGTAGCGCTCGCGGCCGGCGGGCGAGCGGTGGCGCAGGACGGCCGTCTCCGCGGTGACCTCGTAGACGGCGACGTGCCGCGGGGAGGCGTCGTGTTCCCACCGGGCAACCAGCGTCGCCCGGTCGTCCTCGCGGGTCACGCGCTCGCCGAGCATCCAGCTCAGCGCGTTCGCCGTCTCCAGTTCGACCGGGACGACGTTCGAGAATCCGGACCCTGTCCCTGAATGCCCACCGTGGCTCGACATATCCCACAACTGTCGGGCGATTCTCATAAGTCGGTCGGTTGGCGGCTGGAGTCGAAACGGTCAACCCCGACGCGGCGCTACGCGGGGGCAATGGACTGCGACAAGTGCGACGAGTCCGCGGTGATGCACGCCGCCTACTCGGGGCTGCACCTCTGTGAGGAGCACTTCTGTCGCTCGGTCGAACGCCGCGTCCGCAAGCGCATCCGCGACGACAACCTCCTGCCGGACGAGACGACGCCAGAGGACCCCGAGACGTGGGTCGTCGGGCTCTCCGGCGGGAAAGACAGCGTGGTACTCACGGAGATTCTGGCGGAGACCTTCGGCGCGGACCCGCGCGTCGAACTCGTCGCGCTGTCGATTCACGAGGGCATCGAGGGCTACCGCGACGAGAGCTTAGAGGCCTGCCGGGAACTCACCGCCGACCTCGACATCCGTCACGAGGTCGTCACCTACGACGACGAGTTCGACGTCCGCATGGACGAGGTGGTCGAGGACGACCCGCACGACATGTCAGCCTGCGCATACTGTGGGGTGTTCCGCCGGGACGTGCTGTCCCGCTACGCCGACGAGCTCGGCGCTGACAAACTTCTGACTGGTCACAATCTCGATGACGAGGCCGAAACCGCGCTGATGAATTTTCTGGAGGGCGATATCACGCAGATGGCAAGTCACTTCGACGCCAGTCTCGGCCCGTTCGAGGGGGCCGAGGATGGCCGCACCCGCGGGGACAGCGAGGCGTTCGTCCCGCGGGGGAAGCCACTCCGGGACGTCCCCGAGAAGGAGGTCGCACTCTACGCGCACCTCCGCGACCTGCCCGCGCACATCACCGAGTGTCCCCACGCCGACGAAGCGTACCGCGGGGAGATTCAGGAGTTGCTCTACGAACTGGAAGAGAACCATCCCGGGACGCGCCACTCCATCATGGCCGGCTACGAGGAACTGGCCGGCATGGCCGCTGCCGAACACCGCGGCGAGGGCCAGGAGGAGTACCGCGAGTGCGAGCGCTGTGGCGGCCCCACCCGGCGGGAGGTCTGCCGGAAGTGCAGCCTGCTGGACGCGCTCGCCTAGAACAGGAAGAGGCCGATAGCCGCGAGCAGGCCGGCGATACCGAGGAACACGCCCGCCAGTCCGTAGGCGTCGCCGACGTCCGCCCGCGAGTCGAGATAGAACCCGGTGAGAAGCATCAGAACGCTCACGCCGAAGACAGCGAGGGGGAGCGTGCTGATTCCCCGGGCGTGTCCGGTGTGGGCGAGCGCAGTAGCCGGGACTGTGGCGACGGCGACGAGACCGGCCGCGAGCGAGAGAAGTCGCCGGCGCAGACGGTCCCGCGGTCGGCGAGAACGCTCGGGAGGGTGGCGGCGCTCACTCACCATACCGACGGGTCGGCCACCGGGTTAATGAGTGTTACACACTGCGGCCGAGAAAGCGCGACGCGAGTGGTTCACCCCGAGGGGGAGTCGACCGAGGACCTCAGTCGGTCCGGACGACGTCGAGGCCGTTGTTCTGTTCGACCTGGCGCTGGCCGCCGTCGGTCTCGCCGAACTCGCGGCCGTCCTGCTGGAAGTTGTCGGCCGCGTCGAACGACGACGTGTCGTCGACACCCTCAATGGCCTGCCGGGACTTGTTGGCCTGCTTCTGGGTGGTCGGACCGAGGACCTGGGCGCTCTGGACGCCGGTCATGATGGCCATGACGCGGACCTTGCCCTTGTACTCCTGCTGGATGCGCGCGCCCCAGATGACGTTGGCGTCGGCCTCCAGCCGGTCGGTGATGTTCTGGGCGATGCCCTCGGCCTCCTGCAGCGTGAGGTCGGGGCCGCCGGTGATGTGCACCAGGCCGCCGCTTGCGCCGCGGTAGTCCACGTCCAGCAGCGGATGGTTCATCGCGTCCTTGACCACCTCCTCGGTCTTGTTCTTGTCCTGTGTCTCGCCGACGAGCATCACCGCGACCCCGCCCTGGTTCATGATGGAAGTCATGTCGGCGTAGTCGAGGTTGATGAGCGACGGCTGGGTGATGGTCTCGGAGATGCCCTTGACGGTCTCGGCGATGATCTGGTCCATGACCGAGAAGGCCTTGCCGATGGGCAGGTTCGGGACGTAATCGAGCAGGCGGTTGTTGTCCAGCACGATGATGGAGTCGGCCTCGTCGCGGAGGCGCTCCAGTCCCTCTTCCGCTTTCACCGTGCGCGCGCGCTCGACGTTGAACGGTGTCGAGACCATGCCCACGACGATGGCACCCTGTTCTTTGGCGATCTTCGAGACGACGGGTGCGGCACCGGTACCGGTCCCGCCGCCCATGCCAGCAGTCACGAAGACGAGGTCTGCGTCACCGAGTACCTCCTTGATGGTCCCCTGGGCCATCTCCGTCGCGCGCTCGCCCATCGAGGGGTCGCCGCCCGCGCCGAGCCCGTTGGTGAGGGACTTGCCGACCAGAATCTTCGTGTCGGCCTCGATCATCTTGAGGTGCTGTTTGTCGGTGTTGATTGCGATGGTCTCCGCACCGTCGACGCCGATGTTGTACAGGCGGTTGACGGTGTTGTTGCCTGCGCCACCGCAGCCGATGATGACGATGCGCGGGTCACCGAACCCGTCGACGTCGTCCATCTGCTTTTGCTCTTCTTCGTCGCGCTGGAGGGCCTCGTTGACGATATCCTGCATCGTTAGACCCTCGCCCAGGTGCGCTTCTTGCGGCGCTGGCGTTTCTCGGACGGGCGCTCCTGACCAGTCTCCTGCTCAGCGAGCATCTCGCGCACCGCCGACCGGATGGCTTCGCTCCGGTTGGGGTACTCCCCCGTCTCGACCATCTGTTCGACCTCTTCGATCTGCTGCTTCGGAATCCGTAGTGTCACACGCTCCATATTTTTCGTTCCCCTGTTGGGTAAGACGGGGACGGGTTTACACCGCGCCCACTCGTCTTACACAGGAAAAACGCCACACGGCGTCGGGGTGTAGTGTCGGACCCCATCTGTGTAAGACGACCGTCTTACGCACACATTACCACAGACCATGTGGTAATAAAAGTTACGGCGAGTGTAAGACAAAAGTATGTTTACCGAAGTAAACGGACTGTATCCCGCGTTTTCGGCACATCATGGTTGGTCCAGAACGTCCGCTGCGGCGGTACGGCGGCCACAGCCGGGGCAGAACGCCCAGTCCGAGCGGAGCTCGTCGCCGCACTCGCAGAACACGCGCCGGGACGACTTCTCCCCGCAGTTCGGGCAGTAAACGTGGGACGACGACAGGTTCTCGCCACATTGCGCGCAGGTCTTACGTTCGTTTGCATCGGCGTTTTCACCGGCCCCCTCGTCTGTCATACGCCCCTCGGCGGTGTGTGACGCGTCGGGCGACGACGCGTGTGACGCGTCCGACTCCTCGTTTACAGCGGCCGTCTCGGCCGCCGAATCGCCATCAAGCGTGATGTTTACATTCACGTCCTGTGGCTGGCGGGGCTGGAGCCGGCGGTCGAGCCGGTCGGCGATGAGCGCGTCGACGCGTTCCGCAATCATGTCGTCGAGCGTCCCTTCGTCAGCGCCGCTATCGGGCGTAAACGAGTCGGACGAGTCCGTAGACCCGTCCAGGTACTCGCGCAGCGCCTCGCGCATGACCTCGCTCTTGGAGGCGTCGAACTCCTCCAGGCGCTCGATGAGGTCGTCGTCGGCGCGGAAGGTTATCTTGCTCATCCGGTCGTCATACACGTTGTCACCCACGGTATTTTAATCTATCCGAGTGTCTGACGGCCGTCAGCCGGTGAGGCGACGAACGACAGACAGCGCCGGCCCGTGACGACGAATGATAATCGTTAAGTCCGACAACGGTCCTACTCGGAGTTGCATCCGCCCTTAGCTCAGACTGGTAGAGCAGTCGACTGTAGATCGACTTGTCCCCCGTTCAAATCGGGGAGGGCGGACTGCTTTTCCGCGAACCAACGGTGAGCGGAAAGCACGTCTATCCCGACACGATTTGAGCAGACGAGTCGCAGCCCGGAACGGCGCGAAGCGCCGCAGGCCCGGACCGTCTCGACGAGTTCAAATCGGGGAGGGCGGACTTGTTCTGTCGACGCAACGCGTCGACTGACGAGTCTATCCAGAGCCGATTTGAACACGACAGTCGCAGCCCGGAACGGCGCGAAGCGCCGCAGGCCCGGACCGTCTCGACGAGTTCAAATCGGGGAGGGTGGACTGCGAGATTCTCACTTCGTTCGAACTCGAGACAGCGAGCGGCGAGATGATAGTACCGCGCACGCGTAGAGCGAGCGAACGCGAGCGCGGACCGGTACCCTTTACTCGGGAGTGTCCGGTGGTGGAGACATGCAACGAGGGCCAGCAGGCCCGCTGTCGCGTCGTGCGTTTCTCGCGGTGACGGGCACGGCCGCCCTGGCTGGATGTGGTGGCGACGCCCCACCCCGAACCCCGCCCGGGACGGTGCGCGACGACTACGAGCATCCGACGCCGGGCGGGAGTCCGTCGTGGGACGCGCCGACCGGTTCCCCGCGTGCGGAGCTCTCCGTCGAGGTGCTGGTGGAGAACCTGGAGATACCCTGGGACCTCGCCTTCTCGGGGACGGGCGAACTGTTCATGACCCAGCGGACCGGCAGCGTCGTCAGGTTCGACGCGGGCGAGGTGTCGGAGGTGGCGAAGCCGCAGGACGCCATCGACGCCGGTTCGATACCGCCGGGTAGCGACCAGTCGAGTTGGTGGGTCGAGGGCGGCGAGGGCGGGACCCTCGGCGTCGCGGTCCACCCGTCTTATCCCGACGAACCCTGGGTGTACGTCTACTACACGGCGTCGGCGGGCGGGGGCAAGCGCAACCGGGTGGTGCGCTACGACGTGAGCGCCGACGACCCCGGCGCGACCGAGGAGGTCCTGCTGGGCGGCATCCCGGCGAACAAGTATCACAACGGCGGGCGCATCCGCTTCGGGCCGGACGACAACCTCTGGGTCTGTACCGGCGACGCGGGCACGCCCGAGGACGCCAGGGACCCGGAGTCGCTGGCGGGGAAGGTGCTGCGACTCGCACCGGACGGGCGCGCGCCGGCGAGCAACCCGGACCTCGGCGGCGACCCGCGGGTGTTCACCTACGGCCACCGGAACCCCCAGGGCATCGACTGGCTCCCCGGCGGCGTGCCCATCGTCAGCGAGCACGGCCCCAGCGGACAGGACGAGGTGAACCTCCTCGTCCCGGGCGGCGATTACGGGTGGAACGACGTCCGCGCCGCACCCGGAAGCGACGGCGAGTACGACGCCTACCCGGCCAACGACGACGTCGTGCCGCCGCTTTTGAACACGGGCGCGGGGGCGAGCTGGGCGCCGACCGGCGCGACGTTCTACACGGGCACCGACTGCCCGGCCTGGCGGCACCGCTTCGTCGTCGGCGGGCTCGTCAGCCAGGCGGTCTGGGTCGTCACGCTGACGCCGCCGGGCGGAGAGCTTCCGCCACTCGACGGGTACGCGCGCCGGTTCGACGCCGACTGGTTTCACCCCGCGTTCACGGCGACGGCCCACCAGTTGCTGCAGAACGACCTCGGGCGCGTCCGCCACGTCGCCCAGAGCCCGTCGGGCGAACTGTACGCCATCACGTCCAACCGCGACGGGCGTGCGACGGGGCCGTTCCCCCGGGAGCGCGACGACGTGCTCGTCCGGCTGCGGAGCGCGTAACGCGACCCGCGGTGTCCCCTCTGCAGTCCAGAACGCGGCGGAATTGTCAGTTCCCGTATGTTGGAAGCGCAGGCAGTCCGAGTGAGAAATTATAATTTTAGTTATATATAAGGTGTTTGGTATGGTGTCGAAACCAACAGGTGAAGTCGGCCGTCTCCTGGAGCGCCACGCGGAACATAAGAATCGTTATATGTATTGTCAGAAATAGCTCACGGAGTCGGCGGAACGAACGGCGAGTGAGAACGAGTTTGCACGGGGAGAGAGGTGCTCGACGCCGGGAGTGACGCGGGACGATTCTGCACGCCGGGCAGACTCGACACCGACGTGACACGAGGGGGCAAACCGCACGACGGCAGCGGCGAAAAATGGCGTAAACAATCATCCGCCTTTTTAGCGAGTTAGTACGTGGTTACTAGCGTGGTCGCGATGGGTGTCCTCGACAGGGCAAAGGAGGTGTCAGGCATTTCGGAGGAGGATGGAGAGAGCCTCCCGTACGTCTGCCTCGCGTGCGAGACGGTCTTCGAGGTGCAACACCACACCTGCCCGGTCTGTGGAAGCTTCGACGTTCGACGCTCGAAGTGGGTCCAGCAGTAGACGCCCGATGGACCACACTGGCACAGCCAGTATCGCCACCCGCACGGGTCGGCCACGGTCGCGGGTGCGCACGGCTTCGACATTTCTTGGGCCGCTCCCGGGCAATTCAAGTAGACTTGTCTGCATCCAACGGTAGTGGCAGTCTCGTTCGACCTCTTCGGGACGCTCGTGACCGCCGACCGGCCCGCCGAGCCGTGGGCCGCGGCGGCGACCGAACTGCGCGCACGCGGCGTCGGCGTCCCCGACGACTGGGAGGACGCCTATCGCTCCTCGCACGTCTCCGTCGAGCGCGGCGCGGAACTCTCGCTGGTCACTCACACCGCGGAAGCGCTGGCGAGTCGCGGCGTCGACGCAGACGATGAAACGGTCCGTGACGCACTCCTCGCGGCCTTCGACGGACCGGTCACGGTCCGCGACGGTGCGCCGGCCGCGCTCCGGGCAGCGAGCGAGGCGGGCGCGGTCGGACTCCTCTCGAACTGCAGCCTCCCCGGACTGGTCGAGCGGACGCTCGACCGTGCGTCCCTGCCCGTCGCGTTCGACGCCGTCGTGACCAGCGTCGACTGTGGCTGGCGCAAGCCACACGACCGGGCCTTCGGAGCTGTCGCCGACGCGCTGGGCGTCCCGCTGGCCGACCTCGTCCACGTCGGCGACGACCCGCGAGCGGACGGCGGCGCGCGGACGACCGAAGCGACGGTCGTCCTGACCGAGGACGTCCCGCTGGCCGAGTTCCCGGCCTGGCTGGAGGAGCGATGGCGCTGAGCGGGCTCGTCCTCGGGGGCGGACTCGCGCTGGACCTCCTCGTCGGTGAGCCGCCGCGGCGACTCCACCCCGTCGCGTGGTTCGGGCAGGTCGTCGGCCGGGTCGACGGCGAGTGGCGACGGCCCCGACAGGTCGGGGTCGTCGCGGCGCTGGTGTTGCCAATTCTCGCCGCCCTGGCCGTGGCGGGAGTCGTCTTCGCCGCGGGACAGATGGACACTCGCGTCGGTGCCGTCGCCGGCGCGCTCGCGCTGTTCGTCACGACGAGCCTCCGGCGGTTGCTGGAGCGCGTCCGCGAGGTCACCGCGCTCTCGGAGGAGGACGTCGACGCGGCACGGGAGCGACTGCGGGCGCTGGCCGGCCGCGACGCCGCGGCGCTGTCGCCCGGGGAACTCCGCAGCGCCGCCGTCGAGAGCCTCGCGGAGAACCTCGCGGACGGCCTGGTCGCGCCGCTTGCCGGGTACACCGTTCTCGCCGCGGCGACGACCGCGGCCGGCGGCTCTCCGCTGCTGGCTGTGTCCCTCGGCTGTGGCGGGGCGGCGTGGGTGAAGGCCGTAAACACGCTGGACTCGATGCTGGGCTACCGGTCGAAACCCGTCGGCTGGGGACCGGCGCGGCTCGACGACGCCGCCATGTGGGTGCCGGCCCGCGTGACCGCCGGCCTGCTCGCGCTCGTCTCGCGCGCGCCGCTTTCGCTCGTGCGGGCACGCCGGTGGAACGGGGACGTTCCCTCGCCAAACTCCGGGTGGCCGATGGGGACGCTCGCGGCGATTCTGGACGTCCGTCTGACGAAGCCGGGCGCGTACACGCTCAACGGGGACGCGCAGTTGCCCGACGCCGCGGCGGCCGGGGTCGCCGTCCGGAAGGTGGCGCTTTCCGGCCTGGTCGCCTACGCGCTCGCGGGGGTGCTGACGTGGACCTGAGCCCGCTTCGGGGTGCCGTCGCCTTCCTGACGCGCCTGCCGGTCGACAGCGACGAGCGCGACTGGCGGGCCATGCGGGCGAATCTCTGGACCTTGCCGGTCGTGGGCTACCTCGTCGGCCTGCTCGCCGCGCTGGTGCTCGTCCCCGACCTGCCCGCGCCCACCGCCGCCGTCGCCTACGTCGCCGTCCTCTTCCTGGTCACCGGCATCAACCACGCCGACGGGCTGGCGGACCTCGGCGACGCCGCCGTCGTCCATGGCGACCCGGCGCGCCGGCGCTCGGTGATGAAAGACACCACGGTCGGCGTCGGCGGCATCGTCGCCCTCGGCGTCGGCCTGGCCGGACTGGTCGCGGGGGGGTTCCTCCTCGCCGCACTGCCGACACTCCCGGGGGTCGCCCTGGCCGTCGCCAGCGAGGTGGGCGCGAAACTCGGGATGGTGACGCTTTCCGTCCGCGGCCGGCCGAGCCACGACGGCATGGGCGCGCAGTTGCTCGGCGCGTCCGACCGCGCGGAGTGGCTGGGGCTCGGTATCGCGCTCCCCGTCGCGCTGGTCGCCCTGCCCGCGACTGCCGCGGCTGTCGTCGTCGGCCCCCTGGTCGCGCTCGCGACGATGCGCTGGGCGGACGACGCGCTGGGCGGCGTCGGCGGCGACGTCTTCGGCGCGACCAACGAACTCGCGCGGGTCGTCGCCGTGCACGCGGGGGTGGTCGCGTGGACGCTCTTCTGATGTGCGGCGGGAGGGGTACCCGCCTGGGAACCGAGACAGAGAAGCCACTCTATCCGGTCCGCGGGCGGCCGATGGTCGATTCCGTGCTGGGCGCGCTCCGGGAGAGCACAATCGACGACTTCTACGCGGTCACCTCGCCAGCCACGCCGGCGACGGCGGCCCACGTCGACTGCCCCACCATCGAGACGCCGGGTGAGGGCTACGTCGCCGACCTGCAGCGGGCGCTCGCCGACGACCGCATCTCGCGACCGGTGCTGACCGTCGCGACGGACCTGCCGCTGCTGGACGGGGTTGCCGTCGACGCCGTTCTCGGAGCGGCCGACGGGACGCTGACCGTGGTGGTCCCGGTCGGGCGCAAGCGGGCGCTCGGCCTCAGCGTCGACACGCAGTTCCGCCACGGCGGCGTCGCAGTCACCCCCGCGGGCATCAACGTCGTCGGGGACGGGGCGGAGACGGTGTGGCCGACCCGCGACCCCCGCTACGCCGTCAACGTCAACCGCCGAACGGACGCCCGCGTGGCCGCCTGGCTCACAGTCGATGATTGATTATTAACAAAAATATTATCCCATAATAGGGAGCAGTAGTACCACACAGATGGACCCAGATGCTGTCGACGAGCTATGCTCGTCCAACGGGTCGACCGGTGGGGTAGAGGAAGGGGGCACTGTCGAGGGGAGCACGTCGAAGACCGGCCGCGTCGCACACGGCGGGACCGACGACCCGCTGATGCTCGACTTCAGTGCGAACACGAACCCGCGGACGCCACCCGGCGTCGCCCGGGTGTACGAGGCCGCACTCTCGGCCGCCCACTCCTATCCGTCGGACGACTACTACGAGTTCCGCGCCGCAGCCGCCGACTTCGCCGGCTGCGAGGCGACGCAGGTGATTCCGACTCCCGGGGGGCTGCCGGCCCTGCGCCTCGCCATCGCCACCACGGTCACCGCGGGCGACGACGTGCTCGTGCCGACGCCGAGTTTCGGCGAGTACGCCCGCGAGGTCCGGCTGCAAGGGGGGAAGCCGGACTTCGTCCCCTACGACGAACTGCTGGACGTCGACCCCGCGGACTACGCACTGGTCGTCGGCTGCTCGCCCAACAACCCGACGGGTGACGCCTACGACCCGCAGCGCCTGCGCTCCTACGCCGGCCGCTGTCTGGAGGCCGACACGCCGTTCCTGCTCGACGAGGCCTTCATCGGCTTCACGCGCCAGCCGTCGCTGGGCGGCCACGATGGCGTCATCGTCGTGCGCTCGCTGACGAAACTGTTCGGTCTGCCGGGTCTGCGGGCTGGCTTCGCCGTTGCGACGGGGCGGTACCGCGACCGGCTGGAGGCCGCTCGGCCCGCCTGGGGGATGGGCTCGCCGGCCGCGGCGGTCGGGGCCCACTGCATGCGAAAGGACGAGTTCGTCGCGGAGACCCGCGAGCGCGTCGAGTCCGAGCGGGCGAAGATGCGCGACCGGCTGGGTGCCCGGTTCGACGTCCACGACTCGGACGCACCCTTCCTCCTGCTGGACGCGGGCAGCGAGTCGGCCGTCGACGCCGTGATAGAGGAGCTCCGAGAGTACGACATCGCGGTCCGCGACGCGCGGAACTTCCGCGGCCTCGACCAGCACGTCAGGGTCGCCATCCGCCTCCCCTACGAGAACGACCTGCTTCTCGACGCGCTGAATGTTTGAGACGGCGGTCACGGCCGGCGTCTGCCGGCTCGCTCGACCGGGCGGTCGCTGGCTCGCGACCGGCTTCGACGGCGGCTACCACACGGCCGACGCCGCGTACAACGTCTCGGTGCCGACCGGGTTCGAGCGGACGGACCTCGACGCGTACGCCGCCGACCGACTCGCCGAGGCGGGCTTCGAGTCGGACGGCCCGCGGCTCCTGACGGGCGTCGACATGCGCCACGCCCGCGGTGCCCGGCGGGAGTCTGTAACCGCCGTCGCGACGGCCGGCATCACGAACCCCGCTGCGCTCCCAGTCGACGGGCACGGGACGGATGACGAGCACAGCACTGACGACGGGGACGCCGCCGATGGGGAGACTGACTCACGACATCCGGGCACGGTCAACCTCCTCGTCGGCACGACGCGGGCGCTGGACGACGGGGCGCTGGCGACGCTACTGGCGACGGCTGTCGAGGCCAAGACTGCGACCCTCCAGCAGGTCGCGGGCGTTTCGGGAACGACGACGGACGCGGTGGCAGTCGGCTGTGACCCGAGCGGTGACCCCACCGACTTCGCCGGCAGCGGGACCGCCGTCGGGGCCGCGACCAGAGTCTGCGTCAGGGACGCGCTGCTGGCGGGCCTCGGTGCGCGGTACGACGAGTCGGACTACCCGGAGACGGTCGCCGACGCGGACCACGGCGTCGTGACCGGGGGCGAGGCGACGACCTTCCGCCCGTAGCACAACAGCTATTGTCGTAGGTCAACTGCGCTTGAACAACGACCGCACGGTCGCCCGGCACCATGACGGACCAGACAGAACCCAGCCAGGCAGTAGCGGCACAGTCGATAGAACCGGCAGCACCCGACGAGTTCGGCCTCGTCCAGATCTGGTGGGGCGACGGCAAGGGGAAGACCACCGCGGCGCTGGGGATGGCGATGCGCGCCGCCGGTCACGGCTACCGCGTTCACGTCCTCCAGTTCATGAAGGGCGGCACCGACACCGTCGAGGACGTCCGCGGGGAGTACAACGCCATCGCGGCGCTGCCGGGCCTCTCCTACGAGAACGCCGGCCACTACGGCTGGCACGGCTTCGTGGACGGCTCCGACGACGACGCACACGCCGCGCAGGCACAGGGCGCACTCGCCCGCGCTCGCGAACTGGTCGAGGCTGCGGCCGACGCTGACCTCTCGACCCCATTTGCCCTCGAAGGCAACCCCGAGGATGGCGTCCACATGCTAATCCTGGACGAGGTTCTGTACGCGGCGAACCGGGGACTCGTCGACCCCGACGAGGTGGTTGCGCTGGTCGAGGACAAACCCGACGACCTGGAACTCGTGTTGACGGGCGGCCACGACCGGCCGGCGTTCGTCGTCGACCACGCCGATCTCGTGACCAACGTGGCGAAGGAGAAACACCCCATCGAGGCAGGCCAGGGCGCGCGGAAGGGCACCGAGTTCTGAGATGAGCGGGCCGGGAAGCGAGGCGACGGCGCGAACGCTGCTCGTCGCGGGCACGGCGAGTCACGTCGGCAAGACCACGGTCGCCGCGGGCCTGTGTCGCCTGCTCGCCGACCGGGGCGTCGACGTGGTTCCCTACAAGGCCCAGAACATGAGCAACAACGCCCGCGCGGTCCCCGGCGGGGAAATCGGCGTCTCCCAGTACGTCCAGGCCCGCGCGGCCCGCGTGCCGGCCAGCGTCGACATGAACCCGGTCCTGCTGAAGCCGACCGGCGAGGGCGAGTCACAGGTCGTCGTCCACGGCGAGGCTATCGGCCACGAGAGCGCCGGAGCGTACTACGACGACCGCTGGGAGGAAGCGCTCGCGGCCGCCCGGAAGTCCCACGAGAGACTGGCCGGGAAACACGACGTCGTCGTCGCCGAGGGTGCCGGGTCGATTGCCGAGCCGAACCTCCGCGAGCGGGACCTCGCCAACGTCGAGACGGCTCGCTTCGCCGACGCCGACGTCCTGCTCGTCGGGGACATCGAGCGCGGCGGCGTCTTCGCCAGCCTCGTCGGGACGCTCGAACTGCTGCCCGCCGACCTCCGCAAGCGCGTCGTCGGCGCGGTCATCACGAAGTTCCGCGGGGACCGCGAGATACTCCGGCCGGGCGTCGAGGACTTCGAGGACAGGACCGGCCTGCCGGTACTGGGCGTGCTCCCCTACGACGACCCGGGGCTGCCGGCCGAGGACAGCGTCTCGCTGCCGCCGGCGGGCGAGCGCGCTGTCCGCGGGGCCGACGACGGGGTTCCCGACGGCGAGGCGGTGACGGTCGCCGTGGTGCGACTGCCCCGCATCTCGAATTTCACCGACTTCGAACCGCTGGCGCGCGAACGCGGCGTCCGCGTGGCGTACGTCCCCCTCGACGGCCCCCTGGACGCGGACGCCGTCGTCCTCCCGGGGACGAAAAACACCGTCGACGACCTGCTGGCGCTGCGCGAGTCGGGGATGGCCGAGCGCATCTGCGACTTCGACGGGCCGGTCGTCGGCGTCTGCGGTGGCTACCAGCTGCTCGGCGAGCGCATCACGAACGCCGCCGTCGAGAGCGCCAGCGCCACGGACGCGGTGGCCGGGCTGGGACTGCTGCCGGTCGCCACCCGCTTCGAGCGCGACAAGCGCGTCGAACCGGTGTCGCGGCGCGTCGAGGGGACCGGGCCACTGGCCGGCCTGTCGGCGACGGTCACTGGCTACGAGATACACATGGGGCGGACGCGACTCGTCGGCGACGTCAAGCGGTTCGGCGAGAGCGGGGCCGCAACCGACCGCGTACTCGGCACCTACCTCCACGGGCTCTTCGAGAACGCGGCCGTCCGCGCGGCGTTCGTCGAGACTGTCGCTGCTGCCGCCGGCGTCGACCCGCCCACAGTGGGGTCCGGGGACGACCCGAGCGGGCACCGGCCGTATCGGGCCGCGCGCGACCTCGTCGCGACCCACGTCGACCTCGGTCCGCTGGGGTTGTCGACCGACAGGTAGGCACCGTCCGGAACAAGCCCGTCCCCGGATTCGGCCGGCTTACTGTGAATAGGGGTCGGAGAAGCGGAGCTTACGACGGGCGGGAGCGCGACTGAAACCGGTCCGTACCCGCGGAGTCGCTGGCGTACCGTTCGATTACTGCGCACCGCCGTCGAGCGCGCGCGAGGAATCCGAGCCTACCCCGCAGTGGTGGCAAGCCTACCGTCTGTCAGCGAGTCATAACAATACTCGCGGCTATCGACGGCGCGGACATGAATGGGAGTCCGGGGAGAGACACGCTCGCGTTCGCCATCGCCGTGGTCGTCGTCAGCGCCGCCGTCGTCGTCGGCGGACTCGCCGACGCCGGCCCGGCGTCCGCGGCCACGGACGGAACCGCGACCCCGGCGGCGCTGTCGGGGAATAGTTCGCTCGCCGACGCCCGGACGACGTTCCAGGGTGTCGGGGCGGAGGACACGACGGGCTGGCGGGTCGCGGGTGAGGGCGACGTCAACGGCGACGGGGAGACGGACGTCGTCGTCACGTCTCCGCGCCGGGACAGCAACGGGAACGAGAGCGGGTCGATACACGTCTTCTACGGCCCCGTCGACGCGGGGACGCTGAACGTCACCGACGCCAACGTGACCTTCGTCGGTGCGCCCGGCGAGGACGCCGGGCGGGACGTCGCCCTCGGCGACGTGGACGGCGACGGCATCGACGACATCGTCGTCGGGGCACCCCGCAGCGCCCTCGTGACGGGGAACCAGACCGTCGGCGACGTCGGGTCGGCCTACGTCGTCCGCGGGCAGGCCGAGCGCCCCGAGCGAGTGCTCCTGCGCCAGGGCGCGAACATCACCCGACTCTACGGGGGCGAACAGGGCGAGATGGCCGGGTTCGCGGTCGCCGTCGTCCCGGGCGAGAACGGCGGGTCGGTGCTCGTCGGCGCGCCGGGGAACGACGGCGCAGCGCCCGACGCCGGCGCGGCCTACCTCGTCGACGACGTCCCCACGGAGTCGACGGCAGTGAGCGACGCGGCCGCGGCGACCTTCGAGGGACCGAACGCCGGCGCGAACGCCGGCCACGCGGTCTCACCGGCCGGTGACTACGACGCCGACAACCGGACCGAACTCCTGGTCGGTGCGCCGGGTGCGAACACGAGCGGTACACGCACCGGCGCGGCCTACCTCCTCGATGCCAGCACCGACACCGCGTCGGTCACCGCCGGCATCGCGTTCAACGGCACCAGCCAGGGTGACACCGCCGGATGGGCCGTCGCGCCGGCGGGCGACTTCGACGACGACGGCGTCGACGACGTCGTCGTGGGCGCGCCGCGGGCGGACACCGACGCCGGGCTCCAGGCCGGGCGGAGCTACGTGCTCTTCGGGGAGCGCAACGCCAGCGACCGTCCGCTCGCAGCGGCCGACGTGACGCTCCGGGGGACTGCCGAGGGTGACCTGGCCGGCTGGTCGGTCGCACCGGCGGGGTCGG
Organism: Salinibaculum sp. SYNS191; assembly: GCF_037338445.1. Classification (NCBI taxonomy): domain Archaea; kingdom Methanobacteriati; phylum Methanobacteriota; class Halobacteria; order Halobacteriales; family Haloarculaceae; genus Salinibaculum; species Salinibaculum marinum. Next base: position 1,509,275 of record NZ_CP147838.1, read on the forward strand.
GCGACGTCTCCTGTGACGGCATCGACGACGTGCTCGTCGGCGCACCCGGCACCGACAGCGCGGCCGACGGCGCGGGGGCGGCGTACCTCGTCAGCGGTGGCCCCGACCAGGAGGGTGAACGGAACCTCTCCACCGCAGCGACTGCCCTCACCGGCGTCGGCCAGGGCGACCAGGCAGGCTGGTCCGTCGCCGCGGCGGACGACGCCACCGGCGACGGCCTGAACGACGTCCTCGTCGGTGCGCCGTTCAACGCCAACAACGGAACCCAGACCGGCGCGGCGTACCTCGTCGCCGGCGAGTGTCCGGTGGAGCCGACGCCGACGGAGACGCCGACGGGAACGGCGACGGCGACTGCAACGAAGACCCCCGCCGAGACGCCGACTGGAACGCCGACTGCGACGGAGACGCCGGCGAAGACCCCGACCACGACCCCGACGGAAGTGCCGAGCGGGGTCGACGTGTCGGCGCGGTGTATCGACGGGGCGGCGACCATCGGCGTTGAGAATCCGAACGCCGCGACGAGTCTGCGCGTCGAGATATCCGGTCCCGGCGACTTCGGCGAACGCGTGACGCTCGAACCCGGAGAGAGCGAGCGCTTCGAGGGACTCGACGACGGCCAGTACACCCTGGCGACGTTCGTCGCGGGCACCGACCGGCGCATCGCCAGAACCACCGTGCAAATCGACTGTGGTGCCGCGCCGGCGACCGAGACGCCGACGACGACGCCAACCGAGACGGCGACGGCAACTGAAACGCCGGCGGCGACCGAGACGCCGACAGCGACCGCCACCGAAACGCCAACTGCGACGCCCACGGTCACGCCGACTGAAACTCCGACGGCAACTGAGACGCCGACTGAAACGGCAACCGAGACGCCGACCGAGACGGCAACTGAGACCGCAACCGAGACTGCCACAGAAACTCCAACAGAGACGGCAACCGAGACCGCGACAGCGACGCCGCCTGTCACGCCAACAGAGACGGAGACGCCGCCTGTCACGCCCCCGGAAACGCCGACGGAAACTGCGACAGAGACCGCGACAGCAACGCCGACCGAAACCGCGACTGAAACCGCGACAGCAACGCCGACCGCAACCCCGCCGGAGCCGCCGGAGGAGGGGGCCGCGATAAGCTTCGTCTTGCTGTGCGTCGGTGAGGACGCGGGCGTGCCCGAAGCGCCCGTCGGGGGAGCCGGGTCCGACGAGTGTCCGGACGGGGTGCCGCTGGTGCGCTACGAGTGGACGGGGACCGTCTTCGACGAGGCGGGGCCGAACTACGGCACGGCGGTCGTCCCGACCGACTTCGCGGACATCCGCGAGCCCGTGGCGGCCCAGTTCTTCTCGACGGAGTACGACATCCTCGGAGCGGTCGTCGGAGCCGGCGGTGAGACCTGTACCTTCGACGACCCGGCAGGCGACGGGCCGCCGAACGTCGCTGTCGACATCGGGACCGTCGAGAGTTGCGAGGCGGGCGGGAACCAGCTCGACACCCAGGAGTCCGACAGTGACCGCGGTTTCATCGCGTCGGTGTTCGCCTGGCTCCGGTCGGTCCTCCCGCTGACGCTCCTCGGGCTGGTCGTGGCCGGCGGGCTCGGACGGGGCCGTCGGTGAGAAGGTCCCCTCACTCCTCGAAGAACTCTGCGAGGAGGCGTTTCTCGGCCTTCCGGAGGTGGTTATGCAGCGTCGCGGAGGAGATATCCATCGACTCGGCGACGTCTTCCGCGGTGCTCTCGCGGGGCCACTCGAAGTAGCCGGCCCGGAAGGCCGCTTCCAGGGCCTCCTGCTGGCGGTCGGTGAGGTCGTCCAGCCCGTCGCCGGGAAGTGCGGCGTGGTCCTCAGCCGTGGGCTCCAGTTCCCGCTTCGCGCGGAGTTCGGTCTCGGGGAACGACTCGGTGACGTGCTCGACGACGGACCGGACGTCAGACTCCGGCGAGACCTCCGCGACGAGGCGGCACTCGCCGTCGGTCGCCTCCGCCGAGCGGACGTTCGCGCCGTACTCGACGAGCGGGCAGCACAGCGACCCCGACGTCAGTGACACCTCGACGGTCGTCGCGCCGTTCTCCGAGACCGTGCGGGCCTCCGGGACGCCGCTGGCTGCGTCGACGACCCGCTGGACCTCCGCGGCGGTCGCGTCGTCGACGGTGACGTAGGCCAGCAGTGCGCCGCCCTCGCCGGGGACGATGCCGTCGAGCGTACACGGCCCGGCTTGCTCGGAGAGCACGACGAACACGTCGCCCGGGTCCGTCGACCGGAACTCCAGTTCGACGACGGCGTCGGAGAGGAGCAACTGCCGGTGTTCGACCGCCTGGATGGCACGTCCGATGGTCTCGCCGAGTTCGCCGAGCACCTCCCGTTCGCGCTTGGAGAAGCCCTCGTCCCGCTCAGTTCGCAGGACGAGCGCGCCGTAGACGGTCCGGCCGTGGACCAGCGGGACCGTCGTCCGGTTGCCGCCGTCGGGACGGGGAGCGGACGCCTCGTCTGCGACCGCCGGGACGTCCGCGTCGGCGCTCGCACCCGAGAGCGTGACGTCGGACGGGAGGTCCTCGGGGGAGTCGAGTCGGCGGGGACTGTCGTCGCCGGCAGTCATGGCGACGGTCCCGGAAGCGCCGGACAGCCCGGAGCCGAACCAGGCGGCCTCGTAGAGCCCGTTCGAGACGAGCGTCTCGCAGACCGTCTCCGCGACCTCGTCCCTGGTCGTCGCGTTCACGAGCGCGGTGTTGACGCTCCTGATGACGTGGTTTATCTGTTCGAGTTGCGCGAGTTCGTCGCGCTGCTGGCGGAGACGGCGCTCGCGTCGCTCCCGGCTGGTGACGTCGTGCAACAGTATCGTGTACCCGATGAGCAGGTCGCGCTGGTCGGTTATCGGGGCCGTCGTCACCTCGTAGGTCCGCTCGCCGATGACGAGTTCGGCGAAGGCGTCCTCGCTCTCGAAGTCCAGTTCGTCGGTGCTGAGCAGCGTCTCCAGCGGCTCGCCGAAGGGGTCCTCCCGGTCGCAGCCGAAGATGTCGCTCGCGGCCCGGTTGAGGTAGAGAATCTCTTTCTCGTCGCCGACGATGACGACGCCGTCGTCGACGCCCGCCAGCGCGGCCTGGTTGCTGAGCTGTCGCGTGGCGGGCAGGATGTCGAACAGCCGGTACCGCAGGAACGCGTTCCCGAAGGCGACGCCGGTGATAGCGAAGCCGTAGGGCGTCAGGTCCAGCCCCGTCAGCGGCGCGAGTTCGAACACCGAAATCGCGTTGCCCAGCAGCGGCGAGACGATGCCGACGATGATGAGGACCGTCTGGTCGAGGTAGAGGTAGTCGGAGACGACCACCAGCCTGAGCAGGAGGACGAACCCGACGATGAGGATGGTGTAGGCGTAGAGGAAGTACACCCAGAACCAGGGGCCGAACGTCTGCGTGAGCGTGACGACGCCGCCGGTCCTGACGAGTTCGGGGTTCGACCACATGAGCTGGTGCGACGGGTTCGTCCAGATGAGTACGACCGAGATAGCGGGGATGACGAACCAGAAAGGAAGGACGCGCCGTTCGAGGACGACCCCGTAGCCTGTGAAATCGGCCATGAACAGGAAGAAAAGCAGCGGGAGGAGCGCGATTGCCAGCCACTGGACGCGCTCCCAGACGAGGTGACTCGCGAACGTCTGCGTCAGCGCGAACACGTCGGTCAGGGCCCAGAACGCGGTGAAGACCATCGCACCCAGGAACGGCATGGCACCCGGCCGGTCGCGGTGTCGCCAGGCGTATCCGGCCAGCGCGGTCGTCGCGAGCGCGGCGACGGAGAGGAGGAGGACGTGAACCGAACCCGACCCCAGTAACATCGATACGTAGCTGTCCAGTGCGAAGTATAAAAAAGCAGTTGTCGAACTGAAATTTCGAGAAACCGAGAATTTATACCCGACCGAGCGGCAGCCACCGGTAACATGGTCGAGGCCTTCGCAGTGGCCAGCGGCAAGGGCGGGACGGGCAAGACGACCAGCACGCTCGCACTGGGGATGGCACTCGCCGAGACCCACGACGTGACGGTCATCGACGCCGACACCGGGATGGCGAACGTCCTCTTTCACGCCGGCCTGGCGGACGTCGAAACGACGCTGCACGACGTGCTCGCCGGCGACGCACCCGTCGAGGCGGCGGTCTACGACCGGTTCGGGATGGACGTGGTCCCCTGTGGCACGTCGCTGGACGGCTTCCGGGACGCCGACCCCGCACGACTCCGCAACGTCGTCGCGGATCTCGCGGCCGATACGGACGTCATCCTGCTCGACTCGGCGGCCGCGCTCGGGTCGCGGGCCGCGGTCCTGCCGGTCGTCCTCGCCGACCGCGTGGTGGTCGTCCTCCAGCCCACCATCCCCTCGCTGTCGGACGGGCTGAAGGTCCAGGAGTACGCCGCGACCTACGAGACGGGCGTCGCCGGCCTCGTCTTCAACCGCGTCACCGACGACGAGAACATCGACGCAATCGCCGAGAAGGCCGAGCGGTACTTCGAGGGCGGGACGCTGACGACGGTCCCGGAGAGCGACGCCGTCCGCGCAGCACGCCGGGCCGGGAAACCGCTGCTGGCACACGCGCCCGACTCGGCGGCAGCGGCCGCCTACCGCGAGGCGGCGGCAGCGCTGGACGTCGCGGCCGGTGACTCCGCGGCCGTGGCCGAGCGCTTCCGGAGCGCCGTCGTGCCAGAGAACCCATGAAACTGCCGCAGGGGCGGCTGGTCCGCCAGCGCGTCGTCAGCGACCCCGGGACGGCCCTGTCGAGCGCGCTGGAGATGGAGCTGACGGGGTACGCCCGACTCGAATCCCAGGACGCGCTCTTGCTCGACGCGGACGGGGTCGGAGTGGTCACGTTCGAGCGGGGCATCCCGGTCGTCGCCTACCACACCGCGACGGACACCGCCGGCGAGGACGCACTCGCCGACATCGCCGTCGCCGGCCCCTACCGCCTGGAGCTGTACGAACTCGACGCCGAGGTGCTGGCCGACGTCCACGCGACGGAGGCGTTCCGCGTGCCACCGGCGACGCCGGCCGAGCGACTGGCCGGCGACCCACAGCTCGCGGCCCGGACTCGCGAGGCCGCACCTGCGGCCCGACTGAGAGACCGCGAGAGCGAGCCATCGGAGGACACGAGCGCCGTCGAGGCCTTTCTCGACGACGAGGAGAAGATAGCGGCGATACGGGAACGGGCACGCGAGGAGGCCGAGGCGCGGGCAGCCGAGTGGGGATTCGCCGAGTGAGAGGCGTGCAGCGCCGAGAAGGGAGAGTTAGTCCCCGCGTATCGCGTGTTCGCCGTGCTTACCGGGCTGAACGGTCAGCGACACCTTTTCCAGCGGCTGCCGACCCTGGCGTATGCGCGAGGGGGAGACAGCCGGGACGGCCCAAAGCCGTCCGGGCGAGAGCAGGACGCTGGCCGAGCTGACGACGGCGCTGGTCGTGGAGCGGCCGCGGGTCGTCGTCGGCGTCTTCCTCGTGCTCACGGTTCCCTTCGCCGTCGGCCTGACGAACGTGACCACCGAGACGGGCACGGAATCCTTCGCCGAGAACCTCCCCGAGCAGGAGGCCCTGGACGCGGTGAACCGGGAGTTCGCGCCGCCGTTCGCGCCGGCGGAGAGCACGACCCAGCTCATCCAGCGCGACGGCAACGTGCTCTCGCGTGAGGGACTCGTCGAGATGCTGCGCATCCAGGAAGCCATCGCGGAGCGGCCGGACCTGCGCGTGGCCCGGGTCACCAGCGTCGCCGCGCAGGTGGCGCGGACCCTCGACCCGGACGCGACCACGCCGACCGCACAGCGCCGCGCCGTCGAGCGGGCGACGACCCCGGCCATCGAGCGGGCCGTTCGGACGGCGGCCGCGGACCCGGGCGTCCAGCGCCTGCTCAGTACGGACTTCAACCCGGCGAGCGCGCGTGCCTCCGCCACGGTCGCGGTCGTCACCCACGAGGTTCCGGCCGCCCCGGAGGACACCGAACCCGTGGCCGCAGCACAGCGGCGCATGGGCGACCTGGTCGGGACCATCGCACCGGGGGTCGTCGTCTTCGGCGGTGGCATCCTCGAAGCCGAGTTCGGGGCGGTCATCGGGGACACGCTGCTCCTCGTCGTGCCGGCCTCGATACTGCTCATCACGCTGTTTCTCGTCGTGGCCTACCGCGACGTCCTCGACCTGTTTCTGGGGATGACCGGGCTGGCGCTGGTCGTCGTCTGGACGTTCGGGGCACTCGGCCTCGCCGGCATCCCGTTCGACCAGATTCTCGTCGCCGTCCCGCCGCTGTTGCTCGCCGTCGGCATCGACTACGGCCTGCACGCCGTCAACCGCTATCGCGAGGAGCGGACCGCGGGCGAGGCCATCCGCCCGGCGATGCGAATCACGGTCGGCCAGTTGCTGGTCGCCTTCGGCATCGTCACCGTGACGTCGGCCATCGGGTTCGCGTCGAACCTGACGAGTTCGCTCGTCCCGATACAGCGCTTCGGTGTCGTCGCGGCCATCGGCATCGTGGTCACGGCGCTGGTCTTCGGCGTCTTCCTCCCCGCCGCGAAGGTGCTGCTGGATAGCCTGCGCGAGCGGACGCGCCTCCCGCCGGCCCGTCGCCGGCCCATCAGCACGCCCGGGTCCCGCGTTGGGCGCGCGCTGACGCTCGGCGTCGTCTTCGCCCGCCGCTCGCCGGCCGTCTTCCTCGCGCTCGTCCTCATCGTGACGGCCCTGGCGGGCGGGTACGCGACCGGCGTGGACACGGAGTTCTCCGAGGAGAACTTCCTCCCGGCCGCGGAGACGCCGTCGTATCTCGCCTCGCTCCCGGAGCCGTTCCGGCCCAGCGACTACAGCGTCACGCGGACGCTGGACTTCCTGGAGGAGCGTTTCGAGACCGGCGAGGCCGACACCGTCACCGTGTACGTCCGTGGGCCGATGGAGTCCGACATCGCGCTCGAAGCGGTGGCGCGGGCGAGCACCGAGCCACCCGACACGTTCGTCCCGGCACCGGACGGCAGCGCGAGCGCGACGTCGATTCTGACGGTCATCCAGGCGCAGGCCGCCCAAGACCCGGAGTTCGCCCAGTTCGTCCGGCGCAACGACATCGACGGCGACGGCGTCCCCGACCGCAATCTCGAACGTATCTACGACGAACTGCTGGACTCGCCCGCCCGCGACGCGGCGCTGTCGTACCTGACGGAGAACCGCCGGAGCGCACGCGTCGTCTACGCCGTCGAGGCCGACGCCGAGTCCTCGGAGGTCACCGCCGACGCCAGGACGGTCGCCGGTCGCTTCCCCTACGCCGCGACGGCGACGGGCGAAATCGTCGTCTTCCAGACCGTCGCCGACCTCATCCTCCTCTCCGCGCTGGGGAGCCTCGCGGTCGCGCTCGCGGGCACGGCCATCGCGCTCGGGAGCTTCTTCTGGCTGCTCTTTGGTCGCCCCACGCTCGGACTCGCCGGACTGGTGCCCATCGGCGCAACGGTCGCGCTCGTCGCCGCCTCCATGCGCGCGCTCGGCATCTCCTTCAACGCCTTCACCGCGACGGTGCTCGCGCTGACTATCGGCCTCGGCATCGACTACGCCGTCCACCTCCTGCACCGCTTCGCCGACGAGCGACGGGAGGGCGCGACCGTCGACGCGGCGCTGCGCACGACCGTCACCGGGACGGGCGGCGCACTCGCCGGGTCGATGCTCACGACCGTCTTCGGCCTCGGCGTGCTCGTCCTCGCGACGTTCCCCGCCATCGGCCAGTTCGGCCTGCTCGCCGGCCTGAGCGTCCTCTATGCATTCCTCACGTCCGTGCTCGTGTTGCCGTCGGTGCTGGCGCTCCGGGCGCGGTTCGCCCGGCCCCTCGAAGCGGCGTGACTCACGCCCCGCGGGAGCGGCGACGCCGCCACCAGACGACGACGGCGACGAGGACCACGAGCGCACCGACGAGGAGTGCGAGGGGCACCACGTCGACGGGCAGGCCGCCGCCGGACTCGGGTTCGGTCACCGTGGCGGCGACGAAGTAGGTGTCCGAGAGTTCCTCCTCGCCGCGGGCGTCCTCGTAGGTGAAGTCGACGAGGAGCGGGTACTCCTTCGGGATGGCGCTGGCGTCGGCGGCCACGCGGAACCGGAGCGTGGTGCGCTCGCCGGGGTCGAGTCGCGAAACGAACGCCTCGGAGTCGTCGCTGGAGAGCGGGTCGTCGACGAACAGGCGCGCCCGCACGTTGCGCAGCGTCTCGTTCACCCGGTTCTCGACCTGGAGCGAGACGACCGCCGTGTCGCCGGCGGCGAGCGTCGAGTTGACCGCCGTGACGCGGAACTCGTCGCGGTCCGGCGCGACGGCGAGGCGGGCGTCTATCGGGTCGGTCTCCTGTGTCCGGTCGGCCTGCCCGCGGTAGCGCACCCGGAAGCTCACCAGCCGCGGCCCCGGTTCGGCGTCGGTGGTCGCGTCGACCCGGAAGGAGACGTTCGCGCTCTCGCCGGGCGGCAACGCGCCGATTGCGAACTCCGTCTCACGGGGGACGAGCGTCGCCGGCGTCGACTCCACCAGCAGGACCACCCCGGTGGCGTTGACCGGCCCGGTGTTGGTCACCCGCGCGGTGACGTCGCCGGTCTCGCCCACCCGGAGCGTGCTCTCGACGTCCGTGAGCGCGAACGTCTGCTCGCCGGCGACGCTGGCCTGTACCTCGATTGGTTCGGTCGTCCGGTAGGCCCCGTCGCGCCCCTGGTAGCGCACGCGGAAGGAGAACGGGCGCTCGCCGGGGTCGGCCGTCCGCGGCACGTCGAACGTGAAGGCGACGGGTGCCGACTCGCCGGGTTCGAGTGTCCCCGCCGCAGCGGCCGGCGAGAGCGGGCTGAGCGAGCCGTTGCCGATTGCCTGCAGCGAGACGTCGCTGGCGGTCACATCGCCGGTGTTGACCAGCGTCGCGGTAAGCTGGCCCCGCTCGCCGACCCGGAGCGTCCCGGAGACGTTCCGGAGCGCGAAGGACTGTTCGGGCGCGACGCCGACCCGCGCGTCGAGGACGTCGCTGAGCCGCGTCTCGTCGTCGCGGTAGCGCACCTGCAACTGGAGGACGCGCGGCCCGGGCGCGACGCCGGCGGGCACGTCCGCGGTGAACGAGAAGGGGACCGGCTCGCCGGGTTCGAGCGTCCCCAGGGCGTAGGCCGTCTCGCGCGGCCGGACGTCGGACCCGTTGGCGCGGACCAGCAGCGTCGCCTGCTCGACGGGGCGGTCGCCCGCGTTTATGAGGGTGCCGCTGACAGTCCCCGTATCGCCCACCTGAAGCGTGCTCTCGACGTCGTCGAGCGCGAACGACTGTTCGGGGCCGACCTCGATGCGGGCGTCGAGAATGTCGCTGGTCCGCACCTCGTCGCCCTGGCCCCGGTAGCGAATCTGGACGGCGAGAAACTGCGGCCCGGCCTCGGCAGTCGCCGGGATAGCCGCCGGAAACTGGAAGTCTGCACTCTCCCCGGGCGCGAGGTCACCGACCGGAACCCGCCGCTCCCGGGGTTCGAACGCCTCGCCGACGTCCGCGAGGACGACGACTGCGTCCGTCACGGCCAGTTCGCCGGTGTTGACGACCGTCCCCTGAAGCGTCCCGGAGCCGCCGACCCGGAAGTCGCTGGCGACATCGTGGAGTTCGAACGTCTGCTCGCCGGCCACGTTCACGGTCGCGTCGCCGGCGTCGCGCGTCTGGACGTCCCCGCCCCTGTCCCGGTAGCGGACGGCCAGGTCGAGGACGCGCGGCCCCGACACCGAGCCGTTCGCGGCGTCGACGACGAACCGGAACGGGACCGCCTCGCCAGGTTCCAGCGTCCCGACGGCGAACTCGGGCTCGCGGGGCTGCAGTCCCGAGACGTCGTCGGGAAAGAGGACCACGGCGTTCTCGACGCGGCGGTCACCGGTATTGACGAGTAACCCCTCGACGACGCCGCGCTCGCCGACGCGGAGCGTGTCGGTGACGTTGCCGACGTTGAAGGTCTGCTCGGCCCCGACGGGGACGGTGACCGACAGCGGCGACGACCGGGCCTGGACGCCCGCCGGCGTCCGGTAGGTGACGACCGCCGACAGCGGGTAGCCGCCGGGCGGGAGGTCAGCGGGTGCCCCGACGCGGACGGCGACGGTCCGCGACGCGCCGGGGTCGAGGCTGTCGAGCGAGACCTGTGCCGTCGGTTTCGGCGCGTCGTTCGGGCCGAAAAACAGCGAGCCGTTGGCCGCCGAGAGGCGCAGTTCCGCGTCCGTGGCAACCTGGCTGCCGACGTTGGTGACGGTGAACTGTTTGACCGCGGTCTCGGCAGCCGCGACGGCCCGGCTGTCGGCGTCGAGTTCGAAGCGGGCCTGCTCCCTGACGACGATGGTGAGTTCGGCATCCTGGGTCCGCGAGAAGGTACTGTACTCCGGCTCGTCGACGCCGCTGTACTGGACGACGCTCGTGTACTCGTACTCCAGCCGGACCGGAATCTGGTAGGTTCCCGGCTCGATTGCCTCGTCCACCTCCAGCCGGAGGGGGAAGGGGCCGCTGACTCCCTCGGGAACGCTCCCGACCGGTATCGTGCCCGAGAGGACCTCGACGTTGTCGGCCAGTTCTGGGGCGAGTTCGTCTTCCTGGACGGAGAGCCGGACGTTGCGGGCGGTCTTGACCTCCTCTTCGAACCGCGACGGGCCGCCACGGGTGAGAGTCCCCTCGTTGGTCACCTGGACGTCGAGGGTCACCTGGCCGCCGCCGACGATGCGGTTGTCGGGCGCGAACACGGAGAGTTCCGGCCGCCCGACGACCGTCCCTTCCTGCGCGGCGACGAGTGCGGGGAGGGCTCCGGCCGAGACGAGGAGAACGACGACGCAAAGCAGCGCGACGCCGGCCCGGGGCAGCGACGGCCCGCGGTCACGTTTCATGCCGGCGATAACTGAATACGGCCGATTAAGTGACGCGACAGTTCGGCCCCGTAATCGCATCTTACGGGAATACAGCAGTGCTTACCGGACGGCGGAGAACCGACTGCGACAGCGTCGTCGTACTCCATTCGGTGGCCCGGGTCCGGAGTCGGAACGCGAACCCTCCGACCGCAGCGGATGGAGAACGAGTCGGTACGAGTGACCGCCCTTCGCTCGAGAAGCAAGCGGAAACCCATCTCCGGTCGGCCCCGCTGCGAGTCAGCGCCGGGGAAATTTGTTAGTAACTGCCACGCTGACGTTTGAGATATGGGACGCGACCTAGACGACGTCGACCGGAGCATACTCTATCTGCTTCAACAAGACGCCCGCAATGCCACGGCACAGGAGATAGCCGACAGGGTGGGCGTCTCGGCCAGTACCATCCGCAACCGAATCGACCAACTCGAAGAGGACGGTATCATCAAAGGTTATCACCCGGAGATAGATTACGAGGCGGCCAATCTGCCACTGCAAGTCACGTTCGTAATCTCCGCGCCACCGACTGAACTGAAAGAATATTCGGAGCAAATTCGAGGGATTCAGGGCGTAATCGACGTTCGTGAAATGCTGACTGGCCGACGGAACGTCCACGTCGACGTGGTCGGGACGACCACGGCCGAGATAACCCGAATTACCGACGCTATCCACGACACTGGCGTCGAAATCGAGTCGTCAGAGATGATGCGACGGCGGCACGTCCAACCGTTCAACCACTTCTTCCTGCAAGGGACAGAAGAGATGGACGCGCGCAACAACGCCCAGGACGAAGCGGACGAGTCCGAAACTGAATAATCGGTGATATATTTCTGCAATCCGCAGATTTTGGCCCCGAAACAAAAAAAATAACACACTTCAGCTGCGGAAATCCGCAGCAGTACCAGGACAAATCTGTGGAATCCCGAATGCCTACGTGAGCGTTCACAACACCGTTATACCGGTGCTCGTTCTATCGTACTACTGACGATGTAGCCATCGGAGCCAACACCCCCTCGCGGTGGACGCCTCACCAAAACCATGAACGACAAAACCTTCGACGCACTCGCGCACGAACAACGCCGAACGCTCTTGCTGGACATTCTCGAATCGAATCCGCAAGACGCGGGGGTTGAATTACCCACAGGGGAATCAGCGCCGACCGACGCCGAGCGACGAGTGTGGATATCGATGTACCACAGTCACCTGCCCAAACTCGAAGACTACGGCTACATCGAGTGGAACAGGGACGCCCAGGAGGTCGTCAAAGGGCCACAGTTCGAGGAAATTCGGCCACTGCTCGAATGGGTGGACGACCAGGCGGAACTCCCCGGCCAGAACGGCCAGGTCACCCCATGAAATCGAGCGACACAGACACGGAACTCCTGACGACCGCCGTCGAACGGGGCTACTTCAAGGTCCCCCGGCAAACATCGTTAGGAGACATCGCGGAGGCTCACGACATGTCGGACGTAGAAGCGTCCGAACGACTCCGGACCGAGCTTGATAGGGTACTTCGTGAACATCTCGACGGAGTTGACGCCACTGTCGCTCCGGAACAGGACTAGTCCTCCACGACGTTACTCGTTCGGACAGATTGCCGAGACGATGGATCGAATCCCCGCTACGACTCCGGCGTCGAGACGGTGTCGGACGGGCGGTGACTGTTGCTCCGCGCGGAGAGGACGACGCTGCGGGCCTTGTCTCGCACGGAGCGGTTCGTCGAGCCATAGAGGAGACGCCGCAGCCGACCCTTGGTCGGCGCGCCGATGACCGTCAGGTCGTAGTAGCGCGACTGCTCGGCGATGGCCTGGGCGGTCCGGCGCTCCTCCAGCACCCAGGTCGTCGTCGTGTCGGGACGGCCGATTCGCGTCGCGATGTCCCCCACCAGCGTCTGTGCCGCCTGGCGTTCCCGCTCCGACGCGGCGGCGTCGACCACGTGGAGCACGTCCACCCACGCGTCGCAGTCCACGGCGATCGACCGGGCGAGGTCCGCGGCGAGGCCCGAGTGGGGGCCACCGGCGACCGGCAGGAGGATGGAGGTGACCGAGTCGTAGCCGGACTGGCCGTTGACGACGACGACGTCGCACGCGGCCTGTGCCGCAATCTGGTCGAGGAGCCCCTTCCGGAGCCGGCTGACGTGCGCCCCGCTCGGCAACACGAGCGTGTCGACGTCGTTGGCCCGGACCGTCCGGAGCACGCGCCGCACGAGGTCGCGGGTGTAGAGCAGGCCCCGCTCGGTGTAGACCTCCGATTCCTCCGTCCGGGTGAGCGCCCACTCAAGGAGTGCGGACTCGTCCATCTCGCCGGCGTTCTGGTGACAGACCGGTGCCATCTGGTCGGGATACGCGACCGGGGTCACGAGCGAGAGCGAGGCGTCGGAGACGTTCGCGAGCGTCGTCGCGACCGTGAGCTGGTCGGTCACGGTCGGTCGGGCGGCGGTCAAAAGCGGCGCGAGGACGTGGTCGCCGTCGAACCGTCCCGCGACGCGCGGTAGGTGCTCGGACGCCTCGCTTGCGTCGCTCAACAGGCCTCCGAGTGACGGCGTGGTCATACGGCGTGTAACGATATCACAGTACAAAAAACCCGAACCGTCGTCGCAAACGGTGAGAAACTGGTAATAAAAAACGGGCTCGCTACCGACCGAGCGTCGGCTGCCCTTTCGAGAATTCGCCAGACGGCCAGGAGTGGCGACGAGACGCCGGTTCGTGCGTCAGACGTTGACCGGAATCCACCAGACGCGACTGCGGCCGCCGACTTTCTTGCTCTTGAGGTCCGTCCCGTCCTCCAGTTCGTGGAGTTTGTTCAGCGCGGTCCGGCGCGAGCAGCCCAGTTCCTCGGCGATCTCGCTCGCGGTCAGCGGTTCGGCGTAGTCGGTCCGGGCTTCGAATATCTGTGTCACGTCCGAGAGGGTGAACTCCGTATCGCGACCCTGCGTGCTCATAGAGACCACGAAACACTCGACCACCTTATTCTTTCCTACGAGTGTACCGGGTCACGGTGTCCGGGCGGAGACGGTTCGCACGACGGTCAGGAGCGAGGCGTCCCGGCGCTCGGTCGTCACGCGAACGTCGACGGCGGCGGCGAGGACGTGCGTGTCTCCGGCCCGCTCCTGGACGACGACGCCGCGGTCGGCGACGCACGAGCCGAAGTTCCGATTCGGCCCGCCGGGACAGTGCCGTGCCGCCCACTCCCGCGCCCGAGTGCCGTTGTAGGAGACGCGAACGACAGTCCCGGCGTCGAGTCGAGCGGTGTGCATCGCCTCGAAGGTGGGGGCGAGACTGTCGTGTACCGAGGTTACCGCGCCGGACCTGTTCGACCAGGTGTACCGCGACGGGACCGATGCAGTCGCGTCGTCGAGGGCCCGCTGGAGTGTCTGCTGTGCGTCCGCCAGCGTCGTCTCGTCGACCGAGGCCGTCTCGATGTCGGCGCTGTACCCGAGCTGGAGGTGCGCGACGGTCATGGGAACGAGGGCGATGGCGAGCGCAGCAGCCGCGAGCAACACGAGCTGGCCGCGGCGGCTCATACGTACCACACCCGGAGTGAGACGTCGCCGTGACGCGTGGTCACGGTCGCGGTCCCGGTCGCGACGTCGTCGGGCAGCCGGTAGCCGGCGGTGCCGTACGCTGTCTCGACCCGAAAGAGCACGTTCGGCGGGAGCAACCTGTCCAGCCGGCGTTCGAGAGCCGATTTCTCCCGTGCGAACGACCCACGCGACGCGGCGAGTTCCGACAGACGCGTCGAACCGCCGTGGCGTGGCTGCTCGGTGGCGAGAATGGTCAGGGCGTCGGTCGCGTAGGCGTCCAGTTGCGTCCGGTCGTCCGCCGGCGCGCCGGTCCCCAGCGCGAAGGTGACGGTGACGCCAAGCAGGAGGAGCACTCCCAGCCCCGCCTCGATAGCGGTAATCGACGCCTGTCCTCTACCCATCGACAGTCACCTCCAGTCGCGCCTTCTCCGTTCTGGTCGGATAGTAGGTGATGTCGACGCTCCCGGCAGTGAGATGGGCCGTGGACTCGAAGCGGAACGTCGTCGTCCGGTACGGCGACAGCGAGACCTCGAAGCGACCCCGGAGTCCGGAGTCGTTGTGCAACACGACCCGGTCGTTCGCCCGGACGGTCGTGACCGTCGCGTTCGGGGGCGCGATGCTGATTCTGGCACGGCGGCTCCGCCGTGGAAGCGTGACGCTGTTGCGCCCGGTGAACGCCGGTGTCAGCGTCCGCTCGCCAACGCTCTCGACGACGACCAGCCGCGTAATCGTCGTCCCCGCCTCGACCGATCCGGTCGACGCGATCACACTTCCTTCGAGGGAGATAGTCGCCTCGGTTCCGGTTCTGAGTCCGTACCGGCTCCGGAGACGTCCCGCGTCGAACGCGGCGACTGCGGACCGGTTCACCACGTTCCCGCGCTCGGTCAGCGGCGAGTCGGGAGCAACGAGTCTGTCTGAGAGGTCCACGGCCGCCTGTCGCTCCAGCGCCGGCCGGTCGGCGTCGACCAGCGAGCCGTCGGCGACAGCGACGCCCAGGACGAGCACGCCCGTCAGAACCAGGAGGGCAAAACCCAGGGCCGGGAGCGAGGTCTGGGCCCTCATCCCGTCCCCTCCGCGAGCGTGAGCGTTCGATTACCCGGGGTGCCGCGCACGCGAATCGTCAGCGGGTCGCCGCTCTCCCACGTGGCGTTCAGGACGCGAATCCCCGTCGGGAGCGAAAGGCGAGCCCGGGCGTCGAGGCTGTCGTCCGGGTGGTCGAGTGCGAGTGTGCCGCTGGTGAGAACCAGTCGGTACCGGTCGCCGGCGATGGTCCGCGGGAGGTCCCGCGTCAGGAGTACGTCACTCCGACCGTCGGCCGCCGGGAGCGACCGCTCCAGTTCGCCTGCCGCAGTCGCCAGGACCCGCTCGCCGAGTTCGTCCCCCGCCGCGGCCCGGTAGTCGGGGACCACGCCACCGAGCAAGAGCCCCGTGGCGCTGGCGACGTACAGCACCGCGATGCCGGTCGCGAGCAGTTTCCCGACGACAGGGCTGACGGCGCGGTTATCCATCGTCCACCTCCAGCGCGAGGTCGTGGACCGCGAGATAGCCCCGACGAACGCCCGGATACGTGGCGACGACGCTCCGGACGTCGTCCCCGTCGATGTCCCGCCGTTCGACGGTCGCGTTGGCCTCGCGGAAGTGGCGTGCGAACGGGTCCGGGGTGACCGTCTCGACGGCGACGGCGTACCGGCCGGTCCCGAGGTCGCGGCGCGAGTGACTGACGTTGGTTCGCAGAGTGATCGTGGTCGGACCGTGTCCGCTGCGGGCGACCGTACCGGCCCCGAGGTGGGGCACGCCGACGGCGATGACCGCGTTGCGCTCCGAACCGGTCACGAGCGGGGGCGTCTGGAGCCACGCGTTCCCCGGCGAACCCCTGACGATTGCGCCGGCGAGAAAGGCCACCCGGCGCTCGCCGGCGTCGAAGACGAGCCCGCCGACGCTGTGTGTGGCGACGACCGTCCCGTTGCGGAGGACCCTGAGGTCCCTGTCGACGGTCGACAGCGTCCCGTCGGCGAACCGAACGGCACCCGCGTGCGGCCCGGTGACCGAGACGGGACGGAGAGCGCTGTCCATCTCGTCCGCGACGCGGGCGGCGTCGGCGGTCGCGGTCTGTGCGTCGACGAGCGACCCGACCGCGGCGGTCAGCCCACCGAGCGCGACGACGGCGATACCGAGCATGAGTGCCACGCCGACGACGTGAGACTGTGCGCGGCTCATACCAGTCCCAGCCCCGTGAAGACGACGTAGGTCAGCACGACGAGGACCCCCGAGTGCAGCAGTGCCTCGTAGCGTCCCCTGCTCGCGGTTCCGGCGAACCAGCCACAGGAGAGAACTGTCGCCTGGGTCACCAGGTAGAAGCGCGCCCGGTCCCGGGCCGGCTGGACGGCGGTGGGGTCGAGCGCCATGCCGGCGTCGGCGTCGGCGACCGTCGAGAGCTGTGCGAAGCCGTCGAGGACCGATGCGTTGACCGCGACGACGATTCCCACCACGAGCAGTGCGGTCGTCCACCCGACGGCGACGTAGACCAAGAGCCTGCTCCGGAGTGCCTTTCGTTCGTGGTATAATCGGCCGATCTCAGTCTCCAGCGTCTCGAAGACGTCCTCGGTGTCGCTGCCGGCTTCGAGCGCGCCGACGACCAGCCCGACCGTCTGCGACGCCAGGGGTGTCCCGACGCGGTCGACGAAGCGGTCCAGCGCGGCCGCGCGCACGTCGTCCGTCTCGTCGACCCCGGTCGTCAGTTCGAGGTTGAACGCGAGGTCCTCGACGTCGGGCTGGAGCGCACCGAGGTCGACCTCGCGCGCGACGCGACCCACCGCCTCCGGGAACGGGCGGCCGAGGCTGACGTGCCCGGAGACCGCGTGGACGAAGTCGCGAATCTCCCGGTCCTTCGCGTCGTCGCGCGAGGCCCGCCGGACTGCGACGACGCCCACGGGAATCCCGTAGGCAGCGTAGCCGAGCAGGACGACGTTCACCGGGTCGTAGCCGAGCGCCCACAGCCCGCCGGTGACGGCCAGCGCCGGAGGTGCGAACGCGCGGGCCGCACTCGCCGGATTGCTCGTCGCCGTCGCGAGGACCCCGGTGACGCGTTCGGGCGGGCGGTAGCTCGGTGTGGCGTGGTCCGTCGGCCGAAGCGAGACGACGACGGTCGCCGCTCCCAGACCGACGACGAGGACGAACGCGACCGCGGCGTAGACGAGCAGCGCCCGGACCGAGACGGGTCCCAGCGGCGTCCCGATGGACGTCGAGAGCCCTGGCGCGAGGACGCTCGCGACCGTCAGGATGAGGACGGCCAGCGCCGGAAAGACCAGCAGCACGACGAACAGTTCCGCGACGAGTTCGAGGTAGCCGCTGGCGCGTTCGCGCACGCGCTCCTGCTGGTGAGAGAGCAGTCGCCCCTCCATTTTCAGGTAGCTCTCCAGCGAGTCACTGCCCTGGGCAGCGTGTTCGCGGAACTTCAGGAGGAAGGGCGCGAGCAGGTCCCGCGAGGGCGTGTCGCGGGCGACCATCGACAGGCCCTCGTCGATGCTCCCGGTGAGCGCGGCCTTGTTGAGTGCGGCCCGGAAGGTGTCGGCGGTGGCACCGTAGGCGGGCTGTTCGGCCACTCGCTGGAGCATCGCGCGCTGGTCGGTCGTCCCCGTGGCGATGACGCGGAGGTAGCGGACTGCTCCGGGGAGCGTCCGGGCTATCTCCTCGCGGCGGGCCGCCGCAGCACGCCGCAGGTAGAACCCGCCGGCGCGGACGACGAGCCACCGGAGGAGCGCGCCGGCCAGCGCGGCCGTGACGAGCGCGACGTAGACACGGGGTATCGCCGGCAGCGGGAGTCGGTTGACCACCGGGAGACCGCCGGCGAGGAAGTCGAGCAGGCCGGCGCCCAGGTCCGACGGTGCCAGCGCGATGGCGACGAACGCCAGCAGCGCGGTGGTCACGCCGGCCGCCCAGGCCAGGCCGTACACCCGCGAGAGGTAGACGTCGAAACTGGTCGAGAGCCCGGCCGCGCGGTAGCTCCGCCGGTCGCGGTCGTGCGTCGCACTGTCGGCGTGACGGGAGAACAGCGCGTACAGCCCCCTGTCGAGGGGACCGAGCGTGGGGAGGTCCTCGTCAGTCATCACCCGCCCCCGTTCCGAGAGTCGACTCCTCGGGCGTGCGCTGTCGGTGGAGCCGCTCGACAGTCGCGGCCTCGTCGGTTTCGAGGTCGGCCAGCAGGTCGAACAGGTCGCCGAAGTCGTCGATGCCCTCCCTGACGAAGTACTGGACGTATCGGTGCTTCCGGTGGAACTCGTCCTCGACGGCGTCGACCGACCGGTCGGTCAGGGTGGCGATGCGCTCGAAGGTCCGGAGGTTGCAGACGCGCCTGTCGGTCGCCGACTGGCCCGTTCCCTCTCCGTCGCGGAGGGCTGGATGGTCGTACGCGAACCCGTAGTCGCCGTCGGGTTCGCGCCAGGCGACGGTGTTCCAGTAGACGGCGGTTCCCTGTTTGCGGACGACCCCGCAGCGCTCGTCGCGGTCGAGGTCGCGGAACTGCCGCTCGTCGAGCAGTTCGACGACCTCGCCGACGTAGCGCTCGCCGTCGGCCCGGCGCGGGAACACCACGAGGTCGAGTTCGCGGAGCAGGTACGGCGGGATGCCCTGCTCGACCACCCGGTTGACCAGCGTCTCCACGTCCTCGGCGTGAGTGGTTCCGATGAGACCGTGACCGGTGTTGAGGCTTTCGGCGAAGGTCTCGAAACTCTCGGTCGTATTGACCTCCGCAATGACCTCGACGTCGGGGTTGAGGTAGTTGCACTCGGTCATCAGATCGGCCATCGTCACGCGCTTGTGGTCACTCTCGTGGTCGCGCGTCGTCAGCGAGACGCCCGTCTCGTGGGGCAGGCGGACCTCCCGGGAGCCCTCGTCGATGCTGATTGGCCGGTCGCGGAAGGGGACAAAGGGCATGTGGGCATTCATCAGCGTCGTCTTGCCGACACCGGTCGGACCCGAGAACAGGACGACGCCGTGGTGTTCGTAGGCCAGCCACAGCAGGGCGACGAGTTCGGTCGGGAGGCTGTTCCCGCGGACGAGGTCGGTCGGCGTGAGTACGTCCTCGCGCTGTTTGCGAATGGAGATGTGCGGGCCGTCCTCGCTGACCGTCGGCAGTGCGACCGCACACCGGATGGTCTCGTCGAGGCCGTCCGGGCTGAGGTTGACCTTCGCGCTCGGCGTCGAGGCGTTGAGTTCGGTCCCGTCGGCGGCGGCGAGCTGGGTGACGACGTTGACGAAGGGTTGCTCCGCCTCAAAGACGAGGTTCGTCGGCACCCGCTCGCCGTGGCCGGTCGCGGTTCGCGGGATGACCTTGATTCGCTCGCCGACGCGATTGGCCTCGATGTCCTCCAGCGTCGGGTCGCGGATGGGAATCGTGAGTTTCCCGTAGCCGACGTAGTCCCGCAGGACGTAGTAGACCAGGTCGGAGAGGCGGTCGTCGGCGTATCGGCGGTCGACCGGCGGGACGGCGAGACCGTACTCGGCGAGCGCCGCGCGGACCCGGTTCCCCACGGCGTCGACCCAGGCGCGGGTGTTGCGCCCGCGGAGTCGCCGGGCCAGCAGTTCCTCCGCGCGCTCGCGGACGAAGGTCGTCTTGTCCTCGATGACGCCGTCGACGGCCGTCTCCCAGAGTCGTTCCTTGGCCTCGGCGATGAGGTCCTCGTCGCCGGGCAGCAGGTCCGGTTCGCGGACGGCGTACTTCGTCGTGAACGGGTCGTTGCCGAGCAGGTTCTCCCGGTAGAGGATGACGGGAATCTCGAAGTCGTGAAACGAGACGGTGTGACGGTCGATGCGCTCACTGGCGAACCGGTCGATGTACTCGGGGTCGGACGAGAGGGCCGTCTCGGCCGGCGCGTAGTCGCTCGTGTGGACGACGATGCCCTCGTCGGTCGTGTCGGCGACGTCGATGGCGTCGTCCAGCGCGTACGGCGTCAGGTCGTCCAGACACGCGAGCCCGGCGAGCGCGTGGTAGGTCACGCGCCGGCGGGCGGCCGGCGAACAGTCGACCAGTCGGTCGATGACGCGCTCGTGTTTCGGGCTGAACCCCTCCGTCATCCGCTCGACGGCACCTTCGCGCGTCCGCGGTCGGTCGAGGTGGGCGTCGGCGAAGTGGGACTCGACCCGGTCGAGCGCGTCCCGGTCTGTGGCGGTTAGGGGTGGCTCGCGCACGTCGTAGGCGAAGTCGGTGCCGCGGTCGGAAACCGTGACGACGACGCCCGGATGAACCTCGTACTGCGCGCGCACGTCGGGCGCGTACCAGGCCTCCGGGTCGTCGGGTGGCAGCGGCGGCGGGACAGTGCCCCTGTCGGACGTGTTCCCTCCCTCGTCGTCTGCGAGTTCGAGCGTCGCGTCGCCCATAGACGGCGTTGGTCAACGCATCTGTCATAAAGTTCGGTGGACTCGACGCCCTTTGGGTGTCTGTCACAGTTCAACTATCCGTCAGTTGTGGACGGCCACCGCCGACCCCACCAGCAGAAATTGTGCGACTGGCACCGTTTATGCCAGTGCCTGCCCAGGGTGAGGTATGGACAGCGGCACGGTCCGTCTCGGCGTCGACGTCGGCGGGACCTTCACCGACGTGGTGCTCGTCGCCGACGGGGAAGTCACGACGGCGAAAGTGCCCACGACAGAATCGGACCAGAGCGAGGGCGTCCTGGCCGGCATCGCCGCGGCCTGTGAGGCGGCGGGTGTCGCCCCCGAGTGCGTCGACCAGTTCCGCCACGCGATGACCGTCTCGACGAACGCGATGCTGGAGGGGACCGGCGCGCGGACGGCGCTGGTCACCACCGAGGGGTTCCAGGACGTGCTGGCAATCGGGCGGCAGGACAGGCCGGCGCTGTACGACCTCGACGCGACGCGGCCCGACCCGCTCGTGCCCGCAGAGCGGCGCTACGAGGTGGACGAGCGGGCGACGCCAGACGGCATCGAGCGACGCGTGGACGAGGGGGAGGTAGACGACGTGGCCGCGGCCATCGCCGACAGCGAGGCCGAGAGCGTCGCCGTCTCCTTTCTGCACGCCTACGCCCACCCCGAGAACGAACGCCGCGTCGCCGAGCGCCTCCGGGAACGCCTCGACGCCCCGGTGGTCGCCTCCCACGAGACGCTGGCGGCCTTCCGGGAGTACGAGCGGACGGCGACCACCGTCGCGGACGCCTACGTCACGCCGGTCATCGACGCCTACCTCGGCCGCCTGGAGCGGGCAGCAGCGGAGCGCGACCTCCCGGCGGTCCAGGTGATGCAGTCCAACGGCGGCATCGCCGACACGGCGACCGTCAGGAACCACGGCGTGGAAACGGTACTCTCCGGGCCGGCGGCGGGCGTCGTCGGCGCGAGCCTCTTCGAAGACGATGCACACGAGGGAATCATCACCTTCGACATGGGCGGGACCTCCAGCGACGTGAGCCTCGTCCGCGACGGCGACGTCGAGGAGACGACCGACGCCGACATCGCCGGCCACCCGGTCAGGGTGCCGATGGTCGACGTCGAGACTGTCGGCGCTGGCGGTGGTTCCATCGCCCACGTCGACGCGGGCGGGGCGCTGCGGGTGGGTCCGGAATCCGCCGGCGCGGACCCGGGGCCGGCCTGCTACGGGAAAGGCGGCGACGAGCCGACGGTGACGGACGCGAACCTCGTGCTGGGCTACCTCGGCGCGGACACGGAACTCGGCGAGGGCCTCACGCTCGACGCGGAGCGGGCCAGAGCGGTCATCGAGGACCTGGCAGCGAAGGCGGGCCTCGACGGTGCAGTCGAAGCGGCCCGCGGTATCTACCGCGTGGCGAACGCACGGATGGCCAGAGCGATTCGGTCGGTGACCGTCGAGCGAGGGCACGACCCGCGGGCGTTCGGGCTGGTCGCATTCGGCGGTGCCGGGCCGATGCACGCCTGCGCGCTCGCCGACCGCCTGGACGTCGAGACCATTCGCGTGCCGCGGGCGAACGGCGTCCTCTCCGCGCTGGGCCTGCTGGCCGCAGACGAACACCACGACACGCTCCGGACGGACCAGTTCGCCCTCGCCGACGCGGACCCCGGCGCCGTGGACGAGCAGTTCGACGACCTGGCGGCGTCCGTGCTTTCTGACGCCAGCGACCCCGAAGCGGCACGCGTCGAGCGCGCGGCCGACCTCCGCTACGCCGGCCAGAGCCACGAACTCACGGTCGCGGTTCCGGACCCCTTCGACGCGGCGACCGTGGCAGAGCGATTCGAGCAGGCGCACGAACGCACCCGCGGCTACCACCTCGACGACGAACCCATCGAGGTCGTGAACCTGCGTGCGACGGCGACGATTCCGGGGAGCGAACCTGATATCACACACGAAGGAAGCGACACGGAGCCGGTCGCCCACCGTGAAGCACACTTCACCGACCGGGCTCACGAGACGACCGTCTACGACCGCGGCCGGCTCGCACCCGAAACGACCGTCGCCGGCCCGGCAATCTTCGAGGGCGGCGAGAGCACCGTCGTCGTCCCGCCGGGCTGGGAGACGACAGTCGACGGACGGGGAACGCTGGTGGTGGAGAAGGCATGAGCGACGACATCGGCCCGGTCGAACTGGAGATACTGCGCAACCAGCTGGAGAGCGTCGCCGAGGAGATGGGACAGGTGTTGATTCGGGGGGCGTACTCGCCGAACATCACCGAGCGGCGGGACTGCTCGACGGCCATCTTCGACGGCGACGGGCGGATGGTCGCACAGGCCGAGCACATCCCGGTCCACCTCGGCGCGATGCCGGAGGCCGTCGACGCGGTGCTGGCGAAGTCGCCCGACCCCGGCGACCTCTGGCTGCTCAACGACCCCTTCCAGGGCGGGACCCACCTGCCCGACGTGACGCTCGTCTCGACGATTACCCGCGAAGGCGAGATAGTCGGCTACGCCGTCTCGCGGGCACACCACGCAGACGTCGGCGGGATGGCACCCGGGAGCATGCCCGCGGGCGCACGCGAGATACAGCAGGAGGGGATTCGACTCCCGCCGATACGGCTGGCGAGCGCCGGCGACGTCGACACCGACGTCGAGGACCTCTTCCTGGCGAACGTCCGGAACCCGCGCGAGCGGCGGGCGGACCTGCGCGCGCAGGTGGCCGCCAACGAGCGCGGGGCCGAGCGCGTCGGCGACCTGCTGGCCGACCACGGCGACCGACTGCTCGACGCCTTCGACGCCGTCGTCGACTACTCCCGCGAGCGCGTCGAGACGGAACTGCGAGCCTTGCCCGACGGCGAGTACCGCGCGACGGACGTGATGGAGGGCGACGGCGTGACGGAGACCGACATCCCCATCGAGGTGACAGTGACCGTCGACGGCGGGAGGCTGGAGGTGGACTTCGCGGGGACGGCGAGCCAGGTCGCCGGCAACGTCAACGCGCCGCTGGCGGTCGCAAAGAGCGCCGTGTACTTCGTCGTCCGCTGCGTCACGGACCCCGAGATTCCGCCGAACCACGGCTGCTACGAGCCGGTGACCGTTCGCGCACCCGCGGGGAGCCTGCTCAATCCCGCGCCGCCGGCGGCGGTGGTCGGGGGCAACGTCGAGACGAGCCAGCGCGTCACCGACGTGGTCTTCGCCGCACTCGCCGAGGCGGCCCCCGAGCGCGTCCCCGCGCAGGGCCAGGGGACGATGAACAACCTCGTCGTCGGCGGCGACGGCTTCGCCTACTACGAGACCGTCGGCGGCGGCGCGGGGGCGACACAGACCAGCGACGGCCTCTCCGGCGTCCAGGTGGGGATGACGAACACGCTAAACACGCCAGTCGAGGCGCTGGAACAGGAGTACCCCCTGAGCGTCGAGCGGTACGCGCTGCGGGCAGGCAGCGGCGGCGCGGGCGCACACCGCGGCGGGGACGGCCTCGTGCGCTCGGTGACAGTGCTGACGGACGCGACAGTCTCGCTGCTGACCGAGCGGCGGCGACACGCTCCCCGGGGCATCGCCGGCGGGGCGGACGGCGCGACCGGCCGGAACCTCGTCGACGGGGAGCAGGTGGGCGCGAAGGTGACGACAGACGTACCCGCGGGGACGACGGTCACCGTCGAGACGCCGGGCGGCGGGGGCCACGGCTCGGCAGACGAGGGAGACGACGACGGCGAGTGAAAACGGGAGACGTCGGCGTCAGTCCGAAACTGCTGTCGACTGGCGTGTCGAGGTGAGAGACGCCACGACGCCGTCGTACACCCTACCGGACGTTTCCACCAGTAATCTGTGAGGTGGCGACTCTGGCCCCGGCTGCAGCGGGATAGACGATAGCGTCGACGTAGTTGAGGTGGGCGTAGTCCTCGGCACCGTCTTCCCCGATGCGAAGGAGCGTCCTGGCGTCGGGGACGATTTCCTTGGCGAGTTTGCAGACCGCGAGATTCGTGTCGGTGTCGTTCGTGAGGCCGGCGACGACGTCGGCCATCGTCGGGTTCGCCTCCTTGAAGACCTCGACGTCCGCACCGTCACCGACGATCACCCTGCTCGCGGGCGACTGCGGCAAGATGTCCTGTTTCTCCGTGTCCCTCTCGATGATAGTCACCGTGTATCCTGCGTTCGTGATGCTGGCAGCCGTCCGCCGACCGACCCGACCGCCACCGACGATAATGGCGTTCCGACTTGTTTTGACGACCATACTGAAATAGAGCCTGTAGAGACAGATAATACGACTGTTTGCCCCGAAGATTTACCAATCGTATGGATTAATAGACGAGAATCGCCACTTTGG
This sequence comes from Salinibaculum sp. SYNS191, assembly GCF_037338445.1. NCBI lineage: Archaea > Methanobacteriati > Methanobacteriota > Halobacteria > Halobacteriales > Haloarculaceae > Salinibaculum > Salinibaculum marinum. The sequence goes on from NZ_CP147838.1 coordinate 1,534,352, forward strand.
CGAAGGCTACTTCACTGCCCTCTCTGCTGGAGTCGGATGGCGAGTCGGGACCTCACACGACGGTGGTCCCGACCTCACCGTGGTGGAGATGTCGACGCGAACCGACCGGCCGAATCGAAACGGATAACAATAATCGGAGGGTACCGTGGAGTGGGCCGAGGTAGCCTAGCCTGGCCAAGGCGGTTGCTTCGAGAGCAACTGTCCTCACGGACTCGAGAGTTCAAATCTCTCCCTCGGCGCTTCTCCAAATTTCTGGCCTTGTTGAGGCCCCCAAGTGGTGATAGGTCCCAACGGCTGTACTGAATAGAGTGCGCCAGTCGGTCACCATATCAGGCCCGTCCGCATCACCTTCTTGCGCTCGTCACGAGAAAGGCCCGCAGAACGCTTATACGGCCCGTTACCCGACGATGAGTACGATGGCTAGTTCGACTCGGGACGGTGACACCCACGATGGAGAGATCCGTCTCTGGCAAGAGGACGACTGGTGGATCGCCAGGGACGTGGAGACGGGAGTCACCACGCAGGGCGAATCCAGAGAAGCAGCTCTGGAGAACCTCGACGACGCCGTGGCACTACACGATGACGAGCGTGGTCGTGCGCCAACCGACGAGGAACTGCGTGCGGCGGGGATCGATCCAGCCGATAACACCACCGGAAACCGGGACCCACCGGACGTACTGGACTGAGAAATGGCGCGGCGGATGTTCTCCGGGCTGGAGGTCCTGAAGGTGCTGGCAAACGTAGTGGATTCGAGTGGCGACGGACGACCGGGGACCACGCGCAACGGTACTACGAACACCCGACGAACGAGGACGACCGCCGCCAGGTGACGGTACCGCTCCACGACGAACTCCGGACGGGCTCCGAGACGTCGCCGAGAGCGCCGGGGCAAACGACTTCGACGCCTTCTGTGAGTGGATCGACCGAAACGCCTGACGAACCGAGACGGAAGGGACCTGCCTGTCGCTATCGAGTCTCGATTCGAAGTCGCCGTTCTCCCCAGCGACTGGCGGAAACCCGGTGCAGTTACCGCCTCCAGCGCCTGGGGACATCCAACTCAGGGGCTCGGCTCGCCGTCCTTGACGGCCTTTGCCTGCTGTTCCAGTTCCGAGACGTCCAGTTCGGCGGCTGCGTCGATCTCGCCGAGAATCTCCTTGATGTCGTCCAGGCCGAGCATCTCGCGGGTCTCGTCGTCGAACTCCAGCCCTTCGAGGACGTGACCGTTCTCCTTGACGTCACTACCGGTCAAGTGCTTGCCGTAGCGACCCACCAGCGACGTGAGTTCCTGGGGCAGGATGAACGTCGTCGATTCGCCCTGGCCGATTTCCCCCAGCGTTTCCATCCCCTTGTCGATGATCGCTCGTTCGCCCATCGACTCGGCGGATTTCGCTCTCAGTACAGTGGAGATTGCGTCGCCCTGAGCTTCGAGAATCTGGCTCTGTTTCTCACCCTGGGCGCGGATGATGTTGGATTGCTTATCACCCTGCGCTTGCTCGATGGCACTGCGGCGTTCACCCTGCGCTTCGAGGATCGTCGCCCGGCGTCGTCGCTCGGCACCGGTTTGCTGTTCCATCGCCTGCTGAACCTCATCGGAGGGCTTGACCTCGCGGACTTCGACCGACTCGACGCGAATCCCCCATTCGTCGGTCGGCTCGTCCAGTTCCCTGCGGATGCGAGCGTTGATCGCCTGGCGCTTGTTCAGCGTGTCGTCCAGTTCCATATCACCGATGACCGCACGCAGGGTCGTCTGTGCGAGGTTCGAGACCGCGGTCTTGTAGTCGTCGACCTCGAGAAACGCCTTCTTGGCGTCCATCACGCGCAGATAGACGACGGCGTCGGCGGTCACAGGGGAGTTGTCTCGCGTGATCGCTTCCTGTCCGGGGACGTCCATCGTCTGTGTCCGCATATCGAACCTGGTCGTCTCTGAGATAAACGGCGGCACGAAGGTGATACCCGGCTCGAGCAGGCCGCGATACTTCCCGAACACGGTGTATGCCTCCTTGTCGTAGGCGTCGACTATCCGGATCGAACTCCAGACGGTGACGACAGCCAACCCGAGCACGAGCAGCCCGACAATCCCGGGAACCGAGACGAGATTCTGTAAAGGAACCGGATATAACATACAACACGTAGGGGCGCTGACTATATAAGGGGGTGATATCTTTCATGCCGGTACTGTTTGAATATCCGAGCGAGCGATCTGCAAGCACGGCTTATCCCGTACTAGTTGACCAAAGTCCGGTGCAAGATATGCGCCCTGTATCTCGCATAGCAATTTGAATATCATCAGAATCTATCAGGAACTGTAGCGGTCAGTACGCAGGCTTACTGACCGGCTGATTCATCAGAATCGGTGTGAAACCAACGATGGCTGACTGCTGACGACACCCTCTACGTTCAGCACGTTGGTTGTGTCAGCTACGAAGTGTGTCAACGGGTTTGAATTCCACCGTTCTCAGCCCCTGTACCGACGACTCGCCCACAGATAGCCGACGGCGAGACTGCCGACGGGCGCGAGCACGACGATGTAGAGGTGGGTCAACGCCGTGTACTGGCCGACGAACTCCTTGAAGACGGTCGTCCCGAGGACGAAGTAGGCGGCGTTGGCGACGCCCGTGAGGCTGAACGCGGCGAGGAGGTAGGTGTCCGCCCCGTAGCCGAGCGCGTCGTCGCGTGCGAGCGCAAGCGTGGCGACCAGCAGGAACCAGACGACGAAGCCGCCGTACGCGAGCCACGGCGAGACGCCCCCGACCGCCATTAAGATGGGATTACCATCGCTCATCGGCGGGACGAGCATGTGCTCGGCGGTCGTCACGACGTCCAGCGACCCCAGCGCGAGGCCGAGAACGGTCGTTCGACGGATCTCCGCGCGGTCGGGAACGGCCCCTCGGAGGGTGGTGACCTCGGGCACCGCGAACCGGCGACGCATAGCGGCAATGCCCAACTGGGACACTTAGGTGTTACTTAGCCGGGGTGTAAGTTCGTCCTACCGGACACGTCGAAGACCGGCGCGGGGACCACTCGGTACCCGGGAGTGTGCGAGTCGTTACCAGGGGAGGCGCGTCGTTACCAGGGCGCGCTGGAGGCGAGGGCGAAGATGAGGATGCTGATGGAGAGGACGGCGAGGACGAACACGGCGGCCAGCGCGAAGCCCATCGAGACCATGGCGTTGGCGTGGCTGGCCAGCGTCTCGGTGCGGTCGTTGCCGAAGACGGTGACCTCGGCCTGCTCGCTCGCCATGCCGGCCTCGACGGGTTCGAGGTCCGCCAGCGCGCGCCCGACCAGCGAATCGACCAGCGCGACCAGGTCGGCTTCGGGGATGCTGTCGCCGACCTGGTTCTCGGCCTCGACGGTGTTGACGATGTGGGTGTCGCTGGTCATCACCTCCACCAGGTCCACCGCGTCGATGGCGTCGACGATGCGCTCGCGCAGCCCCGGTTCCATGTTGTTGCCATCGACGAGGACGTATGCGGTGGTGTGGCCGCCGGCTTCGAAGACGGCAACGCGGATGCCCAGCGGACCGATTCCCTCGTCGGGCTCCCAGGGCGTCTCCTCGTGGGCGACGCCCAGGCGGAGGTCGTGCTGGGCCATCCCCGCCAGACGCTTTCCGAGGCGGCCAGCGCCGTGAAGCATGTCGAAAGAGCGCTCGCTGCCGGGGACGACGTGACCCAGGTCCTCGCCGTCGAGGCCGTTGTTGCAGTTGTGGGCGTCGACGAGCAACACGTCGTCGAGCCCGCTGGTGCGGGCCTCGGCGGCCGCCGAGAGGCCGACGGCGTACTCCACGTCGTCGGCGAAGGTCGGCGAGAACGTGTTGACGACGAGCGCGTCGTCGCCGAAGGCGTGGCCGGTCAGGGTGGCGTCGCCCTCGACCAGGCGGACGCCGCGGGTGGCCGTGCCGTCGTACTCGATGTGCTGGTAGGCGCGGTCGGCCGTCTCGCAGATGGTGTCGACCTCGCGCTCGGTGACGAGGTTGAAGTCGTGGCCGGCGGTGGCGTGGGGGACGAACGCCAGCCCGTCGGCCTGCTCGGCGACGCGGACGGGGAGGTTCCCGCCGCCGATTTCCCCCATCGGTCCCGGGTGTATCATCGGGAGAACGAAGCGGGCCTTCTCCGTGCCGTCGGGCCGGCGCGCGGAGAGGACCGTCACCGGGACGAGCGCCTCCTCGCCGATGTCCTCGAAGAAGGCTTCGAGTTCGCGCGAGCCCTCCGCGAGGTGGCCGATGAACCCGTGGACGAAATCCAGCACGGAGACCCCGAGACTGGAGCGCCACGGCCGGTCGATGATTTCGAGAAAGCCCCACACGGCCACGGCGTGGATGACGCAGATGACCGCGAGCAGGACGAAGTCGAACGGGAAGATGCTGTTCTGGAGTTCGACCGGGGCCTGCTCGGGGCGGGCGAATACCGTCTGGACGAGCGGGCCGCCGACCTCCAGGTAGTACAGCGTGCCGCTGTAGACGAACAGCATGACCGCCGCGGCGACGGTCTGGATGCTCGCCGGCACGACGGCCCGGAGCGGTGGCTGGCGCGAGGTGGCGACGACGACGAGCAGGCGCAAGCCGAAGATGGCCGCCAGCGCGATGAGCAGTGCGTCGAGGACGAACTGCTGGGTGAGGCCGAGACCCTCGGAGATGAGCCAGGCGGCCATCAGCAGGCCGACGACCAGCAGTTCGCAGGCGAGCGCGAGCAGGGATGCGCGGTCGCGGGTGAGCGACCCGCCCAGCGCCTGGTCGACGACGGGCGTGAGGATGCCCGCGACGACGGTCGGGATGCCGACGAAGAAGACCCCTCGCCAGGCGTCGTCCAGCGGGAACGCGGAGTCGAAGGCGAGCCACCCCGTCACCGCGGCGAGGACGACCGCCATCGCGACGCTGTTGTACCACCGGGGGGACCCGAAGATGAACCGCGAGAGCCCAGCGAGGTTTCCCTGCGTCGCTGTCATTGTTCTATGAGATGGCGGAACGCTGTTAAATCTACTTCTCTGCGCGCGGAGAATACCCGACAGCGGCGGGATTACTGACAGCGAGCCAGGAAGTTCTCGAAGACTTCCTCGCCGCGTTCGGTGTGGGCCACCTCGGGGTGCCACTGGACGCCGTAGAGGTCGCGGTCGACATCGCTCATCGCCTCGACGTCGCAGACGTCGCTTCTCGCGGTGCGGGTGAAGCCCGACGGAACCTCCTTGACCTCGTCGGCGTGGCTGGCCCAGACGCGGGTCTCGGGGGCGAGCGAGCCGACCAGCGGGTCCTCGGGCTCGGTAATCTCGACGGTCACATCGGCGTAGCCGCCGTAGTCGCCGGGGCCGACCCGACCGTCGAGTGCGTCGGCGATTATCTGCATGCCCAGACAGATGCCGAAAATCGGGATGTCCAGGTCGAGGTAGTCGGGGCAGTTACCGATGCGGTCGATGTCGGGCCCGCCGGAGAGGACGAGGCCGTCGGCCTCGATGTCCGCCGGTGGCGTGTCGTTGTCGATGGTCTCGACGTCCACGCCCATGTCCCGGAGCGCGCGGTGTTCCAGGTGGGTGAACTGGCCGTGGTTGTCCACGACGTCGATGCGGGTCATTGGAGACGGGTACGCGCGGGGGGTGTTTAGGTGCCGCGACTTGGCACTGTCGCGCCAGTCACTCGGCCAGTGACAGTTCCACGCAGAAGACGGCTCCCGTCGGGTCGTTGTCTTCGACCCAGACGTCGCCGCCGTAGGTGTCGACCAGCGTCCGGACGAGGTGGAGGCCGATGCCGGTCCCCTTGCTGTCCAGCCCCTTCTCGCCCTTGCCGAAGATGTCCTCCTTGCGCTCGTCGGGGACGCCGGGGCCGTTGTCGGCGATGCGGACGGTCACCGTGTCGGCCTTCACCTCTCCGGAGACGGTGACCTCGGGGACGCCCTCGTTGTGCTGGACGGCGTTTTTCAGGAGGTTACGGAAGACGGAATCGAGCATGTGGTCGGCCTCGACCACGACGCGTGGCGCGGCCTCGACGCTGACGTCGGCCGCCGGGTAGGCACTGCGGAGGTCCTCGACTTCCGCCTCCAGAACCGCGCCGAGTGCGACCGATTCGAGGTCCGGGTCGGCCTGGAGCATCACCTCCGCCATGTCGCGGGCCGTCTCGGTCAGGTCGACCGCGTTCTCGGCGCGGTCGACGAGTTTGTCGAGGTACTCACGGTCCGCGTCGTCTAGCGACTCACCCAGCAATTCGGTGTACGAGAGGACGAGTTGCAGGTCGTTGCGGATGTCGTGGCGGACCACCTCGTTGAGGAGGTCGAGGTTGTCCCGCTGCTCCTGGAGCTGTCGCTCCATCTCCTTGCGCTCGGTAATGTCGTGGTTGACGGCGACGAACCGCTGTGGCCGCCCCTCGTCGTCGACGATGGGGGCGATGGTCTGGTTGACGACGAACCGCTCGCCGTCCTTGCGTTCGTTGACGAGTTCCGCGTGCCAGACCTCCCCGTCGAGGATAGTCCGCCACAGCCTGGCGTACAGTTCGTCCTCGTGGAAGCCGGATTTCAGGATCCGCGGGTTCGCGCCCAGCGCCTCCTCGCGCGTGTACCCGGTAATCTCCTCGAACGCCGGGTTGACGTACTCTATCGTGCCGTCGGTGTCCGTGATGACGATGGAGTGGCCGGCGTGTTCGACGGCCTTCTTGAACCCGCTGAGTTCCCGCTCGCGTTCGAGCCGTTCGAGTGCCGCCGTGGCGTTGGCACAGACCATCTCGACGAGCTGGCGGGTTCCCTCGTCGAAGGCGGCGGGGTCGGGCGACGCGACCAGTACGACGCCCTCGTCGTCCAGCGGAATGATAAACTCGCTGTCGAAGGGAGTGTCCGGGTTGTGGGTCGGCTCCGTCGAGAGGTCCGCGAACAGGTGGGGCTCGCCGGCCCGGAAGACGTCCCAGGCCAGGCTCCCCTCGCCCAGCGCCGGCGGTTCGTCGATGGCAGCCTCGACCGAATCGGTCCACTCAACCGGGACGAGCGCCCCGGCGTCCGCGTCGTGGAGGTGGACGCCGACCTGCGAGAGCCCGACCAGTTCCGAGATGGTGTCGGTCACGATGGCCGCGATGTCGGCGACCGACCCGGCCCGGATGAGGTCGTGCGTCGCCTCGAAGAGCGCCTGCCGCTGGCGGTCGCGCCCCGTGGCGTTTCCCTTCATGGCGACGCCGGCCCACCGCCCGTCGACCGACCGGCCGTGCGGCCCGACTGGCGCTGATACTGGCCGTCCGACACGGGGCGAGACGGAGGCCCCGGCGACTCGTCGCTGCTCATTGGCTGAGGCTATCGTCCCGCCCTGAAAAAGCATACCGTTTATTCGACCGCTGTCTCGTAGCGATCTGCGCGAGCGCGGCCGTCTCAGTACGGCGCGACGTGGCCGTCCTTGCGCGGTTCGGTCGCGGCCGACAGCGTGCCGTCGTCCCAGCGGGCTATCTGTGCGCCGCCGAACTGGCTCGGCGGTTCGACGCGCACGTCGTGACCGCGGCGGGCGAGTTTCGACGCGACGCCGTCGGGCAGACGCTCCTCGATTGCGAGCGTGCCGTCCTCGCGGTAGCGCCAGCGCGGCGCGTCCAGCGCGGCCTGCAGCGGCATGTCGTAGTCGACGAGGTTGGCGAGCACCTGGAGGTGCCCCTGCGGTTGCATGTACCCGCCCATGACGCCGAAGGCGGCCCAGTCCTCGTCGCCGAAGCGGGCCAGGCCGGGCACGAGCGTGTGGAACGGGCGCTTGCCGGGTTCCAGGCGGTTCGGGTGGTCGGCGTCGAGCGTGAACGACGCGCCGCGGTTCTGTAGTGCGATGCCGGTGTCGCCGGCGACGACGCCGCTCCCGAAGCCCATGAACCGGGAGTTGATGAACGAGACGACGTTGCCCGCGCTGTCGGCGACGGTCAACAGGACGGTGTCGGCGTCCTCGCCGACCGGTCCGGGCGTGCCCACCTCGACATCGGTCAGCGGCTCGTCGCCGATGGCCGCCGCGCGCTCGCGGGCGTAGGACTTCTCGTGCAGCGCCTGCACTGGTTCGTACTCGGGGTCCGTGATGTGGTAGTGGCCGTCGGTGAAGGCCACCTTCATCGCCTCGGCGAAGGCGTGGACGCGCTCGGGACTGTCGTAGGGGTGGTCGCCAGCGCCGATCTCCTCGGCGACGTTGAGGGCTTCGAGCGCAATCTGACCCTGGTTGTTCGGCCCGAGTTCGAACACCTCGACGCCGTCGTAGGTGGTCGACAGCGGGTCGGGCCACTCCACCTCGAAGTCGGCCAGGTCGTCGACAGTCATGAATCCGCCCTTGTCCTGAATCTCGTCGGCGATTGCCTCGGCGACGTAGCCCTCGTAGACCACGTCCGCGCCCTCCTCGGCGATGGTTTCCATCGTCGCGCCGAGTTCGGGCAGGCGGACCGTCTGCCCGACGCCCGGGGACGCGCCGTCGAAGAGGAAGGCTTCGCGTGCGTGGGCGTCGGTGAACAACTCCTCGCCGTGTTCCCACTGGGCGGCGACCACCTCGGTGACGGGGTAGCCCTCGGTCGCGTAGCGCATGGCCGGCCCGAGCGCGTCGGCGAGCGTCAGGCGGCCGAGTTCCTGCACGGTCGCCTCCCACCCGCGGGCGGTGCCGGGCACGGTGACGGCGTGGGGGCCGAACTCGGGCATCGACACCTCGGCGGGGTCGGTATCCTCCTCGTCGGCGACGGCGTCGCGGACGCGCTCGCGGGTCGCGCCCTCGGGAGCGCCGCCGGACGCGCGCATCGCACCCACGTCGCCGTCGGCGGTCCGGTAGCAGGCGAAGACGTCGCCGCCGAGGCCGGTGCTGGTGGGTTCGACGACGTTCAACGCGGCGGCGGTGGCGACGGCGGCGTCGAAGGCGTTGCCGCCCGCCCTCAGCAGTTCCCGGCCCGCCGCGGCGGCGAGTGGCTGGCTCGTGGCGACGACGCCCTCGGGCGCGTAGACGGTGGGTCGGCGCGACGCGAAGCGGTCGAGGTCGGGGTCCATGACACCGCGTTCGGACGCCCACCGAAAACCTCTGTCGACAGGGGTCGCCACTGTGCGAACCGGCCGCACACCCGGGACGAAATCTAGAACGACTCCGAACTGATTTCGGCCGAACTCTGAAAAATGGCTATTTATTGATGGTTCTACCGGGCGGGTGGAGGCGCAGTCCTCCAGAGAACACATGACAGGAACGAACCCAACGAGACGTGAGGTCCTCCGTGCGAGTGCAGCAATCGGCGCGGTCGGTCTCGGCGCGACCGGGACGGCCGTCGCCGCGCCCGGCAAGGGCGACGAGCAGGGCAACGGCAAGATCTTCGGCCGCGTCTGGGCCAACGACGTTCTCTACCGGACGAACGTCGTGAAGGTGCTCGACGACGAACCGCAGGCCAGCGACGTCATCTACTTCGTCAACGACGGGACGACGGCGTCGCTGCCGCCCAACGGCGGCGTCAACGGCGGCGGGTCGCCGTTCGTCTCCGAGTCGGCACCGGGCGACCGGGACTGGAACGGCGGGCAGTGGGTCCACTACAGCGCCCAGCTCGCCGACGGCGTCACGCTCTCGGAGCCGCTGACGTCCGAATCTGACGTTCTCGCCGCCGAAGAAGCCGGGCAACTCACAATCAGCAAGGGCCGCCCGGACATCGCAGGCGCGCCGCCGAACTTCTTCGTCTGCCCGCTGAACGGCCGGGCGTAGCAGGGCCGCTCGACGGGAAACGGTCCCCTCACTCGCGGTCGAACCGCTCGGCCGCCGACTCGAAGCCCAGTTCCGACTGTTCCTCGGCCCGGCGGGACTCCCGCTCGGCGACCGCCTCCGGGTCGGGGTTCACGTCGTCGTCGACCCGCGCCCACGACCCGTGGACCTTGGCGTGACACCACCGACAGAGGTAGACGGTAATCTCGTGGGTCGGGTCGCCCTCCCCTTCGGACGAGGCGTCGGCGTAGGAGAGGTGGTGTTCCTCCAGCAGCGGCCGGGCGTCGTCGTGGGCCATCCGCACCTCTTCGAGGCCACAGCGGATGCACGCCCGGTCGCGGTTGCGACACCGGAAGTGCGGGCAGTCGGCCCACTCCCAGGGCCCCGTCGGCCCCTCCTCCTCCGGTGGCCCGGCGACCGGACACTGGAACTCCTCGCGACTGCGGGCGTCCGCGAACTCGGGGTCGCGCTCGCCGTGTTCGACCGCGAAGCGGCACTTGCCCCCGTCGGTGAGGTGGTCACAGCGGTCGACGTGAGCGTAGGGGTCGTCGACGCCGACGGCGGTGCCCGCGTCGGTCTTCTCCATGTCACTCCGGTGGAGCCCCGCACCCTTCAGTCCGACGCCCCGACGGGTCGTGGACCGAGAGAGTCGACGAGCGTCCCCGAGAGAGCCCCCACCGGGAGTGGAATTTCTCATTTGATAATTGCACGCATAGCTTTTTAATCCGATTAGAGAATGTCTGGAGTATGACCACTTCGGCAGGAGGCCGATTGAGACAGCGGTACGAGGACCTCCTCTGGTCGACGATGGAGGCCCTCGGGGTCACGGAGTCCATCGAGCGGAAGGTGCTCGTGGCAATCGGGCTCCAGTTCGCCGTCTCTGTTGCACAGCTCGTGTTGCCCTTTCTCGTCTCGGGCGTCGTCTGGTACGCGCTGGCCGGCGCGCTCTTTCTCGCGGCCGCCGCTGCGTTCGTCAACACGATACTCATCATCCGGCGGGACTTCGTCGAGCCGATTCAGGGACTCGAAGCCCGGGCGAGCGACATCGCGGCCGGGGAACTCGACGGCGACGTCCACCGGACCGACCAGCCCGACGAAATCGGGAGCCTGACCAACGCCTTCGCCGACATGCACGGCTACCTCCAGACGGTCTCCGAGCAGGCCGCGGCGCTGGCCCGGCAGGACTTCGACGACCCCGTCCTCGACGAGGACGTCCCCGGCTCCTTCGGCGACTCGCTGCGGACGATGGCCGAGAGCCTGCGGGACTACACGGAGGAACTGGAGACGATGACCGACGAACTGGAGGCCCGCTCCGAACGGCTGCAGGCGCTGGTCACCGAGTTCGGTGCGGCCGCCGAGCGCGCCAAGCGGGGCGACCTCACCGCGACCATCGACGCGGACGTGGTCGAGGCGGACGACGAGACCTACCGCGAGGTCGTCGAGAACTACAACGAACTCGTCCGGACGCTCGGGGACACCGTCGGCGAGGTCCAGACCTTCGCCGCCGACGTCGACGGGGCCAGCGACGAGGTGGCCGCGAGCATGACCGAGGTCGACGACGCCAGCGACGAGGTGGCCCGCTCGGTCCAGGAGATATCCGACGGCGCTGACGAGCAGACCGGGCAGTTGCAGACCGTCGCCGACGAGATGAAGAGCCTCTCGGCGACCGTCGAGGAGATAGCCGCCTCCGCCGACGAGATGGCGGGGACCGCCGACGAGGCCGCCGAGCGCGGCCGGTCGGGGCAGGAGCGTGCCAACGACGCCATCGACGAACTGGACGAACTGGAGGCCAGCATCGGCGAGACGGCCGCGGCCGTCGAGGACCTCGTCGCCCAGATTGGCGAGATAGACGAGATCATCTCCTTCATCAACGACATCGCCGAGCAGACCAACATGCTGGCGCTGAACGCCTCCATCGAGGCCGCCCGCGCGGACGGCTCCGGCGACGGGTTCGCGGTCGTCGCGGACGAAATCAAGGGGCTCGCGGAGGAGACCCGCGAGTCCGCGGAGGAGATATCCGGCCGCATCGGCGAGATACAGGCCGAGGCGGGCGAGACCGTCGACGACGTCCAGCGGATGAACGAGCAGGTCTCCGACAGCGTCGACACCGTCGAGGCGGCACTGGCTGACTTCGAGGACATCGTCGGCGTCATCGAGGAGATAAACGGCACCGTCCAGGAGATAAGCGACGCGACCGACGAGCAGGCCGCGACCGCACAGGACGTCGTCGGGATGGTCGACGAGGTGGCGAGCATCGGCGAGCAGACCGCCTCCGAGGCGGAGACGGTCGCTGCGGCCGCCCAGGAACAGACGGCGACCATCTCCGAGGTGACCACCAGCGTCCAGTCGCTGTCCAGCGGGGCCGACGACCTCAAGTCGCGGCTCGCCGACTTCACGGTCGCCGAGGCTGACGCCGGGATCGGCGGGGCCGACGGGGTGTCGGCCCAGCAGGTGCCACAGCCACAGGACTGACCGGACGCTTTTTCACCCGACCGGGAGAGGACCAGCGTATGCGCGTCGTCCACGAGACAGACGAGGTCATCGGGAGCGACGAGGGGCCGGAGCGGCGCGTCCTCGCGACGGACGTGGAGGTGGCCGACTCGACGCTCTCGCAGGCGAAGGGGCTGATGTTCCGAAGCGAGGTCCCCGACGGCTACGCGCTCGTGCTGGACGTCGGCTCCGGCGGCGGCCTGTGGCCGTTCTCGGAGGGGCCGCCCCGGCAGTTCGTCCACATGCTGTTCATGCGCGTGCCCATCGACGTGCTCTGGCTGGACGGCGAGCGGGTCGTCGAGACCGCCAGCCTGTCACCGTGGACGGGGATGGGGATGGCCAGGGCCGACCGCATCGTCGAGCTGCCCGCCGGCGCGACCGACGGGATAACCGTCGGCGACACGGTCCGCGTCGAGGGCCTAGACGACGGGTAGGCGAGCCGGGACCAAACCGGCAAAAGGCAAGTTTATAACGCTGCACGACAGGAGGAGTGAGTAGGGTCAACATGACCAGTGATCGATTTATTCGGGGGCCACCCCGAAACAACCCCACTCTCTGAACTCGGCGACGTACAGTTCCTCGATACGACGCTCCGCGATGGCGAACAAGCCCCGGGTGTGTCGCTCACGCCCGACGAGAAGGCCCGCATCGCGCGCGGCCTCGACAGGGCGGCCATCGACGTCATCGAGGCGGGCAGCGCCTGCACCGGACCGGGCGAGCGCGAGACCATCAGCCGGGTGACCGACCTGGACCTGGACGCGACGGTCACGAGCTTCTGCCGTGGCATCAAAAACGACATCGACCTCGCGATGGACTGCGACGTGGACGGTATCAACCTCGTCGTCCCCGCGAGCGACAGGCACATCACCCAGAAAGTCGGCACCAGTCACGAGGCGAACGTCCAGACGACGGCCGAACTCGTCGAGTACGCCAAGGACCACGACCTCTGGGTCGAGGTCATCGGCGAGGACGGCTCACGCGCGGACGTCGACTACCTCGAAGACCTGATGGCCGCCTCGCTGGACGCCGGCGCGGACCGGGTCTGCTACGCCGACACCGTCGGCCACGCGACGCCGGACCGGACGCTTGAAATCGTCTCCCGGCTGACGGACCTCGGGCCGACCAGCACCCATACCCACGACGACCTGGGGCTGGCGGTGACCAACGCCTTAGTCTCCGTCGCGGCCGGCGCGGACCTCGTCCACGGCACCATCAACGGCATCGGCGAGCGCGCCGGCAACGTCGCGCTGGAGGAGGTCGCAATCGCGCTCGACCACGGCTACGGCATCGAGGCGATGGACCTCACGGAGGTTCACGACCTCGCCCAGCTCGTCGCCAAGCTCACCGGCATCCCGCTCGCACCGAACAAGGCCGTCGTGGGCCAGAACGCCTTCACCCACGAGTCCGGCATCCACACCGACGGGACGCTCAAGGACGACGCCATGTACGAGCCGTACCCGCCGGAGAAGGTGGGCCGCGAGCGCCGCCTCGCACTCGGCAAGCACGCCGGCCGCGCCGGCATCAAGGCCGCGCTCGACGAGCACGGCTTCGACCTCTCCGGCGACGACATCGACACGGTGGTCAGTCGGGTCAAGGAAATCGGCGACCGCGGCAAGCGCGTCACCGACGCCGACCTGCTGACCATCGCCGAGGAGGTCGAGGGCCGCGACCGCGAGCGCCGGGTCGAACTGCTCGACCTCACCGCCGTCAGCGGCGTCACGCCGCCGACCGCGAGCGTCCGCCTCGAAGTCGAAGGCGAGGAGCGGGAGAACGCCGCCACCGGCTCCGGGCCGGTCGACGCGGCGATGAACGCCGCCGAGGAGGCGCTGTCGCACTCGGCCGATGCCTCCCTCGAATCCTACCACGTCGACGCCATCACCGGCGGCACCGACGCCGTCGTCACCGTCGAGATAGAGATGTCCCGCGGCGACGACGCGGTGACCGTCACCGCGAGCGATTCGGACATCACCCGCGCCTCCGTGTCGGCGATGGTCGACGCGATGGACCGGCTGGTCGCCGCCGACGACGACCAGCTGGTTGCCGACGACTGAGCGCCGGTTTCATCCATTTTTCGAAAAACGCGGCTGCACACGCACGTCTACCGGTCGGCCAGGCTATCGTCCGTCCCCGTCGACGAGCGCCGCGACGTCGTCCAGCCCGCCGACCTCGTAGGTCGGGTCGACGGCCAGCGACCGGTCGGCGTTGTGGTCCCGGCGGAGGAAGGCCACGTCCAGGCCCGCCCGCTGGCCGGCGACGACGTCGCTCTCGCTGTCGCCGACGTACAGCGGGTTCGACACCGAGAGGTCGGCCATCGCCTCCTCCAGAAAGGTCGGGCGGGGCTTCTTTCTGGTCAGGCTCTCGCGGGTGGGCGAGCGGGCGCGGACCGTCCCGAAGTGGTGGGCGAGGTCGTAGTGGTCGAGGACGAACTCGACGATCCGGGTCTGGTTGTTGCTGACGATGCCGGTCGGCGCGTCCAGGTCGGCGAGCGCGTCGACGTCGTCGTAGGGTGCCTTCCGGCCGGCCGTGGTCTCGGCGCGGAGGGCCTCGTCCACGCGGTCGTCGCGGTAGCGCCACAGCCGCTCGGGGTCGAGCCCGTAGCGCTCGCTGACCGCGCGGAGTTCGTCGTCGGCGACCGCGAGGCTCAGCGTGTCCACGGCGTCCGCCGGCGGGTCGTCGATACCGGCATCCAGCAGGGAGGTACGTGCCGCGTCGACCAGCGCCGTCTCGTCACCGAGGGTGACGATGACACCGTCGTGGTCCAGCAGCAGCGAGTCGTAGGCCATCAAAACAGCGGGTCGTCGTCCAGCCCCGAATCCTCGTCGGTTTCGAACGCGTCCGGCGGGCGGCCGGCCTCGTCGACCACCTCGTCGGAGACGATGATGGGGCAGTCCACGCGGAGGCCGAGCGCGATGCCGTCGGAGGGGCGGGCGTCGAAGACGGCCTGCTTGCGCTCGCCGCCGTGGTACTGCTCGGTGTCGATTTTGGCGTAGAAGGTGCCGTCGGCCAGGTCGTCGATGCGCACGCGGTCGATGGCCGCCCCGAACTCCGCGACCATCTCGACGAAGAGGTCGTGTGTCAGCGGGCGCTCGAAGGGCTCGCCCTCCAGGGCGAGTTGCATCGACTGGGCCTGGTCGGAGCTGATGAAGATGGGGATGAGTTCGCCGCGGGCCTTCAGGACGACGACGGGCGCGCCGGGACCTTCGTCGCTGACGCCGACCCCGACGCCCTCGACCGTAGCCTCGTGTTCCATGCACGTGGCTACGGGAGCAGGGTATGAAAAGACTGTCCGCGTAGCGCGCGCTGGCCGCGCCTCCCACCGAGAGTCGGACTTCGCCCCGCCAGGACGGTCCGAGCCGAATTAATCCGGATTAAATCCGATTTGACGACGCTTAATTCGGCCAAATTCGGGCAGTAGACGGTTTGAGCGCGTCCCCCCTTCAAGTGAGTCCGGGCCACAGCCGAGAGTGCGATGAATCTCACAAAGATTGCGAGCGTGTTCGTGGCAGTGCTGCTGGTCGCCACCGCCGGCGCCGCAGCGATGCCCGGGAACGCGCCCGCGGACTCCCAGGCTGGACAGGCAGACGACAACTACGACGGCAGTGCCGACGACCCCGCAGCGGACGCGGCCAACGCGAGCGACGCGGCCGCACAGGACGAGATGGCCGCACAGGGTCAGGCAAACGAGAGTGACGCCCACGCGGCCGCAGCCAGCGCCGACCAGCGTCGCGGTCCCCCCTCCGACGCCGACGAGCGCCGCGGCCCGCCGACCGACATGCCCGCGCAGGTGCCCGACTTCGTGACGCAGATTCACGACCTCGTCAACCAGAAGCTCGACGGCACCATCGACAGCCTCGGCGAGATGATCGCCGACGTGACGCCGGGTGACGAGCAGTCCGACCAGGCCGCTGACGGCGACGCTGCCGGCCAGAGCGACGACGAGATGAACGACGAGCAGCAGACTGACGACGAGCAGTCCGACGGTGACGGCGAGCAGTCGGGCGCTGACGGACAGCAGACCGACGGCGACGCCGAGGACAGCGAACAGGACGACGCCGAGAGCGAGCAGTGACGGTCCGTAGCTGGCTGTCGATTCACACCCGCTGACGACGACGCCCCACCCGCACCGACGCGAGCGCGACGCTTTTTTACGTGCGCTGCCAACTGAGAGGCATGGCCGGTCCACTCGGCGAGGAGACGCAACTCAACCGCACGCGAGCGGCGCTGTACATCCTCCCCTTTGTCCTGCTCGGCGTCGGGAACCTCCTCCTGTTGCTCGGCTGGGGACTGCGGCCGCTGTGGGCCTTCCTCATCCTGCCGCCAATCATCTTCGTCAGCATCATCGGCTACATCGCCTTCCGGACCGGGCTGGCCGGCAACCGGCTCGACGACGAGGAGAGCCCGGTCGGCGAGCGGTGACTATTCCAGAAGGTCGTCGACGGCAGCGCGCGCGGCCAGCGCCGCGTCGTCGGCCACCCGGTCGGGGTCGGCCGTCCCGCCGCTGGCGTTGATGTAGACGTCCACTTCGAGCACGCCGTCCTCGAAGGAGACGGTCACGTCGAAGTCCTCGACGTCCGACCGCGAGAAACGAGAGAAGACGACGTCTTCGGCGGCCTCTGCCGCCGTCTGGACGACCTCGTCGTCGGTGGGGTCGTCCGGCGTCGACATTATGCGCCGCCAGCGCCGGGGCCGCCCATCGGACCGCCGCCGGCACCGCCCAGCATCTGCTGGAGTTCCTGCTGGAGTTCCTCGAACTGGTCCTGAACGCGCTCCTCCTGCTTTTCGAGGGTCTCGACGCGCACTCCGAGACTGTCGACCTTCTCTTCGAGGTCGTCCTTGGCCGTCTCGTAGTCCGTCTTGACGAGGAGTTCGCCGACCTCGCGGTACATCGTGGCGTCCTCGTCGATGTCGTCGAGTTCGTCCAGCGCGGTCTCGGACTCGTTGAGCTGTGTCTCGGCCTGCTGTTTCTGCGCGGCGACCTGCTGGGCCGTCTCCTGTAGGTCCTGCAGTTCTTCGAGTTTCTCCTGTGCTTCCGGCGGAAGATTACCCTGCATACCCACCACCTGGGTGCCCGCCGTGGTAAACCCTTGCTTTCGATGATGGCCTCACGCGACGACGTCGCCGGCCTGCTCGGCGACGCTGACGAGCGAGAACCAGGTGTTCAGGCCGGCCCGGAGCGCGACAAGGTCCGTCGCTTCGACGGTGAGTTCCAGCCGCTCGTCCTCGCGGGCGAGACGGACCGTCGAGCGGTCGCCGTCGATGTCGCCGACCTCCGGGCGGATGGCACGCTCGACGCGGCGGGCGCGCTCGGCGTCGTCGTAGTCGAAAGTGAGAACAGCGTCGTGGACGCGGTCAGTTGACGTCGACTTCCTTGATGTCACGGCTGCGCTCCTTGAGGAGCACGCGGTGGCCGCAGTACGGACAGCGCACGCCGCCGTACTCGTCGAGAGTGACGTCGCGCTTGCAGCGGGAGCACTTGTAGCTCATATCGGATACTCGTGCTGGACGCCCTTAGTCCTCGTCCTCGCCGAGGGCGGCGCGGATCGAGCGCGTGACGGTCTTGCCGGCCGGGGTCTCGGGAGTGTAGGCGCCACCGGTGAAGGTGTAGCCGCAGGCCTGGCACTCCCAGACGCCGGTCCCCTGGCGGTCGACCCGCTTCTCGCCGCAGTCGGGGCAGGCGTGGTCGTCGTGCATCTCGTCCTCGATCTGGTTGACGCGGCGGCGGGCGACGCGCCCGTATCGAGCGCCGAAGCGGCCGGCACTCCCGGTGCGTCCCTTCTGTTCACTCATAGTACCGTACTCTCTACGCAGCGAACCAATAACCCCTACGATTCCAAGCCGCGACGCGTCCGAAAAATGTTGCAGTCACGGTACTGTGGCCGCGTGTGCGAGTCAGCACGTAACCGCCGTACAGCTCGCCTGTCGTTACGGTTGTGCGAACCGAAGAGAGCGATGCGGCGCTCCCTCGGTCTCGGTTTCGTCCCTATCCAGTTGCGTTGACCGTCACGTTCGCAGCGTCGGTGACGGGTTCACCGTTTGCGACGTACGGGCCGTCATCCGTCCCGTTAGAGGCGACGAAGTCGTATATCACATTGTTGTTCGTGTCGAGGTGCGGCATCGCGATGAGCGTCTGATCTTCGGTCAGCTCCGTCTGGTTGAACGTCGCGCCAGGGACGTCGAACAGCCGGAAACTAACGTTCTCGGAGGTTCCTGGCTCGAGGAACACGGTGGAGCCGACGACACTATCGACGACCTCTCCCTCCAATAGACTCTCATCGTGGATGGCGATGAAACCTCCCTCCGGGAGAGTCACCGAGTCGACAACGAGTCTGGTACCATCAGACTCCTGGTCGGAGAAGGAGACCGTGGCTGCTTCGGCCGGTTCTTCCTCCTCCACTGGCTCTTCTTCAGTCGCGTTCGCGTCCACTGGCTCTTCTTCAGTCGCGTTCGCGTCCACTGGCTCTTCTTCAGTCGCGTTCGCGTCCACTGGCTCTTCTTCAGTCGCGTTCGCGTCCACTGGCTCTTCTTCAGTCGCGTTCGCGTCCACTGGCTCTTCTTCAGTCGCGTTCGCGTCCACTGGCTCTTCTTCAGTCGCGTTCGCGTCCACTGGCTCTTCTTCAGTCGCGTTCGCGTCCACTGGCTCTTCTTCAGTCACGTTCTCGTCGGGGGCTGCCGTCTCGTTGTCGACAGGAGCAGGCTCTTCGGGCTGCTCTTCGACGATGTTCACCTGCACCGTGTCCGTGTTGTCACCGTCGTCCGCCTCGATGACGTAGGTACCGGGCTGGACGCCCTGGGTGCTGAGGCTGACGCTCCAGACGCCGTCGAGACCCCACTCGTCGGTGGAGTTGACGTCGAAGACGTCGACGCTCGGGCCTTCGATGACCTCGACGGAGATGGTGTTGTCGTCGGGCTTGCGGTTGGTCAGCCCCTGGACCACCATCGTCGAGTTGACCGGGACCGGACGGATGTCGCCCTGCCGGAGGTTCTCCTCAGTGCCGACACTCTCGATGGACGTCGAGCCATCGGCCAGGCGGAACGACTCCTGGATGGAGAGGTCGTCACTGGCAACCTCGTCGGTGGTCTCGTCGCTGATGCGGTCCAGCACCTGGGCCTGGGTCAGTCCCGTCCCGATGGTGTTGACGTAGCTCTCCAGGGCAGCCAGCGAGGCGCTGGTCTGGCCGGGCAGGATGCCGTCACCGGCAACGCCGTCCCGGCCGAGGCCGATGACAAGTCCCTCGATGGCACCCTCGTTGAGCTGGCGGCCATCCTGGGTCACCAGCGGGATGTCCTCCTCGTCGAAGGTGTCGTCGTCGTCGACGGTCACCTGTTCGGTCGCGACGCGACCGCGTGAGTCGACCATGATGACGAGCACGTCGTCGAGCCCGGGGGCGGTCCCCAGGACGTCGACCGTACCGTCCTCGACGGCGATCTGCGCGTTGATGGTGCGGAAGGACCGCGCCTCTTCGAGGCCCGGCTCCTGCACGAGCAGCGCCGACTGCGAACTCGTGGCGCTACTGAACTCGGAGGTGGTCAGCGTCTCGCGGAGCTGGTTGGCGTCACCGCGGGCGTCCTCGGCTTCGACGACGCCGATGCGGTACCGGCCGGGGATGGAGAAGATGTCCGTCGCCTGTGACAGCACGACGTCCTCCTCCTCCCACTCGCCGGCGGAGTCGACGTTGATCGCGTCGTCGTCGTTGAGGTTCCCGTCCTCGTTGATGTCGACGAGTTCCCAGTCGCCCTGGTCGCGGGCGTAGATGGCGACGCTGTCGACGCCGGGGGCGGCGTCGCCCCGGACGTCGATTTCGGACCCGGCGACGTACGTGCCGACGGGCGAGGTGAAGACGAGTTCACCCTGCTCGACCTGCAGCGTCTTGTCGTCCTCGGTGTCGCTGAGGTCGGCCGCGACGTCCTCCAGCGAGGTGCCGGCCTCGAAGAGGTCGACTTCGATGGAGGCGTCGTCGAGGAACGCGGTGTCTATCTGCCCGACGCCGAGGCCAGTGTCCTCGTCAATCTGGACCTGTGCCCACGCGAAGTCCGAGACGTTGTCACCGTTCGTGTCGAAGGTGCCGCGGTCGATGACGTCCTGGATGTCGCGGAACACCCGCTGGTCGACGCGGTCGTTGCGGAACTCGTCGCGCTCGATGACGACGTAGTGTTCCGCGCCGGCCGTCGAGCCGCGGATGGTGTAACCGACGTTCTGACCGCGCGTCGCCTGGTCACTGTCGAGGTCCAGACTCACGTCCGTCTCGGTCGTGACCGAGAGGGAGGAGGTCCGGGAGGCGGGACCGAAGTCGAGGTTGTCCCACCCCTGGACGGTGATGGTGTAGTCACCGGCGTCCAGGTCGCTCACGTCCAGCGCCCAGTAGGCCGCGTCGACGCTGGTTCCGTTGAGCTGTGACTGGTTGAACTGGCCGACGCCCTGAAGATAGACGACGCCGGTCCCGGTCCCGCGCTGTCCGGGGTTGGAAACAGCGTCGGGGTTGTTCGCAAAGGGACCGGAGAGTCGCTGGCGCTGGGCCTCCGAGAGCTGGTCGACGTCGCCCAGCACCGTGCCGGTGACGTCGTTGCCGTTCTCGTCACGGACGACCAGTTCGAGGTCCTCCGCGAACTCGAAGTTCCACTCCGCCTCGATGAGGAGTAGCTCGTCCTCCTGGACTGAGGAGCCTTCGACGTTGATGCCACGCTCGTTGCGCACGTCAAGGTCGGTCACGCGCGGCGTCTGCACGGTCACGCCCGGCTGTGACGCCTGACCGTTGACCGCGTACTGTCCCGGGGGCTGGTCGGTCGGGATGGGGCTTTCGAGGGGCTGTCCCTCGGCGTTGCCCGCGACGCCGACCAGCTGGGCGACGTTGATCGGGTTACCCTGGGCGTTGACGAAGTTCAGGCCATCCTCGCCCTGGAACACGACCGGCTTATCTGTCGTTATTTGTACGTTGCGCTCGCCGCCGACGCCGGGGTCGAACTGCCCGGCGGGCCCTCCACGTTCGACCGTGGCCGCGAGCACGCCGCCAAGTGTCATCGAGGAGAGGATCATTACGGCGACGGCGAAGAGAACGCTCGATGTTCCGAACGAGAGTTCTGTTTGCTTTTGTCTCATAATTTTATCATATTTGTTTGTTGTTTCTACTCTGAATAGTGTTGGACCAATTGTCGGTATCTATGGATAATCTGGTCTCGTGGTCTGAACCCTCCATTCCGTCCGGACCCTACGACATATCCGGTGATTGTTATTCGGTACTGTACTGAGGCTAAGGCGACCGTAGGTTCGGCGGGCCGCGAGGGGGTTCAGAACAACCTCGGAATACTGACGACCGGGTCGAGAGTAAGGCGAGGTTCACGAGGGTGGGCCGACGTTACCGGCCCCTGGGTCGGGATTACCGACGCACGTGCCGGCGGCCGGGCGTGAATAACCGAACGCTATCGCACCACGGCTCGGCGTTCGGCCGGTGGGCTCGCCTGGCTGAGTAAGCGTGGGTACCAGACACACAATCGCGCTGTTACTGGTAGCGCCGTTTCGGTAAGGGGAGTACCGTCCGGAGGACGCCCGGTCCCCGACGGAGTACGGAGTGACTGAGACACCCCCGTCCGTGCGGGTAGTTGCCGCGGTGTCGTTCGCCCGCACCCGGAGGCCCAGGCGTAACTTGTCGCTAGTCCGCTCGAATCCCCCCGCCGTCGTGTAGGCCGCGGAAACCCGGAGGAGGTACGTCGAGGGAGTGGCGGTCGGGTCGGTTGCGACCGGGACAGTGAGCGTCCGGCTGTCGCCGGGGGCCAGTTCCGGGACGAAGACACTCGTCCGGCGGGTCCGGTCGTCGCCGAAATGGACGGGTGGGTCGGCGCTGACCGTCAGACCGATGTCGCTCGCAGTCCGTGTCCCGGTGTTCGAGAGGGCGAACGAGACGGTTCCCTCCTGCCCGGGCGAGAGCGGCGGGGAGGCCGCGGGCGTCACGACGAGACGCGGTTCGTCGGTGACGACAACGGGCACGGTGACGAGGCGCGTTCGCGTCCGGTCCGTGTACACCGGGTCGCCGTCGCCGTACCGGACCGCGGCCGTGTACTGGTAGGAGAGTCGCAGCGGGAGGCTGTAGGTGCCGGGCCGGAGGCCGTCGGTCACGCCGACCGAGAGCGTCACGGGCACCGCCTCGCCCCGCCCGAGTTCGCCGACCAGCGACGCGCCGCGGCGGACGACGAGCCCGTCGGTCAGCGGGGGGTCGAGCCGGTCGGTCGCCACCTCGACGCGGAGGTTCCGGGCCGTCACGACGCGGGACTCGAACTGCTCGGGGCCGCCGCGGAGGAGCGTCCCGGCGTTGGCGACCGAAAGGGCCAGTTCCTGGCTGTCGCCCCAGGTGAGCCGGTTCCCCGTGGCGACGACTTCCAGCGTCGGGTTGCCGACCACGGTCCCCTCTGCCGGCGGGATGGGCTGGGCGAGCGAGCCGCCGACGGCGACCGTGGCGACGAGGAGGACGAGCGGGGCGTATCGCATCGCCTAGAGTACTACGCCCGCGCGGCGCTTAGTCTGTGGGCTCGGCGGTCACTCCTGCAACTCCGCGTCGACGAGCGCCTCGTTGAGGTCGGCCCGGACGTGCTCGCCGAGTTCGCGGTCCCGCGCGGTCGTCACCACGCGGTTCTCCTGGACGCTGGAGCCGTCCCGCACCAGCAGGCGGACGTTCCCGTTGTCGTCCGCGCGGGTCGCCTTCGCGCGCAGGCCGGTCCGCGACCCCGACCCGCCGGCGTCGATGGGGCCCGGCACTATCTTCTTGACGTGAGGGTGGCCGGCGACGACCTGCAGCGCCTTCCGGCCCTTCCGACCGCCGATGAGCGTCGAGTGGGTGCCGCCGAGTTTCTCCGCGACGCTGGCCTCGACGACCTCGAGTGCGGGCTCGCCCCGGCGGTCGATGACCCGCTGGACGGGGTCGTCGGCCTCGACGCGGTAGAACTCGTAGTGCAGTTGCGCGCGGACCGCCTGGAGCACGTCGCGGTTTCCGGTGGCGTAGACCTCCTCCGGGCGCTTGCGCCGCACCTCGTCGGCAATCTGGCCGGCGAAGTTGCGCAGTTCCGCGATGGTGCGCTCGCTGTCGGGGTCCTCGGGGGTCGTCGTCACGACGTACTGCCCCAGGACCGTCTCGCCGTCGAGCGTCGTCACGGTGGCCCGGTCGCGTTCCAGTTCGAGGACGACGGTGTCGGCGTTCTCGGTGTGACAGACCAGGCAGTAGTCGCCCGGCCTGTCGAGTGGCGTCGCGCACTGCCGACACTCCATGGACCACGGTAGGGGGCGGCGGGCCGATAAGCGACGCGCTTCGGGTCAGTGGGCAGCGAGGTCAGCGAGCGGCCGGATCGCGCTTGAGATACTCCCGGAGCACCACCGTCGCGTACGACCCCCGCGGCAGGGAGAAGGCGAAGGTGAGCGGGTCCCGGTCGATAGTGAGGGCCGTCCGGACGGCGACGGCGCGGCGGGTCCCCTCGGAGTGGAACTCGTCGGGGAGGTCGAAGTCCGCGGGCTCGATTCCCACCGCGTCCAGCACCGCCCGTTCGACGTCGCCGGGGTCGCCGTCGGCCAGTTCCGTCTCGGTGCCCACGAGCGGCGCGGTCACGAACGCCCGGCCGCGCTCGCAGTGGCGACTGACCGAGCGCACCCGCCCCTCGGTGACCCGCTGTGTCCGGTCGGTGTCGGGGACGGTCAGCCCCTCCGGCGCGTCGCGGTCGGCAAAACAGACCACGTCGCCCTCGACCGGTTCGGCGAAGGGCAGGCCCCGCTCCAGGCGCGCCGAGAGGATGCGGTTGAAGACGTACGACTGGGCGGCGTTGACGAACAGCTGCTGGAGGTTCGTCGGTGCGGTTTCGAGCGCCGCCCGAAAATCGCCCGGTTCGTCGTCGCCCTCGACCAGTCGGTGGAGCATCGCCCGCTCGTAGCCGAGGTGGCCGGGGTACTGCTCCAGCGCGGCCGCCCAGTCGCGGGTCTCCTCGACGAACGCGCGCGCCTCGCGCGTGCGCTCCGGTTCGTAGTCCGACGGATTCCCGACGTAGGCCATGACCGCGCCCTCCCAGTCGCCGCGGGCGATCGCCAGCCCCACCTCGTGGGTGACCGGCCGGCGACTCCCGAATCGCTGCTGGCCGAAGTAGTTTGGGACCGCGACGGTCGTGTCGTCGCCGTCGCTCGCGCCAGCGAACTCCCGGAGGTCGGCGGTGATTGCGTCGACGTTCTCGGGCGCGTCGGGGTCCCGGACCGTTATCGCGAAGTCGTTGCCGGCGAGGTCGCCAAAGAGGACCGGGCGGCCGGCGCGACCGACCACTTCGACGTCGGCGTCGGGGAGGTCCGGCAGGGCATCGGAGTCGATGCCGTCGACCGAGAACAACTGTGTCGTGACCGCGCGCTTGTCCTTCGTCCCGGCCCAGGAGACGCGCTCGCGGGAGATGCCAAGTCTGTCCGAGAGCGCGCCCGCGAAGTCGTTGGTGTCCCAGTCCGAGAGCGTGACGCGGAGCACCAGGTGGGGGTACGCGCCGGGGTCGGCGTCGACCGGTTCGGTCGCGAACAGTTCGCGCTCGGTCACGCGGAAGTCCGCCGGCGAGTCGCGGAGGCGGCCGCCGATGCCGTCGGCGTCGCTGACGTAGTAGTCCATGCCGACCGCCCGCTCGACGTCGTGTGCCTCGCGCATCTGTCGGGTGTGACGCAACGGGGCGGTAAACACCTGTCGAGGCTGCAACGGCAGCGAAACCCACACGCATAAGACGCCGTATCGGACAACTGTCTCCAAAGCATGGTCGAGCACACCAGAACGCTCGGGTTCAAAATCGCGTTCGCGATGGGCCTGGGCACGATGATTGCCGCGGGCATCTTCTCGCTGTCGGGGACTGCGGTCTCCCAGATCGGCTCCAGTGCGGTCATCGCTTTCGTCATCGCGGCCGTCGTCGCGGGCATCACCGCGGCGTCGTACTCCGAGTTCGCCTCTATCTACGCCGAGAACGGTGGCGGGTACCTGTTCAGTTCGCAGACCTTCGAGGACCGCGAACTGCTTGTCTACGGCATCGGCGCGTCGCTGTTTCTCGGCTACACCGGCACCACGGCCTTCTACCTCGCGACGATGGACGAGTGGTTCTTCCAGTTCATCATCCCGAAGACGCTGGCGCTGCCCGAGTTCGTCCCGATGGTCGACGCGCTCACGCTCCCCCACGGGACCGTCGGCGTCGTCGCCGCCCTGCTCCTGGGCGGGCTGAACGCCCGCGGGACCGAGGAGTCGGGGGCCTTCCAGCTCATCGTCACGAGCGCGAAGGTGGCGGTCCTGCTCGTGTTCATCGGCGGAGCCATCGCCTTCGCGGGAATCGGTGGCTCGGCCGGCGAGTTCACCGGCTCCTTCCAGAACGAACCGGTCGGCATCATCTCCATCGCCGCCACCGCCTTCATCACGTTCTTCGGGTTCTCCGCCATCGCCGCCAGCGCCGGCGAGATTATCGAGCCGCGCAAGACCGTCCCGAAGGCCATCGCCGCCAGCATGGTGACGGTCACCGTCCTCTACACGCTCGTCATCGTCGCGCTGGTGAACGTCCCGGCCGAGCACAGAGAGTTGCTGCAACTCGGCGAGACGGCGATGGGCGAGGTGGCGCAGGTGTTCATCGGCCCCGCTGGTCAGGCGCTCATCGTCGCCGGCGCGGTGTTCTCGATGGTTTCGGCCTCCAACGCCTCCATCCTGGCGGCGTCCGGTATCGGGTCGCTGATGGGACGGCAGGGACAGGCCCCGCGGCGCTTCTCGCGCATCCACCCGCGCTTTGGCACCCCGTTCTGGAGCGTCTCCTCGGCGACGGGCGTCATCGTCGCGCTCATCGTCCTCTTCATCGCGGTCATCCCCCACAGCCTGACGCTGCCGGCCGTCGGCGAGGTCACCATCGGCCTGTCCGGGCTGACCGGCTTCGCGACGTTCAACCTCCTCCTCCCGCTGTCGGCGGTCAATCTCGCGCTCATCTACTCCCGGCGGAAGTACCCCGAACTCGACCGCCCCTTCCGGGTGCCGCTGGTGCCGGTCCTGCCTATCATCGGCATCCTCGCCAACCTCGCGCTCATCACGAACCTCCCCACGTCGGGGGTCGTCGCCGGCGTCCTGGTGGTCATCGCCGTCGTCGTCGGCTACCTCATCTGGGGCGGCGCGCCCCACGTCGAGGACCTGTTCGAGGAAATCGAGCCGGCCACGCCCGCCGGCGAGGGCGAACCGGAGAACGACCGGTACCGCGTGCTCGTCCCCATCGCCAGGCCCGAGCGCGCGCCGACGCACGTCAGGCTGGCGTCGCTCGTCGCCCAGAGCCGAGACGACGACCCGTTCATCGAGGTGCTCAACGTCACGCAGATTCCCGAGCAGACGCCCAACGAGATGGTCACGGAGACGGCGAGCAAGCGGGTCGACCGCGTCCGCGAGGCGCTGTCCGGCGTCGACATCGACACCGAGTACGCCGTTGAGGGCCACATCTGCCGTGACATCGCCTTCGATATCACACAGACCGCCCGCAACAGCGAGGCCGACCTCATCCTGATGGGCTACCCCGAAGAACACCACGAGGTGACCGAGAGCGTCGCCTACAACGCCCCCTGCGACGTGGTGTTCGCCCGCGGGTTCGAGGCCGACACGGACCTCCGGAAGGTCCACGTCGGGGCAGGGGCTGGCCCGCACCACCTCGCGGCACTGCCGCTTGTGGACGCACTCGGCAGCCAGGGCACCGAAATCAACCTCGTCAGCGTCAGCGCGACTCAGGAGGGGACGCCGGAGGACCCCGGCGAGACCCTCAGCCGACTCTCGGCGGACGTGACGACGGTCGTCCACAAGGTGACCGCCTCCTCGGTCGCGGACGGCCTGGTCGCGACGGTCTCCGACGAGGGCGGCGTCCTCCTCATCGGTGCCTCGCGGGACCGGCGGCTGCGCCAGTGGGTCTTCGGGAGCACGCCGGACCAGGTCATCGAACTGGCCGACAGCGCCGGCGTGCCGGTGCTCATCTACTCCAGTTCCATCGGCATGCGCGGCCAGCTAGAGGACTGGCTGTTCCCGGTGTATCGCTACCTGCGAAAAGTGTTCGGACGGACGCGCCGACAGCCCCAGCGGGCAGACGAACAGGAAGCGTAGCGAGGACGAGCCGCTCACCGAGACACACCACGCGCGAATGCAGTAGACTACCAGCCGCCAACCTACAGCTGCACACCCCGCATCGTTGCCACGCCCGCTCACCCGGTAACGCCTAACTGGCGCACATCCGAGACAAAAACTATACAGACTGCTGAAACTATAGCGGAACCCATGGCTGACGAGCCCTCCACTCACTCTCGGCGCGCAGTAATCGCTGCTGGCATCTGTTCAGTTGCCTCGGTGTCAGGCTGTTCCATGCTGGAATCGGACCCGCCGATGCTCGACGTAGTCTTCATCAACAATACCGACGGTCGGTTCGTCATCACGGTACATCTCCTTGCGAGCGGGGACGGCCACTCGAACCGAGAGGTCATCGACGTCGAACCACAGGAGGAAGTTCGGCGCGAGGACATCGCCGAAAGCCAACAGTATCTCATCGAATACGACGTCGACAAGATTGTCGATGGTGACCCGCTACAGACCGACCACGACCACGCTCACTTCTATCCGACAGACGGCGGGGACGAGCCCAGTGTTGCATTCGATATCGTCGGTTCGGGAACCCTGAATAAACGGACATCTTAATTGGGATCGACTAACAGCATCCGTCTCCCCAGCTGATTTCGTGGCGATGCGCACCGAACTGGTGACCGATACGCGCGCTGCATACAGTAGCCACGGGACGAACTACCGTGCTCCTATCGAAGCAGAAATTCGAGATGGAGAGTCTCGACCGGGCCCGGATGCGTCCGTCCGAGGTGAAAAGGGGGACCTGACGGATACTGCCTCAGAGCAGTTCCGTCACGTCGTCGTAGTGCGTGATGTCGACGCCGTCGTCGGTTATCTCGGCGATGACCAGCCCGTTGCCGGAGCCGGTGTCGCGTTCGGTCGCGGCGTTGATGGCGCGGGCGGCCAGCGTCTTCGCTTCCTCCAGCGACATGTCCTCGTCGTACTGGCGTTCGAGCGCGCCGTGGGCGAGTTGCATCCCGCTGCCGGTGACGGTGTAGTCGTCCTCCATGACGCCGCCGGCGGGGTCGATGCTGTAGACGTGGCTGCCCTCCTCGTCGACGCCGCCCAGGATGGGGTTGATGGCGAAGAAGGGGCCGCCGCGGGCGAAGTTGCCCGCCAGCGTCGCCAGCGCGCTAATCGAGAGCGGTTCGCCGCGACGGGTCTCCGTGAGGCTCGCTTCCGCACGGAGGTTGCGGATAAAGGACTGCGCGCCGCCGACGGAGCCGACCAGCGTCAGCGCGGCCGTCGGGTGGACCTGCTCGACCTTCTGGACCTGCTTGTTGGAGACGAACCGGCCACCGAGCGAGGCCCGGCGGTCCGTGCCGATGACGACGCCGTCGGGCGTGGTGATGCCGACGGTGGTCGTCCCGGTCTTGACGACGGTGTCGTCGTCGGCTCCCTCGCTGGCGCTGGGGATGGACCCCAGTTCCGGCTCGTAGGGGTCGCGGACGGGGTCGTTCATTGGTCACCTCCGAGCTCGCGCTCCTCGATGTGTGGCGCAACGTCCTCGGACTGGAGCGTCTCGAACTGCTCCGTCTCGACGTCGACCGTCGCGACGTGGACGCCGTGGGCGTCCAGCGGCTTGTCGTCGGCCTCGGCCAGCGACTCCAGCGCGAGTCCGATAGCGCCGTCGAGGTCCATCTCCGTCGAGTACTCGGATTCGAGCAGCGACATGATGTCCTCGCGGCCGCCGCCGACTGCGGTGGCCTGCCACTCGTAGGGCGTCCCGGACGGGTCCGTCTCGAACAGCCGGGGTTCGCCGTTCTCGATGCCGGCCACGAGTAACGCGACGCCGAAGGGGCGCGCGCCGCCGGTCTGGGTGTACTGCTGGATGTGGTCGGTCAGTTCCTTCGTCAGCGTCTCGACGCCGATGGGCTCCTCGTAGCGGAGGTGGTTGACCTGCGCCTGCCGCCGGGCGACGTCCACGAGCTGGCGGGCGTCGGCCACGTGGCCGGCGCTCGCGATGCCGACGTGGTCGTCGATCGTGTGAATCTTCTCGATGCTGTCGCGCTCGATGAGCGGGGACCGTGCCTGTCTATCGGCCGCGAGGACGACGCCATCTGCTGCGCGGATGCCGACGCTCGCGGAGCCGCGCGCGACCGCCTCGCGCGCGTACTCCACCTGGTAGAGCCGTCCGTCCGGCGAGAAGATGGTTATCCCGCGGTCGTATGCCTGCTGTTGATTGTCTTGCATTGTAAGGGGGAGAGTTCTGTACTCACCACAGGTAAGGGATAGTTATTTATAAGGGTTCTGTCGCCTGCAATCTAGCTCAGTAGAGGGAAAGTTCGCCGGTAACGGCGTCGACCGCGCGGTCCTTCGCGGGGCCGACCGCCAGCGCGCTGGCCGTGCCCGGGTCGAGTTGCGTGTGGCCGGCGTCGCGGACCACGGCGTGTGGCAGTCGCTCGCTTTTGGCCTTCTCCGCGAGTTCGAACAGCTCCGACTCGCTGTCGGCCCGGAGGACGACCTTCTTCTGGCCCTCGCCCTTCCAGGCGGACCGGGTCTTCGCGTCGGCGTCCTCGTAGGCCATGAGCGAGGCGTGGGCGACCTGGGCGGCGAGTTTGCCCGCGCCCATCCCGAGGTCCTTCCGGGCGACGATTGCCTGCTTCATAGACACGCTCGGGGCCGGGCGCACTAAGGCCTGACCGTCGGGGCAAGGCGAAGCCGGGAGACTTTAAGCCCCGACAGACGCTTTGGAGAATATGATACTCTCGGACGCGGACATCGCCCGGCGGCTCGACGAGGGTGACCTCGTCATCGAGCCGCTGGACGACCCTGAGTTGCAGATTCAGCCCGCCAGCGTGGACCTGCGCCTCGGCCAGACCTTCCTGGAGTTCCAGCACGCCAACATCCCCTGCATCCACCCCAACAGCGAACAGGAGGTCGAGGAGTACGTCGAGGAGACCGACGTCGGCGAGGACGGCGAGTACGTCCTCCACCCCGGCGACTTCGTGCTCGGGACGACCCACGAGCGCGTCGCCATCCCCGACGACCTCATCGCCCACGTCGAGGGGCGCTCGTCACTGGGCCGTCTTGCGATTGTGGTGCATGCAACTGCGGGACTGGCGGACCCCGGGTACGAGGGGCAGATTACGCTCGAACTCTCGAATCTCGGCCGGGCACCGGTCGCGCTCACGCCAGGCATGCGCATCTCGCAGCTCACCTTCACCGAACTGAAGACGCCCGCCGAGCGACCGTACGGTGCCGAGCGCGGCTCGAAGTACCAGGGCCAGACCGGGCCGCAGGCGTCGAAGATACAGGGCGATAGAGAGTTCGGAGGCGACCAATGACGGGGCACGAGCAACGGCGAGTGTCCCGTCGGTCGTCGGCGAGAAACGATGTGGAGTTCGGAGGCGACCAATGACGGGGCACGAGCAACGGCGAGTGTCCCGTCGGTCGTCGGCGAGAACCGACGGAACGGACGGCGGCGACCAGTAACGATGCGCTTCATCGAAGAACTCGTCGTGGAGGAGTTTCTCCCCACGTTCCGGTCGCTGCTGGCCGAACAGTTACGCGAGCGCGGGCTGACCCAGAGCGAGGTCGCCGAGTTGCTGGGCATCAGCCAGAGCGCCGTCTCGAAGTACGTCCACGGCGACGTCGAGCGCAACGCGCGCCTGGCGGACAGCAAACGCCTGCAGGAACTCGTCGACCGCCTGGCCGAGGGGCTGGCCGGGGGCGACATGACGCCGGTCGAGGCGCTGGTCGAGGCGGAGGTGTGCATCCGCGAACTCGAACGCGGCGGGGTCCTGTCGGACCTCCACAGCGAGGCCGTGCCAGGCCTTGCGGACTACGGCGCGGACTTCTCGGTCCACGACCCGGACAGCCGGCTGCGCGAGGCCGGGCGCGTCCGCGGGTCCGTCCGGCGCGGGCTTCGCGTGCTGGAGAACACGAGCGGGTTCGCGGGACTGATTCCCGCCGTCGGCTCGAATCTCGTCGAGGCGCTGCCGGAGGCGTCGACCATCGAGGACGTGGCGGCCGTGCCGGGGCGCATCCTCGACGTGGGCGGGCAGGCGACCGTGCCGGGCGAACCGGAGTTCGGCGTCAGCCAGCACGTCGCGAGCGTCCTGCTGGCGGCGATGGCGGCCGGCAGCGACGCCCGCGCGGCGCTGAACGTCGCCTACGACGAGGTGACCGTCGCGGCGCTGGCCGACGAGGGCCTGACCGTCGCCGAGTTCGACCCGGAGGCCGACATCGACGCGGCGCTGGCGACGACGCTGTCCGAGACGCCCGAGGCCGACGTGGTCTACCAGACCGGCGGGATGGGCATCGAACCCATCGTCTACATTCTCGGCCCCGACGCCGTGACGGTGGCCGAAAAGCTCCGCGCGGTCGCATAGATGCCCACGCCCGTCCAGCGGTACTACGGCCGGTGGGCGACCCTCTACGACCGCGTGGCGGACCTCCCCGGCCTGCGCTCCTGGCGGGCGGCGACAGCGGCCCTGCTCGACCCCGCGGCCGGCGACACCGTCGTCGAGATGGGGTGTGGCACCGGCGCGAACGTCCCGTACCTGCGCGAGCGTGTGGGACCGGACGGTCGGGTCGTCGGTGTCGACGTCACCCGCGAGATGCTCGACCGGGCGGGCGAACACAGCGAGCGGACGGGACCCGGAATCGACTACGTGCAGGGCGACGCCACCCGGCCGCCGCTTCGGACGGCCGATGCAATCCTCGCCACCTTCGTCGTCGGCATGTTTGCGGACCCGGCGAGGGTCGTCGACCGCTGGTGCGACCTGGTCGGTCCCGGTGGCCGGGTTGCGCTGTTGAACTTCCAGCGCAGCGACCGGGCGCTCGCGGCACCGTTCAACGTCGCCTTCGAGGGGTTCGTCCGGCTCTCTGCGCCGGGGGGGCGATTCACACGCTCCTCGCAGGCGGCGGCCTTCGAGCGGCGAGTCGACGCGGCCCGCGAGGCGCTGGTCGGGCGAACCGAGCAGCGACAGTTCGAGACGTTCGCGGGCGGCTATCTCGGCGTGCTGGCGGGAACCGTCACGGCGTAGTCACGGACCGAGAATTCCGGTGGCGAGGCCCAGGCCGATGAGCACGCCGACGGCCCCAATCAATCGGGTGAAGAGCAGCCGCGTCTGTGTCGGCTCGATGTGACCGTCGACCGGGCCGCCGGCCCGTCGGCGGATGGCGTAGGCGGTCATCTCGCGGGGCTTGAGGAGGTTCAGCAGTCCAATCAGGGCGAAGACGACGCCGAACAGCCGGAAGACCAGCAGGCCACCGGACTGGAGGGGAACGAGCGGGGGCATACCCGAACAGTGGACCGCCGAGGCTTGAAAATCTTTGCCGCAGCGGGCCAGCTACGGCGCGTACCGGTCGGCGTGCGTGTCGCAGAACTCGGGCTCGCGCAGCTGTGCCTCGACGACCCCCGGCTGGCGGTGGGGATTGTGGAGCCGACAGCCCTCGGCGTCACAGAATGCCTCGCCGGTGGCGAGGTAGTGGTACGCCTGGAGGACGTAGCCCTTCAGCGCCTCGGTCGTGCGGGGGTCGTCGGCGACGAGAAAGTCCCCGTCGACTTCCTCCTCCAGCACCTCCCGCGGCGGCGCGTCGCCGGCGACCAGGGCGTGTTTCTGCTTCTCCTTGTAGTATTGCTCGGGCTTGGCGGGGGCCTCGTAGAGTCCGGGAACCGAGACCAGTGCGGGCTGGCCGAAGACGTTCACGCGCTTGTGCCAGCGGCCGTCGTGGTCACCCCAGGTGCCCAGCGCGCGGTCCAGCAGCGGGACGTGGAGGTGTGCCAGCGTCCGCTCCCCGTCGGGGATGCGCCGGCCCAGCCGCTCCTGGACTGCCAGCCCGTCGTAGAGGACGCCGCCGGCGCGCTCTGGACTGTCCAGCGCGCGCTCCTCGTAGCGGACGATGCCGAGCATCGTGTTGCCCGTCTCGCGGTCGTACGGCGAGAGGACCCGCGTCTCGGCCAGTTCCGCTGGCAGGTCGTCGTCTGCGTACAGCGAGAGGAATCGGTCCCTGACCGTCACCGTCGCGTCGACGCGCTCGCGCAGCCAGTCGGCCAGCGCGTCGGCGTCGGCCCCGGTCGTCGGGGCGCGGTAGAGCGTGACCGTCTCCATGGTATTTGGTGGTAGTACCACCGACTAAAACAGTTTGTGCTCGACCGGGCGTCAGGAGTCGCCGGGGACGGTCACGCCGTCGTCGGACTCGCAGTCGTCGAGGTAGTTGGTCACGCTCACCGTCTCACCGCCGTCGGAGTGGGGGTAGACGCCGCGGAGGTCGCCGTCCTCGTAGACCGCGAGACACATGATAGGGAGTGTCAGGACGTCGCGGCTCTGGCCGATGAGCGGGGAGACTGTCCGGCGCTCGAAGGGCGGCGTAATCGAGCGGTCGTGCTCGTCGGCCCAGAGCAGGAACTCCTTGAACTGCTCGACGACGCTACCGTGTTCTGTGTGTTCTGAGATAGCCAGTTCGTCGGGCCAGGTCTCGACGGAGAATCCGCCGATTTCTTCGCGCGCCGCGAGCGCACTCAGCCGGTCGATGACCTCCGTCCGGGGACCACAGACCGGCCGGCGGGTCCAGAGGACCATCTCCGGGCCCGGCGCGTCGGTCTCGTCGGTCCCCGCGGCTTCGTGCTCCGTTTTCGATGTATCGTTCGTTGTCGAGGCCATTACGAACCCATTCATCCACATACTGGCGTCGCTAGTAGAAATACCTTGAGTGAAATGCGAGAATTGCCAACGTATGTCCCGTATTATAATTGCTGGCTGTTCGATCGGAGACTAGCGGGAGTCGGGCGAGCCGTCTCAGCGCCAGGCGTCGAGTTCGACGACGTGGTCACACCGGAGCCACTGGTCGGTACCGGTGCCTGCCAGGATGACGTAGTCGCCCTCGGTCACGAGTCGTGTTTCCATACACGGGAGAAGGGACTGCGACCACCCAAGTACGGCACCTAACAGGTTGTGTCGAAAAACCGGAACGGGCGAAACGGGCGAGTGGGTGCTCCCCCCGGGAAGCCGCGGTGGCAGTGACCCACCGCTGCCCCACGACGCCAGCGTCAGTCGTCGGCGGGGCTCGCGCGGGTGGTCATGTCCACGTCCTCGGCGTCGACGCCGAGTTCGTCGATTGCGGCCTGGGCGGCGCGCTTGCCCGACAGCAACATCGCGCCGAAGGTCGGGCCCATCCGCGGGAGGCCGTAGGTCGTCGCCGTGGCCATCCCGGTGACGACGAGGCCGTCGTGGGCGAGGCCGGTGTGTTCGACGACGGCGTCCTCGCTCTCGCCGACCCACATCGAGTCGTGCCCCGGCGAGTCGTGACCGGGTGCACCGTAGGAGTCGTCGCCGGTCTGGTCCATGCCGCTGGCCTCCTCCTCCAGCCCCGGCGCGTTCAGGACGCCGCGCTCGTCGAGTTTCTTGACCGCCATAGCGTCGTGGCCGGTGGCGTCGATGACGAGGTCCGCCTCGACGGCGATGGGGTCGACGCAGGTAATCTCGCGGGGCAGCGCGTGCACCGGCGTCCAGTTCATCACGATGCCGCCGACGCGGTGGTCCTCGCGGATGACGATGTCCGTGAACTCGGTCATGTTCTGCATCTTCGCGCCGGCGTCGCAGGCAGCCTTGATGAGGCCCGAACAGGCCTCCGGCCCGTTGGCGACGTACAGCCCCTCGCTATCCTGCGATTGCTTGTAGTCCACGTCGAGTTCGTCGAGGACGTGGTGGGCCGGGCCGCGGACGGTGACCTTGTTCATCAGGAACCCGCCGAGCCAGAAGCCGCCGCCGAGGTAGTTGTTCTTCTCGACGACCATCGTCTGGACGCCGCGCTCGGAGAGTTCCTTCGCGGCCATCAGCCCGGAGGGACCGCCACCGACGATGATGACGTCCGAATCCGAGAAGTCCATGAACTCCTCGGTCCACTCCTGGCCGATCGCGCGTGTTACTTCCGCCTCGCCGACGTCGCTGAACTGTTCGAAGTTGTCGGATTCGCCCATACCACCCAGTCATACAACAGAGTCATTGAAAGACCTTTTGGTGAGGAGACAGGACTGCCGGCGAGAAAATCGAGTAACCGGCGAACTCAGGGCCAGTCGTGGACGCCGTCCGGGCCGTAGACGGCGGGGTCGTCGGTGGCGGCACAGACCGCCCAGGAGCGGGCGGGCGTCGACTCTGCCGGGAAGAGGTGTTCGGGAACCAGCGGCATCGCGACGGGGGTGTAGCCGCCGCGGCGCATCGCGGCGACGCCGGCGAAGGTGGCGACCACCTCGCCGCGCTCGGTGACCGCGAACTGCCCGTCGTCGGTTCGGGCGTAGGCGTGGCGGAACGTCCCACGGTCGGGGCAGGCCAGCGCGTCGACGTGTTCGAAGACGGCGACCACCTCGTCTGCCGCCGAGAGTTCCAGGCGCGGTCGGTCGGCACCGACGCGGACCTCGCGCCACTGCAGACGCTCGGGCGGCGCGCGGACGCAGGCGTAGGTGCCATCCGAGAGGGGAACCCGGTCGGGGCCGCTGTAGAAGCGCCGCCCCTCCGGGT
The DNA here is from genome assembly GCF_037338445.1 of Salinibaculum sp. SYNS191. Classification (NCBI taxonomy): domain Archaea; kingdom Methanobacteriati; phylum Methanobacteriota; class Halobacteria; order Halobacteriales; family Haloarculaceae; genus Salinibaculum; species Salinibaculum marinum. The sequence goes on from NZ_CP147838.1 coordinate 1,570,053, forward strand.
CGTCCGCGGCGAGTGCCGTCGGCGTCTCCAGGACGGAGGCGACGACGCGTGCCAGCGCCTCCGAGCCGTCGGGAGCGGGGGCGACGAACAGGCAGTCCTGCCCGGCGTCGAGCGCGGCAGCGAGACGCGGGACGACCGCCTCGGGGCCGACGCTGGCCTCGGTCAGCGGTTCGATTGCAATCGGTCGGGGGTCGTCGACGAGGCCGACGGCGTCGGCGGTCGGGTCGGCGAGCGCGGGCGGGTGGCCGGGACCCGGGTCGGCGTCCACGTCGTAGCCGGCCCGCGCGCACAGGTCGACGCCGATGTCGCGGACCGAGGCGTAGAGTACCATCGGCGGAGAGAGGGGCGGGACGGCAAAGAGTCGTTCGCGTCCCGGGGTAGCGGTGCCGGAAACGGCGAGTCAGACGCCGGCGACGAGCGTCGCGGCCCAGGCCGCGGCGGCCGTCGCGGCCACGCCGAGAGCCAGCAGGGCGGCGTTGGCGACCGGGTTCTTCGCCTTCACGACGTCGTAGGTGTAGTGGTCGTCCCGGAACGGGGTGAAGGGCGTGACGCCCATCGGCGTGAGCGCGTCGGCGGCGACGTGCGAGAGGATAGACAGCGTGCCGACGGCGAATCCGAACGCGCCGACGCCGACCGCCGCGAGCGGACCGCCGCCGGCGACGGCGACGCCGGTCGCACCGACGAGGCCGCCGACGGCCAGCGCGAACCAGACGGTGTGGGTCGGGCCGCGGTGGGCGACGCCGGGGAGTCGCTGGTCGACGTCGGGCAGGGTCGCCAGTGCGAGCGCACACGCACCGCCGAGCAGCGCGAGGTCGGCGAGGCCGGCCGCGAGAGTTGCGAACCCCAGCGGGGCGTACGCGAGCAGGGCGGCCCCGGAGTGGCCGGTGCGGTACATGGCCCTACCCGTCGGTAAGTTCGTCGGACGCAACGGTGTCGCGTGCGACGTCGGCGTCGACGTCGATTTGCTGGACGAGGTCGACGAGGTCGTGGAGCTGTGGGAAGGTGTAGGCGGTCAGGTCGACATCGTCGTCCCCGGCCGTAATCTCCGTATCGAGCACGACGGCGATGTCCTCGTCGGGCCAGCCGCCCATCTTCTGGACGATCGCGTGTGCGGGTCCGTAGGTGAACGCCGGCGTCCCCATGTCGATGGTGGTGTCGAGGACGTTCGCCCAGCCGTCGATGTAGGCCGAGGTCATGATGTTGCCGACCTCCTGGATGGCCGACCGCTCCATGTCCGAGAAGCCGCCGTCGGTGCTGGCGTCACCGGGGAGCATGAGCCGGGCGAGGCGCTTGCTGTCGCGCGGCCCGAGCATGAAGAGGACGTACCCGTTGGGCGGCTCGGTCAACTGGACGTGGATACCGACCTTCTTCTCGTCGCCGAGGTGGGTCTTGACGTCCTCCATCGCCAGCAGGTTGAGCTTCGAGACCTGTATCTCGGCGTCGATGCCGGTCATCTGGCTCAGGCTGTCTGCCACCCGCCTGGACCCCTCCTTGGAGATCTTGTTGAAGACGTCCAGTTTCCGCACGTCGACCTTCAGACTCATACCCGTTCGTGGGCGCGGGAACCCGTAAATACCGCGGATGCCCGTTCGCGCGACGCTGTCTGCGGGTCCGCCGGGGGTTGCAAAACATCCAACACGGAGGCCGCCGTCCGGGTGCGTATGGGTTCGACACCGACGACGGTCGCGGACATCATGTCCACGCCCGTCGAGACGATACGACCAGACAGGACGCTGACCGAGGCCGCCACGGCGATGCGGGACAACGACATCGGCGCGCTACTCGTGACGACGGCTCCACCCTCGATTCTCACCGGAACCGACATCCTCGACGCCGTCGCCCAGGGGAGAGACACGTCGAAGCTCGACGTCAGCGACGTGATGACCGAGTCCGTCGAGACGGTCCCCCCGGACCTCCAGTTGAACGAGGCGGCGGCGATGATGACGAACTTCGGCATCAGCCACCTGCCGGTCGTCGACGACGACTACGTCGGTATCGTCTCCTCGACGGACATCACCGCACACCTCTCCTGACGCCGGGTCCTATTCGGGTCCCGAAAGTTCGCCCTCGCGAATCGCTTCCTCCGCCGCCACCAGCGCCGCGTCCGGGTCGAAGGCCTCGACGACGCCCCGGAGGTCGGCCTCGCTCGCGTCTGCAAGGTCGCGGGCGTGGGCGGTCACGTTCGGCACCGCGCGGATGATGTTGTCGACGATGGGGACCGTCGCGCTGCGCGCCGACCGCGAGAGCGGGTTCAGGTCGACCACGATTTCGGTCTTGCCCGCGTCGGCCAGCGCCTCCGCGCGGTCGCCGTCCTCCAGCGGGACGACCACCACGTCGGCGTCGCCGATGCCGTCCGCGTCCACCTTCGCGCGCTCGTGGTCCAGGCCGGGAATGCGGCCGTCGGCAGTCAGTCCCTTCACGTCCTCCGCACCGTGGTCGCGGAGGTGGTCCGCGATGGCTGCCATCCGTTCCTCGGTCCGGTTGAACAGGTTCACCTCGACGTCCGCACCCGTCGCATCTGCGAGTTCGACCGTCTCGCCCGGGACCAGCGCGGCGACGTTTCCGTTGACGGAAATAACGGGATGGTCCGCGAGCAGGAGGCGTGCGGCGGCGGCGCGGGCGGCCTCGTCGGCGCTGGGGATGGTCTCCTCGCCGAGCAGGTAGTCGAAGACCTCGCCGCGGCCCTGCGCGATGAGTCCCTGCTGGCTCGTGATGCCCATCTCGACGCCGGCCTCGATGCGGTGACGGGTCAGAAGCGACTCGTACCGCGGGTGACTCTCCGGAACCTCGACCTCGTCCATACCGGATGGCAGAGTGGGACGGTGAAAAGCGATGCTGTCCCGGTCGAAAGTCCGAACATCCGGGAGGCTGTACCTCTCTCCATGTCGGAGCGGGAGGCGGGTGAGAGCGCGGAGACGATGCGCGAGCGAGCAGCGGGGAGCCGCTGGAAGCTCTGGCTGTTGCTCGACGCGGACCGATGGGTCGTCACCGCGGCCGTGCTGGTCACCATCTTCGGCGCGCTCGTCGCGGTGAGCGTCGCCTCCCCGGTCACGCTCCGGGAGGCCCTCGGCCAGTCGGACCCGGTCGAGACGCTGTTCCAGGCGCTGGTCACCGCCATCATCACAGGCGTCACGCTGGTCGTCACCATCACGCAACTGGTCCTCTCGCAGGAACTCGGGGCCGTCGGCGACCAGCGCGAGCGCATGGAGGGGGCGCTGTCCTTCCGCCGTGACGTGGAGGAGGTCATCGACCTGCCGGTAAGCCCGCCGGAGCCGGCGGCGTTCCTCCAGGCGCTCGTCGAGGCCGCACAGGCCCGCGCCGAGGACCTCGCCGGGGCAGTCGGCGCGAGTCACGACGAGACCCTCCGCGAGCGCGTCGACACCTACACCGCGGGGCTGGTAGACGACGCCGACCTGGTCGCGGACCGGCTGGCCGACGCGGAGTTTGGCACCTTCGGGGTGGTCTTCGCCGCGCTCGATTACAACTACTCCTGGAAGATATACGAGGCCCGCCGCCTGCGCGCCGAGTACGGCGACACACTCTCGGAGGAGGCGACGGACGCGCTGGAGGGGGTCGTCGAGACCCTGCGGTTGTTTGGGCCCGCCCGGGAGCACGTCAAGACGCTGTACTTCCAGTGGGAACTGACGAACCTGTCGCGGACCATCCTCTACGCGGCCGTGCCGGCGCTGGTGGTGGCTATCGGCGGAGTGCTCTTTCTCGACTCCCCCGGGACCGTCACCGGGACGACGCTTGGCGTGGACAACCTCGTCCTCGTGGTCGTCGGTGCGACCACAGTCTCGCTTGCACCTTTCGCGCTCCTGCTCGCGTACGTGCTGCGCATCGCGACGGTCGCGAAGCGGACGCTGGCCATCGGCCCGTTCGTCCTCCGGGAGACCGACCGGTTGGAGAACATCGAGTGGGAGGACGACACGTGAGACCTACTCGACCGGTTCCTCGATAGTCGCCCCGCCGGGGTGAACCGCACAGACCTGCGGGTCGTAGCCGGCGTCGGTGAGGCCGGTTCCGAGCGCGAAGACAGTCTCGCCGAGCATCGCCATCGCGGCGGTGCCGCCGGCCTCGCTGACGTCCAGGATGACGTCGCGGACCGCCGGCGTGACGAGTTCGGCCTCGCGGGAGAACTGCCGGGCGGCGCGCATGAACGTCTCCAGGGTCGGCTCGCTGACCACCATCGAGAGCGCGCGGGTGCCGGCGTCGGTGAGGGCGTCGGTCGACCCCGAGAGCACGTCGTCGGTCGCCAGCTGGTCGATAGTGTGGTACTCAACGCGCGAGCGCGCGGGAATACCGTCGAGTTCGTTGTCCTGTGGCCCGCCGGGTTCCAGACGGATGGGGACGCCGCCCCGCTCCTGCGCGACCACGTCGCCGAGGCCGGTGCCGGCCTGGACCTCCGCGCCGTGGGCGATGGTCGTGAGTTCCCGCTCGGAGAGCCGGCGGTCGAAGGCGGCGTTTGCGGCGAGGGCGGTGCCAAGCGCCATCGCGCCGGAGACGCCGAAGCCAGCGCCCAGCGGGAGGTCGGTGGTGCCCCGGACCTGCGCGCGGACCCCCAGCGCGTCGAGGACGCGGTCGACCGCCGCCATCTCGACGGGGTCGCCGTTGAGCGAGACGTGCGGTTCGTCGGCGGCGCGGACGGTCACGGTGACGCCGTCGGTGAGCGCGAGGCCGGCCCCCCGGGAGCCCGCCTTCGTCGGGTCGGGGTCCCGGTCGACGGTGAAGAAGCCGGTGATGTGCCCCGGCACGAAGGCCTGTGCCACGTCGGTCATTGCAGGCCGCTCGGAGGCCGAGGCGCTTAACCCTGGTGTGTTGGCACCCTCGGGGGCGATTTACGGTCGTGGGCGCGCGAGTGGCAGTATGGGACTCGACGAAGACTCACTCGACTACCACAGCCGCGACCCGCCCGGGAAAATCGAGATATCGACGACCAAACCGACCAACACGCAGCGCGACCTGAGCCTGGCGTACTCGCCGGGCGTGGCCGCCCCCTGCCGCGCCATCGACGCGGACCCGGAGGAGGCCTACAGCTACACCGCGAAGGGCAACCTCGTCGGCGTCGTCTCCAACGGCTCGGCCGTTCTGGGGCTGGGCGACATCGGCGCGCAGGCCTCCAAGCCCGTCATGGAGGGCAAGGGCGTCCTCTTCAAGCGCTTCGCCGACATCGACGTCTTCGACGTGGAACTGGACATCGACGACCCGGCGGCCTTCGCCGAGGCCGTCGCCGCGATGGAACCGACCTTCGGCGGCATCAACCTGGAGGACATCGCCGCGCCGGCCTGTTTCGAAATCGAGGAGCGCCTGCGCGAGCGGATGTCGATTCCCGTCTTCCACGACGACCAGCACGGCACCGCCATCATCACCGGCGCGGCCCTGCTGAACGCCGTCGACATCGCCGGCAAGGACATCGAGGACATCGAGGTGACCTTCGCGGGGGCCGGTGCGGCCGCGACGGCGACGGCGAAGTTCTACGTCTCGCTTGGCGTCGACCCGGACAACGTCACGATGTGCGACGAGCACGGCATCCTCTCGGCTGACCGCGACGACCTCACGGAGTACGTCCGGCCGTTCGCCAGCGAGCAGAGCGGCAGCCTCGCCGACGCGATGGCTGGAGCCGACGCCTTCGTCGGGCTGTCGGTCGGCGGCATCGTCTCCCCGGAGATGGTCCGGTCGATGGCCGACGACCCCATCATCTTCGCCATGGCCAATCCCGAACCCGAGATCGGCTACGAGGAGGCCAAGACGGCCCGCGACGACACCGTCATCATGGCGACCGGGCGCTCCGACTACCCCAACCAGGTCAACAACGTGCTCGGCTTCCCCTTCATTTTCCGTGGCGCACTCGACGTGCGTGCGACCGAAATCAACGAGGCGATGAAGGTCGCCGCCGCGGAGGCGCTGGCCGACCTGGCCCGCGAGGACGTCCCCGACGCGGTGCTGAAGGCCTACGAGGACCAGCCGCTGCAGTTCGGCCCGGAGTATATCATCCCGAAGCCGCTGGACTCGCGGGTGCTGTTCGAGGTGACCACGGCCGTCGCGCGGGCCGCGATGGACAGCGGCGCGGCACGCCGTGAACTGGCCCTCGATAGCTACCGCGAGCAACTGGAGGCCCGCCTCGGGAAGTCCCGCGAGATGATGCGCGTCGTCTTGAACCAGGCCAAGCGCGAACCGAAGCGGGTCGTCCTCGCGGAGGGCGACGACGAGAAGATGGTGCGGGCCGCCTACCAGATTGCCGACGAAGGAATCGGCCGGCCGATACTGCTGGGCGACCGCGAGGAGATATGGCAGGCGGCCGAACGGCTGGCGCTGGATTTCGACCCCGAAATCGTCGACCCGGCGCGGGACCGCCTGGACCCCTACGCCGATCGGTTGTACGAACTCCGCCAGCGCAAGGGCGTCACCCGCGCGGAGGCCGGGGACCTCATCCACGACGGCAACTACCTCGGCAGCGTCATGCTGGAGATGGGCGACGCCGACGCGATGCTGACGGGGCTGACCCACCACTACCCTGACGCGTTGCGCCCGCCGCTGCAGGTCGTCGGCACCGCGCCTGACACGAAGTACGCCGCCGGCGTCTACATGCTGACGTTCAAGAACCGCGTCGTCTTCTGTGCCGACACCACCGTCAACCAGGACCCCGGCGCGGACGTGCTGGCGGAGGTGACCCGCCACGCCGCCGACGTGGCCCGGAAGTTCAACGTCGAACCGCGTGCAGCGCTGCTGTCGTACTCGGACTTCGGCAGCGTCGACAACACCGGGACGCGCAAGCCACGGCGGGCGGCCGAGCGCCTGCGGTCGGACCCCGACGTCGACTTCCCCGTCGACGGCGAGATGCAGGCCGACACCGCGCTGGTCGAGGAGATGCTGACCGGCGAGTACGACTTCACCGACCTCGACGCGCCGGCGAACGTGCTGGTCTTCCCGAACCTCGAAGCGGGCAACGTCGGCTACAAACTCCTCCAGCGACTCGGCGGCGCGGAGGCGACGGGCCCGATGCTCGCAGGGATGGACAGGCCGGTCCACGTCCTCCAGCGCGGCGACGAGGTGAAAGACATCGTGAACATGGCCAGCGTCGCCGTCGTGGACGCCCAGGAGGAGTAACGGAGCAGTAGCGCCCCGCCGGTCCGGCGTCCGCCGGGCTGCAGTGGTCACAAGATATTTGCCTGTTTGCATTCTATTACTTCGTAATACATGCCGACAGTCAGCGCGCGGATGCCGGAGGAGGACGAAGCGGAACTGGAGGCGGTGGCCGACCTGCTGGCCGAGGACAAGAGCACGACCATCCGGAAGGCGCTGCGGGAGGGGCTGGCGACGCTGCGGGAGCGCCACGCCGTCGAACGCTACCAGAGCGGCGACGTCTCGGTCAACGAGGCGGCGCGCCTGGCCGGGCTGTCAATCGGCGAGTGGCTGGAACTCGCCCACGAGCGCGGCCTGACCACGCAACTCGACGAGACGGACCTCACCTTCGACGCCGAGCGGGCCGGCGAGCTATGATTCTCGTCGACGCGACGCCGCTGTACGACCTCGGCCAGGTCGGGGAACTCGACCTGCTCGATGCCTTCGAGGGAGACGTGGTAATTCCCGACGCCGTACGCGCCGAGGTGAGCGTCGAGCCCGCCGCGACCAACCTGGAGCGGTTCGTCGAGGAGAACGACGTCGCGGGCGCGGACGAGGAGTGGGAGTCGTTCGTCGACGACGCGCTGGCGTTGCTGGACGCGACCGAGACGACCAGCGACGTGGTGCTGGTGGCCGCGTTGCTCGCCGGGCGTGCGAACGGCGACGACCTGGCGCTCGTCTCGGACGACACGCGCCTCCGTGCGATTGCCGAGGGACTCGGCGCGACGGTGACCGGCACCTTCGGCGTCGTGGTGCGCGCAGCGACCGACGACCTCTATTTCTCGACGGGCCAGGCGAAGCGGGTCGTCCGCCGGACAGACCACCACGGGCTGCAGATGACGGGGACGCTGCGCGAGCGCGCTATCGGGGAAGTCGACGGGTAGGGAGAGACTGGTCCGAAGTTGTTTTACTGTTGTCCTATGGCGTTCTCAGAACTTCTCGCGGCGAGAGACAGCCTGAACCCTCAACCCTACAGCCTGAAAGCCCCCTCGCGCTCGCGGCGGCTGACTCGCTGCGCGCTTCCCTCGCTCCCGGTGGTCGCTCGGTCAGTGCTTGCGTCGTCGGTCGCCGCGACCGCTCGGCCCCTTTCGGTCCCGCCCGTACCGACCACGCACCTCCCCAGCCGACTGCGGTGCTCACTCCGTTGCGCTCCTCGTCCCTCGCACGGCTGCCGTCGCGCACGGGGCGCGACAGCGCGCGCCCACACCAGAAGGTGTCCATCACCAGTGAAAAACGGGAGTCGAGAACCGATACCCTCGTGAGAATTATCCGCCTACGGACTCAGACGTTGTCGATCCCGCGGGAACAGCACCGCCTCGCGGATGTTCTCCAGACCGAGCATCGTCATGATGAGGCGTTCGGCACCGAGCCCCCAGCCGGCGTGGGGCGGCATGCCGTACTTGAACATCTTGGTGTAGTACTCGAAGGCCTCGGGTTCCAGACCCTGCTGTTCGAAGCCCTCGATGAGGTGCTGGTAGCGGTGTTCGCGCTGCCCGCCGGAGACCAGTTCGAGCCGCGGGTGCATCAGGTCGAAGCCGGTCGAGAGTTCGGGGTCGTCGTCGTGGTCCTTGATGTAGAACGGCTTGATCTCGCTGGGCCAGTCCGTGATGAAGTAGTGGCTGCCGACGTCCTCGCCGAGCGCGCGCTCGGCCTCGGTGGACAGGTCGTCGCCCCACACCAGCGGGTCGTCGAGTGCGCCCGTCGCGTTGATGCGCTCGATTGCCTCCTCGTAGGTCAGCCGCGGGAACGCGTCGTCCGGGACGTCGAACTCCTCGGTCATGCCGAGCGCTTCCAGTTCCTCCTGGCAGTTCTCGGCGACGCCCTCGTAGGCGGCGCGGACGATGCCCTCGCAGACGTCCATCGCCTCGGTGTGGTCGAAGAAGGCCGACTCGAAGTCGATGCTGGTGGCCTCGTTGAGGTGCCGGGGCGTGTTGTGCTCCTCGGCGCGGAAGATCGGGCCGATTTCGAAGACCCGCTCCAGGCCGGAGCCGACCATCAGCTGCTTGAACAGCTGTGGGCTCTGGTTCATGAACGCTTCCTCGCCGAAGTAGGTGATGGGGAAGAGCTCGGTTCCGCCCTCGGTCCCGGTGGCGACGATCTTCGGCGTGTTGATCTCCGTGGAGCCGATCGAGCGGAAGTGCTCGCGGACGGCCCGCAGCGCCTCGGCACGAATCTCGAAGATGGCCTTGACCTCGTCCTTGCGGAGGTCGAGCGTGCGGTTGTCCAGACGCGTCGAGAGTTCTGCTTCGACCTTGCCGGAGGGGTCCAGCGGGAGTTCGGCGTCGGCCTCGGCGATGACCTCGATGGATTCGGGCACGACCTCGACGCCCGTCGGGGCGCGGTCCTCCTCCTCGACGGTGCCTTCGACGGAGATGACGCTCTCGCGGTGGACGTCGAGTGCCGTCTCGACCATCTCGTCGTCCATCTCGTCTTTCTCGAATTTGACCTGAATCTTCCCGGTCTTGTCCCGGAGGATGAGGAAGGCGATGCCCCCGAGGTCTCGAATCTCGTGCACCCAGCCGGCGACGGTGACGGCGTCACCGGGGCTGGCGTCGGCAGTATAGGTACGGTCGTCCATGCCCGTTCCTGTGGGTGGCCGGGACTTAAGGACAGCCTTTCAGTACGGCCCGCACACTCACGTGACGAGCCCGACCTCTTTGACGTGTCGCTGCAGTTGCTCCCGGCTCTCGAACTCCCGACCGCAGGCCTCGCATCGGTAGGTCTCGTTGGACGCCATCGTGTGTCAAGGTATGCCACGACACGTCAAGAAGATATCGGGGCCGTGTGCGGACTCCGTCACTCCGGGTCGGGGCGTCAGGGCGGGTCGACGTTCGGCAGGCTCTGACCGACGAGCGTCCGGTGCCCGCGCCGCAGGCGCTCGGAGACGGCCTGCCCCGAGATGTCGAGTTCGTCGGCGATGTCGCTCACAGTCGCCTCGCGCGGGACCTCGAAGTAGCCCAGTTCGTAGCCCACCCGGAGGACCTCCCGCTGTGGCTCGGTCAGGCCTAGACTCCCCGGTTCGGCGTCGTCCGTGTAGACGCGCGTGAGGTCGAACTCGACGCCGACCTCGTCGCACCACTCCCGGACCTCCGACAGCGCCTCCCGGTCGGGGAAGCGGTATCGGTTGTACCACCAGCCGTCGACGTACCGCGCTTCGAGCTGGTCGGCCCCGACCTCGACCCAGACCGAGTAGGTGACGATGTCGGTCTCCTCGGAGATGCGCAGGCGGTAGAGGACCTGCGTCTCCAGTTCGATGTACCGCTCGACGTCCTCGACGGTCGGGTCCGCAGCCATCGCCGACTCGAATCGGTCGAAGTCCTCGCCGGAGACCCAGATGAAGAGGTACGGGCGGTCCGCGTCGGTGCCGACCTCCTGGACGACCTCCAGTTCCACGTCCGGGACCGCGTCGAGAGCCTGCGAGAGGACAAAGCCCGACGACTGGACGCGGAACTCGGCGATAACGCTCATACCGCCCTATCGCAGTCGAGCATTAAGAGTCATGTGTCCGGTCTCAGGCAGGGACCTGCGCCTGCCACTCGCGGAGCTGGTCGGCGGAGACGCCCTGGACCGTGGCGGCGACGTCGTCCGCGTCGGCACCCTGGAGGTCCGACAGCGACTCGATGCCGGCCTCGGCCAGTTTCTCGGCCGTCTTCGCGCCCAGGCCGTCGAGGTCTTCGAGGTCGTCGACCGCCTGCTCGGCCTGGTACTCGTGGTAGTTGCAGATGGGACAGCCCAGTTCCCACGGCTCGTCGCCGCTGTGGACGACCAGTTCCGGCAGGTCGTGCTCCTCGCAGTAGGTGTCGGTAATCTCGATGTCGCCCCGCCGGGGCAGCGGCAGCGAGTAGTCACAGTCGGGGTAGCGCGTACAGCCGACCAGTCGCGACCCGGACCGGAGCTGTTTGATTGCGAGTTCCCCGTCGTGGGTCTCACCGCATTCCGGACACGCGCCGATGACCTCGTCCTCGCTGTCGTCTGCCTCCTCGGCCTTGCAGCGGGGACAGCCGTGGACGAACGTGTCCCGGCCGGCGAGCATCTTGACATGGTGCATCTCGTGGTCATCGCAGACGTCGTCGAGGACGAGCGGCTCGCCGGTGTTGGGCAGCGGGAGCGTGTACCGGCAGTCGGGGAACCCGTCGCACCCGACGAAGTATGAGCCCTGGCGGCTCCGCCGGACGAGCAGGTCCTCGCCGCAGTCGGGGCAGGGACCCAGCCGCCGGTCGGCCTTCAGCGACTCCTGGAGGTGGTCGCCGATAGCCTCGCGCGAGTCGCGCAGTTCCTCGAAGACCTGTTCGAGCATCTCGCGGGACTCTGCGGTGACGTCTTCCAGGTCCGCCTCGCCGTCGGCGATGGCTGCCATGTCCGCTTCGAGCCGCGCGGTCATCTCGTCGCTGACGACGTGGTCGGCGTAGGCCTCTGCAGCCTCGACGACGGCCTCCGCGAGTGCGGTGGGTCGCGGCGGGTCGTTCTCGATGTAGCCGCGGTCGTACAGTTTCTCGATGGTATTGTGTCGCGTGCTCTTTGTCCCAAGTCCAAGTGCCTCCATCTGCTTGATGAGCCGGGACTGGCCGTACCGCCGCGGCGGCTGGGTCTGCTTGGCGTCGAGGTGGACGTCGCTGACCGACAGCTCCTCCCCTTCCGCCACGTCGGGGACGTGGTTCTCGCTGGCGCTCGCGTAGGGGTAGACCTCGTGGTAGCCGGCCTCGACGAGGCGCTTGCCGTTTGCCTTGAGCTGACAGCCCTCGGCCTCGGCGACGACGCGCAGGTGCTCCCAGGTGGCCGCCTCCGCGACCGTCGCGAAGAAGCGCCGGACGACGAGTTCGTATATCTCCCACTCGCTGTCGCTGAGTTCGCCCCGGCCCGGCAGTTCGCCGGTCGGGTGAATGGGCGGGTGGTCGGTGGTCTCCTTGTCGCCCTCCGTCGGCTCGATGTCCTCCAGCGCCAGCAGGGACTCTGCATCCTCGCCGAACTCACTGCTACCCACGAAGGCATCGAGTAGGTCGTCCGGTTCGAGGTCCGCCGGGTAGACCGTGTTGTCCGTCCGCGGGTACGTCAGGTAGCCGGCGGTGTACAGCTCCTCGGCGATGGACATCGCCTGCTGGGCGGAGTAGCCCAGCGACCCGGCGGCGCTGATGAACGCCGTGGTGTTGAACGGCGTCGGCGGGGTGTCCGTCCGCGTCCGGCGGCGGACCGAGGTGACAGTCGCCGCCGTCGCCTGCTGGAGACGCTCGTGGGCCTCGTTCGCGGCGTCCTCGTCCCAGACGCGCTCGGCCTCGGTGCCGTCGTCGTCGTAGAAGTACTGGGCCTCGAAGGCGTCTCCGTCTGACGGAACGCCAGTTCCGTCATGGCTCGTCGAGGTTCCCTCGACGGTGTTTTTCGAGAGGGTAGAGAACAGTTCCCAGTAGTCCTCGGGGTCGAAGGCCTCGATTTCGCGCTCGCGGTCGACGATGAGCTTCAGCGTCGGCGACTGCACGCGGCCGACGGAGATGAAGTCGTCCCCCAGCTGCCGGGCCGACAGTGAGAGAAAGCGCGTCAGGGCCGCCCCCCAGACGAGGTCGATAATCTGGCGGGCCTCGCCGGCCGCAGCCAGGTCGAAGTCCAGGTCGTCGGGGTTGGCGAAGGCCTGCTGGACCTCGTTGTCGGTAATCGAGGAGAAGCGGACCCGCTTGATTGGAACCGTCGTCTCCTCCCGGATGAGTTCGTAGGCCTCCTTCCCGATGAGTTCCCCCTCGCGGTCGTAGTCGGTGGCGATGGTCGCCTCGTCGGCGCGGCGCGCCAGTTCACGGAGGGCCTTCACGATGTTTTCCTTCGTGGGCGATTTGGTGATGTCGGCGTCGATGAGTTCGACGGGCTCGACGTCGCGCCAGTCGGCGTACTCGGGCGGGAAGTCGACGCCGACGACGTGCCCGGAGAGGCCGACGACGCGCTTGTCACCCCAGCGGTAGACGTTGACGCCGTTGCGGCGCTCTGGCTCTGCGGTCCCCTCGCTGAGTATCTCGGCGATACGTCGGGCGGCGTTCTCCTTCTCGGTGATTATCAGTTCCACCGGCGGTCACCTCGGTGTGGCATCTACGCCTCTCTACGCCGGGACTGCCTCTAAAACGTTTCGCCCAATCGACAGACAGCGCGGGTGTGCGAGCGTGTACGACGCGCTCGCGTGCACGCGAGCGGGTGCGCACGAAGGTGCAATGAGTCGACGAAATAGACGCCACGCAACACTACCGACCGGAGTCGGTGGAGCAGTCGGACGGAGTACGGTGTCCTCGACGCCAGGGACCAGCGGCGCCGCTGGCCGGTCGAAATATGCAGAAGGGGGAATGGAGCTGTGGGGAGTCGAGTCTACGCGTCGACGGCGACGAGGGCCTGGTCCGAGGCGTCCTCGATCTGCGCCGCGAGTTCCTCGATCTGGCCTTCGAGTTCCTCGACCTGTTCGGCCAGCTGCTCGACGGCCGCGACCGACTGGTCTTCGAGTTCCTCGTGGGCCTCCAGGAGCATCTCGACCTGCTCGTCGAGGGCTTCGACGTACTCGGCGGCGAGGTCGTCGTAGGAGCCGAAGCCGTCGTCGAGTTCGGCGACGAGGGCGTCGAAGGCTTCCTCGTGGTTGGCGAGCAGTTCGTCGTACTGGTCGTCGACGGCCGCGCGGAACTCCTCAAGAGCCGCCTCGCTGCCGGGGACGTTCGCTTCGACTGCGTCCATGGCGTCGTGGATGGCGCCCTGCTGGAGTTCGACGGCGCGGCGCTGGGCGTCCTCGACGCTCTCGAGGCTATCGACGACGGCGTCGTTGACGCGCTGCTGTGCGTCGAGTACCTGCTGGAACGCCTGCTGGCCCTGTTCGATCGACTTGCGCTGCATTTCGAACGTCGTGGTGACGGGAGTCGTGTAGTCTGCCATTGTTGTTCTACTTCTGTATACCGCCCCCAGGAGTATAAAGATTCCGCTCATTACCATCAGATGGTATCAAATACCATCAGTAGTCAGGGTTCCCACGCGGTGGAGACCAACGGGCTATTGGTCGTCCTCGCCGTAGCGAGCCCATGGACCGGTTCCTGTCGCGGGCACTGCGGCTGCTGGCGGCACAGCTCGTCGTTCTCACCGCGGTCATCCACCTCAGCTGGGGATTGCCGCGCGCGGCCGTCTACCTCGACCCAGCGGCGCTGGAGCTGTACCTCTCGACCAGCGCGTTCCCGGACCCCCGTCCCGTGCTGTTCGTCCTCTCGGGGTCCGCCGTCGCCGTCGGCCTCGTCGCCGCCTGGCGGGGCTACCTGTCGATGGCGCAGGCCTACCGGCTCGGCATCGCGATGATGGCCGTCTACGTCGTCGGCTGGGTCGTCTGGCACACGACCGGCCACGGCCAGTTGCTCTTCGGCGAGGCCGTCACCGGCGTCGGCGGCGGCCACCAGCACCAGGCCGGCCTCGTCGCCACCATCGTCGACCACATCGTCACTCTCCCGCTCGAAGCCGCCTCCAAGAGCGCCGAGGTCGGCGCCATCGCGCTCTTTCTCGCACTTTTGCGCGGCGACCCCGACGTCGCCGACGACGACCGCTTCCCGTGGTAGCACCCGGGCGGACCCGTCGCCAGCCCGCACAAGCGTTACCTGCGGGGCGTGCGATGCTGTCCGTGTGAACACTGCGGACTACCTGGCGCGGCTGGGAGTCGAGCCAGCAGCCGTCGACGACCACTCCGTCGAGACGCTGGCTGAAATCCAGCGCGCACACGTCACCAGCGTCCCCTTCGAGAACCTCGCTATCACCGGCGACCTGCTCGCCGGAGAGGACACCCCGGGCGTCTCGCTCTCGCTGCCGGCGCTCTACGAGAAAATCGTCGAGCGCGAGCGCGGGGGCTTCTGTTACGAACTCAACGGGCTGTTCGGCTGGCTGCTCGCCGAACTCGGCTTCGACGTCGAGCGAATCCCCGCGGCCGTCCTCGACGAGGAGGGCCAGGTCGGGACGCCGGCGAACCACCACACGCTCGTCGTCGACCTCGGCCGGCGCTACGTCGTCGACGTCGGCGTCGCCGTCCCCACGCTCCGTCAGCCGCTCCCGCTGGACGGGACACTCCGCGAGGACAGTGCCGGCGTCGCCTGGCGCGTCGCAGAGAGCGACCGGCCCGACGCCGACTACTGCACGGAGTTTCGCAGCCCCGGCGCCGAGTGGGAGCGCCGCTTCGTCTTCCGCGACCACCCGGTCGCCCTCGACTACTTCGCGGCGAGTTGCCGGTACCTCTCGACCGCTCCCGAGTCGTCGTTCACCAGCGGCCCCTTCGCGACCATCGCCACCGACGCCGGCCACCTGAAACTCAAGCCGGAGACACTCACCGTCATCGAGGGCGGCGAGACCCGTGAACAGTCCCTCGACGACGGCGAGTTCCACGACGTGCTCGAACGGGAGTTCGGGATTTCGCTGGCGTGAGAGAAAAGCAGTCTACTCCAGTTCCGCCCGCAGCAACTGGTTCACGTCGCCGAGGTCGGCGCTGCCCCCCCGTCTCGCTGCCACCTTTTTCTGCGTCGGGTGGGTTCCCTTCGGTCACCACCACTCCTCGAAAAACGTGGGTGAAAAAGGCCGCTCGCTCCCGCTGGTCGCTCGCGGGAATTACTCCAACTCGGCCCGCAGCAACTGGTTCACGTCGCCGGGGTCGGCGCTGCCCCCCCGTCTTCTGCATCACCTGGCCGACGAGGAAGTTTATCGCGCCGCCCTCGCCGCTGTGGTAATCCTCGACAGCGTCGGGGTTCTCCGCGATGGCTTCCTCGACCGCGTCCTGCACCTCGTCGCCGCTGGTCTTGCCCAGGCCCTCCGCCTCGACGATGGTGTCGGGGTCGTCGCCGTCGTCGAGCATCGACCGCAGGACCGTCTCGCGGGCGTTCTTCGCCGTAATCTCGTCGGTCGCGACGAGTTCGACCAGCCGCGTTATCTCGTCTAACCGGTCGTCGACGTCGGTGACGGCCATGTCGCGGTAGTTCAGTTCGCCCAGCAGGTTGTCCGCGACCCACGTTGCCGCGAGGTCGGCGTCGAACTCGCTGGCGACGTTCTCGAAGAAGTCCGCCACCTGCTTCGTCGAGGTGAGTTTGTCCGCCGCCTCGTCGCTGAGACCGTACTCCTCGCGGAAGCGCTTCCGGCGGGCGTCGGGCAGTTCCGGAATCGCGATCTGTTCCTTCCAGTCGGCGACCTCCAGAGCGGGCAGGTCGGCCTCGCGGAAGTAGCGGTAGTCCTTCTCCTCTTCCTTCGAGCGCATCGAGACCGTGATGCCGCGGGCCTCGTCCCAGTGGCGGGTCTCCTGCTCGACCGCGCGGCCCCGCTGGACGGCGTTCTTCTGTCGCTGTGCCTCGTAGGCCAGGGCCTTCTCCGCGCCCTTGTGGCTGGAGATGTTCTTGACCTCCGTGCGGTTGGCGTCGGCCAGCACGTCGGCGTCGATGTGGCCTGCCTCGCCCACTTCGTCGGCGTCGACGACCGAGAGGTTGGCGTCGATGCGGAGGCTGCCGTCGCGCTCGGCGTCGAACACGCCGAGGTACTCCAGCACCTCTTCGAGTTTCGCGAGGAACGAGCGGACCTCGTTCGCGCTGCGGAAGTCGGGTTCCGTGACAATCTCCATCAGCGGCGTGCCGGCGCGGTTGTAGTCGACCAGCGTGTAGTCGGCCGTGTCGATGGAGCCGCCCTTGTGCTGGAGGCTGCCGGGGTCCTCCTCCAGGTGGGCGCGCTCGATGCCGACCGTGCGGCGCTCGCCCTCGACGGCGAACTCCAGTTCCCCCTCCTGGCAGATGGGAGCGTCGTACTGCGTAATCTGGAAGTTCTTCGGCAGGTCGGGGTAGTAGTAGTTCTTCCGGTGAAAGCGGGTGCGCTCGGGGATGTCCGCGTCGATTGCCTTCCCCACCTTGACCGCGGCCTCGACGGCCCCCTCGTTGAGTACGGGGAGAGCGCCGGGGAGTCCGAGACAGACCGGGCAGGTGCGGGTGTTGGGCTCGTCGGCGGGCTCGGTCGAGCAACCGCAGAAAATCTTGGTCGCCGTCTCGAGCTGGACGTGGACCTCCAGCCCGATGACGACCGCCAGCTCGCCGTGGTCCTGTACTTGCGCCATTACCCGCCGTTCGGCGGCTGGTGGCTAAAGACTAACGCACCGTGCCCTGCGGGCGCGTGTGTGGAGACGAAAGTAAAAACGGCAGCAGTCACTGTTCTGCAATCGACGGTATCGTCCGCAGCATCCGCGAGACGAACGGGTGGGGGTCGTACCGGACCGTCTCGCTGCGGCGGTCGTACTCGACGAGACCTGCATCCGCGAGCATCGGGAGGTGGACGTGCGTGAGCGCCACGACGACCTGCTCCGGCGTGTCCAGCCGGTCGTCGACGCCGGTCAGCCGGTCTGCGAGCCACGAGAGGTCGGCGTGGTCGACCTCGCGCTCCGAGAGCGCCCGGAGGAGCTCCCGCCGGACCGGGGCCGCGAGCGCACGGAAGACCCTGTCCAGTTGCTCTGCCTCCGGCGTTCCGGGGACGTGGTGCTCGGGGATGTCGGCGGCCATTGTGATCACCTATCTATAAATTCATCATGAGTGACCTTATTGGTAGCTTCAGTTCCTGCATCGTGAGAATCCAGTCGATGTCGCGCCCGGAGAGTGTCACACGAGAACGTATATCAGTCCGACACCCGTTGGGAAAGCTATGCCAGGAGGGACTCCTCAGACACTGCGACCGTTCCTGTGGCGTGCCGAGCGACTGTACCCGGACACGGAGATCGTCGCCCGGACCCACGACGGAATCACGCGGACGACATACGACGAGTTCGGCGACCGCGTCGGTCGGCTGGCGAACGCGCTGGCCGACGCCGGCGTCGAGGCGGGTGACCGCGTCGGGACCGTCTGCTGGAACCACGACCGCCACTTCGAGACGTACTTCGCCGCGCCGAACATCGGGGCGCAGTTGCACACCATCAACCCGCTGCTCCCGGACGAGCACATCCGGTACATCGTCGAGGACGCCCAGGACCGCGTCCTGTTCGTCGACGAGTTCTTCGCAGAGAAAATCGGGAGCGCCTACGACGAGGACGCCTTCGAGAGCGTCGAGCAGATCGTCGTCATCGGCGACGAGGTGCCGTACCCGGGACTGCCCTTCGGCATCACCTACGAGGGGTTCGTCGAGGACCACGACACCGACTACGACTGGCCGGCGCTTTCCGGCGAGACGCCGGCGGGGATGTGCTACACGTCGGGGACGACGGGCAAGCCCAAGGGCGTCGAGTACACCCAGCAGATGCTCTGGAGTCACACGATGGGCGAACTCACGCAGATGGGGATGAACCTCGCCGACAGCGACGTCGTGATGCCCGTCGTGCCGATGTTCCACGTCAACGCCTGGGGGATGCCCTACGCGACGACGGCCGCCGGCGCGAAACACGTCTATCCCGGGCCGTCGCCGAACCCCGAGGACCTCGTCCGACTCATCGAGGAGGAGGAGGTGACAATCACCGCCGGCGTGCCGACGGTGTGGCTCGGCCTGCTGGAGTACATGGAGGAGAACGAGGTCGACCTCTCCTCGCTGGAGGAAATCTACATCGGCGGCGCGGCCGCCCCCGAGAGCCTCATCCGGAAGTACGACGACCTGGGCGTGACCGTCGTCCACGCGTGGGGCATGACCGAGACGGCGCCCATCGGCTCGACGGCGACGCTGAAGAGTACGCTGCAGGACGTCGACTACGACACCGCGCTGGCAAAGCGGAGCAAGCAGGGGCTGACCCTGCCGGGACTGGAGTTCAAGGTCGTCGACGACGACGGGGAGCGAATCGACTGGGACGGCGAGGACTTCGGCGAACTGCTCATCCGGGGGCCGTGGGTGACCACGGAGTACCACCAGCGCCCCGACGCCAACGAGAGCGACTTCGAGGAGGACCCGGACGGCACGTGGCTCCGGACCGGCGACATCGTGACCGTCGACGAGGACGGGTACATCGACATCGTCGACCGGGCGGACGACGTCATCAAGTCCGGCGGGGAGTGGATATCCTCCCAGGAACTGGAGAACACGATGATGGCCCACGACGACGTAAGCGAGGCGGCGGTCATCGGCGTCCCCCACGAGCGCTACCAGGAGCGCCCGGTCGGGTTCGTCGTCAGGCGCGAGGGTGCCGACATCAGCGACGCGGACCTCGAAGCGGAACTGGGCGAACTCCTCGCCGCGGAGTTCCCCGACTGGTGGGAGCCGGACCGCTACGTGTTCATCGAGGAGGTGCCCAAGACCGCGACCGGGAAGTTCTCGAAGAAGGACCTCCGCGCGGAGTACGGCGACGAGTCGCTGCTGGACGAGGAGTAGCGGGCACCCACCACTGTTTCCTCTCCAGATAGTGAATGTAACTGGTCGCGGACCGATATGCCGTATTCAGCGTTTTCAGACCCTCTAAGCTGCGTTCGAGAACATATCCGTTCACGTACCATTGTCTGACGTACGTTTATGTAGGCGGAGTGAGACGGTGTGTCTATGTGCGGCAACCGTGTCGAGGAACTCGAATCGCGGGTCAAGGAACTGGAAGCGTCGGTCGAGGGGCTGACCGACGAACTCGTCGAGTGCAAGGTCCGGCTGCGCGAGCTGGAGAACGCGGTCGACGACGACCTGGGCTTCGTCCCCGAATCCGAGGAGGGCGAGGAATCCGAGGAGAGCGACATCAGAGTGCCGGAAGCCGGCGAATCGCAGGACGCGGCCGACACATCTAACACCGAGGCCTCCGAGGGAGAGGACAACGCGGAGGAGTCCGAGACCGACATCATCGTGGCGTAGGTCCGGACCTCTCCCACGAGCACCCCCATGCACATCAAAGAGCTCGTCCTCGACAACTTCAAGAGCTTCGGCCGGAAGACCCGTATCCCCTTCTACGAAGACTTCACCACCGTCAGCGGCCCGAACGGCTCGGGCAAGTCAAACATCATCGACTCCGTCCTCTTCGCGCTCGGCCTCGCCCGTACCTCGGGCATCCGCGCGGAGAAGCTGACGGACCTCATCTACAACCCCGGCCACCAGGAGGGCGAGTCCTTCGAGGGCGAACGCGAGGCGAGCGTCGAGGTCGTCCTCGCCAACGACGACGGCACCCTCGACCGCGCGCAGGTCGTCAACGCCGCCGGCACCGACGCCGTGGGCGACGTCGACGAAATCAACATCAAGCGCCGCGTCAAGGAGACCGAGGACAACTACTACTCCTACTACTACATCAACGGCCGCTCGGTCAACCTCGGCGACATCCAGGACCTGCTCGAACAGGCCGGCATCACGCCCGAGGGGTACAACGTCGTGATGCAGGGCGACGTGACCGAAATCATCAACATGACGCCGGGCGCGCGCCGGGAGATTATCGACGAGATAGCCGGCGTCGCCCAGTTCGACGCCAAGAAGGAGGACGCCTTCGAGGAACTGGAAGTCGTCGAGGAGCGCATCGACGAGGCCGAACTCCGCATCGAGGAGAAAGAACAGCGGCTGGACCAGCTCGCCGACGAACGGGAGACGGCGCTGGAGTACAAGGAACTCCGCGAGGAGAAAGAGGAGTACGAGAGCTACCGGAAGGCCGCCGAACTCGCCGACAAACAGGCCGAACTCGACGACCTCCGCGAGGAAATCGACGACCTCCAGGCGACGCTCGACGAACGCGAGGCCGAACTCGACGAGCGCCAGGCCCGCGTGATGGCCCTGGAGTCCGACCTGGAAAACCTGAACCACGAAATCGAGCGCAAGGGCGAGGACGAACAGCTCGCCATCAAGCGCGAGATGGAGGAGATAAAGGGCGACATCGCCCGTCTCGAAGACAAGATAGAAAACGAGGAGGAGAAAATCGAGGCCGCCGAGACCGAACGGCGGGAGGCCTTCGTCAAGATAGACAACAAACAGGAGACCATCGAGGACCTCCAGAGCGACATCCAGGAGACGAAAGTCGCCAAGTCCTCTATCGCCGCGGACATACAGGAGAAGGAGGCGGCACTCGAAGAGGTCGAGGCCCGCATCGACGAGGTGGGACAGGACTTCGAGGAGGTCAAGGAGGAACTCGACGAGAAGAAGCAGGCCCTGGAGAAAGCAAAGTCGGAGAAGAACGACCTGCAGCGCGAGCAGGACCGCCTGCTGGACGAGGCCCGCCGGCGCTCGAACGAGCAGCGCGAGACCGAGGCCGACATCGAGGAAGCGGAAGAGCGCATCCCCGAACTTGAGGCCGACATCGCGGACCTCGAAACCGAACTGGAGAAAGCCGAGAAGAACCGCGCGACCATCACGGAGGTCGTCGAGGACCTCAAGGCCGAGAAGGCCGCGTTGCAGGACGACCTCGAAGAAATCGAGGACGAGATTAGCGCCGCCCAGCAGGAGTACGCCGAACTGGAGGCGAAGGCAGACCACTCGGGCGACTCCTCGTACGGCCGGGCAGTGACGACGATTCTCAACGGCGACATCGACGGCGTCCACGGCACGGTCGCCCAGCTCGGCAGCGTCTCCGGCCAGTACGCCACCGCCTGCGAGACCGCTGCCGGCGGCCGGATGGCGCAGGTCGTCGTCGACGACGACGGCATCGGTCAGCACTGCATCGAGTACCTGAAATCGCGCAACGCCGGGCGGGCGACCTTCCTCCCCATCACGGAGATGCACACCCGCTCGCTCCCGTCGCTGCCCAACCGCGCGGGCGTGGTCGACTTCGCGTACAACCTCGTGGACTTCGACAGCGAGTACGCCGGCGTCTTCTCGTACGTGCTCGGCGACACGCTCGTCGTCGAGGACATGGAGACGGCGCGGGACCTGATGGGCGACTACCGTCTCGTGACGCTCGATGGCGACCTCGTCGAGAAGTCGGGTGCGATGACCGGCGGGTCGAAGAAGGGGTCCCGCTATTCCTTCGAAGGCAGTGAGGGCAAACTGGAGCGGGTCGCCCAGCGCATCAACGAACTGGAGGACGAGCGGTCGTCCATCCGCGACGACATCCGCGACGTGGAGGGGCGACTCGACGACGCCCGCGACCGGCAGAGCGACGCCGCCGACCAGGTCCGCGAGATACAGAGCGAAATCGAGCGCAAGCGGACCGAAATCGGCGAGGCGGAGGCGAAAATCGAGCAACTGAAGGCGGAACTCGAAGAGATAGCGGCCGAGCGGGAGTCGGTCTCCGAGGAGATGGACGGCCTGGAGGCCGACATCGCCGCGCAAAACGAGACCATCGCCGAGATAGAGGAGCGCATCGCGGAACTAGAGGCCGAAGTCGAGGACTCCGACCTGCCGGAACTGACCGCCGAGGCCGAGGAGATCCGCGAGGACATCGACGACCTCGAACGCGAACAGGACAAACTCGACGCAGAACTGAGCGAACTCACGCTGGAGAAGGAGTACGCCGAGGACGCAATCGAGGAACTGGAGGGCAAAATCGACCAGGCGAAAGAGCGCGAGGCCGACGCCGAGGCCCGCATCGAGGACCTGGAAGGCCAGATTGACGGAAAGGAGGAGACCCTGGCCGAGAAGGAGGAGGCCGTCGCCGAACTGGAGGAGGAACTCGCGGACCTCAAAGACGAGCGCGAGGACCTGAAAGCCGACCTCGCCGACGCCCGCGAGAAGCGCGACGCGAAGAAGGAGGCCGTCGCGAGCGTCCAGGGCGACCTCACGGAGGCCCAGGACGACGCCGACCGCCTGGAGTGGGAAATCGGTGAACTGGAGAACGAGGTCGGCGACTTCGACCCCGAGGAGATACCCGACCACGACGAGGTGGAGTCGGAGATTCGCCGGCTCGAAGCCGAGATGGAGGCACTGGAGCCGGTGAACATGCTCGCCATCGACGAGTACGACGAGGTCGAGGCCGCCCTGGAGGACATCCTCGACAAGAAGGACACCATGGTCGAGGAGGCAGAGGGCATCCGCGACCGCATCGAGACCTACGAGGCGCGCAAGAAAGAGACGTTCATGGACGCCTACACGGCCATCGACGAGCAGTTCCAGGACATCTTCGAGCGCCTCTCGAACGGTTCGGGCCGCCTGCACCTCGAAAACGAGGACGACCCGTTCGACGGCGGCCTGACGATGAAGGCCCAGCCAGGCGACAAGCCCATCCAGCGCCTGGAGGCGATGAGCGGCGGCGAGAAGTCACTGACCGCGCTCGCCTTCATCTTCGCCATCCAGCGGCACAACCCCGCGCCCTTCTACGCCCTGGACGAGGTGGACGCCTTCCTTGACGCCGCCAACGCCGACCTGGTCGGGGAACTGGTCGACGAACTCGCCGGCGACGCGCAGTTCGTCGTCGTCTCCCACCGCTCGGCGATGCTCGAACGCTCCGAGCGGGCCATCGGGGTGACGATGCAGGAGAACAACGTCAGCGCCGTGACGGGCATCGACCTCTCCGGCGGTGACGGCGAGGAAGCGGAGGTGCCAGCTGATGACTAGCGAGGACGAACGAAGTGAGTCCTCGAACGGCGAACGGGGAGCGAAGCGACCCGCTCGCGTCCAGCCAGCACGGAGGTGTCGACCGTGACTGACTCCGAGATTCCGCTGGACATCACCGGTCACGAGGACCGCGAGAAGCCCGGTTCGTCGGCGTCGGAGAACGGGCACCAGCCAGCCGACGAGGAGGCCGCTGCGCTGCTCGAAAACGGGGATTCCCACGACGGAGAGAAAGGCGACGATGAGGAGGAAGTCGAACCGGTCGAGGTGCTGGTCGCGCTGGCCGAGGACGGCGAGATAGACCCCTGGGACATCGACATCGTGGCGGTCACCGACAAGTTCCTCGACCGGCTGGACGACGCCGACCTGCGCACGTCCGGGCGGGCGCTGTTCTACGCGAGCGTCCTGTTGCGGATGAAAGGCGACGCGATGCTGGAGGCGGACGACGACGACGAGCCCGAACCCGAGCCGTGGGAGCAGGCGATGATGGACGACGGCGAGGTGCCCGAGGACCACGACCCCTTCGCGACGCTGGAGGCGGAGATGGACCGCCGGCTGGAGCGCAGGCGCGCCCGCGGGATGCCACAGACGCTGGACGAACTGGTGCGGGACCTGCGGGAGGCCGAGCGGGATAGCTGGTGGAAGGACTCCCGCGAGTACGACACCAGCGGGTCGCCGAGCGGCTACCAGCGCGGCACTCAGCAACTGGACTACCACACCGCCGACGACCTGCGGATGGACGACGAGCCGACCGCGGAGGACGTCACCGGCACGGCTCACACCGAGAACATCGACGAGATAATCGAGAGCGTCCACGACGCGGTGCGCGAGCACTACGAGGCCGGGCGCGACGAGGTGCTCTACCGGGAGGTCGCCCACGCCGGCGGCTCCCGCGTCGAGACGTTCCTCGGCCTGCTCTTTCTCTCCCACCGCGGACAGGTCCGCCTCCAGCAGGACGACCTCTTCGGCGACCTCTGGATTCAGGACCCCAGCGCCGCGACCGGTTCCGGGGAAGCCATCGCCGACTGAGTACTGCGTTTCGCCGGGGAGGTCGACCTGTTAGTGGCAGCGAAAGAACTATAGCTCGGAGTGCTGTATGTTACCAGTACACATGACACCGACCAAGCTCCGGGAGCGCCTCGCAGAGTCGGAGGACAGCGTCGACGTCGAGACGTTCCTGGACGCGCTCACCTACGTCCGCGACGACGGGCGACAGTGAGCGAGTGCTGACCGGTCGGCCACGCGGGGAGCGGCGGCTCTTTCTCTCTGGGACCGAACGCGGAGCGGTCAGACCGCGAACGCGTTGCGCTCCAGCGCGTCGATAGCGGGGAACTGCCGGAGCGTCGGTACCAGGAACCAGTAGGCGGCGATGAGCGCGAAGCCGACGGCCGACCCGCCGATGACGAGCGTGCTGCCGACGACGTCGCCGAGGACGCCGCCGAGGAGGATGCCCAGCGGGCCGACGGTCGAGACGAGGCTGCCGGTCGTCGCCGTCACGCGACCCAGCGTCTCCTCCGGGACGCCGCTCTGGAGGGCGGCGCTGACGAGGACGTTGTAGCTCCCGACGGGAACGAAGGCGAGGCCGAACAGGACGACGACGGCCAGCGGCGACCCGCTGAGGACGGCCGCGGCCCAGCAGGCCGCGCCGGCGACGAATCCGGCGCTGGTCACCAGGCCGAGCGGGACCGTCTCCAGCCACGACGCGAGCAGGGAGCCACAGAGCATCCCGGCGGTCATCGCCGCCAGCAGGAGCCCGTAGGTCCCGGCACCGCCGAAGGTGGCGGCGAAGGCGGGGAGGACGGCCGTCGTCAGTCCCATGAAAAACGTCGCGAGCGCGGCCCCGGCGACCATGTGCGCCAGCGCGGAGTGGCGGACGATACCGATACCCTCGGCGATATCGTCGACGTACTCGCGGGCCGAGGGGGAGCCACCCTTGTCCGTGCGGGGGACGGCGATGGCCGCGAAGACGAGCGTGCTCGCGAGGAAGGTGACGGCGTTGACGGCGAACAGCGTCACGGCACCGACGGCAGCGATGATTGCACCGCCGCCGGCCCGGGCGAGCGCGCCGATGGCCCGGTCGCTGGTCGCGGTCAGCGAGTTCGCCCGTACGAGGTTCCGGTCGGCGACCAATCGCGGGACTGCGGCGTTCTGCGCGGGGTCGGAGATGCGCTTCAGCGTCGCGAGCAGCGGGACGACGGCGAGGACGACCGGGACGGTCAGCGCGTCGAGGGCGGCCGCGACGGGAACGGCGAGGACGACGGCGGCCTGGAGGAGTTCGGAGCCGACGAGCAGTCGGCCAAGCGGTGCGCGGTCGACGAGGGGACCGAAGAGGAAACCGAGGGCACCCGGCGCGCGGGCGAGGAAGCCGGCGACGCCCGTGAGCGCCGTCGACCCCGACAGCGAGTAGACGAGCCACATCGCCGCGACGAAGTAGAGTTCGTCGCCCACTTCGCTGACCGCGTGGCCCGCGTACAGCCGCCGGAAGCCGACGTTGCCGAGCAGGTCGGCGGTGCGTTCGTCGAGGCGGTTCCGTAGCATGGGCACACCGTCGGCGCAGGCCCCCTTCAGCGTTCCCAGAAGCGCGTTTCAGTAAGCTCGCGTATGAATCGCGAAAGCGTCTTTTCGGCCATCGCCGTACTACCGGTGATGTCCGAGCAGAAGGCAGACCCCGGCGACGCGCTCGACGTGCTGAGCGACGAGACGCGGGTGCGCATCCTCCGGACGCTCGCCGAGGCCGACGAGCCGCTCCCCTTCAGCGACCTCCGCCGGCGCGTGGGCGTGAGCGACGCCGGCCGGTTCAACTACCACCTCTCGCTGGTCTGCGAGCACTTCGTCCGCGAGACTGAGGACGGCTACGAACTCGACCACGCGGGCGCGCGACTGGTCACCGCCGCGGACGTCGACCTGAACGGGTCACCGTCCGAGGCCGTCGACCCCGCGCCCGACGAGTGTCCGGTCTGCGGAGAGTCCGACTGCGGGAAGCTCTACCACGTCCACCTCTCGCCGTCAGAGCACCACTCCCGACTGTAGGAGGGCAATCAACCCCGTAAGGAGCGGCACCGAGATGACGGTAGAGACGAAGATGGCGGTGCTCGCGTACTCGGTGGCAGCGATGCCGTCCGCGTTCGGGCCCGCGAACTCCCCGGTGAGGATGAGCGTCGTCACGGCCGCCGGCATCGCGCTCTCCAGGACGAACACCCGCGCGACCGTCGGATTCTGGAACCCGACGAGGAGCGCGACCCCGACGGCGACGACGGGGGCGACGAGCAGTTTCAGCCCGACGGCCGGCGTCACCTGGAGCGCGGCCGCGCTGTAGTCCGTCTCCGCGAGTTCGATGCCGAGGATGAGCAACATCACGGGGATGGCGGAGTCGCCGACGAGTTGCAGCGTCTCCATCGCAGCGGTGTCGGCGGGCGGGACGACACCGGCGTACCGGGCGGCCAGCGCGGCCAGGACCGTGTAGATCAGCGGGATAGAGAAGATGGCCCGCATCCCCTCGCGCCAGTCGCTGCCCTCGCCGCGGGCCGCGAGGTAGACACCGAGCGTGTACATGGCGACGGACTGGCCGACGATGTAGACGACGGCCGTCGAGCGCCCGAGCGCGCCGAAGGCGAACTCGGAGACGGGGATGCCGTAGTTGCCGGCGTTCGAGAAGACGCTGACGAGGACGAACGTGCCGAGGATGGGTTCGGCGTTGCCCAGCACCGTCCCCGTCCCCTGCGCGAGGACGGCCATCACGCCGGTGAACAGGAAGACGCCGAGGACGATGCTGGCGAGGGTTTCCCCGGCGAGTTGCGTGGTCGTCAGCGTGTGGAAGACCAGCGCCGGCACGAGGACGTAGACGGTGACGGTGTTCAACGGCGTCGCGGAGATATCGCGCGTGCGCCCGAGGAGGTACCCCGCGGCGGCGATGGCGACGATGGGGAGAATTGCCGTCCCGAAGATAGACAGCAGCGACACAGTACGTGGCTGACGCCGGGCCTACACAATCCCTTCGAAGTCACGGCTGGAGGCCCGCGACAGACAAATGGTGACCGGGGCACCGGGGCCGCGCTTATCAGTTCGCCGGCCGTGAGTCGGCCCATGACGACGGTCAACGAGGACGACCTCGACTGGGAGGAGTACGACCGCGGCGAGAACGCCTTCCGTCGGAAGGAACTCGCGAACGCCACCGACGCCGAGCAACTGGGCTGTAGCCTCTACGAACTCGACCCCGGCAAGCGCTCGTGGCCCTACCACTACCACACCGCCAACGAGGAGGCCGTCTACGTCCTCTCGGGGTCGGGACTGCTCCGGGGCGACGACGGCGAACAGGACATCGGCGCGGGCGACTTCGTCGCACTCCCGGCCGACGAGAGCGGCGGTCACCAACTCGTCAACGACGGCGACGAGGTGTTGCGCTACCTGATGGTGTCGACGATGGAGGAGCCCGACGTGACGGTCTATCCGGAGATGGAGAAGTTCGGCGTCTACGTCGGCTCGCCGCCGGGCGGCCGCGAGGAGCGCACCTTCCAGGGGTACTTCCCGCTCGACGCGGACGTGGAGTACTGGGACGAGTGACCTGCCAGCGACCCCGACCGGGCCCGACCCATCCCCGGATTCCGGCAACCCGAATTATAGACCATTATATTTATATGGCCCGGAGCCAACGAATCGAGTACAACCGTCATGGAAGACCATGAGGGTTGCGGAGAACCCATGTACACCCACTTCACAGACGCCGAGAACACTGGCGCACCGATGGTCCCGGACATCCACGACGACTCCGACGTCTACACGGACGGCGGCACGAGCCGAGAAGACCTCGAAGAAATCGTCCTGAGCCACCGCATCGAAGAGTGAGCACGCACGACACATGACACAGCCAACCGACCACCGCGACCCGCTCGCGCCACGACCAGCTGTGCGGCCGTACCGGCAGGGTGTACGTCCGGTATCCGTACCCTCGTTCTGACGTGTCGACCGTTCTTCCGACACCGCATCACACCCCGTAGCGTCGCGCAGCAGCCACTCCGTCCCGTATCGTTCGACTAATCGAAATACTCCGGCCCGATGCACCGGCGTTCGCCGCCGTTTCCTATATAAACCCCGCACATGTGCTGCCCAGGGGTGATTCGTGTCGCTCCCATAAGTTGTAGTAGATAGAACGAATGAGTGTCGAACTGCAACAAGGCGTGTCCCCCGACGACTCGACGCAGCCAGACTGCGCCGGATTCGACGACAGTCCGCCGCGGAGCCCCTGCTTCGAGGACGAGACCGGCGTCGCGCTGCACGTTCGCCCGTACGACGAGGACCACTTCGAGGCGCTCGTCGACTTCTACGAGGGCTACCCGGAACGGCACCGCTCGATGTCGCTCCCGCCGCTGGCCCGCTCGCAAATCGAAGACTGGGTCGGGAAACTCGTCGACCGCGGCCGGAACCTCACCGTCTTCGCCGGCGACCGGCTGGTCGGCCACGTCGCCTACTCGCCGCGGGAGGCCGACGAGGCGGAACTGGTCATCTTCGTCGACGAGCAGTTCCACAACCGCGGCATCGGCACGGAACTCATCCGGCAGGCCATCGCCTACGCGACCGAGGACGAGATGGACGCGATACTGCTCCACGTCGACAGCAGAAACGAGCGCGCGGTCCACGTCTACGAGTCCATCGGCTTCGAACTCCTCGACATGGACGACCAGACGCTCAAGATGCGCCTGGAGATCACCGAGGACGTCGCGGCGGCGGTGCGGACAGACTAGATTTAGAACGTGTGGGACACGTCGGAACTGCGCGGGCTGCTCCGGTTCCAGATGCCGTTCGACTCCTCTATCTCCAGTTTGTACCCCTGAACGCCCCGCTGGGGGCTGGCCGAACTGAACAGGTCCGGGTGCCAGGCATTCTCCATGGCCTCTTGCAGCTCGCCGAACTCCTCGTTGGGCACCGGCGCGATGGTTCCCTTGAGAATCACGCTGCGCCACTCGAACTTGGACTCGGCGCTGTAGACGACGAACGTCGCCCGCGCGGACCTGTCGCTCAGTGACTCCTTCTGCGTGTCGCCGCCGAAGAGCAAGAACAGAAAGTACAGCGTCGACTCGCCGTCGTAGCCGAAGGACATCGGAATGAGGTAGGGAAACTCCGCGTCGGGCAGCCCCAGGACGCCGACCCCCTGCGCCAGGAGGTACTCCCGTATCTGAGCGTCGCTCATCCGGGCAGTGTTCGACTCCTCGATGATATCCTCTAACATGGTTGAACATCAGTCTTTCCGGTAATTAAAGGAGGTGCCGCTCGGGAACGCGCCGGGGGCGGTCGGACTACTCCATCCGGTCGATGATGGCCTCCAGTTGCGCCTGTCGCTCCTCGATTGCCTCCTGGCGGTGCTGGCGCTCGGCGTCGCTCTCGCAGACCAGGTCCGGCACCGGCGTCGGCGTGCCGTCCTCGTCGACGGCCACGAAGGTGAGAAACGACGAGGTGGTGTCGCGGGAGTCCCCCGTGTGGGGGTCCTCGGCCCTCACGTCCACCTTCACGTCGATGCTCGTCCGGCCGGTCTCGAAGGCGTAGGCCTGGACGACGACCACCTCGCCGAGTTCGATGGGCGTGATGAAGTCGACGTGGTCCATCGACGCCGTGACACACTGGCTGTGCGAGAAGCGCATGGCCGCGATTGCGCCACAGATGTCCATCCAGTGCAACACCGCGCCCCCGAGCGCGCGCTCGAAGTAGTTGGTGTCGTCGGGCATCAGCAGTTCCGTCATCTCGGTGTGGGACTGCGACAGCCGGGCAGTCTCGGTCTCTCCCATGGGGGCGCTCACGGACGCCCGCGGGAAAATTCCCGACGCTTTCATGTGGCCGCCGGACGCCCACCGGGTATGGACACCCGACAGGCCGTCATCGTGGACGCGTGCGCCGCCGAGCCGACCGGCGGCGTCCCGGTCGGCCTCCTGCCGGACGGGGCGGACCTCACCGACGACCAGTTGCAGGGCGTCGCGGGCGAACTCGCCGCGGCCACTGCGGTCCCCGACGGCGACAGCCTCCGCGTCGTCGGCCCGACGGGACCGCTGGACGACCACCCCGCCGCGACCGTCGCGACCGTCGCCTTCCAGCACGAGCGCGGCGGCCGCGAGGTGGGGACGGACACGCTCTCGACGGCGACGGGGACGGTCGACGTGGAGGTCACGAGCGACGGCGGCGTCTGGGTCGCGCGGCCGACGCCGACGGTCACGGAGTCGACGGTCGACGAGGCGCGCATCGCGGCCGCGCTGGGCATCGACGTCGCGGCGCTGCGGGACGTCGGCGCGGACCTGCCGCCGCTTTCGCTCTCGGTCGGGCGGGACGTACTGGCCGCGCCGGTGAACTTCCTCGAACACGTCAGCGGTGCCGACCCCGACCCGGTGGTGCTGGCGGAGGTGGCCGCAGACGCCGACGTCGACGCCGTCTGCGCCTTCACCTTCGACACGCTGGCCGCCGACGCGGCGTGTCACGCGCGGACGTTCGTCCCCCCGGGGACCGACCCGGGCGTGCGGACCGTCGGACTGGAGACGCCGGCGCTGCCGGGCCTGGCCGGCGGACTCGTCGCGCACCTGTTCGAGCGCGGCGTCATCGAGGACGCGACGACGAGCGTCGAGCAGGGCCACTTCGCAGAGCGGCCCGGCCGCGTCCACGTGGAGGCGGGCGGGGGCCTCCGGGTGGGCGGACACGCGGTGACGACGCTAGACGGAACCGTCACCGTCCCCGGCGACGAGGACGACGACATCATCGAGGTCTGAGATGGTATAAACGCCGGGGGCAGCGACCGTCCAGTCCCGGACGGCGGGGCTGTGCGTGGGAAGGAGTCTCACCCCGTCGAGCGGCCCGAAGACGGCCACTCGGTCCCGCCCGGCAACTCCAGAAGGTTCTTTATCCTAGTTCGATAGGCTACATGTAATGGCTGTACTCTGGCTGGACGACGTGCGGGCCGACGACCTGGAGTCGGTCGGCGGGAAAGCGGCGTCACTCGGGGAGATGACGTCGGCGGACCTGCCTGTCCCGCCGGCATTCATCGTCACCGCAGACACGTACCGTTCGTTCATCGAAGACACCGGCATCGACGAGGAGCTATTCGACATCGTCGACGTGGACTCCGACGACTCCGCCGCGCTGGCCGACGCCGCCGAGCGCGCCCAGTCGCTCATCCGGGAGACCGAGATTCCCGACGAGCAGCGGGAGGGCATCCTGGAGGCCTACGACCGCATCGGCGAGAACGCGTCCGTTGCGGTGCGCTCGTCGGCAACGGCCGAGGACCTGCCCGACGCCTCCTTCGCGGGCCAGCAGGAGACGTTCCTCAACATCACCCGCGACGACCTGCTGGAGAAAGTGCGGGAGTGCTGGGCCTCGCTTTTCACCCAGCGCGCCATCTACTACCGCCAGGAGCAGGGCTTCGAAGACGCCACCGTCGACATCGCGGTGGTCGTCCAGGAGATGGTCGACGCCGACAAATCGGGCGTCATGTTCACCAGTCACCCTTCGACCGGTGCGCCCGTCGTCACCATCGAGGCCGCGTGGGGACTCGGTGAGGCAGTCGTCTCCGGCGCGGTCACGCCGGACAACTACGTCATCGACCGCGCGACCGCCGAAATCAAGACGGAGACGGTCGCCCAGAAGAAGGTGATGCACGTCCGCGACGAGGCAACCGGCGAGACCGTCGAGCGAGAGGTCCCCGAGGACAAGCGCGACCAGCGCGTCCTCTCCGACGACGAACTCGACGCCCTGCTGGAACTGGGCGAGGAGATAGAGGGCTACTACGGCGAACCGCAGGACGTCGAGTGGGCCATCCACGACGGCGAGGTCTACCTGCTGCAGTCCCGCCCCATCACGACCATCAGCGAGGGCGGCACGACCGAGGGCAGCGTCG
The DNA here is from genome assembly GCF_037338445.1 of Salinibaculum sp. SYNS191. NCBI lineage: Archaea > Methanobacteriati > Methanobacteriota > Halobacteria > Halobacteriales > Haloarculaceae > Salinibaculum > Salinibaculum marinum. The sequence goes on from NZ_CP147838.1 coordinate 1,602,400, forward strand.
CCGACGGCGGCCTCGCCGAGGAGAGCAGCGAGGAGCCCAAGGGCACCGAAGACGGCGAGGTCGTCCTCTCCGGCCTGGGTGCCAGCCCCGGCCGCGCCTCGGGCGAGGTCAGCATCGTCCGGAAACTCGACGAACTGGACAAGGTCGGCGAGGGCGACATCATCGTCGCCGAGATGACGACGCCGGACATGGTGCCGGCGATGAAGCGGGCGTCGGGCATCGTCACCGACGAGGGCGGGATGACCTCCCACGCCGCCATCGTCTCGCGCGAACTGGGCGTTCCCGCCGTCGTCGGCGCGGAGCACGCGACCGAGTTGCTCACCGACGGGCAGGTCATCACCATCGACGGCGAGAAGGGGACCGTCGAGACCGGTGCCGAGGAGGAGGAGGCACACGACGCCGTCGAGGACATACGGCCGGACACGCCGGTCAAGCCGATGACCGCCACCGAGGTGAAGGTCAACGTCTCCATCCCCGACGCCGCCGAGCGCGCGGCCGCGACCGGTGCCGACGGGGTCGGCCTGCTGCGCATCGAGCACATGATCCTCTCGCTGGGCAAGACCCCCGAGCGCTACATCGCGGACCACGGCGTCGACGAGTACGTCGACCAGATCGTCGAGGGTGCCCGCAGCGTGGCCGACGAGTTCTACCCGCGCCCGGTGCGCGTGCGCACGCTTGACGCCCCCACCGACGAGTTCCGCCAGCTAGAGGGCGGCGACGACGAGCCCGCGGAGCACAACCCGATGCTGGGCTACCGGGGCATCCGCCGGAGCCTCGACCGGCCCGACGTCTTCCAGCACGAACTCGAAGCCTTCCGGAAGCTCTTCGAGATGGGCTACGACAACGTCGAAATCATGCTGCCGCTGGTCAACGACGCCGAGGACGTCCTGCGGGCGAAGGCACACCTGCAGGACGCGGGCATCGACACGGAGAAGCGCTCCTGGGGCGTGATGATAGAGACCCCCGCCGCGGCGCTGTCGGTCGAACAGATGGCCGAGGCGGGCATCGACTTCGCCTCCTTCGGCACCAACGACCTCACGCAGTACACGCTGGCGGTCGACCGCAACAACGAGAACGTGGCCGACCGCTACGACGAACTCCACCCCGCGGTGATGGAACTGATAAGCGAGACCATCCAGACCTGCCGGGAACACGACGTCGCGACGAGCATCTGCGGGCAGGCGGGGTCGAAGCCACGGATGGTGCAACACCTCGTCAACGAGGGCGTCACCTCCATCTCCGCGAACATCGACGCCGTCCGCGACGTGCAACACGAGGTCAAGCGGACCGAGCAGAAACTGCTGCTGGACTCCGTGCGGTAACGGCCGCCGAAGCCGTCGTTTTCTGTATTGTTCGGCCCCGAGCGCCGGGGGTGTGCGACACTCAGACAAACGTAACCACTAAGCGGGTTCGTGGATAGTATGGCGTATGCAGCAGGTCGAGCGAGCCGAACCGCAGGATTTCGAACGCGTCCTCTCCTCTATGTGTACCGTCCCGCACCCTGCGGCGCGGCAGGCAGCCGAGCGCTTTCTCGCCACCAATCCGGGCGACCCCGGGACCTACGAGACGGTGGCGGAACTCGAACGACGGGCCGTCGAGCAACTCGGCACCGTCGCCGGCCTGGCCGACCCCGCCGGCTACGTCACCAGCGGCGGGACGGAGGCCAACATCCAGGCGGTCCGCATCGCGCGCAACCGCGCCGACACGGACGACCCCAATGTCGTCGCCCCGGAGAGCGCCCACTTCAGTTTCCGGAAGGCCGCGAACGTCCTCGACGTCGAGTTGCGGACCGCGCCGACGACCGACCACACCGCCGACGTCGACGCGATGCAGGAACTAATCGACGGCGACACGGTCTGCGTCGTCGGCGTCGCCGGGTCGACCGAGTACGGCTACGTCGACCCGATTCCCGCGCTGGCGGACGTCGCCGCGGACGCCGGCGCGCTCTGTCACGTCGACGCCGCCTGGGGCGGTTTCTACCTCCCCTTCAGCGACCACGAGTGGCACTTCGACCACGCCGACATCGACACGCTGACCATCGACCCCCACAAGGTCGGCCAGGCCGCGGTGCCGGCCGGCGGCCTGCTCTCGCACTCGCCGGACCTGTTCGACGAACTCGCCATCGACACGCCGTACCTGGAGTCGACGTCGCAGGTGACGCTGACCGGGACCCGCTCCGGCGCGGGCGTGGCGAGCGCCGTCGCCGCGATGGACGCCCTCTGGCCGGAGGGCTACCGCGAGACCTACGAGCGCGCGATGGACAACGCGGAGTGGCTGGCCGAGGCCCTGGAGGTCCGCGGCCACGAGGTCGTCGGGCCGGAACTCCCGCTGGTGGCCGCCGACCTCTCGGTGCCGATGACCGACGAACTCCGGGACCGCGGCTGGCGGGTCTCCAAGACCGGGTCCGGCGAGATGCGCGTCGTCTGTATGCCCCACGTCACCCGGTCGATGCTGCGCTCCTTCGTCGCCGACCTCGACTGGTACTGACCGCGAGTGGAGCGGGTCGAACCCTCCTCGGAGAAGTTTTTCACACGACGGGCAGGGAATTGTCCGTTGGCGTGGGCGTGTGACTCTATTCGTTCGTGAACGAGCACATTCGCCCGTACCCGTCTCGGTCACACCCCTCTTTGAGATAGATGGTGAGGGTTGAGCGATACTCGGCATCAGCGACGACACAGTCCACGTCTCTCGATGTAGCGAACTCCGTTACAGACGCTTCTACCCACTCGCCGTCATCTACACGGACACGAACCGTATAATCTCCCGGAGTGCTCCCCCACTCACACTCGGCCACAGCCCCGTCGTTGTGTTGACCACCGCCTTCGTATTCGCGCGCTGCGTCGACTGTGTGTGACGACGAATGAACGACCTCCCCGTCTCGTTCGACTTCGAGGACGAATCGGTGTGACGACTCCGTGTCGGCATTGTGAACGCCGAACCACCCGAGTTGAGCCGTTGGATTCACCGCGTCTCGAATCGAGGAGATACAGCCACTACTTGTACCTGCTGTCAGCATGCCAAGGATTGCAATGACACTCCGACGGCGCATACTGATTTTCAGTCACTCGTCGGTAAGTGCTTTGCCGGTCTCTCCCACTTCTGCGACTTCGAACGGCACGAGAGGAGTTCGCTGACACCCCGTAGTTGTCCCGCGGTCACACTCCACACAGCCGTCTATAAGCTATCTGGCAGCGAACTAGCCATATGGCACAGACACAGCGCACCCTCTCCAGTCAGCTCCTCCTCGGGGCACTCATCGTCCTCCTGGGGCTGGTCCTCCTCGCGGACACGACGGGGACAGTCGACACCAGCTTCCTGTTCGACTACATCCCCTCGCTGTTCGTCCTCGTGGGCGTGTACGCGCTCGTCCGCAGCGGCTTCCGGAACGTCTTCGGGCCGCTGGTCATCATCGTCCTGGCCGGGCTCTGGCAGGCGACGACGCTGGGGTTCGTCGAGGCGGCCGACGTCGTCTCGCTGTGGCCGCTTTTCATCGTCCTCTTTGGCCTCTCGCTGGTGCTGAGCCAGTTCCGCTCGCCGCCGGCCACGACGGGCACCTCGCACGTCACCGGCTTCGGCGTCTTCAGCGGCAACGAACAGCGCGTGACGACCGAGCGCTTCACCGGCGCGAACCTCACCGCTCTCTTCGGCGGTGCCGAACTCGACCTGCGGGACGCGACGGTCGCTGAACCGCCGGCCCACGTCAGTTGCATCGCCCTGTTCGGCGGCGTCGAGGTGAAAGTGCCCGAGGAGTGGAACGTCGAGATGGACGTGCTCCCGCTGTTCGGCGGCGCGACAGACGAGCGGATGCGCCGCGAGCGCGACCACGACGAGGTCGACCTCGTCGTCACGGGGTTCGCCGCCTTCGGCGGCGTCTCTGTGACGGACTGACGGCGGACGGGGTGACCCGCGGTCGTCATTTCACGGCCTGATAACGCGTAGCAATGTTGATACTCCTCCGGGAGTGTATCACAGATAGTAACACGTCGATGAGTACCACGCTGATTCTCCTGGCGACCGCCGTCCTGCTGGCCGCGCTGGCGGTCATCGGATGGCGGAACCGGGAGACGCCGAGTGCGCGGGCGTTCGCCGCGTTGCAGTCGCTGGCGACCGTCTGGGTCGGGATGACCGTGGTCGGCCTGCAACTGTCCCACGGCCCCCTCCGGCTCCGGGTCTGGGCCATCGTGACGGGGCTGAGCCTGCTCTCGACCGTCCTCTGGCTGGCGTTCATCCTGGCGTACACCGGGCGAAGCGAGTGGGTGCAGTCCGGGTGGTTCGCGGCCGTTGCGACGCCGCTGGTCGCGGGAGCCGTGACCTACGCCGTCGCGCCGACCTGGGAGCCGCTGGTCGGCGGGCTCACGGAGGCGTCGATTCCGGCCGGCACCGTCATCACGTCGTCGGTCGGCCCGGTCGGGGCCGCCCTCGGGCTGTACATCTACGGGGTCTTCTTCACCGGATTCGTCGTCGTGGCAAAGACCGTCCTGGAGCGCGACAAGCTCTTTCTCGGCCAGGCGAGCGCGCTCGTCCTCGGGACGCTCGTGACGGTGCTGGGGAGCATGGGGAGCATCGTCGGGTTCCCGGTCGACGGGTTCCCGGCCACGCAGGTTGCGCTCGGGCCGGAGTCGCTGCTGTTTGGCTACGCGGTCTTCCGCACGAAGTTCCTCGACCAGGTGCCCGCCGTGGCCCGCATCGGGGAACGAGCGGTCTTCCAGGACCTCGACGACGGCGTCGTGGTCGTCGGCGACGACACCGTGTTGCAGGCCAACCCCCGCGCCCACGCGTACCTCGACGCGGACGACCTCGCGGGGACGCCGCTGTCGGCGGTCTTCGAGGAGATGGGGGTGGACTCGCTTTCGGACTACCCGGCGCGGTTCCAGCGCCGCGGCCGCACGTACCAGGCGAAGGTGTCGTCGGTGACGGACTGGCGCGACCGGGAGGTCGGCCGGACGCTGGTCATCAGGGACGTCACGCAACTGGTGCGCCGCCAGGAGCGGCTGTCGGTGCTCAACCGCATCCTCCGGCACAACCTCCGCAACGACCTGAACGTGATTCTCGGGTTCGCGGCCCAGATAGAACACGAGAGCGGCGACGACGTCGCGACGCTGGGGGAGAAGGTCAGCCGGAAGGCCCGGAGCCTCTCCAGCATCAGCGAGAAGGCACTGGAGGTCGAGCGGATGTTCGACCGCGAGTCCGAGGCGCGGTCCGTCGACGTCGAGTCGCTCGTCACCGACGTCGTCTCCTCGCTCGCCGACCAGCACCCGGAAGCAACCGTCGAGACGGACGTGGAGGGCGGAGAGGTGCAGACGTACCCGCGGCTGTTCGCCGTCGTCCTCCGTGAGGTGGTCGAGAACGCGCTGGTCCACAGCGGGTCCGCGCCGTCGGTCACCGTCGACGTCTCGACCACGGACCACCGGGTCGAACTCGTCGTGACCGACGACGGGCCGGGGATACCCCGGGCGGAACTGGACCCCATCCAGTCGGGCGAGGAGACGCCGCTTTCACACGCGAGCAGCCTGGGGATGTGGCTCGTCTCCTGGGGCACGCGGTCGCTGGGCGGGACAGTCGACTTCCGGACCTCGTCGGAGGGGTCGACGGTCCGGATATCGGTGCCGGACCGCCGGACGTTCGAGACCGACGTGCCGGTCGCGCCGACGGAGTCCGCGTAGCCCCCGCTACCGCGAACCGGCGGTGTTTTTGACCTCCATGCCAGAAAGGGTGCACATGAGTCGAGACACACTGCCGACGGACAACCCGGCGGTGGTCACGGTGGGGCTGCCCTACGCGAACGGGGACCTCCACGTCGGCCACCTGCGCGGGTACGTCAGCGGCGACGTCTACGCCCGCGCGCTCCGGCGGGTCGGCCAGCAGACCGCCTTCGTCTGCGGGTCCGACATGCACGGCACGCCCATCGCGGTCAACGCCGCCGAGGAGGGCGTCGACCCCGAGTCCTTCGCCCTGGAGTACCACGAACTGTACGAGCGGACCTTCCCGCAGTTCAACGTCGAGTTCGACAACTACGGCCACACCCACGACGAGACGAACACGGAGACCACCCGCGAGTTCGTCCGGACCTGGGTCGAGCAGGGCCACGTCTTCGAGAAGGAGATTCAGGTCGCCTGGGACACCGAGGAGGACCAGCCCCTGCCCGACCGCTTCGTCGAGGGGACCTGCCCGTACTGCGGCGAGCACGCCCGCGGCGACGAGTGCGACGAGGGCTGTCAGCGCCACCTCGAACCCGGCGAAATCGAGGACCCGGTGAGCACCATCACCGGCAACCCCGCCGAGTACCGCCGCCGGGAACACGAGTTCCTGCGCCTGTCGGACTTCCAGGACTACCTCCAGCACTTCATCGACCGCCTCGAAGGCACGGAGAACGCGAGCAACCAGCCCCGCGAGTGGATCGAAGGGGAGCTACAGGACCTCTGTATCACCCGCGACATGGACTGGGGCATCGACTACCCGGGCGAGGGCGAAGAGGACCTCGTCCTGTACGTCTGGGTGGACGCCCCCATCGAATACGTCTCCTCGACCAAACAGTACACCGAGCGCGTCGGGGCCGACGAGTACGACTGGGAGGAGGTCTGGAAACCCGGCGGCGAGGAGCGCCTGGGCGCGGAATGGGACGAGTCCTGGGACGACGAGACCGGCGAGATAATCCACGTCATCGGCCGGGACATCATCCAGCACCACACCGTCTTCTGGCCCGCGATGCTCCGCGGGGCGGGCTACGCCGAACCCCGGGCCGTGCTGGCGACTGGCTTCGTCGGTATCGACGGGAAGGCGCTGTCGACGTCACGTAACCGAGCCGTCTGGGCCGACGAGTACCTGGAGACCGGCTTCCACCCCGACCTGTTCCGGTACTACATCACCACCGGCTCCGGGCTGGAGACGGACGTCGACTTCTCCTGGGACCGCTTCGCCGAGCGGGTCAACGGCGAACTCGTCGGCAACCTCGGGAACTTCTGCTACCGCGCGCTGCTCTTTGCCCACCGGAACTACGACGGGACGCCGGACGCGGACGTCAGCGAGGAGGTCGCCGAGCGCATCACGGGGGCCGTCGAGGAGTTCGAGGCCGCCGTCGGCGAGTACCGCCTGCGCGACGTCGCCGACGTGGCCGTCGACCTGGCCGACTTCGGCAACGAGTACATCCAGCGCAACGAACCCTGGAACCTCGTCGACGACGACCCAGACCGGGCCGCGCAGGTCATCCGCGACTGCGTGCAACTGACGAAGGCCTGTGCCGTCCTGATGCAGCCGGTGCTGCCCGAGAAGGCCGCCGACCTCTGGGACCAGCTCGGCGAGACGGGCAGCGTCGACGACGCGACGCAGGCGGCCGCGCTGGACGCGCCGCCGGCCGACTTCGGCGAGCCGTCGGAGCTGTTCACCAAAATCGAAGACGAGGAAGTCGAGGAACTCAACGAGACGCTGCGCGAGCGCGTCGCGGCAGCGAGCGAGGACGAAGACGACGACGGGGACGAGGCGGAGTCCGTCGACCTGGAGCCGCTGGCCGAGGAGCGCATCGGCTTCGAGGACTTCCAGGCGGTGGACATCCGGGTCGGCGAGATTACGGCCGCCGAACCCATCGAGGACTCGGACAACCTCATGCGCCTGGAGGTCGACATCGGCGTAGAACAGCGCCAGGTGGTCGCCGGCATCAAGGGGCTGCACGACGCCGAGGATCTGCCGGGGACCCGGTGTGTCTTGCTGGCGAACATGGAGAAGGCCGAACTGTTCGGCTACGAGTCCAACGGCATGATTCTGGCGGCGGGCGAGGACGCGGACCTGCTGACGACCCACGCCGACGCGCCGCTGGGGACGAAGATTCGGTAGAACTGGTCAGCCTTTTGTCCGTGGCCGCCCTACGTGGAAGCATGGCAAGTGACCCCGACACCGCGGACGACGACAGCCAGTGGCGGTTCTCGCTGTCCGACCTGGAGGACGACTCCGAGGGGGACGGCGGCGGCAACGTTGCGGGGTCGATGGCGATAGACGAGGAACTGGAGGCAGGCGACATCAGCGCGGAGAACGCGCTCTTCGTCGTGGTCGGTGTCCTGCTCGCGGTCGCCTTCCTCGCGGGCTTTCTCGCCCTGTTCCCCTGAGAGAACTGAAGCGAAGTATTCACTACGGGCGATTGCAAAGGGACAGGTATGACAGAGAGCGATGCGGACCTGTCCCGCCGCGCATTCATGCGGACAGCGGCAGGGACGGCCACGGCGGCGGCCGCGACCGGAACCGCGAGTGCCGCGGAGAGCAACGAGAGTAGCGGCAACGAGTCCAGCGGCGGCGGTGGCGGCGGTGGCGGCCCGCCGGACCTCGGTGGCTACCTCGACGGCGCGAACAACTACGAAGGGTCCGTCGTCGACCAGCGGGGCCAGAGCGAGGTCACGGTCGACGTCGGTGCCGGGAGCAACGGCCTCGCGTTCGGTCCGGCCGCCGTCCACGTCGACAACGGGGCGACCATCGTCTGGGAGTGGACCGGTGAGGGCGGCAACCACAACGTCATCTCCGAGGACGACGTGTTCGACTCCGGGCCGGCCAAGGCCTCGGGCACGTTCGAGCACACGTTCAACGAAGACGGTATCTACCCGTACTTCTGTTCCCCACACAGGGCCAGCGGGATGCTGGGGGCCGTCGTCGTCGGGACGGACTACCCGACGCTGGACACCGGCGGCGCCGTCGGCCCGAGCGACCTGCCTGGCAGCGCGAAGACGCTCGGCGTCGCGACGATGTTCGTGACGGCGGCGACGCTCGGCTTCGCCTACTTCTTCATGAAGTACGGCGGCGACTACGGCGACTTCGAGTAACTACAGCGACTCCGGCGTCGTGTGGATGTCGAGCGCGACGTCGCGGTGTTCGCCCTCCAGGTCGGCGACGATGCGCTCGACGATTCGCTCTGCCTCCGCCGTTACTTTCGGTTTGATACGGTCGACCAGCCAGTCCAGCGAGACGAACGAGGGGAGCCCGATGCTCCGGCGGTCGGCCGACCCCGGCGAGAACTCCACGTACAGGCGCACGCGCGAGGCGGGCTGGTTCGGTTCCGGCGACGACTCGGGTTCGGGCGCTACGGCCCAGTACCCGCGGGCGTCGATGTCCCGGGTCAGCCGCCAGTCGATGCGGTTCGGGGGTTCGACGTCCGTCACCTGCGACCGGGCGGTGTACGACAGCTTCCACCACGCGAACGTGATGTCGTAGCGCGTGCCCGGGGCTCCCTCGCCGCCGTGCCGACGGACCTCCGTGAGGTGTTTCGAGTACTCTGCGTACCGGGGGAAATCGAGGAGAAACTCGTATATCTCCTCGGGGGGCAGATAGACGACCGTACTGACTTCGACGCAGTCCACGCCCGTACGTTGGGCTACCACTACGTAAGCCTCACGCACGGACGAGTGTCGCCTCGCGAGCCAGGCCCGCCAATCGCCAGATTTCTGCGCCACCCACGCCAACGGGCGGCCATGAGTCCCGAAACGCGTGACGTCTGCATCGTCGGCGGCGGCCCCGCCGGACTGACCGCGGGCATCTACACCGCCCGCGCCGGCCTGGACACGCTCGTCCTGGACGGCGGGCAGCCCATTCTCGAACGCAACGCCCACCTGGAGAACGTCCCCGGCTTCCCGGCGGGAGTCAACGCCCGCCGCTTCCTGGATTTGACGCGCGAGCAGGCCGAGCGCAACGGCTGTGACCGCCGGGAGACGCGCGTCCGGGCGGTCGAGCGGGCCCCCGACGGCCGCTTCGAACTCGATACCGACGGCGACGAGCGCCTGCTGGCCGACCGCGTCGTCTGCACATCCTGGGCCGACACCGACTACCTGGCCGGCGTCGAGGGGGTCGGTCTCATCGAGCGCGGCAGCAAGACCTACGTCGACGTGGACGGGGACGGGCGGACTGGCGTCGACGGCCTCTACGCCGCCGGACGCGTCGCCGGCAGTCGACACCAGACCGTGGTCGCGGCGGGCGACGGTGCCAACGTGGCGCTGGCGGCCATCGAGGACTCCGAGGTCCCCTTCTACCACGACTGGGTCGCGCCGGAGGGCTACTTCACCGGCCGCGGCCGCGAGGTGCCGCCGGGCTGTGAGGAGATCGACGACGACGAGCGCGAGCGCCGGGAGCGGGAGGCACGCGAGGTCATGCGCAGACACTTCAGCGAACCGCATCCGGAGGAACCCACACAGCACCCCAGCGTCGAGGAGTGAAACCGGCCGCGCGGACGCACCCGCATTTATACCGGAGCGCCCCCGCAGTAGGAGTATGCTGGAGGGAGTGAACGTCGCCCTGGGCGTCACCGGGTCGATAGCGGCGGTCAAGACGGTCGAACTCGCCCACGAACTCCGCCGTCAGGGCGCGTCGGTCCGGGCGGTCACCACGTCGGCCGCGGAGGGCATCATCCACCCGTGGGCGCTGGAGTTCGCAACCGACAACCCCGTCGTCACCGAGATCACCGGCAGCGTCGAGCACGTCGAACTCTGCGGCCGCGACGGCTGGGCGGACGTGTTGCTGGTCGCGCCGGCCACCGCCAACACCGTCGGGAAGATGGCCGCGGCCATCGACGACAGCCCGGTGACGACGTGTGCGACGACCGCATTCGGTGCCGACCTCCCCATCGTCGTCGTCCCGGCGATGCACGAACCGATGTACGACCACCCCGGCGTGCTGGACGCCCTGGACCGTCTGGAGGAGTGGGATGTCGCCTTCGTCGACCCCCGCGTCGAGGAGGGCAAGGCCAAAATCGCCGCCGAGGACGACATCGTGACCGGCGTCGCGCGCGCGACGACCGAGCAGACCCTGGCCGACAGACACGTCGTCGTCACCAGCGGCGGGACGACGGAGTCTATCGACCCCATCCGGACGCTCTCGAACCGCGCGTCCGGCAGGACCGGCCGCGCCGTCGCCCGGGCCTGCTACGTCCGCGGGGCCGAGGTGACGCTGGTCCACGACGGTCCCAACGTCCCCTGGGCGACCGTCGAGACAGTCGAGAGCGCCGCCGAGATGCTCGCCGCCGTCGAGGCACACGCCGACGACGCCGACGCGCTGGTCTCCGCGGCGGCCATCTCCGACTACACCGTCGAGTCCAGCCCCGAGAAAATACGCTCGGGCCAGGACGAACTCGCCCTCGAACTCGAACCGACGCCGAAACTCATCGACACAATCCGCGAGTCACACCCGGACCTGCCCATCGTCGGGTTCAAGGCCGAGAGCGACGGCGACGACGCGGCCATCGCAGCGAAGGCCCGCGAGATACTCGACCGGGCGGGCCTCTCGTTCGTCGTCGGCAACGACACGAGCGTCATGGGCGAGGAGCGCACGCGCGCGCTCGTGGTCCGCCGCGACGACTACGACGTCTTCGAGGGGACGAAGACGGCGCTGGGCGGCCGGGTCGCCGACGAACTCGCCGCGACGCTCGCTCCCTGAGTTGGAGTTCGCGGCGCGCGCCCGTCTGACGCAGTTCCGCGCGCCGGGCGCGCGCGGCGAAAATTGCCGCCTCTAGACGGCACTGGTGGCGGGACCGGGGGCCGAACGTTCGCCGACAGGATGGTGAACGTGACATTCAGTCTTTAATACATCAGCTGCGACACTGTCGCCACGTCGAACAGATAGACCAGTGGCGAAAGCTGGGACTGTCCGGAATAACCGCAATACGTCCCGAGTGTGCCGCATATCATACGTGATAATTGGAGAGTGCGGTCGGCACTGCGATTGTCCCTCGACTAGAGGTGTTTTCTGGGACTGAAGTAACCACCAAGCAATTGCCTGAATTACACTTTGTGATAATACGACCCTAACTAATATATAGGCTGCAAGGTAACCGCCGCCTATGCGTCTGAGACAGATACTGGACGACGACAGTGCGGTCAGCCCGGTCATCGGGGTTATCCTGATGGTCGCAATTACGGTCATTCTGGCCGCGGTCATCGCATCGTTCGTGCTCGGACTCGGTCCGAGTGAAGCAGCACCGAGCGCGCAGTTCGAGTTTGAAACCAACTCGACGAACAGCAGCTACGTCGACATCAGTCACCAGTCGGGTGACAAAATCGACGCATCGACGCTGTATACACGGGGAACCCTGAACGGCAGTGACGTCCACTGGAGTAATAACTCCAGTTCGGGAGCCTACATCACCGATGCAATCTCGGGCGACGAGGTTGCGTCGGGCGACCGCATTACCGTCGACGCAGGGACGCAGGATTGGGAACTCACAGTCGTTTGGGAGAAGGACGACCAGTCCAGCGAACTGGCGTCACAGTCGGCATAACAACGCACTCGCCGGGGTTTGTTTTACCGCACCCGCCACGGTTCCTTTTATTGGTAGCGAATATTCTGGTAGTCGGGAATATTATGCCCGACCGGCTGTCGGCCGCGGCCTAACAGGGGATTTTTACGCTGGCTCGCAGTAGCGCGGGCATGCACCAGCTCAGAGAGTCGCTGCTCGAAGCCCCCATCATCGAGAAGGAGGGCTACCACTACTTCGTCCACCCCATCAGCGACGGTGTGCCGATGCTGCGCCCCGAACTCCTGCGGGAGATCGTCATCCGAATCATCCGGAAGGCCGACATCGACGACGTCGACAAGATCGTCGCGCCCGAGGCGATGGGTATCCACATCTCCACGGCAGTCTCGCTGATGACCGACATCCCGCTGGTCGTGGTGCGCAAGCGCTCCTACGGCCTCGACGGCGAGGTGTCGCTCTCGCAGGTCACCGGCTACTCCGAGGGTGAGATGTACATCAACGACGTCTACGAGGGCGACCGGGTGCTCATCCTCGACGACGTGCTCTCCACCGGCGGGACCCTCCGCGGTATCACCAGCGCGCTGGACGACATCGGCGCGGACATCGCCGACATCGTCTGCGTCATCAAGAAGGCCGACGGGGAGAACAAGGTTGCCGACGCCGGCTACGAACCGAAGACGCTCATCAACGTCGTCGTCGAGGACGGCGAAGTCGTCATCGTCGACGAGGACGGGGACGGATAGATGACCGACCGCGAGGAACTGCTGGCGTCGCTGCACGACCACCTCGCGGCCACCGAGGAGCGGCCGCTGGAGACTGCAGCGAACCGCTGGCTCGGCGAAGCACAGGCCGTCGCCGCCGACCTGGCAACGGCCGACCTCGACGACGAGACCGTTCGCAAGCGCACCGAGAAGGTGCTGGACCTGCTGTCGGAGGTCGACGGCACCGGCGACGAGACGGCCGACGAACACGTCGAGGCCGCCCGCCGCGCCGCCGAGCGCGTCCTCGACCAGTAACACCGCTTTTGTCCCCGGCGACGGACGTTCCGCCATGGCCGACGACCCCGAGAAGACCCTCCAAGACTGGAAGGCGGAGATGCAGGCCGAACACGACGACGCCATCGCCGACCCTGACCCCGACGCCGACCACCGCATCGAGGGCGTCGCGCAGGTCAACTACCGCGTCTACTACGAGTACGACGCCGACGCGGACGCACTCGAACGGACGCGCGAGGAGCAGGTGAACGACCTCACCGACCCCGAACTGCACTCCTGTGCCTGCGGCGTCCGCGGGATGACGCCCGACGAGGCCCGCCAGCACATGCGCACCGCCCACGACCAGTCCTGACACGTCGCTGTCACCCGGTATCTCTATTCCCGTCAGGCACGTACCCCGGACCATGTGGGCGCTCGTGGTGTTGCAGATCGGACTGGAGGAGAGCCGCGGGATCGCAGACCTGGCGCTCGCGCTCCTGCTCATGTTCCTCGTCTTCGCCTCGGTTGCCGTCCTCGGCCGGCTGTTCGACTGGCTGATGTCCTACTGAGGCGGCTGGCTCGGGGGACCCCAGTCCTCTGTCGACGCTCCCGGACTCGTCGCTCAGCGGTGAGTTCGTGAAAGGAGCGGGAGGTGGATTCGAACAACGCGAAACACTCGCTGACGCTCGCGTTTCTCTCGTTCAAATCCACGCCGCGACGACTCACTCACGAGCGTTGCGCCGAGATGAAACTCGGCGCGTGTGAGTTCGTGAGAAGTAGCGGGAGGTGGATTTGAACCACCGATCTGCGGGTTATGAGCCCGCCGGAATCTCCTGGCTATCCCATCCCGCTACCCATTCGTAACTCCGGTTTGCGTTTAAGGATTGTGATTACCGGGCCGTCCGTGACATTCTCCCGTGCTCACTCCAGGTGGACCTGCCACGTGAACAGGCTCTCGAAGACGTAGTTGACCGACATCGCGACGGCGATGGCGATAGGACTCGCCGCGAGGAACCACAGGTCGGTGCCAGCGATTTCGAGAGTCACGTCGAGATAGCGCACCAGGAACCAGTAGACCGTCAACTGGACCGTGACGCCGCCGGAGCGGACGAGGTGTGACTTTCCCAGTCGCTTCAGGAAGGGCCAGCGACCCGCGGCCCCCTGGTCGGCGAACGTCCAGTGCTCGTTGACCAGGAACATCACGACGATGGCCGTCTCGACGCCGGCGGCCTTCGCCCACAGTTCGGGCACGCCGGCGAGGAGGTGCAGGGCCGTCAGCACGGTGTTGTCGCTGATTGCGCCGACGACGCCCACCGAGACGAACTGGCCGAAACGGGCCCCCGAGAGGAGCGACTCCAGCGACGAGGGCAGCGAGCGGTCGCTCATTCCCGGTCGACCAGTGCCGGCGAGTCGTCCCGGCGAGCGGCGATGGCGGCGTGGAGCCGGCTATCGCTGAGGCGTTTCGCCCGATGGCGAGCGGTGAGCAGCGCGCGGCCGAGGCGCAGCGAGTCGCGAACAGGCGAGACCGTCGACCCGGGACGGTCGTGCCACTCGACGGGGACCTCGCGGACGCGGTAGCCCATCGCGCCGGCGATGGCGACCAGTTCCACGTCCCAGGCGAACCCCGGTTCGTAGATGTGCTGGCGGACCTTCGCCCACGCGTCGGCGTCGATGGCCTTCGCACCGCACTGGTAGTCGTAGAGTGGAACCGAGAGCAGGCGGCGGGCGAGCCACGCGAACCCGTCGCCGAGGTACCGGCGGGCGAGCGTCTGGTGACTTGCGACCGTCGCCTCCGGGTGCCGGCGCGACCCCACGGAGAGACCGACCTGGCCGTCCCGGACCGGCTGGACCACCTCGGCGATGGAGGTGGCCGGCGTCGCACCGTCGGCGTCGGCGAAGGCGAGGACGTCCGTCGACAGGGCTTCGAAGCCGGCGGTGACGGCCGCGCCCTTCCCCCGGCGGTAGGGGACGGCGTTGACCTCGGCCTCTAAGTCGGCGAGCGCTTCCGGCACCCCCTCGCGGGGGGCGTCGAGTTCGATGCGGAGCGTCGAGAGGTCCAGTGCGTCGTGGAGGGCGCGCACGTACGCGGAGAGACGGTCCACGTCGGGCCGGTAGGCGGGGACCACGAGTCCGACAGCGGGCGTCATTGGCCGAATACACCACAGCGCCCAGTAAAAACCGTTCGACTCGGAGTTCACAAGACGTATGGTCCGCGGTCACGGTGACTTTCGGTGATGGAGTTCGGCCTCGTCGCCCTCTGGATTGCTGCCCTCCTGTTGCTCGGACTGCTCGCGCTCCCCGTCACCTCCTGGCTGCTGGCCGACCTCGACGCCGGCCCCTTCGCCGTGCCGCTGGCGCTCGCGACGCTGACCCTCGTCGGTCACCTCGTCGGGCACATTGGCTTTCCCTGGCCCGCGCTCGCGGCCGGACTGGTCGTGCTGGCGGGCGCGTCGGCGCTGGCGATTCGCCGCGTCACCCCGGCCTACCGGAGTTTCGGCGAGGGCGCGGTCGTCTTCGTGCTCGCCTTCCTGCTCGTCGTTGGCATCCGCGGGTTCGACCCCGCCGCCGCGCCGCTGCCGCTGGCCGTCGGCGAGAAGTTCCTCGACTTCGGGATGCTGAAGACCTTAGAGCGGGCGGGGACGCTCCCCCCGGAGGACTTCTGGTTCGCCGGCGAACCGGTGCGCTACTACTACGGCGGCCACCTGACGACGACGCTTGTGGCGACGCTGACCGGGACCGCCCCGAAGTTCGCGTACAACCTCGGGCTGGCCGGGTTCTACGCGACGCTGGTCTCGACCGCCTACGGTCTCGCGGGGTCGATTGCGCTCCCCACGGGCGTGCCGCGGCGGCTCGCGGCCGGCTTCGGTGCCTTCTTCGTCGGCGTCGCGGCGAACCTGGTGACGGCGACGAAGGTCCTCGTGTGGTTGCTCCCCGACGCCGCCGCAGGGCTGGTCGTCGACGTCACGGGGCTCCCGAGCGACGCGACGTCGTGGTCGCCGGGCGAGTTCTACTACTTCGACGCCAGCCGGGTCATCCCGACGGACCCGAGCGTCGCCGACACCTACCCCGCCGCCACGGAGTTCCCCTTCTTTGCCTGGCTCAACGGCGACCTCCACGCCCACATGATGAGCCAGCCGCTCATGCTGCTCGCCGGCGGACTGCTGCTCGCGTACTGGCGGCTGCCGGCCGACAACCGCCGGCGACGGCTGCTCGTGCTGTTCGGCCTTCTGGGGCCGCTGGCGGGCGTCGTCGGCTTCACGAACCTCTGGTCGCTGCCGACCGTCGGCGGCCTGACGATGCTCGCTGTGGGGCTCGCACCAGCCTCGCCGGCCAGCCTGCTACCGGCGCGGTACGCGGAGCGGCTGCCGGGCGGGGACAGTCCCGTAACCCGGGAACTCCGTCGCGCGGTCCTGGCGATTGTGGTCGCCGTCGTCGTCCTGCTGGTGGGGCTGGTCTGGACGGCCCCGTTCTGGCCGGTGGTGCTGGGCGGCCCCGGCCGGACGGTGGGTCTCTGGCAGGCGTGGACGCCGCTGGGGAACCTGCTGCTGGTCAACGGCGCGTTCCTGGCCGTCTTCTTCGTCGCCCTGGCGCGGCGGACGGGGGCCACGGTCGAGCGCCCGGGGAAGGTCCTGGCCGGGTTCCTCGTGGTCGTGGCTGCCGGCGTCTTCTTCGGCTTCCCGGCACTGGGCATCGTCGCGCCGCTGCTGGTCACCGCCTGGTGGCTCTGTCGCAGCCAGGACGACGCCGGGTTCGAACTCGCCCTCGTGATGGCGGGCGCGGGGCTGGTGCTCGTCGTCGAACTGGTGACGATCCAGGGCGAGCGGTTCAACACCATCTTCAAGCCGTACTCGCAGGTGTGGCTGTTCTGGGCGACGGCGGCCGGCGTGTTGCTGGCGCGGCTTGTGACCGGCTGGCCGGCCGACCGCCTCGCGGTCCCGCGCGAGCGCCTGCGCCGCACCGGGAGCGTCCTCGCCGTCGTGCTCGTCCTCTCGACGCTGGTCTACCCGGCGTTCGCGCTGCCGGCCCACGTCGGCGGTGCGGGCCAGACCGTCCAGACGGAGGGGCCGACGCTGGACGCGACGGCCTACCTCGACGTCGAGTTCCCGCGGGACGCGCCGGCCATCCGCTGGCTGGACGCGCGGGAGGGCCAGCCCACCATCGTCACGGCCGCGCCCGGCACCTACCGGTGGAACCCCGACGACGGGAAGGGTGCGAGCGCGCCGGCGAGCCTGACCGGGCTCCCGGCCGTCCTGGGGTGGTTCCACGAGGAGCAGTACCGCGGCAGCGAGGACTACGAGGAGCGACTGGGCGACGTGGAGGACATCTACACGACGGACGACAGCGACTACCAGCGCCGGCTGCTGGAGTTCTACGAGGTGGAGTACGTCTACGTCGGACCGGCCGAACGGGCGGCGTACGGGGAGATAACAGTCGGGAACGCCGCGGGGGTCAGGGTCGTCCGTGAGTTCGAGAGCGTGACGATATACCGCGTCGCGTAGGCCGGGCGTCGCTACGCGTCGGCCTTCTTCTTGATGACGGTGACGGCGTCGGCGTCGATGGCGTCGACGTCGAGGTGGTTGGAGATGTACTGGCGGCGCTCGTAGGCCTCCTCCTCGTCGGGTTTGCCGATGGTACACCAGAGCTGCGGGCGGTCCGGGCCGTGCCAGTCGCCGTTGCGGTTGATGCCGAAGCAGACCCACTCCTCGTCGTCGTACTCGATGACAGCGCCCTTCCGGATGCCGGGGTCCCCGTGGATGATGAGCTTCTTCATACTCCCGCGTTCGCAAGATGTGTACTTAGGGACTTCGAACCCGCGAGCCGAGGAATACCGCCGCCGGAGGGCCGTCGTCACTGTCCGGGTAAAGGCAATCGTTATCGGAGAGGGCCGAGATGGCTTCGACAGATGGACCAACGCACCGCGGACGTCCAGTTCCTGACGCACTCCCCGAACCGGGGGTCGGTACTCCGCGTCGTCGCCGAGGAGGGGCCGCTGGACCGGTACGACATCGAGGAGCGGGTCGACGCCACGCGCCGGACCGTGGTCCGGAACCTGAACGAACTCGCCGACCGCGGGTTCGTCACCGAGACAGACGCGGGCGTCCGCCCGACGTCGCTGGGGGCGTTCCTCGCGGAGAGTTACGACCAGTTCGTCACCGACACGGCGCTGGCGGACCGCCTGGCACCCTTTCTCCAGCACGTCCCCCCGTCGCTGTTCGACCTCGACCCCCGGCACCTGGCCGACGCCGACGTGCTCACCGCGAGCGAGACCAGCCCGTACGCGATTCTCGACCGCACGCTTGAGTTGCGCCGCAGGGCCAGCACCATCAGCGAGATAGCACCGGCGGTCGAGAAGCAGAGCATCGAGCAACTGGCGCGGCGGGTCAGGAGCGGCGAGGACCTGGAGATGACGACCATCATCCCGGCGGACGCCGCCGAGGACGCGATGACGAACCCGGACTACCGGGAGGCCCACCTCGAAACGCTGCGTGCCGAGGGCGTCGAGATGTTCGCCCACCCCGAGCGCATCCCGCTGTTCGTCGGCGTCCTCGACGAGACGACGGCACTCGGGTCGATCAGGGACGGCCGGCCGAACGCACTCGTGACGACCACCGACCCGGCCGCCAGGGAGTGGGCCGAGGAGACAATCCAGGCGTACAAATCGCGGTCGGAACCGCACACGGCCTGACCGGAGATATTTAATCCAGGAACCGGAACATGAACGCAAAGAGCGTCCAGATGTCAGGGCTTGTCATTCGGAAACGCGTCATCACTAACTGCGAGTTCGAGAGATATCTGATGCAATGAATACCGGCTGGGCCGAGGAGTTGCAGTCGGTCCCGAACCTCGACACGCAACTCAAGTTGCTGTCGCGGCGGGAGCGGCGGCTCGTCCTCCGGGAGCTACTGCTCGATGGAGACCCCTTCGAGGTGGCCGACGTGATGGACGAGGGGACGGCCGAGTCCGAACAGGTCACGTAC
Organism: Salinibaculum sp. SYNS191; assembly: GCF_037338445.1. Taxonomy (NCBI): domain Archaea; kingdom Methanobacteriati; phylum Methanobacteriota; class Halobacteria; order Halobacteriales; family Haloarculaceae; genus Salinibaculum; species Salinibaculum marinum. Next base: position 1,621,569 of record NZ_CP147838.1, read on the forward strand.
GAGCACGACCACCTGCCCAAACTGGAGTCGGCGGGGTACATCGAGTGGAACCGGCTGACCGGCCAGATAGCGCGGGGGCCGCAGTTCCGCGAAATCGTTCCGCTGCTGGAACTGCTCGAGGAGCACGCCGACGACCTGCCGACGGACTGGCCCTGAACAGACAGTCGCAGAGCGGCGGCCGGTGCGTGCGTTTGAGTGGTCACTGCAACTGTTGAATAGTCAGTGAAGAGCGTTACAGACCAGTGATTGCGAGCAAGGCGAAGCCACTGATTGTGTAGCCGCTCGCCCGTCTTCGTTTACTATTCAGTTCTTGTGCATATCACTCTGCGCTCTTTCGTCATGCCGAGACGGCTTCGCCGTCTCGTAGCACAGCAAAAAGTGGCCGGCAATCGTTTGGGTTTTAAACGCTGGTGTCCAACACCGCCGCAAGGTCGATATCTATGGAGATGCCACGCCGGATGAACACGTACTGTCCGCACTGCAACGAACACCACGAGCACGAGGTCGAGAAGGTCCGCTCGGGCCGCTCGTCGGGCATGAAGAAGGTCAACGACCGCCAGCGCAAGCGAAACAGCGGCATCGGGAACGACGGCAAGTTCTCGAAGGTGCCCGGTGGGGACAAACCCACGAAGAAGACACAGCTCACCTACCGCTGTGGCGAGTGCGGCAAGGCCCACCAGCGCAAGGGCTGGCGCGCCGGCCGCCTCACGTTCCAGGAGTAAGTATGGCAGGGAGCTTCTACAAGGTCGCCTGTCCGGACTGCGAGAACGAACAAATCGTCTTCGGGAAGGCAGCCACCGAGGTCGCCTGCGAGGTCTGTGGGCACACGCTCGCACGGCCGACCGGCGGTGAGGCCGTCCTCGAAGGCGAGGTCACGGAGACCGTCGAGGCGCGATGAAGTTCAGCGGCTGGCCCGACCCCGGCGAACTCGTCGTCGGGCGGATCGACGAAATCGAGGACTTCGGCGTGTTCGTCGACCTGCTGGAGTACGAGGACAAGCGTGGCCTCTGTCACATCAGCGAGGTCGCCTCCGGCTGGATCAAGAACGTCCGCGACCACGTCAACGTCGACCAGCGGGTCGTCGCGAAGGTGCTGGACGTCGACGAGAGCTCACAGCAAATCGACCTCTCGCTGAAGGACGTCAACGACCACCAGCGCAAGGAGAAGATACAGGAGTGGAAAAACGAGCAGAAGGCGGACAAGTGGATGGCCATCGCCTTCAGCGAGGACATGGACGACGAGCAGTACGCGGCCATCGCAAACGAACTGCTCGCGAACTTCGGGTCGATGTACGACGGCTTCGAGCAGGCCGCCATCCACGGCACCGAGGCCTTGGAGGAGACGGACCTCTCCGAGGAGGAGGTCGAGGCCATCGTCCAGACGGCCCGCGAGAACGTCTCCGTGCCGTACGTCAACGTCACCGGCTACGTGGACCTGGAGTGCCCGACTGGCGAGGGCGTGGACGTCATCAGGGAGGCGCTGCAGGCCGCCGAGGGCAACGGCGAGGTGCCCGAGGAAATCCAGCTCGAAGTGACCTACGTCGGGTCGCCGGAGTACCGCATCGAGGTGCAGGCACCCGACTACAAGACGGCCGAGGCCCACCTCGAGGAGAGCGCCGAGCGGGCGCGCAGCGTCGTCGAGCAACACGGTGGCACCGGGCTCTACCACCGCGAGCGTAACGAAGACGACGAGTAGCGGCCCCGTGAAATCCGACATTCTCGTCTGTTCTGACTGGAAGCACGCCCACGAGCGGCCGGTCTACACGCTCGGGGAGACCTGCCCGGACTGTGGCGCGGCAGCTGTCAACAGCGCGCCGGCGCCGTTCAATCCCGAGGACCCCCACGGAAAGTATCGACGCGCACTTAAGCGCCGCAACCGGGAATAGACGGTATGGACGAATTCGAGATCGAGGCAGTCGCCGAGCCGGAGCTCACCGACCCGGTGCTGGTCGAGGGGCTGCCAGGCGTCGGCCACGTCGGGAAACTCGCCGCCGAGCACCTCGTCGAGGAGCGCGACGGCGACCTCGTGCGCCGCGTCTACTCGACGCATCTCCCCCCGCAGGTCAGCGTCGAGGACGGCCTCACGCAACTGGCCTGCGCCGAGATACACGCCGTGGAGACCGACGGCCAGGACCTGCTGGTGCTGACCGGCGACCACCAGGCACAGGACACCGTCGGCCACTACGGCCTGGCGGACACCTTCCTGGACATCGCCGACGACCTGGGTGCCGAGCGCGTCTTCGCGCTGGGCGGCGTCCCCACCGGCGAACTCATCGAGGAGTACGACGTGGTGGGCGCGACGACCAGCGAGGCCCAGCGCGACGAACTGGAGGAGGCCGGCGTGGAGTTCCGCGGCGACGAACCGGCCGGCGGCATCGTCGGCGTCAGCGGCCTCCTGCTCGGCCTGGGTGAGCGCCGCGACGTGCCCGCTGCCTGTCTGATGGGCGAGACCAGCGGCTACCTCGTCGACCCCAAGAGCGCGCAGGCGGTGCTGGAGGTCCTGCAGGACGTGCTCGGGTTCGAAATCGACTTCTCCTCGCTGGAGGAGCGCGCGGAGGAGATGGAGGAGGTCGTCCGCAAGATTCAGGAGATGGAGCAGTCGCCCGCGCCGACCGACGAGGACCTGCGGTACATCGGCTAGCGCGAGCGAGAGATTCTTACTGGTCCCCGCCGTATCCGCCTCCGTGTTCGAGGACGTGGTAGCGGGGTTGCCGCCGTGGCTGGTCACGGGGGTGCTGCTGGGACTGTGCGGCACGCTCGTCGTCGCCGGGGCCTTCCTCGCTGCCGAGTGGCTGATTCCGGGCGAGCAACAGCGGCAACGCCAGCGCCGTAGCGGCGAGTCCCGTCGGCGCATGGAGTTCCGCGAGTACCTCGACGCCATCGACGAACCCTACGCCGAGGGCCACGTCGTCGAGGGCCAACGCGTCGCCTTCTACCTGCCCGAGCGGGACGTCGCCATCACGTTCGACCCGAAGGCGTACTACCGCATCGACCGCTCCGAGACGACGGCGATTCTGGTCGAACACGAGGTGCCCGGCTCGGCGCTCGGCAGCCGCCTCCCCTTCGAGGTGCCCGACGTCAGCTTCGGTCGCCGGGACGGGCGGAGTCGCGTCGACCCCATCACTGCCGCGTTCGCGGAACTGGGCGTGTCCGCCGGTGCGAGCGTCGACGAAGTGAAGCGGGCCTACCGCCGGCGCGTGAAGGACGTCCACCCCGACCAGGGCGGCGATGAGGACGAGTTCAAGCGGGTGCGCGAGGCGTACACGCTGGCGAAGGAACACGCCGACTAGGCGAACGCCGCCGACCGGCGGGTGAGAACCACCAGCGCGGCCACGACGACGGCCGTCAGCAGCGCGCCCAGCAGGAACGGGGCCCAGTAGACGAGCACGTAGATGCCGGTCATCACCGGCGGGCCGACGGTCCGGCCGAGGCTGCCGGCCCCCTGCGTGACGCCGAAGGCGCTGCCCTGGCTGTCCTCCGAGGCGGCGGCGGAGACCATCGACGCCGTGCCGACGTTGAGGAGTCCGTTCCCGCTCGACAGCACCGCGAGGACCAGGAGCAAGGCGAGCAGTTCCGGCGACGCGCCGAGGACGCCCGGAAGGAGAGTCGCGCCGAGGTTCGGCGCGAACGGGAGCGCGAGGAGCGCGAGCAGCAACAGCGACGCGCCGCCGACGGCCAGCCGCGTGTCGGCGTAGCGCCGCGAGAGCGCGCGCACGACGACGCCCTGGTTGAGAACGCCGAGGACGCCGATGTAGGTCAACAGCAGGCCGGCCTGGGCCTCGTCGTAGCCGTAGATGTCGGCGACGAAGGGGATGAAGGCGACCTGGACGCCGGAGAAGGCGAGGGAGACGACGAGGAAGACGAGCACGAGCGGGCGGAGGTCGGCGTCGGCCAGCGCCGCCCGGAACTGTGCGACGAGGCCGCCGCCGCGGGCGGCGCGCCGGGTCCGGTTGGGCTCGGGGAGAAAGAGCGCGGCGGCGACGAACGCGAGCAGGCTCAGCCCCGCCGCGAGGAAACTGGGCAGCGAGAAGGAACTGACGGGGACGAAGCCGGGGAAGATATCGCGGGCCACAGCGACCGCGGGGTCGCTGGCGACGGCCGCGCCGAGGGCGGGACCGAAGACGAAGCCCAGGCCGAACGTCGCACCGACGAGGCCCAGGGCTGCCGCACGTTCTTCGGGGGGCGTCACGTCGGTGATGTACGCCTGCGCGGTAGCGATGTTGCCACCCATCGCGCCGGCGAGCATCCGTGCGGCAAAGAGCGCCCCGAGCGCGCCGACGGTCCCGAACAGCGCGTCGAACTCGCCGCCGAGGCCGAAGATGGTCCAGGCGACGGCGCTGCCGAACACCGAGAGCATCAGGACGGGCCGGCGGCCCCGCTCGTCGGAGATGCGGCCCAGCAGCGGGGCGAAGACGAACTGGGTCAGCGAGTACGACGCCGCCAGCAGGCCGATGAAGACGTCGCTGACGCCGAAACTGCGGACGTAGAAGGGGAGGATGGGGATGATGACGCCGAACCCGAGCAGGTCGATGAAGACGATGCCCAGGACGGTGACCAGCGAGCGACGGCGGGAGACGCCACCGGCCATCTCCGCAGTCGCGGCACGGGGCGTGCTCATGCCCCATCCATCCCCTACCGGTCACTTGGGTGTATCGGACCGGGGGACCGCGAGCGCGGCCGGGATGGGTGTGCTTTTCCGCCCGCCGGTACTACCGGAGGTATGGACGAGGGTCGCTACCGCGTGCTGCCGGGCGAGGACGAGGGGATGGTCCGCCTGCTCGACCGCGAGAGCTACGACCCGATTACTCTGGCAGCGGCGGGCCACGAGGCGGCCGTCGGGGACCTGCGGCCCGGCTACCTCGTCGACGCGACGCTCTCCTGGGCGAGTGCCGACCCGACCGTGGAGTCAGCGTCCGTCGTGCGGCCGACGCTCTATGCCTTCGCCGACGACATCGACCCGGTGTTCGAGGTAGCCGCCGAGACCTGGCGGGACGTGCAGGCGGCCGGCGACGCGATGGGGAGCCGCGTGACGAAGAACACCGACGGCGTGGTCAACGGCGTCGTCTACGTCTTCGCCGAGAACGACGCCGGCGGCCGCTTCGCGGAGTTCCGCGACGGGCGGCGGCCGCTGGAACCGCTGGTCGACCGCGTGAACGACCGCGACGAGGACGGCCCCGCGCCGCGGGAGGTGTTCGTGCTCCGGCCCCCCACCCGCGAGTTCGTCGTCGTCACCATCACGTTCCGGAAGGGCGGCCGTTTCGCCGACACCGTCCGGGACACCTACGATCGGCCGCGGCCGCCGGAACCGCTCGTCTGAGGGCGCGGCGGGCTTTTTCACCCCCGCGGCCGACCGGGTATCATGGCGAGCGTCAGCGAGACTCACATCGAGAACCGCGAGCGGGTGCAACCGAACGACACGAACAACTACGGCTCCGCCCACGGGGGCAACATCATGCACTGGATGGACGAGGTGGGCGCGATCTGCGCGATGCGCCACGCCGGCGAGACCTGCGTGACGGCCCACGTCAACAGCCTCGACTTCGAGCGGCCGGTCCCCCAGGGCGACATCTGCGTCATCGAGGCCTACGCCTACGCGGTCGGGAAAAGTAGCGTCCGCGTCCGTCTGTCGGCCTTCCGCGAGAACCCCCGGACCGGCGAGTCCGAGCGGACCACCGACTCGTACTTCGTGTTCGTCGCCATCGACGACGAGGGGACGCCGACGCCCGTCCCGGAACTGACCGTCGAGTCCGAGCGGTGTCGGGAGTTGCGGGACGCGGCGCTGGCCGGCGAACCCGACCGGTGAGGGCTCGTCGGGATTCGCAAAAGAACCCCCGTGTTCGAGCGCGAATAGTCTGAACGCTGTTAGAACGGCTGTGCGAGATACGCCGCGCGTATCGGTCATCGATTGGGCAAACAATTTCACCGACTCGAATTGCTCAGCACTGGGCATGTGTCAGTCATGCCAGTTCCTGAGTTATTCAGGGGGCATTCTTGCTCTCGAAAATATGCCAACTTTCAGCGTCAGCTTTCTTCGACTTTCGTGACTGACATTGTTGCCCTCCCGAAATCATAGAGTCCGCGGTACTCCACCTCGTAGTAATCGCCTTGATGCTCGATGACACCACCTCTGACCGGCGCATCAACCTCCCACCCGGGAAGAGTAGTACCGTTTTCAATGAGGTATTTGAGATAGTCCCAGGCTCGGCCACTGTGATTTGCAAGATGGGTTACCGTCTGATTCCCAGGCGACTCAATCTGAGTCAGGGACAGACGCTCTCCTTTCCCGGCGCAACAATACGGACCGTCGACAGTAACCTGGTAGTACGTCGTATTTCGCCGCACATATGTCTCTTTTATTCTATCCGTAGACGTGTCTCTCAGAGTCACGAATTCTTCGGGCCATGACCGTACCACATTATTATAGCTGTAGTAGTAATCAGGTGCGTCCCACGCTCTCCCGTCCATCAGACGTATCTCATCCGCAGAAAGCGCCGCATCAAACGCTTGTTGCTGCGTGACGGTGAGGGCAGTATAGTCGACGACCGTGGCATTGTCGGGAATCGTCGGTGAGCGTTCGTCTCCTCCAGATTTTGTACTCGTAGGCGTCCCGGTGTCCGTCGGGCCGTTGCCTCCAGATTCTGAAGTCGTAGGTGTCCCACTGTCCGTCGAGATGCCACCTATACAACCGGCGAGGGTGAGCAGAGCGAGACATAGTATCAAAAGGGGAATTCGTTTCGAGGGCACATGGCCCCGTTTTTGTGTTCTCGGTAAGTATTTTCTGTCCAATAACAGGTGTCGCTGGCGGACACATCGCCAGACCAGCTATAAGGGCACAGTTCGCGCTCTCTATCCAGCACGACGCTGTGAAACTCATTGTAATTTGGTAGAATCATCAGGGTATATTCGCACGCTCGTTCTAACAGCTGATTCATAGGAATCGGTCTGAAACCAACGATGGCTGACTGCTGACTACACGCTCTGAATCGGTCACAGCGATATCGATAGGTCGAAATTCCGCTACGATAGAACGCACGAGAACTGCCGCCAATTCCTGTCAGATACCTTTACTCATCAGGTGGCTACGGAGGATGTCGGCCTCCTTGTTGCCGGTCGTCGGGTTGACGAGGACGACCACGTCGTCGGGGTCGAACGCGCCCTGCTCGGCCAGCGTCTGCGCGCCGCTGTAGGCCGCGCCGCCGGAGGCACCCATCGTGATACCGGCCTCCGCGAGCGTGACCGCGCCTTCGAGAATCGCCTGGTCGCCAGTGGCGACGGCCGCGCCGCCGGTCGCCTCCAGTGCGTCGATGACGCGGGACCCCCCGGCGGGGTCGGGAATCTCCAGCGGCCCGACGATGGTGTCCGGCGTCTCCCAGACCTCGGTGTCCTCGGCACCGTCCTCCCAGGCCGCCGCGATGGGGGCACAGCCGCCGGCCTGCGCGGCGTAGAGACGGGGCTCGCCGTCGACGAGGCCCAACTCGGCCAGTTCCCGCGCGCCGCGGTGGAGTCCGACGAGTTCGGTGCCGTGGCCGGTCGGGTGGACAACGGCGTCGGGCGCGGTCCAGTCGGACTGGGCGGCGATTTCGTAGGCCAGCGTCTTCGCGCCCTCGTGGCGGTAGGGCGTCTCGAACGCCGCGAGCGAGTACCAGTCCTCCTCGCTCATCGCCTCCTCGAAGGCGTCCACGGCGTCGGCGTAGCGCCCGCCGACGACGGACATGTCGCCGCCGTGGACGTTTATCATCGCCTTGTTCACGAACGGGGTGCGAGAGGGGACGAAGGAGTGTGATTCGAGGCCGGCGCGGGCGGCGTAGGCGGCCGCGGCCTGCCCGCCGTTGCCCATCGAGGGGACGGCCACGTCGGTCGCGTCGTGGGTGGCGGCGGCGGCGGTGACCGCGAGCGCCAGCCCACGGTCCAGCGCCGCACCGGTCGTGTTGTGGCCCTCGTCCTTCACGTAGACTTCGGCGACGCCGAGATCGTCGGCGAGGCCGGGGCACGCGACCAGCGGCGTGGCTCCTTCACCCGCGGTGACGAGCGCATCCGCCGGGAAGGGCAGCAGGTCGGCGTAGGCGGCGATGCCGGCGGAGGCGTCGGGTTCGAGGTCCGCCGGCGAGACGTCGGCGGCGTCGTAGTCGTAGGTCGCGTCGAGCGAGCCACCGCAGTCGGGGCAGCGGTGGGCCACGTCCGCGCCGTGGACGGTGCCGCAGTCGGTACAGCGAAGGCCGGCGAAGGCCGCAGTCGTCTCCATACGCCCGCTGGGGACGCTGGCGACTAAGCCCTGTCCGTTTTTGACGCTCGCGCCCGGAGGGAGAGCCATGACAGACGTAGCCGTCGTCGGCGGCGGACTGGCCGGACTGGTCGCGGCGCGGACGCTGGCGGACCGGGGCGAGGACGTGACGGTGTTCGAGCGCAACCCGGACGTCGGCGGGCGGGTCCGCTCTCGTCAGGTGGACGGGTTCACGCTCGACCGCGGCTTCCAGGTCATGTTCACCGCCTACCCTGCCGTCCGACGGGAACTCGACCTCGACGCGCTGGACCTCGGCTACTTCACCCCCGGCGCGACGCTGACGCGGCCGGGCGAGCGCTCGACGCTGTCGGACCCGCTGCGGGACCCCTCCGCGCTGTCGGCGTCGCTTTTCAACCGCGAGGTGAGCACGCTGGACAAACTGCGCGTGCTGAAACTCCGGCGTGACCTCACCGGCCAGTCTGTCGACGCCGCGTTGCGCAACGACACCGAGTCCATCGAGGATTTCCTGGCCGGGCGTGGTTTCTCCGAGCGCTTCCGGCGGAACTTCGCGGCCCCGTTCTACGGCGGCATCACGCTCGACCGCTCGCTGTCCACCTCGCGGGCCGTCTTCGAGTACACCTTCAAGATGCTCAGCGAGGGCAAGACGGCGGTGCCGGCCGACGGGATGGGCGCGATACCGGCGCAACTGGCCGCCAACGCCCGCGACGCCGGCGCGACCGTCGAGGCGGACACGACGGTGGAGGCGGTCGAACCCGACGACGGGGGCGTCGAGGTGACGACGGGGACGGAGACGGTGACCGCCGACGCCGCCGTCGTCGCCACGGACCCGCCGACGGCCAGGGAGTTGACTGGCGTCGAGTCGATTCCGACCGAGGCCCGCAGTTGCGTCACCCAGCACTTCGCGCTGCCGGAGACCCAGCGCCTCGATACGGGCCGGCGGCTGCTGCTCAACGCCGCTAACGACCGGCCCAACACCGTCGCGCCGATGTCCGCCGCCGCGCCGTCGTACGCGCCCGATGACATGCAGTTGCTCAGCGCGACGTTTCTCGGCCAGCAGGACGCCAGTGACGAGGCGCTGGCCGGGGAGGTCCGCGACGCCCTGGCGTCGTGGTACCCCGAGAACCAGTTCTCGAACCTCGAACTGCTGGCGACCGACCGCATCGACTTCGCGCAGTTCGCCCAGCCACCGGGCTTTCGCGCCGGACTCCCGGCGGTCGACGACCCCGAGGGGCCGGTGTACCTCGCCGGCGACTACACCCGCTGGTCGTCGATACAGGGCGCGATGGAGAGCGGCCGCGACGCGGCGCTCGCCGTCGAGAAGGCGCTGTCGTAGTCGTCTCCCGTCTCAGGCTGTCTGGCCGCCGGAGCCGTGGTCCTCCTCGTCCTCGCCGTGGCCCGTCGCCAGCGCCTTCGGGACGTAGACGATGGCCGCGGCGAGCATCAGCAGCAGGACCAGCACCGATGCCCCGACGAACAGGAGTGCAATCTCTACCATACTTTACAATCCACGAGTCCGGAATATGAAAGTAGCGGCTTATTACGGACAAGCACCGTCGTATCCGCGGGCACACAGCAGTCGGGGAGCGGGTCGGGCGCGTCCCGGTAGTCGGTCCGGCACACGATGCAGTCGTCTGACATCGGTCAGTTGTTGCCGGGCGGTGGACATAAGCGATTGCTAACGGGTGTCACACCCGGTTACGGGCCGGTCACCGACGACACGAATCGGCCGTCGGTCCGGCGACGAATCTACAGCCGGTGGCGGAACTCCCCAAGCGGCGGGAAGGAGAGCGTCTCGCCCGCGGCCTCGTCCAGCACGACCGGCGCGAAGGCGTCGGCGTCGGTCACCAGCGGCGACATGAAGTCGGCAGCGCGCATGTCGTTGACCTCGACCCCGCGGAGCAGGCGGTTGAAGGCCGGCAGCATCACCACGTCCGCGCCGCGGTAGACGCCCTCGCCAACGAGATAACAGGGCCGGCGCTGGCCCTCGATGGAGATGGTCGGGTGGTCGTGGCCGACGACGTAGCGCTCGGCGTCGGCGTCGGGCGGTTCGTGGCCGTGACAGACCACGGTGTCGCCGACGCGGTACGCCTGCTCGGACGGCCCGGACCACACCGAGTCGAGCATCGCGTCGTGGTTGCCGGGCGTGACGACGACGCGTGCGCCCGCATCGCGGGCCGCCGCTGCGAGGTCCGCGACGACGCGCTCGACGCTGCGGGTGACCATCTGGAAGGAGTGCAGGAGGTCGCCGGCGACGACCACCTCGGCGGGTTGGTGGGTCGCGACCAGACGCTGGACGCGCTCTATCATGTCCGAGCCGTCGCCGACCGGGAGTTCGAGCGCCGAGGACTCGCCGCGGCCGACGTGGCAGTCCGCGAAGACGAGCGTCTCGTCGAAGACCAGTGCCCGGTCGTCCAGGGTGCAGTCGGCCAGTACGTCCACAGGACGGGGTCGGGGACGAACGGACAAGAGTTATCGGGACCCCGGACCGGAAGTAGAGTATGACAGAGTTCTCTTCGCGCGTCGAGCAGGTATCTATCAGCGGCATCCGCGAGGTGTTCGAGGCGGCCGGCGAGGACGCCATCAACCTCGGGCTGGGACAGCCCGACTTCCCGACGCCGGAACACGCCCGGGAGGCGGCCGTCGAGGCCATCGAGTCCGGGAAGACCGACGCCTACACCTCGAACAAGGGCACGCTCTCCCTCCGGGAGGCAATCGCCGCAAAGCACGAGCGGGACAACGACCTGGATATCGACCCCGAAGACGTCATCGCCACGTCCGGCGGCAGCGAGGCGCTACACATCGCGCTGGAGGCCCACGTCGACGCCGGTCAGGAGGTCGTCATCCCCGACCCCGGCTTCGTCTCCTACGAGGCGCTGACCCACCTCGCCGGCGGGGAGCCGAGGCCGGTCGCGCTGCGCGAGGACCTCACCCTCTCGCCGGCGGCCGTCGAGGACGCGCTCACTGACGACACCGCCGCCTTCGTCGTCAACAGCCCCGCGAACCCGACGGGGGCGGTGCAGTCCGTCGAGGACATGCGCGAGTTCGCCCGCATCGCGGACGAACACGACGTGCTCTGCATCAGCGACGAGGTGTACGAACACCAGGTGTTCGAGGGGGAACACCGCTCGCCGATGGAGTTCGCCGACAGCGACAACGTCGTGCTGGTCAACGCCTGCTCGAAGGCCTACTCGATGACCGGCTGGCGGCTTGGCTGGGTCACCGGGAGCACCGAGCGCGTCGAGCGGATGCTGCGGGTCCACCAGTACGCCCAGGCGTGTGCCAGCGCGCCCGCCCAGTACGCCGCCGAGGCGGCCCTGACCGGGCCACAGGAGCCAGTCAGGGAGATGCGCGAGGCCTTCCGCGAGCGCCGGGACGTGCTGCTGGACGGCCTGGAGTCGATGGGGCTGGAGTGCCCGACGCCGCAGGGTGCCTTCTACGCGATGCCGAAGGTCCCCGACGGCTGGGTCGACGAGGTCATCGACCGCGGCGTCGTCGTCGTCCCCGGCGAGGCCTTCGGGGACGCTGGCGAGGGCTACGCGCGTATCTCCTACGCGACCGACGTCGAGACCATCGAGGAGGCGCTGGAGGTCATGGCGGCGGCGACCGACGCCGTCAGGTAGCGTGCCACCGCGTCACCGCGCGACAGAGGAGTCGCCGAGTCGGTCCCACGTCTCCCGGCACTCGTCGCAGACCCGCCCACGGTAGCCATCGACTGAGTGTGTCTCCAGACTCGTGTCGCACCCACACCGCTGGCATTTCATACGCTCAGTCACGCCTACGTCCCACTTTATTATGATTCGCTTACGTCCGCGAAGACACGGGATACTCGCTGAGACCGCCGCTCGTGGCGACCGGCCGTGACGAAGCCGACAGGTGAATATCCGTCCAGTCCCAACCTGTGCCATGGACCAGCTCTCTCCCCACCACGTGCCGGTCTACGAGACCCCTCAGCAACAGCGCACGCTCTGGGAGCAGTGTGCCGACCACGGTCAGCCCGTCGTCGCCGTCCGCGACGCGCAGCGTGGCTACATCGTCCGCTACGACCTCCAGCACCTCGACCGGGAACTCTCCCGCGGGGCGCTCGACGTGTTGCGCCAGCGCGCCCGCGACTGGCAGCCCTACCCGACGGCGTCGGCGACGAACGCGGCAGCGGACCCGCTCTCCGAAGCCGAGGGTCTCGGCGGCGAGGCCGGGCCGGTCTCCGGGTCGATACACACGCCCAGCGAGGACGCCGCCCGCGACCTCGCCTCGCGGCTGTCGGCGGTCGTCTTCGACCGGTCGCGCTGGCAGTAACGCCGGCAGCGCGGCCCTACCGTTCCCCCGCCGGCTTTTTGTTCGCGTGCGCCGACAGGTAGTGTATGGCAATCGCCCGTCACGAATCCGGGGCGACGGCGGCACTGGCCGCGCTCGCTTCGCAGGTCCACCCCGTCTTCATGCTGCCGCCGCTTGCCAGTACCTGGTTCGGCGCGGTGCTGGCCGGGTCAGTCACGGAGGTCTCCATCGGCCTCGGGACGCTGCACATGATCGCCGCCTTCTTCGCACTCTATACCGCCCACGTCACCGACGGCTACGTCGACTTCTACGTCCGCGAGGAGGACGACGACCACCCGCTGTCGGCGACCGGGTGCAAGGCCGCGCTGGCCGGTGCGAGCGCCGGCTTCGCGGTCTGTCTGGTCGCCATCGGCGCGCTGGTGAACGTCTGGGCCGCTCTGCTGACCCTTCCCGGCTGGCTCATCGCCGTCAACCACGCGCCGCAACTGGACACCAACCCCGTCGGCGCGACGGCGGGCTACCCGCTGGGCATCGGCTTCGCGCTCGTCGGCGGGTTCTACGTCCAGGCGGCCACGCTGACGCCGCTGGTCGTCGCGCTCGCCGTCGTCTTCGTCACCGTCCTCTCTGGCATCAAGGTCATCGACGACGCGAAGGACTACGAGTACGACCGCTCCATCGGCAAGCGGACCGTCGCCGTCGCGCTCGGGCGCGAGCGAGCGCGGACGACCGCCTACGTCCTGATGAGCGCCGGAATGGTCGCGGTCGTCGCGCTGGCGGTGGCGCTACCGGGCATCCCGCCGAGCGCCGGCCTGGCCGCCGTCGCCTTCGGCGCGGTCGCGGTCGTCGCCCGCCGGGCCGAACCCGAACTGGCGACGATGCTGCTCATCCGTGGCTCCTACGTCTTCCTCGCCGTGCTGGTCGCGACGGTGTGGTTCCGGCCGCTGGCGTGAGCCTCACCAGCGCCGCAGCGGGGTCTCGTCGTCGGTCAGCGTCCCGGCGACGCCGGCACCGAGCGCGTACGCGACCCGCTGGGTACCGCCCTGGAGCCGTCCCGCGAGGCCGCGGCTGGGGGCGAACTCCTCGACGGCAACCTCGGTGCCGAGTTCGGTTTCGAGCGCGTCGACGACGTCCTCCCGGGTCCCGAGTTCGTCCACCAGCCCCAGTTCCAGCGCCTCGTCGCCGAGGTAGACCCGGGCTTCCGTGTCGCGGACGGTCTCGGCGTCGATGTCCCGGCCCTCCACGACGCCCTCGACGAACTGGTCGTAGTAGTCGTCGACGATTCCCTGGAGGTAGGCGCGCTCGTCCTCGTCCAGTTCCTTCAGCGGGGCCCCGGCGTCCTTGTACTCGCCGGCGGTGAGCTGTTCGTACTCGACGCCCAGCCGGTCGGCGAGGTCGGCGACGGTGACCCGGGAGCCGATGACGCCGATGGAGCCGACGATAGAGCCCTCACGCGCCCAGAGCTCGTCGCAGCCGCTGGCTATCTCGTAGCCGCCGCTGGCGCAGACGTCCGTCGCGTAGGCGAGCGTCGGGCCGTCGAAGCGTTCGGCGGCCAGGCGGATGTCCTGGCTGGGGACGATTTCGCCGCCGGGGGTGTTCAGTTTCAGCAACAGCGCGTCCGCAGCCCGGTCGGCGTCGGCGCGCTCTATCTGCTCGACGACGTCGTCGGCGGACGTGCCGACCGGTGTGCGGCCGAGGCCGCCCCCGCTGTCTCTCGAAATGGGGCCCTCCACGGCCACCTCGGCGACGTTGTAGCCCGGCACGATGCTCCGGGCGGCGTTGCCGGCCACGCGGACGCCGACCAGCCCCACGACGACGAGGAGGACGACGCCGAGGAGGTCTGCGACCGTCGCGGGGAAGTCGACGAACAGGAACCAGCCGGCCGCGACGGCGATGGCCGCGACGACCAGGAACACCAGGCTGCGGGCGACAGTACGTGCGGTGCGCATACACGAACCTCTGGTCCAGCGGCCCTATAAGCGGTGTGTCCGGCGCACGCCATAGCCACCGGACCGTCGTGCGCGGCCTGCCTGCCAAAAAGTGACAGCTATCTGGGAGTATATCGGAATGTCATTATCACTGCTGAATGTGACAGCCGACGCGGCCGGCCGAGGTGGGCGGGAACGCGGTGGCAGTCGACGAAAGGACACTCCGACGGGGCGCGAGACAGGGTGAGAGACGGGGATCACCCGTGAACTCGGGGTCGGTGCCGACTGACGGACATCTATTGGCATTTCGACACGACACCGAAGAATATCAAATTGAGTAACAGACACGTAGACAAAGATTCATGACTAGTTATTGAATGATTGAAGTGCAATATCTATCGCCTTATCGTCGAAAAGTAGCCCGTGAGCAGCTTCAACCCGGTTTTTGTGCACATCTCGAACGACGAGTCCGGGGAGCGACACCGGAGTTCAATCGGTCATTGAAGGGTCGAGCGTCCTGTCAATCGAAAATATAATTAGTGTCAGCGCAGTATGTCAGGCCAGGGATGTGTGAGATATGAGCAAGGCGACAGCAGGGAGTAGCGGGAGCGACGTGACGGGGCCGCCAGAGCCGTCGGTGGCGAAGCCCGACCTCTCCCGCGACGAGGTGTTCGAGGTGCTGAGCAACAGGCGGCGGCGGTACACGCTGCACTGTCTGCAACAGGAGGGGACGGCCGCGCTGGGCGACATCTCCGAGCAGGTCGCGGCCTGGGAGACGGGGCAGTCGGTCGAGGAGATAGACGCCGCGGAGCGCAAGCGGGTCTACACCTCACTCCAGCAGTTTCACCTGCCGAAACTGGAGGAGAAGGGCATCGTGGACGTCGACGAGCGCTCGGGGACGGTGGCGCTCGGGGCCGCCGCCGAGGACGTCGACGTCTACATGGAGGTGACCGAGAAGTACGACTTCCCGTGGAGTTTCTACTACCTCGGGCTGGCCGGAATCGGGGCGGTCCTCGTCTCGCTGTCCTGGCTCGGCATCCCGCCGGTCGCCGCCGTTCCGAACGGCGGCTGGGTGGCCTTCCTCCTCACGACCCTGACCGTCTCCGCGCTGGCACACACCGTACTCGTCAGCCGCATGCGCCTCGGTCGCGAGGGTCCCCCGCCCGAAACCGAGCGATGAGTACCCGCCGCGTCGCGTTGCTGACCGCGGCGGTGCTCGCGCTCGCGCTGGCGGTCGGCAGCGGCGGGTTCTCGACGACGAACGCACAGCGGTCGGTCAGCGTGGCCGTCGTCGACGACGCGGACGCCTACCTGGCAGTAGAGCACGCTGCCGGCGACGGAACGCTCACCGTCGGGCCGGGCCGCGGTCGGCTGACCGACGGCCTGTGGCTGCTCGACGTCGGGAACCAGTTCTCGGGGACGCCGCTGTCCGTAACCGTCGGGTTCGAGCAGACGGGGGCCCGGCGCGTGACGAGACTCGAACTCCGTCACGACGGCGATACCGTGAACGCCGTTGGCGCGGGCAACCCGTCGAGCGAGGGCGGAAACGCGAGCACGTCGAGGACCGGCCCCGCGTCCGGAACCCTCGGGAAGGCACACCTCGCCCCCGGCGAGGACGCGGCGCTGGTCGCCGACGTCGACTGTACGGCAACGCAAGGTGCGACAACGAGGCTGCAGGTGACCGTCGACGCGACTGGTCCGGGAGCGTCCGTCGACCTCGACCGGACAGTCACAGTCGAGTGTCCGCCGTAGGTTCGACCGGGGTCACCCGCCGCTGGAGCCGTCTTCGTCGGCGGCGTCGACTGCCGCAGGCTCCTCGTCGTCGTCCGCATTTTCCTCGTCGTCTGCGCTTTCCTCACCGTCCGTCGTCGTCGGCTCCAGCACGTCGGCCAGCGGCTCCCCGCCGCCGCTGGTCGCGTCGTCCTCGGCGAGCGGGTCGTCCCCCGGGAGCGACGGGGGTGCGTAGGTGTACGTCCGGTCCTCGCCGAAGACGACGAGGACGCCGGTGGTGCGGTCTTCGAGGACGCGCTGGTCGGTGTCGATGGCGACGTCGACGAGGCCTTCGAGTGTCGCCACCTCGATTGCCGCGCCGGGGTGGTCCGCCTCGGGGAGGCTGGCGACCGTGATCCAGTCGTCGAACTCCGCGCGCGTGGAGCGGTACTCCAGCCAGTCGCGCTCGCGCTCCGAGACCGAGAGCGCGCCGCGACTGCGCGCGACGCCCAGTCCGGCGGCTGCCGCCAGCGAGACGACGGCGAGGAGCGGACCGCCGTAGGCCCGCAGTGGGCCCGGCTCGACCGGGACCGTCACCTGTTCTGTCTGCTCGTCCGAGTCGGTGGTCGGCCCGGCGTCGGTGACCTCGTAGATGCCGTTGCCGAGGCCGACCGAGAGGCGGTAGGTCCGCGTCCGGTCGACCGGCTGGCCGTTGCGCGTCCCCGTAAGCGACAGGCGCGTCTCGACGCGCACCTGCTTCTGGCCCGGCGTGGTGCCGAACTGCTCGTCGACCCTGTCCAGGCGCGCGGCGGCGGCGCTGACGTTCACCGAGAACGGGACGCGCAGGCGGTCACCCGGCGAGAGCCCGTCGACCTGGCGGGAGCCGAGCACCGACTCCAGCCGCCAGTACTCGGTGCCCTGACCCTGTTCCTCGCCTCCGTCGGCCTCCGTGGCGGAGCGGAGCACGAGCGCCGTGGTGGCGTTGACCGACAGGTTGCCGCCGCCGCTGGCGCGGTAGGTGTACGCGAAGGTCCCGTCGAGCCGCGGCGTGAGCTGTCGGAAGTAGCTGGTGCGGTTGCGCAACACGTCGCCCTCGTCGTAGACGGCGGTGTCGTTGACGACGGTCGCGCTGTGGGTGAACGAGCCGGTCGACTCCCACGAGGCGATCTGCCGGGTCTCTGTTCGCGTCGCGTCGGTCGCGTAGGCCCCGTACGCGACATAGCCCCCCACCAGCCCGAGCACGAGGACCACCGCGAGGACCGGCAGGAAGTACCGGTCGAGTGTGGCCCGAACCCGGACACGCCGCTCGCGCGTACTCATCACCAGAGGGTAGGACCTGTCCGCGTAATAAAATATAGGATTCCGTGACAGGTCGGGCAGTCACCGGTAGCGGTGGTACAGCCGCGACAGCGTCGACGGCGTCTCCCGCGAGCGCGTGCGGAGGCGACCGGTCCCGACGAGTCGAGTGCCCACGAAGTAGAACGGAATCGCCAGCAACGCGTCGATTGCCAGCACCGGCAGCCACGGGTGGATCCCGTACAGCGAGCGGATGGCCGACGGCGGGAGCACGGCGAGATACCGGTGTTCGACGACGTAGCGCCGGTACGCGCCGGTCTCCGGCGGAGCCGACAGCGTCAGCGACGCGTTGGCGACCGAGCGGGGGCCGACGCGGAGTTCGCGGGGCTGTATCTCGACGGCGTCGCCGCCGGGTTCGAGGTAGGTGACGACGGGGACGAACCCGCCGTTGCCGACGGGGTACTGCGTCGTCACGCTGGTCCCCTGCTCGACGACGAACTGGCTGTCGGACTCGAACTCCGCGCTGACGATGGAGAACTCCTGGCTGCCCGCGGGGCCCGCCATCGCCGCCGTCGCCGCGAGCGCCAGACCGACGGCCATCGCCCCCACGAGCAGGCGCGTGTTCGTCCCCGTCTCGCGGTCGCGGGTGCGCTCGCGGTCGGTGTCGTCGGCGAGATACAGGTCGAGGACGTACAGGACCGCGGTGAGTCCGAACAGGAGGTAGGCGAAGCCCTGGAGGCCGAGCAGCGAGCGCGTCCCGAGCAAGCCCGCGAGGCGGACCTGCAGCGTCTGGATGGCTCCCTGGATGCCCTCGACTGCTGTCCCGAGGTGCGGGATGACGAGGACGCTCCCGCCGGGTTGCCAGGCGACGGCGACGATTTGCTGGGGTTTGACCGGCGGTTCGTCGCTGTCCTGGTCGGTGAAGGGGTTGGCGTCGCCGCGCGTGACGAATCCCTGCTCGGTCTCCTCGACGACGCGGTGGGTCGTCAGCCCCCCGCCCTGTATCTCCTCGGCGCGGAACGTGACGACGTCGCCGGGTTCGACGTCGCCGGCGATGGCCGACGGGACGGCGACGAAGCCGTCGCCGGGGTTCATCGTCGGCTCCATGCTCCCCGTCTCGACGTAGCTCAGGAGGATGGGCTGGCCCAGCAGGCTGCCGAGGAGGAGTGAGAGGACCACGACAGCGACGAGGGCTGTCGCGCCGAGGCGGAGGTAGCGGCGGAGAGTCATGACACGAGAGCGTGTATCAGAAAGATGATGTCTGGGTGTTAAAAAAGCAACTGGTTCGTCGAGTCAGAGACCGTCGAACGCGGTGCCCAGTCCGGGACACGACCACGCGACGGGGGCTGGCGTGGTCTCTCAAAAATACGGGAAAGAGCTGCTTGCCGCTGGTTCTCGGAGAAGAGAATCGAATCTGCCACTGATTGAGTGCGTTCACGCCTATCAATACAAGGGGGAAGGCGTGACAAGATCCGGTGAGGCCAATGTCCATACAAGAACGCGACGGGAGGGTGGACGTCCAGTCGCTCGAGCACCACCTCTCGAAAGCCCTGGATTGTGCGGAAAACGAGTCGGCGAAGTACCACCTTCGCGAGGCGTATCAGAAAGCAATGATTCTCGAGGAACGGTAGCGAACCGCCGACGTCCCGGCGGCGCGGCGACGACGGTCACGGGTCGTCGTAGAATGTGATGTCGAGGCCGGGGACGGACTCGAAATCGCGGTCGCGCGTGACCAGCGTGTAGCCGTGTTCTCGTGCGGGCGAGGCGACGAGGGTGTCACGAGCACCCAGCGGCGCGCCGTCGGCGTGGAGACGGCCATCAAGGTTCCCCGCCGCAATCGCAGCGTCCAGCCCGAAGTTAAGAACCGAGAGCGTCCGCAGGAAGCCGACCGCGCGGTCGAATCTGTTGTCGCCGGCGCGGGCCGTCCCCCGGAGCACTTCGAACGCACAGATGGCCGGAACCGCGAGCGCGTCCTCGCCGTGGGTCTCCATCCACTCGACGGCGGCCGCGTGGTGGGTCTGCTCTGGGTCGAGAAAATCGACGATGTAGGAGCTATCCAAACAGTTCATCCTGCGTGGTCTCCAGGTCGTCGTCCAACTCCTCGCCCGCCGCGTCGACGTGCTCGCCGAGTCCTGGACACGACCCCGCAAAGTCCATCGGGTCGGTGCCCTCTGTCAGGCGGACGACGAGCTCGCTGAAACTCTCGTCCTCGCGCTTGAGCGCCGTCAGCCGGTCGTAGGCGTCCTCGGTGATGGTGATGTTCTTCGATGGCACACGTACACGTACGTGTAGATGTAGGATAAGGGTTCGGTCTTTAGCGACCGAATCGGGTGTCAGCCACGGCGACGTCGCTGTCGCTGGCGCTCGTTCCGCGAGCTTGTGAGCCAAAGAGGACGCCCAACTGGACGGGATGTGACTCCAGCACCGTCCTGATCTCGTCCGTGTCGACGGTCCCGTCCTCGCGCGCTGCCATCACGTTCGGATAGGTCGGTCTGTCGTAAAAATAATGCGTCGGGAGGAGTCACGGGAACGTGTCCGAATCGCCTCGTACTGGCGGTCGATTCGAGTGTTCAGGTGTAACTGCTGGCGAAACTCGCGCGCCACAGACCCCGCGGTCGACGGAGACGCCTCCGAGAGCGGCTTGGTCGGGGCAATCTGTTTAAATCACGCAGGACGGGAGTGGCTGGATTCTGACCGATTGTCGGTTTCAATTGGAGGTTGAATTAGCCAGCGAGATGGCAAGGAAGCCGTCCCCGGAGTCCATCGTCGCCGTGCTCTCCGTCTCGACGTAGGAGAGCGGGACGTGCTGGCCGAGGAGGAGTGAAAGGACGACGACAGCGACGAGGGCTGTCGCGCCGAGGCGGAGGGATATAGGGCGAGCATATATTGTCAGCAGTAGATCAAGCAATAATAAAACCGTCTTTGGGAGGTGGAATAGATTCCGGGAAGAGTGTCATCGGGACAAATGATAAAGTCGCAGTCGTGTACAGAGGGGCCACTGGCGCAAAGAACGTCGGATGGCTGCTGTTCGCCAGCAACTGAGGGCGGAGATTGCCGCTGAATCTCAGGGCTGGTCGGCAACGATGGTCAGCGTCTCGTCATACTCGCCGATGCTGGACCCGTGCGTGTCGATGTAGAGCCCCACGCCGAGGTGTTCACCGACGTCAAGCGTCGGTGGGTCATTACGGAGGACACCATTATCTCGGACGAGCGCGAGATCGTGTACCGCAGTACCGTCGTAGCTGCTGTATATCTCGACAGGTTGGGTTCCCTGGTTGACGATCTTCAGCAGGTCATGGAACTCATAGGTCGAGTCCAGTCCTAGACCCTCAGTGTTCAGGTTCTCCCCGTCTTCGTAGCCCGGGAGTTCAAACTGTACTTGTCCCCCGTTCGTGAACGACCGCCCAGTCAGTTCCCGGGAACCATCGCTGTCGCTGTCAAGTCCTTTGTATTCAAGTGGCTCCAACCGGAGGTACGCGCGATCATCATCTACCACTTCAACTGTGACGGCACGTTTGGCACTAACGCTGGTGAACGCACCAGATCCCACAGTGAAGGCCCCACCAGCACTGAGCGTCCCGAGCGTAGCCAATACGTTGCGTCGTTTCATTGGTCAGACCTCACCTCTGGGGAATCCCACCGGCGGAATCGAACCGCCGTAAACCATTGTGGGAATATATTTTAGAAATGCCGCCTATCCTCGCACGTTTTCTGCGGAGTCGTGTGGGAAGGCATTCAATATTGCGTCGGTGCTAGTACGAGGGTGTATCCTGACTATTATTTGTTCCAATCCAATTGGGGTTAACATCACTTTCCAAATTAGTATTGTACCCGTTCCAGCTGAAATCATCTGGTGCTAGTTCTGAATCTTTGGTCACAGCCCAAATCTTTAGATTAACGGTCTGTTCTGATATCACGTTTGGGGAATCAGAACTGCCGAATTCTCCAAAGTAGGGAGATACTTTAACTACGGCACCTGGGGCAAGAATCACACCGGTTCCATTACCGAGAGAACTTGGACCACCGTCATTAGCCATCGCCGGACCAGGCCCGCCATTGAACGCGCCGTCCTCAACGCCGAAAGCACCCATGGACACATCGTCAGGCACATTTGAGGTATCTAACCACACGCGTGCAGGCTTTGTTCCTTGGTTTGCAATCCGAAAGAGATCAGCAAACTCAGTATACGCGTCCAAATTCAGCTTATCGAAAGTCAGAGCTAGTTGATTACTACCTGTGTCAGTTATCATGTCACTATAGTCCGGATTATCTATGAGTTTAAGAAATGCATATTCATCATTGACCGTGTTGATAGTCATATCACGGTCAGCTCGAACTGTCGAAAACGCACCAGTACCCATTGCAGCTGCCCCGCCGGCAGCGAGCGATCCCATCCCGATCAGGAATTTGCGTCGTTCCATAGTTGTTCACCGCGCGCCCTACCGCAGCGCGCTTATTTCACCCATGAACACCTACTGTGTTTGTATTCAGCCGCGTGAAGGGCGTATGTGGCCGCTTGACGGTGTTTCAGACCTGGCGTGAATCCCGGATACTGCCCCGTGAACGGTCTCAAAGACAGCCAGAAAGCGAGCAAAGAGGCACATCCTTCCCGTCGAGGACCCGACGCCGACCACGACCGCCGACGTCGAGGACCGACACACACCGAAATCGGTATCGCGGGTGTTAGCCCCGCTCGGGCGCGTTCCAGATCCGGTAGCTCCGCTTCAGGCACCCTTTGAACCCCGCCGCAGTGATGATTAATCATTAATCGAGTGAAAACTATCTGAACAGTACCCTGAAAGGTGACGTTCATTTTAGGGGGAGTACGCAGTACCAATCGAGCAAGGGAGAAGGAGTGGCACAAGCACAGCAGCCTCCCGGAGAGGCATCAGGCTCGTCAGTCGATGGGGCAGAGCCAGACCTCTCCCGGGACACGACGTACAAGATGCTCGCCAACCAGCGGCGGCGCTACACGATTCACTACCTCCAGAACCGCGGGGGCGCGGTCACGCTGGGCGCGCTCGCCGAGCAGGTCGGCGCGTGGGAACACGACACCGAGCCCGACCGGCTCACATCCGACGAGCGCAAGACCGTCTACACCGCGCTCCAGCAGCGCCACCTGCCGAAACTGGACGAGGCGGGGCTCGTCGAGTTCGACAAGCGCGCGGGCACGGTCGCGCCCACCGAGTCGCTGACGGACCTGGACATCTACACCGAGGTCGTCGCCAGCGGGGAGTTCCCCTGGAGCCAGTACTACCTCGGGCTGTCCACGACCACGGTGGCGCTGCTCATCGCCGCCTGGGCGGACGTCTTCCCGCTCGTGATGCTCCCCGACATCGCCTGGGGACTGTTCGCCGCCGTCTCGTTTACCGTCTCCGCGATTGCCCACGTCGTCCTGACCCGCGAGATGAAACTCGGGGCCTCGACGGACCCGCCGGAGGTGGACGAGTAGATGGACAGACGACGCCTCGCGCTCGTGGCGCTGGCCGTCGCGAGCCTGGCCGCCGCCGTCGGGTCGGGCGCGTTCTCGTCGGTGTCAGCAGAGCGGGGCGTCTACGTGAGCGTCGTCGACGACGAGGACGCCTACATCGCTATCGACGACCAGTCGCTGCAGTGTGGTAGCCCATCGGAGAACCAGCTCTTCCAGAACCGGTTCGGAGAGTCGATGGCGAACGTCGAGGTCACAGTCACAGTACCCGAAGAAGCAGACGGGAGTGTGAAAGTCAGCAAGGCAGGGGATGGACCACCGAGCGAGGTCAGACCCGGTGATTCTGAAATGATAGGATTCGGGGAACAGGAGACAGGTCATGGACCTGTCCTGCAAATCAGGCCGGTCAACGGAACGACGCCCGACACCCTCGACATCGAAGTCGATACCGACGGGACGGGATTTTCCGTCTCGCTCGACCGGGCTTTCCATGTGGACTGCGCGAGCGGAACCCCGACGGCGACCGCACCCGAAACTGAGGTCGGTGAATAACTCGCAAACAAGTGTTACTGATGGCCCACAGTACGGTGCGTCGGTCAGGGGCTCGCAACGGCACAGCTGAGAATACACGAGAAAGGTCAGTAACCATGGCGTCGCTCCGGTTTCGAAGTGGCGGCGGCGCGAACCACGACGGCCGACAGGTTCCTCGGAGCGGCGTTCCTGTAGCCCGTTTGAACAGTAGAGCGGTCACAGAGCCGTTCTGCAGTCCTCAAAGACCCCCTGAAACCGTTCACGGTCCGGAATACAAAACGGGAACACCCGCTACGTTGAACTGGAGACCCCCGGACACCGAAGGAATGTCGCAAGACCCGTGAACCGAACACACCTCCTCCTGGTCGGGGTAGCCGTGTCGGTAGCCTTGCTCGTCCCGACGGGTGCGTTCTCCGCCGGCGGGACCGACGAGGTG
Organism: Salinibaculum sp. SYNS191; assembly: GCF_037338445.1. NCBI lineage: Archaea > Methanobacteriati > Methanobacteriota > Halobacteria > Halobacteriales > Haloarculaceae > Salinibaculum > Salinibaculum marinum. The sequence continues at coordinate 1,645,408 of NZ_CP147838.1, forward strand.
ACCGACGACCTGGTGCTGTCGCCGAGCGACGGACCGAACGGGAAGTACGCGCTCCTGAACAGCGACGACGAAATCGAACTCCTGCTGTCCGGTGCGAACCCCTCCCTCGAAGCGGAGGGGCTCAACGACGAGACGGTGACGCCGCTGGACGACGTCTTCACCATCACCTACACCGGCGACGAGTACGCCCGCGTCTGGCTCACCGACGACGCTGAGGACGTCCACTTCTACCGGGGTGACGACCCCGACGACGTCATCGAGAGCAGACCGAACAACGTCACGGTCGGGCCCGACGAGACGGTCCGCGTCGGCGTGCTCGTCGACGCGCGCGGCGACGACGACGTCGAAAGCGTCGACGAGTTCACCGTCCACGCGGAACTCGGCGACAGCGACGACGGCCACAGCGTCAACACGGCCGAAACCGACGAGGAGCGCGAGACGGACACACCGACGGCGACGGTGACGCCGACAGAGACGCCGACGGCGACCGAGACGGCCACAGCGGGGGAAACCGAAACGGCGACGGCGGGCGCTCAGACCGAAGCCACGGACGGAGCGCCAGCGGCGACGGGAACCGAAACGGAAACAGAAACCGAAACCGGCGCGACTACCGAATCCGGGGCTGCCGAGGGGAGTCCCGCCAGCGGGGACACGACGCCGTCGGAACCCGACGCCGGTGACGCCGGCGGTCCGTCGGAACTCGGCGGGTTCAGCCCGGTCGCGCTGACTGCCACCGCGGCGATGCTGGGGGTGCTCTTGCTCTCCCTGGCGCTGTACCGGTACCGCGGCGGACGATGACCGAACGGACCATCACACTGATAGGAACGGCGCGGGCACGTTCCGACACCTGATTCACAGATGGGGAGCGGTCAATCGACGTCCGGACGGGGTCCGGGCGAGTGGGTCCGCGCGGCTGACCTGGTCCTGATAGCCGCTGTCCCGGCGGTGTTGCTCGCGGTGTTCGCGCTGCCGGTGGCGACGCGGGAATCGCTCGTCTTCGAGTACGCGGCACCGTCGCTCCGGACCGCCGTCGCCGCACCGTTCGTCCACTTCGACCGGGGACACCTCGCGTTCAACCTCGCGGGATACGCGCTCGTGGTGCCGACGACCTACCTGCTGAGCGCGGCCTGTGGCTGCCAGCGGCGGTTCAGGGTCGTGTTGGTCTCGCTGGTGGTCAGTACGCCCGCGCTGCTGTCGTATCTCAACCTGGCGGTCGCCCGCGACGGCGTCGGCTTCGGCTTCTCCGGCGTGCTGATGGCGCTGTACGGCTACCTCCCGCTGGCGCTGGCCGACCACCTGGAGACGCGCCTCGACGTCGGCCGGACCCGGACGGTCGCACCGCTGTTTTTCTTCTCGGGACTGACCGTGATTACCGCACTGACGCTGTGGCTCGCCGCCAGAAACCCCGTGTCGGTGCCGGTTCGTGGCATCGTGGTCCCCGTCGGCACCGTCCTCGTGGCGTCGCTGGCCGGCCTCGTCGTCGCGCTGGTGCTGGTCGTCGCCCTCTACGGCCTGTCGTTGCACGACCGGCCGACGGACCTCCGGACGAGGCTCCGCGCGGCGTTCGCCCGTCCCGGCCAGTTCGAACTGGCCGTCGCCGGAGTGGTCCTGTTCGCGGCCGTGCCGTTCGCGACGTTCCCGCTCGACCCCGTCGTGGGAGGCGGCGTCGTCAACCTCTACGTCCACGTCCTGGGCTACGCGCTCGGGTTCATCGCGGTGTACCTGTACTGGCTGCTCTAGCTCTCGGTACGGAGAACCGCGCTCGTCCGCAGAAACAGTCCCCTGGTCTCAGAGCAGCCCCGTCTTCTGGAGCTTCATCAGGTCCTCGGTGTCCAGCGTCTCGCCTTCCTTGAACTTCTGATAGATTTCCTCGGCTTCCTCGCGGGCGGCCTCTTCCTTCTCCTCGCGCTGCTCGCGCTCGGCTTCCTCTTCCTTCTTGTCCAGTTCGCGCAGGCGCTTCTGGACGCGGACGAAGTCCTCGTGGTGGCGGTCGGCCGCCTCCTGGGCATCCACGAACTTCTCGTGCATCTCGTCGGCTTCGTCGCGGATGTCGTCGGCCTCGCGGTAGGCCTCGATCATCTGGTTGTGGTGTTTCTGGGCCTCGTCCGCGAGTTCGGTGACCTTCTGGTGGTGCTTGGACGCCTCGGCGCGGACCTCCTCGGCCTCGGCTTCGAGGTCCTCGAGGTCGGCGTTCTGGTCGAGCTTCTCCTTCTTGTCCTGGAGCTTCTCGCGCTTGTCCTCGATTTTCTCGATGAGTTCCCGCTCCTCCTCGGCACCGAGGACCTCGGTCTGCTGTTTGAACTCCAGGTCCTCGATCTCCTCTTCGAGCTGTTCGATGGACTTGCCCTCGTCGAGCTTGAGGTCGTTTTTGAGCTCCTCGACCTCGTCGAAGAGTTCGTTGGCCTTCGCGTTGAGCTCGTTGCGCTTCTCCTTGTGCTCCTGGACCTGCTCGTTGAGCTCGTCGCGCTTCTCGCGGTGTTCCTGGGCCTCGTCGACCTTCTCGCGAGTCTTCGCGTTCAGGTCGTCGCGGTCGGAGGCGCGCTCCGAGGCGAGCTGGTTCAGCTCGTTGCGTCGGTCGCGGAGCTTGCCGGCGAGCTTGATGAGCTCCCCTTTGGAGTTGTTTTCGAGGTTGTCGTCTGTCAGTTCTACGTTCTTTGATTCGTCTATCGAGTCTACCATGTTTGAGCCTCTGTGCCATGTCCGCTGCGGCAGCCGGCAGTCGACCCCCGTCGGCCGAGTAGCTGGTCGGTCACGAACTGGGCCACCGGAGCACCGGGGGTCCTCGAACCGACACAGCCACCGGTATCGGTTGGCTGACGCCGACAACAAGATTTCCCTGTCATACTGGGCGATAGCACGATACTGCCGGAACGCCGCAACGTTCTGGTAGCACTACGTACTGGCGATGGGCGCTTAAATATTCCGGTCCCCGAGACCCCTGTTTCTCCGTACCACACGCCGCCAGACGCCGGTTTGGGGACAACTGACACACCGGCGCTGGCGTCGGTTCGGCTACAGTTCGTAGCGGTTCTCGACCGTCCCGCCGTCGGCCTCCACCGTCAGCGTCACCGCGTCGGCGTCGGCCGGGACGTCGAGCGTACCCCGCCAGCGGTCGGCCGCGTCGACGGTCACATCGGTCTCCCCAGCGTCGTCGCCGGCGTCCCACCGCAGCGTCGCCGAGAGCGGGGCCGGCGCGTCGTTGACGACGACAGCCTCAGTCCCGCCGCCGGAGGTGTCGGCGAGGAACGCCTGGACCGGTTCGAACGCCGTCGCGAGTGCGTCCCGGGCCGCCTTCGGCGTGCCGTCGACGGCGTAGACGCCCATCCCCGCGCCGTCGGTGTCCCGGAGCACGCTGGCGACGGCACCGAGCCCGCGCCGGCGCGCCCCCTCGGCGACCGTCCGGACCACGTCGCGCTGGTAGGCCTGCGACGCCTCGATGCCGCCGTCGGCGTGGGCGGCGTGCTTGCCGGCGTCGAACCCCGCCGCGGCGTCGACGTCCGCACCGAGCGAGCCCGCGCCGAAGGCGGCCAGCAGGTCCGTCGGGTACCGGGAGAGCAGGCCGTCGAGGCTGTCCGCGGTGCCGTAGTCCCAGCCGGGATAGTACGCGGCGGCGTCGTGGTCGACGCCCGGGCCACCGACGACCGGCACGGCGGGGCGGTAGTCGGGGAACGCCTCGGCGACCCGCTCGGCGGGGCCGCGGTCGTAGCTCGTCCGCCAGGCCCGCCAGCGCAGGCGCAGGCTGTCGAGGAAGCCGTCGCCGACCGCGTCCGCGAAGGCGTCGGTCGGCTCGTCGTGGACGCCGAAGGCCGCCAGGCTCGGGTGGGTGCTGTAGGCGTCTGCCAGCGTCTCCGCCAGCGCGGCCCCGCGGTCGGCGTCGAAGCGGCCGGGACCGGTCAGCGGGAGGCCCTGCCAGACGAGCAGGCCGGCCTCGTCGCAGGCCTCGTAGAACGCCGGTGGAAGGACGTGTGCGGGGGCGCGGACGAGATTGGCGTTGAGGTCGAGCGCCCGGTCGACGTCGTCCGGGTCGGCGGTGGCGAGGTTGACGCCCCGGACCGGCAGTTCCTGCCCGTTGACGACGAACTGGCTGCCATCGCGGGCGATGTCACAGACGCCGGTGGTGACCGAGCGCTCGTGGTCGCCGAGTTTCGCGCGGAGCCGGTAGCGGTGCTGGTCGCCGAGGTCGCGGGGCCACCACAGCGCCGGGTCGCGCACGTCGATGGTGTGCTCGACCGTGGTCTTGCCCGGCCCGCTGGTCTCGACGCTGCCCCGTTCCATCATCCCGCGGGTCTGCAGGTCGCCCTCGGGCTTCAGGGAGTAGGTGATGCGCTCGTCGATAGGGTCCTCGGAGACGACGGTCGTGCGGACGTGCAGGCGCGCGCCCTCGTCGGTCAGTTCCGGCCGGACGCGGATGCGGTCGATGTACGGCAGCGGGTAGGCTTCCAGCGACGCGCCCCACCAGATGCCGGGCACGCGCTCCTCGGGGGGGACGGCGTCGGTGTCGTGGAGGCCGCCGAAGCGATCCTCCGGGCGGTGGCAGGTGACGGAGAGTTCGTTGTCCTCGAAGGGAAGGAAGGGGAGACGAAGCGGCTCGAAGTAGGCGTCGTGGTCGACGGCCCCGTCGCCGTCGAGGCGTTCGCCGGTCACGTCGACCGTCGCACGCGCGTACAGCCCCGACAGTTCCACGACGGCGACGTCGTCGCGCTCGTCGCGGGGGTCGTCGAAGTGGGTCACGTAGGTCACCCCGTCGGCCCTCGCGAACGCCTCGGGCTTGCCCGGGACCGTCACGGACCGCTCCTCGGTGTCCCCGACCGCCGTCGCACGCCACTCGTCGAACATACAACTCCGCGCGTCCGCCGCCCACATATCATTTGCGTGTCTCTCGACGGGGAGGGACGCGCCGTCCCTGACGAGCGCCGCGAAGCCCCTCGCAGTCCCACACTTTCACTTCCACCGCGCCCATGGCTCGCTTTAACGGTGCTAGCGGGCCAAGTGAGGGTATGCTCGACGAACTCGCCTGCACCTGCGAAGCGGCCGGCTGCGACCGCGAACTCGGCGACGACGACTGCATGCTCGCCTACCGCACGGACGCGGGCGAGCGCCGCGCCTACGAGTGCGACTGCGGTGCCGTGACCGTCACCGTCCACCGATAAGGGTTTGAGCGGCGGCGCGCTCTTGCCGGTATGACATCCGGCGCGTGGGTCAGCCTCTTCTCGGGCGGCAAGGACTCCTCGTGGGCGCTGTACCAGGCGCTCGAACGCGGCCTCCCCGTCGAGCGGCTGGTGACCGTCCACCCCGACGGCGACTCCTACATGTATCACGTCCCGGCGACGGAACTCGCCGGTCTCGCCGCCGAGAGCGTCGGTATCCCGCTGGTCGACGTCCACCCCGACAACTTCGGAGCGGACGACGTGCCCGACGCCGGCGCGCAGGGCGACGCCGAACTCGAACCGCTGGAGGCGGCGCTTCGGGACCTGGCCGGGAACCTCGACGGCGGCATCGCCGGCCTCACCGCCGGGGCCGTCGAGAGCGAGTACCAGACCTCGCGCATCGAGGCGATGGCCGAGCGCCTGGACGCCGAACTCTTCGCCCCGCTGTGGCAGCGCGACCCCGAGACGCTGGCCGAGGAAATGCTGGCGGCCGGCTTCGAGATAACCATCATCCAGGTGGCCGCGGCGGGCCTCGACGAGTCGTGGCTCGGCCGGACGCTCGACGCCGACGCGCTCGCGGACCTCCGTGCACTCAACGAGGAGTACGGCGTCCACATCCTCGGAGAGGGTGGCGAGTTCGAGACGCTGGTGACCGACGGTCCCCACATGAGCCGCCCCATCGAACTCGACTACACGACCGACTGGGACGGCACCCGCGGCACCATCGTCGTCGAAGACGCGTGGCTCGGTGAGTGAGTCGAAGCGGTTCGAGGTCGCCAGCGGCCCGTCGTCAGGACAGGGGGTCGATGCGGTCGACGGGCATCACGGAGTAGTCGATGGAGAGGATGTCCTGCGTGGCGCGAATCTTGCCCACGAAGGTAGAGATGTCGGCCATCGACCCTTCGAGGATGAACAGTTCCATGCAGTAGTGGTCGCCGACGTGGTTGTGGACGTTCGAGGTCACCAGTTCGTCGTAGTCGTGGCGGATGTGCATCATCCGCTGTTCGACGTCCGTCGACTGGTAGTCGAAGAGGACGGTGATGACGCCCATCAGTTCGCGGTCCTCCAGTTGCTTGTCCTCGAACTCGCCCAGCAGGTTCCGGGCAGCCTCGCGGACGACCTCGCTTCGACCGGTGTACCCGTGCTCGTCGGCGAACGCGTCGATGCGCTCCAGCAACTCGTCCGGCATCGAGACGCTGACGACTGTCATGTATTAATTCACGCGCCGGATTCTACTAGAATCTTATTATCGTCCCGCGCCGCGGGCGTCGCGCCCCCGGTCGCGTGTCAATATGTACCACTACCGTTAGAGCTATATGCTGGTGTGGTATACCATAGCACGTATGGCGTCCGCACCGAGCAGCGACGACATGTTCGACGAGTTCCTGACCCAGCGCGGTCACGAGACCGAAAGCGTCGGCTGGGAACAGAACTATAACAAGAAGCAGTGCCCCGACTGTGGCGGCCTCCACGCGGAGGGCGCCACAGAGTGCTCGGTCTGCGGCTGGACACCGGTATAGCGCCGTCACCGTCCCTGCGATTTTTTGAGTCACAGTCCACAGCGGCCGCTCGGGCGGTCGAAGCGTGAGAGAGGTGTAGCCGACCACCGCGCCGCGTGGATAGCGGCGCGACGGGCGGCCTCGGCGTGAGCCGTCCGACGTCGCCCGGCCGCGACGCCCGACGACCGTCACCGAGCGAGGCCCTCGTGCGGGCGTGACCGCGGCGCAGTGGGTGCCATCCGGGAGGACCCGTTCCACGTCCTCCGTGCGGTGCCACAGCCACGTCCCGGCGGGGGCCGACAGCGTCTCGTGGACCGCGTCCGGGCGCCGCGTGACGACCGCTCCGGGACGTCAAGGTCGTCTGCGAGCCGACAAGCGTCCGGGGGTGTTCTGTCACCCTGTCGCCACTCACACACCCGACCGGGCTGGAGACAGCGCGTTGGCCGTCACGAGGGGGATTAGCCGGCCCGGTTGGCGGTGATACGGCGGTCGTCAGTGCCGGACGCGGTCCGCATCGGACCTACAGCCCGGTCCGTCATAACTCCCGGCGAGTAGTTTCTGAGTCTGAAAGAGCCCGCTCCCGAAAACGCTTATGTGCTGGAGTAGCCTGTTCCCGGTAGTGGACGACCGTAGCATCGAGGAGATACTCGACACCATCGGTGACCGCCACGCCAGGCGTGTCCTGGCGGCAATCAGCCGGGAACCCAAGTCCGCGAAGGACCTCGCCGAGGAGTGTGACCTGTCGCTGCCGACGGTCTACCGGCGCATCGAGATGCTCGACGAGTACGACCTCGTCACGGACCAGACGCTGGTCGCCGACGACGGCAACCACTACAAGGTCTACGAGTCGAACTTCGAGAGCACCGTCATCTCGCTGGAGGAGGACCAGTACCGGGTCCGCATCTACCGCGAGGAGAACCTGCCCGACCGGTTCAGCCAGCTGTGGGACGACCTCCGCACCGAGTGACGAGTGACCGTCGGGGGTAGCCACGTTTATTAGACCACTTTGTCTATCACTCCCCAACCGATGGTGGAGGCCGAACCGCTCGCACGGGGGATGCTCCTTGTGTTACGCTTCGTCGTCTTCGGGCTCACGCTGGGCATCACGCTCATCAGCTTCCAGGCCTACCAGAAGCGCCGCACCCAGCGGCTGCAGTACGCGTTCCTCGGCTTCGCGTTCATCAGCATGGGCGTGGCAATCAGCAGCGTCATCACGCAGTTCGGTGCCGGCGCCGACCCCCTCGTTCGCACGTTCTTCCAGCTAGCCGAGACGATTCCCTGGATTGTCGGCTTCAGTATGATATACCTCTCGCTGTACCGCTGAGTCGCTACCGCGACAGAGCAGCCCCAGCGGCCGCGGGAACGCCGTTCTCGGATAGAGAGATAAGTCGCTCCGTTTATGGCCCTCCATATCCACTAGAGTCCCAATGACTGACTCGACCACCCAGGTCATCCGCCTGTTTGGTGGCCCGGGGAGCGGGAAGACGACGGCTCTGCTCGACCGGGTGGAACAATTGCTCGAAGAGAACGACGACGTTGACGTCCGGGACGTGCTGGTCGTCTCCTACACGCGGGCCGCCGCGGCGGAAATCCGCGAACGGCTCGCAGAACGCCTCGACACGACGCCGCGTGCCCTCCGTGGCAACGTCTGCACGATGCACGCGAAGGCCTACGACCTGCTGAACCTCTCGCGGGGCGACGTCGTCGGCGAGTCCGACAAGGAGGAGTTCTGCGAGCAGTTCGGCGTCGAGTTCGAGGACGAGTACGAGGGCTCGCGCCGCCGCTCGGCCCGCTCGACGACCCTGGGGAACAAGGTCATCGCCACCAGTCAGTGGCTCCAGCGCACCCGCCGCGACGTGGCCGACTGGTACGACGTCCCCTTCAAGTGGGACGAGGAGAAGGTCCGTCTCCCGCCGGACATCGACGACAACGCCCAGACGGGCAACAAGTACACGCCGACCTGGCCCTCGGACGACGACCGGCTCGACATCCCGGAGGCCATCCGCGCCTGGCGGCGGTACAAGGGCGACAACGGGCTGGTCGGCTTCGCCGACATGCTCGAACGGGTCAAGCAGCGCTCGCTGCTGCCCAACGTCGACTACCTCGTCATCGACGAGTTCCAGGACATCACGACGCTGCAGTACGACGTCTACACCGAGTGGCGGCCCCACATGAAGCGGGTGCTCATCGCCGGCGACGACGACCAGGTCGTCTACGCCTGGCAGGGCGCCGACCCGGACCTGCTGCTGGACGAGGACGTCGACGAGGACGTCATCCTCCCCAACTCCTACCGCCTGCCCTCCCGGATTCTCAACGTCGTCAACAGGGAGGTCAACCACATCACCAAGCGCCAGGAGAAGGACCTCAAGCCCCGCAAGGAGGGCGGCAAGGTCGAGGCCGTCCAGCGGCCGTCGATGCTGGACCTGGTGCGCAACGTCCGCGGGACTATCCAGGAGACCGAGGACGACACCGCGATGATACTCTTCCGCGCGCGCTACCAGATGTTCCAGTTCATGGACGAGTTCATCGGCGAGGGCATCCCGTTCAAGTGTCTGACCGACCAGCGGATGTGGACCGACCGGCTGACACAGTACGTCGACGCCATCGAGGCGCTCGACGCCGACGAGCCGGTCAACGGGTTGCAGGCCCGCCGGCTGGCCGACATGCTCGCCGACTCCGCGTTCGGGACCGGCGAGCGCGACGACTTCTTCGACGCGCTGGACGAGCGCGAGGAGGAGACCGGCGTCGACGACATCGTGAACATGGACATCGAGCCGGAGATGGTCCGCGAGTACGTCCCCTTCGTACCGGACCCGCGCTCGGCCGCGGACATGCTCCGGAAGGTCACGAACTTCCAGGAGCGCTCGGTCGACGCCTACTTCGCCGGCGAGTACCGCGGGCTGGACCGCGACCGGGTGCGCGTCGGCACCATCCACTCCGCGAAGGGTCGCGAGGCCGACCACGTCTTCGTCGCCACCGACCTCACCGAGAAGGTAGTCGAGCAGATGGCCGCGACGGTCGACCAGCAGAACACCCCGGTGCCCGGCGACGGCGAGTTCACGAAACACACCTCGCCGGTGCCGACGCTGACCGACAACGAACGCCGCGTCTTCTACGTCGGCATGTCCCGCGCCCGCGAACGCCTCGTCCTGATGGAGAACCTCGTCGACGGCGCGCCGACCCTGCCCGTCGACGTCCTCCTCAACAACGAACCGACCGACGCCGACGTCGACGAACTGCTGGCCGAGGCCGAGGAACCGCTGCCCGCGCAGGCCGACTGACGCCACTCGCTTTCGCTTACTCGTCTATCGTCCCGCCGGTCAGGTAGTGCGCTATCTTCTCGCGGCTGGTGTCTGCGACCTTCAGGAAGCGGACGACGCGCTCGCCGTCCTCGTAGCCGTCGTCCAGAATCTCCAGGTGGAGGCCGTAGCCCCGGAACCGATTGAGCTGTGCCTCGATGGTCGCCGGGTCGCCGCGGATGGTGTGCTCGTCGCCGATGAGCCGGTCGGCGGCCACGTCGCGGATGCTCTCGACGGCCGGCAGGAGGATTGCCTCGCCGAGGTCGCGGGCCCGCTCGCGGGTCTGTGCCTCGTCGTCGTCGAACTCCACCGCCTGGTAGGCCTCGCGGATGATGCGCGCAAAGAGGAAGTCCCGGCCGTAGTCGTAGGGCTTGTCGAAGGCGTGGGCGAGGTCGGCGCGGTGGATGGCGCTGGTGGTGTACTTCAGGGCGCGGCGGCCGTCGGCGGACTTCATCACGACCCCCTCCCGGCCGCGCGCGTCCAAGTCGTCGATGGCCTCCCGGACGGCGTCGGCGGCCCCGGTCGGGTCGTGGACGCCGAACTCCGGGACCTGCGGGAGGTCGTAGGCGTCACAGACCTCGCGGCGGTCGGCGACGGGCATCGGCTCGCCGGTCTCGCGGTGGCGGACGTCGAACACCCTGAGTGCGGCCTCGTCGACCTCTGCGTAGTCGTGGGTCGTATAGGGGTTCTCCGGCCCGATGAGTTCGCCACAGACGACGCGCTCGGGGTGGTCGTCGAAGAAGGCGTCCACCGGGAGGTCGCGGGCGAGGTCGGTCGTGAACGGACAGATGTAGCCGCTGCGGGTGAACGCGTAGACGTCGCCGTCGGCGCAGGCGACACGCACGTTGTAGCCGTTGAGTTTCTCCTCGACGGCGACCGGGCCGTCGAAGAACTCGACCACGCCGGGATCGAGCACGAGCGTCCGCGGGATGGATGGAAAGCCGCGGACGACCGCGTCGCCGACGACGACCGTGCCGCGCTCGACGCCGTGGCGCGCGTCGGGCAGGTAGTGGTAGGCGCGGCCGCGGTAGGTGTCGCGCTCGAAGTGCTCCCGGAGGTCGTCGTGGTCGGCGTCGAAGACCTCGCCGAGGTCGCGGTCCATACCCAAAGACGCGCCGGTCAGCGGCAAAAGCGTAACGCGGGCCGGAGAACATTTGCCGACGGCCGGTGAAGTGACGGGTATGGCCACCTCGCCGCTCAAACAGCGGTTCGTGCTCGACACGTCGCTGTTCCTGACGCCGGAGATACGCGGCGACGACGAGTCCGTCGAGGAGACCTGCGTCCGCCTGCTCGACGACATCGCGGAGGCGCGCCTGGAACACGGCATCTCCTGTTACATGCCCCCCTCCATCTACGAGGAACTGACCACGATGTTGCGGGACCGCGACGTCTCGCAGGCGACCATCCAGAAACTCAACACCTGGGTCATCACGAAAAGCCCCGCCCACTACGAGGTGATGATTCCCGCGGAGATGGTCTACGAGTTCATCGACGAGATGTCAGAGCGGGTCGACCGCGGCCTGCGCGTCTCCGAGAAGGCCGTCCGGAAGGCCGAACAGAAGCGCGACGAGACCGTCGAGGACCACGACTACATGACCGAAATCGACCGGGTCATCTCCGAGTTGCGCGACGAGTACCGCGACGCCCTCCGGCAGGGCGTGCTCGACTCGCGGGAGGACTTCGACCTGCTCATCCTGGCGCGGGAACTCGACGCCGGCGTCGTCACCGAGGACCAGGGCATCATCAACTGGGCCGAGGACTTCGGCCTGCGCTACCTCTACGGCCGGGACTTCCCGGCGCTGCTCTCCGAGTACCTCGCGGTCAGCGAGCGCGACCGCTGGCGGGCGACGGACACGGGCGAGGACGCCGACGGGTAGTCACTCCTCGTCGTCGGGCGATTTCGCGACCGTCCCGGCGACCTTTCGAGCGGCGACGCCGAGGAGGTCCGTCGGGGAGGTGTAAATTTCCATCCCGACGACCATCACTACCGCGAAGGCGACGAAGCCGGCCCCGACCAGCACGTCGCCGTCGAGCAGGCGCAACAGGCCGAAGAAGGCCACCGGGATGGCGAAGACGACGCTCCCGGCGAGTCCGAGCAAACCGGTGATACCCCGCGACATGAGCGGAGGTAGGGGCGAGGACGGCATAAGCGCGCGGCATCGAAAGCGTTTGGCCGGTTCGACCCGAAGCGAGGGTATGTTCACCGGCATCGTCGAGGAGACCGGCGAGGTGCTGGCCGTCGAGGACGAGGAGGGCGGCCGTCGACTGCGCATCGGGACCACCTTCGAGGACCTGTCGGCCGGGCAGTCCATCAGCGTCAGCGGGGCCTGTCTGACCGTCGAGGAGTACGCGGACGGCGAGTGGTTCTCGCTGTTCCTCGCGACGGAGACCGTCGCGAAGACGTACCTCGGGGACCTCGCGGTCGGCGACAGCGTGAACCTCGAACGCGCGATGCCCGCCGACGGCCGCTTCGACGGCCACTTCGTGCAGGGTCACGTCGACACCACCGCCGAGGTGCTCGGCATCGAACAGGAAGGCGAGGACTGGGTCTACACGTTCTCGATTCCGGAGGGGCAGGGACAGTACATCGTTCCCAAGGGGTCGATAACCGTCGACGGCATCAGCCTGACCGTCGCTGACCTCGCGGACGGACAGTTCAGCGTCGCTATCATCCCCGAGACGTACCGACTGACGACGCTCTCGGAGAAGGAGGTCGGCGACCCGGTCCACCTGGAAGTGGACGTGGTGGCGAAGTACGTCGAGAGTCTGGTGGACGCGGAGGCCGTCGGCAACGTCGTCGGCGAGTGAGCGGAGCAGAGTTGGTCCGGCGGCGACGCGCCACTCGAATATGCCCAGCGTGCATCGCCGGCGCGCAGATATTAAATTCCCATTATATTCTCTAGGGGCGAAGCTTATGTGTCGGACTGCGAGTGAGGTATACAATGACACACTACAGTGCCAGCCGGGGTATCCGGTACACAGCACCGCCGACAGAGGAGACGGAGACAGCCGAGACGACGGCAGAGGGAAGCGAACCTGCCGCCGCGGACGACTGACGTAACGAGGGGTTTTTCGCCGTCAGCACCATACGGGGAGTCATGACGCTGACGGCGGGTGTGGTGGCCGTACAGGGGGACGTGAGCGAGCACGCGGAGGCAATCGAGCGTGCCGCCGCAGCCCACGGCCGGGAGAGCGAAGTGGTCGAGATACGCGAGTCCGGGCTGGTGCCCGACTGCGACGCCCTGCTCATGCCTGGCGGGGAGTCGACCACCATCTCCCGGCTCATCCAGCGGGAGGGCATCGCCGGGGAGATAATCGCCCACGTCGAGGCCGGCAAGCCGCTGCTGGCGACGTGTGCCGGCCTCATCGTCGCCAGCACGGACGCCCAGGACGACCGCGTGGAGACGCTGAACCTGCTGGACGTGACCGTCGAGCGCAACGCCTTCGGCCGGCAGAAGGACAGCTTCGAGGCCCCGCTGGACGTCGAGGGCTTCGACGAGCCCTTCCCCGCCGTGTTCATCCGCGCGCCGGTCATCGACGAGGTGTTCGCGGGCGTGGAGGTGCTGGCGAGGTGGGACGACAACCCCGTCGCCGTCAGGCAGGGCCCGGTCGTCGGCACTTCCTTCCACCCGGAACTCACCGGCGACTCCCGCATCCACGACCTCGCCTTCTTCGACGCTTCGACGCGCTGAAGAGCGTCCGCGGTGTTGTGGCCGCCATGAGCGACACCGACATCGTCGACGAGCTATTCGCGGTCATCGAGGACCGCAAGGAACGTCTCCCGGAGGACTCCTACACGGCCTCGCTGTTCACCCACGAGAAAGGCGAGAACGCCGTGCTGGAGAAGCTGGGCGAGGAGATGACGGAGCTGATTCTGGCCGCGAAGGACGGCGACGACGACGAAATCGCCCACGAGTCCGCGGACATCGTCTATCACTTGCTCGTTTTGCTGGCGATGCACGACATGACCGTCGGGGACCTGCGCGAAGAACTCGAAAAGCGGCGGTAGACACGGCCTGCGACAGGCGGGATAGTCTTTTTATCCCAGTAGTCCACCGACGGCCCCGCCGATGGCGCTGTCGATAGCGAAGACCAGGGCGATAGCGACGGCGATGACGAACACGCTGGCACCGCCGAGGATGCCGCCGATGGGGCCGGCGGCCACGCCGCCGGCGAGGGCACCGAGGACTCCAAAGAGGATGGCGAGGACGAGACCGCCCAGCGAGCCGGCGAGCAGGCCGTGCCAGGCCCCGTTCGCGAGGCCGCCGCCGGCGACCAGACCCGCGACGACGCCCGCGATGAGGCCGGCACCGATGTGTCCGATAACCGGCAGCGCGAAGGCGAGAAATCCGCTGACGATACCCGCGAGAAACCCGATGACGACGGCGTTCCAGTTGGTCATGCCCACAATTCGCCGGCGAGCGGCAAGACGGTGTCGGCGGGCGTGACAGGGCGTGCCAACGGACGCGCTTTTCAGTGCTGGCCGTCTACGGCGCGGTAATGAGCCAGCCGTTCGAGGACTTGCCGACGCTTTTAACCGCCGACGAGCTCGTCGACAAGGCCTTCTCGCGAGCGGCCCGGTCCGGGCGCTCGAAGTCCGGCGTCGACGCCCAGCAGTCGATGCTGATGACCGCGACCAACATCGTCTCCGACAACCTGGAGAACGCGGTCAGCGAGTGGCCCGACTTCGGGACGCTCGACCCGTTCTACTACGAGCTCGCCGACGCCATCGCCGACGTGGACGCCCTGCGCCAGTCGCTGAACGAACTCTCCTGGGCCTCCCGGAAGGCCACCGACATCCGCAAGGAGTACGAGGGCCGCATCGCTCGCGGCGACGCCGACACCGCCCGCAAGCTCCGCAAGCAGGCTTTCGCCCGCGTCGCCGACGTCGTCGACGAAATCGAGGACGACATCCAGGTGCTGGCGGACGCCCGCTGGGACCTGCGGAAACTGCCCGACATCCGCCCGGACGAGCCGACCATCGTCATCGCCGGCTACCCGAACGTCGGCAAGTCCTCCTTCGTCAACGAGGTCACCCGCGCCAGCAACGAGACCGCAAGCTACCCCTTCACCACGACCGGGGTCGACATCGGCCACGTCGAGCGCGACCACATCCGCTACCAGCTCGTCGACACGCCGGGGCTGCTCGACCGCCCGCCGGAGGAGCGCAACGATATCGAGTCACAGGCCGTCAGCGCGCTCGAACACGCCGCCGACGCCGTGCTCGTCCTGCTGGACGCCTCCGGCGACTGCGGCTACCCGCTCGCCGACCAGCTCGAACTCCGGGACGCCATCGAGGCGCGCTTCGACGTGCCGGTCCTGACGATATGTAACAAGTCCGACCGCTCGCGGGACGTCGAGGCCGACTACTACATGAGCATCACCGAGGACGAGAACGTCGACGCGGTGCTGGACGCGGCAATCGACGCCGTGGAGTACGAACCGGAACTGCCCTTCGACGAGTAGTCAGCGGACGGCGCGACCGCCACGTCAGCCGACTTCGGTCGTCAGGTACCGGACCTCAGTCGTGATATTCCGTCCCAGGCGCTCCTCGATGCGGGCATCCAGCGTCGAGGAGAGACTGCCGACCGTCTCGCCGGGCGGAACGCCCACGGTCACGATGACCCGCTGTGGCCGCTGGAAGAGGACGGTGTTGGTCTGTTCGACCTCGACGTCGAGCAACTGAACGTCGAAGGGCACCGAGGCGTCCGTCGAGTTGACGACGGCCTCCGCGTCGGCCTGGATGTCCTGAGTCGTCGTCGCGCGGGTGTAGGAGTCGACGGTCACGCCGCCGAGGAAGGCCGACAGCACGACGATTGCCACGACGAGGACGCCGATGCGCTTGACCGTCGCGCTCTTTGCGCTGTTCTGGCGGAACCAGTGCTCCGGGCGGTAGCCGCGGTACCACAGGACGACCAGCGCCGCGAGGTTGATGGAGAGGACGTTCACGAGCAGCAGGACGCTGGAGCCGAGCGTCACGAGCGGCGCGCCCCAGGCCAGCCCGATGCCGGCCGTCGCGGCGGGCGGGATGAGCGCGACGGCGATCATCACGCCGACCAGCGCCGTCGAGACGCCGGAGGTGAGGCTGACGATGCCGGCCGCGCCGGCACCGAGCGCGACGACGAGCGAGAGGAAGTCGGGCGCGACCCGCTCGCGTATCTCCGGGACTGTCGCCACGTCGGCCAGCGGCGGCACGACGTTGGTGTACCGGACGAAGGTTGCGAAGGCCGCAGCGGTCAGGACCGCCAGCAGGAGGCCGCCGACCTGGAGGCGGACGCCCCGCGAGAACAGGTCGTGGTCGTTGACGACGGTGCCGACGCTCGCGGCCATCGCGGGCCCCACGAGCGGCGCGATGACCATCGACCCGACGACGACCGCCGGGGAGTCGAGCAGGAGCCCCGCCGTGGCGATGACGGCGCTGACGACTGTCATCACGACGTAGGTCGTCGTCGACGGCGCGAGCGAGGAGGCGGCCGCGGTCAACTCCTCGCGGGCGATGATGTCCTCGTCCTTCTCCTCGGCGTACTCCTCCTGGAGCTGTTCGAACCGCTGTGAGACGACGGTGCTGGCCTCGACGACGACGGTGAAGGTGTCGTCGCTGAGGCCGGCCTCCCGGAGCGACTCCAGCACCGGCTCGACGGCGTTTTTCGGCAGCGGGAAGGTGGCGACGGCGGCGTATTTCCGCCCGCTGGTCTCGTCGGTCACGACGTAGTCGATGCCCTCGTCGTCGAGGGTCGCGAGCACTGTCTCGCGTTTGCCCGCGGGGATGGTGACCTGAACGAGTCGCACGTCTCCGGGGTCGGCGGCGGGGAGAAAAAGCGTTCGGGGTCAGATGTTCCGGCTGTTGTCGACGTGGACCTGGCGGTTGATTTCGAGCGATATCTTCTCCGAGACGGTGTTGCCGCCCCTGTTCTTCGGAATCGTCAACTGGTGTTCGATGCCGGTCGGCACCGACACGATTTCGAGTTCCCAGACGGTGTCGGCGACGGTCAGCGTCGTCCCGCGCAGCGGCGGCACGGAGTCCGAGGCGATGCAGTGGAGGACGCCGATGCTCTCGGTCTCTATCATCCGCTGTTTGAAGTAGTTGAGCACCTCCTGGTACGCGTTCCGCTTTTCGGTGCGTTCGAGCGGGTTCGTCGGGTCGACGACGACGTTGGACGTCCGGTCGACCGCCTCGATGGCGTCGTAGACGCCGTTCAGCAGGACGTTCTCATCGGTGGAGGCGATAGACGGCGCCCGGTTGCCGGTCACCTCCTTGAAGAACTTGTTGTCCATCGTGGCCGACTTCCCCACGTACTCGACCGTGACATCGGCCTCGAAGTCGTGGACGCCCCTGAGCCCGTCCTCGACGGCGTCGTTCCACCTGAGCGTCGAGAGGTATTTCGTCGGTCGCTCCCGCATCAGATGATGGACGAGCGATTCGCTCTGGCTCCCCGGCGGTGTGACCAGCGCCAGGAGATTCCCCGGCGGAAGGCCGCCCTCTAGCTGTCTGTCGATTGCTTCCACCCCTGTCGATAGTTTCTGCGCCACGTTGCCCACCTACAAGTTACACTGAATTGATAAGGGATATACTTAGCGGCCACGCTCGACGCGGCCCCACCGGAGCGGGACCCCAACTGGCGACGTCGGCAGCGACGCCGACCGACGGAGCGGGCTGACCGGCCGCTCGCGTCCCGCGAGCCGGAACTGACAGCCTTATTCCCGCCGAGGGAGTACGCCCTGTATGTTCGAGACGCGGCCGGACCGGGACGCGGAGGTCGTTCTCGTCGGGCGGTCCAACGTCGGCAAGTCGACGCTTATGCGCGAACTCACCGGCCACACCTTCGACACCGGGCAACGCCCCGGCGTCACCCGCAAGCCCAACCACTACGACTGGGCACCGGAGGACTTCGTCCTCACCGACCTCCCCGGCTTCGGCTACATGAAGGGGCTCCCCGAGGACGCCCAGGAGGAGATCAAGACCGACGTGGTGCAGTACGTCGAGCGCTACGCCGACAACATCCTCGCCGGCGTGCTCGTGCTCGACGGGAAAGCCGTCGTCGACATCATCGACCGCCACTCCGGCCCCGACGAGATCCCCCACGACGTCGAGCTCTTCCACTTCCTCCGGGACGTCGGCATCCCGCCCGTCGTCGCCGTCAACAAGATGGACAAGGTCGACGACCGCGACCAGCGCCTGAACGACATCTGCGACCGCCTCGGCCTCGTCCCACCCTGGAAGCAGTGGCAGGAGACCATCGCCCCCATCAGCGCCAAGCGCGGGAACATCGACGCCGCGACCGAGGCCGTCCGCCACCACCTCCACGAAGCCAAACGAGACGACCTGTTCAAGTTCTTCTGAGACTACTTTTTGCGGCGTTGGGTGTCGCACACGCGCCTTCGGCGCGTGGCGCACCACTCCTTGCAAAAACATAGTGAAAAAGGCTGCTCGCGCTCGGTCGAGCGCTCGCAGTACGACACATCAACCTACCGCCACCGCTCCCGCACGCGACACTCCTACTGGTCCCCGTTCTCGTGAATGGAGAGAGGGACACGCCGAGTCTGCCGGTGGCGAGTACAGGTCTCGACGGAGTAGTTATTGCGCCCAGGGGCGAGTGACTTTGAACGGGTCGAGTTCGGCGTAGTACGACCCGGTGAGACGGCCGACCGCGTCGACCTTCTCGACGTCTATCTTGCCGTCGGTGAGGAGTTCGTCGTCGACGGTAATGTGCTCGATGTGACCGAAGATGACGATGTGGTCGCCAATTTCCATCGTGTCGTGGAGGGTACACTCCATGGTGGCCTTGGCGGCGGCGACGAGCGGGACGTCGACGGTCTCCGCCTCACGACGGTCGAGGTCGGCGAGGTCGAACTCGTCTTCGTCACTGTCGACGTTGTCGCTGGTGCGGTCCATCGCCTCGACGAGGTCGCTGGTGACGAGATTGAGTCCGAACGCTTCGGTCTCGAGGACGTTGGCAGCGGAGTCTTTCGGGGTCCCGTCGGGTCTGCGCTCGGTCGAGACCATGACGACTGGTGGGTTGGCCTCGATGACGCCCATGTAGAAGCTGTACGGAGCGAGATTGTCGACGCCGTCGGGGCTGCGGCTGGACACCCAGCCGATGGGACGGGGGACGATAAGCGAGGTGAGCAAGCGATACATCTCGTCAACGGCCTCGTCGGGGTTGACTTCCATTGCCAGCCCTCGGGAAGCCAGCGTAATAGCTCGACCCATTTGGTCACTCCCCGCGTTGGCGACGTGTCAAGAAGTCCGAGTTCGGTAGCGAAGCCCTCGGTGAGGAAACGACGTGATGACGAGCCGGCGGCTCGACGCGTGGCGTCACCGCAGAACGAACCGGGTCGTCAGGCGACGTTGAAGCCCTTGTCCCGGAGGAAATCCTCGACGCGGCCAGTGTGGTTGCCCTGGAGCTCTATCTGTCCGTCGTCTACCGTCCCCCCGCAGGCGAACTTCGACTTGAGGTCCGACGACAGCCGATCCATGTCGACGTCGCTCGGATCGAATCCCTCGATAATCGTTACCTCCTTCCCGTAGCGGCGCTCGTCGATGCGGATGTTGATCTGCTGGGAGTCCTTGGCGACGTCTTCACAGACGCAGAGCTCCTCGGGCAGCCCGCACGTCGAGCAGACTTCCGACATTACAGTTCGTCGTACGAAATCTTCCTATTAAACACTGTCGGGACTATCAATCCCGGACTCGCGGGCCTGGGTCACGACTGACGCCTGATACGCTCGACGAGACTGCGGGCCTCGTCGGCCATCGCTTCGGTGGCGTCGTCGCCGTAGGCGGCCCGCTCGCGGAGCCGTGCGACCCGGCGGACCAGCGGCCCCGCATCGACGGCCGACAGGTAGCCCCTGACCGTCTCGCCGGTACGTCGCGGCCGGTGGCGACGTTCGAGCAGGTACGCGACCCGCTGCCAGGACCGCTCGACGTCGGTCCTCGGCTCGGCCCGCGGCTGGTAGCGCAGCCAGGCGAAGCGGTAGGCCCGCTCGGCCAGTCGGCTGCGCCGGACGCCGGCCGCGAGTCCGACGAAGGCGATGGCACCCAGCGCGAGCCGGTCCGTCGACGGGAGTTCCGGCAGCTGGATGCCGCCCTCGCCGTCGTCGTCGGCGCCCGAGCCGTTCTGTGGCCCGTCGGGAGGCGTCGGCGTCCCGCCGAGAGGGGTGGGACGGTTCGGCGTCGGCGTCGCGGTGGGCGTGGCCGTCCCGTCGGGCGTAGGAGTCCCGCCGGGCGTCGCGGTGCTCCCGGTCTCGGACGAGGACTCGAACTCGTCGATGCGCTCCTGCTCGGCTTCCTGGCGTGGCTCGGCCGGGGTCGGGTCGAACTGCACCCAGCCCGTCTCCGGGAAGTACACCTCGACCCAGGCGTGGGAGTTCAGCCCGCGGACGACGTACTCGTCGTCCTCGACCTCCTCGCCGGGCGTGTAGCCGACGACGAGGCGCGCGGGGATGTCCTGCGTGCGCAGCATCGTGACCATCGTCGTCGCGTAGTAGGTGCAGTAGCCCCGCTCCATCTCGAAGAGGAAGGCGTCGGCGATGTTCCCCGACGGCTTCTCGACCTCCAGCGAGTACTCTCGGTTGGTCTGCAACCACTGCTGAATGCGCCGTGCGGCCTCGTAGCGGGTGGCGTCCGCGCCGACGAGGTTCGCCGTCCGTCGGGCGACGCGGTCCGGCGTGCTGGCGGGGAGTTGGGTGTACCGCTCGGCCAGTTCGGGCGGGTCCGCACCGACCGGTCCCGAGAGGTCCCCCGGTGACGCGACGGGCACGGCACTGATGACCGAGTAGCTGTCGCCGGGGAGGAAGGGGCCTTCGCGTTCCAGTCCGCCCGCCTCCCTGACCGACGTGCGATTGGCGACCGCGGAGCCGACCTCGACGGGACGCCACGCCGCTGGCATGATAGAGGTCGAGGACTCGACGCTGAACGTCTGTTGCAGCAGGCGCGAGCGACCCGGCGGCGAGGAGAGGACGTCCTCGCGGTAGGCCGTCGACTCGCCGCTACGGACCCACCCCTCGCCCGTGTAGCGGTTGTAGCTGCCGACCCGCCAGTACCGGCTCTCGGGGCTCGTCACCCTGAACCGGACCGCCGGCGAGAGGTCGATGGTCCCGGCGACGTCGAACGAGGACTCCGGCGAGAGGAGGCTCGCCTCGATGGTGTTCTCCCCACCGTCACCCCCCGCGAGGCCGACGGCGGCACCGGAGCCGCCGGGGACGACCGACACCAGCGCCGGCGTCAGCACCATCACCGCGAGGACGACGGCCACCGTCTCGGCGTCCCGGACCGAGGCGTTCCGTCGGTGGAGGTCACCGAAGCCGAGCGCCGCGGCGGCACCGACGACGCCGAACAGCGTCACGGACAGGCTGGCGTCGCCGGTGAGCACGAGGTAGCCGAGCATCCCGCCGGCGACGGCGGCAGCGCTGCCGTACCAGCCGCGCAGGCCCAGGTACCAGGTGACGAAGACGGGCGTCGGCGTGACCGACAGCGCCCACACCGTCGACCGCTCTATCTCCAGCAGCGACTGCCCGCTCAGGAGTTCGACGTTGCTCTCGACCATCGCCGCCACCGCCGGGTCGTACGGCAGCGAGACGACGTAGACGGCCAGTCCGACCGCGAGCGCCACGGCCGCCAGGACGAGCGCCACGGCGACCCGGAGCACCCGGGCCAGCACCGTCGCCGCGACCGCCGCGACGCCGGCGAACAGGTAGAACGTCGAGAGGTCCCCGGAGACGTCGACGATGTCCCGGAGGACGAGCAACACCGAGCCCAGCAGCGTCGCCAGCCCGACCAGCGCGAGCGTCCGCGTCGCTGGCAGGGACGGGCGCGCCCACCGCCAGGCGCGGTCGACGGTGCTCACGGGACCACCTCCCCCGTGCCGGCACCGCCCGTTCCGCGGACCGCCTCGAACGACTGCGTGCGGTCGGCCAGCCGGACCGTCGTGCCCTCCGCGTCGGCGCTGATTGCGACGTCGGCGCTCTCGCGAACCTCGGCGGGGAGCCGACCGGGGCCGGTCCGCGAGAGCAGGCGCAACAGCGCCTCCCGATGCTCGTCGCCCGTCTCGGCCGGGAGGCTGTCGTCGGGCGCGGTCAGCGAGACAGTGAGCCCGGCTTCGAGCGCGCTCGTCGCGAGCGTCGCGGCCGCGGCGGCCATCTCGTCGGTGTACCCCTCCGCGGCCTCGGCCGCGACGTGGACCGTCTCGTGTTGTTCGGCGGCCGCGAACTCCATCACCAGCAGGTCGTCGCGCTTGGCGCTTGACTTCCAGTGGACGTTCTTCAGCGGGTCGCCGGGTTCGTACTCGCGCAGGCGGTCGAACTGCTGGCGCTCGGCGGCGAGTTCGTCCGCGAACAGCGCGCTCAGCGCGCCGGCGTCCATCTCGTAGACTCGGGGGTAGACGACGAACTCGGTCGTCGCGTCGACGTCGACGCGGCGCTCGACGAACCCCAGCGGGTCGCGCTGGCGGACCCGCGGTGGGTCCAACCGGTAGATTCCCCGCCGGGCGAGGGTCAGCGTCCGCTCGACGGTCGCCGGCGGACTCACCACGGTGTCGACGTCCGCCGTCGCCAGCCCCTCCGGCAGGTGGAGGTCGAGCGTGACGAGCGCGCCGCCCGCCACGTCGATGGTCAGCGTGCGCTCGTCGCCGGGATAGCCAGACTGGAGGCGGCCGTACGCGACAGCCGGTTCCGGCGCGCGCCAGACGACGAACGCGCCGAAGAGGAAGGCGGCCAGCAGCGGCGCGGCCACCGCGTTGAGCGCGCGCTCGCCGGCGGCCCACGCGAGGCCCATTGCGAGTGCGACGACGACCAGCGCCGCCACACCGCGGCGGGTCGGCCTCATTCCGGGTCGACGGTGGCGAGCGCGTCCTCGACGACGTCACTCGCCGTGCGGTCGCTGTCGGTCCGCACCCGGTGGGTGAGGACGGCCCGCGCCTCCCGCTGGACGTCGTCGGGGACGACGTAGCCCCGCCCGTCGAGGACGGCCCGTGCCTGCGCGGCACGCAGCAGCGACAGCGTCCCGCGCGGACTGACGCCCAGTTGTGCGTGCTCGCGGGTGTACGTCGACAGCCGCGTCGCGTAGGTGCGCACCTGCGAGGCGACGGTCACGTCGGCGGCGGTCCGTCGCGCGGCGGTGAGTTCGCCCAGCGTCGCGACCGGGGTCAACTCGTCGATGGGGTGGTCGCCGACGACGCGGCCGAGCATCTCCGTCTCCTCGGCCTCGTCGGGGTAGCCCAGCCGCAATTTCTTCATGAAGCGGTCGACCTCGGCCATCGGCAGGTCGTAGGCGCGGTCGCTCTCGACGGTGTTCTGGGTCGCGATGACGGTGAAGGGCTGGGGCACCTCACGGGTCGTCCCGTCGACGGTGACCTGCTCCTCCTCCATCGCTTCGAGCAGCGCGCTCTGGGTCTTCGGCGGGGCGCGGTTGATTTCGTCGCCGAGCACCACGTTGCCGAAGATGGGGCCGGGGCGGAAGTCGAACTCGCCGGTCTTCTGGTTGTAGACGTTGACGCCGGTGACGTCGGAGGGCAGGAGGTCCGGCGTGAACTGGACGCGTTTGAACGTCCCGTCGAACGAGCGGGCGACGGCGCGGGCGAGCATCGTCTTCCCGACGCCGGGGACGTCCTCCAGCAGGACGTGCCCGCGGCCCAGCAGCGTCGTGACGATGTGCTCTATCTCCTCGTGGTGGCCCACGATGACGCGCTCGACGTTCTCGATGACGTCGTCGACGACTGCGCTGGCCTCGTCGATAGCGCGCTCCGGCTGTACGTCGGCGGCTTCGGTCTCGGTGTCTGTCATGGGTTCGGGGGACATACTCGTGGTCGGGCAGCGTCGGTGGGGCATCCGCCAGGATTCACCAAGTGTCTTATGCCTCCGTGTGTCGCCGCCACACACCGCGAGTGCACGTTGCACACGCATAACGGCGCGAGCGTAGTAAGGATGCGGGTCAGTTCACTACCGAACGGTTCCCTGAGAAACGATGACGAAAGGAGCGGCTACCACTCCTTGCAGTCCGGACAGACCAGGCCGTCGTCGCCCCGCCAGCGGCGCTCGACGGTCTCGCCGCAGGCCGCACAGACGGCTCCTGCCGGCGTCCACTGGTAGGTCGTCGTCGCCGGGTCGACGTCCGCCGCGGGTTCGTCTGTGTCGGGAGCGTCGGCGTCCGTCTCTGTCGCCGGAGTTTCACCGGCGTCGTGGGTGTCGGCGTCCGTCTCTGTCGCCGGAGCATCACCGGCGTCGCTCGCGACCGGGGCGGAATCCGAGTCGGTAGCATCCGCGGCCCGCTCGGGGTCGTCCCCGTCTTCGGCCCCATCGTCGTCCTCGCCGGCGTCGAGAAAGTCGTCGAGCGAGGTGTCGTCCATGTCTGGACCCGGGAGCGGACGGCCCTTAGCGATGTCGCTGGCAAATCCAGCCGTGGACAGAAGCACACAAGTACCACGGGCAGGAAGGCCCAGATATGTTCATCAGGCAGTTGTTCCAGAGTCTCCTCGACATGCCCGGCAAGTTCGTCGACGTCGCCATGCACGACCCGCTGGCGGCCGCGATGCTTACCGTCGGTGCTATCCTCGTGACGCTGTCGGTCGGCTACTTCACGCTGCTCGTGCTCGGGTCGGTCATCGACCTGTTCACCCCCGAGTCGAGCGGACCGCCTCGCCAGCCAAACTGACCGCCGCGTCGAGGTCCGGGCCCAGCGGCGACCCCGCAACCAGGCCGTCTGCCGTCGACAGCACTTCTCCCATCCGCTCGCCGACCGTCTCCGGCGTTCCCGCGAGACAGAACGCGTCTATCATCTCCTCTGTAACGTCGCCGAAGGCCGCGGTGAACTCGCCGGCCGCTATCTTCTCGCCGATGTCGCTCGCGAGCGCCGTGTCGAGTCCGTGCCGCTCCAGTAGCGGCGGCGGCGCGCTCCCGGCGATGAAGGCGACCGGCGGGCGGGCGGCCTCGCGGGCCTCCTTGGCGTCCTCGGCCACGCTGACGCTCGCGTAGGCGACGAAGTCGAAGTCACCGCGGTGGTCGGGACGCTCCTCCAGTCCCTCCGCGACGCGGTCGGCGGCCCACTCGATGTCGCGCGGGTGAGCCCCGTTGAACAGCACGCCGTCGGCGTACTTCGCGGCCATCCGCGTCATGTCCGGCCCCTGTGCGCCGACGTAGACCGGGATGGCGCGGGCGTCATAGTTCAGGCCGGCGTCGACGGCCTCGAAGGTGCCGTCGTGGTCGACGCGCTCTCCGTCCCAGAGGCGGCGGGCGACCTGCATCGTCTCCAGGACCCGCCGCAGCGGCGCGTCGTCGTCGTAGCCGAGGTTCGACAGCGTCGACCGGTCGCCGGCACCGACGCCGAAGACGCCGCGGCCGCCGGCGAGTTCGTCCAGCGTCGCCATCCGCGAGGCCAGCGTCACCGGATGGGTCTCGTAGGGGTTGGTGATGCCCGGCCCCAGACGCACGTCGTCGGTCGCCCGCGCCATGTCGGCCAGCGCGACGAACTCGTCGCGGTTGTTGTAGTGGTGGCTGGCGAACACGGTGTCGAAGCCCGCCGCCTCCGCGCTGACGGCGAGGTCGGTCAGGCGCGGGACCGGGTGCTCGGGCGTGAGTTCGACGCCAATCACGCCTGGCCCTCCCACGCGGCGAGCGCCCGGCGGACGATGTCGTCCTCCTCCTTCCTGAATAGCTCGTCGCTGCCGGCGTGGTCGCCGAACTCGAAGTCGCGCACGACGGCCACCGGCGTCCCGCCGTCGCCCTCGCCGGTGACGAGGTTCGCGGCGGCGGCGAGTTCGTCGACGACGGCCTGGACCGTCGCGGTGAGTTCCTTCCCCTCGCGGTCGAACTCGCCGCGCCAGTCGCGTGCTGCCGGGAGTCCGGCCCAGCCGAGTGCGACCCCGCGCTGGCCGTAGCGGAACGGCCGCCCGGAGGTGTCCGTCACGACGACGCGTGCCCCCAGGTCCTCGTGGAGCGCCTGCGCGCTCGCGCCGGGAGCCTCGGGGAGCAGGAGGAGGTCCGCGTCGGGCAGGTTCGAGCGGTCGATGCCCGCGTTGACCGTGATGTGGCCGAAGGGGGTGACCGCGAGCATGATGGGAAAGTCGATGAGCAGTTCCTCGCTGGCCTCGATGACGGCCTGGGCGAAGCGGGGGTCCTTCTCCTCGCCGGCGATGTCGGCGACGCGGTCGGCGATGGAGCGGGCGCGCTCGCCGGCCTCGTAGTCGGCGAGGTCGGCCTGTCGACCCTCGGCTTTCGAGACGATGGTGCTGGCGACACAGACCACGTCGTCGGGCCGGAGGTCGACCCGTTCGGCGACGAGCGCGGCGATGTCGTCGCCGGGGCGTACCTCCGGCAGTCCCTCGACGGCGAAGACGTCCATACCAGTCGCTACGGCCGGGACGTGAAAAGCCCGCCGCTGCCGGATACGTTGGGGGGACGTCTCGGCCGCCCAGGAGCGACCGGGACGGCCGCGCGACGCCGGAAACCGAAACCGACGTCAGGGCGGGGCCCCTGCGGGGACGATATGCCAGAGTCCGCCGCTGTCGCCCGCGACGCCGTCACCGCCGCCGCCGACTACCTCCGCGACCGCTTCGCCGGCGGCGCACTGGACGCCGACTTCAGCGACGACGACGTGAAAGCCATCGCCGACCACGAGGCCGAACAGCGCGTCATGGACATCATCGAAGACGCCTTCCCCGACCACTCCATCTCGGCCGAGGAGTCCGGCGCCCACCCCGGCCGCGAGGACCGCCGCTGGGTCGTCGATGCCCTCGACGGCACCAACAACTTCGCCGCCGGCGTCCCCACGTTCGGCGTCGCCGCCACGCTGGTCGACGACGAGGGCCCCCGGACCACCGCCGTCGCCGTGCCCGTCCTGAACGACGTCTACGTCGCCACCCGCGGCGGCGGCGTGACCTACAACGGCGCGCCGGTCACCGCCGCCGACGGCAACGGCGTCCCGCCCTCCCATGCGACGGTGGTGAGCATCATCGGCCCGCCGGTCATCGAGGGCGACGACCTCCGCCGCGAGCACCGCGAGATGGTCGCCGCCGTGCGCGGGGAGTGCAAGCGCGTCATCGAGACGTGGGCACCCGTCGTCTACTGGGGACTGCTGGCTCGCGGACGCGTCGGCGGCTACCTCTGTTTCCACCCAGCCGAGCGGGAACAGGTCGCCGGCGAACTGCTGGCCCGCGAGTCCGGGTGTGTCGAGCGCAGTGCGGGCCCGCTGTCCGTGTTCGCCCGCGACGAGGCCACGCGGGACGCCATCTGGGACGCCGTCGCCTAGCGCTCGTGGAGCGTCACGTCGAGCGTGCCACCGGAGACGGTGGCGGTCAGCATCGTCGTCCGCGAGGCGGGGGCCGCACCGGTGACGCTGCCCGGGTTCAGCAGGCGCACGCCGTCGTGGGTGGTGTCCAGCACCTCGTGCGTGTGGCCGGCGACGCCGACGGCGTCGTCCGTGCTGGCGTTGTCGCGCACCGCGTCGGCGACGCGCTGCTTGTACCCGCGTTTCGGTCCCGTCCCGTGAGTGACGACGAACTCGACGCCGCCGAGTTCGACGGTTTCGACCGCCGGCAGGCCGACGCGGGGGTCCATGTTCCCGGAGACGGCGGTCAGTTCGGGGGCGAGGTCACGCACGTCGGCGAGTGCGCCCTTCGAGTCGAAGTCGCCGGCGTGGACGACGTGGTCGGCAGTCTCGACGCGCTCCCGGAACGGGTCCGGGATGCGCTGAGCGCGCGAGGGGATGTGCGAGTCGCTGATGATGGCAACGTCCATGTCACCTCCTGCGGTGGCCTGGCACTAATGTGCCACGTCGCTAGCCCCGACGTTGATACTCCCGGGTGTCGAACGCCGAGGTATGGACGAACGGGCGGTCGTGACCTGCTTCCTCCGGCACGAGGGCGCAGTCCTGCTGTTGCGCCGGAGCGAGGCCGTCGGGTCCTACCGCGGGCAGTGGGGCGGGGTCGCCGGCCACGCAGAGGGCGACCCGGCGGCGGCCGCGCGTCAGGAGATACGCGAGGAGACCGGTCTGGACCCCGACCGGGACGTGACACTGGTCCGCCGCGGCGAGCCCTTCACCGTCGAGGACGACGAGCGCGGGACGCGGTGGGTGGTCCACCCGTTCCTGTTCGACGCCGCCACGCGCGAGGTGACCGTGGACTGGGAGACCGCCGCGTACGAGTGGGTCGCGCCGACGGCCATCCTCCACCGGGAGACGGTGCCCGACCTCTGGACCTCCTACGACCGGGTGCGGCCGACAGTCGACACCGTCGCCAGCGACCGCGAGCACGGCGCGGCCTACATTTCGGTGCGCGCACTCGAAGTGCTCCGGGACGAGGCGGCGCTCGTCGCCGTCGACGGGAACGACACTGACGGTGGCTGGTCGCGCGTCGCCGAGACGGCCCGGGCGCTGCTCGCCGCCCGGCCCTCGATGTCGGTCGTCAGGAACCGGGTCAACTGCGTGATGCACGTCGCGAGCGAGGCGCGGACGGCGAGTGCGGTCGAACACACGGCGGCGACGGCCATCGAGCAGGCGGTGACCGCCGACCGACGCGCCGCCGAGTGTGCCGCCGAGCGAATCGCCGGCCAGCGGGTCGCCACGTTCTCGCGGTCGGGAACCGTCCTGACGGCGCTGGAACCGGGCCATCCCGAGGCGGTGCTGGTCGCGGAGTCGAACCCCGGCCGCGAGGGCGTCGACGTCGCGGAACGTCTGGCCGGCAGTACCGACGTGACGCTGGCCGGCGACGCCGGACTCGCCCACGCACTCGCGGAGTGGGACGCCGACGCCCTGCTCGTCGGTGCCGACACGGTCCTCGCAGACGGCCGCGTCGTCAACAAGGTGGGGACCCGCGGGGCCGCAATCGCTGCTTCCTTCGAGGGCATCGACGTGTACGTCGTCGCGGCGGCGGACAAGCTCTCCCCGGACGGACACATCGACCTGGAGCCGCGCGCGCCGGAGGAGCTCTACGACGGCGAGGCGGCGCTGACGGTACTGAATCCGACCTTCGACGTGACGCCGCCGGACTGCATCGACGCCGTCGTGACCGAGCGCGGGGTGCTCGACGCCCCGGCGGTGAAGGAACTCGCCGGCCAGCACCGGTCCCACGCCGACTGGGAGTGACTCAGTCGGGCTGTTCGACGTGTCGCTCCCAGAACGCGGGCTGGCGATAGCGGCCGTAGCCGCCCTGGTAGCCCCGGAGTTTCGCCAGCGGCGCGAGCAGGTCCGTCGCCGCCCCGACCAGCGGGGACTCGGTCTCGGTGAAGACGGTGTCGCCTTCGAGGCGCTTGGCGATGAGCGCCCGCTGGAGCGGGTCGTCGGCGTCGACGTCGCTGTCGTGGGCGATGCCGCCCAGCGTCGGGAGCACGTAGCCGATACGGCCGAGCGGTGCAATGGTCGTGAGGACGACCGTTAGCTCGTCGCCGGTACACCGGAAGCTGTGTCGCGTGCCGGTCGGGACCGTCGCCGTCTCGCCGGCACCCACGGCGCGTTCGCGCCCGTCGCAGTCGACGGTGAGTTCGCCGCGGCGGACCTCGAAGGACTCCTCGCTGACCTCGTGGTAGTGTTCCGGCGGGCCGTCGTAGCCCGGTCCGAAGATGCTCAACACGAGCAGCCGACCGCCGCGCTCTTCGGACCGCTCCAGCGGCGCGCTCCACGTGCGACGCGTCGGGTGGGAGTTCAGCGGGCCGACGCGCTGTGCGAGCAAGTCCGCGAGTTGGCCGTCGGCGTCGTACTCGAAGCCCGTTCCGGGAATCGGGTCGCCGCTGTCGTCCAGCGTGCGGCCGGTGACGGTGGCCATCGGCTTCTAGTACGGTTCCCGCGGCAAAACCATCTCGGTTCGCCAACCCCCGTCTCGGACGGTACGGTGCGGCGCACCTGATAACGTATAATTTGCCTGAAATATATACGGGCGCCAGCCGTCGTTCCGGCTACAATGACGGAAGACGAAGCGAAACCGACGCTGACCCAGTTCACGGACCCGATGTGTACGTGGTGCTGGGGTTCGGAACCGGTCATCACACACCTGCGCGTCGCCTACGGCGACCAGCTTCGTATCGAGTACGTGATGGGTGGCCTCGTCGAGGACTTCGAGGAGTTCTACGACGCGGCCAACGACATCAGCGAGCCGTCGGAGGTGGCCCCACACTGGGAGGAAGCCGCCGACCACCACGGCATGCCAGTCGATACGGCGGTGTTCGACAGCGACCCGCCGCAGTCGACCTACCCCGCGAGCACTGCCTTCGCCGCGGCCCGCCTCCAGGACCGCGAGACGGCACACCGCTACCTCCGCCGTCTCCGCGAAGCCGTCGCTATGGAGGGACGCAACCTCAACCGCCGCGAGGTACAGCGAGAGATTGCGGCCGAGGTCGGTCTCGACACCGACCGGCTGGTCGCTGATATCGAAGACGGGACCGCAAAAGCGGCGTTCGAAGCCGACCTGCAGCGAACCAGAGCCGCGGGCGTCCGCGCCTTCCCGACGTATCGCGTCGGCGGTCCAGACGGCGAACGGCAGGCCAGCGGCTTCCAGTCTTTCGACGCACTCGCCGACCTCCTGCACGAGGTCGCACCCGACCTCGAACGGAGAGAGACGCCACCGGTGGAGACGTTCGTCGACCGCTACGCTCCCGTCGCGACGCGGGAAGTGGCCGAGGTGTACGGCTTCGACCGGGGGAAGGCCACGCAGACGCTGGAATCGCTCGCCGACTCGGGACAGGTCCGGCCGGAGACCCGTGGGACTGGCCGGGTCTGGTTCGCAGGCGGCGAGGCCTGATGACCGCCACCGGGACACCTCACACGGTCGCAGTCACCACTGGCCAGGCGCTGGTCGCGCTCGTCGTCGGCTATCTCGCGCTGGACAATCTCCTCGGCCTCGTCGCTGGCGCGCTCCGGTTCCGCTGAGACCGCCCCCACTTTTTACCCGGGTGACCGCGAAAGCCGGGCCATGAGTGAGGACGAGTCCCCCATCGCCAGCCCGGAAGCCGCGTTCATGACGCTCTCGAACGACCTCCGGCTGGAGATTCTGCTGGCGCTGTGGGACGCCCCCGACTTCACGCTCACGTTCTCGGAACTCCGGAAGGCCGTCGGCGAGCGCGACTCGGGCACCTTCACCTACCACCTCGGCGAGTTGCAGGACCACTTCATCGCGGAAACCGACGACGGCTACGAACTCCAGTATCCCGGCCACCGCGTGCTGGACGCCATCCAGAGCGGCGTCTTCCACGAACGGGAGACGCTCGGCCCGGTCGCACTCGACGCCGACTGTCGTGACTGCGGCGCAGGCCTGTCCTTCGAGTACGGCACCGACTACATCGGGCGCGTGCGCTGTCACGACTGCGGCAACCGCGTGCTGGAGTGGCCGTTCGACCCCGGCGGTATCGCCGACCGCGGCCCGCAGGAGGTGGTCGCCGCGTTCGACCGGCGCACCCGTCTCGTCTGGTCGTGTGCGCTCGACGGCGTCTGTCCGTTCTGCGCCGGGCGGGTCGAGCGCGACATCGTGGACGAGACGACCTCCGAGGGACTGTGCATCGGCGTGCTCGAGGACCTCGACCGCTACGACGAGTATTTCGCCACCGACCATCCCGCCGTCGTCGGCGTCGACTGCCGCCAGTGCAGTTTCTACAGTTTCGTCCCCGTCGGCACTGTCCTGCTGACCCGGCCGGCTATCACGGGGACGCTCACGACCTGCGGTATGAACGTGCGCGAGACGCCGCTGTGGGGACTGGATTTCGTCGTCGACGGCGACGCCGTCGAGGTCGCGGAGACGACGCCACTGACCGTCGCTGTCCGCGCGACCCCACCCGGTGGCGACACGCTCGTCGCACACGTCGACGGTGCGCTCGACGTCTCGCTCCAACAACAATCATAATTCTTACTGGAACGCATTCCACCAATTCTTTAACATATTCCAGTGCGTGGGTTTGCGTGAACGATGGAAGTGAACGACAGCAAACACGTCGTCGCACTGTGTGGCAGTCGCCGCGATGGAAGCCACACGCGCACTGCACTCGAAACCGCACTGGCCGCCGCCCGCGACCGCGGCGCAACGACCACGCTCGTCGACCTCGATACCTACGAGGTTCCGGTGTTCGACCCCGGGAACTCCGACGCCGGGGACGCGCCGGCGCTCCGGGAGGAGGTACGTGCCGCGGACGCGGTCCTGCTCGGCACGCCGATGTACCACGGCACGATTGCCAGCCCGCTGAAGACGGCGCTCGACTACTGCGGCTTCGACGAGTTCGAGGACACCACCGTCGGCCTGCTGGTCGTCGCCGGCGGCGGGTTCCCCACGCGCGCACTGGAACACCTCCGCACCGTCGCGCAGGAACTCGACGCCTGGGTCCTCCCCGAGCAGGTCGCCATTCCGAACGCCAGCGCCCACGTCGCCGACAGTGAGGTAGCCGACGCCGACATCCGCGAGCGCGTCGAATCGCTCGGCACCGACCTCGTCGAGTACGCGGGCGTCGCCGACTACCCCGGTCAGACCGCTGGCTGTGTCGCCCCGACCGCCGACTGAGAGCCATGTCGGGAACAGAGACACGCGACGACGAGATTCGCGCACAGAACGCCGACGCCTGCCCGGTCATCCACGCTATCGACGAAATAGGGACGCGCTGGCGGCTGAACGTTCTCCACGCGCTCCAGAGTGAGGAGAAACGGTTCAACGAACTCAAGCGCGCGACCGGAGCGCGCTCGAAGACGCTCTCGGACGCGCTGGACGCGCTCGTCGAGGCCGACCTCGTGGAGCGGCGGCGCGAAGTCGCGTCGCCTGTCGCTGTCTACTACAGCCTCACGGAGAAAGGGCGGGCGCTCTGGCCGGTGCTGGACGAACTCGGCGACTGGGCCGGCGAGTGGGTCGAGGGCGTTCGGAGTGACCCGACCGTCCGGCCGCGGTCGGACTGAGTCCCCGACGAATCACCAGATTCTGCACGATAATCGTACCCCGTCGCGGTTACATCAGCATCGCGAGGACACCAGCGGCGAGTACCAGGAAGAACGCGTACACCAGCGCGACGACGATGTTACGTCGGGTGGCACCGGGTACCATTCCAGGGACGACGAAGGGTCCACGCCCTGGGACTGATTGTGACATCAGACGGTTCCAGTGTCGTCGGTCGTGGTCTCACTAGTCGTCGTGTCGTCGGTGCTGGTACCATCGCCATCGGTCGTCTCACCGTCCTCGGTTGACGGAGCCGGGTCGGTCGTCGAGTCGCTGGTCGTCTCGTCGGTCGTCGAGTCGTCGGCACTGCTGTCGTCAGTCGTCGTCTCGTCAGTCGTTCCGCTGTCGGAGGAACCGTCACTGGTCGGGGCAGTAGTGCCGTCGTCGGTCGTTCCGTCGTCAGTGCTCGCGTCATCAGCACCGGCGTCGCCGGTCTCAGTCGCAGTGGACTCACTGCCGTCGGTGGTGTCGTCCTCGCCGGAGTCCCCGGCCACAGCACCGCCGTCGCTGGTACCGTCGTCAGTCGTCGGTTCGCCAGCGTCGGTGCTGTTCGTGGCGTCGCCGTCACTGGAGACAGCGTCGTCACCGGTACCGGTCGGCGCGGGGTCGCTGGTCTCGTTCGTCTCGCCGGCGTCGCTACCGTCGGTGGTGACGTTGGACGACGAGTCGTCGGTGACAGCCTCGCCGTCGCCGCTGGTGGTGTTTCCGTCGTCAGCGGGGACGGTGGGTTCCGAGTCGGCCGTACCGTTCGTCTCCGAGTCCGCCGTCGTGACGTTCGTCTCCGAGTCCGCCGTCGTGACGTTCGTCTCCGAGTCCGCCGTCGTGACGTTCGTCTCCGAGTCCGCCGTCGTGACGTTCGTCTCCGAGTCGCCAGTCACCTCGTCCCCGCCGTTAGCGGGCGGGACACTGACTGGGGAGTCACCGTCGCTGGTTGCGTTGGTCCCCGAGTCGGTGCTGACGTTCGTGTCGTCGCCAGCGTCGGTCACGTTGGTACCGGTGGCATCCGTGACGTTCGTGTCCTCGGACGCGTCGGTACCGTTCCCGTCGGCAGTGGCGTTCGTGCCGTCAGTGACGTTCCCATCTGCAGTGACGTTCGTGCCGTCAGTGACGTTCACGTCTGCAGTCCCGGGGTCTTTCGCGTCGCTCGTGCTGGTGTCGTCGGTCCCGTTCCCGTCGCCGACCGACCCGTCGTCAGTCGGCGCGTCGGTGCCGTTGGCGTCGGGGTCGTCCGTACCGTTGGCGTCGTCCGCCGTGAGCGGTTCGACGGCCATCCCGAGCGGGACTGGGCCGCCGCTCGACGCGTCGACCTGGACGGTCTTCTCGTCGGTGTCGGGCTCCAGCAGGTCGAGCCCTTCGACACCGCCGGTGGCGCTGAACTCGATGTCCAGCCCCTCCTCGTCGCCGAGGAGGCTGCCGGAGCCGCCGGCGAAGCCGACAGACGCCGCCGCGAAGACGACGAGCGCGGCCACGAAGGCGACGACGATGCGGGTCATCGCTCCACCTCCGGCGTGCCGCCGTCGGTCTGCGCCGGCCGCGAGCGCGACGGCGCGTCGGTCGACGCCTCCGCCGCGGCCGAGCGGGCGGCCAGCCGTGCGCTGACAGTCACCCAGACCGCGAAGGCGAGACCGAGCAACCCGCCGGTCAGCGCGCCGACCGAGACGGGGTCGGGCGCGCCGAGGCCGGTGACCTCCCGGTAGACGTTCAGCCCCGCGTACGCGACCAGCCCGGCCATCGCGAGGACAGTGAGCTTCAGGTCGGTCACGGCGACGGCGACCGTCTCCCGCGAGGGAGGGGTCTCCGCGGCCGCGGCAGCCTCCGCCGCCCGGCGCTCGGCCGCCACGTCGTCGACGTGACGGATGGCCGGCTTCAGGGTCGGTTCCTCGTCGTCGGGCTTCCCACGGCGGGCCCACATGTACAGCTCGTTAGCGAGCAGCAGGACCAGCGGGACGACGACGAGAGCGACGTACCCGGTCGGGGTGTTCACCCAGAGGATGACGTGCCCGACGAGCGGGATAGTCACCGTGACCTCCCCCAGGACGTTACTGGGGTCGACCGGCTGCGCGTCCGCGTTCTCGTTTGCGTCACCCTTCGTGACGTACTGGCCGTCCACGACGCCCACCACGCGGTGGGTCGTCGGAATCTCGTTGCCGTTGTCGAAGGTGATGACGTCACCGACCGCGATTGCGGCCGAGGCGTCGACGATGACCACGTCGCCCGGGGAGACGGACGGTTCCATGCTCCCCGAGAGGATGACGAAGCCGTGGTCGGCACCGACGACCTGGGGAACAGCGAAGACGAGGAACGGCACCAGCGCCGCGACCAGGACGACGAGCCCGAGGACCGTGAGGACCCTGCGGAGGGTCGAGCGTCCACTGGAGCGGGTGTCGGGAGTCATTTCGTCTCACCTCCTTCGTCGGTCTTC
Source organism: Salinibaculum sp. SYNS191 (assembly GCF_037338445.1). Taxonomy (NCBI): domain Archaea; kingdom Methanobacteriati; phylum Methanobacteriota; class Halobacteria; order Halobacteriales; family Haloarculaceae; genus Salinibaculum; species Salinibaculum marinum. The sequence continues at coordinate 1,680,661 of NZ_CP147838.1, forward strand.
GAACGAGACCCGCGGGAGCCGTCCTTCGAGGTCGTTGCGACGTCCTCTGGGCACCCACCTTCGGGTAGCAGCGGCGTGCAGACGCCGACGACGACGTGACTGATGCCGTAGCGCTTGCCGTTGTTGGGGTTCTCGGGCGCGTAGATGATGCCGTCGTCCGTCGCGCCAGTGAGGACACTCGTGTCGAAGTCGTACTCGCCGTTCTCGGGGCGGCTGTAAATCAGCGAGTCGCCTGACCCTCCTTTGACCAGCACCGAGCAGAGGGGCAGAACCGGGCCGCCGTCGGTGGCGACGAGTTCGAAGGCGACGCCGCTGTCGCCGTCGGCCGCGACCACCTCGATGGCGTAGCCCGCCAGTCCCTCGTCGAACGGGTAGAGCCGACCGGCCTCGAAGTTCTCGTCCCTGTCCGGGACTTCGACCTTCCCGATGTCCCAGCAACACTCGCAGGTGTAGGCGGGTTCACAGGCTGCGCCGGTGGCGTCAGCGGGGAACGGGTTCACGCTGGGGTCGGCGTTGCGGCACTGGGTGCCGACGACGAACAGCGGCAGCGACACCGACTCGGAGCCGATGTAGGCGCCGAGTTCGTACTCGACGAGGACGAACACCTCGTCGGTGAGGCAGTCGTCGCCGTCGGTCGCGGGGTCACCGTCGAGGCGCACCCCGGTGCGGAGCGCGTCGGCGACCTGGCGGAGCGAGCCGCTGACGATTTCGTCGCCGCGTGCGCCGCTGGCGTCGCTGTAGAACAGGCGGACCGTCAGGAACTCCGCGAGGGTCACGCGCTCGGGACACTCGGTCCGGAGCCAGACGCTCGCGGGGTTGTTCGGGCCCTCGTCCTGTGGGAGCGCGATGCGGAGGAGGGTGCTCCCAGGCGAATCCTCGTCGACGGTGCCGACGGGGATGTCCAGCCGGGGACCGTCGACGACGCCGTCGGGGTTCTCCGGGTCGACCGTGCTGGCGTCTTGCCAGTACTCGACGACGATGTCGACGAGACCAGTGGTCAGCGACGCGCCGAGCGTCTCGCTGTTGCGCAACAGCGCGCCGGAGGTGCTGCCGGTGAGCGCACCGGCACCGCCAGCGGCGGCGATGGCCGCGAGCACGCGGCGACGGGTGAGGGTCATTCGCTCGCCTCCGTACTGGTGAACGGGCTGGCACCGCCGGCCGGGACCGCGCCGAAGACGAGGTCGAACTCGACGCCGTCACCCTGCGAGCGGTTCGTCGCCGTACTCTCGGGGAACTCCCACCCGAAGGCGATACAGCGGCTCTGGCCGGGGCTGACCGAGGAGAGCACGCGCTGTCCGTCAGCGTCGCCGACGTCACTGCTGGTCCCGAAGGCGACGCTCATCGGCGAGCGCGCGACGAGAGACCCCTCCAGCGACTCGGTGAAGTCCTTCTGCCCGTTGCAGGAGCCAAGCGGCGCGCCGTCGCGCCAGAGCTCGACGAACACCTCGTCGTCGAGTTCGCCGTCGGCGGTCGAGGTGTCGCCGGCGACGCTCTCGGGGCCGTTGATGGTCTGTTCCGTGTCGGCGGTGAGAACGGCCCGGAGCCAGACGTCGACTGCCTCCGGGATGAAGTCGCCGTCGTCGACGACCTCCAGCCCGACGACCAGAGAGCCCTCGTCGCCCGGCAGGACGTTGCCGATGCGCAGAACTGGGCCGGTGGCGTCGGTGACGAAGGTCGCCTCCTCGACGTAGGCCGGGGCGGTGTCGGGGTCGAGCGTCTGGTCGAACCCGGGGTCGGTCGTCCCGTCCTGGGTCTCCTGAAATACCCCGTTGTAGCGTTCGTACCAGGCGACGCGCACCCGACGGTCGTCGAGGTCGTCGGTGGCCGCGTACGTGTAGTGAGTATACCGCGGGCGACCCTGACCGAGGGTTAGTCCCCCGACACCGAGCGTCCCGAGCCCGATGCCAGCCAGTAGTTCCCGCCGTGTGAATTTCATTGTGAATCTCCGAAGGTGTGTGTTGTCTCTTCTTTCATGGCCAGCATCCGGCATAGGTATGGAGCAGTTGCCACGGTTCCAGACACCGGTATGGGAACCGTACAGCCCTCTCACCGGTTGACGGGGGTCGAAATCCGCACCAGTCAGTACCGTGTACGAAAAACCGACGGCTCAGGCCGAGATGGTCGGACCGCTGCCGTCGTTGTTGCGCTCCTGCTCGGTGTAGAAGCCGAGGTCGAACTCGACCGTGTCGCCCTGGACTTCGTTGCCGACCTCGAAGGGCAGTTCCCATTCGAGTGCGACGCAGTGCATGGTGCCGTTGCCCCGGAACGCGTCGCGGTCCTCGTCGTCGGCTGGATCGTTCAGTTCGTCGTATATCGTCCCGCGGTTCCCGTCGAGCGGGAGGCCGTTCCCGCTGGCGAGTTCCGTGAGGACGACATCCAGCGTGTCGTCCATGATGACCTTCTCGCCGACGAACTGCGCCGCGATGTTACCGAACACCGACGGGATCTCGATCGGGTCGTTGACGTCGGTGAAGAACGCCGAGTCACCACCAGTCGAATCGCCCTCCGAACCGGCCATGGCCAGGAGGGTGGCGTCGTCGGCGTCCGGACCGACAGCGATGGTGTAGAGGTTCGTCGCCGGGTTGGGGCTGCTCAGACGCGCATCGTCGGCCGCGTCCTGCGGCGAGATGAACGCGGTGCCAGACTGTCCGCTGAACGAGTTGCCGTCGGAGAGGACGACGTTGGCTGCACGGACTCCCCGTCCGTTGGCATCCAGCTCGTCCTGTGCGTCTTCAACGCCCTCGCCGATGTAGGTACCCTCGGCGATGCCAGCTCCGTTTTCTGGGTCGGGGTCACCATCGCCGTCAAACGGGTCAGTGATGGCGGTCTGACCGACTGCGTCATTGTACGGACCACTGACAACATTCGCCAGCTTCTGCCGGAGGCCTGACAGCGCGCCGTCAACCACCGATAGATCGCCGGTCAGCGGCTGTAGAATTCCCGTCCGGGAAGTTCCAGTTGGATCGCCGTCCTGGCTGCCGTCGAAGTAGGCCACGCCGACCTCGACGTCTGCATTCTGGGCCTGCAGGTAGTCGATGAACTGTCGCGTCCCGAGTTCGACGAGGTCGATCTTGGTCGTGACGTTGTAGGTAGTGGTATCGTCGATAGAGATGGAGTCCTCGCTGACGACGCCACCGAATCTGCGGTACAGCATCGAGCCCGAGAAGTCGAGCGTCAGCATGATGTCCGTCGGCTCGGCCGGGTCGTACACGTTGTCACAGTCCTCGTCGTACCAGAGCCGCGCGTTGATTGCGCTGGCAAGGTCTGGCACGCCGTTCTGATCGACCGCCAGCTCGGGATCGGTGTTGACGCCTTCGCCTTCGTTGACGCTGTCCGCCTGCATCCAGATGTAGCCGGGGTTGTCACAGAGGTGTAGCGAGAAGGTGATCTCTCCCTTGTCACCGGGCTTGAGGTCGCTAAACTGGACTAGCGTGTCCATCGCCTCGCCGGTGACCGGGTCCTCGCGGAAGTCCGCTTCTGAGAGCGGCGGGATGTTGCTGCAGTCGAGGCTGGGGATGTTGGCCCCGTTGCTGTCCTCGTCGTTCTCGTCGGGGAAGTCGCTGTACTTTATTTGGCCAGCGTCGTTGTTGGCCGCGATCGACTGCTCACCGTCGCCATCGTGGTCGGGGTGAGCGTTGACGAAGTTCGTCACGTCGTCGTAGGTGTAAGTCTGTTGCCAGTCGACCAGCAGGTCGAGTTCACCAGCCACCATTTGGTTGTTGGTGAACGACTCGCGGTCGCTGAAGTACGCCGAGGTACCGAGGCCAGCGCCAGCGGAGGCGAGGCCCACGGCACCGAGTCCAGCGAGGACTTTCCGGCGCGTCAGGTTGTATAGTTGCTGTTCGTCTTCCATGATTGTATTGTACTGTTTTTAATATGCTCTGTCGAAATCGGGAGGCGCGATTACAGCGCCGTCCCGAACGGTGAGTCGTTGTTGCGGCTCTGTTCGGCGTCGACGGTGATGTCGAACATGACCGAGTCAGACTGGACCTGGTTACCCACTTCAAAGGGCAGTTCCCACTCGAAACCGATGCATTGGGTCGTCGCACCGGGGTAGGGCTGGACGCCCTGTTCCTGGCGGTTGCCATCGAGGAGGATGCCATCGGAAAGTGCGTCGAACACCTCGGTCATCGAGCCTTCGATTATCTTCTGCTCACCCTCAATCACGATCTGTGCAATCTCCGCGTAGACGGTGTCGAGGTCGGCCGGATCGGGCGCAAAGAACGCGTCGCCAGGTGACGACGAGATGTCCGTCACAAGACTGGTGTCGACGCTGGTGCCGAGACCAATACCGAAGATGCGGATGCCCGCATCCTTCGCAGCGGTGGCGGCCGTTCGCGCATCACCGATGTTCTCGAACCCATCGGTCAGGACGATCATGACCTTCGAGGCACCGGCCGTGGCGTTCGCACCGGTCAGGAGTTCAGTCTGAGCGACGGAGATACCGCTGGCGACGTTCGTGTTGCCACCCGCAGTGTATCCGTTGATGGCGTTCTTGACCGCCTGATAGTTGGTCGTCAGCGCCTGGTCGAGATTGGCGCTGCTGTTGAACGAAATCGCAGCGGCCTCGTCCGTCCCGGAGAGGTTGTCGACGAAGCTAGTCGCGGCCGCCTTCAGGGCCGTGAGGTTCGCACCGGCCATCGAACCGGAGACGTCGCTAACGAGCGCGACTTCCAGTGGCTGTTGCTCGCCCTCGCCGCCCGGTTCGTAGACGTTGTCGCAGTCCTCGTCGTACCAGACACAGACCTGAATTTCGTCGGCAAGTTCACCGATGCCGTCGGTGTCTTCTCCCTCTGCCACGAGTTCGGGGTCGGTCTGACCGTTCTCCAGGTTCTCGGTGATGGAACCGGAGAGCTGGAGGTACGCCGGGTTGTCACAGATGTGGAAGCTGATGGTGACCTCACCGTAGTCGCCGGGCTTCACGTCGTCGAGTGTGAAGACCGGGATACCGTCGCCGTTGACGAGGAACTCGTCCGCCTCGGGCGAACAGAATTCAAATTCCTCACTCGTCACGAGGGTTTCCCAGAGTTGCATGTCGGCCGGGCTGGGAGCCTGATCGAGCAGATACACGCCGTCGCCGAGGTCTTCGGCGTCAGGGTAGTTCTCCTGGATCTGTGAGAGCCGGCCTTCGCCGCCCTCGTAGGTCGCCTTGTAGTCGAGTTTGAGGTCGAGTGTACCAGCGGTGAGGCTGTTGCCGAGGAATCCTTCCTGGTCGCTGAAGTACGCTGAGGTACCGAGACCAGCGCCAGCGGAGGCGAGACCGACGGCACCGAGCCCGGCCAGCACCTTCCGCCGCGTGAGATTGTGAAGTTGTGGTTTGTCGTCCATGGGTTGTGATGATATGGGTTTTTGTGTGTTCTAACTGTCAGGTTATCAGGCGACGGTGTTGTTGAACGGGTCGTCGTTGTTCCGGACCTGTTCAGTGTCGAACACGAGGTCGAAGGAGACGCTGTCACCCTGGACCACGTTCCCGACTTCGTAGGGGAGTTCGAGCAGGAGGCAGAACTCGTACGAGCTGCCGTCGACGCCCCCGATGGGCAGCGGGTCCTGGCTGGGGTCTTTGATGATGTAGCCGCCGCTGAGGATGTCGTCGGCTTCGCGGGCGTTCGTGTAGTGTGCGGTGTCGGCGCCGTCGATGCCACCGCTGTTGTCCGTGTCGACCTCACCGTCGAGGTTGAACGGTTCCTGGTAGGCGGCCAGGCTGCCGCCAGAGACGTTGTTGAACACCGGGTCGAGGGTCGAGAGGCCGGACTTGTCGCCGCTGGTGTCGTCGTACCCTTGCCAGACGGTCGTCAGCAGGTACTGGCCCAGATCGTCGCTGTTGTTCGTGTCGCCCTCGGCTTCCTGTTCGGGCTCGGGGTTGGCTCCGCCGTCTTCAGCGAAGTTCTCCGTGGTCACCTGCACGTAGCCGGGGTTGGAGTCGATGTCGATGTCGAAGCAGATGATTGCCCAGTCGCCGGGCTTGATGTCGTCGACAACGAGGCCCATGACTGCTTCTTCACTGTCGGCGACAGCAGAGATGTCGAGGGCACCGTTGTCCACCCAGTAGTCGTTGGCAGCGACGACGTCCGCAGTCACGGTCATGTCGAGGGTCCCTGCCGTCAGGCTGTTGTTCGTGAACGCTTCGGTGTCGGAGAAGTACGCGCTCGTACCGAGTCCAGCGCCCGCGGACGCGAGACCGATGGCTCCGAGGCCAGCGAGCATCTTGCGGCGGGACAGGTTGTACAGTTGAGATTTGTCGTCGGTCATGATTGGTGGTTTATCTCCCGGGCCTGCCCCCGGGGGGAGCGGACCGTTTCGGGATATACATCCCCAGGATAGGGGGGATATTACCTATGCACAGATTCGGCGCTTTCAGGCCCTATAGACCCGATTTATACGATTTCAGTACCGGAAAGAGGGCCCACTGTACGGCCGCCGTACCGGTCTGGACGGACGTGTACGAACACACTACCGCCCCGTCCGGAGACCGTACCGGTGCTGGCGGGTTGGCGAACGGACGCGGTACGTTCTCTATACGTAATGTGTACACGTGCGTCTGTATCTGGAAAGGGTGCATCAATGTTCCAGAAAGTCTCCATTCCCGAGTCGGACGTCTACTACCTGCTCAGCAACCCGCGCCGACGGGAGACGCTGACGCTGCTGTGGCGCTGTCCCGACGAGGTGAGCCTGCGGGAACTTTCAGAACAGATTGCCAGCACCGAGTCCGGAGAGACACCGGCACCGCGTGCCCTGCGCGAGAGCGTCTACAACGCCCTGCACCAGACACACCTCCCGAAACTCGACGAGTTCGGCCTGGTCGCGTACGACCCGAACCGGAAACTCGTCCGGCCGCGCCGCGAGGGCCGGCATCTCAGCCGCTACATGGACACCGTCACACCCGCCGGCATCACGTGGGGCGAGTACTACCGCGGGCTCGGCATCGGCGGGCTGTTCGCCGTCGTGGCGTCGCTGGCCGACCTCCCCGGATTCGCGGCCGTCGACCCGCTCGTCTTCGCCAGCGGCGCACTGGGGCTGTTCGCCCTGTCGACGGCCTACCAGCTCGTCAGCGGAACCAGCGGCCGACTCGCCGCCCTCCGCGCCAGGCTCGGCCTGTTCTGACCGCCCGGTCCTGTCGGCACCGCGTCGTGATAGTACCACGTTCATAGCGAGTGATAGTACGAAACGAGCCCCGTAGCACGGTTTGCTATCGAAAGAGTTCCAAAAAAGAAAAGGATACGCGGCTATCAAATTGAATGTTTGTCTACGAAATTCGCTATTAGCACAGTATTTGAGTATGTTTGACACCCTATGACAGATATCTATTTACCAGATGGCGACCATGATGTAACAGTGAATGAGGGATGAAGTCCACCGAGACAGGAGCAGTATCGAGCGGGGCCGAACACTCGTCGCTTTCGACTGACACCGTTTTCAAGACGCTGGGGAGCCGCCGGCGGCGGTACGCCCTGCACTACCTGCGGCAGGCCGAGAAACCGATCTCGATTCGCGACCTCTCGGAGCAACTCGCCGCCTGGGAGCAGGGCAAAGAGCGGGGGGCAGTGACGCCGAAGGAGCGCAAGCGGCTGTACACAGCGCTGCACCAGACCCACCTCCCGAAGATGGATTCGCTGGAGGTCGTCGACTACGACCGCGACCGGGGGATGGTGACGCTGACCGAGCACATCGGGCAGTTCGACGTCTACCTCGACGTGGTGGCGAAAGACGACCTCCCGTGGAGCCAGTTCTACCTGGCGCTGGGTGGCGTGCTGACTGCACTCGTCGCAGTGGCCATCCTCGGCGTCACCCCTTTCGACGCCGTCGGTGGCTTTGGCTACGCCATCGCGGTGGCCGGGCTGTTCACCGCCGTCGCGACCTACCACACCGTCCGCGACCGGCGGATGCTCATCGGCACGACCGAGCTGCCGCCGGACGTGACCGCGCCGCCGCTCGAAGCCAGCGAACCGAGAAACGGGGACGGAACCAGCTGAGCGGTGTCGGGAACGACCCGACAGACGAGGACTGATTTTGTTTTGTCCGGGAAGCAGGACGACGACTGGAACTGGAACTGGAACCGCGAGCGCTCGCGCGGAGCCGCCGCTGTCGAGAACTGCACGCGGAAAAAAGACGTCTCAGGCGGTTACGTCTCAGGCGGTTTCCTGGACCGTCTCCTCGCTGGTGCTTTCCTTGCCGGCCGCAGCCTCGCGGATTTCCGTCTCTATCTCCTGGCGGCCCTTCTTGAACTCGCCCATCGCTTGGCCGGACGAGCGGGCCAGTTCCGGGAGCTTGTTCGCGCCGAACAGCAGGATAGCGATGCCGAGGATGATGAGCATTTCCGGACCGCCGACGCCACCGATGAACGCGGGTATTGCTAGGTGCATGAGAGCAGTAACGCTGGCAGGGACTATGAGTATGATATCCGTACGGGGCCGAGGTGTGTGTCAGCGTCCGTCGAGGAACTCGGCCGCGCGGTCCCGCCCGAGGTCCATCAGCTCCGCGAGGAAGTCGGGGTCGCGGTCGAGTTTCGTCGAGCAGTGAAAGCGCTCGCCGATTTCGATGCGGTGGATGGCCGTCTTCGTGAACTCGTCGGCCGGCAGGGTACCGTCCTCGACCCAGTCGTTGATGCGCTCGATGAACCCCAGTTCCTGGTTCAGCGAGATGTTGCCCGAGAGTTCGTTGCGCCGGTCGGCGATCTCCTCGATGGTCGTCGGCTCGCCGTCGAGTTCCTGGGGATTTATCTGGACGACCCACAGCTCGTCCGGCTTGCGTTCGGGGGGCTGGTGCATCAGGTCGCTCACCGGCGGGTTCTGCGAGAACAGGCCGTCCCAGTGGAGGTGGCCGTTGAGTTCGACCGCCTCGAAGAGGTTCGGGACCGCCGCCGACGCGAGGACCGCCTCGGCGGTCACGTCCTCGTTGACGAACGTCTCGAAGACGCCGGCGTTGACGTTGACCGTGCCGACGACGAGTTCGGGGTTCTCCCGGCGGCAGTAATCGGGGATGTCTCCGAAGTCGATGTGGGCCGCCAGCACCTCGCGGATGCGTTCTTTGCCCAGTTCCCGGCCCGGCATCTGGTAGGGGCTGAGCTGGGGCATGGGCACCCCGCTGGACTCCATCTTGTTGAGAGTCATCAGCCAGCTGTTCAGCCAGCGGTCGCTGTAGCCGTCCGCCGAGAGGTCGCGCCACACCTCGTTGAGGAGGGTCGCGGCCGTCTCGGGACCGGCGGTGACCAGGCCGTACCAGGCGGCCAGCGCGTTGAACGCGCCGCCGGACGTACCGCTGATGCCGACCAGTTCGTACTCCTCGTCCCAGTCGCACTCCTCCAGCAGCGTCTCCAGCACGCCCGCAGTGAAGGCGGTGTGGCTCCCGCCGCCCTGGCAGGCGATGGCGACGTTGGTCGTCTCGCTCATGACTTACTCGTAGGTCGTCGTGTAGCCGCCGTCCCACAACAGGTCGCCGCCGTTGAGGTGTTTCCCGTGCCGGGAGAACCCGAAGGTGAACAGGTTCGCCACCTCCGCGGGCGTCATCATCTCCTTCGTGCGGGCCTGGCCGAGCATCACGTCCTCGACGACCTCCCGCTTGCCGATGCCGCGCTCTTCCGCCGTGTCCTCGATCTGATTCACCATCAGCGGGGTCAGCACGTAGCCCACGGAGACGGAGAAGCCCCGCAGCGTCCCCTCGCCCTCGGCGGCGATAGCGCGGGTCAGCCCGGTAATGCCGTGCTTTGCGGTGATGTAGGCCGGCTTTGCCTGCGTCGCGTAGTGGCCGTGGACCGAGGACATGTTGGCGATAGCACCGACGCCGTCGTCGGTCGCCTGGATGTGCGGTATCGCCTCCTGCGCGGTGAGAAAGGGCGCGCGGAGCATGATGTCTGTCAGCAGGTCGTACTTCGCCATCGGGAAGTCCGCGATGGCGTCGATGTGTTGCATCCCCGCGATGTTGGCGACGTAGCGGAGGTCACCCTCGTCGGCGGCGGCCGCGACGACGGCCTCGACGTCGCCGTCGTCGGTCAGGTCCGTCTCGACGGCGTGGACGGTCCCCGGCGCGTCGAAGTCGGCGGCGATGTCGGCGGTCTCCGCGAGGCCGTCCTCGTCGATGTCGGCCCCGACGACGGTCAGCCCGTTGACGGCGAGCGCGACGGCGGTCGCGCGGCCGATGCCCGAGGCCGCGCCGGTCACGAGCGCGACGCTCTCCCCGGTGAAGTGTGGGTCCTCGACCACCAGCAGGTCGTCGCGGGTGAGGTCCGGTGCGCTCAGATCGAAGTCGTTGTCGGTCACGGTCGAAGGTACGGCCAACGCGGGCATAACTGCACCTCACCCGGAGGTAAGGCCGTCACTGGCGGACAAGATCGGGTTTCGGACCGGTAACCCGCCAACCATGTGGTGTGGTAACATACATTAGTGTCGGGAGGTAAGCTAGTAGTGTCCAGTAGCTGGCACACCCAGCACGTGAGTCCCGATGGCAACGACAGCACCAGACAAAAACGACAGGTTCCCGACGACAGGGCCCGACGACAGCACCTACGACCGCTACCGCTTCGACACCACAGTCGACGGCGAGGCGCTCATCTACGACGATACGGTCGCCAACGCCTGGATTCAGTCGACGCGGTGCGTCTCGCTGGAGGAGTGGCGCTAGGCCAGCAGTTCCACGCCGAGGACGATTAGTCCCACGACGCCGAAGACGACACCCAGCCCCATCTCCATCAGGTCGCTGGGGACGTACTTGCCGACGCGCGAGCCGACTGTACTGCCGACGACGACGCCCGGAATCGACCAGGCGACGATGTACCAGACCGGCGTGGCCGTCAGCGCGTGGACGAGCGCGCCCGCCCCGGCCGCGATGGCGAGGGTGAACACGCTCGTCGCGACGGCGACCCGCGGCGGGATGCGACACCGGACGACGAGCTGCGTGGTGACGATTTCCGGGAGGCCCGCGCTGATGAGACCGGTGATGAAGCCACCGACACCCGACAGCGCCACACCCGGCGGCCGCCAGCAGGTGTCGTAGGTGAACGTCTCGCCGTCGGCCGCCTCGATTGTCGTCGTGCCGCGACCGTCGTTTTTCTCCTTCAGGAAGTCGTTCTCGCACTCGCCGGGTTCGCACTTCTCCGGCGGGTCGTAGTAGACGAGGAAGGCACCCAGCACGACGAGTCCGCCGCCGAAGACGAGTTTCAGCAGCGTCGGGTCGACCAGGTGGGCGGCGAACGCGCCGACGACGACGGCCGGCACCGCGGCCGCCAGCAGCCACTTCGCCGTCCGGTAGTCGACGACGTTCTGCTTGACGTACGACCGTAGCCCGTTGCCCATGCCGAAGACCTCCGTCAGTAGCCCCGCGCCGATTGCCTGCGAGGGGGTCAGCCCGACGACGAGCATGAAGAAGGGGCTGAAAAAGAGCGCGCCCGAGACGCCGGAAGCGATGGCGACCGTCGAGAAGGCGATCGCCGCGGGGAACACCCACCAGTGGGTGGTGAACCGCTCCATGGTGAAGGCCGTGGGCGGACCGCCGCCGCCGTCTGCAGCCGTCACCGTGCCGACCAGTCCGAACAGTCCCGCCAGCGCCACGAGCATCCAGAGGTGTCGTCGTCGCATCTCGTGGGTCGAGAAACCGCCGACGCGCGGATAACTGTAGCTCACACCCGCGTAACTCGGTCAACGTAGCCTCAGTCAGCGCTACCCGTCTGCGACCCCAGGCGGGGCCACGACCGGCCACACCGTCGTCAAGGTACTCTCCCAGGACGCCATCCCGAGAATCGACGACCCGGCGTTCGAAAGTTCTCTCGAAGGAATCTGAGCGGTGTCAGGTGTGTGAGACGCGGGTGCGCTACGCGGCGGCGTCGAGCGCGTCGACGGCGTCCTTGACGGCCCCCCAGTCGGGCTGGGTCGTCGGGTCCTCCGTGCTCCAGGCGAAGCGGACCGTCCCGTCGGTGTCGACCAGAAAGACAGAGCGCTTGGCGATTCGCTTGTGCCCCTGGAACTCGTCGAAGAGCACGTCGTAGGCCTCGGCGACGTTGCCGTCGCTGTCCGAGAGCAGCGGGAACGTCAGCCCCTCCTGCTGGGCGAACGCCGAGTGGCTGAACGTCCGGTCGGTGGAGATGCCGAAGACGGTCAGCCGGTCGTCCAGTTCGAACCACGCCACGTCGTGCAGCGAGCAGACGTGGTCGGTACACTGCGGGTGGAAGTCGAACACGTAAAAGTTCACCAGCACCGGCCCCGCGTCGAGGGCGTCGGCCAGGCTGTACTCCCGCAACTCGCTGCCCGCGTCGTCGGTCCCGGGGAGGCTGAACCCGGGCGCCTCCGCACCTTCCTGTAACATCGGCTGGACGGACCGGTCGCCGACATATCAGTATCCAGTAAGTCGAGCGTGAGTGGGTTACCGGTCGCTCACCCCGATTTCGTGCCTTTTTTGGCCCGCTTACCGACCGGTTACCGAGTTCCCCTCAATTCAGCGAGAGGTTATCCGTGTGGCTCCGTTCAGGGTTACGTAGGGTAACCCGGGCGACCGGGACCCGGTGAAACACATGGTAGAGGTCACACTCCTCAACGGACTCGTGGGCGGACTGATCGCAACGATAGTCATGACGGTCTTCATGATGGCGCTGGGCGACGACTCGCCGCCGCCGACGGCGCTGTTCTGGTCGAAGTACGTCGGCAGCGGTGAGCCGGAGGAGTACGTGATGCCGGGGATGGCGTTGCACCTCCTGTACGGCCTGGTCGCCGGCGCGGTACTGGCGGTGGTGCTGCCGGCGGTCGGACTCGCCGACGTCGGACTGACCACGCTGGTCGGCATCGGCATCGCCTACGGGGTCGTGCTGTTCGTCGGCGCGGCCGCCTTCTGGATGAACGTCGTGCTGGCGCTGGAGCCGGAACGGAAGCAGGTTGGCGCGTTCCTGCTCTTTCACCTCGTCTACGGCGTCGTCCTCGGTGGCATCCTCGGGGCGGGGCTGGTGTGACCCGACCCAGGGTAAGCCGGTGAGGTGTGGGTAAGAAGCCGTTTTGTACGGGCACGGACGACGATACGTGACGGCAAGCCGCCGCGGCGTGCCGGAGAGAGAATGGAGGAAACGAACTACCGGCTGCTCGAACGCGTCGTCGAGGTCCACGACAGGACCGGCGGGGCGGTTCAACCGGCCAGACTGGCGTCGGCCGCCGGGTGCGACGTGGCGGCAGTCAGGGACCGGCTGGAATCCCTGGAGGAGTGCGACCTGGTCGCGCCGGTCGACGGCGGGTACCGGCCGACGGTGACTGGACGGGAACTGCTCGCGCTCGACGTCGACGACCCGACGTGGCTCGTCGTCGACACCGGCGACGAGTGCTGAGCGCCAGTCTCGCCGAAGTGTGAACATTCTTTACACGTGCCACGCTACGTACAATACGACCGTACGACGGCCGCCACCATGACAGACAATAGCACCGACCAGTCCCCGTTTCCCCGCCGCGGTGACCCGCCGGACGTCGACCTCTCCGGCCGTCCCTACGCCATCTACCGCTGTACGGACTGTCACAACGTCGTCCTCTCGATGCAGGACTGCGACGGCGGGATGACCTGCCACGGCGAGGCGATGGAGCAGGTGACAGAGACCCACATGGACGTCGAGCCGCCGGACCTCCGCGAGGTCCTGCTCGACGCCTTCGGCCTGCCGAAGATGGGGCTGGACATCTGCCTGTGCGTCATCGGCGAGGGACCGCTCTCGCCGAAGGAGGTCGCCGAGCGACTGGACTACGACGAGAGCACCATCCGGACGTACCTGAACCGCCTGGTCGAGCTGGGCCTGCTGACGAAGTCACAGCTCAACCGCGAGGGCGGCGGCTTCGTGACCGTCTACCACTCCATCGACCTGGAGAAGATGCGCCGGGAGACGCTGACGGGCTTCTACGTCTGGGCGGGCGAGGCCGCCGCGCTCATCGAGCAGGCCAACCTCACGAAGGAGGACTACCTCGACGCCGACTACTCCGAGGGCCTCGAAGAGGTGTTCTGGGAGCAGTTCCGCGACGGACGACCCGACGGGGACTGATATAAATATCTGTCGGGGATATGGAGCGGCGTCGCCAGTCAGAGATGCCTTAAGAGGTGTTCCTGCCGTCAGAACGAGTACGATGAGTTCCGAACACCACGCTGCCGCCGACTGGGCGGAGGGTGAACGCACGGTACAGACGCCGCTTTTCGTCGACGCGGAGACGGTCCTCCACGGGATGCGCGACATCGTCGGGCGCAAGTGGCACCCCATCCTGGTGTACTACCTGCTGACCGAGGGACCGCTGGGTTTCAGCGCGCTCAAATCGCGCGTCGACGGCATCTCCTCGAAGATGCTCTCCGAGAGCCTCTCGGACCTCGAAGAGGCCGAACTGGTCACGCGGGAACTGCTCAGCGACCAGCCGGTGCGCGTCGAGTACGCGCTCACCGACCGCGGCGCGGCCCTGGAGCCCGTCATCACCGAGATGGTCGCCTGGGGCAGCGAACACGGGGAGGGCCGGTAGATGGCCGACTACGACGTGCTCGTCGTCGGTGGCGGCACCGGCAACAACGTCGCGGCCGCCGCGGCCGACGCCGGCCTGGAGACGGCCCTCGTCGAGAAGGGCAAACTCGGCGGGACCTGCCTCAACCGGGGCTGCAACCCCTCGAAGATGCTCATCCAGGCGGCGACGGCCGCCAACCACGTCCGCGAGGCCGAGCGGTTCCACCTCGACGCGACGCTGTCCGGCGTCGACTTCGCGGCCATCGTCGACGAGATGGACGAGACGCTGTCCGGGCTGGCCGACGGGATGGAGGACAGCTACCGCGAGAAGGAGCACCTGACGATGTACAGGGACGAGGCGGTCTTCGTCGAGGAGCGCACCGTCGAGGTCGGCGGCGAGCGCGTCTCCGGCGAGAAGGTCGTCGTCGCCGCCGGCTCTCGACCGCTCGTGCCGCCCATCGACGGCCTGGACGAGGTGGACTACCTGACCAGCGCGGAGGCGCTGTACCTGCGCGACCAGCCCGAGAGCATGGTCGTCCTCGGCGGCGGCTACATCGCCGTCGAACTGGGCTACTTCTTCGAGTCGCTTGGCACCGACGTGAAAATCGTCGAGATGATGGACTCGCTGGTCCCCCGCGAGGACGAGGCCCTGTCGGAGACCTTTACGGAGATTGCCAGCGAGCGCCACGAGGTCTACACCGGCCACCGCGCCACCGCCGTCGAGGACGGTGGCGACGGCGTCACCGTCCACGCCGAGACGGAGGACGGCGACGAGATAGCGGTCTCCGGCGAGGAACTGCTGGTCGCGCTCGGCCGCCGCCCGAACACGGACACGCTGGACGTCGAGGCGGCGGGCATCGAGACCGACGACCGCGGATTCGTCGAGACCAACGAGTACCTGGAGACCTCCGCGGAGAACGTCTGGGCGCAGGGCGACATCGCCGGCAACCAGATGTTCAAACACTCCGGGGACTACGAGACAAAGCGCGTCGTCGAGAACGTCGTCCACGACGGGCAGGCCGCGGTCGACTACACCGCCATCCCCCACGCCATCTTCACCGAACCCCAGATGTCCGGCGTCGGCGCGACGGAGCAGGACCTCCGCGAGGAGGGCACGGAGTACGTCGTCGGCCGGCAGTCGCTGCCGGACACGCCGATGGGCCGGGCGAAGAAACTCGACCACGGCTTCGTGAAGGTGCTTGCCGCGCCCGACGGCGAGATTCTGGGCTGTCACATGCTGGGCTACGAGGCGTCGACGATGATTCACGAGGTGGTCGTGGCGATGCGCTCTGCCGGCGGCACCGTCTCGGACGTGACCGGCGTCATCCACGCCCACCCGACGCTGAACAAGGCCGTCCAGTACGCCTTCGAGGACGTGCCGCTCTGAGCGACGGGCTACCCGTCCCTGTCCCAGTCCAGCGACCTGTTGACGGCCTCTTCCCACCGGCCGTACTTCCTGTCCGCCCGGTCTGCGTCCATCTCGGGTTCGAACTCCCTGTCAACCTGCCAGTTCGACCGAAGTTCGTCCAGGCTCTCCCAGTACCCGACCGCCAGCCCCGCCGCGTACGCAGAGCCCAGCGCCGTCGTCTCGTCGACCTCCGGACGGACGAGACCGGTCTGGATGATGTCGGACTGCAACTGGCAGAGGAAGTTGTTCTTGACCGCGCCGCCGTCGACGCGGAGCCTCGTCGTCTCCACGCCCGAGTCCGCCTCCATCGCCTCGGCGACGTCGCGCGTCCGGTAGGCGATGGACTCCAGCGTCGCCCGCACGATGTGTTCGCGCCGCGTCCCGAGCGTCATGCCGACGATGGTTCCGCGCGCCCGCCCGTCCCAGTAGGGCGCGCCCAGTCCCGTGAAGGCCGGCACGAAGTACACTCCCTCGGTCGAGTCGACGGCGCGGGCCAGCTCCGCCGTCTCGACCGGGTCGTCGACGAAGCCGACCGTTCCGAGCCACTCGATGGCGGCGCCGGTGACGAAAATCGACCCCTCCAGCGCGTACTGGACGGGTTCACCCGACAGCTGGAAGCCAATCGTCGTCAGCAGGCCGTGCTCGGACTCGACCGCCTCGGTCCCCGTGTTCATCAGGTAGAACGACCCCGTCCCGTAGGTGTTCTTCGCGTCGCCCTCGTCGAAACACGTCTGCCCGAACAGCGCCGCCTGCTGGTCGCCCAGCGCGCCCGCGACCGGAATCTCCGCGTCGAGCGCGCCGTCGAGGTCGGTTGTCCCGTAGGTTTCCTCGTCGGAGGAGGGGCGCACTTCCGGCAGCATCGACGCCGGTATGTCGAACTCCGCCAGCAGGTCGGGGTCCCACTCCATCTCGTGGATGTCGTAGAGCATGGTGCGGGCGGCGTTGGAGACGTCCGTGATGTGGTTGCCCGTCAGGTTGTAGATCAGCCACGCGTCTATCGTCCCCATCAGCAACTCCCCCGCCTCCGCCCGGTCGCGGACGTCCTCCGGCCGGGACCGCTGGAACTTTATCGGGTCGGCGTTGTCGAGAATCCACTCGGTCTTGGTCGCCGAGAAGTACGCGTCGGCTTCCAGCCCCGTCTTCTCGCGGATTTCCTCGACTTTCCCTTCCTCCTGGAGTTCCTCGACGCGGTCGGTGGTCCGGCGGTCCTGCCAGACCAGCGCGTTGTAGACTGGCGTGCCGCTCTCCTTGTCCCAGACGACAGTCGTCTCCCGCTGGTTCGTGATGCCCAGTGCCTCGACCTGGGTCGCGTCGATGCTCGCCGCTTCGAGTCCCCGGGGGACGACCGCCGTCACGCTCTCCCAGATTTCGACGGGGTCGTGCTCGACCCACCCCGGTTCCGGGTATATCTGTTCGTGTTTCTCGTAGGCGTTCGCGACGACGCGACCGCTGTGGTCGAAGACCATGAAGCGGGTCCCCGTCGTCCCCTGGTCGATTGCACCGACGTATGTCTGACCCATTATCCGAATCTGGCGGTAGTGCGAACGGTCATCTGGCGAGGCTACTCCTGCCCGTATTTATTACCTACGAGTATAAGATTTGCCCCCCATCGGCCGAGTGTGCCCGGCGGCACAGCGGGTGCCGCGTCGCTACTCGACGTCGAGGACGGTGACGTCGAAGACGAGCGTCTTCCCCGCGAGTTCGTGGTTGAAGTCGACCTGGACGGTGTCGTCGGTGACGGCGGTGACGTCCCCGTGGAGTCCGTTCTGTGCCTCGACGTGGAGCCCGATCTCCGGCGGGTTCCCCACCATTCCTTCGAAGGTATCTGGGTCGTACTCGCGGACGCGGTCCGGGTCGTGCTCGCCGTAGCCGTCCGCCGGCGGTACGGTCACCGTCGTCTCCGCGCCGGGCGTCAGCCCGACGACCGCCTCGTCGAGTCCGTCGATGACTTCGCCACGACCGACGGTGAACGACAGCGGGGTGGCGTCCGACTCCGTTTCCGTCGCGGCCAGCCCGTGTGCCGCGGCGACCGCCGGTTTCGACGTCGCGAAGACGCTGCCGTCCTCGAAGCGCCCGACGTAGTCGAGTCGGACGCGGTCGCCCTGTTCGATTGTCACAGGCTCTCTTGCGGGAAGACAATCATATGCCCTTCGGTGGGCCACGGAGCGGTCGTGAGACGGCTACTGCCGGAGGTCGTACAGCCGGCGGAAGGCCGTCGGGGGGAAGCGCAACTCGACGCGGCTCGGCGGCCGGCCCTTCCCGCGCTGGACGTCCGACTGGACGCGCTCGACGATGCCGATTTCGGCCATCTCGTAGAGGAAGCGCTTGACAGTCCCCCGGGAGAGGTCGACCGCGGGGCGCTCGCTTATCGCCTCGGTCGTCGCGGTCACCGACGAGCGGTCGGCCTCGTCGAGGTCGACGAGTTCGCGGAGGACGAGCTGTTTGTTGGCGGGCAGCGCGAGCACCCGGCCCAGCGACACCGACGGCTGCGGAATCTCCGCGGTGGCCTCGGTCACGTCGCGTTCCGTGAGCCGGGTGCGTCCCTCCTGGTTGGCCCTGTCAGCGGCGATGAAAAGCGCCGCCAGCGCGTCGTGGGCGTTCCCGTCGGCCCACTCCGCGATCTGGCGGGCCAGTTCGTGGTCGAGCGCCTGCTGGGAGAGCCCTTCCGAGGAGCGCGTCATCAGGACGTCGACGAGCATCTGGCGCTGGTAGCGGTCGATGTGGATGGCCGTCGCCGTGTACTCGGTCAGTCGTATGTCCGCGGGGTCCGCCCGGCCGATGGCGAGCCAGCTGACGTTGCTCGGCAGTCCGGCGAAGCGGTCGATGAGGTCGTCGGTGTCGGTGCTGTCCGGTTCGCCGACGTGGTCGACGGCGATGACGACGCCGGTGCGCGACGCCCCGAGGATGTCGTGGAGGCGGTCCTTGAGTTCGGCCGTGCTGATGCCGTGTTCGGGAACCGGGTCCTCGACGAGCGCGTCGAGGACGTGGTGGTAGAAGGAGAACTCGCTGGTCGTCTCCCGCATGTCGATGTAGACGAACCCTGGCGAGGTCGGCGAGGCGGCCCGCGTGCTCGTGTGGATGACCGAGCGGGTCTCCGTCGACAGCCGCTCTAAGTGCGCGAACAGTGCCGTCACGATGGCGGATTTGCCGGAGCCGAAGGGGCCGTCGACGTACGCGTTCGGCGGGAGGTTGCCGTCGAACACCGGGTCGAGGTGGTCGAGCAACTGCTCGAAGACGGGACCCCGGTCAGACGGCTCCTGGATGTGGGCGACCGGCGAGAGGGCCTCGTAGTCCTGAATGAGCCGTGGGCCCTCGTCGCGGCGTTGCCGTCGTTTGATTCTCGCGTCGATGTCCATGGCGAATCCGAGTGTTCGTTACCGGCGATTCCACCCACACGATAAAAAGAAACCCGGTTGTGTGACCCGGAACGTGCGGGCACGCTGAGAGACGCATAGTGGGCGGAACGGCTGCAGTGGGCTGCCGTAGAGTTGTTTGCGAGCGGTGCAGTCAGAGAGCGAACACGGAAATCCGAGAGAGCCTAGAGGTAGCCCGCGTTCGGGATGACGCCGACGAGCGAGAGTACGACGACGACGAACATCGCGATTGCAATCGCCATCGCCGGCGGGTCGACGTGGGTGCCGGAGTGGGAGTAGAACAGGCGCTGGGTCAGTTCCCCGAGGAGGCCGCTGACCGCACCGAAGACGCCGGCCGCGAGCAGTGCAGCGACGGCGCCGGCCTCGGGCAGGAAGACGACCGCACCGACGGCACCGATGAGGGTGATGTGGTGGGTCACCGGTATCTTCTCGACGCCGAGGTTCAGGAACAGCAGGCTGATGGCGGAGATGGCGTAGCCGAGGAAGATGCTCCCGGTCTGGATGTAGATGTAGCCACCGAGGATGCCGCCGACGAGACCGATGACGGTGACGCCCGACCACTTGTACTGGTGGGGCAGCCACGGCTCGGTCGCCAGGCGACCCTTGTGTTCGGTGGGTACTTCGCCGCCGTCGGCCTGCGCACGCGGCTCCTCGCGTTCGAACGGCGACATGTCGAGCAGGCTGGAGCCCGACGGTCGCCCGACGATCGGGTAGCCGAACACGGCCCGCGCGATGAAGGCAGTCGCGAACACCGAGAACGCGATGAAGTCAGTGGCGGCGGTGCCACTGACGACCACGAGTGCGTTGCCGAGCTGGGTGATGAGCATCCCAAGCAGGCCGAAGATGGCACCCACCGCGAGGATGTCCGGCTTGGTGCCGAAGGCGTAGAGGATGTTCTTCCCGAAGTGGTAGTCCCAGCCGTCGGGTTCCATCTCTGGGTACTTCTTGCCCGCGTAGGCAGAAGCGGCGACACCGCCGGCGAAGGCGATGTGCGGACCGGTGATGGCACCGAAGCCGATGACGCCGGTCACGCCGGTCGCGACGTCGGTCGGGTTGACGGCACCGAGCGCACCGCCGACCGACCGTTCGAGAATGGCCAGCCCCTCGCCGAGGAACACGACGAAGCCGGTGAAGATGAACGCTGGCAGTGCACCGAGAGCGGCACCGAATGCGCCGCCGGCGAGAGCGGTGATGGCGAGGAGGATGAAGTCCTCCCACGGCATGTCGATGATCGGAACCTGCAGGATGACGTCGTACATCGGTCACTCCTCCTGCGCCCAGTCGAGCGAGCGCTCAACGGCGTCGTCCCAGCGGCTGTACATCTTGTCCACCTCGCTCTGTTCTTTCTCCGGGGCGAACTCCCGGTCGACCTGCCAGTTCGAGCGGAGTTCGTCCAGGCTCTCCCAGTACCCCACCGCCAGCCCCGCCGCGTACGCAGAGCCCAGCGCCGTCGTCTCGTCGACCTCCGGCCGGGCAATCTCCGTCTGGATGATGTCGGACTGCAACTGACAGAGGAAGTTGTTCTTGACCGCGCCGCCGTCGACGCGCAGCGACGTCGTCTCCACGCCCGAATCCGCCTCCATCGCCTCGGCGATGTCGCGCGTCTGGTAGGCGATGGACTCCAGCGTCGCCCGCACGATGTGCTCTTTCTTCGTGCCGCGGGTCATGCCGACGATGGTCCCGCGCGCCCGCCCGTCCCAGTGGGGCGCGCCCAGTCCCGTGAAGGCCGGGACCATGTAGACGCCGTCCGTCGAGTCGACGGAACTCGCGAGCTGGGCGGTCTGTGCGGCGTTGTAGATGAGGTCGACGTCTTCGAGCCACTCGATGGCAGCGCCGGTGACGAAAATCGACCCCTCCAGCGCGTACTGGACGGGTTCACCCGACAGCTGGAAGCCAATCGTCGTCAGCAGCCCGTGGTCGGACGCGACGGCTTCGTTGCCGGTGTTCATCAGGTAGAACGAGCCAGTCCCGTAGGTGTTCTTCGCGTCACCCTCGTCGAAGCACGTCTGCCCGAACAGCGCCGCCTGCTGGTCGCCCAGCGCGCCCGCGACGGGCACCTCTGCGTCGAGGAATCCGTCCGGGTCCGTGTGCCCGTACAGGTTCTCGTCGGAGGAGGGGCGGACCTCCGGCAGCATCGACTCGGGAACGCCGAACTCGTCGAGCAGGTCCGGGTCCCACGCCAGGCCCTCGATGTCGTAGAGCATGGTGCGGGAGGCGTTGGAGACGTCCGTGATGTGGTTGCCCGTCAGGTTGTAGATCAGCCACGCGTCTATCGTCCCCATCAGCAACTCCCCCGCCTCCGCCCGGTCGCGGAGGTCTTCAGTGCGGGTGCCTTCGAGTTTCAGCGGGTCGGCGTTGTCGAGAATCCACTCGGTCTTGGTCGCCGAGAAGTACGCGTCGGCTTCCAGCCCCGTCTTCTCGCGGATCTCCTCGACCTTGCCTTCCGCTTCGAGTTCTTCGACGCGGTCGGTGGTCCGACGGTCCTGCCAGACCAGCGCGTTGTAGACCGGCGTGCCGCTCTCCTTGTCCCAGACGACAGTCGTCTCCCGCTGGTTCGTGATGCCCAGCGCCTCCAGTTGCGACGCGTCGAGGTCGGCCTCGTCGAGTCCTGTCTGGACGACGCTTTTCGTGTTCTCCCAGATTTCGACGGGGTCGTGCTCGACCCACCCCGGTTCCGGGTATATCTGTTCGTGTTTCTCGTAAGCGTTCGCGACGACCTGGCCGCTGTGGTCGAAGACCATGAAGCGGGTCCCCGTCGTCCCCTGGTCGATTGAAGCGACGTACGTGTGTGCCATAGTTGCGTGTACTCCATCGGGCGGCCAAATTTACTGTCCCAGCCGCCGTGATAGTAAACAATACCATGATTCGTAATAAATGTTATCCATAGTCACGGATTGTCGATAAAGATACTGTCCGCTGGCTCGGAGACGGCACTACCTCGCCGAATATCGGCCATTCAGGCCGTTAGAGTGACTCTTATGAATTCCGACATCACTGTTCTGGAAGGGGGGCGGGAGAGAATCCGACGGGTCGCCCCGACACGGACCCCCATCTCACTGGGGGCTGTCCCGCCCCAGCGACGCGACAGTCACCCCAGAGAGCGGATGTTTACCTGCGAGCGCGCAGTCCAGATATGGAATCGGGCTGCGCGACGGTCAGTAGCGATACGTCGGGACGCGAGACCACAAACAGATGCTTCAGCCATTTCAGCGGCGTTTCGACGGGTTTCGAGCGGAGCGGAGCAGCGTGACACATGCGGCGACTGCGTCGGGACGCGCCCGACGTGTGACCGCGTATCTATCACGGTCGACTAGAATTTTTACTACCAAGTTTACCTCACCGATGAAATAAAGTGGATAGGCTCCGAAGGGGACGAACACACATGGCATCGGTACCACACATCGCCGTCATCGGGGGCGGGTCGACCGGGACCGGCATCGCCCGGGACCTCGCGATGCGGGGGCTGGACGTGACCCTCGTGGAGCAGGGAAACCTGACACACGGCACGACGGGCCGGATGCACGGGCTCTTGCACAGCGGCGGCCGCTACGCCGTCTCGGACCAGGCGAGCGCGACGGAGTGCATCGAGGAGAACCGGGTGCTCAGGGACATCGCCAGCCACTGCGTCGAGATGACCGGCGGGCTGTTCGTCAAACGCCCCGAGGACAGCGAGGAGTACTTCCAGGAGAAGCTGCGCGGGTGCGAGGCCTGTGACATCCCGGCAGAGGTCGTCTCCAACTCCGAGGCCCGCGCGATGGAGCCCCACCTCGCGAAGGACGTCGACAAGGCGATATCGGTGCCGGACGGCGCAGTCGACCCGTTCCGGCTGGTCGTCGCCAACGCCGCCAGCGCCCGCGAACACGGGGCCCGCATCGAGACCCACTCGACGGTCACGGACCTGCTCGTCGAGGACGGCGAGGTCGTCGGCGTCGAGGTCGACCACGCCTCCGGGTCGGGCGTGCGCGTCCACGGGACCGAGGGCGGCACCGAGGAGATACGTGCCGACTACGTCGTCAACGCGACGGGCGCGTGGGCGGGCCGCATCGGCGACATGGCCGGCGTCGACATCGAGGTGCGCCCCTCGAAGGGCGTCATGACCATCATGAACACCCGGCAGGTCGACACCGTCATCAACCGCTGCCGGCCCAAGGGCGACGCCGACATCATCGTCCCCCACGAGACGACGGCCATCCTCGGCACGACCGACGAGGAGGTTGAGGACCCCGAGGACTACCCCGAGGAGCAGTGGGAGGTCGACATGATGATCGACACCCTCTCGGAGCTGGTACCGATGCTCGCCGACGCCCGGACCATCCGCTCCTTCTGGGGGGTGCGACCGCTGTACGAACCGCCGGACGTGGGCAGCACCGACCCGACCGACATCACCCGCGACTACTTCCTGCTGGACCACGAGGAGCGCGACGACCTCCACGGCATGACCAGCATCGTCGGCGGGAAGTTCACGACCTACCGGATGATGGGCGAGGAGATCAGCGACCACGTCTGCGCGCAGTTCGGTATCGACGCCGACTGTCGCACCGCCGAGGTCCCGCTGCCCGGCAGCGAGGACTTCTCGGTCCTGCGCGACTACATGGACGAGTTCGGTCTGCGCTCGCCCATCGGCCGCCGCAGCGTCGAGCGTCTCGGCTCGCGGGCGGACGAGGTGCTGAAGACGAGCGAGCCGAACCCGACGGTCTGCGAGTGCGAGGGCGTCACGCGCGCGGAGATACAGGACGCCATCGAGGGGTCCGGGTCCGACCTCAACGCCGTGCGCATCCGGACGCGGGCGTCGATGGGCAACTGCCAGGGCGGCTTCTGCTGTCACCGGATGGCGAGCGAACTCCACGGGGAGTACGACGAGCAGACCACGCGGGCGGCCTGGGACGAACTCCTCCAGGAGCGCTGGAAGGGACAGCGCCACGCGCTGTGGGGCGAGCAACTGTCACAGGCCATGCTGAACTACGCGCTGCACGCGACGACGCAGAACCGCGACCGCGACCCGGCCGACGGCGAGCCGGTCGACTTCGCCGCGTTCGACGGCGGGTCGGGGCAGGCCGGCGGCCCCGCGCGGTCCGGCGTCGCCACCGACGGGGGTGACGACGGTGGCGATTGAGTCGGAGGTGCTGGTCGTCGGCGGCGGGCTCGCCGGCCTCACCGGCGCGTTGTCGGCCGCCCGCGCCGGCGCTGACGTGCGGCTGGTCTCCTACAAGCAGAGCACGCTCCGCAACGCCTCCGGCCTCGTCGACGTCCTCGGCTACACGCCCGACGGCGACGGGCCGCTCGTCGACCCGTACGCGGCGATTCCGGACCTGCCCGAGCGACACCCCTACCGGACCGTCGGGGTCGACGGGGTGCGCGAGGCGATGGCGCTGTTCGACGACGTGGCCCCCGACTACCGCGGCGGCCACACCGACGCGAACGCGCTCCTGCCCACGCACGGCGGGACCATCAAGCCGACCGCGCGCTATCCCGCGGGGGCCAGCGCCGGCCTCGCGAGCGACGACCGCGACGTCCTGCTGGTCGGGATAGCAGGGATGGTCGACTTCGACGCGACCCACGCCGCCGCCCACCTGGAAGCCGCCGGCGTCCCCTTCGACGTGCGCGGCGTCACCATCGAGTTCCCCGGCACCCTCGACGCGAAGGCGAAGGTGACCCGGTACGCGAAGCTCCTCGACACGAACGGCAAGGTGGCCGTCCGCGGCCGCGAGCGCCCCGCGCGGGACGCGCTCGCCGAGCGGGTGAACACCGAACTGGCGGGCGAAGGGCGCGTCGGCTTCCCTGCCGTCCTCGGCGACGACGACGCGGCGGGCGTCCGGGCCGCACTCCGCGAGCGCCTCGGCGCTGACGTCTTCGAGGTGCCGATGGGTCCCCCGTCGCTCCCGGGACTCAGGCTCGAAGACGCGCTGTTCGCGGCGCTGGACGAAGCGGGCGCGAGTTTCGAGACCGGGAATCCGGTCGTCGACTACGACGGCGACGGCCACATCGAGCGGGTCTACGTCGAGAAAAACGGCGCGAAGATTCCCTACAGCGCCGACCAGTACGTGCTGGCGACGGGCGGCCTGGTCGGCAAGGGCGTCGAGTCCGACCGCGAGGCCGTCTACGAACCGATATTCGACTGTCACGTCCCCCACGCCGCGGACCGCTACGACTGGTTCGACACGGAGGCCTTCGGCGACCACGCGTTCGCCCGCTTCGGCGTCAGCACGGACGACGACCTCCGCCCGGAGGACGCCGGCGGAAACGTGGAGTTCGAGAACCTGCGGGCCGCCGGCGCGGTGCTGGGCGGGTACGACTTCGCCGCCGAGAAGTCCGGCAGCGGCGTCTCGATTGCGACAGGCTACGCCGCCGGCCGGACGGCGGCACAGGAGGCACGATGAGCGACGCACACTCCCCGACAGACTTCGACCCGGCAGAACCGAACACCGGCGAGGACTTCGAACCCGTCGACGTCTTCCCGGACAGCACCGACTTCGACCTGCGCCCCGGCGCGGACTCGTGTTACAAGTGCTCGACCTGCGACACGAACTGCCCGGTCGCGGAGGTCGACGAGGACTTCCCGGGCCCGAAGTTCCAGGGTCCCGAGCAGTGGCGGCTCAAGCAAAACGAGGACGACTACACCGTCGACGACTCGGTGATGGACTGCTCGAACTGCATGCGCTGTGACAACGCGTGTCCCTCGGGCGTCCCGCTGTCACAGATGCACAACACCGCCCGCGGCGAGTACGTCAGCGAGCAGATGTCGAAGACCTCCGTCGAGTACTGGCGCAACCGGATTCTGGCGAACTACCGGACGTCGGCCTGGTTCGCGAGCAAGGTGCCGCGGCTGGCGAACGTCGCGATGAACTTCGGGCCGGCGCGGTGGCTCATGGAGAAGACGATGGGAATCACCAGCGAGCGCGAGTTCCCCGCGTTCGCCACCGAGACGTTCCGGGAGTGGTGGGAGACGCAGGGCGCGGCCAGCGGGTCCAGAGAGCGCGCACGGCAGGCCCGCAAGCGCCGCGGCGAACCCGCCGACGCAGACAAGAAGGTGGCGTACTTCCACGGTTGCTACTCCAACTACAACACCCCCGAGGTCGGCAAGGCGATGGTCCGCGTCTTCGAGCACTTCGGCTACGAGGTGGTCGTGCCCGAACAGAAGTGCTCGGGGACGCCGATGTTCGCCAACGGGATGCTTTCGGACGCCCGCCGCCACGCGGAGGTCAACGTCTCCTCGATGACCGACCTCGTCGACCGGGGATACGACGCCATCGCCTCGTGTACCTCCTGTTCGATGGCGCTGCGCCAGGAGTACCCCGAACTGTTCGACATCGAGGGCATCGACGACGTGGCCGCCCACACCTTCGAGTCCGTCGAGTACCTCCGCATCCACGAGGACGTGCGGGACGAACTCGCCGCGGCCGACGTCGAGGGCGACCTCGCCGAGGAGTTCGCCTACCACGCGCCCTGCCACGCGCGCAACCAGGGCCTCGACCGCCAGGCCGTCGAACTGTTCCGGGACCTCGACGGCGCCGGCATCGAGGACGTGGGCGACTCCTGTTCGGGCATCTCCGGCACCTACGGCTGGAAGGCCGAGAAGTACGAGAAGTCGATGGAAATCGGCGACGAGATGTTCGAGCACATGGAACACGCCGAGGGGCGGACGGGCATGACCGAGTGCCCGACCTGCGCGATGCAGATGGAACACGGGACGGGCTACGACATCCGCCACCCGCTAGAACTGCTCGAAGCGGCGATCGTGGAGTAACCGTCGGCTGCTTTTCGTCTCAATCGAGTCCGGCGAGCAGCCGCATCGCGTAGGCGGTCCGGAGCATCTCGGCGGCGTCGCCGCGGTCGAACAGCAGTTCGTCCGTCGCGGCGACGTGGTCGAGGACGTCCCGCGATGCGTGTGTGGGTGCGGCCGCGATGCCGGCGTCGGTGTCGGCGGCCCACTGCATGACGCGGAGGTCGCTCTTGGAGTCGCCCATGACGAGGGCGAAGGGGTCGTCGATGCCCAGCACCTCCAGCGCGGACTGCACGCCGACGACCTTGTTGAGTTCGAGCGAGCCGATTTCGGCGGCGTCGGCCTCGTAGTACGCGACGTCGATTCGCTCGAAGACCGTGGCGACAGCATCGGGGACGTCAGCGGCGTCGACGGCCGGTTGCGCGCCGGTCGCGGCCAGCACGTCCCGGATTTCGGGGTCCTGGTCGGCGTAGTACGCCCGGGCGAGAGCGGCTGCGTCGACGTCAGCGCCGACGACGTCGGCGACGGCGTCGCCGAGGAGGTCGAGGAGGTAGACGAGGGCGTCGTCGACGACGTCGTGTGCGTCGTCGCTGCCGGTTTCGAAGTTTGGTTTGAGGGTGACGTTGAACTCGTTGCCCTGGAGGTGACAGCCCCGGCGGATGTCCTCGGGGGCCTCCGAGAGGACGCGCGAGCGGACCTGGCCGAAAATCGCCTGGACGTCCTTGTCCAGCGTCTCGTAGAGGAGTTGCTTGGTGTCGGCACCGTGGCCGGGTGTGAAGACGCCCGTCCCCGCTTCGTAGACGATGCTGACGTCGCCGGAGTGGACCATCTTGCTGCCCAGGCCCTGGATGAGAAAGCCCTTGACGTTCTCCAGGGTCTGTCCCGTGCAGATGACGATGGGGACGTCTGCCTCGTGGAACCGGGTGAGGAGGTGCAGCGTCTCGCGGGGAATCTCGTTGTCCGTGTTGCCGGCCGAGCGCAGCGTCTCGTCGACGTCCAGCACGAGGACGTTGATGCCCCGGTCGTGTTTCGTGTAGAGGTCCAGCGCGGCGAAGGCCTGCTCGCGCGTCGCGAGCGCCGCCAGGTCCGCGTAGGTCCCGCCGAGGTGCGGGAACGCGTCGCGTATCTCCTCTTTCCGCTCGTCGAGTTCGTCGCGCGCACGCTGCCACTGGTCGAGGGCGACGCGGGAGTCGACGGGTGGAAAGAGGTCGACGAACTCCTGGTAGGCGCGCAGCGTCCCGGTGTCGAACTCCTCGTACAGCCGATACAGCAGGTCGTACCGTTCCATGGGGTATCGCACGTGCGGCGGTCATATAGTCGCTCGCCGCCGAGCGGGCGAAGCGCCGCCGGCTACAGCACCGAGTCCGCGGTGGCCGCGCCGACGACGCTGAAGATAGCGCCGATGGAGATGGCCTTCAGCGTGGTCGCCGGCGTCGCCCCGAAGGTCTCGGGAGCGTTGAACACGAACGAAAGGAGTGTCACGGAGAAGTAGGCGATGAACAGCAGCGAGACGAAGCGCAGCGGCAGCCCGGCGATGGACTCCTCCCGCTCGACGTCGCGGTCCCGGTCGGCCCTGTAGAGGGTCGCGTACCCGATGACGACCACCATGACGACGGTGATGCTCCACTGGAGCCAGTCCATCCCGGCGGCGAGGTTCCAGACCTCCTCGGTGACGACGAACGGGGCCGAGAGGAGGAACCCGCCGACGAGTTGCTGGACCAGGTCGTCGAGCCCGAATATCCGACCGCCGGTGTACCTGCCGAGCGTCGCGATGGTCTGCCGGATGACCCGGCGCTCCTCGGTGGAGTCGGCCGCCTCTTCGAGTTCCTCCAGGTCGTCGATTAGCTCCTCGACCTCGTCCTCGACGTCGTCCGGGTCAGCGGGGTCGGCGTCCACGACCGCCCGTTTCTCGCTCACGACCGGACAGTACACCACCGAGCCCTAAAACAGTCGAGGATGGGTGGCCGTCCCGGTGCCCGGGAGGTGCTGTCGCGTGGACGAGTGCGGAACTCGCGGTCCCCACGACGTCGGGACGGTGGCGAGCGGACGGCCGGCGACGACGGCGCGCCGGCCGCTGGCGTGCCTGTGAACCCGACGAAACTACAATAACGCCAGCCCGCCAGTGCAGTGTATGAAGAACGTCGACGACCTCATCGAGGGTGCGAGGGAACTCTCCGAGCGGGGATTCTCGAAGGGCGAAATCGCGGACGAACTGAACGTCTCGCGGGAGACGGCGAGCTGGCTCGTCCAGCGCAGCGACACCGCGGCCACGACCAGCCAGGAAGCGGAGCCGCCGAGCGGACCGCACGACATCCACGTCGACTGGAGCGCGCTGGGGCGTGACTCCGCACGGCTGGCCTACGCCGGCATGGCGATGGCCGACCTGCTCTCGAAGCAGGGCGAGGCCGTCGACCTGACCGTCGGCATCGAGAAGGCCGGCGCGCCGCTGGCGACGGTGGTCGCGCGCGAACTTGACACCGACATCGCCGCCTACGCGCCCCGGAAACACCAGTGGGAGGAGGGCGACATCGAGGACCTGCAGGGGAGTTTCTCGCAGAACTTCGCGGACATCCGCGACCGGGAGTGCTACGTCGTCGACGACACCATCACCAGCGGGACGACGATGCGCGAGACCATCGAAGGCATCAACGAGCGCGGCGGGACCCCGGTCGCCTGCGTCGTCCTCGTGGACAAACACGGCACCGAGGAGATAGCCGGCGTCCCGGTGTACTCGCTGATTCAGGCCATCCGCGTCGGCAACGCCGAGTGAGCGGGGCGAGCGGCGGCGGCTTCAAGGGGCTGGGGCGTGTCTACTGTCCATGCGCCTTGCACTCATCGCACACGACGACAAGAAACCGGACATGATAGACTGGGCGACCGAACACGAGGCAGTCCTCGCGCGCAACGACCTCATCGCGACGGGGACTACGGGCGGCCGCCTGAACGATGAGACCGGGCTGGAGGTGACGCCGAAGGAATCCGGGCCGCTGGGCGGGGACCTGATGATAGGCTCGGACATCGTCACCGACGAGTGCGACGCCGTCATCTTCTTCCGTGACCCGATGACCGCACAGCCCCACGAGCCCGACATCTCCGCACTGTTGCGCATCTGCGACGTCCACGGGGTCCCGCTGGCGACCAACCGCGCGAGCGCGACGGCCCTGCTCGACGGCCTGGCGGCGGCCGAATCGGTCTAGCTGGGAGGACGAAAAGTGAACAGAGAGACAGCGTCAGCGCTCGGCGACCTCTGACTCGTAGACGACGCCGCGGTCGCCGTCGACGGTGACGACGGTCCCGTCGGGAATCGACGCCGTGACGCCGCCGACCATCGGCACGCCGAGTTCGCGGGCGAGCATCGCCGGGTAGCTGGTCGTCCCGTCGTCGGCGGCGAGGATGCCGGCGATTGCCGAGAGGTCGCCGCTGAACTCGCCGTCAAAGTCGGCCGGGACCGACAGCACCGCGCCGTCCGGACACTCCGCGATGTCGCCGTCGGTCGGGGCGAACACCGGCCCCGCGGCCCGGCCGCCGGCGACACCGCGGCCGCTGGCGAGAATCTCCGCCGCCAGGTGGACCTTCATCGTGTTCGTCGTGTTCGCGCCCTCCAGTTCGGTCATCATCCCCGCGAGCACGACCACCGTGTCGCCGCTCGCGGCGATGCCGGCGTCGATGGCCGCGGTCGCGGACTGCTCGATGAGTTCGGCGGCACCGCCGTCGGGCGACGGCTGGTACCGGGGGGTGACGCCCCACAGCAGCGCGAGGCGACGGCGGACCGACCGGGTCGGCGTCACCGCCACGACCGGCACGGCCGGCCGGTACTTGGCGACCTTGTGTGCCGTGTAGCCGGACTCGGTGACCGTGACGATTGCTTCCGCACCGACGTCGCGCGCGAGATAGCGCGCCGACCGCGCGATGGCGTCCGTCCGCGGTTCCGCGGCCGGCGGCACGCGGTGTTCCCGGGACTCGGCGTACTCCTCGCTGTCCTCGACGTCGCGGATGATGCGCGCCATCGTCTCGACGACGCGTACCGGGTGGTCGCCGACGGCCGTCTCGCCGGAGAGCATCACGGCGTCGGTGCCGTCGAGGACGGCGTTGGCCACGTCGGAGGTCTCGGCCCTGGTCGGCCGCCGGGCGTGGACCATCGAGTCGAGCATCTCGGTGGCGGTGATGACGGGAATGCCCACCTCCTGTGCCCTGCGGATGATGCGCTTCTGGATGAGCGGGACCTGCTCCAGCGGGCACTCGACGCCGAGGTCGCCGCGGGCGACCATCACGCCGTCGGCCGCGTCGAGTATCCCGTCGAGGTTCTCGACGGCCTCGGCGCGCTCTATCTTCGCGACGACCGGGATGTCGGCACCGAAGGAGTCCAGCACGGCGTTGACGGCGTAGACGTCCTCGCCGGACCCGACGAAACTCGCGGCGACGTAGTCGACCTCCTCCTCGGCCGCAAGCCGGAGTTCCTCGCGGTCGCTCTCGTTGACGACCTCCAGACCGAGGTCGACGCCGGGGACGTTGACGCCCTTCCGTCCGCCGAGTTCGCCGCCGGAGTCGACGTGGACGACGACCTCCTCGCCCTCGACGCGCTGGACCGTCGTCTCGATGCGGCCGTCGTCGAGCAGGATGCGGTCGCCGGGTTCGACGGCCGAGAGCGACTCCGAGAGCCCCACGACCTCGTCGTCGACCGTCTCGCCCACGACGAGGCGGCGCTCGCTGCCGGCGGGCAGGTCGACCGGTTCCGACAGCGGGGCCGTCCGTATCTCCGGCCCCGGCACGTCGAGCATCGTGGCGACCGGCTCTCCGGCCTCCTCGCTGACTGCCCGGATGCGGTCGATGACCGTCGCGCGGTGGTCGGTCGTGCCGTGGCTGGCGTTCAGGCGAGCGACCGACATGCCCGCCTCGACGAGACCCGCGATGGTCTCCCTGCTGTCCGACGCGGGCCCGAGCGTGCAGACGATTTTGGCTCGGTGCATCAGAGGATGATGCTCTTTCGCTCGACGAACGACTCGATTGTGTACCCGATGCCTTCCCGGCCGATGCCGGAGTCCTTCGTCCCGCCGAAGGGAATGTCCCCGAGTCCGTGACTGGGCGCGCCGTTGATGCGGACACCGCCGGCCTGGAGCTTGTCGGCCATCCGCATCGCGCGGTCGTAGTTGGCGGTGAAGACGGCCGCGTCGAGGCCGAGGTCGCCGCCGTTGGCGATGGACAGCGCCTCTTCCTCGTCGGCGAAGGTGGTGACGACGACGACCGGACCGAACTGCTCCTCGTGGACGATGCGGGCGTCCTGGGGCACGTCCGCGAGCAGGGTCGGCTCGACGAAGCGGCCGTCGCGCTCGCCGCCGCGGACCAGCGTCGCGCCGCGGTCGACGGCGTCCTCGATGAGTTCCATCACCCAGTCGGCCTGGGACTCGGAGATGAGCGGGCCGAGGGCCGTCTCCTCGTCGAAGAGGTCGCCCGGCTCCCAGCCGTCCATCTGGGCGTCGACGCGCTCGACGATCTCGTCGTGGACGTCCTCGTGGGCGAGCACGCGGGAGACGGCGGAACAGCGCTGGCCCGCGTACTTCAGCGAGCCGCTCGTCGCGGCCGCGGAGACCGTTTCGAGGTCGGCATCGGGGAAGACGACGGCGGGCGCGTTCCCGCCCAGTTCCATGTGGAGTTCGACCATCCCGCTGACGGAGGCGACGTGCTTGCCGGCCCCGGAGGAGCCGGTCATCGCGATGGCGTTGAGCCGGTCGTCGCCCGCGAGGACGTCGCCGATGTCGCTCGCGCGGCCGGGGACGAACCCGAAGGCACCGTCCGGGAGGTCGGGTGCCGCCTCGACGATGATTTCCGCCAGGAGCGCGCCGCTGACCGGCGTCTTCGTCGCCGGCTTCAGGATGACGGCGTTCCCGGCGGCGAGTGCGGGCGCGACCTGCAGCGCCGTCGTCGAGAGGGGGTAGTTGTACGGCGTGATGCAGAGCACGGTCCCGACCGGTTCCTTGCGCACGACCGCCCGCCAGCCCTCGTGGCCGTCGGTGGTCCCCTCGATGTAGTCGCCGTCGAGCGAGCGGGCCTCCTCGGCAGCGCGTCGGAACCGCTCGGCCGCGGAGTCCACTTCGCCGCGGGCGCTGCTGATGGGTTTGCCGGCCTCGCGCACGATGACGTCGGCGAGTTCCTTCTTCCGGGCCTCGATGCCCTCGGCAATCGACAGCATCCAGTTCGCCCGCTGGACCACCGTCGTCTCGCGCATGGCGACCTCCGCCTTCTGGGCGGCCGCCAGCGCCTCCTCGGCGTCGGCCGGTGTCGCCGCGGCGACGCGCGCGAAGGTCCCGCCCTCCGCCAGGTCGGTCACCTCGATGTGGTCCGTCGTCGGCGTCCACCGCCCCTCTATGTACAGTTCCTCGCTGTTCGATACGGGATTCACAGCCATACGAGCTAGTACGGGCGCAAGTACAAAAAATTTACTCACAATAGAATAAAGATGTTCGAGGCGAGTCGGAGGACGACGAGAAGCGGCCCCAGACGCGGTCTCACGGTCGAAACCCGGCGCTGGCAGGAATTACCGGAGCGGGGAAATCGGAATCAGAACCCGTGACCTCCCGGCCCGGTGGAGGGGAATCGCTGCGTCCGGCCGGCGGCTCTGGACTGTCGGGAGAACGGCAGCGAGGAGAGCGACGAGGGCGATGCCATCAGACGCCGAACGGGGACGGTCCGGGCCGGTCGGCGCGCTCGGCCGCGGCGACGGGCAGAGAGGTTACGACGCGTCGCTCGCGTCGAGGTCCGGCGGGGAGTCGCGGTCGACGGCCAGTTCGTAGGCCTCGATGTCCTCCAGGGCCGCCGCCTGGCCGCCGACGTCGACCGTCTCCCCGCCGACGTCGAGGGTGATGGCGGCAGTCTCGCGGGTGGTGCTGACCGAGATGTCGACGACAGGACCCTGGACGGTCCGGTACTCGCCGGACTCGACGTCCCGGCCCCGTACGGACGCGTAGAACGTCCCCTCGCTGTTGCTGATGTCCCTGACACACCGGCGGATTGTCGCGTAGCGGCGGGGGAACGGGCGCTCGTTCCGGCTCTCGACGAGCGTCGTGGCGGAAGGCCAGACGACGGTGTTCAGGAAGCCGAGGACGAGAAAGCCCAGTTCCGAGCGGTTGAAGATGACGCCGTAGTCGTCGCCGTCGCTCTGGAGCGCCGTCCGCGTCGTGTAGACGGAGTAGGTGCCGTCGGCGACGGCGACCACCGGCGTGGTGAGTCCGCGGCGAGCGCGCGCGACGGCTGCGACGCGCGTGTAGTCGAACTCGTCCGCCCCGGGAACGTCCGCGGCGGGGGAGAGGAGGAGTTCGATGGTGACGCCGGCGTCGCGCTTGGCGGCCAGGTCGTCCTCGAAGCGGGCGAGCAGGTCGGGCGTCAGCGAGAGGACGAGTTCGTACTCGGCGTGGTCGACGACGTCAGCGAGGTACCGGAGGATGGTCTGGCGCGACGTGACCAGCGAGACGGCCTCGGCGTCGCGAGAGGGAGCCATGTACTGCTGTTCGAGGTCCTCGACGAGGTCGTCGAGCGTCGTCCGGACGTTCCCGAAGGCCTCCGCCGGGTCGATGGCGAGGACCTCCAGCGGGCGGGAGTCCCGGAGTTCGACGAACCCGTTGTCGGCGAGACTTCGGACGGTGTCGTACACGCGGGGCTGGGGGATGTCCGTCCGTTCGGCGATTTCCGAAGCGGTGAGTTTCCCGTGCCGGAGGACGGCGAGGTACGCCTCTATCTCGTACTCCCCGAAGTCGAAGCGCTCGCCGAGGTGTGCGAGGTTCCCGGAGAGTTCCTCGTTGGCCATGTCAGACACTCGGAGCGATTGCTAAAAGAGTCTGTCCACTGTGGACCAGGAGGGTCATGGCGAGTCGAAGGCCACGGCAGTCTTGATGGTGGCATCGCCGCGTTCGAAGGCCGCAGCGAAGTCGTCGACGGGTGCGACCGTGGTGACGAAGTCGTCCAGGAACCACGACGGGAGGGCCGCCAGCGTCTCGATTGCGGCGCGGAAGTGCCGCGGACCGGAGTTGACGCTGCCGACGACCGCCTTGTTGTTCATCACGAGTTCCTCGTGGAGGCGGCCGCCGTCGACTTCGAACTCCCAGGGGTCGGGGACGCCCAGCAGCGCCGCGACGCCGTTGGGTGCGAGGGCCTCGATGCTCTCGAAGGCGTGTTTCGCGTAGCCGGTCGCCTCGTAGACGAGGTCCGCCGGTTCGTGGACCGACGGTATCTCCGGCACCGGCGTCTCGCGGGAGTCGACGTAGGTCCCGCCCAGTGACTCGACGATGTCGATGGTCGGGTCCGGGCGGTCCCGCCGGCCGAGGCAGTACACGTCCATCTCGTCGACGAGCATCGCGACGGTCACCAGCCCGAGCGAGCCGTTCCCGAGGACGAGCGCCGTCTCCGGATCCCACGTGAACGACGACCGGGAGGCGCGGGCCAGTTCGAGCGCCTTCTCGGAGATGCTGATGGGTTCGACCAGAAAGCCCCACGACGCGAGTTCGTCGGGGAGGGGAACGAGACAGTCGGCGGGGCTGGTGAAGTACTCGCTCATGAACCCGTGAGCCCCGTCGATGCCGCGTTCGACGGTCGCCTCGGGCGGGGCCATGTCGGCCTCGCCGCGCTCGAAGTACTCGTTGGGTCCCGACGGCGGCGGTCGGCGGACCGTCGGGACGACGACGTCGCCGCGGTCGAGGTCGGTCCCGTTGGGGTCCTCGACGACGCCGACGGCCTCGTGTCCCAGCACCAGGTAGTCCTCGCCGGCCGGCATGCCGCCGTGGTGACCCGCGATGACCTCGTGGTCGGTGCCGTCGACGCCGACCCGGAGCGTCCGCACCAGCGCCTCGCCCGGCGCGGGGTCGGGGCGCGGAACGTCGAGCAGTCGGGGCCGGTCCGCGCCCGCCTCGATAGCGATGGCGTCCATGTCGTTCCCTCTCTCCCGGATGGAAAAATATTTACCGGTTTCCGAGTAAATAGTTATAGAGACGCGATTGCGAGTCACTCCGATCGCCCGACCCATGGAACGCTACGACCTGCTGTACCGGCTGTACGAGGAGTTCGACACGGACAGGCTCCGTGCCTACCAGGAGTTCGTCGACCTCTTTCCACCCGTCGACTCCCGTGTCGCCCTCGACCAGTGGCACGACGCCAGCACCGAACTGGACGAGCTGAAGGGGGACGTCAGCGACGCGTTCCCGAACGTCGGCGAGACGTTCGCCACGCTGGCGAGCCACGCGACCCGGAACCAGGCGTTCAACGCGCTGGACCTCTACACGAAACACGGCCGCGGCATCAACGTGCTCGTGCTCGACGTCGACGAGACGCTGCGCTCTGCGGGTAATACGGACAACGAGATTCCCCGCGAAACCCTCCATCTCCTCACCCGATTCCACGACCGGGGAATGCCTATCGTCATCTGCACGGGGCAAACCTTAGAGAACGTCAAGGGCTTTCTCATCCAGGGCCTGGGTAACGAACTCGTCCACTCCGGCGACATCAGCATCGTCTACGAGGCCGGCACCGGCGTCTTCACGCCCGGCCACGGTGCCGACACCAAGCAACTCCTCTACGAGGGCCTCGACGACGAGATACGCGAGGTGTTCAGGCGCGTCCGCTCGGGCGTGCTCTCGGACGCCCCCGAGGACCTCCGCCGGGGCTGTCACCTCCAGGGCAACGAGTTCAACGTCACCCTCAAGCCCAACTTCGAAACCGGCAGCGACGACGCGCGCGCCGTCATCGACGACGCACTCGTCTACCTCCTCGACCTCGTCGAATCCAGCGTCGCCGGCGTCGTCGGTGCCGAGGAGGACGTAGCGGGATACGCACGCGCCTACTACGGGCAGACGGACCCGGAGATTCACGACGTGCTGGCGGCGCTGGACGAGCGGGCGGACGTGGGGGCCGAGGCAGTGCCCGAGGCGTTCCGCGCGCTGTTCGAGCGCATCGACGTGGCCTACTACGAGGCCGACGCCGCCGAGGTCGGGTCGCTCGAACTCAACAAGGTCGCCGGCGTCGAGAGCGCCTTCGACGTGCTGGGCATCGACGACCCCTTCGCTCTCGTCATGGGCGACTCCAAGAGCGACCTCCGCGTCATGCAGTGGGTCGACGACCACGACGCCGGCATCGCCGCAGCACCCGACCACGCCTCACAGCACGTCCTCGACCACGTCACCGCCACCGACAGGCTCGTCTTCGACCGCGGCGACGCCGCCGAGATGCTCCGGACCGCGTTCGCACTGACCCAGTTCGCCGACCTCGACTGAGTACACATGACACCCACATCATCCGACACGACAGCCTCGCCCGACGTCTCCGGCGTCGTCCCGCCGACGGTTACTGCCTTCGACGGTAACGGCGACGTCGACCCGGACGCCACCGCCGCCCACGCACAGTTCGTCGTCGACGGCGGCGCGAACGCCGTCTTCCCGCTCGGGACCAACGGCGAGTTCGCGCTGTTGACCGCCGGGGAGCGCCGCCGGGTCGTCGAGGCAGTCACCGACGCCGTCGACGTCCCGGTCATCGCGGGCGTCGGCGCGCCGAGCACGCGCGAGACGGTCGCCAACGCCGAACACGCGGCGTCGGTCGGCGTCGACGGCGTGGTCGTCGTCACGCCGTACTACTACCCGCTGGACGAGGAAGGCGCGGTCGCACACTACCGCTCGGTCGCGGCGGCCGTCGACGTCCCGGTCTACGTCTACCACATCCCGAGCAAGACCGGCAACGAACTCTCGCTGGAGACGCTGGGGCGGATAGCGGCCCTCGACGGCGTCGCCGGGCTGAAGGACTCCTCGAAGGACGTCCCCTGGCTCGCGCAGGCTATCGACGCCAATCCCGACATGGACTTCCTCGTCGGTTCTGACTCGTTGCTGTTCGCCGGGCTCGAACTCGGCTGCACCGGGCTGGTCAGCGCCGTCGCCAACGTCTTCCCCGAACTCGTCGTCGACCTCTACGACGCCTACGCGGCCGGTGACGAGGACGAGGCCCAGCGGCTCCAGTCGACCGTCTTCGACGTCCGGTCGGCGATGAAACGCGGGCCGTACATGGCCGGCGTCAAGACCGCGCTGTCGCTGCGCGAGACGGACTTCGACGTCGGCGGACTGCGCGCGCCGCTGCGCACGATGGACGACGCGCAGCGGGCGGCCCTGGAGACGGACCTGCGGGAACTCGGAGTGCTGTGAGGACCACGGAGACGGAGCCCATGAGTACACTGTCAACCCCTAAGTCGATGGACGCGGAGGGTAGCGCATGAGCAGAGACTACGGGTCCTTACACGACCCGAACGCGGAGTACACGATGCGGAACCTCTCGGGGGAGACGATGGGCCTGACGGCCTCCCGGGGGCCGCGCGACGTCGAGATAACCGACGTCCAGACGGCGATGGTCGACGGGAACTTCCCGTGGACGCTGGTGCGGGTGTACACCGACGCGGGCGTCGCCGGCACCGGCGAGGCCTACTGGGGCGCGGGCGTGCCGGAGCTAATCGAGCGGATGACGCCGTTTCTCGTCGGCGAGAACCCGCTGGACATCGACCGCCTGTACGAACACCTCGTCCAGAAGATGTCCGGCGAGGGCTCCGTCGAGGGCGTCACCGTGACGGCCATCTCGGGCATCGAACTGGCGCTGCACGACCTCGCCGGGAAGCTGCTGGAGATTCCCGCCTACCAGCTACTGGGCGGGAAGTACCGCGACGCGGTCCGGGTGTACTGCGACTGCCACACCGAGAGCGAGGCCGACCCCGAGGCGTGTGCCGACGAGGCCGAACGGGTCGTCGAGGACCTGGGCTACGACGCGCTGAAGTTCGATCTCGACGTGCCCTCCGGTCACGAGAAGGACCGGGCCAACCGCCACCTGCGGCCGGGCGAGATACGGCACAAGACGAGCATCGTCGAGGCGGTGACCGAGCGGGTCCGCGACCGGGCCGACGTTGCCTTCGACTGTCACTGGACGTTCTCCGGCGGCTCCGCGAAGCGACTGGCCGCGGCGCTGGAAGACTACGACGTCTGGTGGCTGGAGGACCCCGTACCGCCGGAGAACCTCGACGTGCAGCGGCAGGTCACCGAGTCGACGGTCACGCCGATTGCGGCCGGCGAGAACCGCTACCGGGTGACCGAGCACCGCCGCCTGCTCGAAGACGGTGCCGTCGACATCGTCGCGCCCGACCTCCCGAAGGTCGGCGGGATGCGCGAGACGCGGAAGATAGCCGACGTCGCCAACCAGTACTACGTCCCGGTCGCGATGCACAACGTCGCC
The DNA here is from genome assembly GCF_037338445.1 of Salinibaculum sp. SYNS191. Classification (NCBI taxonomy): domain Archaea; kingdom Methanobacteriati; phylum Methanobacteriota; class Halobacteria; order Halobacteriales; family Haloarculaceae; genus Salinibaculum; species Salinibaculum marinum. The sequence continues at coordinate 1,719,834 of NZ_CP147838.1, forward strand.
TCGCCGGTGGGGACGATGGCGAGCGCGCAGGTCGCGGCCGCCATCCCCAACGCGCTGGCCGTCGAGTACCACTCCTACGAACTCGGCTGGTGGAGCGACCTGGTGGAGGGCGAGGTCATCGAGGACGGGTACATCCAGGTCCCCGAGGAGCCGGGGCTGGGCGTGACGCTCGACATGGACACCGTCGCCGACCACCTCGTCGACGGCGAGGAGCTGTTCGACGAGGCATGACCGGGCTGGTCACCTTCGGGGAGACGATGCTGCGCCTGTCGCCGCCGCGGGGCCAGCGCCTCTCCCGTGTCGACGGGTTCGACGTCCACGTCGGGGGCGCGGAGAGCAACGTCGCCGTGGCGGCGGCGAACCTCGGCGTCGACAGCGCGTGGTGCTCTGCGCTGCCCGACACCGCCCTCGGCGAGCGCGTCGTCCACGCCCTCCGCGGGGAGGGCGTCGAACCGCTCGTGACCTGGACCGACACCGGCCGCGTCGGGACCTACTACCTCGAACGCGGCGGTCGCCCCCGCGGGCAGACCGTCGTCTACGACCGGGGAGAGACGCCAGTCAGAGAACTCGCGCCCGACGACCTCCCGCTGGCGCGGGTCCGCGACGCCGACCGGTGTTTCGTCTCCGGCATCACCCCCGCGCTGTCCGACCAGCTCGCCGAGACGACGGCCCGACTGCTCGAAACCGCCGCCGATGCGGGCGTCGCGACCGCCCTCGACGTCAACTACCGGTCGAAGCTCTGGACGACCGACGCGGCCAGGGAGACGCTGACGGGGCTGTTCCCGCACGTCGACGCGCTCTTTGTCGCCGAGCGGGACGCCCGGAGCGTGCTCGACTGCGAGGGGGACGCCGAGGCGGTCGCAGCGGGCCTCGCGGACGACTACGGCTTCGAGACGGTCGTCGTGACCCGCGGCGAGGCCGGCGCGCTCGCGGTCCACGACGCTGTCCACGAGCAGGCGGCGTTCGAGACCGACACCGTGGACCCGGTCGGCTCCGGCGACGCCTTCGTCGGCGGCTACCTCGCGCACCGCCTGGACGGCGGGACCGTCCCCGACGCGCTCGCGTACGGAGCCGCCACCGCGGCGCTCAAGCGGACGATGGAGGGCGATATGGCCCGGGTCATCCCCGACGAAGTGGCCGCGCTCGTCGCGGACGGCGAGGACGGCGGCATCGACCGATAGGCGACGGAACACCGTTCCAGTGGACCAGATGCCCACCGGGGACCAGAGCGGGACCGGACCGTGGGCGACGCGCGGTGCGCGGCACTTTTCTCCCTGGGTCACCGAGAGTACGCCGGTGGCGATGACGAGACGTTACCCCCGCTCAGCCCCTTGTGATGATACCTCTCCACCGAGCCACCACCGCTCAGCGCGACGGAGCGTAGCGGGAACCGGTATATAAGCCGTACGACGAGTTGCACGGCTGGCAGCCGGACTCGTAGGTTGAAGTACATATCCGCCGTACGGACGGGTATGAGCGAACAGATACCCGACCAGCACGCCGCACCCGACACGTCGGGCGACGAGCCCCTCGCAATCGAGACCGACGGGTTGACCAAACGGTACGGGGACGTGCTGGCGGTCGACACCCTCCACCTCGCCATCCCGGACGGCACCGTCTACGGCTTCCTCGGGCCGAACGGGTCGGGCAAGACGACGACGATGCGGATGCTGACGACGCTGACGCGGCCCACGGCGGGGTCGGCCCGCATCGTCGGCGTCGACATCGGCGACCGGGACGCGCTCATCGACCACGTCGGCTACCTGCCGGAGGAGCCGCCGCTGTTCGACGAACTGACCGGCCGCGAGCAGTTGCGCCACGTCGCCGCCCTCCACGACGTGCCCGGCGAGGTGGCCGACGAGCGCATCGCCGACTACCTGGAGCGGTTCGACCTCGAAGACGCCGCCGACCGGCGACAGAAGGGCTACTCGACAGGGATGCGCAAGAAAATCGGGCTCATCCAGACGGTCGTCCACGAGCCGACGGTGCTCTTTCTCGACGAGCCCACGTCGGGGCTGGACCCGCGGGCCGCCCGGACGGTCAAGGACCTCATCGCCGACCTCTCCGCCGACGAGACGACCGTCTTCCTCTCGACGCACATCCTCTCGGTCGTGGACGAACTCGCCGACACCGTCGGCGTGCTCAACGACGGTCGCCTGGTCGCGGAGGGGTCGCCGACGGAACTCAAGCGGCGGGCCGAGCGCGGCGAGAGCAGCAGCCTGGAAGACGTGTTCCTCTCCGTGACGGCCGACCACGCCGAGGAGGAGGTCGGCGGAGAGTCGCGATGAGCGCCCTGAACCACGTCGTCCGCCTGGCGCGCATCGACGTGACGCGGATGTTGCGCAAGCACACCGACCGGAGCGAGAGCGCCGGGCGCGTTATCTCGACGGTGGTGTTCGGGCTGGTGCTGGTCGTCGCGACGCTGGCCAGCGCGTACGGGGCCTCCCGGCTCGGCGCGTCGCTGGTCGCCGGCGAACTGAGCGACGTCGCCGCGAACGGCATCGTCGCTGCGCGGGGTCTCGTCGCCGTCTTCGGCGTGATTGGCTCCGTCGTCGTCATCGTCCGTGCCATCGGCCAGCGCGGGACGCTGACGAACGCCGAGGGCGTCCTGACTATCGTCCCGACCCGGCAGGCGCTTTTGGGGTTGCTGCTCGCGGAGTACGTCTACGTCCTGCTGTGGCTCGGCGGCCCCGCGCTGGGCATTGGCGTGGGCCTCGCGGTGGGCACCGGGACGGTCTGGCCGGCGCTGACGGTGCCACTCGGCGTCGCCGCCGTCGCCGTGCCGATCGTCGCCATCGGCTACCCCCTCGGCCTGGGCCTGCGCCACTTCGTCACTCGCTTCGCCTTCGTCGCGCGCAACAAGGGCCGGCTCATCGTGCTGGTGTTCGCCGTCTACTTCGCGCTGGTCGCGACGGGGTCGCTGAACGCCGCCGTCGTCCGCCTGTTCGAGCCGCTCCAGGCGTCGCCGACCGGCTGGTTCGCCGACCTGCTGTTCCTGGGCACGCCGACGCTGTCCGCGACGCCGGTGCGTGCCGTCGGTGCCGTCGGCGTCGCGCTGGCACTCGGCCTCGCCGGCACCGTCGCCGGGACGCGCGTCGCCGAAGCCCACTGGTTCTCGGACCCGGCGCTGGCCGGCGAACCCGAACCCGAGACGCCCGCGGAGGCCGCCGAGCCGGGGCTAGAGCGCCGTCTCGCCCCGGTGCTGGGCGTCCCGACGGCCGCGCTGGTCGTCCTAGCGTGGCGGCGGGCGATTCGCGCGCCGATGAAGCTCCTCTACGCCGCCTATCCCCTCTTTTTCGCCGTCGGGATAGTCGCGGACATCCTCCAGACTGGCGAGGTGCCGCCGTACCTGCCCGTCGGGACGCTCGTCTTCGTCACCTGGGCCGCCGGCGTCATCTTCACGCTGAACCCGCTCGGCGACCAGGGGGCCGGCCTCCCGTCGACGCTTCTCAGCCGGGTCGACGGCCGGCGGTTCGTCCACGCGCACCTGCTGGCGAGTCTCATCGTCGCCGTCCCGCTGGGGCTCGCACTGACCGCCGCCGCGGCGCTGGTCAGCCCCGTCGACACCGAGACGACGCTGGCGCTGGTCGTCGCCACGCCGGTCCTGATGGCCGTCGCCAGCGCGCTGTCGGTCGGCATCGGCATCGCCTTCCCGCGGTTCGAGGCCGTCAACATCACCCGTTCGATGGAGACCGTCATCCCGAGCCTGCTGGCGTTCGCTCTGTTCACCGTCCACCTGGTCGGGACTACCGCGGCCCTCGCAGTCGTCTACGACGAGGGCGTCCGTGCCACCGCCGCCTTCCTCGTCAGCTGGCTCCTGCCCTTCGGCCTGACCGTCGGCGCGGAGACGCTGTTTCTCGTCGCTGCGGCCCTCTTGGCCGGTCTCGTCGCCGCGCCGCTCGTCTCTTACCGCTACGCAGTCCGGCGGTTCGACACCTACACGCTTGGGTGAACCGCCGCGACGGGACACGCTGGACCGTCGCCGCCGGCGGCCCGGCAATCGAGCGGAAACTGCCCAAATTGTTATCAACCGGTTTCGTGTTAGAAACATATAATGAGTGAGCGCCCGCCGGCCACGGTCCGGGTCCTCCACGTCGACGACTCCCCGGACGTCGCCGAGACGACGGCCGAGTTCCTGACGCGGGAGGCCGACCGGCTGGCCGTGGAGACGGCGACCAGCGCTGGCGAGGGGCTGGAGCGGCTGGCAGCGGGCGAGTTCGACTGCGTCGTCAGCGACTACGACATGCCCGGGCAGAACGGCATCGAGTTCCTCGAAGCCGTCCGGGAGCGCGACCCCGACCTCCCCTTTATCCTCTACACCGGCAAGGGCAACGAGGAGGTCGCCAGCGACGCCATCTCGGCGGGCGTCACCGACTACCTCCAGAAGGGGAGCGGGACGGGACAGTACGCCGTCCTCGCCAACCGCATCGAGAACGCCGTCGACCAGTACCGCGCGGAGCGCGACGCCGCAGAGAGTCAGCAACGGCTTCGGGAAGTCGCAGAGAGCACGACCGACTGCCTCTGGATGTTCGACGCCGACTGGGAGGAACTGCTGTTCGTCTCCGGGTACGAGTCGGTCTGGGACCGGCCCACAGAGCAACTCCGCGAGGACCCGCGGGACTTCCTGGAGGGGGTTCACCCGGCACACCGCGAGTCGGTCGAGCGGGCGATGGCGCAGCTCTCCGACGGCGAGTCCATCGACGTCGAGTTCCGCCTCCTGGACGGTGCGGACGACCCGACGTGGGTCTGGGTCAAGGGCCACCCCATCGTCGACGACGAGGGCGCGGTCGTCCGGGTCGTCGGGTTCACGCGGGACGTCACCGAGCGCAAGGAACGGGAGCGGCAACTGGCGGCCATCATCGAGAACGCCGACACCGCGATATACGTCAAGAACCGCGCCGGGGAGTATCAACTGGCCAACGAAGCGCTCGCGGACGTCTTCGGGATGGACGTCGATGAGATACTCGGCAAGCACGTCTCGGAGGTCTTCGACGGGGAGAGCGCGGACCGGAGCCGCAGCGCCGACCGGCGCGTGATGGAGTCGGGCGAACCGGAGACGGAGGAGGTCGTCCGGACCGTCGACGGCGAGCGGCGGGTGTTCCTCAGCAACAAGTTCCCCTACCGCGACGCCGACGGGGCCATCGTCGGCGTCATCGGGCTCAGCCGCGACATCACCGACCGCAAGGAGCGCGAGCGCGCGCTCGAACGGCAGAACGAGCGTCTGGAGGAGTTCGCCAGCATCGTCAGCCACGACCTCCGGAACCCCCTGAGCGTCGCCGACGGACACCTGGAGCTGGCCGCCGCCGACTGCGACAGCGACCACCTCGACCGCGCGGCGAACGCCCTGGACCGCATCGGGGCGCTCGTCGACGACCTGCTGACGCTCGCCCGGGAGGGCGAGCAGGTCAGCGAGGTGGGGCCGGTCGCGCTCGGCGAACTGGTGGCGAAGTGCTGGCAGACCGTCGAGACCGACGGCGCGACGCTCGCCAACGAGGCCGAGGCGACGGTACTGGCCGACCCCTCCCGGCTCCAGCAGCTCCTGGAGAACCTCGTCCGGAACGCCGTAGAGCACGGCTCCGCGAGCAGTCCGCCACAGCAGACCAACGGTGAAGGTGACCGCGGGGACGTCCGTGTCACCATCGGGACCCTCGACGGCGGCGCGGGCTTCTACGTCGCGGACGACGGCCCCGGCATCCCGGAGAGCGACCGCGACCGCGTCTTCGAGAGCGGCTTCTCGACCTCGGCGGAGGGGACCGGCTTCGGGCTCGCCATCGTGCGGGAGATCGCCGAGGCCCACGGCTGGACGGTGACCGTCACCGACAGCGACGACGGCGGCGCGCGCTTCGAGATTACCGGCGTCCAGTCCGCGCCGGCACAGGAACAGTAGCGAGTCAGGGCCAGTCCCGTCGACCGCCTTCCGACCCGCTCAGAACGGGGCGTCGGGACCCTCGTCGGCACCGGCAGGTTCGGCGTCACGCTCCAGTGGCCCCTCCCACGCCGTCAGGCCGCCGCGGAGGCTGTCCACGCGACCGTCGAATCCCTCGTAGGCAGAAATGAGCCGGGCGGCCTTGATGCTGGCCTGGCCGTGCGGGCAGACGGTGACGACGTGGTCGGCCGCCGCGACGTCCTCGACGCCGAGCGTGAGTTCCGCGAGCGGGAGGTTCACGCTGTCGGGGATGTGCCCGCGCCGGAACTGTTCGGGGTTGCGGATGTCAACGACCAGGGGCTCGTCGTCGCTGTCGAGTTTGGCTTCGAGCCGGTCGGGCTCGATTTCGCCGTCCATGTACCGTCACTCGGCGTCCGTGAACAAATTGCTAACGGACCTCAGAGCAGGCCCTCGACCTGCGCGAGCAGGACGCCCTCGATGGTGGCGTCGTTGGTCGGCTGGCGGCGGGCCACGTCGAGGGCGTCCTCGATGGGGACCGTCTCGACGGTGAGGAACTCGTTGGAGTCGCGGTCGACGGCGACGGGTTCCAGCCCCTCCGCGAAGACGATGCCCCGGCGGTGGCGCAGGACGCCCGTCGAGACCCAGAACTCCTCCAGCAGCGAGACGCCAGCGGGGTCGAACCCCGTCTCCTCGCGGAGTTCCCGCGCGCCGGCCTCGGTGAAGGACTCGCCGTCCTCGACGATGCCCGCGGGGAGTTCGAGATGTTGCTCGCGGATGGCCGGGCGGTACTGCTCGACCATGATGAGTTCCTCGTCGGTGCGGGCGACGATGACGACGGCCGGCGGGAGCGCGGCCCAGTAGTACTTCTTCTCGGTGCCGTCGGGCTGTTCGACCAGGTCGTAGCCGCCGTCGTACCAGCCCGTCTCGTACTCCGTCTTCGACTCGATGATGGGCCAGTCGTGGTCGTCGCTCATTGTGTCTCCTGTGTCACCGCGAGCAGATACACCGTGCGGTTGTCGTGGACGTACACGCCGTCGGCGGCGGTCGCACGCGGGTTCTGCTCCTCCAGCGCGCGTATCTCGTCGAACGGCGAGTGAGTGAACGTCTCCTTAAGGCCGGTCGGTCCCCGCCAGTACGGGTCCGAGCGCCCCGTCTCGTTCGCGCTCACGTCGGCGTCGCCGACTGCCGCGTACGTGAAGCGGTACCGCTGCTCCTCCAGCGCGGTGACGTTGACGGGTGTCGCGTCGTCGCCGACTGTGGCGTTGGGGCCCTCCCACTCGCCGACGGGCGTCGCGGTCATGTGGTAGGGGTCGCCGCTCTTGAGCAGTCCGGGGACGGCACCGAGCGCGAGCAGGAGGCCGAGAACGGCGAGGACGGCGAGAATGAAGTTCCGGGTCCGCCGGCGCATCAGACCACCTCGCGGTAGATGCGGCCGAAGGCCTGCCGGCGCAGCGTCGAGACGGCGGCCTGGCGCTCGTCCTGGTAGGTGGCTGCGACGGCCTCGTCGCCGAAGCCAGGGACGTGCCAGACGACGTTGTCGACGTGCTCGCTCCCGAACTCCGCGACCGAGCGGTCGGTGTCGGCCAGCCAGTCCTCGTACTCCGCGCGGGTGCCGACGCGGACTTCCAGCAGCGAGGCAAAGAGCGCGTCCCGCGCCGTCTCGATGACCTCGCCGGTGACGCGGCGGTCGTACTCCTCGGCGTCGAACGACATCGCCCGGGTGGTCTCCCTGACGACCTCCTGTGCCGTCGGTCCGACGCCCTCGTACCACTCGCGGGCATCGGCGGCGGTGTCGGGCGTGAACAGCCCCTCTGTGTCCATACACCCCGCTTGGTGTCGGGAGCCCTATTCGGTTTCGGAGTCGTCCGCGTCCTCGCGGCGCTTCGCGGTCAGTTCCCGGGCCTCCGCAAGCACGTCCTCGGCGTCGGCCACCTCCGCGTCGTCGAGTTGCGCGCGGGCCTGCTCCAGCATCGCGTCGGGCACGTCGCCGCCCTGGCCGCCACCTGTGCCGTCGCGACCCTCCCCGTGGTCGTGCTGGCCGGTCGTGTCCTCGAACACCTGTGGGTACTCCATCTCGTCGGCGTGGTCGCGGAGTGCGTCGGCCAGCGTCTCCTCGTCCAGCGACTCCCACTCTGGAACGGTCTCGTCGAGCCAGTCCTCGTGGTCGCCGCCGCGAGCCAGCGCGGTAAAGGCGAGGTGGTTGGCGAGGTGGACCGCGTCGGCCTGCGGGTCGGCACAGACTGGACAGGCGTATCCCATACTGGTGACAGGCGACAGACAGCCAAAGGAGTTACTGGTCGCGGACGAGCACGAGGGCGTCCTCGCCGTCGCTGTAGTACCGGGGCACCGTCCGGCGGTGGACGAAGCCGTACTGGCAGTACAGCGTCCGGGCGCGGGTGTTGGACTGCCGCACTTCGAGTTTGACCGAGCCGACGCCCTGCGCCGAGAGGACGCCCAGCGCCCGCTCCAGGAGGCCGGCACCGATACCCTCGCCGCGGCGGTCCTCGCGGACGGCGATGTCCTTGACGTGCCCCAGCGGTCGGCCGTGGTTGGGGACGCTGTCGGCGACGACGTAGCCGACGACGGCCCCGTCCTCGGCGACGAGAAAGCCCGGTTCGTCGAGGTACTGCTCGAAGGCTGTAAAGGGCCACGGCTGCGGGAACGAGCCCTGTTCGATGCGGTGGACCGCGAGCAGGTCCGCACGCTCGACGGGGCGGATGTGCAACCCCTCGCCGGGCGGTGCGACGGTCGTCACAGAACCCGGTACGAACCCGACGTACAAAGGAATACTGCCCACCAATACCCGCGAGCAACTGTCTGGATGTTGTCAGTCGCCGGCGCGGAGCAAAGCCGAACGTATCAGGGACCTACGAGAACACAAGCTTGATAATTATCAGGTGCAAAACTGAGAACGCACCCGTTTGGGTGCCACCCCCCCAACTTCCCCCCACCCCCACCTACAATTCCCTCTTTCCGCGTCAGTCTCACGCTCCAGCAGCCGCTTCTCGACGCCAAGTGCCGGACGGAAACCGACTCGCGAGCGACTGAATCCCTCTGGACAGAACGGCCCCTTCGTCAGGGGTAGATGAGCACGGTCGCGCCGTCGGATTCGAGGACGACGACCTCCTCGCCGCTCTCCGCGCGGTGTTCCTCCCGGACGTCGACGGCGTCGCCGGGGACGAGCGCGACTTCTCGCGGGCTGGGGGACGGCTCCGCCGTCCCGTTCGAGGCGGCTTCGCCGCCTCGCGACCCGCTCGACTCTTCCGAGGCGCTCTGCGCCTCGCTCTCCTCGCCCAGGTCAACTTCTATCTCCCCGCCGTGAGCCTTCTCGGCCGCAATCTCGGCGGGGTCCATCGCTTCCAGCGCCCCGACGACCGCGCCGGCCTGGTCACGGAACTCCGGCCCGATGACGGAGTGGTCGATATCGATGTCGACCGGGACGAGTTCGACGCTGGGCCGTCCCTCGCGGACGTGGACCGGGCCGTTGACCGCCTCGGAGAGGTCGTAGGTGTCGACCGCGGCCTCCGGCGTCTCGTCGGGGTAGACCTCGACCTTCGAGAGGTCGGCGTTCAGCGCCATCCCCTCGTCGGACTTCCAGCCGCGAATCGTCGAGGCGACGTCTGCGATGAGGTCGCCCGCGGCCTCGCCTTCCTCGTCGACGGCGTCGAGCGTCGGCCACTCCGTGGCGTGAATCGAACCCTCGGTACTGGGCAGGGCGTGCCAGGCCTCCTCCGCGAGGAACGGCGCGAATGGCGCGAGCATCCGTATCGAAGCCGACAGCGTCTGGAACAGCGCCTGCCGGGCGGCGTCGCGCTCGCCGGGGCGGCCCTCGTAGAGGCGGCCCTTGATGAGTTCGAGGTAGTCGTCGGCCAGGTCGTGCCAGACGAACTCGCGCAGTTCGCGCAGGGCGGCGTCGAAGCGGTAGGCGTCCATGTGCTCGGCGACGTTGTCAGCGACGCGCGAACAGCGCGAGCGAATCCAGCGGTCGACGTCGCGGTAGGCCGGGTCCGAGAGCGGTTCCCGGTCGGCTTCGAGATGCTGGCCCGCGAAGCGGGTGATGTTCCACACCTTCGTCTGGAACCGCGAGGCCGACTTGACCTCCTTCCACTGGAACTGGATGTCGCTGCCGGGCTGGCCGCCCAGCGCCATCGCCTGCCGGAAGGCGTCGGCGGAGTACTCCTCGACGACCTCCTCGGGCTGGACGAAGTTGCCGCGGGATTTGGACATCTTGTTGCCGTCGTCGCCGAAGACCATCCCGTTGACGAGAATCTCGTCCCACGGAATCTGGTCCTCGATGGCGGCGGTCCGCAACAGGGTGTAGAACGCCCACGTCCGGATGATGTCGTGGCCCTGCGGGCGCAGTGCCGTCGGCTCGAACTCCGCCTCGGGCCACCCGCGGACGAAAAGCGGCGTGATGGAGGAGTCCATCCAAGTGTCCATCACGTCGGTCTCGCCGCGCCAGTTGTCGCCGTCACATTCCGGGCAGGCGCCGATTGCGGGTTCGTCCTCGGTCGGCTTGACCGGCAGTTCGTCCTCGGTGGCGATGTGGGTGTACCCGCAGTCCTCGCAGAACCAGGCGGGGATGGGCGTCGCGAAGACGCGCTGGCGGGAGATGACCCAGTCCCACTCCATTCCCTCGGTCCAGTCCTCCAGGCGGTCGTACATGTGCTCGGGCACCCAGTCGACGTCCTGTGCCGTTTCGAGAATCTCGTCCTGGCGGACCTCGACGAACCACTGTTCCTTCGAGAGAATCTCGATGGGCGTGTCACACCGCCAGCACTGCCCGACGTTCTGGGTGGTTGGTTCGGAGCTGTTGAGCGAACCCTCGGCGTGGAGGTCCTCGACGATCTCCTCCTTCGCCTCGTCGATTTCCAGGCCCGCGTACTCGCCAGCCTCGTCGGTGAGACGGCCGTCCTCGGTGAACACCATCCGGAGGTCGAGGTCGTACTCGGCCCACCAGTCGACGTCCTGCTTGTCGCCGAACGTACAGATCATGACCGCGCCGGTCCCGAAGTCGCCGTCGACGTCGTCGTCGGCGATGAGTTCGACCTCCTGGCCGAAGATGGGGACCTCGAAGGTGTCGCCGATGCGGTCCTCGTAGCGCTCGTCGTCGGGGTCGACGGCCATCGAGACGCAGGCCGCCAGCAGTTCCGGTCGGGTCGTCGCGATCTCGATGTCGTCGTTGTCGATGCCGTCGAAGGTAATGTAGTAGAGCGTGCCGTCGACGCCCTCCTCGGTCTCGACCTCGGCGTCGGCGATGGCGGTCTCACAGCGGGGACACCAGTTGACGGGGTGTTCGTCCCGGTAGACGTAGTCGTCGTCCGCCATGCGGACGAACGAGCGCTGGGTCTCGCCCCAGTAGCTGTCGTCCATCGTCTTGAACTCGTGGTTCCAGTCCTGGGAGAACCCGAGCGTGTGCATCGTGTCCTTCATCGCGTCGATCTGCGATTCGGTGTGCTCGATGCACATCTCGCGGAACTCCTCGCGGGGGACGTCCGTGCGGTGGATGCCCTCGTTCTCCTCGACTTTCACCTCGGTCGGGAGGCCGTGGCAGTCCCAGCCCTGCGGGAAGAGCACGTCGTCGCCCTGGAGGCGGTGATAGCGCGCGGCGAAGTCCATGTAGCACCACCCCAGCGCGTTCCCGATGTGGAGGTTGCCGGTCGGGTACGGCGGGGGCGTGTCGATGACGTAGTCCGGTTTGGTGCCCGCAAAGTCGTAGACGTCCATCTCTCGCCACTCCTCGCGCCAGGTCTCTTCGACGCTGTCGGGGTCGTAGTCGTCTGGTATCTCACTCATAGTTCATGCTCGACTGTGGTACAACATCGGCTGGGCGGCGAAGAGGGTCCAAAAACGACGAGGACCGGACTCACGCGGACCGCTGTACTACCGACGTGACCACGTCCATACGCGATGGGTGGAGTGTCGCCTGTATAAATTTTCGCTTCACGGACCGCCGGGGGGACGACGTACCCGTTCAGCCGCTCGATATCGAGTTCTTGACGTTCAGAAGCGTCACCTGTCCCTGCTGGTTCAGCCTGACGCGATGGCCCGCGTAGGAGAATTCGATCTGCATCTGTGCCTCCTGTGCTGGCGGGTGCTCGAACAGCCGCTCGACGAAGTGCCCGACTTGGGTGTAGAACGGCGGCAGTTCCTCTATCTCCCGGCCGTCGACGTCGGCGATGAGTTCCAGCAGGTCGTACTCCGCCGTCTCCGGGTCGGGGTCGATGTCGGCGCGCAGGATGTCCGTCCGGGCCTCGTCCTCACCCTCCGCCTCTGACGAGTCGTCGTCCGCCGACGCTGTATCCTCCGGCATACTCGAACTGTCGGCTGGCGCATTTATGAGAGTAGTTCCCAGCCGCTGTCGGACTACGTGAGAGACAGTAGCCCGTGTGATTCCGGTCGCTGACCACTTGTAGCGAACCAGACCGCAGCCCGGTCAGTCGGCCCCGACCGGTCCCGAAGCGACGGGGTGTTCGGGCTCGACGCCCGTGAGTACCCGGCGGACGTCCTCCGCGACGGTCCGGTTCAGGCGCTCCCTGGCGTCCGCGGAGTACCAGGCGGTGTGGGGCGTCACCACGACGTCGTCGCGACCGCACAGCGGGTTGTCCTCGTCCGGGGGTTCCACCGCCAGCACGTCCAGCCCCGCGGCGGCCACTTCGCCGGCGGCCAGCGCCTCGGCGAGCGCGCGCTCGTCCACGATACCGCCGCGGCCGACGTTGACGACGACGGCGTGGTCGGGCAGGCGCTCGAACGCCGCGGCGTCGAACATCCCCCGCGTGTCCTCGGTCAGCGGGGCGTGTATCGACACCATATCCGAGTCGGCGAGCAGCGTCTCGAAGTCGACCCGCGTCGCGCCGGCGGCCTCGACGGTCCCGTCGTCGACGTAGGGGTCGTAGACCAGCACGTCGAACTCGAATCCCCGGGTGAGGTCGACGACGCGACGGGCGGTGTCACCGAAGGAGACCAGTCCGAGCGTCGACCCGCGAATCCGGGGCTGGGGCCGGTCGGTGCGCCAGTTCCACTCCCCGCCGCGGACGTCGCGGTCGTGGGCGGCGACGCCCCGCCGGCAGGACAGCAGCAGCGAGACGGCGTGGGTCGCCACCTCGTCGACGCCGTAGTCGGGGGCGTTCGTGACGGTGACGCCCGCCGCACGGGCCGCGTCGACGTCGACGTTGTCCAGGCCCATCCCGGCGCGGGCCACAACCTCCAGCGAGTCGAGGTCCGCCACGACGTCGGCCGGGAGCGGGCTGTTGACGTCGAGAATCAGCGCCGCCGCGTCGCTGGCCCGCCGGCGCAGCGTCGCCTCGTCGGTCGTATCGACCGCGTCGATTGTCACGCCGACGTCCGAAAGATGGTCGGCGAGGATGCCGACGTCGACGAACGGCGTGTCGCTGACGACCACGTCGGCCGTCGTCTCGTCGCTCGACTGTCCCGTCTCGTTCGATTCGGTCACGCCCTCGCTAGGGACGAGAGAGTCTTAAGGTTGCGTCCGGTTCTCAGCGGCCGGGAAACCCACCAGAGACCGCCAAACGGAGTCCCACCGGGTCGACCCTACCGCCGCCAGTACGAGGGCGTCAGGATGACCAGGATGGACAGAATCTCCAGGCGGCCGATCCACATCAGGGCGACCAGGTAGAGCTTCGCGGGGTCGGAGAAGGGCAGGAAGGAGTTCATCGGGCCGACGACGCCGAAACCGGGGCCGACGTTGCCCAGCGTGGCGATGGCGACGCTCGTGGCTTCGAGCGCCGACAGCGACAGGTCGGGGTTGGTGACGCCCTCGACGAAGACGACGACCGTCGACAGCGCGAAGATGACGAGGAAGACGAGGACGAACGTCACCAGCCCGCGGAAGGTGTGTTCGTCGATGACGCTGCTGTCGACGCGCAGCGGTCGGACCGCTTCCGGGTGGACCGTCGTGAACAGTTCCCGGCGCAGCGACTTCCCGACGACGTACCACCGGATTATCTTCACCGAGCCGGCCGCCGACCCCGCCGACCCGCCCAGAAACATGGCGAACAGGAGGACGACCTGTGCGGCCTCGCTCCAGGTGGTGAAGTCCATGCTGGCGTAGCCGGTCGTCGTGACGATGGCGACGACCTGGAAGACGGCCTGCCGGGCGGCGTGTTCGAGGTCGCCGGCGATGGCAGGGACGTTCTCGGGGACCGTCGCCAGGCCGACCCCCGTGAACAACAGCGCGGCGACGAACGCGCTCACGCCGGCCATCGTAGTGAGGTACGCCCGGAACTCGCCGTTGCCGAGGAGTTCCCCTGGCTCGCCGATGGCGGCGTACCAGAACAGCGCGAAGTTCGTGCCCGCGACGACCATGAACAGGATGATGGCCCACTGGGCAGCCGGTGAAAAGGCCTCGACGCTGCGGGCCTCGGGGGAGAACCCGCCGGTCGGCAGGCTCGACAGGGCGTGGGCGACGGCGTTGTAGAGGCCCATGTTCGGCGCGACATCGGCCAGGTGGAGCCCGTAGTAGACGACGACGGCGGCGGCGGTGAGCGCGATGTAGATGGCCCAGAGGATGCGCGCCGTCTTTCGAATCCTGGGCGTGAGTTTGGTGAGGTCGAAGCCCGGTGCTTCCTCGCGGACGAGCCGCGCGCCGCCGACGGAGAGTTCCGGCAGGATGGCGACCATCAGGACGATGATGCCCATCCCGCCGAGCCACTGTGTGAGCTGTCGCCACATGAGCATCGCGTGGGAGTGGGTCTCGAAGGAGATGTCCCCGAGCACCGTCGCGCCGGTCGTCGTGAACCCGCTCATGCTCTCGAACAGCGCGTCGACCGGCGCGGCGACGGTCCCGTTACCGGCGATGACGTAGGGCAGCGTCCCCAGAAGCGGGACGGCGAGCCAGGTCAGCGCGACGAGCAGGAACGCCTCGCGGTGGCCCAGGTCGTCGTCCGGGGCCTGCCACTCCAGGGCCGTCCCGACGGCGACGGCGACGAGGATGGTCACCAGGAAGGGCAGCGGGTCCTCCCCGTAGACGAGGGCGACGCCGACCGGTCCCAAAAGCGGCACGGAGAGATAGCGGTAGACTGTCCCGACGAGTCCGACGCTCACCCGCCAGTCGACGACCAGCGACATGTTCCACCAGCGGATGCGCGCCCACAAAGAGGTTTCCGAACGGCTCAGGACGGGCCTGGGCCGGGCGAGTGCTGCCAGCGGCAGTATACTTATCAGCCGAACCGGGCAATAATGTGATATGGTGCCAGATGTCACGATACGGCGCGCAACCGGCGACGACATCCCGGCGATACAGCGGGTCGCCCGGGCCTCCTGGCGGGAAGCCTACAGCGCGTTCGTCCCCGAGAACGTCATCGACGAGATGCTGGCCTACGGCTACTCCGTGGAGTTCCTGGAGGAGGCGATCGACACCCCCTCGGTGACGCTGTTCGTCGCCGAGGACGAGTACAGCGTCGTCGGCTACGTCAGTTGCGAGGCCCCCGAGGAGGGCGACACCGGCCAGATAAGCATCTACGTCTCGCCGGACTACTGGGCCGAGGGCATCGGGACGCAACTGCTCGACCACGCCGAATCGTTCCTCGCCGAGCAGGGCGCGGGCCGGCTCCAGGACGTCGTGCTGGCGGCCAACGACGTGGGCAACGCCTTCTACGCAAAGCACTTCGAGCACACCGCCGAGACGACGGTCGAGATGGGCGACGAGGAGTTCGAGGCGAACGTCTACTCCGCGGAGCTGTAGCGGTGGCGCGGCCCCGCCCGCGGACGCTCCCGACGCCGGACAGACCGATCGCGAGCGTCTACGACGCCGCCTACACGGGCGTCCCGAACTGGGACATCGGCCGGCCACAGCGTGCCTTCGTCGCCCTGGCCGAGACGGGACTGATCGAGAGCCCGGTGCTGGACGTCGGCTGCGGGACCGGCGAACTCTCGCTCTTTCTCGCCCGTCGGGGCCACCGCGTTCTGGGCATCGACCTCTCCTCGCTCGCCATCCGGCAGGCCAAGGCCAAAGCCGAGTGGCGGCGCATCCCGTCGCAGTTTCTGGTCTGGGACGCGCTCGACCTCCCGGGGCTGGCCGCGGGCGGGCTCTCCTTCCGGACCGTCGTCGACTGCGCGCTGTTGCACATCCTCGCGGACCGCGAACGGGACCGCTTCGTCGCCGGACTCGAAACGGTGGTCCGTCCCGGCGGGCTGTACTGCGTCCTCGGCGACGCCCGGCGGGACCCGAGAGACGTCTACGGTCTCTCGCCGGCGGAACTCCGCGAGCGCTTCGGCGACGGCTGGACCGTCGAGTTCGTCGACAAGACGGTCTTCGAGCGCCGGTTCAGCGCCAACCCCGCCTACGTCGCTGGCATCCGCCGGACCCCCGCGTGACCCGGTACCGTCAGTCATCACACGCTTATTGGGCTCGCCGCTGAATCCCCACCACGATGACGGACCCCTTCGGACGCGCCGTCCGCGACCACCACCGCGGGGAGCAGACGGCCCCGCTCGTCCAGCGCGCCGGCCCCGTCGAGCGCACCCACCCCATCGAGCAGTTCTACTTCGGGACCTTCCCCGACGACGCGACGGACGCGGCGTGGCTGGAATCCTGGCTCGACGGCCCGCTGCTGGACATGGGCGCTGGCGCGGGCGAGCACGCGCTGTACTTCCAGGAGCAGTTCGAGACGGTCGCCGTCGAGCGCTCCCCGGCGCTGGTCGAGACGATGGAGGACCGGGGCGTCACGGACGCACGGCAGGCCGACATGTTCGCGCTGCGGGACGCCTTCGACCGGGACCGCTTCGGGTCGGCGCTGGCACACGGCACGCAGACGGCGCTGGCCGGGTCGATGGACGGCCTCCGGCAGTTCCTCGGGGACCTCGGGCACGTGACGACGCCCGACGCGACGGCCGTCCTCGACGGCTACGACCCCGAAATCCCCGGCATCGCTGACCTGCTGGGTTTCCGCCCGGACCCGACGCCGGGTCTCGCCCACCGCGTGATGGCCTTCGAGTACGCGGGCGAGACGGGCGAGTTCCTGTACTTCCGGCTGTTCGGCCCCGAGCGACTCCGGGAGGCCACCGTCGGCAATGGGTGGGCCGTCGAGGAGGTCACCCGGCCGGCCGCCGACAACGATTACTACTTCCGGGCGGCGCTTGCGAAGGTCTGAACCACAACCCCTACCTGCGCGCCCGGCGACGCCGAGGTATGGAACTGGGCGTCATCGGACTCGGACGGATGGGACAGATAGTGGCCGAGCGCGTCATGGACGCCGGTCACGACGTGGTCGCCTTCGACATCGACGACGACGCGGTGGCGGCGATGGCCGACGCCGGCGCGACGCCGGCCGACTCGATTCCCGACGTGGCCGACGAACTCGGCGAGGAGAAGCGCATCTGGCTGATGGTGCCCGCCGGCGACCCCATCGACGCCGCGCTGGACGAACTCGCCCCACACGTCGACAGCGACGACGTCGTCGTCGACGGCGGCAACTCCCACTTCGAGGCGTCGACCCGTCGCGCATCTGAAACGGAGGCGGCCTACCTCGACTGCGGCACCAGCGGCGGCCCCGCCGGCGCGGAACTGGGCTTCTCGCTGATGGTCGGCGGGCCGGAGTGGGCCTACGAGGCGATGACCCCCGTCTTCGACGCCGTGGCGACCGGTCCCGAAGGCCACGACCGGATGGGCCCGTCGGGGAGTGGCCACTACGTGAAGATGGTCCACAACGGCGTCGAGTACGCGCTCATGCAGGCCTACGGCGAGGGCTTCGAGTTGCTCCACGAGGGCCGCTACGACCTGGACCTCGAAGCGGTCGCCCGGACCTGGAACAACGGCGCGGTCATCCGCTCGTGGCTGCTGGAACTGTGCGAGGAGGCCTTTCGCGAGGAGGGCACCGACCTCGGGGACGTGGCCGACCACGTCGCCGGCGGGTCGACCGGAACCTGGACGGTGCAGGAGTCGCTGGAACAGGAAGTACCGTTGCCGCTCATCTACCAGGCGCTGTCCGAGCGCTTCGGCTCGCGAGCGACCGGCGACGGCGAGGGCCGGTTCTCGCGGCGGCTGGCGAACCGCCTGCGCTACGGCTTCGGACGGCACGAGGTCGAGCGGCAGTAAGAGCGAGAGACGGCGAGCGGTCTACTCCCCGTTCTCGATGCGGCTGTGCGAGCCGATGAGCGCGCCGGAGAGGTCGAGGTCGCGGACGGTGGCCTCGCTGTCGACGATGGAGTCCCGGACCGTCGAGTCCACGACGGTCGCCCCGGGGAAGACCAGCGAGCGGTCGAGGTCGGCGTGACGGACCGTCGCGTCGGCCATGACGTGGACGTTCTCGCCGATAGCCGTGTCCTCGACGGTCGCGGAGTCGTCGACGATGGAGTCGCCGGACAGCGCCCACGCGACGGCTTCGAGGTAGCTCTCGGGCGTGCCGATGTCGAACCACGCGCCGTCGAAGGTGAAGGCGTGGACGTCGCTGTGCTCGACGAGCCACTGGATGAACCAGCCGGGCTCGTCGGGGTTGTTGCCGTCGGCCAGGTACTCGTCGAAGCGGACTGAATCGGCGGGGAAGGCGTAGCAGGCGATGGAGACGAGCGTGCTCGGCGGGTCCGACGGCTTCTCCTGGAAGTCGACGACGCGGTCCCCGTCCAGGTCGACCAGCCCGTAGGACTTGGCCTTCTCGCGGGAGCCGACGTCGTAGGCGGCCAGCGCGGGCGTGCCCTTCTCCTCGAAGAAGTCGATGAAGTCGGCGACGTCGAAGCTGATGAGGTTGTCGCCGGCGATGACCAGCAGGTCCTCGTCGGCGATGCCCTCGCGGTCGACGAGCTGGGCGAGCGCGCCGACGACACCGAACTTCTCGTCCTCGTCGGTCGTGTCCTCGATGGACAGTTGCGGCTTTTCCAGCCCGCTGTCGGCGACGTGGGACTCGAAGTCGTCGGCGAAGCGCTCGTTCGTGGAGACGTAGACGTCCTCGATGCGGTCGTCGGCCTCCAGCGCGTCGAGGATGGTGTCGATGACGGTGGTCTCACCGACGGGGAGGAGCATCTTGGGGCGGTGGCGCGTGACGGGCCACATTCGCGTCGCATAGCCCCCGGCGAGTACGACTGCGTGCATATGCGCTACGTCTGAAGGGTCGGGTAAATCCCTTTTCATCGACCGCCCGACAAAGCCTATGTTGCTCGCTCGCCAAGCGACGATATGCGCGAGGCGAGTCGCACCACGCGGGAGCGAATCACGGACCGCCTGCGCGAGAGTGCACTTCCTGCGGGCACGCTCGCCCGGGAGTTCGAGATACAGACCAGCGACGCGCTCGACCACGTCCAGCACATCGCCCGGTCGCTCGACAGCACCGACGAGCAACTGCTGGTCGCGCCGCCCGAGTGCCAGGAGTGTGGCTTCGACGGCTTCGACGACCTCGTGAACCGGCCCAGCCGCTGTCCCGAGTGCAAGAGCGAGTCCGTCACGGAGCCCGTCTTCCGCGTGGAGTAGTCAGTTACCGGAGAAGCCGATGCGGCCCCGCGAGGAGAGGTCGTGCTCGCCGGAGGGGCCGGTCTGCTCGAAGTCGTACTCGTCGTCGGTGAGATACACCGCACCGTCGGCGACGGTCACGTCCAGTTCCTCGATGGTCGCTCCCTCGCAGGGGCCGTAGGTGCAGTCGCCGGTCGCCCGCTCGAACGTCGCGCCGTGTTTCGTACAGACCAGTTCGCCGTCGCGTGTCTCCGCACCGCTGCCCTTGTCCAGGCGCACGTCCGTCCAGTGGGGACAGTAGTTCCGCAGCGCGACGACGCCACCGTCGATTCGGAGGAGAATCGCCTCCTCCAGGTCGAAGCCGTCGCGGACGGTGAACAGAAACGTGCTGTCGTCGGGGACCTCGTCGACTGCGACGATGCGACTGTCCTCGTCCATGTATCCCCGCGTTCGGACGCAGTCGGTTTGAACGGTACGGTTTCGGCAGGACGAACTCGCTCGACGGCAACGGCTGCCGCGGCTCGGCGGCGGGACAGTCGGGACCAGCAGCCGGAGACCGCGCGAAAACGGGTGCCACGGGCCGGGCCGACAGCGAGGACTGGGACCGGGACTGCGATGTGAGCGACGCGGGTACAGTGTCGCCCGCGCCGAACGCGGTGCCACCCCCAACGGTGACGTCCCGGTCCCCCGCCGCCGGCTGTGATGTCGTCTCCCCCCAGGTGACCGGTGGTGCCGGTCTCCCCCCTCAGGTGCCACCGGGGACGGGGCCGGTGCCGCCGTCTCCCCCCTGTCGTCGCCGGGGACCCCGGGTCACGTCATGCCAGTCGTGCCGGCGGCCCCGGCCGAGGTGGACGCGTCCCCTGCTCGGCCGCGCTCTCGTCCCGGAGCCGCCCGTCTCGTCGCCTGGCATGCATCCGTTCAGTGGTACGAGAGGAGCATAGAATGCGTGTCTAGAGACATAGGGTCACCCGCCGGATGCGCCGTCGTCCGGCGGTCTCGGCGCGGAGTGCCCCCGACACCGCGGCGGCAGGAGTATTCATGTTGGGGACGACAGCGGCGAGCACCCGGCGGGCCGGTGGGCGGTCAGCCGTAGTGGGCGCGCTCGACGCGCTCGTCGAACAGCTTCGCCAGCAGTTTCGTCATCGGTCCCACGTCCAGGGCCGCGCCGTCGACGCGGGTGACCGGTCGCACCTCCCACGTCGAGTTCGTGAGGAAGACTTCGTCCGCGGCGCGCAGGTCCGAGGGCGCGTACTCGCCGTCCTCGATGGGAAAACCCTCCTCGTGTGCCAGGTCGAGGACGACGCCGCGGGTGACGCCCGGCAGCAGGTCCTGGTCGGAGGTGGGCGTCTTCAGCGTCCCCGCGTCCACGAAGAAGACGTTGCTCGTCGCGCCCTCGGTGACGTGGCCGTTGAAATCGCGCAGCAGCGCCTCGTCGGCGTCGCCGTCACCGTGCTGGAGTTCCAGCCGCGCCAGGATGCCGTTGAGGTAGTTGTGGGTCTTGACGTTCGCGGGGACGGCGGCGCTGGGTATCTTTCGCGTCTCGACGGTCCGCACCGTCGCCGGGCCGTCCCAGACCGACTCGCCGGCCGTGCCGCCGCGCGGGAGTTCGCTGACGACGACGGTGATGGTCGGCGCGACGCGGGGCTCGGGGGTGAGTTTTCCCGGCTGGACGCCGCGGGTAATGGACAGGCGGGCGTAGGCGTCCTGGAAGTCGTTCGCGGCGACGGTCTCGAGCACGCGCTCGCGGAGGTCGTCTGCCGGCGGCATCGCCTCGTCGAAGTCGAGCGTCCGGCAGGTCCGCGCCAGGCGCTCGAAGTGGGCCTCCCACTCGAAGACGTCGCCGCCGTAGACCCGCAGCGTCTCGAAGGCGGCGTCGCCGTACATGAACCCGCGGTCGCGGACGTTCACGGTCGCTTCCTCGGCCGGGACGAGTGTGCCGTCGACGTGGTAGGTCAGGTCCGTCATGTGTCTGTAGTCGGTGTGGTCGGCGTCGCGTACTCGCGCAGGAAGTTGGCGACGAGTCGCTCGCCGGTGTCGGTCAGGATGCTCTCGGGGTGGAACTGCACGCCCACGTGCGGGCGCTCGCGGTGGCGGACCGCCATCACGACGGAGTCGTCGCCGTCGCCCTCGGTCCGGGCAGTCTCGACCAGGTCGTCGGGGACCGCGTCGCGGTCGACCGACAGCGAGTGGTAGCGGCCCACCTCGAATCGCTCGGGGAGGCCGGCGAAGATGCCGTCCCCGTCGTGGACGACGGTGGAGGGCTTGCCGTGGACGACCGCGTCTGCGTGACCGACGCGGCCCCCGCTGGCGGCACACAGCGCCTGGTGGCCGAGACAGACGCCGAGCGTCGGGTACTCCCGTTCGGCGAAGATGGCCATCGAGATACCCGCGTCCTCCGGCGTCCCCGGTCCCGGCGAGACGACGATGGCGTCGGGGGCCAGCGCGTCGACGTCGGCGAGCGTAATCTCGTCGTTGCGGCGGACGACGACCTCGCTGTCGTCTTCCTCGTCGCCGATGGCAGTCAGCCGCTCGTCGCTCGTCACGACCTCGCCGACGGTCTGGGACTGCGTCGCAGACCCCGGTGCGGTGACAACCGCACCGACGTACTGGACGAGGTTGTAGGCGAACGAGTCGTAGTTGTCGACGACGAGGACTCTCATGATTGCTCCACGCTCAGGTGTGCGCGCTCGCCGAGCGCCTCGTCGACGGCGGTGACGAGCGCCCGGCCCTTGTCCAGCGTCTCGGCGTACTCGCGGTCCGGGTCGGAGTCGTGGACGATACCCGCACCGACGCGGAGGTGGTACTCCTCGGCGTAGCGCACCAGCGTCCGGATGACGATGTTCAGCGTCGCGCGGCCGTCGAACCCGAAGATGCCGATAGAGCCGGTGTAGGGCCCGCGGCGCGTGGCCTCCACCTCGTCGATTATCTCCATCGTCCGCGGTTTCGGCGCGCCAGTGATGGTCCCGCCGGGGAAGACGGCGGCGACGGCATCCGCGAGGTCTGCGTCCTCGCGCAGGCGGCCCTCGACCAGCGAGACGAGGTGCATCACCTCCGAGTAGCGGTCGACGCGGCGGTACTCGGTCACGTCGACGCTGCCGTACTCGCTGACCTTCCCGAGGTCGTTGCGCTCTAAGTCGACCAGCATCGCGTGTTCGGCCCGCTCCTTCTCGTCGGCGAGCAGGTCCGCCTCCAGGCGCTCGTCCTCGGCGGGCGTCGCGCCGCGGGGGCGGGTCCCGGCGATGGGTTCGGTCACGAGGCGGTCGCCGTCGCGGTGGAGGAGCAGTTCCGGGCTGGCGCTGACGAGGTCCACGCCGGGGAACTCCAGCAGCGCGGAGTAGGGCGCGGGGTTGACCTCGCGGAGCGCGTCGAAGGCTGCGACCGGGTGGACGGCGGCGGGCGCGCGCAGGCGCTGGGAGACGTTGGCCTGGAAGGTGTCGCCCTCGCGGATGTACTCCTTCACCCGGCGGACCCGCTCGGCGAAGGCCGCGCGCGTGCAATCACTCTCGAAGCGGGCGGCGTCGGCCTCGACCGGCGGCGGGCCGATTGCTGGGTCGCCCTCGACCGCGCGGCGGGCGAGTTCGCGGGCGTGTTCCCGGCCGACGCGGTAGGCCTCGGCGACGGAATCGGGGTCGTCGGGGTCGGGGACGCGCGGGCAGGCGGTCACCCGCAGCGTCGTCGCCTCACCGTCGCGGGGTTCCTCCCAGGCGGCCAGGCGGTCGTAGACGGCAATCTGCAGGCGCGGGAGGTCCCGGTCGCGGGCGGCGTCGCTGGGCAGGGCCTCCAGTTCGCGGGCCACGTCGTAGGAGAGCCACCCGATTGCCCCGCAGGGGTAGGGCACGTCGCAGTCGCCGCGGACGAGCGTCCCGCTGTCGAGCAGCGCGTCGAGTGCCCCGAGCGTGTCGCCGCCGGGGTCGACCTCCAGAAAGTCCGCCGGGGTGACGCCGAAGTAGCCCCACCCGGACTGTCCGCCGGTGGTTTCGAGGTACGCGTCGCCGGTCCCCTCGCGGGCCCGGCGGTAGGCGAGAAAAGGGTCAGAGACGTGCACGCGGACCTCGACGGGCACGCGGGCACCCGGGGGAGCGGTCGCGGCAGTCGCCGCGAACGCCGCCCGGTCGGTGACGACCTCCGGCATTGTCGGCAGGAAGGAGCGGCGCGGGTAACCGTCTTGCGGTCGGGCTCAGAACTCCTCGGCCCGCTCGACCCAGTCGGCCGCCCGGCTCTCTGCGGTCTCGGCGGCCTCCGCGACGGTCGCCGCGTCTGCGGCCGCGAGGTCCGCCACCGTCGCGATGCCCGCCGCCTCCAGGCGCTCGCTGTAGGTCGGGCCGATTCCCTTTATCTCCGCGATGGACGGCGAGTCCTCCGCGGGTTCGGGTTCATCGGCGGCTTCGTCGGATTCGGGTTCGTCGGTCGGTTCGGCTTCCTCGGCGGCTTCAACTTCTTCGGCTTCCTCGGCGGCTTCAACTTCTTCGGCTTCCTCGGCGGCTTCAACTTCTTCGGCTTCCTCGGCGGCTTCAACTTCTTCGGCTTCCTCGGTGGGTTCAGCTTCTTCGACTTCGTCGAGTTCCGCCGTCTCGTCACTCTCGGCTGTCGCGTTCTCGGCGGTCGCTTCGTCGTCGGCCGGCGTCCCGGCGTCGTCGGTCGGTACTGCACCTGTGTCGGTCTCGTCGTCGGCGGGCGTCGGCTCCGGCGTGGCCGGTTCCGCGGGTGCCGCAGTCGCCTCCGGGGACTGGTCGGTACCCTTGACGGCGTGTTCGCTCTCGGCGGAGGGCTCGTGCTCGATGGTGACGTCCGGGTCGGAGCGCGTCGCCCCATCGGAGCGCGTCGACCGGCTCTTGCTGTCCGAGCCGAAGAGAGACCTGAGTTTATCCAGCAACCCCATGGACGGTACTTGCAACGGCGCGTACTTAAAGCCGTGTTCGAAGCGCGTCGTTCATCGCATCGACGGGGGCGGCCTCGCCGGTCCACTGCTCGAAGGCCTCGACGCCCTGGAACAGCAGCATCCACGCGCCGTCGACGGTGGTCGCCCCCGCGGCCGCGGCGTCCTGCAGCAGGCGCGTCTCCAGCGGCGAGTAGACGGCGTCCAGCACCGCGAGGTCTGCGTGCAACGCGTCGGCGGGCACCGGCGAGCGGTCCTCCTCCATCCCGACGCTGGTGGCGTTGACGAGCACGTCCGCGTCGGCCAGCAGGTCCGGAACGGCGTCGAGGCCGTGGCCCGCGGCGGCGTCGGGACCGGCGGGGTGGGACGCGGCGACGGCGGCGGCCAGGTCGGTCGCCTTCTCGACGGTCCGGTTGGCGACGTGGACGGTCATCCCCTCGTCGGCGAGGGCGAACGCCGCCGCCCGGCCGGCACCGCCAGCGCCGACGACGACGGCGGTGCCCGAGAGCGCCACGTCGTGGTGGGCGAAGGCGCGGACGACGCCGGCGGCGTCGGTGTTGTAGCCGGTCGGCGGGTCCGTCGCGAAGTCGACGGTGTTGACCGCGCCGATGCGGGCGGCCAGCGGCGCGGGGTCGACCGCTTCGAGGACCTGCTGTTTGAAGGGGATGGTGACGTTCAGGCCGCGGACGCCGAGAGTGGCGGCGCTCTCGACGGCGGCCGCGCCGGCGTCGTCGGCCGGTTCGAAGGTGACGTACCGGGCGTCGATGCCGAGTTCGTCGTAGGCGGCCTCGTGCATCGGCGGCGACAGCGAGTGTTCGACGGGGTTGCCGACGAGTCCGTAGACGTCCATACCCCCACCTCCGCCGGGCAGCGTATAATCGCCACGGCTCCGTGCCGCGGCGCGGACATCGCAAGGCATTCCTTCCGAACTCGCCAGTAGGCAGGTAGTGAGTCGTCTCCGTCACCCTCTCTCGGCGCTCGTCGCCGCCGCTGCCCTCTCAGTTCCCTGGGTCGCTATCTGGGCGACCGGGGGGGAGCTGGGCGACGTCGGGACCGTCGCCGTCAGCGGCGTCGCGGTGCTCGGTGCCTCCTTTCTGCTGGCCTGGGCCGCCGAGACGGCCGAGAAGGACGTCCCCCGGGCGTTCGCCATCGCCGTGCTGGCGGTGCTGGCCGTCGCACCGGAGTACGCCGTCGACGCCCTCTACGCCTGGAGCGCCGGCTCTGGCGGCGCGACAGCCGAGGCGTGTGCCGGCCTCGCACCGGAGTTCATCGAACGGGTCGGCGAACTCCCGGCCGAGCAGATAACCACCGCGCAGGAACGGCTGGCCGCCTCCTGTCACGACGCCAACCTCGCCGTCGCGAACATGACCGGCGCGAACCGCATCCTCATCGGCCTCGGGTGGGCCGGCATCGCCGTGCTCACGGTGTGGCAGGCCCGCCGCACCGCGGACCCCGCAGTCGAGTACCGCGAGGGCTGGCTCGCCACCCACGTGCGGCTCGACCGCGACATCGCCACCGAGATTACCTTCCTCTTCGCCGCGACGATGTGGGCCTTCCTCGTCCCGCTGGGCGGGGGCATCGACATCCTCGACATGGTGGTGCTCGTCGGCCTCTACGTCGTCTACATCGGCATCATCATCCGCGGCGACGTGGAGGCCGGCGAGCAACACGTGGGCGTGCCGGCGTACCTCCAGCAGTTCCCCCGGCCGCGCCGCGTCGCGACGGTCCTCGCACTCTTTGCCTACTCGGGCTTTCTCATCTTCATCGCCGTCGAGCCCTTCGCCCACGGCCTGGAGGACATCGGGAAGGCCATCGGCGTCCCCTCCTTCTTCATGATTCAGTGGATTGCGCCGCTGGCCAGCGAGTCGCCCGAACTCATCGTCGTCTCCGTGCTGGTCTACAAGGCCCGCTCGACGGCCGGGTTCAACGCGCTCATCTCCTCGAAGCTCAACCAGTGGACGCTGCTCATCGGCACGCTCGTCGTCGTCTACTCGCTGGCGCTGGGCCAGTACGGCACGCTCCCCTTCGACCGGATTCAGTCGGGCGAAATCTGGATTACCGCCGCCCAGTCCTTCTTCGCGCTGGCGCTGCTCGTCGACTTTCGCATCTCTGTGCGCGAGGCGCTCGCGCTGTTCGTCCTCTTCGGCTCGCAGGTGCTGCTGGAGTTCGTCTTCCTCAAGATATGGGAGCCGTTCCCCGAACCGAAGTTCGCGCTCCTGCTCGCCTACACGACCATCTACCTCGTGCTGGGGACCGGGGTGCTCCTCGCCCGCCGGAAGAAGCTCCGTGAACTGTTCCAGATGACCGCCGCGACCGTCCGCGACGCCGCCGGACGGGAACCGACACCGGACCACGCCGACTGATGCTCGGAATCCTCGTCTCCCGCGCCGACCGCGCCTCGACACACATCGGCGAGCACCTGCTCGACCTGGCCGACTGGGAGGAGGCGGAGGACGACAGCCGGGCCGACGCCGCCGGCGGCGGGACCGTCTACCGGACCGACGGGGCGGAACTCCGCGAGTTCGACGACCTCCATCTCCACCTTGACCGGCCGGCCGACGCCTACGACGACGTGGACCTGCTCGTCGTCGCCTCGAAACACGCCGGCGAGACGGGACGGCTACTGACCGCCCACCACACCGGCAACTTCGGGCCGGCCGACCACGGCGGCGCGGACTTCGCGCTCTCGCGGGCCTGCCCGAACGCCCACGCCCGCGTGCTGGACGCACTGGAAACGCACGCCCCAGAACGCTACGACGTGGGCATGGAGTGTACCCACCACGGCCCGACCGATGTCGGCGCGCCCTCGATGTTCGTCGAGGTCGGCTCCAGCGAGGCCGAGTGGGAGGACCCGGACGCGGCCCGCGCCGTCGCCCGGGCGATTCTCGACCTGCGCGGGGTCGCCCCCGACAGCCCGCCCGAGGACGGGGCCGACGACGACCGCCACCGCCGCCACCTCGTCGGTATCGGCGGCGGTCACTACGCCCCGCGCTTCGAGCGCGTCGTCCGCGAGACGGACTGGGCGGTCGGCCACGTCGCCGCCGACTGGGGAATCGAGGCGATGGGCGACCTCGACAGCCCCGACAGCCGGGCGGTGCTGGCCGCGGCCTTCGAACAGAGCCGGGCGGCCTACGCGCTGGTCGACGGCGACCGGCCGGACGTGGCCGCGGGCGTCGAGAACGCCGGCGGACGCGTCGTCGGCGAGACGTGGGTCCGCGAGACCGACGGCGTGCCGCTGGGGTTCGTCGACCGCGCGGAGGACGCGATTGCGACGGTCGCGGAGGGCCTGCGTTTCGGCGACCCGGCCGCGGGCTACGACGGGGACTTCTCGGTCGTCGACCTCCCCCGGGAACTGCTCGACGAGGTGAGCGGCATCGACCGCGAGGCGACGCGAGCCGCCGTCGCGGAGACGGCGCTGGCCTTCGACACCGAACACAACGGGACGCGCGCCAGCGGCCCCGTCGCGCTGGCCGACGCCGCCGACCGCGCGGCGATTATGGCGGGCTTACTCGACGTTCTCGAACGGCGCTACGACAGCGTCGAACGCGACGGCGACGAGGTAATCGCCCGCACGCAGGCGTTCTCGCCGGAGAAGGCCCGAACGCTCGGAATCCCGGAGGGACCGGCCTTCGGGAAGCTCTCGAACGGCCAGCCCGTCGAGGTGGACGGGGAGACGATTCCACCCGGGGCCGTGAGCGAGGAACGGGAACGCCGATTTCCACTGGAGAAATGACAATTTTCCAATGACACGTGGCTGACGAGCGTCAGACACAGGGGAAAGCCTATTAGGGGCGCTCTGTTAAGGGGCTCTTAAATATGGATTCCATTATCGACGACGCCATCGAGGAGGCCGAGGAGGAACGGGAGCAAGAGGCGTCTACGGGGGACGACGGGGGCGACGAGCCGACGACGGCCGAGAACCCGTCGACGTCCGGACAGATGACCGACGACGAACTCGCGTCGGTGGTCAAAGACCTCGAAACGAAAATCACCGTCGTCGGCTGTGGCGGGGCCGGCGGGAACACCGTGACGCGCATGATGGAGGAGGGCATCCACGGCGCGAAACTGGTCGCGGCCAACACCGACGCCCAGCACCTCGCGGACGAGGTGGAGGCCGACACGAAGATACTCATCGGCAAGAAGCGCACCGGCGGCCGCGGGGCCGGCTCTGTGCCCAAAATCGGCGAGGAGGCCGCCCAGGAGAACATCGAGGACATCCAGCAGTCCATCAACGGCTCCGACATGGTGTTCGTCACCGCGGGCCTCGGCGGCGGTACCGGGACCGGCGCAGCGCCCGTCGTCGCACAGGCCGCACAGGAAGCGGGCGCGCTGACCATCTCCATCGTGACGATTCCGTTCACGGCGGAGGGCGAACGCCGCCGCGCCAACGCCGACGCCGGCCTGGAGCGCCTTCGCGCCGTCTCCGACACGGTCATCGTCGTGCCCAACGACCGCCTGCTCGACTACGCGCCGTCGATGCCGCTGCAGGACGCCTTCAAAATCTGTGACCGCGTCCTGATGCGCTCGGTGAAGGGCATGACCGAACTCATCACCAAGCCCGGCCTGGTCAACGTCGACTTCGCCGACGTTCGCACCATCATGGAGAACGGCGGCGTCGCCATGATCGGCCTCGGCGAGTCCGACTCCGAGAACAAGGCCCAGGACTCCATCCGCTCGGCGCTGCGCTCGCCACTCCTCGACGTGGAGTTCGACGGCGCGAACTCCGCGCTCGTCAACGTCGTCGGCGGCCGCGACATGAGCATCGAGGAGGCGGAGGGCGTCGTCGAGGAGATATACGACCGCATCGACCCCGACGCGCGCATCATCTGGGGCGCGTCGGTCAACGAGGAGTTCGAGGGCAAGATGGAGACGATGATCGTCGTCACGGGCGTCGAGAGCCCGCAGATTTACGGCAAGAGCGAGGCCGAACGCGAGAAGGCCGCCCAGCAACTCGGCGACGACATCGACTACGTCGACTGACCCGCCGCGTCGCGACGGCCTCCCCGCCGAGGCGACTGGAATCCATTCTCCGCGCCGCTGACCTGTTCGCCAGGGTTAATTAGCTCGCCTGCCTGTGAGGCTACATGTCACACGACGAGAACCGGCGGTCCCTCCTCGGTGGCGCGTCCGGAAGCGACGCGCCCGTCGACGTGTTGCGTCGGGCCGACTTCGGCGTCCTGGGGCTGACGAAGGAGTCGGAGGCGTACACGGTCCCGCTGTCCTTCGGCTACGACGACGAACTGACGACGCTGTACTTCCTGCTGGCGTTCGACGAGGGGAGCAAGAAGCGGGAGTGCATGGCGACGACGGACGTGGCGAGTTTCGTCGTCGTCGACTCCGAGTTGCCGGACGCGTGGCAGAGCATCCACTTCACGGGGACGCTCGACAGGGTTCCCGAGGAGAAGACCGAAGTCGCGTACCAGACGCTCGCGGAGACGGCGGCGTTCCCGGCGCTCTACACCTTCGAGGAGTACGTCGAGGAGAGCACGGCGGAGCAGGAACTCTACGGGTTCGACGTCGAGACGGTGAGCGCGCGACAGAATTCGACCGCGTAGCGGCCTCACGGACGGGAAACCCCGCTGCCGGCCTGCACGGGGCAACCAGCGCCTGTTTTCGCGGGTCGGTCACCGCCAGTGAGACGACCGGGGGTCACTGTCAGGGTCCTCTCCTTGTAGAAAGATAGAAAAGCGCCGAGAGGGTACGACGGTGTATGAGAACACCCACGGACCTGAGTTCGTACATCCGCGTGCTCAAACTGGCGAGTACGCCCTCGTGGCAGGAGTTCTCGCAGGTGGCGAAAATCGCCGGTGCGGGTATCCTCCTGGTCGGATTCATGGGCTTTCTGATCTTCACGGTAATGTTCCTGATGCGATCGCTCGGGGGCATCGCGTGATGGCGGGGGATGTCGACGACTTCGAGGAGAGCGAGGAAGCGGACGACGACCACGACACGAGCATCTTCGCCGTGAAGACGACAGCCAGCCAGGAGCGCACCGTCGCGGACATGATAATGAACCGCGAGGAGCCGTCGATTCACGCCGCGCTCGCGCCGGACTCGCTGACCTCCTACGTGATGGTCGAGGCCGACGACGCCAGCGTCTTCGAGCGCATCCTCGACGAGATTCCCCACTCCCGCGGGGTCGTCCCCGGCGAGTCCGGCCTGGGCGAAGTCGAGCACTTCCTCTCGCCGAAACCCGACGTCGAGGGCATCGCGGAGGGCGACATCGTCGAACTCATCGCTGGCCCGTTCAAGGGCGAGAAGGCGCAGGTCCAGCGCATCGACGAGGGCAAGGACCAGGTCACCGTCGAGCTGTACGAGGCGACGGTGCCGATTCCGGTCACCGTGCGCGGTGACCAGATTCGCGTGCTGGACTCCGAAGAGCGGTAAGTACGCATCCGGCGACGGAGTCGCCGGTTCACGGGTCCTCACTCCGTTTGGACCCGCTTTTTTCGCCCACGTTTTTCAACGAGGGTGTTCGCAGTGAGCAAAGCGAACGAGGACACCCGAGGCAGAAAAAGGTGGAGGCGCGAGGACCAGGTCACTGTCGAACTGTACGAGGCGACGGCCCCGATTCCGGTCACCGTGCGCGGTGACCAGATTCGCGTGCTGGATAGCGAGGAGCGCTGAACGCAGTGAGGCGCTCCTCGGAAGACCGAGCGGGGAGTGGAACGACCCGCGAGGACCGGTGGCTCCTCGAACCACGCGACCGTCGAAGCCGTGAGCGGACGCCGAAGAGTCGGTGACCGCAGGAACGTACGCGGCTGTTTTCGAGTCGGTTCGGTGACCCAGTGGAGCGACGGGAGAGCGCTCAGGCGACCGAGCCGACGGAATAGACCAGGATCGTGCCGACGAACCCGACAAAGAGTGCGAAGATCACCGTCGGGACGACGGTCTTGCGCATGATGTCGCCCTCGCGGCCGGAGATGCCGACGACGCCACAGATCGCGGCGACGTTGAGCACCGAGATCATGTTCCCGACCCCGCCGCCAACGTTTTGAATCGCCACGGTCAGCGTCGGCGAGATCGAGACGTCGACCGCGGCGTCGTACTGGAGGACGCTAAACAGGATGTCCGAGGTCGTGTTGCTCCCGGTGACGAACGTCCCCAGCGCGCCGATCCAGGGCGAGACGATCGGGAGCGCGGCCCCGGCGCCTATCGCCAGGGCCTGCGAGAGGGCGGTCATCATCCCGATGAAGCCGGCGGAGTTGGTGGCCGACTGGATCATCACTTGCGTCAGCGAGACGGCGACTACCAGCGTCAGCGCCGCGGGCGCGACCTGGCGAACCGACTCCCCCCAGGCGTCGACCATCTCGCCAGTGTCCATCCTGTGGAGCAATCCAGTGAGGACCGCAACCGGGATGAACGGCATCGTCCCCGGGAGGTAGAGATACGCCAACTCCCAGGAGAGTTCCGTCCCGAGGATCGAGGACAGGCCCACGGTGAACTGCTGGAGCACCGGAACGAGATCGAAGGTCGGCCAGCGCGTGACAAGCAGGACGCCCCCGACCAGCAGGTAGGGCGTCCAGGCCAGCAACACCGGCATCTGCTTTTTCGGCTCCGTCTGGTTGATCTCGCCGAGATTCAGGCCGCCCAGCCACTGTTCGGACCAGTGTGACCGGTCGGGGAACGACCACCGGTCGTCCGGGATCAGGATGTCCCGGTCGGCCAGCACGATGCCGACCGCGAAGGCGACGAACCCGGCGGCGATCGAGGGCAAGGCCGGACCGATGAACCACGCGACGGCCCACTGGGTCAGGCCGGCCGACATCCCGAGGACGGTCGCAAACGGTGCGATCTCCGCGGTTGGGCGGGCCGCACCCCGCAAGGACCGTTCCCCCTCGTCGCCGAACCAGTAGGTCAGCAGGAAGACGCCGAGCAGTCCCCAGAACACGAACGTCAGCCCGGTCATCACGCCCGACCAGGCCGACACCAGATCCAGAAACGGACCGAGCGACTGCGAGGCCGGGAGCGTATCGCCGATCACGGCACCGACGCCGCCGATGATCGGGGTTCCCGCCGCGCCGAACTGGGGGTTTGGCGCGTTGAAAAACAGGCCAAACACCGCAGCACCCAGCGGAGGAAAGCCCAGCCCGATGAAAAGCGGTGCCGCGAGCGCGCCGGGCGTGCCGAACCCGGCCGCACCCTCGATGATCGTCTCGAAGCCGAGCCCGATGAGCAACAGCTGGACCCGACGATCCTCCTCGATGCCGCGGAAATACCACCGGATCGTGGTGATCGCGCCGCTCAGTTCGAGATAGTTCATCAACAACACGGCACCGAAGACGATGAGGATGATGCTGGATGCCTGTAACACGCCGTAGATTGCCGCAGCCATCCACCACGTGGGCTCCATTTGCCAGTATGCCAGACCGAGTACCGACGCAAGCACCCAGCCGACTCCCATCGACTTCGACGCCGACCATCGCAACCCTACGAGCAGGAGAAACGATACAGCGATCGGAACACTCGCCGCAAGTGCCAGGAATACAACATCTACCATGTGCACGTCAATATGATAATAAGCGAGTATATATTCGTCGGTACAGTTTCCTGAAAGCGCAATACAGCAGTTTTGTTTCCCATCTGAAGGAGATTATTGGTTCTCAGTGGGTAATATGATCTTATATTGTTTATATCATATATTCGTCATTATTTTCCACCGATCGGTCGGGCGGCGGACCACAGCGGACTCTGACAGTGAGCCAGAGAGAACGCGTCGTATCGCGCCGCCCAGTAGAAAATGGAGCCGTTACTTGCCCTCGATGCGGTCGACGACCTCGCGGATGTCTGCGGCGTCCTCGATGTCCTCCTTGACGTTCTCGCGGCGGCGGACGTCCGCAGCGCTGGCGTCGTAGGCGCGGACGTACTCCGCCCGCGAGTGCTCGTCGAAGGCGTGGCGGATGGCGAAGTAGCCATCGGGGACGACCGCACCGCAGACCTTGCACTCGATGCGGTCGTGCTCGGTGGCCTGGTGGACGATGAGGTCCTCGACCCGGTCGAACGTCGCGCCATCGCCATCGATAGCGCACTCCCAGCGTGCCATTATCGGATGCGATGCCACCCGCCGACATAAACGTTTGTCACGAACCCGTCGGTGAGCGGCCACTATCCGGTCGCTTCGGGATAGTAAATCACTACTTTCCGACCGACGGAGCCGAGAGTAGTGACGACGACACGCGTGGACATGCACGTGAAGGTGCTGGACGAGGGGGTCGTCGAGCGAGCGAAGCGGCGCGGCATCGACGTCCTGGTGTACGCGCCCCACTTCACGCGCTGGCCGACGATTCGCGACCGGGCCGTGGCACACTCCGACGAGGACCTGCTGGTCGTCCCCGGCAGAGAGCTGTTCACCGGCGACTGGCGCTCGCGGCGGCACGTCCTCGCGCTGGACCTCGAACGGCCGATTCCCGACTTCGTCACGCTGTCCGGCGCGATGGCCGAACTCGACCGGCAGGACGCCGTCACGCTGGTCCCGCACCCGGGCTTTCTCTCCTTCAGCCTCGAACGCGAGCACATCGCGGAGTACCGCGACCACGTCGACGCCATCGAGGTCTACAACCCCAAACACCTGCCCTGGGACAACCGCCGGGCGCAGCGACTGGCCGGCGAGTTCGACCTGCCACCCTTCACCTCGTCGTACGCCCACCTCCCGCGGACCGTCGGCGAGTGCTGGACGGCGTTCGAGACGGCTATCGAGGACGCCGCCGACCTGCACGCGGCGCTGCGCGAGGGCGTCGAGCGGACGGTCATGCACCGTCGCGGCCCGCAGCACACGCGCCGGCGCGTCCTGGAGTTCGCCCACATCGGCTACGAAAACACCTGGAAGAAACTCGACCGGGTCTACCTCTCGGGGACCGAGCCGACTCACCCGGGCCACGTCGCCTACGACGGGGCCTTCGACGACATCCGGGTCTACTGAAGCGCGGGTAGAATCGTCTGCTGTGCTTCGAGGACGACCGGCGCGGCGTACTTCAGCAGGAGGAAGGTCCCGGCGAGTTCGACGGCCGTCACCGTGAGCATCATGAGGTCGGTGTACTGGCTGTCCACGGGGATACCGAAGGGGACGTCGAACTCCTTGCTCCAGAGCGGGTAAAAGAGCGCGATGCCCCGCGTCGTCCCGAGCACGTCGAGGACGTAGTGGGTCAGCACACCCAGCCAGACCCACTGGAGGTTGCCGAAGTAGAGCGGGTAGGCACCGACGATAGCGAGCACGGGGAGGTTGTGCAGCGTCTTGCGGTGCTTGCCGAAGGCGGTGTCGACGTCGGGAAAGAGCGCGCCGAGGACGACGGGGACGAACACCTCGGCGATGGTCCGGAACGTCTCCACGTCGCCGCTCGGTTCGAGAATGTACCCCAGTCCGATGGCGAGCAACACGGCGTTGAGCACGTGCCCACGTTTGTTCATCAGGAGAGTGCTGGACGGGAACGCGTACAAGCCTTTTTATTGCACGTCTGTCACGGCCGCCAGCAGGTCGCGCAGCGCCTGCCGAACGACCTGCTCGCGGACCGCGTCCCGCGAGCCCTCGAACGTGTAGCGCTCGACGGTCGCCCCGGACTCGCCCGACTCCCAGGGGGCGGCCTCGGCGACGCCGACGAAGGCAGTGCCGACCGGGCGCTCGTCGCTGCCCCCGCCGGGGCCGGCGATAGCGGCAGTAGCGAGTCCCCAGTCGGTCCGCGCGCGGTCCCGCGCGGCGCGGGCCATCGCCTCGACGGTCGGCGCGCTCACTGCGCCGTACTCGTCCAGCGTCTCGCGGGGGACGGCCAGTTCCTCCCGCAGCGAGTCGTAGGCGTAGGTGACGTACCCGCGGTCGAGGTACGCGCTCGCGCCGGGCGGGGCGGTCAACAGGGCGGTGACGAGGCCGCCGGTCGCCGCCTCGGCGACGGCCACCGTCTCGCCGGCTTCGCGGAGCGCGTCGCCGACGCGGCGCTCGATGGGCGGGTCATCTGCGTCGTCGTCCATGTGCGAACATGGGACGAGGGGCGCAAAAAGCCACGGACAGAAAGAGACAGGTAGCAGCGGCCACCAGCGGCCGGTATGGACTACGAGACGCCGCAGTTCTTCCGCGTCATCCAGTACGCGGCCCGCGCCGACCGCGACGTGGTGGACATGGTCAGCGGCAGCCCCGACTGGGACCCGCCCGACGCGCTCCGCGAGGGACTCCACGCCTACGCCGACGCCGACCCCGACGAGTTCCAGTACCCGCCCAGCGTCGGGCTCAAAGAACTACGAGAAGAAATCGCCCAGCGCCGCGGCGTCGACCGGAGCCGCGTGGTCGTCACCAACGGCACCGGCGAGGCCAACCACCTCGCGATGGCCGGCGGCCTGGAGGCGATGTCCGGCGACGAAATCCTCCTGGCCGACCCGGTCTACCCCTACTACGCCGGCCGGGTGAACTTCCTCGGCGCGGACCTCGCCTTCGCACCGGTCGCCGAGGACGGTCACCTCGACCCCGACACGGTCCGCGAGCGCGCCAGCGAGGACACCGCGGTCATCGTCGTCAACTCGCCGAACAACCCGATGGGCGTCACCTACGACGCGGAGACGATGGCGGAACTGGTCGCCGTCGCCGAAGAACACGACGCCCTGCTCGTCAGCGACGAGGTGTACGACCACTTCGATTACTCGGGTCGGTTCGCGTCGGCGCTGTCGGTCGACTCCGACCACTACGTCGCCACCAACGCCGTCTCGAAGTCGATGGCCATCACCGGGTGGCGGGTGGGCTACGCCGTCTTCCCGGACCCCGACGGCCCCCACGGTGACCTGCTCGACACCGCCCGGACGCGACACATGCTGACGAACGTGACCGGCTCCCGGCCCGCGCAGGCGGCCGTCCTCCACGCACTGCGGAACACCGGCCCGGAGTACTACGAGGGCGTGCGGTCGCTGCTCGAAGCGCGCATCGACACCTTCACCGACGCGCTGGACGCCGCGGGCGCGGCGTACACCGACCCCGAGGGCGCGTTCTACGTGATGGCCCGGTTCCCCGACTTCCCGGGGACCTTCGAGAACGTGGAACGGCTCATCGACGAAGGCGGCGTCGCGGGGATGCCCGGCGAGGCGTTCGGCGAGGCCCGCGCAGACTGGATTCGCTTCTCGCTGACGACCGACCGCGTGGAGACGGCCGCACAGCGGCTGGTCGACTTCTTCGCGTGACCGGGGTCACATCCGTACGTTCAAAGGTGAGCGCGACCCAGTACCCCTGAATGGCCGACAGCGAGGTGACCGACCGGTGGCGCGACTTCTTCGGCTTCGAGGAGCCCTACGACAACCAGGCCGACGCCGTCGAGTCGGCGATACAGGTCGGGCGCGCGAACGGCTACCTCGCGATGGAGGGCCCCTGCGGGACCGGCAAGACCATGGCCGCGCTGACCGCCGGCGCGACGCTGGTCCGGGAGGGCGACTACGAGCGCATCGTCGTCGTCACGCCGGTCAAACAGCAGTTACAGCAGTTCGTCGACGACCTGCGGACGATGAACACGGGCCTGGAGGAGCCACTCCGTGGCATCTCCCTGGTCGGCAAGCGGGACCTCTGTCCGTACGGCCGGGAGGGAGCCTTCCCCGAGGACGCGAGCACGCACGACCGCTGTGAAGACCTGCGCGAGAACACGGCGCGGCTGGTCGAGAGCGACCGCAAGAGCGACGACCGCGCAGTCGCCAGCACGGCCGTCGGCGGCGAGAGCGAGGAGATATGGTGGGACCCGCAACGGGGCAGCGACCTCGCCAAACACGCCCGGCCGGACGGTCCCGGCCAGCAGACCTTCGAGGACGCACTGGCGACGGCCGGGGCGACCAGCCCCTATCGGACCAGTCAGCCCAGCGCACCCGAAACGATGGTCGAGGGCGACGACACGCCGCTGTACTGCCCGTTCGAGGCCGACTGGTACGCCCGCAACAAGGGCTCGCCCGTCGACTTCGGGGTCGGCGAGAATCACGTCGTCACGGCCGAAGACTACCTGCCGGCGGCGACCGAGCGCGGCACCTGCCCCCACCGCGTGATGGGCGTCCTGCTGGAGGAGGCCGACGTGGTGGTCGGCAACTACAACCACCTGTTCGACCCCGACTCGCGGCCGCTGCTGGAGTCGATTCTCGACGAGCGTACCTTCGTCGTCGTCGACGAGGCCCACCGGCTGGAGGAGCGCGTGCGGGACCTGCTCTCGGACCGCGTCGGCCGTGCGACGCTCAAGCGGGCGCGAAACGACTGCCAGGCGTTGCTCTCCCGGGCGCGCCAGACGAGCGAGCACAAACAGCAGGTGGCGGACAGGCTGGCCAGCCACGACGTGCCCATCGAGGCCGTCGAGCGGGCACGGGAGTTCTACGACGACGCGCTCACGTGGCTGGACGAACGCGTCGCGGACCACCTCACCCGGGAGTACGGCCCCGAGTGGCGCGGCGGCAACACCGGCGACCTGCCCGACCGGACCGTCGAGGTGCCGCTGCGGGACCCGGAGACGGTCGAGCAGGACGAACTGACCGCGTGGGCCGAGCGGGAGGGGTACACCGGGGACCTGTGGCGCTCGCTGCCCGCCGTCGGCGCGGCCGTCGAGGACACCATCGACGACCTCGGCCTGACGCGGACGCCCGTCTGCGCCGCGGTCGGCGTCATCGCCAAACGGTGGTGGGAGAAGGACCACGCCAGCTACCTCCGGGAGATAGAACTGGAGTACAGCCCGGCCGACGAGCGGAGCGCGGACCGACCCTGGCAGACCCAGTACACCGCCGGGCTGGTCCTCTTCGAGTGCATGCCCGGGGACACCCTGAAGGACGTCTTCGCCGGGCTCGGCGGGGGAATCCTGATGAGCGCGACGCTGGAGCCGCTGGACGTCTTCGGGGAGGTGGCGGGCCTGGAGGCGCTGCGGCGGGCCGACCGGCCGGTCGTCGAGCGGACGTACACGCTCCCCTTTCCCGAGGAGAACCGTGCGAGCTGGCTCGTGGACGCGACGCCGTTCACCGCGCACAACCGCGGCGACCCCGCCGAGAACGCCGACCAGAAGACGTGGACGGCCACGCGCGACGAGTACGCCCACGTGTTGCGGACGCTGGCGCGCTCGCCCGGGAACGTCCTCGTGGCGATGCCGAACTACCGCGAGGCGGCGTGGGCCGGCGAGTACCTCCGGGACGCCGTCGAGAAGCCGGTCCTGGTCGACGAGAGTTCCTCGAACGACGAGACGGAGGCGCTGAAACGGGAGTTCTTCGCCGGCGACGGGAAAGTGCTCGTGACGAGCACGCGCGGGACGCTGACGGAAGGCGTCGACTACGACGGGGACAAACTCCACTGCGCGGCCGTCGTGGGCGTCCCGCTGGTGAACATCGGCTCGCCGCGCGTGCGAGCAGTGCGGCGCGCCTACGCCGACGCCTTCGGCGAGGACAGCGCCTTCGAGTACGCGCTGACCGTGCCGGCGGTCCGCCGCGCGCGCCAGACCATCGGGCGGGTCATCCGCGGCCACGAGGAAGTGGGGACGCGCGCGCTCGTCGGCCGGCGTTACACCGCGGGAGCGCGCCACAGCGTCCACGGCTACCTCTCGCCGGGCGAGCGCGAGGAGTTCGTCCGCCTCACGCCGGAGTTCCTGTCCGACCAGCAGGACCGATTCTGGGCGGACCAGCCGTCGCCGGAGTAGGGTAGGAACTCCCTACCGTCTCCCGGCAAGGACGCCAGGACATCACAAAACATATTAGAGGAGGGACAAGCGGTACAATCGATGCCGGTCTGTAACAACTGTGGCGGGTTCGTCACTGAGCGATACGTACGGGTGTTCACTCCGGAGGGATACGAAGGGCCGCGTGTCTGTCCGAACTGCGAAGACAAGCTCCGCGATGGCGCCGACGTCCGCGAGGCCCGGTCGTCCCGGTCGTAGGCCGCTCGCTTTTTCGACGGGTACACATGCCCCCGCCAGCTACCCGTGGGCATGAACCTCGAAGTCGAGGCCGTCGAGGACGTCGACGACGACGTCGTCCCGGCGGGCATCGACGCACCCGAGTACGTCCTCTACGGCGGGAAAGGCGGCGTCGGCAAGACCACGATGGCTGCGGCGACGGCACTCGCCAGCGCCCGCGACGGGACGGCGACGCTCGTCGTCTCGACGGACCCCGCACACTCCCTGTCGGACACGCTCGACACCGACGTCCCGAGCGACCCGGCACAGATTCGCGACGACATCCCGCTCTACGCGGCCGAAATCGACCCCGAGGAGGCCCTCGCCGAGGGCCCCTTCGCCGGGGGCGGCGAAGACGGCAACCCCCTTGCTGGCCTGCTCGGCGGCGACGCCGCGAACCCGCTCGGCGGGTCGATGCCCGGCTCCGACGAGGCTGCCGCAATGCGCCTCCTGCTCGAGTACATGGACGACCCGCGCTTCGAGCGCGTCGTCGTCGACACCGCGCCGACGGGGCACACCCTCCGCTTGCTGGAACTGCCGGAGATGCTGGACTCGATGGTCGGCAAACTGCTCTCGCTGCGCGAGCGCATGAGCGGCATGATGGAGGGGCTGCTCGGCGGGGCCGACGAGGAGGAGGGCATCGACAGCCTCCGGGAGTTCTCCGAGCGAATCGAGCAGTTCCGGACGGTGCTGCGGGACCCCGCGAAGACGGACTTCCGGGTCGTGTTAGTCCCCGAGGAACTGAGCGTCCGCGAGTCCGAGCGCCTGCTGGACAGACTCGGACAGTTCGGCGTCCCCGTCGGCACCGTCGTCGTGAACCGCGTCATGCAGGACCCCGGCGAGGTGGCGGACCTCGGCGAGGACATCGTCTCGCCGAACCACACGGACTGTGAGTTCTGCGAGCGGCGCTGGCAGGTCCAGCGGGGGGCGCTGGACCGCTCGCAGGAGCTGTTCATGGGTCACGACGTGCGCCGCGTGCCGCTGTTCGCCGAGGAAGTGCAGGGCGAGCGGCTGCTGCGGATTGTGGCGGCGTGTCTAGAGGAGTAGCGTGCTGCTGAGCGGAGCGAAGAACCTCCGAAAGTGAGCGGGGAGCGAGAGCGACCCGCGAGTAGGGAGGTTCTGAGCGAAGCGACGAATCTCGGACGGCCCTACAGGACTCTCCTGGCGAGCCGATAGAGCGTGTCGCGGACGCCGTCGGGGAGAAAGCGGCTGGCGAGCAGGAGCTTCGCGCCGCGGCCAACCGGGTAGCGGGCCTCGGGGTCGTCGACCTCCGCGGCGTCGTGGATGACCTGCGCGACGCGGTCGGGCGAGACGGCCAGCGGCGAGCGGCCGGCGACGAAGGTGCCGTCCTCGACGAGTTCGTACACCCAGTCGTAGACCCGACGCCGCTCCAGGCCGTCCCGAATCTCCTCGTCCATCCGGTCGGAGAAGTCGGTCTCCACCGGGCCGGGTTCGACCAGTACCACCTCGACGTCGAAGCTCTCCACCTCGGACCGGAGGGCGTCGCTCATCGCCTCCAGCGCGAACTTCGAGGCGCTGTACGCGCCGCCGCCGGGGGTGACAAGCCGCCCGGAGAGGCTGGAGACGTTGACGATGGTCCCCTCCTCGCGGTCGCGCATGTGGGGCAGGACTGCGCGGACGAGTCGGTGAGGGCCGTAGACGTTCACGTCGAACTGCTTGTGGAGTTTGTCGGCGGGGATGTCCTCGACGGGGCCGTACTGGCCGTAGCCGGCGTTGTTGACCAGGCAGTCGATGCGGCCGTTCTGTTCCTCGATGATGCGGTCGACAACGCGGTCGATGTCCGACCCCTGGCGCACGTCGAGTTCGGCCGTCTCACAGCCCGCCTCCGCGAGGTCGGCGATGTCGTCCTCGTCCCTGCTGGTGGCGTAGACCGTCCAGCCGTCGTCGTTGAAGTACTGGGCAGTCGCCCGCCCGATACCGGAGGAGCACCCCGTGATGAGCACCGTCTCGTCTGTCATACCGCCACCATCGACCGCATGACAGTTAAGCACCGGCGATACGTCCGAGCGATTGGCAGTGCGTGTTGACCTGTGAAAGTCACGCCCGGAAGTCCTCGGGTCGCACGATGATTACTTCAGTCGCATCCAACTGGCGAACGTCCTCAATCATATTGGCGACTCGTTCTTTTTGCTCAGGAAGATACCGTTCTTCAGGTGCGACTACCACCAGCCAGGACCGGCTAAGCCCCTCAATCGCTCGCTGGTATTCACGCAACTGTGAGTAAGTCCGACTGAGTGACCCGGTACGATTTGCCAATTTGAACTCAATAAGATAATTTCGTGCGTCATGGTCGTGAGTCACGAGTAGGTCGACACGGCGTCGCCCGAATGTCTCTTCCTGAATGACGGTATAAGGCTCGTCTTGGAATGCCATACGGAGCGCTTGCCAGGCCTCACTGGTAATCCACATCTCGTTGGCCTCTTTCCGGTTTGCCCCTTCCGAGAGTTCCAGATTATTGAGAGTCTCGCGGATGCGTGTGGTCACTTGCTTGGACTCGTTCGTAACTACCTCATCGCGGTAGGACTCCATCACCTGCTGGTAAGTCATCTGACCATTGTCAATACGATATTTGAGAGCGTCGTGAACCCGGTCACGAAACCCGGTCTTGTCCCCATCGTAGCTACTAATGTCGAGATTGAACTCCCTGCGGAGATAGCGGAGTTCGTCTAACGTTAGAGGCGTCAGCAGCTGTTTGAGTGGCCCCGCTCGTGGCATGGGCTCTTGTTCAAAAGAGTTCCAGATATTTGTTGCTATATAGTCATATTCAGCTGGGGCCGACCGTCTCTCACCCCGACCCCCGCTTAACCTCGTCGGCGTAGCTGTCGGCCAGCCGGGTCGGTTCCGGGAGTTTGTAGCCGGCACAGGTGCGTTCCACGACGTCGGCCGCAGTCTCGGCGCTCACGCGGTGGCCGGGGCTGACGTAGAGCGGATTAATATGCCGGGCCCCGGAGTCGTACTGCCGGGTCTGGACGGCGTAGCCGATGACGGTCCCGTCGGGCGCGGTCACGTCCGCGTCGGCCTCGATGGCGACGCGGGTGCCCTCGGGCAGCGGGTCGGCGAGTGACTCACGCGGGCGGCCACAGAGCAGGTTCTTCGCCACACCGACGGCAGGGGCGTCGACGGTGACGCCGATGTGCGTCGCCAGTCCGGCCTCCCGGAAGTGGATGCGGCCGCTGCCGTCGACCAGCAGGAGGTCGGGGTCGGTGTCGAGTTCGGAAAGCGCCGAGAGGATGGCCGCGCCCTCGCGGAAACTAAGCAGCCCCGGAATGTAGGGGATCTCGACCGGTTCGACGGCGTGGGCGCGCTCGACTACCTCGCCGTCCCGGAGGACGACGACGGCGCTGACCGCCTCGTCGTCGCGGAAGGCCTGGTCGACGCCGGCGACCAGCGGCGACGCACCGCCGAGGCGTCGCTGGCCGGCGTCGGTCTCCCGGTCGGCCACGCCGATGGCTGCCGGGTCGAAGTCGAAGTCGTCCGCGAAGACGGCCGCGTGGGCGATGTCTCGCTGGAGAGCTTCCATCTCCCCGCGCGACAGCGACGCGTCGGGGACGAACTCGGGGCGGACGACGTCCATCAGAACGGGCCGCGGCCGCGACCCGGGCCGCCGGGACCGCCGGGTCCGCCCGGACCGGTGCCGAACTGGAGCTGGTTGGGAATCCGTATCCGGTCCTTGACGCGGTAGCCGTAGGCCAGGCCGATGGCAAGCCCGATGAGGTGGGCGGCGTTGGCGACGTTGCCGCCGGCGAGGCTCGGGCCGACGATGCCCAGGACGCTGATGAGGGCGTAGAAGCCGGTGACGACCCACAGCGGCACCGGGAGGATGAAGTAGATGTACACCCGGAGGCTGGGGTTGAGAATCGTCAGCACGCCCATGATTGCCAGCCCGGCACCGCTGGCCCCGAGGACGCCGCCGAACCCGCCGGGGTTCTGAATCATCTGGATGGCGATCTGGCCGAGACCCGCGAGCGCGCCGCTGACGACGAACAGCGCGGCGAACTTCTTCGAGCCGATGTAGTCCTCGACCAGCTGGCCGAAAAAGTAGATGACGATGCTGTTGACCGCGATGTGACCGAAGCCGCCGTGGGAGAAGACCGAGGTGACCCACGTCCAGACGTACTCGGGGTGCTCCGCCGAGAGCACGAAGATAGCCCGCCACGTCGGGTCGACGGAGAAGACGAGCGGGTTCAGCGACCCCGTGAGCAGGAAGCCGACGATGTACTGCAGAAGGAAGGTGACCCACATCAGGCCGAGGAAGACGAAGGTCATGTTGTTCCGGAAGTAGCCCAGCCAGCCGCCGGTCGAGGTGTCGACGCTGAAGCGGTCGGTCACCCCGCCGGAACTCGACCCGCCGGTCTCGACGGTCTCGTCGAAGCCGCTGTCGAAGACGGCCTCCGAGTCCCCCCAGTTCTCCAGCCCCGGACAGTCGTGTGCCTCCGGGAGTCGATGCTCGGCACAGTAGGTGCCGCCGCAGTGACGGCAGTGATACGGCATACTCTCTTCCTTGCCGCACACGTCACACTTCGACATTGGCGGCTATACGGGCGGCCCCTGCAAAGGAATTGTGTTTGTTTCGGCGCCAGCGCGCGCCGGGAGCGACGACGCGGCTACTCCGCGATCGCGTCGCGAGCCTGCTCGATGGCCGGAATGATGATCCAGAACGTCAGTGCGCCGAGAATCGCGAACCAGAAGAACGCGTCTTTCAGCAGAAGTGCGAGCTCTCCATACACGCCGACAGACTCGGGATTCGGTGCCGTCAGCTGGGTCTCGAAGTCGGGGGTGTTGTACCAGCCAGCCAGCATCAGCCACCCGAGGCCGGCAGTCACGAGGATGCCGAATCCTTTTGCGAACTCGTCAGCCATTATCGGAATCTTCGTCGGAGTCGTCTTTAGGCTTTCCCATTCCCTCGGCACGGAAGCGCGTCGAGAACGCGTAGATGGCGGCGCCGCCGACCAGCGAGAGCAACCCGAGAATCCCGAGCACCGGGTCGATTTCCGAGAACTCGGCG
This sequence comes from Salinibaculum sp. SYNS191, assembly GCF_037338445.1. Taxonomy (NCBI): domain Archaea; kingdom Methanobacteriati; phylum Methanobacteriota; class Halobacteria; order Halobacteriales; family Haloarculaceae; genus Salinibaculum; species Salinibaculum marinum. The sequence continues at coordinate 1,763,892 of NZ_CP147838.1, forward strand.
GTCGCTCTGTTGGTCGCGCTGTCGAGCATCACGAACCCCGCGAGCACGAAGACGACGGCAAAGAGCGTCGAGAAGACGGTGACAGTCTTGTACAGCCGCAGTGGGACGACCACGTCGCGTGACCCCCCCGACGACTCGTCGTCACCGGGCGCGTCGGCGGGGTCCTCGGACATCTACTTCGGCGGCCGCAGGCGGTAGTACCGGCGGTTCAGGTCGAACATGTACCCCTCCCGCATCGACTTCAGGACCGCGTAGGTGACCGTGCCGCCCACGATCGGCAGCAGGAACGTCAGGTCCAGCAGCAGCGCCGGGTCCATCGGGAAGAGGTTCTTCACCGAGAGCAACGCGATGGTGAACGCGAAGATGACACCGGCCATGCCGACGGCTGCCCAGAAGGGCTGTTCGACCGGGCGACGGGCGCTGCCCTTGTTCAGGAACGGCACGACGGCGATCGCGCCGACGACGACCAGGTTCGCCAGGACGCCGTAGGTCTGGTCGGCCATCAGCTTCTGCCCGCCGAGCAGGCTGAGTTCGGGATTGAGCGCGTTGAGCTTGAGCAGGCCAAACGACCAGTAGAGGTACCAGTCCGGCAGGATGATAGACGGCGTCGCGCCGGAGTTCGCCGGGGCCTCGATGTGTGGCGGCATCGTCGCCGCCAGCATGACGACCATCCCGACGAAGAAGCTCGTCAGCGCGAGGTTGCGAATCATCTCGTGGGGCCAGGCCGGGAACGCCAGCACGTCACGCTCGACGTAACTCGACTGCTGGCGAAGGTCCTGGTCCTCGCGGCGGGCCCGCTCGAAGTACTCGTAGGTCAGCCGGGAGAGGCCCTCGGTGCGCTGCTTGCGCTCGCTCCAGGCGGGCGTCTCGTCGTCCGGCGGGACGATGCCACCGCTGCCGTCGGTGGCGGTCTCTTCGCCCCCGTCCGTCCGGACCTCGCGGTCCGCGGCGGCGTGCTGTTCCGCTGGGTCGGTGTCGTGGTCGGTGTTGTCGGTCATTGTATCAGTGCGGTTCCGCGATGCCCTGCATCCAGACGATGCCGATGTGGACGGCGATGAGGGCGGTCACGATGAACGGCAGGAAGAACACGTGCAGGATGTACATCCGCTGCAGCGTGGCCTGCGTCAGCGTGAAGCCACCGAACAGGAGCTGGGCGACCCACTCGCCGACGAGCGGGATTGACAGCGACATGTTGACGCCGATGGTCCCCGCCCAGTAGGCGAGCTGGTCCCAGGGGAGCAGGTAGCCCGTGTACCCGAACACCATCGTCAGCGAGATGAGGATGATGCCGAGAATCCAGTTGAGCTCGCGGGGCTCCTTGTACGCGCCCGTGAAGTAGACACGGAGCATGTGCAGGAACACGGCCGCGGTCATCACCTGGGCGGCCCAGCGGTGGAGACTCCGCAGGAAGAAGCCCAGGTTCAGGTCTGTCATGATGAAGGTGATGGAGTTGTACGCCACCGTCGGGTCGCCGTTTGCGGCACCCGCGGCGGGCGCGTAGTAGAACCCGAGCAGCGCGCCGCTTATCGCGGCGACGACGTACGCGATAGTCGAGAACGACCCGAGCGCGTACAGCGGATACCAGTACCAGAACTTGTTGTCCAGGTTGTACTGCTCGGTGTGGCTCTTCGGCATCTGCATGTTGACCTTGTAGTACAGGTCCTCGAGGAGTTCGAGGTAGTCAACGACGCGCAGCCGCTTGTCCATCCAGATCAGGACCGTCAGGTAAATCGACTCGACTGCCGACAGGTCCCGCTTTTGCATCCAGGCTTTGTGGTCGTGGTCGTCCTTGCGTTCGAGACTCATCTGTTATTCCTCCGGGCGCGGGAGCGCGACGAACTGTTTCTTGACCGGACTGAATGGGTCGTACACCGACTGGTGACACTGACAGTAAACCGCGTCCTCGGCACCGGCGTCCGCCGTCGTCTTGAAGCCCTGTGGCACACAGCAGAAGTGCGTACACTTGTCGAGGTACGCCAGGAACGACTGCTCGGTGGCCGCGTCGATGAACGAGCGGACGTCGCTGGGTATCTCGCTGTATTTCCCCTCACCGGCGGCCATCTTGGGCACTTCGGGGCTGCGGATGACCTGAATCGGGAGCGGGCGCCCCTCCTCGTTCTGGCGCCACTTGCCCATCGCGGGCTTGCCGAGGCCGTCCCGTCCGATGCCGTTGCCCCAGTTCTGGTAGTCGCTGAAGTCGTCGACAGTCAGCGGCTGGCCCTTCTCCATGTCGCTCATCCACTCGTAGGTCCCCGGCTCGGCCACGAACCGGTTGTCGGCTTCGAGGTCCGGCCTGACCGTCGGGTACTGCTGGACGCCGCAGTACTGGAACCAGGTCGAGGAGTACGTCGTTCCGCCGACGTCCTGCTCGGCGACCGTGACGGTGCCGCCACCGCTCTGGACCTCCGAGACTTCGGGCCAGATGCCCTCCAGTTCGTTGTCGTCGTTTATTCTGATCGGAACGATGGGCATCCCGCGCGGTGCGGGCCCGGCCGTGTTCTCGATACCGATGAACTCCGTCGCCCCCCCGCCGGCACCGGAGCGATTCGTCGCCGTCGTGATGGCGGCACCGCCTGCCGCGGAGACGCTAGCGAGGGCCGCACTCCCGACGACGCCCTTCACGAAGCGGCGACGTCCGGTGTCCTGTGGATATTTGTCTTCGTCGAGTGGCATGATTATCGCTTGTAGTAGGGATAGATAGCGCGTTTGATGGTGTCACCGATACCGTCGGTGATAGTCGTTCCGTCGACGTCCTCCTCGCGGATGTAGAGGTCCTCCCACTTGCGCCGGCGCTTCTTGACGATCATCACGTCCGGCAGGAACTCCTTGCGGTACAGCAGGAGGATGAAAGAGAGGTTCACGAAGATGCCCGCAAGCGCCGTGCCGAGGAACATGTTCCCGATACCGCCGAAGGACCGCGGGAAGCCCCAGCCGGCGATGATGCCGAAGGTGAACAGCCCGACCAGGAGAATCTCGATGAGCGTCAGCACGACGATTGCGAGTGCTGCCGCCGTGCTCTCGCGGGGCGGTTCGTAGCGGTGGATGTCGCCGTAGGTGCTGCCTTCGGACGGCATCAGTTGTTCCCTCCTTCGGTGTGTGCGGACTCACCGTACTTCAGCAGGAAGAAGGTGAATATCAGCGACATGAAGATGGCGAGGATGGTCGCGATACCGACGAAGTGTGCCTGGTAGGGCACACCCATGTGTGCCGGGTCGAGCGGCGTCGCCGCGTCGGCGCTCACCGTGGGGAAGTCCGTCCCGACGACGATGACGCCGAGCATCCCGCTGGTCTTGTGCGGGGAACAGAAGTACGGATAGATGCCGTCTTCGGTGAACGTGTGCTCGAACGTGCCCGAGGCCATGGCTGGCCCGGAATTGAACACGTCGTCCTCGGAGACGACGTTGTGGTTGCCGCCCTCGCCGGTCCACTCCCAGACGACCGTCGCGCCGTTGTCGACGTGGACTGCGGCCGGCCCGAACGCGAGCCCACTGTTGCCCGCGCCGACGTCGACCGACACTTCGTCGTTGCCAGTCTCGTCCACGACAGTACCGCTGTAGTTGTTCGCGCCGTCGAGGTAACCCCCGAGGTCCGGTTTCGTGCCACCGCCACCGCCGCCTTCCGCGGCAGCAGCGGGGCTAGCGCCAGCACTCACTGCGGCGGCACCGCCGGCGGCGCCACCGGCTGTTCGAAGAAACTCCCGCCTGTTCATACTCATACCGACCTCCGTACTGGTTTTGTATAAACCCACCGAATACGCCGCCGTTCGGTGGCTTCGGCTCTCATGCAGACCCCGACGACGCCCGCTCGTCGTCGGCTCCGTCGCCCTCGCCGTCGGGTTCGGACGCGGCCTTCCCGCCCCCGTCGCCCTCGGCCGGCAGGAGTTCGTCGGGCAGGTCGCCCTCGACCCCGTCGAGTTCGTTGAGGAAGTCCGGCCGCTCGCCGTCCTCCAGCCCGATGGCCCGGAGGCGATTCCGGAACTCCTCGGCCCGGAACTTGTCCGACAGCCGCGCGTTGGCGACCATCACGAACAGGAAGATGCCGATGCCCAGGAAACCCAGGCCGGCGACGACGAGCAGCCAGAGGTTCAGTTCCTGCTGGTTCGTCCCCGGGCGCGAGAGCACGCCCAGCGAGTACAGCGCCCACGCGGCCAGCATCACCAGCCCCGCCAGCACCTGCACGCCGGCGACCACCTGCAGGACGGTGTTGCCCAGCGCGTCGCTGCTCTCGGGAATCTCCTGGGGCTGTGGCAGCACCTCTCCCTCGGGCATCTCCGGCACCTCGTAGGAGTCCATCGAACACAGCGCGACCGTCGGCTTCACGTCCCGGAGGACGGTGCCGCTGCCCTCGACACTGCCGTCTTCGTAGACCGCCGCGTAGCCGGAGTCGGAGTAGGCGATGATGAGGTCGTCGAACCGCTCGACGCGGGCGAAGACGTCGCGCGTCGCGACCCGGTGTTTCAGGTCGGCCTCCACCCGGTCGAGCAGTTCCTCGCCGGTAATCCAGGTGTCCGGGTCGAAGGCTGCGTCCCACTCCTCGGGGCTCATCTCCGCCATGTCCCGCGGGCCGAAGTTCTCGAAGTCGTACTTCTCCTCGACCTGCTGGCGCAGGGCCTCGATGTCCTCGTCGCCGGATGCGTCCGCCCCGGTCGGGGGTCCCTCGCGGTCCCCGGCCTCGGCCACCTCGTCGGAGGCGTCGCTCATTGTCGGTAGTACGGGGGGAGGAACCGTTAGGGTGACGGTTGCGTGCGCGGCGGTCACCCGGACCGACGCCGCAGCCGTTATTCCGCGCCGGCCCCCACTGTGGGCCGTGGCAGACGTGACGCTCACCTTCGAGGAGGGGACGATTCGGGTCGCCGGCGACCCCCCCGACGACCTCCCCGGCGTCGAGTACGACCCCCGCTCGCAGACCGGGCGAGCCCCCGCCTCCCGGTACGCCGCGCTCCGGGAGGCGCTGGCCGAGGCCGCGCTGTCGGTCGACGACCGCGTGCTCGACCTCCCCGACCTCGACCTCGCCTCGACCTACCGCCTTCGCGAGTACCAGCGGGCGGCGCTGGACGCCTGGCAGGCCGGCGAGGGCAACGCCGGGACCGGCCCGCAGCGCCGCGGCGTGCTGGAACTGCCGACCGGCAGCGGCAAGACCGTCATCGGCATCGCCGCGATGGAAGCGCTCGGGACCCCGACGCTGGTCGTCGTCCCGACAATCGACCTGCTGGAGCAGTGGCGGCGGGAACTCACCGCGGAGTTCGAGATACCCGTCGGGCAACTCGGCGGCGGCACGCAGCGCGTCGAGAACGTGACCGTCTCGACGTACGACTCCGCCTACCTCCGGGCGGACGAACTCGGCGACCGCTTCGGCCTGGTCGTCTTCGACGAGGTGCACCACCTCGGCGGGGAGGGGTACCGGCAGATTGCACGCCTGCTCGCCGCGCCGGCCCGCCTCGGCCTCACCGCGACCTTCGAGCGCCCCGACGGGGCCCACGAGGCCGTCGCGGACCTGCTCGGGCCGCTGGTCCACCGCGTCGAGGTCGACGACCTGGCCGGCGAGCACCTCGCGGACTACGACATCAAGCGCATCGAGGTCGAACTCACCGAAACGGAGCGGGAGACCTACGAGCGCCACCAGTCGACGTTCACCGACTACCTCAAGCAGTCGAACATCCAGCTGCGAAGCGGCAGCGACTACCAGGAACTCGTCAAGCGCTCGGGAACCGACCCGCGGGCGCGGGAGGCGCTGCTGGCGAAGCAACGCGCACGCGACGTGATGATGAACGCCGAGCGGAAGGTCGGCGAACTGGCGGAACTCCTGGACCGCCACCGGGAGGACCGCGTCATCCTCTTCACCGCGTCGACGGACCTGGTCTACCGGCTGGCCGAGCGATTCCTGATTCCGGCCATCACCCACGAGACGCCGGCCGACGAGCGCGAGGCGATACTCCGGCGGTTCCGCGAGGGCGAGTACTCCCGGGTCGTCACCGCGAACGTCCTCGACGAAGGTGTCGACGTCCCTGCCTGTAACGTCGGCGTACTTCTGGCCGGAAGCGGCTCGAAACGGGAGTTCACCCAGCGGCTGGGCCGCCTTCTCAGGCCGACCGACGACGGCGGCCGGGCCATCCTCTACGAACTCGTCGCCGAGGAGACGGCGGAGGAGCGAGTCGCGAGCCGTCGCCGCTGACGGTGACACCCGGGCGACTGCGACGCGGCCCGCCACCCCGCCCTCCGAGAACGGCACGACACCGGGTCAGCACACGGTGTGTGCCGGGGACAGAGTATCGCGAGGAGTCGCCTAGACGCCGAGTTGTCCCCGAGCCATCGCGAGGCCGGTCTGCAGATACGAGGGGCGAGTGACCCGGTCGTGCTCGGTTCGCGTCAGCCTGAAGTCGAAGATGTCGATGTTCTCCGCGAGGTGTGCCCGGGACGTCGACATCGGTATCGTCATCACATTCGTGTGCTGGGTCGCCCACCGAAGTGCCACCTGCGCACTCGTCTTCCCGTACTGCTCGCCGATCTCCGCGAGGTCGTCGTTCCCGACGAGGGCACCGTTTGCGAGCGGGCTGTACCCCGTCAGCACGACGCCCTCGCGCTGACAGTACCGGAGCAGGTCGCGCTGTGGCCACCACGGATGGAACATGACCTGGTTGGTGAATATCGGGGCCTCTGAGACCGTGCGCGCCCGGTCGAGGCGGTCCGTGCCGAAGTTGCTCACGCCGATGTGCCGGGTCAAACCGTGTTCGCGTGCCCTGTTGAGACCCGTCATGACCGTCTCGAGATTCGCGAGTGGATGGGGCCAGTGGATGAGCAACAGGTCGACCCGCTGCACGCCGAGTCGGTCGAGACTCCCCCTGACCGAGGACACGATGTCGTCGACGCTGCGATGCGTGGGTTTGACTTTCGTGGTGAGGAACACCTCGTCGCGGTCGACGTCGGCATCGCGAATGGCCCGACCGACGCCGTCTTCGTTCCCGTACGCCTGGGCCGTGTCGATGTGTCGGTATCCGAGTTCGAGCGCGGCCAGGACGGATTCGTACGCAGTGTCGGTTTCCATCTGCCACGTTCCGAGGCCGACGGCGGGGACCGCTTCTCCATCGCGGGTGACGAACTCCATTGCTGGCTGATAGTTTGGCAGGAGAGTGATTATCCTTTTGGGGATGTGACGACCACGGAGTCACGGTCCCCGGCGGGGATAGTGAGCCTCCGCAAAGCGGGTGCTATCCGGTCACTCCCGTCGAATATCCGGCAGGACCTGTCGACACAGACGGTAGCCGTCGCCGGAGAGCGGGTCACAGCGTCTCGGCCTGGCCGGAGTCTCTCGGGGCGTAGACCTGAATCCAGCCATCGCTTCTGACCGCCACCACGTACTCTCTGTATCGAAACGTCACAGAGGAGGGTCCCTCGCGTGACCCGGACGCACCGCTTTCGTCGAAGAACGTCGGCGGGAGTGACTCGACGTCGAACGTGCGGTAGAGCGGCGGGGATTTCAGTGCCGTCGGGGAGACGTTTTCGGCGTCTGCGAGTGCGTAGATGATCGTCGTCGTCAGTTCCTCGTCCTGTGTCGGCTGGTAGTGTTGCTGTGCTACCTGTCGCCATCTGTTCTCTCCGGTGTGTGCCAGCGCACCGGGTCGAGCGCTATCGTGTCGGTCCTTACTCATGGTACTCACCTGGGTCCATCGTCTCCTGAACGGTGTCGAGACTGGTATCGACGCTTGCCAGTGCCCGCAGAAGCGGTTTCGTGTTCTCGGCAGGGTGGATCGTCTCGGTAAATTCGTTGTACGTGATTACGTCCGCGTCGACCAGTTTCGGGATGTGCTGGTGATACAGCGAGACGTACACTTTCTCCCGGTGACGGTCGGAAACTGCCTCCTTCGAGATGTCGCGTTCCCACGCGGCGATCTTCGTGGCCAGGTTCGAGAGTGACAGTTCCGTGTTTTCGTGCAGCGTGTAACAGATATACCGGCGACGGGGGTGTCCCAGCGCGTCGAAGACGTAGTCGACGTACAGAATATCCTCCGTAATCTCCGGACCCATGGGAAACGACGGGCCCGTATCGTGGTTGTCGTCGTCGTTGGAACTTGCATTCCCACCCATACACACAGATAGCAACTGTATGGCAAATAAATGTTCGTGCATAATCAATTATTTTTTATAATAATGCCCGGCCTGCGGAGCGAAGCGACGGTGTTCCAGAGAGCGCACCCCGGCCGCCACGTCAGGGCACGAGCCATCGACGAGTCACCGATGGGCGTTACGATGGCCGGCGGTCGCCGGTAGGGTTCTGTCCGGCGGCAGTAGATGTCAGATAGAACGACAGGTTGATGACGGTGCCAGTCGCGTGCTGAGTTGTCACGACCGATGGACAATCCACAGGTAGATGTGACGCCGACGCTGCTCGAACGGCTTGCAAGTGTCACCAGGGTCGAATGGCTCGCCGGGAAACTGCCGAGTGAAGACGTCCATTCGCCGTATCTCTACGTTGCGGTGTTCATCTTCCTCGACTTCGCAGTGGTCAATCCGTACTCACATCTGACGGGTGGCGTCCACGCTGTCGTCCGGAATCCATTCTACATCGCCTTCTACCTGAGCATCGCGATCGCCGTCGTCGGGGTCAGATACATGCACAGAGGGCACGTGGACGCGATATCCAGACTGACCGAGCGGGGCATCTGCGATGCAGCGACCGCAGACGACTACGCGGTGACGATCCGGACCAAACTCCTGTTCTACGGCGTCGGGCTCGTCGGCTTCTTCGCCTATCAGGTGTTCGTCATCGGAATCGAGACGGTCCTCGAAACGCAAGGAGTCGGGGGAATCGTTTTCACGCTCGTCTTGCTCCCGGCGTGCTATCTGCCGGTGGCGATCGACTTCGTCAGCGAATACGCCACGCTCCACATCCTCCTCCCGCGGTGGCTGAGCGAGCAAGACATCGGGCTGTTCTTCTTCGACCCCCAGAACATGGGCGGGTTCCAGCCGATCGGGACCCTGCTGAAGAACTCGTACTACTTCTACACCGCTGGCCTGCTGCTGTATCTGGCGTTCTTCTACGGGCTCTTCGTGACGCCTCTCGAAGGCAGGGTCGCGAGCCCACCCGGAGCCGCCGAAGCGAGTCTCTTCACCGGCCTGTGGCTGTTCGGGCTGGCGACGCTCTCGTATTCCATTTACAAGATTCACCGGATTATGACCGCCGAGCGGGAGGCGCGCCTGCGTGACATCGAGTCCGAACTGCACGACGTCATCGACAACCCCCACGACATCAGCAATGCAGAGATTACCGACCCGGACCGACTCGACGCGCTGGAGTATCGGCTCGACCAGATCCGTGCCACGAGTGAGTACCCGACCACGTTCACGATGTGGACGCAGATCGGTGTGAGTGTGCTCCTTCCCCAGGTCCTCCAGCTAACGCTCCAGGCGACACTGTGAGGGGGCGCCCCTCGCAGGAGGGCAGGAGGGGGCACGACACGGTAGAGGGCGGTGAGAGCGCCGTCAGTCGTCGCCAGCGGCGTCGTCGGCGGGTTCGACGCCGACCTCTATCTCGGCGGCCGCGGCCTTGTACTCGGGAATCTTCGCGCGCTCGTCGAGCACGTCGTTCGTCAGGCGGTTCGCGGAGGCGGCCGCGAAGTGGGGCGTGGTCCAGACGACGCCCTCCTTGATGTCCTCGGTGACGTCCGCGCGGACGGTAATCTCCCCGCGGCGGGACTTGAGTTTCACGTAGTCGCCGTCCTCGATGCCGTACCGCTCGGCGTCGTTGGGGTGCACGTCGACGAAGTTCTCCGGGTGCTGCCGCGAGAGCGTCGGGGAGCGCCGGCTCATCGTCCCGGTGTTGTAGTGCTCCTCGAGGCGGGCCGTGGTGAGGACGAGCGGGTACTCCTCGTCGGGCGTCTCCTCGGGTTCCTGGTGGACGACGCCCTCGATGTTCCCGAGGCCGTTCTCCGTCTCGAACGCGTCCTCGTAGAGGTACTGGTCGCCCTCGTCGCCCGGCTCGTAGCAGGGCCAGTGGATGCCCTCCTCGCCGAGGCGGTCGTAGGTCATCCCGTGCATGATCGGACAGACCTCGCGGAGTTCCTCGAACACGTCTTCGGGGCCGTCGAAGTCGAAGCCCTCACCGAACAGGCGAGTGCCAACCTCGCACAGGATGTCGAGGTCGTGTCTGGTGTTCTCGTGGACTTTGTGGACCCCGCGCATCCGCTGGACGCGCCGGTCGGTGTTGGTGACGGTGCCGTCGCGTTCCGCCCAGGTCGTCGCCGGGAGCACGACGTCCGCGAGTTCGGCCGTCTCGGTCAGGAAGATGTCCTGGACGCAGAGGAACTCCAGGTCCTCACGGAATCGCCGTTCGGTGGCGTTGCCGTCGGGTTCGCTCATGATCGGGTTCTCGCCCATGACGTACAGCCCGAAGACGGAGTCGCCGATGGCGTGGGAGATCTCGACGTTCGTCAGGCCGGGCTCGTCGGGGACCTCGAAGCCCCAGACGTCCTCGACGGACTCGCGTGCCTCGTCGTCGTCGACCAGTTGATAGCCGGGCAGGACGTTGGGCATCGCGCCGACGTCACAGGTCCCCTGGACGTTGTTCTGGCCGCGGAGCGGGTTCACGCCCGTGCCCGGGCGGCCGACGTTGCCGGTGATGAGCGCGAGGTTGATCTCGTTTTGCACGTTGTCGACGCCGCAGGCGTGCTGGGACATGCCCATGCCCGTGAAGATGGCGGCGTTGTCGGCCATCGCGTACGTCTCGGCGGCGCGTTCGATGTCCGAAAGCGGGACGCCACACTCCTCCGCGGCGGCCTCCCTGTCGAAGTCCGCCAGCGTCTCTTTGAGGTGCTCGAAGCCCTCGGTGCGGTCCTCGATGAACGCCTCGTCGAGCCAGCCCTCCTCGGGGTGTTCCTCGTGGTTCTCGAGAATCGTCTTGAGGACGACGTTCAAGAGCGGGATGTCAGTCCCGGGGGTGAGCTGGAGGTGCATGTGCCGGTCGGTCTCCTCGATGTCGAACGACCGCGTCGTCTTGTTGGCGTGGGGGTCGACCTGGACGACCGTCGCGCCCTCCAGGACGGCCTGCCGGAAGTACTGGCTGTTGGCGATCGGGTGTTGCTCGCCGGGATTGGCCCCCTGTATCCAGAACACGTCCGCGGCCTCCCTGAGGTCGGCCATGCTGTTCGTCATCGCGCCCATCCCGAGGCTGGTCCGGAGCGCCCAGACGGTCGAGGCGTGGCACATCCGCGTGCAGTTGTCCACCTGGTTCGTGCCGTACCGGCGAGCGAGCTTCTGGATGAGGTAGTTCTCCTCGTTCATCGTCTTCGAGGAGCCGAAAAAGCCCATCCCGTCCGGGCCGTACGCCTCGCGGATGCGCTCCATCTCGGAGACGATCAGGTCGAAGGCCTCCTCCCAGGTCGCCTCCCGGAACTCGCCGTCCTCCTTGATCAGCGGGTCGGTCAGCCGGTCCTCGTGGTCGACGACTTCCGTCGCCGCGCCACCCTTGATGCAGATGCTCCCCTCGTTGACCGGCGCGTCGCCCCACGGGACGAACCGCATGTCGCCCGGCTCGTCGCCTTCCATCACCTGGATGCCACAGCCGACGCCACAGTACGGACAGATAGTCTTGACCGGGGATTTGTCGCTTGACATGGTGAACCTCGCCTTGTCATTACTCTCGCGTCCCGAACGGGTTGAACGTTTCTGCGACCGCACTCGTCTCCCCGGGGCGAACGTTCACCTGGCACAGGGCCGTACCGCTGGGTAATGGAACTCACCGAGGCAGTCGTTCGCGAGCGTGCGCGGGAGTACGCCGATGCGGAGCCGCTGTACGACGTCGAACAGCAACACGTCGACATCCTCCCCGACACCTTCGCCGGGGGCGAGTACGGCCGCCGTGACGTCCAGTGGGTCGTTCGGTGGTACTTCCGGCGCTATCTCGGTGCCTACCCCGACAGGGAACGCCGCGAAATCGAGGCCGCCTTCCGGGACAACGACTTCGAGGCCGTGCTGGACACGCTCGGGACGGTCGCGAAAGAGGTCGAGGAGACCGCCGAGGCGCTGCGACGGTTGACCGACCTGACGGGCGTTGACACGTCGGTCGCCTCCGCCTTCCTCCAGTTCGTCGCCCCCGAGCGGTACGTCGCGGTCGACGAGCGGACCTGGCGCGTCCTGCGGGCGGCGGGCGAACTCGACGCGCCCTATCCGGACCCGCCGACGGTCGAGGAGTACCGCACGTTCGACGAAGCCTGTCGGCGGGTCATGGACCGGACGGGCGTCGACGCCTGGACGCTCTACCGTGCGCTGTGGCGGCTCTGGGCCGCGGAGGTCGACGATGCGTAGCGGCGTCGTCGTCGCTGGCGGGCGCTCGACCCGCTTCGGCGCGTCCGACAAGGCCGTCGCGGACCTCGCAGGGACGCCCATGGTTCGGCGCGTCGCGGACCGCCTCGTGGAGACTGTCGCGGAGTGCGTGGTGAACTGCCGGCCCGACCAGACGCCCGCCATCCGCGAGGCGATGGCCGGCTATCCGCTGCCGGTGCGCTACGGCGAGGACGACGTGCCCGACCGGGGCCCGGTCGCGGGCATCCGGAACGGCCTGCGCGAGGCCCGCGGGGAGTACGCGGCCGTCGTCGCCTGTGACATGCCCTTCGTCGAGCCGGCGCTGATAGAGTCCCTCTTCGACCGGGCCGAGGACGCGGACGCCGCCGTCCCGCGGCTGGCGTCGGGGTGGTTCCAGACCACGCAGGCGGTCTACCGGACCGAGGCGATGGTCGCAGCCTGCGACGTCGCCCTCGAAGCGGAGAACCCGCGCATCCTCAGACCGATCGACGAACTTGACGACGTGGTCGTCATCGAGGAAGACGAAATCGAGTCGGTGGCGTCGACCCGCTCCTTCGAGAACGTCAACACACGGGAAGAACTCGCGGCCGCACAGGAGCAGTTCTCGGATTTCGAGGGGTGACGAACCGGTAGCGGTCAGGTCTAGTCGACGACAGCGACCAGCGGCTCGTCGGCGATCAGTTTCGTCAACACGACGCGTGGGACGTCCGCCCGCCCGCGAATCGCGGCCGCGATCTCCCGCGCGAGCGCCTCCCACTCCCCGTCGTCCACCTTGTTGAGAAGGGGAATCACTGTCGCGCCCTCGGGGACGCCCTTCAGCCCGCCCTCGGGGCTGGCGAGCACCGTCCCGACGTGTTCCGGCCGGATTTCCTCCCCGATTGAGAGGCCAGTAATCGCGGCGACGCGCTCCGGTCGGTGCACCACCTCGTCGGTCAGGGGTTGTCCGACGACCCGGACGCTCGCTATTGGGACGACCACGTCGGTCGCCGCCGGGAGCTGTGGTTCCCGCTCGCCAGGCGCTTTCAACTCGCGGACGCGCGCACCGTCGGCTTTGACCAGGGTCGCGCCGACCGGGGCTGCTGCGGCGATCGCCCCCACGGTCTCGGGGTCGTAGCCGCGGTACCGGTCCGTCCGTTCCCGTTCGGGGACCAGACCGAGAGGCCACGCGTCGTCGCTCACCTCCGCGAGGGCGGCGAGTGGGTCCTCGGTCACGCGCACTTCCGCGACGTGGTCGTCGAAGATCGGGATGCGGACAGTCGCGGTCACCACCGCGCGGCCGAGCTGGTCGGCGAGGGCGTACAGCGTGGACTTCTTGCCGCCCGCACCGACGACACAGACGAGTCCGTCCTGCGCTTCGAGTGCCGCTGTCAGCTCCATCTGTTGGCCCCCTTCGGGACCGGCGCGCCTCACTCTGACGGTTGGCGGAGCGACGCGCGCGAGCCTATCACCGCACGGGATCCGGCAGCGGACGGAGTTCGGGCAGCGTCCCCGACCGTTCGATCGTCTGGATTTCAGTGTCGTTTACTTCGACGGTGAGTGTCTCCCAGTCGGCCGGGACGTTTGCACCGCCGACCAGACGGGTCACAGACCCGCACTGCCGTTCGTCCGTCTGCGTACCGGGGGCCGCTTCGCCACCGAAGTCTGCGTCGACGAGGAACCGCAGGACGTATTCGCTCCCGCCAGCAGTGGTCAGCTCGGGTTCGACGTCGCCCAGTGAGTGACAGACCCGCACGTCGAACGTGAGGTCGGCCGACTCACCGTCGCTCACGATGTGAACCCAGCCGCTGTGAGTCTCCTGGTCGCTCGGAAACGACGCCTCGCTTTCCGAATACGCCAGTCCGAACGAGTCGTCGCGGTCCGCTGATTCGGTGTCGGTCGGGGTACGCGGGTCCCCGGAACTCAGCACGCTCTGACAGCCAGCGAGCAAACTGAGTCCGGCCACGGAACTCATTGTGAGCACCGTTCGCCGGGAGTGTGGAGGGCTCATGGAGTGAGTGAAAACTCTCACCCAGCAAGTGTTTTTTCATTGTCAGTAAAGGAGCCACACAACGTCGCAGACCGGTTGTCCGACTACCCGTGCTTCGCTCGCTCTACCCGGACAATACAGACGGCGTGTCCGGCGACGACGGTCGACTGTTACTACGCCCGTGAGGGAACCACCAGGTGGTCCTATCCCCCTGCTCTCTCGTGTGGGCTGGTCTTTGGCAACTCGATGACGAAGACGATTCCCTTCGGCTCGTTGTTCTCGACGCTGACAGACCCGTCGAACTGTCCGACCAGCGTCTGGACGAGGTAGAGCCCGATGCCGGTGCCCTCACTGTCCAGCCCCTTTTCGCCTTTCCCGAAGATATCGTCTCGCTGGTGGTCAGGGATACCGGGACCGTCGTCGGCGATCCGAACGATGGCCGAGTCGGCCTGCTCCTCGACCGTCACAGTAATTTCGGGCGTGTCTCCCTGGTTGTGCTGGACGGCGTTGTTCAGGAGGTTCCGAAAGACCGACGACAGCATTTCGTTCGCCTGTACCGTCACCGACGGAATCGTCTCGGGGACGTCGAACTGTGCATCCGGGTACGCTTCACGTGCGGTATTGACCTCTCTCAGGAGACGTTCGTCGAGGGCAACTGGCTTCAGTTCCGGCCGTCCTTCGTCGGCCAGCGACTCGACGAAATCGCCGGCGGTTTTCGTGAGTTCGACCGTGTGGTCGGCTGCTCTGAGTACATGTTTGAGGGTCTTTTCGTCCTCCTCGTCGACGTCTCGCTTGAGGATATCACCCCAGCTGAGAATGACGTCCATGTCGTTGCGGATGTCGTGTCGCACCACACGGTTCAGGGCTTCGAGTTGTTCGGTCCGCTGTTCCAGGCGTTGCCGATACTGCTCGGTCTCTGTGACGTCGGCAATCACGAGTGCCCGGCCGGTTTGGGTCTCCCCGGCCATGAAGGGATTCGTCACGAGGCGATAGTACCGCGTCTCGCCGTTACGGCCGAGTTGGATTCGGTCAGTGTCACTCCTCGCCTCCTGCGAGAGTGCTGGGAGGGTTGCGTCGAGAGAGTCCCCGATTGCCCCGTCGAGGTTCGGAAAGAGCGTCCTGGCCTCTCGGTTGTAGTCGCGAATCTCGTCGGTCTGGTCCAGGACGATAACCGGGTCGTCGATTTCTCCCGCGAGGTGGATCGTTCGAAACCGATCGGTGTAGACGAACAGAACACCGAGAGCGAAGGCTGCGACACCGATCGGTTCGTACGTCATCGCGAGCAGAAACGGGCTGAACACCCCCACGATATTGAACCCGACCGGGAGGGCGGTGAGACCGACGAGCGCGGTGAGCGGACGGGTATCGGTGCCAGAGAGCTGGAAGTGCTCCAGGAGTATGAAAAAGCCGACGAAGGAGAGTGCATATGCGAGGCCAATCGCAATCCAGTGGATCGCCCCGTGCTCGATTGCGAGGTGGGGGAACGGACTCGACGTCAGCTCCGCGGTGAAATAGAGGTGGTGGAGGGGATTCGTGAGTTTGAGCAACACGAGGCCGAGCAGGACGCCGACGACGAGACGACGATAGGGGAGGTTTCGCGGCGGCCGACCCGTATAGACAGCGGCGAAATAGAGCCACGCGCCGACGGCGCTCAACCCAGCGACCAGCCCGAGGATATAGCACGCCCGTTTCAGCGGGACAGACGGGACAACGAGGTAGCCGAGGTTGGCGCTGGCCCAGATGCCAGTCGAGAGGAGAAGGCCCGTGAGCCCACGTCGCGTGTCGAGGTGGTCGATTTGCCGGGCACGACGAATACTCCCGAAACACGCGAGAGCAGCGAGGGTAAAACTCAGGACGTGGACGCCGAAAAGCCAGTTCACCGCTCCTGGTCACCTCTCGTTGCCCGTGTCATCTGTCCCTTTCCCGCCATGATATCAGTTATATGACCTTGTTAAGTGTAATTGTACGTTTCCCTATTAGTAAGCTCTCCAATAGACGGCAGGGTAGTGTAAGCAAAATGCATATTTTAGAGGTGTTCAGGATGATAGCGCGGAGGCGGCAATCGCACTGACGGGGCCGCAACAGGTCCCGGGTGCCCGTTCAGCAGACGACCCGCTGGATATCCAGCGGCGTCGCCCGCTCGGACCGTTCGTCGCCCGGGATAGTTTTCACCTCCGAGACGGCGTCAGTCAGCCGAGAGCGCGCGAATCGCGCCGACCACCAGCCTGTCCAGCGAGTGGGTCGCCGCGCCGTAGGCGACGAAGAACGCAACCATCGTGACCAGTCCGACGACGTCGAGGCGAGTCGGGTCCACTGTGGTGAAAACAGAGAACAGCGACAGGAGCGTCTCGACAGCGGGCTGGAACGTCAGGGCTGCGACGCTACCCCCGACGAGCAGCGCCACGAGGTAGCCCGCGGTTCGCAGCGATGACGGCGTCACCCGCGACCACACGCGGAGCCGGTATTCGTCGTAAGAAACGAGTCCGAGTGCTGCGAGTTGGCGGCGACCGTGGTCGAACGCGGTCACCACCAGAACGAACCACAGCGCCGCGGCCAGCCCGAAGCGGACAGTCGACGGCGACAGGTCGAGGACGGTCTGGCTGAACATCTCGACGACGGACGGCGTGGCACGCTCGACGAGGACGTAGAACAGCGCGTATCCGAAGACGGCTTCGATGGGACCATACGCCGGGAATTCCCGGTGTGGTGCGGTGTTTGTTCGGGCGGGGTCCCCGTCAGAACTGTGCATATCTAAAGAGACGATGGGACGAGTATTCAATCTCCAGTTGCGGGTCGTCACTCTGCTCCGAGCGTTCCCCACCCGCCACTCGCATTGGACTGGAATCCGCGTCGACAGCGGGACGAAAATCTGGTTGGACGCCGCTAGCTGAGAGCCGACCGAACTAGTCGTAGTAGACGCCGTCGGCAAACTGACAGCTGATAGCCACCTCGTAACGGGCGACCTGTTCTGGAGCGACCGCCGTTGTGTCCGGCGAAACTGCGATGGGAAACGTTTTCGACCCGCCCGGAGAGATGACCGTTTCACCGACCACACGGAGTCTGGCCCGCCCCTCCGAAAGTACGTTGTCGCTCTCGTCGTACAGGACCAGTTGGTAGCTGTATTCCCTCAACTCAGTTTCCTGGTCCCCGGTATTCTCGACGGTGCTGTCCGTGACTCTCCGCAGTGTTTCCGTTCACGATAGCATCGGAACCCATTACGTGTCGGACTTCTGATGGTGAGGTATGCGAGAGCCGACTGTGTCTCGACGACATGTGTTGACAGTTGTATCGTCGGTCGGGCTTGCAGGCCTAGCAGGTTGTTCGGGCGGGGACACACCCGCTGACGCGGCAGAGCCGACTGTAACGGAGACTGCAACCGCCACACCGACGGCGACGGGCACCGAGTCACCAGCCGGCGGCACTGACGGACAGGTCGACCTCCCGCCAGGAACGAGTGCGTCCGGCATCGCCGAGCCGGGGCAACTCATCCAGACGACGCAAGCGGCACTCCGGCAGAACGGGTACGACATCACCACGACGCTGACGAGTGGTGACCCCGACAGGACGATTACCCAGCACTTTCGGAGTAGCTTGGAGTCGAAACGCCACTCGTTCGTGTTCGACGCCCCCGACGGAACGGCGCGTGTCTTCGTTGGCAATGGGACGATTTACCAGCAATCTGGTGGGTCGGACACCAGTACACGGCCCCTGGACCAGCAGTTCGACGAGTACCACCGGTCGCGGGACATCGTCCGTATGCTCGGTGGTCAGGAGACGCTCGGCGGGATTCTCGATGCAGGTGAGTTCCAGCCCAGCGGGACAGGGGAGCACCGTGGGCGGCCTGTCGTGGAGTTTGCGCTTGCAGGCGTGACTCTCGGGAGCGACGACACAGAAATCACGAGTTCGAGTGGGTCGCTGGTGATCGGGGCCGACGGGGTCGTATTCGAAGCCCGCCTCCGTGTCGAATATGCGACTGCAGAGGACGACCGAGTCTACGAGAACACGTTCGTCATCGACGAACTCGGGACTGTGTCGGTGTCGGAGCCGTCCTGGGTGCAAGAGTAGTATCGCAGAAGCAGTGGTGCAGTCTCTCGGTCAGGTGTATTGAGCGCTCACTGACGAGCGGGGGTGTACTCACAGCAGGGTCCGTCTCGCTCCGCGACGACGATTCGTGGCCCAGCAAATCGGCCACCGACAGGACCGGGGTCAGTCGAGGCCGTCCTAGTTGACTGCTTTGGAGAGCTCGGCACCCGCCTTGAACTTGACCTCGTTTTTCGCCCGACTCGTCTGTTCGCGGCCAGTCTGCGGGTTTCGGCCAGTGCGAGCCGAGCGCTTCGAGATGCTGAACGACCCGAATCCACCCAGTCCGACGCTGTCACCGCCGTTCAGTATCGTCGCTGCTGACGTTACGAAGGCGTCCAGTCCTCGTTTGGCATCCGCCTTCGAGAGGCCGCCGTCTGTGTGACGTGGCGTGTCGCTCGCAATCCGCTCTGCGTCGATCACGACATCTGCGTCTCGACACCTCGGCGCGGACTGATTTCGACGTGTATCACCGTTGCCGGGGACGAGGTCGAGTGCAGCAGCGAATTCTGGACACGGATCGAAGCGAACCGGCGACCCGTCTCTGGCCCCCTTGTCTGTCTGCGGCCCCCGGCCGGTCCGAGCAGACCGTTTCGAGATGCTGAACGAGCCGAAACCGGCCACGGCTACCCGGTCGCCCTCTTTCAGCGCCCGTGTCGTCGCGTTCGTAATCGTCTCGACGACTTGCGTCGCATCTGCTTTCGAGAGCCCAGCAGTGCTTGCCATCTTCTCGATTAACTCGGCCTTCTTCGAAGCCAGTGCCGACCCCGGAAACGCAGCCAACCCGGCCCCCAACAGGAGCGTCCCGGCACCGGTTCTGTAGAGGAGCGCTCGCCGCGAGAGTCTCCATTCTCCGTCCGTCGTCTGTCTCATAGAATAATCGCACACGTATAAGACGTGTGAATATATAAAATTACTTACTATATGGCAACCCACGAGTACGAAAACGAAAGAGAGGGGAACGGAACAGGTAGCAGTGACTAGTAGCCTGGCGACGGAAAGTCGGGTCGATAGTTTCAGAGGGCGATGCGCAGAATATCTCCGGCGGAGACGTCGGTGAACAACCCGTCCTCATTCTCGAGCGTGAAGGAGAAGGTTCCATCGCCCCCGCGTTCCATCGAGTCCTCGTCGACCGAGAATTGGGAAGCCTGAGCCGTGTCGTCTCGCGTCTCGTTGTCCTGGCGCTCCGGGTCAGCGTTTTGTAGCTCGTAATCCGTTGCGTCGATCGAAATCGAGTTGGAGGCGGTGAGTTTTACCGGCTCATCGACGGACGTCACGGACGTCACGGTATTTTCTCCGAGAGTAACATGTGCCACGACGCGTGTCTCGTCGGGTGAATCACGCGGGGCGACGTTGACGTGGACGACGTCCTCGTCCAGTTCCGACGTCCACACCTGGAAGTGGACGGCTGCACCGTCGTCGAAGTAGCTCTGAACCGTGTCGTTCGCCCAGGCGGTCTCGATGGCCTGGTCGACAGCCGCGTCGCTGACCGCAGCAGGAGTAAGGACGTCGACGGTGTGGTCGGAGGGCAATGCATCAGCCGACGCTGTGTCGGCTACCGGGGTGGCCGTGCTCGCGGTGACGCCACCACTCGCCCCGAGGGCAAGCAGTGCCGCGACCGCGAGTGTGAGTGCTTTCGTTCGCATCGTGTGTGAATCGTGGTCGCGGCGGGCCGAGACGGGCGGGCAGATGGCCGCGTGAGCGCAGCGGGGCACCGAGCCGTCCGTCCCGACTCGCCGCAGTCGTACGTTGTATGAAAGACCACATAGGCATTGATTGGAAAGAGGGCAGAAACGCGTTTGGAAGGGCTCTACGGAGATTTCAGACGCGTTTCGGGGCAGACGAAAGAGCACTGTCGTGGGACGTCTTTACCGCGGAGCGCGTCTACTGAAGGTGGACCGTATTGCCCATACCGCTCCGTTTGCGCTCGATCAGTCCACGGTGTTCTAGCTTGTCGAGCGTTCGGCTGACCGTCGCCTTCGAGAGGTCGGTTTCCTCGACGAGTTGCCGCTGCGGGAGCGTCCCATCGGCCTCGATCAGCAGTTCGTAGATCGTTTCCTGATTGTGTGTGAGCCTCTCGAGTGTCGCCTCCCACCGCTCAGTGTCTGGCGGGGAACTGTCGGCGGGACCCTCAGCCCGGGGAGCCTGTATCGTGCCGCCGTTCGGTACCGTGGGCGGGCGCGCGTTCGCCTGCGTCGCCGACTGCTCTGTGGATGAAAGCACGTGTGCCTGGTCGTGAAAGACGAGATAGGTGCCGCTGACGCCACTGACGAACGCCCCGACCACGAGCAGTGCCGCTTCGCGATAGGTGAAATACTCACCCACACTCGTCGTCTGCGCGCCGTTTTCTCCGAGCGAGACCATCACCGGCGAGGGGGTAATCAACTGGACGGCAAGAACGAGGATGGCAGCGATGAACACGACCGCTGCCAGCAGGTGTGTGTGCTGGAGGGGCTGGAAACGCATAGGGGATGGTTTTGATACGGGGACTTTATGTCTGCCGGAATACATAGGCGGAAGAGGCCGTGAAATGGCCGTGGAACGCGTTTGAAACGGGTTTGGAACGCCTTTCACCCGGGGCTTATTGAGGCCTTTCAGCGAACGGTGACAGTATGAACGACGTCATTCGCTCGCGCCTGCGTGTCCTCGCCGGTCTCGCTGTACTCGGCATCGGACTGGCTGGGGCCGGAACTGCCTTCGGTATGGCCGGGCCACTGGCCGGCACGGGCCCGACACCGGAGTTCGTCGTCTCCGACGAAACGGTGACGTTCTCAGCAGGCGGTGAGTCGGACACCGTCGTCGGCAATCTCTCCCGCGTCAGTGAACTCACGATAGAAGAAACTTCGGCCGGCCAGTTCACTATCCGGACGGCAGACGACCACCCCCTGACCCGGAGCGAACGACGACGAGCGCGGACGATTGCGACGAGCAATGCCACGGTGAGACAGACGCTCAACAGCGTGGACACCTACGAACTCACAGTCGAGCCGGTGCAGACGGTGAACGTCTCTGCCTCGAACGTCGTCTCTCTCAATATCACCGGCGAGGAGAGACAGGCAAATGGCACGTTTCGTGGCGAGTTCAGCATCACAGACAGTGAGTCAGCTACCGGGGAAGATGGAGTCGTAACACTCACGCGGGACTCCAGCTACGTTGACGGTCGTGCCGTCGTGCACGTTCGCCAGCCCGGAGTGGACAGCCGACAGGCACTCCACGTGACGGTCGATGTCGACCTGGTGAACGGCACAGTCACAGACATCCTCAACTGGAACACGCTCGGGCAAGAATCCTCGACAGTCACCGGGAAGACGACCGAGATTGCGGGGTAACCTCGTGACTGGGCGTTGGCCCTGGACTGGCCCTGGACACCCGTGCACCGGGTACCGCAATCGGAGTCTGAGTGAACGCACTTCCGCGGGAACGGGTCTGTGACACCGGGGAACCTTCGGAGTCGAGCACCGGTCTGAACAGAACAGTTAGTGACGGGACAGGAACCCCACTCGTGGACGTTCTCGACTGACGCGAAACGTCCCCGCACGGAGACGTCCCCGCACGGGAGCGAGTGCGGGCCAGCGCCCGCGGGTGAGCGAGCGACGACCGACTTCGAGTGCGACTGCTGTTCGCGGACGGTTCACACCCGGCGAGTCACGGACGGTCCGTCACTTCGATGCGAATGATTTCGTTGTCGTTCGCGTCGAACTGGACTGCCGAGAGGAGGAACGGGTGGTTCTCGTTGATGCACAGGTCCCAGTACTTCGTCGCTCCCTGGTCCTGGCCCCGGACCACGGTACAGGAGACCCCGTCGACCGTGTCCGAGCCGACGACTTCGAACTCGGTCGTGACGTCGTCGTCGGCCGTCGTCATGGTCCACGCGTTTCCTTGAGCGAGCTGGTGGCCCAGTATCGCAGTGTGTAAGCTGCGCGTGATGTCGAACGCGGTGGTCGGATACTCGGAGAGTTGCGCGGTGATGTTCGCCTGGGTTCCCGTGACCGTCTCCGAGACCGTTTGGCCGCCGGTGGCCGTGTAGGTGATGTCCGCCGTCACCTGCTCGCCAGAGACGCTCGTCGTCTGCCAGGTGAGGTTCCGGGTGTCGGAACCGAAGGCCATAGTGAACGCGTACCTCTCACCGCTGGTGAAGCGCGTCATCGAATCACTACTGCCACCGCCAGATGCTGTCGCCGTTGCCTGGGCAGTGGCAGTCGGCGTCGGCGATTCCGCGGCGGACGACTCCGTCGGCGTCGGTGACGTTCCCCCGGTTTCCGTCTCCGTTTCGGTCGGTGCCGGTGTCGATTGGACCGTCGGCGATGGTTCGGCCCCGTCCGACCCATCGTCCGGGGAGTCACCGGCACAGCCAGCGAGTGCGATGAGCGCGGCGAGCGCTACGACCAGAACGATCCGTCGTGAGTGGTTCCACATGGACGCGGGGGATTTGAAACGTGATTGGCAAGTAACCGGACGCTACGTATCTAGTGTCCCGGGGAGTCGGTGCGTACACGCCCGAAACGCCCGTATCTGCGTCTCACTCGGCGATTGCGCGGCAGGTGTACACCACGACGTTCCTGACGGATTCGCGGAGAGCGGTCACTATCGCTCGGTGGGAGTGCAGCCCGCGCCACGGTCCAGCATTTAAGTACCACGGATTTGAAACCTCGTTGTAATGTTCGGGGTGCCGTCGGAGAACGAGTCCACGCCGCCGCGCGGCCGGCGCTCCCGTGGAGGTGCGAGTCTATGGACCTGAAGGGAGCGGTCTACAGGACAGCAGCGGTGGCGTGGGCACTACTCGTGTTCGGGGCGTGGATAGCCGTCGACCAGGGGCACGCCGCGCCCTCGCTGTCCGTCTCGGACGTCCCGGGTGGGTCGACGGGGGCGTTGGCCGGTGCGCTGGTCGCCGCCGTCGCCGGGTGGATGGTCATCGGCTACCTGCAGCAGGGACACGAGGCCGACCAGTGGCGGGAGGTCGGTCAGCGGGCGGGATTCCAGCCGGACGACAGCAAAACTCCGCCGGAACTGACTGGCACCGTCGACGGCCGGACCGTCACCGCTCGCTACGATACGCGTACCCGCGGGAGCACAGAAGGTGGCGTGAGCCAGGTCACGTTCACCTTCGGCGAAGTGGCGCTAACCGACCCTGTCGACGCTGGCCTGGTGGTCGGCCCTGCTGGCGAGAAGGTCAGCGTCGAGAACGGGGTCGGGACCCTCGAGTTCGACGACATGGCCGAGACCGCTTCCGACGTGGCGGGGCTCGTCGCCGCCGAGACGGACGGCCTCGTCCTGGTGGGGACCTCGGCTGCGGTCGTCGAGTCCATCACCGACGGCCTGTCGGGGAGAGCGTTACGTGCGATGCGGGACCTGGAAATCGTATCCGCCGGGGACGCGTCCGGCGTGGTCGCCAGGTGGGCCGAGACACGCAACGAGGCGTTCGCGGAGGCCGGGAGTTCCATCGAGTATCCGGTCGACAGTCTCACCGAGCGCATCCCGGGCGACGCCGGGACGGTCACCGTCGAAATCGAGGCATCGATAGAGGACGCCGACGAACTCCGGCGGTTCACCGAGGGGGTCGTCGCCATCGCGGACGCCTTCGAGGAAGCGACCGCTCGCACGCCGGCGTCCGGATAGGGGCACACTCCGAGTCGAGGCACCCGCGCCGGCCGTCAGAAGTTCCCCGAGGACGCGTCGACGCCGCGAATCCCCTGCAGGGTCGAGTACAGGCCGTACAGGACCAGCAACACCCCGATACCGGGGCCGGCCCAGTACCACAGCGGTGCGCTCTCGTCGATCAGGAACGCGGCGTTCGGGTTGTCGGCGTTCACGTAGGCGGTGAGGGTACTCCTCTCCGCGTATCGGTCGGCGATCTCCTGTGCTCGGGATTCGGAACCCACCATACTGCCATTGTTCGGGTAGAGCGAACTGCTCGTGTATTCGGTCCCCTCGTACGTGTAGCGATACGTCACCTGCGGCGAGTGCTGTATCTGGCCTTCGCTGTTCCGGACTTCGACCACCTCCGACGAAATCACGGTGGCATCGACAGGTTCGGCGTTGCTCCTGTCTTCCTGATACGGGACGATCTGGAGCCAGGCGAAACCGGCGAATCCCAGCCCGATGACGACCGCAGCGAGGCCGACGACGATATACTCCGTATTCATGTTCCATCTTTTTATAGAGGAATTGGCAATAATGTTTATCCGGAACGTCGACACCTGCTGGGCCGGAGCGGGAGCACTCCGCACCGGTAGCTACCCGGTGCAGACTGACAGTCCACGACACTCCGGTGCAGGTTCGGGCCGCAGACACCGCCACAGTTTTCGCCATTACCATTACAATCGCTAGACACGATTGGATATGGGACTCGTCGCCGAATTCGATATCGACTGTCAGGCGTTGCCGCTCGCTGGAGTGGCTGCGGACGTCCCCGACGCGACGCTGACGCTCGACATGCAGTTCAATCACGGGCACCGACCCCTGTTTCTGGTCACCGTACAGGACGGGTCGCAGACGGCAATCGAGACCGCCCTCACGGACGCGTACGACGTGGGGGAGTGGACGCTCGTCGGGCAGGCCGGCGAGACCCGTCGCTATCAGACACTCCCGGCGCTCAGTCTGGAGGAGCAACTCGGTGAGCATCTCGACGACCTCGACGGGCTCGAAGCGCTCGCGACGGCCGATGCCATCATCGAGCGAATCGAGGTGGTACCGGACGGGTGGCGACAGACTGGCTGGTTCGCCGACCGGGACGCATTCACTGCGTTCGCCTCGTTCTGGCAGGGCAACGCTGGCTTCCGGGTACACAGACTCACGCGAGACGGGGAGTCCGAACCGCCGGGCGACGGACTGACCGACCGCCAGCACGAGGCACTCCGCATCGCCTACGAGCGGGGCTACTTCGACATCCCGCGGCGGGCCTCTCTGGAAGACGTTGCCGGGGAACTGGATATCACACCCTCCTCCGTCTCCGAGCGGTTGCGCCGGGCGCAAACCCAACTCATCGAGGAGACGGTGGCGACGACGTGGCCGCCACTCCCGAACTGACCGAGCACGACGCGCTCTGCGAGCGGTCGCTGACTTAAAGGGCACCACGAATTCGAGACGCACCTACCCGAATCCGTCTCGACGTCCGAGTCGCCTATGGCATTGCAACAGACGCGACACCGAACAGACGACGAGACGGACTCCGCGACCCGTCAGACTGCAATCGACGCAGCGGACGTCCGTGTAACGTACGACGACGGGACCGAAGCCGTCCGAGGCGTCTCTCTCGACGTCGACGAGGGCGAGTTCTTCGGCTTCCTCGGACCCAACGGGGCCGGCAAGACGACCACTATCAAGACCCTCGTCACGCTGCTGTACCCGACACAGGGGTCGGTACGAATCAACGGCTACGACACGAAGACACAGCCCCAGGCCGTACGCGAGTCCATCGGCTACATGGCACAGGAGACGAGTATCGACCTCGAACTCACGCCGCGCGAGAACCTGCGCGTCGCGTGCCGGATGTACGGCGTTCCGAAAGCGGAGCGAGCGGACCGCATCGAGGAGTTGCTCGACCTCGTCGACTTGCGAGACGTTGCGGACAGGCGGGCAGAGACGTTCTCGGGCGGGATGCAGAAGCGTCTCGATACCGCGACCGTCCTCGTCCATCGGCCCCCCGTGGTCTTCCTCGACGAGCCGACGACCGGTCTCGACCCCGAGGCGCGGCTCCGGGTCTGGAACTACTTCGAGGAGATCAACGAGCGGGGAACGACCGTGTTCCTCACGACGCAGTATCTCGAAGAAGCGAACGAACTGTGTGACCGCCTCGCCATCCTGCAAGACGGGCAGATCACCCACACCGGAACGCCGGCTGCACTCAAATCGGCCGTGGGGACGGAAACCGTCACACTGGCGCTGAAAGAGCCGTCCGAGGAGAACCGGCGCCGTGCGATGAACACCGTCCGTCAGCTCAACGCTCTCGACGCGGCGGCTATCGAACCGACCGCCGACGGCCTTGTCGTCGAAGCCGACAACGCCCGCTCGGCCACGAGCGAACTCTTCACCGAGCTGGCCGCGGCAGACGTCACGGTCACTGACTTCGACGTGCACGCACCGACGCTCGATGACGTCTTCCTCACGCTGGCCGGAGAAGAAGATGTGGGAGAGAGCGGAGTGGCCACTGACCCGGCGAGTGGTCAGGAGGTGGTTCGATGAGCGGCGCGACCGACGGCCGGGACACCATCGAAAGCGACTCCGCACAGAGGGCATCGGGGAACAGTTCCGCAACCGACGCACGGATTAGCTTCAAACGGTGGCTCGTCAAAACGTCCCGCAATCCCTACGTGACGTTCACCTCGCTGGTCCAGCCGGTCATCTTCTTCGTCCTCATGGCCGAAGTCCTCGGCGCAATCGCGGGAGGTGCCCTGTCCCAGTCCCTGGGTGGTGACGTCACGTACGTGACGTATCTCACCCCCGCGATAGTAATTCAGTCGGCGCTGGCCGCCGCCGCCGTCTCCGGTATCGGGCTGGTAGACGACATGGAGACGGGAATGTTCGACAAGACGTTACTCTCCCCGATGAACCGGGCCGCGATGTTCGTCGGGAAAGTGCTGTCCGAGGTGGTTCGAATCACGGTCCAGACCGGAATTATTCTCGGTCTCGGGTACCTCCTGCTCGCTCTCAAGCCGGGAGCGTCTGTGACCCAGTACCTCCAGACGGGCGTGGGCGGCGTCCTCGGCATATTCGTCGTGACCGTCATCTTCGGTGGCGTCTTCATGGCGTACTCGAATATCGTCGCGCTCGTCACGCGTGACCGAGAAGCCACGGTGATGATCGCGAACCTGTTGACGTTCCCGCTCCTGTTCATTTCGAGCGCGTTCCTGCCGCTCGAGGTCCTCCCCGGCTGGATTCGGGCAGTCGCCGTCGCCAATCCCATCACGTACGGCGTCGACGCCATCCGGGCGCTCATGCTTGGACAGGACGTGCTGTCGGTCTTCGAGGTAACGGCGTTCACCGGACTCTGGAACACGGTCGTTCCCGCTATCGCCGTGCTCCTGGGATTCAACCTCGTTCTGGGCGGAATCGCGGTCCGTCTGCTCAAGCGGGCCTCCAGGGCCGAAGTGCAGTAACGGCGTCTCCCCCGTTCGTCTCTCTCGTGCGTTCTCTTTCCAGGTGCGAGGCCGCCGCTGGATGAGCGTCAGAGAGAGCGACGAGACAGGGGCCGCGACGGTCGGTCGTGGAGTGCTACAGGAGCGGGTGACGACAGAGACCGCGGCGAAGCGAGTCGCGTGAGGGGAGCGCTAACCGGACTCGTCGGTCGGCGTGCCCCGGGAGAAGGAGACGTCCCGGAAGTTCGGCGTCCAGTCGTCCCAGTCGGCGTCGATTTCGACGGGGACCATGGTGCTCTCGTTGCCCGCCAGCTGGACGGTCTCGGTCACGGTCCGGGACTCCCCGTCGACCGTGACGGTCAGCGACATCTCGGCGGTGTATGCCTTCTCGCGAGTGTTCTCGACCGGGACGCGGATGAGGACGGTGCCGTCGTCGCTCTCCTCGAACTCGAAGTCGGCGGCCGAGCCGGCGTCGAAGGGGTAGACGGGGTTGGAAAGCGTGGGCGTGCCGTCGCCCCCGTCGTTCAGCGTGGGGGGCTCCTCGTCGCTGGAGCTGCCACAGCCAGCGAGGCCGGCGACGCCGGCCCCGACGAGGCCGAGGAAGTGGCGGCGGTTCATGTCACGCCCTGCAGGGGGACAGGGTAAGAATCTTCTCGTCGCCGCCGCGAGGCGGGGGTGGGACAGGTACATGACGCCCGAGCCCCTAGGGATTGGCGTGCCAGGATACGAGCCGACAGACGTCCCGCTGTACGAGGACAGGCAGACCGTCGAGCGGGAGTACCGCCGCGCCCAGCAGGAGGAACGGCCCTTCTTCGCCGTCGAGGCCTACGACGAGGGCTACGCCGTCACCTACGACCTCCTGCCGGCGGGCTACCAGCTCGCACCGCCCGCGGAGTCGGAGGTCAACGAGCGGCTCACCCGCGAGATAGAGGCCATCGTCGGCGACGAATCGCTCCCGACGACGGAGGTCAGCCGCACGGTCAGCGCCTCGCTGGGCAACGTCACCTTCTTCGCCCGGGAGGACAGCGCCCGCCGCGTCGCCGCCGTCGTCTCCGGGCTCGTCCTCGACGAGGCCAACTGGGTGGAGGCCCGGCCGCCGGAGAACCCCGCCGGCACCCGCCGGAACTGACGAGCCACTCGCGAGCGGGGTGAGACTTTTTCCCCACCGACGGGCAACACACCGTCAGTGCTGACCAAGGACCTCCTGCGCGTCTCGCGGGCCGGCGGCGGCTACCACCCGCAGTTCGCCGGCAGTGACGACGAGCCGCTGGCCGCCCGCGTCGTCGGCTGCTACCAGGGCCACGTCGGCGAGTCCCGCGAGCGCCTGGCGGCCGCGCTGACCGACATCGAGCGCGACAGCGACGACTTCAAACTCGTCCGCGGGTTCGCAAAGCTCGTCGAGCGCGAGGCAGCCTTCGAGACGCGCGCGCCGGTCGACCCGCGGCAGGCCCGCGAGGCCGCCTTTCGGGCCGCCGAGGCGGTGGGCGTCGTCACCGCCGACGAGCGGGAGACGGCGCTGACACAGGCCGCGGACCGGCTGGACGCGACGCCCGACGCCGTCGCCGAGTCGCTGTACGCCGACCGCGAGACGCGACAGGTCCTGACAGACGCCGGCCGGCGCTGGGACCCGGCCGACCTCGTGGCCCAGTACAACCTCTCGCTCGCCCAGACCGCGCTGTTCGACGCCACCGAGGTCCGCGTCCGCTCCAGCGACCCGAAGGCGGTCGTCTCGGCCGTCAAGCGCCTCCGGCTCATGTACGAGGTGCGCCGCCTGCCCGACGACGAGCGGCGGACCGTCGGCGGCGCGGACCGCGAGGTGGTCGTGACCGGCCCGGACGCACTCTTTACGAACAGCCGGCGCTACGGCACCCGCTTCGCGCGCCTGCTGCGCACCGTCGCGAGCGCCGACGAGTGGCGGCTGTCGGCGACCATCGACGACCGCGGGACCGAGCGCGAACTCGTCCTCGACGACGGCGACGTGTCGGTGCCGGGCGTCGAGCCCGTGACGGAGGTTACCTTCGACAGCGGCGTCGAGGCGGACTTCGCAGCCCGGTTCGAATCGCTCGACCTGGACTGGGACCTCCTGCGCGAACCGGACCCGCTGGCCGCCGGCGCGCACGTCGTCATCCCCGACTTCGCGTTCGACTGGCGACACGGGGACTTCCGCGTCTACTTCGAGATAATGGGATTCTGGACGCCGGCGTACGTCGAGAAGAAGCTGTCGCGGCTGGCCGACCTGGAGGACGTGGAGATGCTCGTGGCGGTCGACGAGTCGCTGGGCGTCGCGGAGGACGTCGAAGCCCGTGACCACCGCGCGATTCCCTACCGCGGGACGGTGCGTCTGAAGGACGTCAGGGACGCCCTGCGGCGCTACGAGGAACGACTAGACGCGGCGGCGGCCGCGGCACTGCCCGACGAACTGGCGCCGGACGACGACGCGGTGACGCTGGCGGCGCTGGCCGAGCGCCACGGCGTCAGCGAGCGCGCCGTCGAAGAGAAATCGTTTCCGGCGCACGAACGGGTGGGGCGGACCCTCGTGCGCCCGGCCGTGCTCGCGGCGCTACGGGAGCGAGTCGAGGCGGGGATGGACCTCGACGAGGCGGAGGCTGCACTGGCGGAGTACGGCATCGACGACGCGAGCGCGGCGCTGTCCGCGCTGGGCTATCGCGTCGAGTGGGAGGGACTGAGCGGCGGGGTCGTCAGGGAGAAGGGCGACTAGACCAGCAACTGGACGTCGGCGTCGGCCATCTGCTCCAGCGCCGTGGCGGCACCCACGCCGGCGGTGACGCCGTCGTAGAAGTCCTCCTCCTCGTAGTCCAGCAGGTCCATCGTCATCTGGCAGGCCTGGAGTTCCACGTCCATCGTCCGGCAGGTGTCCATCAGTTCCTCGATGCTCGCCACGTCGTTGTCCTCGATGCGCCGGCGCATCATCGTCGTCGTCACGCGGTCCATCCCCGGGAGCGCCGCGACGGCGTTGGGCACGCCCATGTTGGGGTTGCCGACCGCGCTGAGCCCGAGTTCCTTGGAGTTCTCCTCGTGGAGTATCTCCAGCCCCCAGAAGGTGTGGAAGACGGTCACGTCCCACCCGAAGGCGGCGGCCGTCGAGGCGAGGATGAGCGGCGGGTACGCCATGTCGAGCGTGCCCTTCGTCGCGATGATGACCATCGACTTCTGCCCGTCGTCGGCGTCGGTCTCGACGGCCGACAGCTCCTCCTCCAGTTCCTCGACGCGCTCGCGCAGCGCCGCGACGTCCTCGGCGCTGGGCTGGGACGGCGTCTCCGCGTCGGTGTCGCCTGGCGTGTCGGTGCTCATTATTCGTCGACCGCCTGAACGTGGTGGACGTAGAGTGTCTCACCGCCTTCCTCGCGTTCGGTCTGGCTCAGGAGTTCGACGCCGGCCGTCCCCGACGCCCACCCGTCGATGTCGCTCATACTGCCGCTGTCCGTCGCCACCACTTCGAGCACCTCGCCGGCGGCGAGGCCGTCGATTGCCTGCTTGGTCTTGACGACCGGCATCGGGCAGGAAGCACCTTTCACGTCGAGCGTCTCGTCGGCCTGGATTTCTGCGTCTGACATTGTACTCACTCCACAGTATTTCGTTAAGGGTACAAAACCGTTACGGACTGAGCCCATAAAAACCCGTTTTGCTGGGGTATATCTCACTTACATATTGCGCTAAACCCACAATTCAATCAAACCATTTAATAGCGGCCAGCGGGAACGAAAGGGTACATGACCACGACGGAGCTTTCCGACCCGGACGAACCGGTCGCGGCGACCAGGCCGGCACTGGACCGCGCGGGCGACCCCGGTGGGGACGGCCACGAGACGACGGCGGCGGTCCCGGCGGCCGCGCGCCAGAGCGACCTCGAAGTGGGGGCCTGATGGCGCTGGAACTGTTCCCCAACGGCTGGGTACCCTACCTGCTCGGTGGCCTCCTCATCGGGCTCGGCTCGGTCATCATCTACGTGCTGACCGGCATCTCCGCCGGCGCGTCGACGTTCCTCGAATCGACGCTGTCGTACGTCTCGGACATCTCGCGGTTCAACCGCCCCACGTACCTCGCCTCCCGGGACTGGCGCGTCGTCTTCACGGCCGGCATCGTGTTGGGGGCGCTCGGGTACACGCTCACGCTCGGCGACGGGCTCTGGACGACGGAGGTCGACGCCTGGCGGCTGCTCGGCGGCGGCTTCCTCGTCGGCGTCGGCACGCGCCTCGGGAAGGGCTGTACCTCCGGTCACGGCGTCTGCGGGGTCGGCTCGCGCTCGCCGACGTCGCTGGCGAACGTCGCCACCTTCATGCTGTTCGCAATCGGGACCGCACAGATTGTCCAGGCGCTGGGGGTGACGCCATGAGCGCGAGCGACCGCCACCCCCTCTTTCTGCCCGTCGTGTTCGTCGGCGGGCTGGTCTTCGGGGCCGGGCTGGCACTGAGCAAGATGGCACGGCCGGAAATCGTGCTGGACTTCCTCCAGTTCGAGGACTTCGGCCTCCTGCTGGTGATGGGCGGTGCGGCCGTCACGACCGGCGTCGTCTTCGCCCTCGTCGAGTACCGCGGCGGCCGCGCGCCGCTGACCGGACAGGACTACGGGCGACGCCTGAAGTCCTTCGACCGGAACGTGATCGTCGGCGGGAGCATCTTCGGCGTGGGCTGGGGGCTGTCGGGCATCTGTCCCGGCGCGGCCTACGCCAGCCTCGGCATCGGCAACGTCCCCATCCTGTGGGCCATCGGCGGGATGTTCCTCGGCGCGTACGTCCAGGGCTACGTGCGTGCCAGCAGGGCCGACGGCGCCGGAACCGGCTCAACGGAGGTCGCCGACGACTGATGCGCGGTGACGGCGGATGCCGACGCGCAGTCTTGGAACCGTGGCACACAAGCGTTTTGGGCCCGGGTGACCCACGTGTCTAGCATGGCACAATCGCTGCAGAAGATGCTGCAGTCGGACATGAAATGCGAGGGGCTGCTGGAGTGTTTCCACGGTCTGACCGAACTCGACCGCGCCGTGTTCGAGACGCTCGTGACGAGCGAGGAGCCGATGACCGTCGACGAAGTGGCCGAACAGGTTGACCGCGAGCGCTCGACGGCCTACCGGGCGGTCAAGCGCCTGGAGGAGGCCGGCTTCCTCGAACGCGAACAGCGGACCTACGAGGGCGGCGGCTACTACCACGTCTTCCGGCCCGCCGACCCGGACGTCGTCGCGGACGAGATGCAACGCATGCTCAACGACTGGTACGCACAGATGGGACAGCTCATCGGCGAATTCAGGGAGAAATACAGCGAACGTGCAGACGTCCCCACCTGAGGAGATGAGCGACGACGGGGCCACAGAGGCCGACAGCACCGCGGAGCCCGGGCCGGACGCCGACGTCGGGCAGGGGCTACTCGACGTGGACATGGGGCCCAGCTCCGCGCTGGCACACCTCTACCGCGGCGAGGTCCACCGGATGAAGCTGTGGCGCGAACGGCTGGACCAGACCACCAACTGGGCGGTCATCCTCATGGCCGCCATCCTGACCTACGCCTTCTCGAACCAGTCCAACCCGCACTACGTCATCCTCATCGGGAACGCCGCCATCGCCCTCTTTCTCGTCGTGGAAGCGCGGCGCTACCGCGCCTACGACGTCTGGCGCTCGCGGGTGCGGACGCTCCAGGAGAACGTCTGGGCGACCGGGCTTGACGAGGGCACCCCGATGGACGGGGAGTGGCGACACGAACTCGCCGAGGACTACCGGAACCCGGCGCTGAAGATAACGGCCGAGGAGGCCATCGCACACCGCCTGCGCCGTGTCTACCTCCCGATGTTCGCCATCCTCAACGGCGCGTGGGTCGTCAGGGTGACTGCCTTCGGTGACATCCCCTGGCCCGAGAGCGCCGCCGTCGGCCAGATTCCCGGCCTCGTGGTGACGGTCGGCGTCGTCCTGCTGTTCACCGGCGGGTTCCTCATCGCCTGCCGGCCCCGCGACTGGCAGGCCCGCGGCGAACTCCGCAGCGAGGACATCCGCGACGGCCAGCCCCGCGAGCGCCGCGAGGACTGACCGTCAGCAGTCGTACGAGCGCGACGACGCCTCGACGGTGACCGGCCGCGTCGCCGTCGCGACGGTCGCGTCGTCGGTCCTGACGCTGACCTGCACCGTCGCCTCGTCGCCCGCCGACAGCGTCTCGTCGTCTTCGAGGAGCCAGAACACGCGGACGGTTTCGGTGCCCTCGCTCGGAACGGACTGCGTCGTCGCCTCGTCGGTGTGGCCGAGACTCACCGCGACGGTCAGCGAGCCGTCGGCCGGCCCGTCCCACCCGGGCGGAACGTCGACGGTGACGTCGCCGAGCACGCTGATGCGGTCGCCGGGCGTCCCGCTGCCGAGACAGGTCTGGACCGAGCCGTCGCCCGACGGAATGGAACTCTCGTCGTTGAGTCGGACCGAGAGGTCCATCGACTCGACGGTGACGTTCTCGCTCTCGATGTCGTCGACGACGCCGCCGAAGACGACCAGCGTGCCGACGCTGAAGACCGTCAGGAGGAGGGTGACGGCGACGGTGGCGGGGCGCGGGGGCCAATCCAGCAACCAGGGGAGGGGATTCATGCCCGACACTGCGAAGGGCTGTCGGACAACTTTTGTGGACCGCTGCCGGTGAGAACACTTAATATCCGAGTACGTGTCAGTTCAGCCATGAGTGACGATACGCTCACAGCCCTCTCACAGCGGCCCGCAGCGTTCTGGATTGCCCTGGCCCTCCTCCTCGGCGGGTCGCTCGTCCCCGACACCGTCACGTTGAGCGGCCAGTCCCTCGGCGGCCTCATGGTCGGACTCGCCGCCCTCATCCTGGTGACGCGGGTCGTGGTCGCCCTCGCCCGCGTCTTCCGCAACGCCGCCAGCGCCGCTCGCGTCGGCTACGAGAGCGGCCAGGTCGAGGACTGAGGCCGCGCTACAGGTCCCGCCGCCGGCCCTTCGGCACCTGCGAGCGGAGTTCGCCGTAGACGTACAGCCCGACGCCGAGCGGTTCGGGTTCCCCCGCGACGTCCGCCGTGACGACGAGGTAGCCCCAGTCGCCGTCCCAGTCGTGTTCCTGGTCCTCGCCGGCCATGAACGTCGCCGCCTGCTCGCGCGTGAGGTGGACGACGTTCGCCGTCGCGTGGCCGCCGAAGCGCTGGACCGCGGTCAGCGTCGGCTTCCAGTGCTCCTGACGGGTCCGCATGAAGGTGATGCCCAGGCCCTCGATGTCGACCGGCGTCGGCTCCGCGCCCCGCAGCGCCCAGACCTTGCCGCTGCCGCGCTCCCAGAAGGTGTAGTCGGCGAAGACGGCGGGGTCGACGCCGAAGCGGTCCTCCCACCACGTCAGCACTTCCTCGCGAGTCGCCCGGCCCTCGACCTCCCGCTCGTCCGCGGTGGCCGGCAGGCGGTCGAAGCGGTGACTGTCGTTCATTCGGACACCTCCAGTTTCGCACAGAAGAACCCACCCGTGTCGTTGTGGTGCGGGTAGATGCGCTTCGCGTTGGCGACCTGGCCGTCGTACTCCCGGCCCTGCCACTCCGTGACGCCGGGCACGGCGTCCAGCGGCAGGTCGAAGTCGACGACGCGGAAGCCGCCCTCCTCGGCGAGGACGTAGTCGAGGACCTCCTCGTTCTCCTCCGGAGCGAACGTGCAGGTGGAGTAGACGACGGTCCCGCCCGGGCGGGTGACCTGCACGGCCCGGCGGAGGATGCCCTTCTGCGCGCCGGCGATGCCCTCGACGTGTTCGAGGCTCCACTCGTCTAACGTGTCGGGGTTCTTCCGGATGGTCCCCTCGCAGGAGCAGGGCACGTCCACGAGCGCGCGGTCGTACCCCTCCCCAGTGTCGGACTGCGTCCGACGAGCCTCCGAGTGTGACTCGGAGACACCGAAGGGCTTCAGCGAGTGGTTCCGGGCGTCCTCGTGGGTGATGGCGACGTTGGTGACGCCCAGGCGCTCGGCGTTCGAGCGCAGCGCGGAGATGCGCCCGATGTTGTTGTCCGTCGCGACGACGCGGCCGGCGTCGTCCATGATGGCCGCGAGCTGGGTCGTCTTGCTGCCCGGCGCGGCGCAGGCGTCCCAGACGCGCTCGCCGGGGGCAGGGTCCAGCACCGTCGCCGGCACTGCGGAGACCTCCTCCTGGCCGTGGAGCCAGCCGTGGACGTACGGCCAGTTCGCACCGGGCTGGTCCTCCGGCAGGCGGAACAGGCCCGGGTGCCAGTCGGCCCTCTCGTAGGCGATGTCCGCCTCGTCGAGGGCCCGCATCGCGCGCTCGACGGTCGTCTTGATGGTGTTGACGCGGACGGCCGCGGGCAGGGGGCGCTCGCAGGCCGCGAGAAACGCCTCGAAGTCGTCGACGAGCGGTTCGTACCGCTCCAGTACGGTCATTGCCCCGCCTTCGACGGGTCGGCGCTTGTGGGTTTCGACTCTCCGGCCCCGAAGCCCCCATATGCGTCCAGCGCGTGAACTACCAACATGGTAGACAGCGATCTCGGAACCGCCACAATCGTCTACGAAGACCCCCACGAGGGAACGGTCGAGACGACAGTCCAGAACGAGCACATCGCGTACTTCCAGGACCACTGGATTCTCAGGCGCGGCGAGGACGCGTCGGGCAACGACCTGGTGCGGCGCATCCCGGTCGAGCGCGTCCACTACGTCGAGCGCAGCGTGACGGCGTTCGAGGACGAGGTCGGGACGCTGCGCAACCAGGTCGAATCCGTCGCCGAGGACCTCCGCACGCGCTTTTTCGGCGGTCGCAGCGAGAGCGAAACCGAGGGCCAGCAGCCCATAGAGGTCGAAGTCGAGACGGAAGAGGAGGGGCCGGCCGAAACCGAGGAGGGTCACACGGTCGAGGTCGAGGAGGCCGACGCCGACGAGAGTGACGAGGCCGACGAAGACGACAGCGAGAAGTCCTAGCCCGGTTATCGTCCGGTCGTGGCGGACTGTTAAGGTGTCCGGCGGCGCAGTACAGGTATGGCACACATCGAGACGCACACGTCGATAGACCTCGACGCGCCGATGCTGGTGGAGGGACTGCCCGGCGTCGGACTGGTGGGGAAACTGGCCGCCGACCACCTGGTCACGGAGTTCGACATGACCTACTACGCCACCTGTCACTGCGAGGGGTTGCCCCGCGTGGCGATATACGAGGAGGGCGACCACGCCGTCCGGCCGCCGGTACGCATCTACGCCGACGAGCGCCGCGACCTGCTGGCACTCCAGAGCGACGTCCCCGTCTCGCCCAACATCGCGACCGAGTTCGCGACCTGCGTCACCGGGTGGCTGGCCGACAACGACGTGACGCCGGTGTACCTGAGCGGACTCGCGGAGGAGAAAGACGGCGTACCCGAGATGTACGGCGTCGGCACCGGCGACGGCGGGGCGCTGCTCGACGAGTACGACATCGGCCCGCCGACCGAGAGCGGGATGGTCAGCGGCCCCACCGGCGCACTCATCGCCGAGGCCAGCGAGCAAGGCCTCGGCGGCGTGGGGCTCGTCGTGCAGGCGAGCGCCCAGTTCCCGGACCCCGAGGCCGCGCGGGTCCTGCTGACGAAGGGCATCGAACCGCTTGCCGGCATCGACGTCGACACCGACAAACTCGTCGAGCAGGCCGACCGCGTCGCCGAGGCCCGCGAACGCCTCGCCAAGCAGATGCAGGAGGCCGAGGAGGAGTCCACCCGCGCGCGGCCGCTGGGGATGTACCAATAGTACCTTTTTCCGCCTCGGGTTTCCTCGTTCGTGTCTCGCGCTCACTGCGGGAACCACTCGGCGCAAAAATCTACGCTAAAAAGGCCGACGGCTCGGCTTTCAGCCTCGCCGTCGGTGAACCGCTCGCTTTGCTCACGGCTTCGCCGTTCGCGCATCCGAGACGCTCCCGCTGGTCGCGTCTCGCGCTCGCGGATGCTCCGGCCCGACTTCTGAGGCGGCGGTCCTCAGACGACCGCCAGTCCCCACCCGACCTGCTGGGGCTCCTCGGGCCAGTCGACGTCGAGGCGGTCCCACGAGCGGGCGGCGTCGGTGCTGTGGAAGAGCCCGCGGTTCGTCAGCGCGTAGAACTCGCAGGGGTCGCCGGCCGCGAGGGTGGCCCGCGTCGTCCCCTCGGGGTCCGGTAGGCCGTCCATCGCAAGGGACCAGCGGTCGCTGTCGCCGTCGCGGCGGTAGACGTACGCCTCGGCGCTGTCGAGCCAGTGGGCGCTGCGGGCGCCGTCGGACGCGGAGACGACGACCGTCTCCGGGTCGCCGGCGTCGACGGCCAGCCCCCAGACGTAGCGGTGGTCCAGCCCCTCGTCGGGGTACTCCCAGGTGTCGCCGCAGTCGGGCGTCTCGGCGTAGCCGTCGCCGGCGGCCGTGTAGACCCGGCAGGGGGCGTCGGGGTGGACCGCCAGCGTGTGGTTGTCCCGCCGGCCGCCCTCGGGGTGGTCCGTCCACGTCTCGCCGCCGTCGAGCGACCGGAGGAAGGCGCCGGCCTCGACGGCGACGTAGACGTGCGTCGGGTCGTGGGGGTTGATAGAAATCCAGCGGACGTGGTGGGTGTGCGACCGCGGCGGGTACGACCAGCGCTCGGCGGAGGGCAACGTCGTCAGGTCGCTGCAGGGCGCGAACGTCGCCCCGGCGTCGGCCGAGCGGTAGACGGCGCTGGGTTCGGTGCCGACCCACACTACCCCGGGGTCGTGCGGGCTGACCGTGACCGCCGTCACGCGGTCGTCGAACCCGCCGACGGACTCCCAGGTCTCGCCGCCGTCGGTGCTGCGCTGCAGGCCGGCCTCGACGGTGCCGGCGAAGACCCGCTCGGGGGCATCGGACGCGGCCGCGACGCACTCGAACCGGTGGCCGCCGAGCGCGGCCGTGGCCCGCCAGCCGTCGGTCCCCCCGCGGACGACGAGCAGGCGGTCGTCGAGCGCTGCGTAGAGTGTTGGCATACACCACAGTTTCGCGCCGACCCACTAAACTATACGCCGAAGGCGTTCCCGTAGCGGAGGCCGACCATCACGAAAACGACGGCGAGTTGCATCAGGCCCTGGATGCCGCCGAGGCGGGCGTTGCGCATCGCGAGGTCGCCGATGACGTCGTTGTCGGGGTCGGGAGAGGTGAGTTGCCGGTAGACGCGGACCTCGCCGGGGAGGATGACGCCGAAGCCGAGCACGACCAGCACCGTGACGATGGCCAGCGCCGCGACGAGCCACGGCGAGGCCATCCCGAACTCCGGCAGCGTCGAGAACAGGAAGGCTCCGGAACCGACGACGGCGGCCGCCAGCACGACCAGCGTCCGGGGGTCTGTCAGCGCGTCGAACTGGTAGCCGATGATGACCACGACCGGCACGGTCGTCGCGGCGGTCATCAGCGCCAGCCAGGGCATGACGTGCGGGAACCCGCGGGTCACCGCCATGTGGATGCCGGCTCCGACGGTCACCGTCGCCAGCGCCGGCATCAGGAACACCATCTTCGGCGTGAACCCGGAGAGGAAGCCGGCCCGCTGCTCGGGGTCCATACGGCCAAGCACCGGCCCGAGCACCGACCCCAGCAGGAGGTCGGTTCCGGTCCAGAGGATGCCCGCCATGACGTGGACGTAGACGATCGCCTGCGAGCTTCCGGAGGCGATGGCCCCGCCGAGTGCGAGCAGCGGGACCGCGATGGCCCCCGCCGCGAAGGCCGGATTCGCCTGTCGTGCCAGTCCGCCGATGCCCCGCCGCGTCCCGCCAGCCGTAGCGCCTGCCATGCGGGAAGCGTGACACGTCGCCCCCTAAACGGTACCGGTGGCTCAGGTCGCGATGTCCCGGCGCTCGAACAGTTCGGCGGCGACGACGACGCAGGCCACGACGGCCACGACCAGCGCGGCGACGTCCGCCAGGTCGACGACGCCGTCGACGAGAAGCTCTCCCGGGTCGTAGTACCGCGAGAACGCGACCGCGCCGAGCCACTCGAAGTCGGTGTCGAAGGTGAGGTTGTCGACGATGAACATGGCGAAGATGGCCCCGATGGCGAGCGTCTGCGCCCGGCGGGTCTCGTCGAAGCGCACCGAGACGAGGAGTCCGACGCCCGCACAGGCGAGGAGATAGGGAATCGAGAAACCGTGGACCATCGCCAGGTGCACCTGGTCGACGGTCTCGCCGATGGAGACCAGCGAGAGGTCGACGATTGCCATGGTCAGGACGTTGACCGCGAGGATGCTCGGGAGCAGGGCGAGGAACTTGCCGACGACGATGCTGGACCGGGACAGCGGCACGATGAGGAGGAACTCGATGGAGCCGTGCTCGACCTCGCCGGCGACGAGCGACGCCCCCGCGTAGGCGTAGTAGACGCCGAGCAGGAGCAGCCAGGCGAACTGGTAGAACTGCGAGACCAGATACCCCTCGATGGTGGTGATGGTGTCGACGTTGCCCACGACGGCCCGGCGGGTCTCCTCGGGGAGCGAGTCGAGGGCCGTCTCCAGGGCCTCGCTGGCCCCCTCCAGTGTCGGGAACAGCCCCACCGTCAGCAACGCGAGAAGGCCGAGGACGGCCGACAGCACCAGCACGCTCCGGACTCGCCGCCAGGACTCGAAGGCCAGCACGTCGAGCGTGCTGGTCACGCCGGGACCTCCCCCTCGTAGTAGTGCATGAACACCTCCTCGATGTCGGCCTCGCGTATCTCCACGTCCCGGAGGTCGCCGCGGTTCAGCCGGTCCAGCACCGTCCCGTAGTTGTCGGCCACCACCAGTTCGAGCACCCCCTCGTCGGTCACGCGGACGTCGCTGACCCCGTCGATGTCGAACGCGGCGGGGTCGGGCGGGCCGTCGAACTCCGCGCGGACCAGTTTTCCCGCCCGGGCCAGGAGCGCGGACACCGAGTCGAGTTCGACCAGCCGGCCGTTGCGGACGATGGCGACCCGGTCGCAGACGTCGCCGACGTCGCCGAGGATGTGCGAGGAGAAGACGACGGTCTTGCCCCTGTCGCGCTCGGTTTCGAGGAGCCTGCGGAACTCGTGTTGCACCATCGGGTCGAGGCCGGTCGTGGGCTCGTCCATCACGAGGAGGTCCGGGTCGTGCATGAACGCCTGGACGATGGCGAGTTTCTGCCTGTTGCCGCGCGAGTAGGTCCGGACCGCCCGGTCGACGGGGACCGGAAAGCGCGCGAGCATCTCCTCGCGGCGGTCGTCGCCCTTGAGTTGCCCGTAGTAGTCCAGCAGCGACGACCCGGTCGCGCCGCCGTAGAAGTCGAAGTCGCTCGGCAGGTGGCCGATGCGCCGCTTGGTCTCGGTGAACGCACGGCGGTCGGTCACGTCGGTCCCCAGCACCCGGGCCTCGCCGCTCGTCGGGGACTGGAAGCCGAGCAGCGTCCGGATGGCCGTGGACTTGCCGGCCCCGTTCGGCCCGAGAAACCCGAAGGCCTCGCCGTGGTCGACGGTCAGCGTCAGGTCCTCGATGCCGACCACCTCCCCGTAGTGCTTCGTCAGCGAGCGCAGCGCCACGGCTGGTTCGGGCACGTCCATGGGTGTCGCTCCGTGCCCGCCAAAACCTTTCGCGCGGCGAAGCGAAGCCGCGAGCAAGCGGAACCAAGTCGCAAGGGAGGGGCCGACGGCGGCGAGGTAAGCACTGCCGTCCGCGGGCGGGGAGCCGAGGTAGGACGAGGCTGTTCGGCGGCAGGGAGCGGTTACGCTCGCGGGAGCCTGAAACGGTCGCACCCGTTTTTGACCGCCAGCGCGTCATCTTGGTGCGTGCGCCGTCCTCGCCCGCGTGGCCGCCCGGTCCCCGCATCCGCCCCGAGACTGCTCGGCCTGCTCGTCGTCCTGGCAGCGGTGGTGCTGACAGTGGTGGCACCGCCGGTCGCCGGCCAGGCCGAGGAGGGGACCGTCGTCGGGCGGCCGTCGCTCGCGCTGTCGGCACAGGACAGCGAACTCCGGGTCGGCGAGCGCAACGTGCTCGAAGTGCTCGTCGCCAACGACGGCGACATCGACCGCGGCGGGCCGGCGGAGTTCGTCGAGCGGGTGACGACCGCCCGGAACGTCCGCCTGACGGTCGCCGAGGACCGCCTGGACGAGCAACTGGCGCGGGCTGTCG
The DNA here is from genome assembly GCF_037338445.1 of Salinibaculum sp. SYNS191. Lineage (NCBI taxonomy): Archaea > Methanobacteriati > Methanobacteriota > Halobacteria > Halobacteriales > Haloarculaceae > Salinibaculum > Salinibaculum marinum. The sequence goes on from NZ_CP147838.1 coordinate 1,805,326, forward strand.
ACGTGCGGACGGGGACGGTCCTCGTCGGCACTGTCGGCCAGGGCGTCGTCGGCCCCTTCGAGGTGGAACTCGACGTCGCGGAGTCGCTGCCGCCCGGCGAGTACGAGATTCCCGTCCGCGTCACCTACGACTACACTACCTTCGTCGAGTACGGCCCGGGGCGGAACCCGACGTTCGGTGACGCCTCGCGGACCGACGTCGTGTTCCTCACCGTGGTCGTCGAGGACCGGGCGCGCTTCGAGGTGACGCCCCGCCCCGACCAGTCGATACCGGCGGGCACGACGGGGACCGTCGGGCTGTCCGTCCGCAACGTCGGGGGCGAACCGGCGAGAAACGCGCGGGTCCGCCTCTCGGCGGAGGACTCCCCGCTTTTCTTCGGCGAGAGCGACAGCCCGCAGGACACCGTGACGACGCTCGTCCCCGAACTCGGGGCCGGCGAGACCACCCGCGTGAACGTCCCCGTCGGCACCGGCCGCGACACCCGACCCGGGACCTACCCGCTGGTCGCGAGCGTCGAGTACGCGGACAGGAGAGGCGTCACCCAGCAGACGCCGGCGACGGAGGTGGCGGTGGCCGTCCAGCGCCGACAGAGCTTCGCCGTCGCGGTCAGCGACGCCGCGTTGCAGGTCGGCCAGGAGGGCAGCGTCACCGGCACCGTCCGCAACACCGGCGACCGTCGCGTCGACGAGGCCGTCCTCGCACTGGAGGCCGTACCAGCAGAACTCGCCCCCCAGAACGTCGAGGTGCCGCTGGGGGCGCTCGGCCCCGGCGAGAACGCCACCTTCGCGTACACGCTGACGGTCTCGAACCGGACGACAGCGGGACCGCGGCAGTTCGGCTTCCGGGTGCGCTACCGCGACGAGGCCGGCGAGCAGCGGACCAGCGACCCGCTGGAGGCGACCGTCGCCGTCGCGCGCGAGCAGACCTTCGCCGTCGGCAACCTGACGGACGACCTGCGGGTCGGCTGGACCGGGACACTCGCGGGGACGGTCGTCAACACCGGCGACGCGCCCGTCTCGAACGCCACCGTCGTCCTCCGGGGGAGCGGGGAGGGCGTCGTCCCGCGTGCGACCGAGTTCGCCGTCGGCGACCTGGCACCCGGCGAACCGGCCCCCTTCGAGTTCACCGTCGACGTCTCCAACCGGACCGACGCCGGCCGGCGCCCGGTCGGCTTCCGGGTGCGCTACCGCGACGCGCGCGGGAACCGCCAGGCCAGCGACCGCATCGACGCCAGCGTCACCGTCGGGTCCGAGCAGACCTTCGCCGTCTCCGACACCTCGCAGTCGCTCCGGGTCGGCCAGCGCGGGACGGTCCGCGGCGTCGTGACCAACACCGGCGAGACGGCCGTCACCGACGCCGTGGTCGTCCTCGACACGGCGGGAACGATGCAGGCAGCGGACCGCGAGTTCGTGGTCGGTAACCTCGCGCCCGGCGAGCGCGCCCCCTTCGAGTTCACCGTCGACGTCTCCAACCGCAGCGAGGCCGGGCCGCGACAGGTGAGCTACCGGGTGCGCTACCGCGGCGAGGACGGCGAGCGCCGCACCAGCGAGCGTCTCACCGCCCCCGTCGGCGTGGGGCCGGCCCCCGCCTTCGCCGTCCGCAACCTCACCGCGGCGCTCCGGGTTGGCCAGCCCGGCACCGTCTCGGGAGCGGTCGTCAACACCGGCGACGCGGCCGTCGACGACGCAGTCCTCCAGTTCGCGCCGGGCGTGTCGGCAATCGTCCCGCGGACCGGCGAGGTGGCGCTGGGGACGCTCGAACCCGGCGAGCGCGTCCCCTTCCAGTTCACCGTCGACGTCTCCAACCGGACCGCGCCGGGGACGCGGCCGGCCACGTTCCGGGTGCAGTACAGCGACCCCGCGGACGTGACCCGCCGGAGCGACCCGCTCCAGCACGTCCTGCCGGTCAGCCGTGAGCAGACCTTCGCCGTCACCGACGTGCAGAGCGCCCTCCGCGTGGGCCAGCGCGGGACCGTCAGCGGACGGGTCGTCAACACCGGCCCCGGGAACGTCAGCGACGCGTCGGTGGCGCTGGGCGCGAGCGGGGACCTCCGCCCCACGACGTCGGAGATAGCCGTCGGCGACCTCGCCGCCGGCGAGAGCGTCCCCTTCGCGTTCACGGTGGTCGTCCCGAACGGCTCCGACGCGAACCAGCGAGTCTTCCCGTTCCAAGTCCGGTACCGCGCCGGCTTCGGCGAGACGGTCGTGAGCGACCGCATCGACGCCAGCGTCGGCGTCGGGGCCGAACAGACCTTCGCCCTCGCGAACCTCACGGACACCCTCCGGGTCGACTGGACCGGGACCGTCTCCGGGACGGTCGTCAACACCGGCGACGCGCCCGTCTCGGGGGCAGTGGTCCAGGTCGCGGGCGACAGCCTCCTGCGACCCCGGGCGCGGGAGTACGCGGTCGGCGACCTCGCGCCCGGCGAGCGCGTCCCCTTCGAGTTCACCGTCGACGTGCCGAACGGAACGGTGCCCGGCCCGCGGCTGCTCTCCTTTCGCGTCCGGTACCGCGCCGGGACGCAGGTGTACGTGAGCGACCCCGTCGACGGCCGGGTGACCGTCGGTCCCGAGCGCGAGCCATTCACCGTGCGACCGGTCAACGCCACCGTCCCGGTCGACGGCGACAGCGTCCTCACCGTCGAGGTGACGAACGTCGTCGACGAGCCGCTGACCGACGTGCGCGGCCAGCTGGGCGTGGCCGCCCCGTTCGAGACGGAGGATACCTCGGCCTTCGCCGGCCGGCTCGCACCGGGGGAGTCGACGCGGCTACGCTTCGACCTCTCGGCGACCAACGACGCGATTCCGAAAAACGACAGCGTCCAGCTATCGGTCAGCTACACGGACGCCCGCGGCGACCGGCGGGTGACGACGCCCTACGTCGTCCCCGTGACCGTCGTCCAGCCAGCCGCGAGCGTGCCCATCGTCCCCACGGCGCTCGGCCTCCTCGCCGTCGTCGGGGCCGCCATCTGGTGGTGGCGGCGGCGGTGACCGGGGACGCGCCGCTCCCGCCGACGGTGCCGGAAGAGAACGGCCAGCGGGCGCAGCCACAGTGTATTTACTGACACGTCGGCAAGGGACGGACACGATGATGGTCTTCACCCACGTGCTCGTCGGCGTCCTCGTCGGGGCACTCGCCGCGCCCGCCTCGCCGGGTCTGACGGCCGAACTCGTGGGTGCGGGGCTCGTCGGCGGGTTGTTGCCGGACCTGGACATGCTCTTCGTCCACCGGAAGACGCTGCACTTTCCGGTGCTCTACGCGCTCGCTGCCGTGGTTCTGGGCGTCGTGGTGCTCGTGACTGGTTCGGGAGCGGCGGCGGTCCTGTGCGTGGCCGCACTCGCGGCGGCCCTCCACTGCGCGATGGACACGCTCGGCGGCGGGAAGGAGATGCGGCCGTGGCGCGAAACCGACGAGCGAGCGGTCTACAACCACGTCGCCGGGGAGTGGGTCCGCCCCCGACGGCTCTTCTACGACGGGTCGCTGCCGGACCTCGCGCTGTCCGTCGGGACCGGAGCCGGAACCCTCTGGTTGCTGCCCGGGCAGTTCACGACGCCGGTGCTGGTGCTGGTCGGCTTCGCCGTCGTCTACACCGGTCTGCGACGGACTGTCACCGAGCTGATATCGGAGGAGTACACGACCTTCTCCGGGTACATCCAGAGCAAGCTCCGGTAGGCCGACGAGGCCGCCGTCGGGCCGCTCGCACACAGTTTAATGGTGGCTCCCTCCGAACCCGGAGTACCTGCATGGCAGTCGACATCTCGCTGTTCGTCTCACTGCTTTTCGTGGTCATCATCGAAATCGGCGGCATCGCGCGGTCGCTGGACCTCCAGCGCATCTCCGAGGAGAAGCTCCCGCCGTTTTTCGTCGGGCTGTTCTACCTGCTCGACACCGGCTCCCAGCAGAGAGTCCGGGTCCCACAGCTCGGCCGGTTCAACTTCCTGCACGGGGCGAACCTGGCGCTCATCCTCCTCGGGTTCATCCTCGTCACGGACACGACGGCGGGGACCAGCGGCGTGCTCATCGCGCTGGTCACGTTCACCATCTGGGCGCTCCTGCCGCTGCTGGAGGTCGACGAGTACGAGGACATCCTCCGGGACGGGTACAGACCCGTCTCGTACTACCACCACGTCGCGATGACGGTGGCGACGGCCCTGTTCGTGTACTTCTTCGACCCGGCGTGGAACGCCCTCGTCGGCACCGGCGGGCCGTGGTTCGCGAAGGACGCCGTGCTCGTCGCCGGGTGTCTCGCCGGGTACTACCTGTCCCTGCTCGGCTTCCTCAAGCACCTCGAACGCGAACTGGACAGACAGGAGACGAACAGGTTGCCGGACCGTCTGACGAAGGCGTAAGAGGGGGTCCACGGCGTCGCGTCGCCGTCAGTCCCCCGCCGAGGGGTCGGTCCCCGGCCGACGGGTGACGTCCGCGCGACGGGTGCTGAGGACGAACCCGACGGTGGCGACGGCGATGAAGGCCGCGGCCAGCACGAATCCGGCCTCCGGCCAGAGGAAGTCCATTGTCGTCCCGACCAGCACCGGTCCGGCCACCTGCCCGACCTTCCAGGAGATGGAGCGCAGCGACATCGCGCTCGCCACCGAGTCGTACCTGGTGCCCTCGTCGACGAACAGCGACATGCTCGCCGGCAGGCGGATGGAGTCGGCCACGCCCAGAAGCGAGTAGGCACCAAAGAGCGCGAAGAAGGCGCCGCCGAGCAGCTGGGTGTCGCCGAGGAACGTGACCGCCACGGGCGAGATGCGCCCGTCGAAGTACGACGCCAGCGGAATCGCGGCGGTGCCGACGCCGTACAGCAGTGCGCCGACGGCGACGAAGTAGTGCTCGCGGCCGTAGCGGTCGGTGAGCGAGCCGACGACCCCCTGCATGAGCGTCTTCGTGAGTTTGCCGCCGGCCATGATCCAGCCGATGGCGAAGGCGGAGATGCCGAAGTGCGTGCGGGCGTAGATGGGGAGGAAGATGATGACCGCCATCTTGCCGACGCTGAAGGCGAAGCGGAAGCCGACCAGCGAGCGCAGCATCGGCAGCGCCAGCAGCGACCGGAACGTCTCGACGCCGCCCGCTTCCTCGGGGTCTTTCTGCCCGCCGGGATTGTCCCGGAGGAAAGCGTAGACGAGCACGAACGCGGCGAGCGTGATGGCCGTCAGGACGAGGTAGGGGACGGTGAAGCCGTAGGCGAAGAGGAGGTAGCCGCCGACCAGGTCGCCGAACAGGGAGGAGAAGGAGGCGAACTGGTTGTACGACCCGAGCCAGAGGCCCTGCTCGTCGTCGGGGCTGATTTCGCCGACGATGGTCGACCCGGTAATCCACAGCAGACTCGCGCCGAGGCCCTGGACCATCCGGACCAGGACGACGTGGACCGGGCTGGAGACGAACAGGAAGGCGACGAAGACGACGACGTTGACCAGAAAGCCCGCGAGCAGGTACCGCTTGGCGTTGCCGGTGTCGACCTTCCGGCCCAGCGGGAGGACGATGAGCAACTGGACCAGCGCGAAGCCGGTGCCGAACAGCCCCTCGACGAACCCGGAGGTCTGGAAGACGTCGGCGTACAGCGCCAGCGCGATGAGGATGGTCGAGTACGCCTGGCTCCGGGCGAAGGCGGTGCCGGCCAGGGCGGCGAACTCCCGGTCGCGCAGGAGGGAGATGGAACTGAAACGTGTCACAGAGGGCCCGACTACTCGAAGGTGGATTGAGAGGCAAAAACCCCACGATACGACCCGGCAACGCGGGTGATTCACGCGGGAGACGGGAGCAAGACATATCACTCGACCGAGCCGAGTATCCGGCAGTGTCTGCCACCGTCTCGAAACTCGCGAACGCCCTCCTCACGCTGGCAGTCTGGCCGGGGATTCTCGCCCACGAGTACGCCCACTACGCCGCCTGCCGGCTGACCGGCGTCGCGGTCGTCTCCCCGCCCGCGCTCCGGCCCTTCGAGGACAGCGCCGTGCTCGAACACGAGCGCGTCGAGGGATTCGGGGCCGACCTCGCCATCACGCTCGCGCCCTTCGTCGGGAACTCGGTGCTCGCCTTCGCGGCGTTCGCGGCCGCCGGCGCGACGACGGGGGCGGCGACGTCGCTGGCGCTCTGGCTGGGCGTCTGTTTCGGGTTCACCGCGCTGCCGAGCGTCACGGACACGGAGACGCTGCCGGTGACGGCCTCCTCGGTACCGAATCCGCTGGCACCGCTGGGCTACGCGGTGGCGCACTCGCTCCGGACGCTCACCCGGTCGGCGTGGGTGAGCGGGCCGCTGACGTTCGTGTGGACGCTGGCGTTGCTGTCGGGGAGTGCGGGCGTGGTGTAAGTGGCGGCGGGAAGCATAGCATCCGAACGCGAGCGAAGCGAGACGCGACCACCGGGAGCGTCTCGAAGGAGCGAACGGCGATAGCCGTGAGCAAAGCGAGCGTTCGGCCTTTTTCGCCCACGTTTTTGCCGCGAGCGGTTCGCGCGAAGTGCGAATCCCGAGCGGGAAAAAGGTGGTGGCCTTAGTCGTCGTCCGCCCCGGCCGGCTGTTCGCCGTCGGCGGCCTCGGCGGCCAGTTCCCGGTCGGAGCGCGGGCCGTCGAGTTCGACGGCCGGCAACAGGTCCCGCAGGTAGCGGCCGGTGTGTGACTCCTCGGTCCGGGCGACATCCTCGGGCGTGCCCTCGGCGACCACCTCGCCGCCGTTCTCGCCGCCCTCCGGCCCCAGGTCGACGATGTGGTCGGCGTTCTTCACGAGGTCGAGTTCGTGCTCGATGACGACGACGGTGTTGCCCTCGTCGGTCAGGCGGTGGAGCACCTCGATGAGTTTGCGCTCGTCCTCCGGGTGGAGGCCGGTTGTCGGCTCGTCCAGCAGGTACAGGGTGTCGCCGCTGTCTTTCTTGCCCAGTTCCTCCGCGAGTTTCACGCGCTGGGCCTCGCCGCCGGACAGCGTGGTCGAGGGCTGTCCCAGGCGCATGTAGCCCAGGCCGACGTCCTTCAGGAGCTTCAGCCGGCGGCGCAGCTGGCTGTGGCTCTCGAAGAAGTCGTGGGCCTCCGCGACGCTCATCTGGAGGACGTCGGCGATGGTCTTGCCCTTGTAGGTAACGTCCAGCGTCTCGTCGTTGTAGCGGTCGCCGCCGCACTCCTCGCAGGGGACGTAGACGTCCGAGAGGAAGTTCATCTCGATTTTTACGGTCCCCTGGCCGCCACACTCCTCGCAGCGGCCGCCCTTGACGTTGAAGGAGAACCGGCCTTTCTCGTAGCCCCGCTGGTTCGCGAGGTCAGTCTGGGCGAACAGTTCCCGGACGTAGTCGAAGACGTTGGTGTAGGTCGCGGGGTTCGACCGCGGCGTCCGACCGATGGGCGACTGGTCGATGAGTCGGACCGTCTCGATGTTGTCCAGGCCCTCGATGGCGTCGTGGTCGCCGGGGTCGACGCTGGTGTTGTCGTTCATCTCGCGGGCCAGTCCCTTGTAGAGCACGTCGTGCATCAGCGTCGACTTGCCCGACCCGGAGACGCCGGTGATGGCGGTGAAACAACCGACTGGCAGGTCCACGTCGACGTCCTTGAGGTTGTGCTGGCGCGCGCCGACGATGGTGACCTCCCCGTCGCGGTCCCGGCGGCTTTCCGGGACCGAGATGGACTTACGGCCGGATAGGTAGTCCGCGGTGACGCTCTCGTCGCACTCCAGCACCTCGTCGAAGTCGCCGTTGACGACGACCTCGCCGCCGCGCTTACCGGGGCCGGGTCCCATGTCGATGATGTTGTCCGCCCGCCGCATCGTCTCGGTGTCGTGCTCGACGACCAGCAGCGTGTTGCCGATGTCCCGCAACTCTTCGAGCGTGTTCAGCAGGCGGTCGTTGTCCCGCTGGTGAAGGCCGATGGAGGGTTCGTCCAGCACGTAGAGGACGCCGACGAGGCCGGAGCCAATCTGCGTGGCGAGGCGGATGCGCTGGCTCTCGCCACCGGAGAGCGTCGACGCTTCGCGGTCGAGCGTCAGGTACTCCAGGCCGACCTCGCACATGAACCCGAGGCGGGCGCGAATCTCCTTGAGGATCTCCTCGGCGATCTTGGTCTCGCGCTCGTTCAGCGTCGCTTCGAGTCCCTCGAAGTGCTCCAGCGCGTCGCCGATGGACATCCGGTTGACCTCTGTGATTGGTGTGCCGTCGACCAGCACCGCGCGGGACTCGCTCTTGAGGCGGGTGCCCTCGCACTCGGGGCAGGTGGTGACGGCCATGTACTCCTCGATGTGCTCGCGCGCGCGGTCGCTGTCGGTCTCGACGTGGCGGCGTTCGAGGTTGTTGATGACGCCCTCGAAGCGTTCGGTCTTCTCGCGCGTGCCGTTCTTGGTCGTCCACTGGAAGTGGACCAGGTCGTCGGTGCCGTAGAGGAACTGCCGCTGGACGCTCTCGTCCAGGTCCTCGAAGGGGGTGTCCAGCGAGACGCCGAAGTGCTCGGCGACGTTGTCCAGTTGTCGCGAGTAGTAGGTGCGGTTGTAGCTCCAGGGCTCGAAGACGTGCTTGAGCGGTTTCGACGGGTCCTGGACGACCAGGTCCTCGCTGACCTCCTTGGTGGAGCCGATGCCCTCACACTCCGGGCAGGCACCGTGGGGGCTGTTGAAGGAAAAGGAGCGGGTCTCGATTTCGCTGATGTCGATGCCGCAGTGCGTGCAGGCGAGGTCCTCGGAGAACTCGACGACGAGGCGGTCGTCGGTCTCGTCCTCGGCCAAATCGCCCGTCGAACGGGCGGTCGCGCCGCCCACTTCGAGGTCCGCCGGCGGGTCCGGGAAGACGACCTTCAGGACGCCGTCGGCCTCCTCCAGGGCGGTCTCGACGGAGTCGGTGATGCGCGAGCGGGCGTCGGGGGCTATCTTCACCCGGTCGACCACCACGTCGACGGTGTGGTCGTAGTTCTCGTCCAGGTCCGGGCGCTCGACGGTGAGGTCGAACTCGTCGCCGTCGACCTCGACGCGGGTGTAGCCCTCGCTGACGAGTTCGTCGAAGCGGTCCTCGAAGGCGCCCTTCTGGTCGCGGACGACCGGGGCGCAGATTTTCGCGCGTGTGCCCTCGGGCACGTCCAGCAGGCGACGGACCATCTGCTGGGCGGACTGCTCGCCGACCTCGCGGCCACACTCCGGGCAGTGCGGGTCGCCGATGCGGGCGTAGAGCAGGCGGAGGTAGTCGTGGAGTTCCGTCACCGTGCCGACGGTCGAGCGGGGGTTGTTGGCGGCGTTCTTCTGGTCGATGGAGATGGCCGGCGAGAGGCCCTCCACGTTCTCGACCTGGGGTTTGTCCATCTGCCCGAGGAAGTTCCGGGCGTACGCCGACAGCGACTCGATGTAGCGGCGCTGCCCCTCGGCGTAGATGGTCTCGAAGGCGAGCGAGGACTTGCCCGACCCCGACAGCCCCGTCACGACCGTCAGTTCCTCGCGGGGGACAGTCACGTCGATGTCCTTGAGGTTGTGTTCCTCGGCCCCGCGTACCTCGATGTAGTCGCGACTCATCTTGGCAAAGCCAGGGACTGACGTGGTGAAACCCTATCGGTTCCCGCTCGGCTGTTCCGCCGCGCACGCGGGTCCCGAGTGTGAAGGTTTACAACGGTTGCCGGAACCAGGGAGTACCATGGCAGCCACGACCCCCTCCATCGCAGCGCTCGACCTCGACGACAGCGAGTACACTGTCGAGCAATCGCTCATCCGCAACAAGTACGCCGCCTACGACAGCAGCGGCGACCTCGTCCTCCGCGCGAAACAGAAGCTGCTCAAGATGAAAGAGGAGTTCCCTTTCGTCGACGCCGACGGCCGTGAGGTGTTCACGGTCAAGGCCGGCGGCATCATCGACGTGGCCGGCAACTACGTCCTCACCGACGCCCAGACCGGCGAGGAGGTGGTGGTTCTCGACAACGACTTCTCCATCTTCCAGGACACCTGGACGATTCGCGACGCACAGACCGAGGGGCGAATCGCCGAAATCAACTCCCGCGGCGCGGCCATCACGCTGGCGCGGAACTTCATCCCCGTCGTCGGCGAACTCATCCCCCACAAGTACGAGATAACCGACGACACGGGCGGCCACGTCGGCACCATCGACGGCCAGATTTCGATGCGGGACCGCTACGAGATCACCATCGACGACGCGACCGACGTCCCCACCGACGCTGTCGTCGCCGCGGCGATGGTCATCGACGCCATCCAGGGCAACTAGGGGATCTCGCCGTCCAGCCCCAGGTGGACGAGCGTCCCCAGGTAGAACGCCCCGACCAGCCCCACCGCGACCAGCCGCGCGTCCGCTCCGAGGTCGGCGGTCAGCACCCAGACGCCCGCAGCCACGACGGCGAGCAGGGCGAAGTTGACGGTCGTGCTGTGTGTCCAGCCGCGGTGCTCGCCGGTCGCGACGCCGACGGCGGGGTCGACGCCCGCCACGGCGACGAGGCCGACGACGGCCGCCAGTCCGCCCGCCGCGAGCGCGTCCGGGAGACCGGTGCCGAGTGACCCAGCAAGCGCGAGCAGTTGCCCCCAGTTCGCCGCGGTGAGACCGGTCACGCCGGCGGCGACGACCACCTGGAACCCACGGACGGCCTTCCGCCGTGGAATCGACGCGTGGTGGTCGATGTCGGGGTAGATGGCACCGACGAACGTCGCGAGGGCGGCCCCGACCGCGCCGACGGCGGCCAGCAGCGGGGCGGCCGCGAGCGCGTAGATGGCGCTGCCGACGGCGATGGCGACGACGACGGCACCGATGCGACCCCAGCGCGCGTGGGTCGGGTAGTTAGGCATGCGTCCCGATAGCGGGCCATCCGTCATATGTGTCGTGGCCGGCGCGGGGGTGGCGACGCTCAGACTGTCTCGGGGAGCCAGCCGCCGCTGACTTCGACGTTCTGACCGCTGATGTAGTCGCTGTCGTCGTCGAGGAAGAACCGCAGCGCCTGTGCCATGTCCTCGAAGGAGGCGGGCCGGCCCCGCGGGAGTTCGTCGGGGAACTCGTCGGAGTTCTCGACGACGTACGGCGAGACGGCGTTGACCGTGATGCCATCCTCGCTGGTGTCGGCGGCGAGCATCCGCGTGAACATCAGGACGCCGGCCTTCGCGGCGAAGTAGGGGAAGTTCTTCGGGCTGACGAGCCCCTTCTCGCTGGAGGCGTAGCCGACGTTGACGATGCGGCCGTACGAGTGCTCGCGCATCGCCGGCAGCGCCCGCCGCGAGCAGAGGTAGGTCGCGGTCAGGTTCGTATCGAGCACGGTGTGCCACGTCTCGACGTCGATGTCCTCCCAGTGTCGCGGGGCGAACGCGCCGACGTTGTTGACGAGGACGCTGACCGCTCCCAACTCCGACTCGATTGCGTCGAACATCGCCTCCACGTCGTCGGGGTCGGTCACGTCGGCCTGGACGACGGTCGCGTCGACGCCGTGGTCGCGGGCGCGCTCGGCGACCGTCTCGGCGGCGTCGGGGCTCGTGCGGTACTGGACGGCGACGTCTGCGCCGTCGGCGGCGAGCGCCAGCAGGAGTTCCCGGCCGACGCCCTTCGCGCTCCCGGTCACCAGCGCCACGTCGTCCGACAGGTCGGGGCGAATCATGGCAGCGGCTACGGCCGGAACGGGCTTGAAATCCCCGCCAGAGGTGCCTCACTCCTCGTCGTCCGTCTCGCGGGCCCGCCGTTTCCACTCCCGTTCCATCCGCCGCTCGTTGACGTGGCGGTGGCCGTCGGCCACCTCGTCGCGGGCGCGCTCCTCGAAGGCGGTCAGGTCCGCGAGAAAGCCCTCCTGGTAGGCCTCCAGCACGTCGTAGGACCACCGGTCCTCGTCGATGACTCCCCGCGGCAAGTACTCGTCCCGGAGCGCGTCCGCCAGCGCCTTGTGGCCGGCGTCCCGCAGTTCGTCTTCGGCCGCCGCGAGGTGGTCCATCGCGTGTCCCGTCTTGTGGTGGAACTCCACGAGGTCACCGTGTGCCCGGTGGAGCCACTCGACGCCGAGTTCGACCCTGTGCAACGCCTCCTGCTCGGCCTCCGTGAGGTCCGGAAGCGACCCGCTGTCTGGTGACGATTCTCTCTTTGCCATGTATATTGGTACCACATCGCAACAGAAGTGGCTGTCGGCGCGTCGCCGCTACAGCGCGTTCTCGACTGCGCTGGCGACGCTGCGGGCCTTCTCCGCGAGCGGGTCGGGAATCTCGCCCGCCTCGACCGCTTCGTCGAGTTCGTCATCGTCGACGCGCTCGACCGTCCCGTCGGCGTGTTTCACCACGTCGACGTGCAGGTCGACGTAGCGGACGCTGTCGGGGAACACCTCGACCGGCGTGCAGACGTTGACGTAGGTGCCCCGCCGGGTGCCGTCGTCGCCGCGGTAGACCGTCGGGTACCACCACCGCCCCTCCTGGAACTTCGTGACGGCCACGTCGCCAGCCTGGCGGTCGGTCCCCAGCGCGTCGTAGGTGCCGCCGGGTGACATCTCCCGCTGGACCGTCACCGACCCGTCGGCGTCGCAGGCGGTCACTTCGCCCCGACCCAGCGTGAAACACCGGCCGTCGGGCTTGCCGTGGTCGATCGTCACCGTCTCCCCCTCGCGCGGGCCGAACTGGCGGGTGACCACGTCGAAGGGGAAGTCCTGGTCGCCGTCGGCGCTCGGGGACCTGTCACAGACCGCCTCCACGAAGTCGACCGCGGCGCTGGCTGCCGAATCGGCGGCCTTGATGCGGTGGTGACCGGCCATCGTGTCCACGACCTCGCGGCGGTGCTCGTCGAGCGCGAAGCGAGTCTCCCGGCCGAACCAGACCCAGTACGTCGCGTCGCCGCCCCAGTAGCGATGCGGCGCGGCGTCGGCCGGGGCCGGCGCGTCGGCGAAAGCGTCGTCAACTGTCGCTGCCCGGTCGGTCACCGCGGCGAGTGCGTCGTCGAGCGCGTCCAGTCCCGCGTCGTCGCTGTCGCGGCCCCAGTCGACGGCCCAGCCCTCCGGCGGATCCGTCGGCACGAGGTCGGCGAGTTCGGGGCGGCCGGCGGGGGTCGACCCGCCGCGGACGAGGCCGGCGAGGCCGCCGTGGACACGGACGGTCGTATCCAGCACCGGCCGGCCGTCGGTCCAGGGCGGACTCGCCTCTGTCACCTGCACGCGCAGTCGGTCGTCCTCCTCGATGCGGCGGGCGCTTTTCGAGTACGGCAGGAATCCCTCGCCGTCGCCCACGTCGACGACGGCACCGCTACCGAGCGTCTCCGTGACCTCGCCGGCGTAGACCCCGCCGCGTGGCAGAGAGGCCTCCCACGCCAGCGCGTCGGTGCCGAGGTCGCGCAGGCGGTCGACGATGCGCTCGACGGCGTTGCGGTCGCCGACGACGCCGACCCCCTGGCGGTCGTCGGTCGTCTCGACTGTCGCGGCGGCCGGTTCCTGTGGAAACTCCCCGTCGAAACGTTCGCGGATGGGCGGCGACGCCTGCACCACGTCCTCCAGCAGGTGGGTCAGCGCCGTCGCGTAGATACCCCGGATGCGGACGCTCATCGTATCACCGTCGGGCGCGGACGCTCAAAGCTCCCCCGGGTCGTGGACGGTCGTGTGGAAATAGCGGCCGTCGGTGGCCGTCGAAAAGTGTGGCTCTACGCGAACGCGTTCAGGACGAGAATCATCGCGCCGAAGAGGACGCCGAAGGCGACGATGGTCTTGGGGTCGATGCGGATGGCGTTGTTGTCCTCGGCGTCGAAGTACCGGACGAGTCCGGCACTCGACATCAGGCCGCCGCCGTCGTTACTGCTCATACAGTCTCCTGCGCCATCGGCCGGTGTAAGCCTTTCGACCGCGGCTGTGCACCGGACCCCGCGGAGTGGAAAACCCTTATGACGGCTCCGGAAGTATTTCCCTCAGAACCCATGACCGTGACGCTCAAGGACTTCTACGCGGACTGGTGTGGCCCCTGCAAGACACAGGACCCGATACTGGACGAGCTGGCCGAGGAATACGAGAACGTGAACTTCGAGAAAATAAACGTCGACGAGGAGCAGGACGTGGCCAACGAGTACCAGGTCCGCTCGCTGCCGACGCTCATCATCGAGAACGACGACGGCATCGTCGAGCGCTTCGTCGGTGTCACGCAGGCCGAGGACATCGAGGCGGCGTTCGACCAGGCCGGAGCCTGAACCCGGCCGGCGACCGGGCAGCGCGGCGGCGACGGTCCCCGACCGTGGCAGGCGGACGGACACCCGATTTTCGGCGTTTTCCAGGCGACGACCCCCAGGATTCTTATACCGCCGGTGAGCGGTGTGGGAGTATGAGGCGTACTCGACGGAACTTTCTGGCAGGTGCCGGGTTGCTCCTCTCGGGCGGTGCCGTGACCAGCGTCGTCGGGCAGTCGTCGGACGCCGCAGACGTGACGGCCATCACCGACACGCTGCCCCGCGTCGCCGTCGACGGTCGCTTCCGGCTGTCCCGTGACTCCCGGAAGTCCTGGCGCATCGACGCCGAGTCGGACGCCCTGGTGCAGATGGACCTCGTCGTGCGGTGGGGGCCGCCGGTCGACGTGCTCCTGTTCAACGAGGCTGTCGAGTACCGCGCGTACCTGAACGACTACCGGGCGCGATACCACGAGGACGGGAGTTTCTTCAACGTCCTCGACATCGACCCGACCGAGGGCGAGGGGGCCGTCACCGTCCCCAGCGGCGAGCACTTCGTCGTCCTGGACAACACCGACTACGACGGCGGGTTCCCGCAGATTCCGGACGTCACCACCGACTGGGAGGGATACCCACCACAGCCAGAGAACGACGCCTCCTCGGGCGGTCTGGGTGAGGTCGAGGTCGACTTCGACGTGACCGTCACGCAGTAGCCGCGGCCAGTTCCCGAATCTTCGCGAGGAGCGCGTCCCGCGTCGCCGTCTCCCCGAACGTATACTCGGTTGTGAACGTCCTGTCCTCCTCGACGACGATGCCGGGGCTGTCGCCCGAAACCGCCCGGACGTTCGTGATGCGCCGGTGGCGCACGCCCTCGACGCTCCATTCGAGAACGACGTGTCGTATCGAGAGGACCCGTTCGGTCGTGACGACGACGCGAGTCGACCACCGCGGGAGCAGTCCGTCGCTCGCTCGCCCCGCGATGACGAACTCCTCGCCGTCCATGGTGACGGACTCGAACCGCGAGCGCGTGCGACGGTCGAGTTCCTCCGGTGTGCCGTACAGGGTCATTGTCGGGGCGTCCCAGCGGTCGTTCGTCCGGCCGGTTGATATACTGTGCTACTCGGTCAGCAGACGGCGACGGTCACGTAGGCCGTCCCGTTGGCGATTGCCACGCCAGTCCCCAGCCGGTCCGCGTCGGCCAGCGTCAGCGCCCGCCGGGCGTGGTCCTGGTCGACGAGTCCGTCGCCGATGGCCCGGGCCAGGTCCCGCTCGCTGCGCCCGTCGACCGCGAGACCGAACACGCCCTCCGTGGCCTCCCGCTTGTAGAGGACGCCGTCGTCGGTCAGTTCCGGATTGAACGCGTAGTCGTCCGGGTACTCCACGTAGCACCCGCGCAGGCCGTAGGCCTCGTAGCGCGCGGCCGGCGTGGACCCGTTCAGGCGGTGGGCGACCCGCCCCGCGGCGGCCATGCGCGCGCTGTGGTTCTGGGCCATCCGCGTGAGCCGCGCGTCCAGCGAGAACGACTCGTTGCGGGCCGTCGCGTTGTTGTCCTGGAAGTCGGCGATGTAGCGGTTCAGCCCCCGCCGGACGGCCGTCTCGTCGAGGGACTGCACGGGCGTCGCGGTGGGCGTCAGCGTGGGCGTCGGCGTCGGTGTCGGCGTAGCTGTCGGCGTCGGCGTGGACGTTACGGTCGGCGTCGGGCCGGGCGTCGACGTGTCGGTTGGCGTCGGTCCGGCGGTGGACGTGGGGGTGCTGGTCGCAACTCCTGACGCCGGCGTCGGCGTCCCCGGTTGTCCGGCGTCCGACGGCCCGCCGGGCGGGAAGAAGACGAACGTCGTGGCCAGTCCGAGGCCGACGACGACCAGCAGCGCGAGTTTGTTCTTGCTTACCATTGTCCCCTGTCCAGCACCCCGGAGCAGTCATCGCAGACGACCACGTCGACAGTCACGGCCGACTGTTCTCGGGACGTGAAATTAAATCATGGGGACATGCCCCGGTTTCCGTCCCCGCGCCGCGTCGAACTGCGGCCGGTCGTCCCGGAGTCGCGATGGTGGGACCGACTCCGGACAGTCGAGGCTGGGTATCGACAGCGGCGGCGGTGCGGAGATTGTGAGCGAAAGGCGGTGGCCGGGAGCGCGTCCCGAGCGACCGCGAGGGCGCGCGAGTCGGGGAAGGGCAGGTCAGCCACGAGCATCCGGCGGCGGAGTCGCCGGTTCCCTCCGAGCGCTCTACCGAGCGCGAGGAGCCTCCACGCGAGCACAGCGAGCGTGGGCTCGCGGGAGCTTCGCTCCCGCGGTGTTTTTCCCCACGTTTTTACGAGGAGCGGTGCGGTGTGCGCCGTCAGGCGCACCCGACACCCGACGAAGTAAAAAGTGGGTTCTAGTGGAATTTCACGCCCAGGTCGTGCATCCGCTCGTTGTTGGCCGCGAGGTTGATGAGCAGCGGCGTCAGGGACTCGACCTCGGCGGCGTTGGCGAGGTCGCCGGCGTCGAGCGGCCGGATGCCCTCGATGCCGTCGGCCAGCGCCGTGACGGTCGCCTTGGCGTCGGCGTCGTCGCCGACAAAGGGGACGTCCCAGTCGAGGTCGGCGTCGAGGTTGGCGAGTTTGCCCGCCGCGAGGTTGTGGAAGCCGCCGACCACCGGCACGTCGTCGGGGGCCGCCTTCGCCGCGAGGGCAGTCACGCTGCCGGCCCCCGGCGGGTTGTAGTGGACGCCGGACTCGTCGCGCTGCATCCCGACGGCCGGCGAGACCAGGACGGCATCTTCGAGCGCGTCGGCGACGGACGTGATGGTATCGGAGAGGTAGTAGGCGGGGACCGAGCAGACGACGACGTCCGCCGCGGCGGCGGCGTCGCGGTTTTCGAGGCCGGCGATGGCGACGTCGTAGTCGCGGCTGGCCAGTTCCGTCTCGTACTCGTCGGCCATGGTGCGGGCCTTCTCGGCCTTCCGGGAGCCGACGATGACGTCGTGGGTGGTGTCCCGCACCCAGCGGAGAGCCAGCCCCTGGCCGATGTCGCCGGTGCCGCCGAGGAGTGCAATCTGCATACTCGAACTGTCGACCGAGCGGCGAATAAGGATTGTGCGTCGTCAGTCGAGAAAGTCGGGCAGGTCGTTGACCGAGTCCAGCGTCGCCGCCGCGCCGGCCTGTTCGTAGCGCTTGCGGCCGTGGTCGCCGGTGAGGCCGCCAGTGAGGACGCCGATACCGTAGTAGGTCCGGTCGTCGACCGCGCCGGCGTTGACGGCGGTCCGCACGTCGTCGAGCGTGTCGCCGACGAAGGCGACGCTGTCGACGGACTGCGTCCGTCTTCCCGAGGAGCGTTGCTCCTCGCTGTCAGCACCAAACCGCTCGGCCAGCGTCACCAGCGCCGTCGGGTCGGGCTTGCCCTCGTCCCAGTCGTCCATCGTGAAGCGGTGTTCGTCGGGGACGGACAGCCCCGCCCGCTCCAGGGCGATGTCGGCCTCGGCGGCGGGGCGGCCGGTGAGGACGCCCACCGGGAAGCGGTCGGTCAGCGCCGCGATGGTCTCGGGCGTGACGATGACCGGTTCGTCGTGGATGAACCCCGGCGTGTCGAGGTCGGGGTCGCCGCCCTCGATGTCGCGATAGAGGTCGCTGCCGAGGTACAGTTGCTGGAACACGTCGCGCAGGCGTTCGCGGTCCCACTGCGCGAGGATGCGCTCGCGGTCGGCGAGGGCCAGTTCCTCGCCGACGACGGTCCGGGCGGACTCCAGGCCGCCGCCCATCCCGCGGATGGCGTCGGTGAACTGCGAGAGCGACAGTCCCATCCCGGCGCGGCGGGCGAGGACGAAAAGCGCCGCGGCGTAGGTCAGTTCCCAGTCGTTGTTGAAGCCGCCGGCGTCCTTGAACTGCTGGACGTCCGCGCGGTCGATGGTGTCGCCGTGGACCCGCTCGACCGACTCGACGATGGCTCGACGGTACGAATCGGCGACGTCGACCAGGACGCCGTCGACGTCGAGCACGACCGCATCGACGTTCATTGTCGGGCGGGATGGACTCCACGCTCAAGGCTATTCCGGCTTGGCGACGAACAGCGTCTCCCCCGGCAGCGTCCGGCGGTCGACCGGCACCGCGGGCGGGTCCCCGCCCAGCGTCGTGAACAGGAACGCGGCGTCGACGGCGCGGGCCACAGCCAGCGCGGGCCGGTGGAGTTCCGGCGGGAAGTTCAGCGCGTAGACGACCGCGGCGTCCGCGTAGACCGAGCGGTCGGGGTCGGTCACGTCGTCGCGGACGAAAGTGACGCCGTCGGGGACTGTCCTGTCGCGGACGTCCGTCGCGGTGACGTCGACGCCGCAGTCGGCGAGGGCCGCGGCGACGTCGGTCCGGTGGCCGACGCCGACCTCGACGACGGGGTCGAACGCTGCTGGCGGGACGGGTCCCGTCTCGCTCGCATCCGGGGCGCGTCGCGCCTCGCTGGCGAGTTCGGCGACGAGTGCGTCGCGGGTCTCGGTTCGCACGCGGGGTTTTTATGTCACTCCCACGCATATGCGTTTGCATGCACGTCGACATCGTGCCGGTGGGCGAGGTCGACGCCGTTGTCAAGCGCCAGGCATCCAGCGGCCTGCGCACGGTCTACGACTGCGACGTCACCGTCCACGACGCACAGACGGTCCCCTCGGGTTCGTACGACTCCAGCCGCGACCAGTACCGCGCCGAGGAGTTCATCGACCTCGCCAAGCGAATCGGCGACGGCGAGAAGAACATCGCCATCACCCCGAAGGACCTGTTCTACCACCGGCGCAACTACGTCTTCGGCCTGGCCTACCTCGGCGGCAACGGAAGCGTCATCTCCACGTACCGCCTGCACACCTCCTCGGACGGCGGCTTCTCGAACCGCTCGCCGGAGGACATCTTCTCCGACCGCGTCCGCAAGGAGGTCGTCCACGAAATCGGCCACACGCTCGGCCTGGAGCACTGCGACAACAAGCGCTGCGTGATGAACTTCTCGCCCACCGTCCGCGAGGTCGACGTCAAGGAGGAGACCCTCTGTGGCTCCTGCCAGCGAAACGTCCTCTGACGGACGCCCGAAGGCCCGAACGCCCGAATAGCGCCGCCGTCTCTCGGTTTTCACAGTGCCAAACTGGTTTGGTAGCCATGCTATAAT
This sequence comes from Salinibaculum sp. SYNS191, assembly GCF_037338445.1. Classification (NCBI taxonomy): domain Archaea; kingdom Methanobacteriati; phylum Methanobacteriota; class Halobacteria; order Halobacteriales; family Haloarculaceae; genus Salinibaculum; species Salinibaculum marinum. The sequence goes on from NZ_CP147838.1 coordinate 1,824,501, forward strand.
CTCACAGTCGATAGGTAGAGGTGCGTATGAGTCAAACTCAATCGTCCCGCACGGAAGAACTGGGCAACATCTTCGTCGCCGTCACCGGTGACGAGGAGATAACCGAAAAACAGGACGACGGCGGCAGCGACCGCGAGGTCCGCGGCGAGAACCGCATCGACGAGGCCGTCGCGGATGGCCTGGAGGAGGCCATCGAAGGGATGCAGGTGGATACCGGCGACCCGGGTGAGACCGGCGACGCGAACGGCTGATACCGTCCTCGCCCTCCCAGCCACGCGAGCCGCGACGACCCCGAGAGTCGCTACTTCGTCTATCGACAGCCGAGCGCCTGCAGACGAGCGCGACCGCCCGGACGGCGCTCACCCGGTGAGCGCTTCGAGCCGGTCGGTCGTCATCGCGTAGCAGGTCCGCACCGGCCCGTCGAGCATCGCCGTCGACGCCCGGAAGTGAATCGAGCGGCCGGGCTGGATGAGCGCCGCCTCGGGCACGTCGACGGCCTCGGGGTGGCCGCGGACGAGTTCCGGCGGAATCTCCCACTCGAACTCGCCGTCGGCTGTCTCCACCAGCGGCGTCGCCGCCACCGCCCGGCAGTGGTCCCTGTCGAGCGGGGCGTTCGCCATCACCAGCACCGCCGCGTCCTCGCGGACGTACCAGTGGACGCACCGGTCGTCGTCCGCGGGCGTCTCCGCGAAGAGTGCGTCCGGCAGCCGCGGCGGCTCCGGCATCGCGTCGGTCGGTTCCGTGTCGATGTCCGTCGACGCCACCGCCGGCGGGTCGAGGCGCTCGATGTCGTCGGGGTCCGACACCGGCGGCGTCGGCGACGGGTGCGCCCACTCGCCGCTCTCCTCGGCGACGTCCTCGGGGTCGTCGTCCATCACCCGCCCTTCGAACGACCGACCCATAAGAGTACCACCCGTTCGGCCGTGGCCCGAGAGCGTCAGGCCGCGGCGGCGGTCGTCTCCGCCGCCAGCGCCTCCGCGCGCTCCTTCAGCGCGGCGTTGACCGCCTCGAAGGTCGCCTCGGTCCGTGCCCCGTACCGGCGCAGGAGCACCCCGGCGAGGACACCCGAGAACGCCTCGGACTGGACCAGCCGCGACTCGCCGCGGCCCAGGTCCTCGACGACGAAGGAGTGTTCGCCGTCGAACAGCCCCCGGACCCAGAGGTGGCCCAGCCAAGCGAGTTCGCCCTCGTCGGCGCGGAGCACTCGCGGTTTGAACGTCGGCATCCGCTCGCCGTCCGGACCGGGTGCGACGGTCAGGCGCTCGCCCTCCGCGGCGGTCCCCGTGATTCGGGTGTGGCCGTTCCACTCCGGGTACTGCTCGAAGTCGGTGAGCACCTCCCAGACCGTCTCGGCCGGGGCGTCGATGTCGATAGAAGTGTGGATGCTGTGCATGACCACAGGACGCGCGCCGAGATATTAAATCTGAGTGATAGGAACGGGCACGGGTCGGGGGTGTCAGAGGGGTCGGAACGCCCGGACAGTTCCGCCGTCGGTCGTGACGAGGAGGTCGTCGACGACCACGAACTGCTCGCCGATGCCGTCGGCCGTGCGCTGCCAGCGTTCCGTCCCGTCGACCGGGTCGAAGCAGCGCACCGCGCCGTCGGTGCGCACGACGACGGCGGCGTCGGTGACGACGGGACGCGCTGCGCCCGCGCCGACGTCGACCTCCCACTCGGTCGTCCCGTCCTCGGGCGCCAGCGCGGTCAGTCCGCCGTCGTCTCCGCGGCTGGCCGCGTAGACGTGTCTCGCGCCGCCGGCGACCAACTGTCCCGTGCCGAACGCGCGGCTCCAGCCACCGCCGTCCTCGGTCAGCGGGTGGGCCTCCACGACGCCGAAGAAGGCGCTGTAGACGGTGTCGTCCACGACGAACCGCTCGACTGGCCGGTCGGTCGGCCCCAGTTCGGGCCCGCTTTCCTCGCCCGTCTCGGGGTCGAGCCGCCAGGGGTAGGTTCCGCGGTGGCCGCTGCTGGCGACGACGGCGTCGTCGGTGGCGAACAGCGTCTCGCCCATCGGCTCCCGGAGGTCGGTCCGCCACCGCTCCGTCCCGTCGCCGCGGTCGTAACCGACGACGACCGGCGGGTCGCCCAGGTGCAGGACGTACACGCCGTGGTCGGCCGCGACGAAGCCCATCGGCTCGCCGACATCGTGCCGCCAGCGCTCCGTCCCGTCGGCGGCGAGGGCAACCACGCCGTCGGCGGTCGGCACGTACAGCGAGTCCTCGACGGCCCACGGCGTCGCCGCGGCGGCCCCGACCGACCGCGTCCAGCGGGTGTCGCCGGTCCGTGCGTTCACCGCCCGGACGGTCCCATCGCGTCCGCCGACGTAGGCCGTCTCGTCGGCGACGACCGGGCCGGACAGCGTCGTGTCCGTCCCTGTCGCCCACAGTTCGTCGACGTCCTCGGTCGGGCCGACCCGTCCGGGGACGTGATTGCTCCGCCCGGGGTCGGCGGCGGGGACGGGCCAGTCGGAATCGATGCTGTCGGGGACTGCGGGTTCGGAACGCGCTGTCGCCGTCGGCGTCTCCGTCGGGCTCGACGACTGCGACCCATCGGCCAGGTTCCCACAGCCGGCGAGGGCGGCGCTACCGACGCTACCGAGCGCGGCGAGGAGAGCGCGCCGGGACCAGTTCTGCGTCATGGATAGACGATACCGTGGGCTTTTCAAGTGCCTTCTGTAGGGTGAAACGGCCGTCGAACAGAATGGAAACGGGAACCCGGGACCGGCCGTCTCAGGGCGCGTAGTAGTACTCGCCCGCGTTCTTCTGCTTGCGGTCGAGTTGGCTGTCGGGCTTGTTGATGCGCGGGCGGGAGGTCCGCTCGTCGCGGCGGAACGTGATGTCCAGGTTCGAGAGGAACTCGTTCATCCCCTCGCGCATGCCCTGCGGGGGAGCGGTGTGGCCGTGTCGGGCCGGTTCGCCGTCGAAGACCAGCAGGCGGTCGGCCAGCAGGTCTATCATGTAGATGTCGTGGTCGATGACCAGCGCCGTCGCGTCGTGGTTCTCGGCATAGCGCCGGATGGCGCTCGTGGCGAGCACGCGCTGCTCGACGTCCAGGTGCGCCGACGGCTCGTCAAGCAGGTAGAGGTCGGCGTCCTCGGAGAGGCAGGCCGCGATGGCGACGCGCTGGCGCTCCCCGCCGGAGAGGTCGGTGAGTTGCTGCTCCATGATGCGCTCCAGTTGCAGCGGCTGGGCGATTTCGGTGTTCCAGTACGAGGAGCCGAAGTCGTCCGTGATGGAGGAGAGGAAGGCGTCGACGCGCATCGGCTGGTCGATTTCGATGTACTGGGGCTTGTAGGCGATGTCGAGGCGCGCGTCGACCTCGCCCTCGTCGGGTTCGAGCCGGCCCGCGAGCAGTTTGGCGAACGTCGACTTCCCGATACCGTTCGGGCCGACGACGCCCAGCACCTCGCTCTCGCGGATGGTGCCAGCTTCGACTTCGAGCGAGAACTCGCCGTCGCCGTAGCTCTTGGTGAGGTCGGGGTACTCGATTGCGACGTCGCCGGTGGAGATGGAGCGGGGCGCGTGCTCCTCGAACTCGATTTCCGTCTGGCGGATACGCATGTTCTCGTTCTCCAGGTAGCCCGAGAGGTACTCGTTGATACCGCCCTTGACGGATTTCGGGTCCGTGATGACGCCGAAGGCGCCCGACTCACCGTAGGCGACGTGGATGGCGTCGGCCAGCAGGTCGAGGATGGCCAGGTCGTGTTCTACGACGAGCATCGAGCGGTCCTCCGTCTCGGCGAGTTCGCGGATGAGTCGCGCGGCGGTCATCCGCTGGCCGATGTCCAGGTAGGGCGTAATCTCGTCGAGGAAGTAGAAGTCCGCGTCGCGGGCGAGCGTGGCCGCGAGCGCGACGCGCTGGAGTTCGCCGCCGGAGAGGGTGTCGATGTGCTGGTCGACGACTGGTGCGATGCCCAGGCGCTCGACCAGCGAGTCGAGCACGTCGCGCTCGTCGGTCTGTTCGAGCAACTGGCGCGTGGGGCCGTCGAACTGGTCGGGAATCTTGTCGACGTACTGCGGTTTGCGCGCGACGGTGACGTCGCCGTCGCGCATCGCTTCGAGGTAGTCCTGCAGGGCCGTCCCGCGGTAGGCCTCCAGAATCTCCTCCCAGTCGGGCTCCCTGTTGACCTCGCCGAGGTTCGGCGCGAGTTCGTCTGCGAGGATGCGCACGGCCGTGGTCTTCCCGATGCCGTTCGGGCCGAGGATGCCCGTCACGCGGCCCTCCTGTGGCGCGGGCAGGCCGTAGAGGGCGAAGGCGTTCTCGCCGTAGCGGTGGACCGGGTCCTCGGTCAGTTCCTGCGGGAGGTTGATGATCTGGATGGCGTCGAAGGGGCACTTCTCGACGCAGATGCCGCAGGTCTCGCCCAGGCAGATTTCCTCGGAAATCCACACCTGGTCGGGCGAGCCCTGGTAGGGTTCGTCCTCCTCGTAGACCTCGCCGCGCTCGACGATGCACTCCTTGCCGGTCCGGTTGGGCGGACAGAAGTTGGCGCACTCGTAGCTACAGCGGTCGGGTTGACAGCGGTCCAGGTCGACGACCGCGATGCTGTCGTCGGCCATCTTACTGGAATGCGCCCACGGTCAGGAGGATACCCCACGTCATGAACCACATGACGAACGTCATGAAGACGACGTAGAGGTAGTCCTTCTTCGAGAAGTCTTCGACGTCGACACCGAGCGCGTTCAGTATCGGCAGCTGGACGAGCACCGCCGCCCCGAGCGCCGACAGTCCGTAGATGTCGTCGGGCCCGGTGGTGATGAGCGCCGCCGCCAGCCCCGCGACCATCCCGAGGACGGTCGCGACGGTGGTGACGGTCACCCCCCGGAGGTGCGGGCTCAGGCCGGTTCCCGTGTCTGTTGCCATACTCCCAAGTGGACGGTGCGTCCTCAAAAGGAGTTCGTTCGCGCCTGCGACTTCGTCACACACCCCGCCCGCCGACCGATTTATGCGGCGGGCGACCATCCCCGAGGCCATGAGCGACGACGCGGACCAGCCATCGCGCGCCCCCTTCGTCTTCCTGGCGGGGCTGGTTCTCTTTCTCGCGTCGCTGGCCGCCTTCGTCGCGGACCTCGTGACCGGCCACGACGTCCTCCGGAGCCTCGCCGCCAACGCCGTCGGCGTCGCCGTCCTCGTGACCTGGGCGGCCTACGACACCCTCGTGGACCCGACCTCGAACGTGGACACCCGCGGCGGCGCGGCCGGCACCGGCGTCCTGCTCTGTGGCGTCTACCTCGTTCTCGCGGCGGTCGTGGTGGGCGTCACGAGCGTCGTCCACGGCCGCCTCGAACTCGCCATGTGGGCAGGCGGCCTCGGCCTCGTCTTCGTCGTCCTGGGGTTCGTCGCGTTCCCCAGCGAGGCCGTCGTCGAGGACGAGGCGTCCGAGGCCGAAAGTGGCACCAGCGAGTCCGACGGGAGCGAAGCCGCCGGAGACCGGGAGACAGAAGGGCCGTCCGCCGAGACGTCGCGCGAGGAGCCGTGAATCTGACGGACCGACCCAATCCCTCAATCTTTATACAGCCGGCATCCCTCACAAGGAACCGATGACAGAATCCGACGGGGAGGGTATCGCCGACCTTCCGCCGAGCGCCAAGCTCGTCTACAAGGTTCTCGAATACAACGGGCCGCTGACCCAGAAGGGAATCGTCGAGGAGTCGATGCTCTCGGCCCGAACCGTCCGGTACGCGCTCGAACGGCTCGACGAGGTAGGCGTCATCGAGGAGGACGTCTACTTCGCCGACGCGCGCCAGAACCTCTACGAAATCGTCGCGGACCACGACGAAGAGGAACCGGAAGCCGCAGTCTCCGACTGACTTTCTGATGCACGTCCAGGGCGTCGTCGAGTACCGCGACGGCCAGTCCTGGCTGGGCGGCACCGACCTGCCGCACCTCCCGCCCGACGCCTGTCCGCCCGTCTTCGGCGTGCCGGAAGAATCGACCGGAAGCGCCGACCCGACCGCCGCCGACCGCGGCGTCCCCGACGGCAGCGACCTGCTGGACCGCCGGTACTTCAAGGACGCGGCGTCGGTCTACGGCGATACCGGCCCCTGGCGACACGCCTTCGGCGAGTCCTGGGTCCGCGCCGACGAACTGCCGGCGGCGGTCCGCGAGGACGACCGCTGGGCGGACGTGCTGGCGACAGTCGCCGAGTACGAACGGGAGTACGGCGCGGCGAACGTCCGGCTGGTCGTCTGGTTCGAGAACTAGGTCGCCAGGTCGGTACACCAGTTCGACGTGGCTATCTCGGGGGACGCTTACGTCTCCCGCAGGTCGAGAGTCAGCGCGCCGTCCGTGCCGGCAGTGACCCAGAGGGTGTCCTCGAGGGAGTCGACCGAGACGGTGTCGGTCACCTCGTCGCCGCCCTGCCGACTGGCCGTGACGGTGTACTCACCGGTCGTCTCCCAGACGCCGTCGAAGGGGGCGGCGCTGGCGTCGTCGACGACCGGTGACTCGGAGAGACGCAGGTTCTCGCCCCGCCGGACGGTGACGGTGACGGTCACGGTTCCCTCGCCGCTCCGGTTGCGGACGAGGACGTCGTCCATCCGGCGGGGAGCCGCGAAGCTCTCGCAACCGGCCAGGGTAGCAACCGACAGCGAGGCGGCACCACCGAGGAAGCGACGGCGCGAAACGAGGTCGGACGACTGGTCGCGCGGAGAGCACTGTCGCATAGCGCCTCGGGCTACGACCGGGCCGCCAATATAAACAGGATTGCTGTTGCAGAGTCTGCAACTGCGCGTCGTGGAAGCGGCGCCCGGTCAGGACGGAACGACGGTGATCGTCTTCCCGTGGTCGATGGCCCCCTCCAGTTTCTCGACGCCACTTTTTGCTCCCTCGGGTTTCCTCGTTCGCTTCGCCGAGACGCTCCCGTTGGTCGCGTCTCGCGCTCACTGCGGGAACCACTCGGTCGCAAAAACGTGGGGAAAAACGGCTGCTGGCTCGCTGCACTCGCCAGCAGGTCCTACGACGGAACGACGGTGATCGTCCGCCCGTGGTCGATGGCCCCCTCCAGTTCCTCCGCGATGGCGCTCCCCCGCGAGACCTGAATTTCGCCGCCGCGGGAGACGGTAGCGGTGAACAGGTAGTCGCCGTCGGCCTGGACCTCCACGGTATCGCCGGCGTGGCCCTCCAGCGGGATGATGACGTGCCGGCTCGTTATCTCCGGGACGACGCTCTTGCCCTGCATCCCGGTGCCGCCGGACCCGCCGCCACCGCCGCCGGTCTGGGTCTTGCCCTCCGGCCGCTCCGCGAAGGTGCGCACGTCGATGTCGATGCCGAGGCGGTTCTCGATGTCGGAGATGCGGCCGCCGCCCTTGCCGATGACGCCGGAGATGTCCCGCTCCTCGACCCAGACGACCGCCGTGTCGGGGCTGCGCAGTTCGACCTCGACGTGACCCTGCGCGACCGAGCGGATTTCGCGCTCAATCTCCTGTTTGGCGATGCGGTCGACGCCGCTCTCGGAGCCGGGACCCTCCTCCTCGCCGATGGGGACGGTGACGACCTGACGGTTGAAGGTGTAGATTTCGTAGGCCGGCTGACCGGTCTCGAAGTCCGTGACCATGATGACCGGCCGCGCGAGGTCCTCCTCCATCAGGCCCTCGGGGACCTTGACCTCGGTGTGGACGTCGTAGACGGTGTCGACCATGCCGTCCTCGATGTAGACGACGGTGTCGACGACTTGCGGGATGAGCCCCAGTTCGACGCGGCCGATGAGCCGCTGGAGCGCGTCGATGCCGCGGGTCGCGTGGACGACGCCGACCATGCCGACGCCGGCCAGCCGCATGTCCGCGAACACCTCGAAGTCGTCGGTCTTGCGCACCTCGTCGTAGATGGTGTAGTCCGGCCGGACCATCAGAAGCGAGTCGGCGGTCTTCGCCATCTCGCCGGCGAGTGCGGTGTACTGGGTGATGTTCGGCCCGACCTGCAGGTCGCGGGGTTTCTCCATCGTCTTCACGGCGTAGTCCGAATCCGCGAGGAACTCCGCGACGGCCTGGGCGAACGTCGACTTGCCAGCGCCGGGCGACCCGGAGATGAGGACGCCGCGCTGGCGCTCCAGCAGGCGGTCCCGGAGTTCGTCGGCGTGCTCGTAGTCGTCGAGTTCGGTCTTGACGATGGGCCGGACGGCCGTAATCTCCAGCCCGTCGGCGAAGGGTGGCTGGGCGATGGCGATGCGGAAGGTGCGGAACTGGACGATGGTCATGCCGGGTTCGTCAAGTTCGACGAAGCCGTCCGGACTCGCCCGCGCGCCCTCCTCGATGTCGGCGATGTACTCGCGGAGTTCGCCCTCGGTGAGTGCCGCGTCGCCGATGGTCTGGTAGTGCATCTCGCCGATGGAGCCGCGTTTCGCCATCGGGCGGACGCCGGTCTTGAGGTGGACGCTCATCGTCTCGTCGTCGAAGAACTCCTCGATTGCGAGGTGGTCGACGTCCCGGCCGCGGGGTTCGACCTCGATGACGTCGATGCCCTTCGCGCGGGCGACTTCGGCCTGCACGTCGTCGCTGGTCAGAAGCGTCGCGCCGCGGTCGGCGGCGATGTCGCGGATGAGCGCGTCGATTTCGCCCTCGCCGGCGTCGCGTTTCTCGATGGCGTCGGGGCGGCGGCCGACGTACTCCACGTCGACGACGCCGTCTTCCTCCAGCGCGACGAGGCGCTGGAGCTCTTCGAGGCCTTCCCAGCCGGTCTGTCGGCCGTCGTTGGCCTGTGCTTCGAGTTCCCCGACGACTGCCTCGGGAATGACGATGGTCCCACCGGCGAACCCCTCCCCGACCGCTTCGGATGCGGGGTCCGCGTCGGCTTCGACCTGCTCGGACACGCGGCCGTCGATGACCACGCTCGTGTCCGGTACGATTTCCATACGGAGACAAGGCCACGTTCACGGATAAGCGCCCTGATGCGGACGCTCCGACCGGCGCACGCGACGGCAGAGAGAACCCGGGCGGGGACGGCCTCGCCGGTGCCGTCTCTCCGGCCGGGCGTGCGCGAGCAGCGCCGGGCGAGCAGTCGTGCTACCGCGAGGAGGACTTGGCAAATTTTAGCTCAGACACACTTGGTTAACCGCCACAAACGCAATAGCGTCGTAGAATGGTAAAAATCCCACAGTGTCCTGCTTTTTTGCCCTGTTCGTCAAAATCGAGTTCGAGTTTCGGCGACGCGACGGCATGACCGAGCGGAGCGAGCCGCTCACGGTCGCCGTCTGCGGGCCGGTCGGCTCCGGGAAGACGGCGCTCGTCGCGGAGGTCGTCCCCCGGTTGCACGCGGCGGGGCTGACCGTCGGCGTCGTCACCACCGACGTGACCAACAGCGAGGACGCAACAGCCCTCCGGGACGCGCTCGACGGACTCGTCCCGTCCGACCTGGTGGTGGGCGTCGTCGGCGACCCCGCACCGGAGACGCTCCACAGCGACCACCTCCGGGCCTTCCTCCGGAGCAACCCGGACCTCGACAGGGTACTCGTCGAGAGCGGCGGCGACACCACCAGCGGGACCGCACCCGACGTCGTCGACTACTCGCTTTTCGTCATCTCGGCCGCCGAGGGCGACGACATCCCGCGCAAGCGCGGGCCTGCCGTCGTCGGCTGTGACCTGCTCGTCGTCAACAAGACCGACCTGGCCGAGCACGTCGGCGCGAACCTCGACACCATCGAGCGGGACGCACGCACGGTCCGCGACGGCCCCTTCGTCTTCACCAACTGCAAGACCGGCGAGGGCGTCGACGCCGTCGTCGACCACATCGAGAAGGCCGCGCTCCTCGCCTCGTCGACGTAGTTTCCTAAAGCGACTATCGGTTTACGGCCGCGAGACGGCAGCCGCGGGTCGCGACGGCGGAACTCGCCGACGGGGACGGCACCGACCGCCGTCGCTGGCTAGAAATCCCCCCGCGCACAACTGTGCGCCATGAGCGTTCGCGACCTCACCCGCGACCTCGTAGCGATTCCGAGCCACGAGGACGAGACGGCGGCCGGCGACCGAATCGAGACCTGGCTGCGCGAGCACACCGACGCCGCCGTCGAGCGCGACGACCACGGCAACGTCCTCGCCCGGCGCAACGAGGGGGCACCCACCTCGCTGGCGCTGGTCGGCCACCACGACGTCGTGCCGCCGGACGAGTCCCAGACCGACGGCGGGGAGTACGTCCTCGACGAGCGCGACGGCCGCCTCTACGGCCGCGGCAGCGCCGACATGAAGGGGGCTGTCGCCGCCGCGATGACCGCTTTCCGGGACGCAGAGCCCGACTGCGAACTCGTCTTCGCCTCCTTCGTCGGCGAGGAGCAGGGCGGCGTCGGCGCGCGGGCGGCCATCGAGGAGGGATTCGCTCCAGACTACGCCATCGTCGGCGAGGGGACGACCGGTTATTCTGCCGAGGGCGTCACCGACGTCGCCGTCGCCCACAAGGGCCGGCGGGGGTCGACCATCCGCGCCAGCGGGACCGCCGCCCACGCCAGCGAGGTCGAGCGCGGCGAGAACGCCATCTACCGCGCCAGCGACGCCATCGACGTGGTGCGCGACCTGGCGTTCCCGGCGACGGCGGTGCTGGGCCACGAGGTCCGGGGGAGCGTCGCCGTCACCGAAATCGAGGGCGGCAGCGCCTGGAACGTCATCCCCGAGCACTGTACGGTGACCGTCGACGAGCGGACGGTCCCCGGCGAGCGCGCCCCGCTGGAGCGCGTCGAGGATATCGCGGGCGTCACCTGGGAAGTCGACCAGGACCTGCCGCCGATGGCCTGCGACGACGCCGACTTCGCTGACCTCGTACGCGACGCCGCGGGAGACGCGCAGGACGGCGACCCCGAACAGGTCGTCAAGCCACACGCGACGGACGCTGGCTGGCTCGCGGACGCGGGCACGACGTGTCTCGTCTGCGGTGCGGCCGAACCCGGCGAGGCCCACACCGCCTCGGAGAGCGTCTCCTACGCCGTCGTCGAGCGGTGTGCGGACATCTACCAGTCCGTCGCAGACCGATTCTGAGCGGACTGTGCGGTTCGGCGTTTAGACGGCTTTTCGCGGCCGATTTCGACGGTCCAGCGTCGCTGTTTCCGAGCCAGAAGCTCTGAGAGTGTGCCCCGTCGTATATCGTATGTCGTGATATCAAATGGGGAGCGGCCCGCGCCAGCGCACGTCGTCCGGTCTGGGAGTGAGTCGTCGGGAGCGGCGTTCTGCGCACGGGTCGGTCGGCCAGGACGGCGCAGGGCACTCGAACCGCCGTCGCGCTGGCACGCGGGATTCCAGGCAGAGTCTCGTCGAGTATCGCGACCCGGTGTCGACACTCAGTCGCGTTCGTCGCCGCCGTCCGGCGTCGCGGTGGTCCCCGCGTCGGCCGTCGGCGTCCCCTGTTCGCGGCGGGAGAGCCGACGGCGGGCGCGAACGCCGAGCAGGACGGCCGCGTAGACGCCGATAGCCGCGAGGACGATGGTCCCGCCTGCGGCGACGTCGTAGACGTACGAAAGCGTCACACCAAGGAGCGTGGCGAGAAGCCCGGCACAGACTGCTGCCAGAATCGACTGCTTGAACCCGCGGACGGCGGTGGCCGCGGCGACCGGAATCACGAGCATCGCCGCGACGAGGATGACGCCCATTATCTGCATCGCGCCGACGACGACCACGGCGGTCAGCACCGCGAGGAGCTGATTGTACCGGGTGACGTCGAGTCCGGCGGCGCGGGCCCCGAGTTCGTCGAAGGTCACGTAGACGAGCGGCCGGTAGGCGACGGCGACCCCGACGGTGACGACGGCGCTCAGTCCCAGCAGCAATGCCGCGTTGGCTCTGGAGACCGTCGCGAGGGAGCCAAAGAGGTAGGCGTTGATGCCGACGGCGATGCCCCCGTCCGTCGCGGTGACGAGAACGCTCCCGACGGCAAACGACCCCGTCAGAACGATCGCCAGCGAGGTGTCCCGATACGCGCCGGCGTAGTCGACGAGCGTCTGCACCAGCAACGCGGCCACGGCAGCGACGAGCAGTGCCGTCAACAGCGGCGGCACCGTGAACGCGAACACGCTGTTGACGAACAGGCCCGCGGCGACGCCGGCGAACGCCGAGTGTGCGAGGGTGTCGCCGATCATCGCCATCTCCCGGTGGACGAGAAAACTCCCGACGAGCGGTCCGATGATCGCAATACAGACCGCCGCGAGATAGGCCCGCTGCATGAACGGAAATCCGAGCATGTCCACGCCGGTCAGGTCGGCCAGCACGTCGAGGCCCGCCCCCCACACGTCGTCGAGGAGGAACGAGACGAGACGGTCGACAGGGCCACCGACGGCGAGTGCAGGGGCGGTGCCCAGTTCGAGTGCGGAGGTGTGCGTCATCAGTGTTCGTGGTGGATGATGGATTGGGAGTCGCCGTAGGCCTCCGCGAGCGCGTCGGTCTCGACGAAGGTCTCGGGGTCACCGTGGAAGAACAGTTCCCGGTTGAGGCAGGCGATTTCCGTGGCGTGTGTCGTGACGATGCCGATGTCGTGTTCGATGAGGACGACAGTGATGCCGTCCTCGTTCAACTCGTGGAGCAGGCCGTAGAACGCTTCGCGGGAGTCGGCGTCGACGCCGACCGTCGGCTCGTCGAGTGCGAGGAGGTCGGCGTCCGCCGCGAGCGCACGGGCGATGAAGACCCGCTGGCGCTGCCCGCCCGAGAGCCGGGCGACGCGCCGGTCGGCGATGTCGGCGATGCCGACGCGGTCCAGGGCGGCGTCGATGGCGTCGCGGTCGTCGCTCGTGAACCGGCCCAGCAGTTTGTGCGGATACCGGCCCATCCGAACCGCCTCGCGCACGGTCATCGGCATCTCCCCGTCGGTGGTCGCCACGTCCTGTGGGACGAACCCGACGCGCTCGCGTTGCGTGGACGTGTGGGCGGGGTCGCCGAACAGCGTCACAGTGCCGCTGTCGGGCCGGCGAAGCCCGACCATCAGGTGGAGCAGCGTCGTCTTCCCGGAGCCGTTCGGGCCGACGAGCCCCAGAAACTCGCCTTCGGCGACGTCGAGCGAGACCCCCTCGACGACCGGGCGCTCGGTGTACGCGAAGGTCACGTCGCGAACCTCGACGACGGCCATTATTCGTCGAGTGCCCGCTCGAGGGTCGGAACGTTGACGTTCTCCATGACTTCGACGTACCCCCAGTCATCGTCGGCCCACTCGTCGGTCAGCCCCGGCATCGCGGTCAGCGGGAGCACGGCCTCGGCGTCGGTCTCCGCGACGAGTTGCGTGGCGGCCTGCTGGGACTCCAGCGGGTCCGCGCAGATGTACTGCAGGTCGTGGGCCCGGATTATCTCCTGTGCGTGCTCGATGTCCCGGGTCGTCGGACGGTCGTCCGGCGAGACGTTCGTGAGCGCTTCGACCTCGACGCCGTAGCGGTCGCCGAAGTACTGGAAGGAGTCGTGCCCGGCGACGAGGAGCGGCCGGTCGGACGCCGCGCCGACCGTCGACTCGATGGTCTCGTGCAGGTCGTCCAGCCGACCCCGCACGGTCTCGGCGTTCCGGGCGTACGTCTCTGCGTTGTCGCTGTCGACGGTGGCGAGTCCCGCTCGAACGTTCCCCACCGCCTCTTTCACCCGGAGCGGGTCCAACCAGAAGTGCGGGTCCATCCCGCGTCCGTGTTCTTCACCGTCGTGCGTCCCCTCCTGGTGGTCCTCGTCGTGACTGTCTTCGGCGTGGCTGTCGTGCGCGTCGTGGTCGTCGTGTGCCCCGCCGGGTTCGAGCAGCGAGAGTCCCCTGCTCACGTCGACGGTGGTCACGTTCGACCCGTCGGCTTCGAGGTCGCCTCTGATGTCGTCGACCCAGGGCTGGAATCCCGCCATCCCGTGGACGAGCAGGTCTGCGTCGTGGATGTCCGCACGCACCCGCGGTCCCGGCTCCCAGCCGTGACCGTGCTGGCCGACGGGGACGAGCAGGTTCGCCTCCGCCGCGTCACCGGCGACCTGCGCGGTGATGTCGCCGAACACGAAAAACGAACTCACTGCAGTCTTGCGGCCGGGTTCCGAACCGGGGCTGTCCGACGCGTCACCGGTGCAACCCGCGAGGAGGCCCGTTCCGGCCGTCGCGAGCGCCGCAGATAACAGCCGTCGTCTGCTGAGGTTCATCGTATTATTAACATTGTAGCTGATTATATTAATCTTAGCTTTTTTCACACCGTCAGATAATAACTGGGGTGCGCCTCATCGGTCCTGGAACTCCCGAATGGACGTACGGCTTCGGGTCGAGCAGAACCGCCGACGTGAAACTGGACGTGTGCCTGAAAATCGAGGAGAGGGCTACCGCTCGAACTCGTCGGCGAGCAGGCCGTAGCGGTGGACGTCGACGTACTCGCCGTCTGCGACCGCTTCCTTGCGGAGGAGCCCCTCCTGGGAGTACCCGACCTTCTCGAGGACGCGCTGTGACGCGTCGTTGGTCGCGTAGGCGTGGGCGTACAGCTTGTGGAGGCCGCGCTCGGCGAAGGCGTCGGCGGTCAGCGTCGCCAGCGCGTCCGTCGCGTAGCCGTTGCCCCACTCCGCGGGGGCTATCATGTAGCCGATTTCGGCGGTGTCCCAGACGTCGTTGACGTCGTTGTAGCCGACCGTCCCGACGGGCTCGCCGTCGACGCAGACGAGCAGGTTGGCACCCTGCTCCGTCGCGGACTCGATGAACTCCAGTTCCTGCGCGCGGTTCGTCGGCCCGTTCTGGAACAGGCGGGTGCGCACCCGCGGGTCGTTCACGAGTCGCTGGCAGAACTCGGCGTCCTCCTCTTCGATAGTTCGGAGCGTGACGGTCTCACCGTCGCGGTATCGGGGACCTGGCATAGTACGGTGATACCCGCCGCTGCACTTGAAAGTCACCGAGGTGTGGTATCGAGGAACAAGGCCAGCGATTTTACCGTTCGGGGTCCAACGGCAGGGCATGGCGACGGAACCTGAAACCGCTGACGCGCCCGACACCTACGACGAGTTTCTCGACCACGTGAAGCGGATGACCTACGTCGGCGACGCCGCCGGCGTGCTGAACTGGGACCAGCAGGTGATGATGCCCGACGCGGGGACGCCCGCCCGCGCGAAGCAGACCTCGGTCCTCTCGACGCTGCGGCACGAACTGCTGACCGACGACGACCTGAGCGACTGGCTGGACGAACTGGAGGAAGCAGACCTCGACGACGAACGGGCGGCCGTCGTCCGCGAGGTCCGCCGCGAGCACGAGCGGGCCGTCCGCGTCCCCGAAGACCTGGTCGAACGCATCTCCGAGACCACCTCGAACGCCCTGCCGGTCTGGGAACAGGCCAAGGAGGAGGACGACTTCGGAGCCTTCGAGGACACCCTGGAAGAACTGGTCGAACTCCAGCGGGAGTACGCCGCGGAGATCGACCCCGACCGCGACCCCTACGAGGTGCTCTTCGAGGAGTACGAACCCTACCTCGGCATCGACACGGCCGAGCGAGTGCTGGAGCGACTCGCGGAGGAACTCCCGCCGCTCATCGAGGCCGTCGGCGACAGCGACGTGACGCTGGCCAGTCCGTTCGAGGGGACCTACGACGAGAGCGACCAGGAGGAACTGGTCCGGGCGGCCCTGGACACGCTGGGTTACGACTGGGAGCGCGGCCGTCTGGACACGTCCTCGCACCCGTTCTCGACGGGCACGCAGTTCGACGCCCGCGTGACGACGCGGTTCAAGCCCGGCGACCCGATGGACGCGCTCGGGTCGACCATCCACGAGTTCGGCCACGCCACCTACACGCTGGGGCTGCCCCAGGAGGACTACGGGACGCCGCTGGGGTCGAACCGCGACCTCTCGGTCCACGAGTCCCAGTCCCGCCTCTGGGAGAACCACGTCGGCCGCTCGAAGCCGTTCTGGGACCTCTTTACCCCGACCGTCTCGGACCACCTCGACGTCGACACGTCGCCGCGGGCGCTGTACGAGGCCGCCAACGAGGTGTACGACGACAACCTCATCCGGGTCGAAGCGGACGAACTCACCTACCACATGCACATCCTGGTCCGGTTCGAGATCGAGCGGGACCTGATTCGCGGCGACCTGGAAGTCAGCGAGGTGCCACAAGTCTGGAACGACAAGTACGAGGAGTACCTGGGCGTGCGCCCGGAGACCGACGCGGAGGGCTGCCTGCAGGACATCCACTGGACCCATGGCATGTTCGGGTACTTCCCGACGTACACGCTCGGGTCGGTCATGGCCGCCCAGCTCGACGCCGCGGTCCGCGAGGACCTGGACCTCGATTCCCAGATTCGAGCGGGCGAGTTCGACCCGCTGCGTGACTGGCTGGGCGAGCACGTCCACCAGCACGGGGCCCACTACACGACGCCGGACCTGGTCGAGGAGGCCACCGGCGAGGCGTTCACGGCCGACTACTTCCTCGACTACGTCGACGAGAAGTACGGCGGCCTCTACGACCTGTAGGCTGCCACCGACCCTCGAATTCGGCCGCCTCGCTGTTCTTCAGTCGACAATTCCGGCACACCAAACTAAGTAGGTCCTGTTCACTTTTCCCTGGCTTCGCAAGGTGGATGCAGAGATGGCATCCGAGAACCTGGGGAGCGTCGGCGGGAACATCGACGAGGACGTCGACGTCGACATCGACGACGAAGTCGAGGAGAACATCGACCGGAACGCGGGCTACGACCACGAGGCCGCCAGCGAGATACAGAGCTCCATCGCGAGACTGGAGAACTCCTCGGTAGAAATCGCCGAGCGCATCGACACGGTCCGCGAGGAGGCCGCCGAGCAGCACGAGGCGGTCACCGAGGTCGCCACGGAGGTCTCGAACCTCTCGGCCTCCGTCGAGGAAATCGCCTCCTCCTCCGAGGAGGTCTCCGCGGCCGGCCAGAAGGCCCGCGACCTGGCCGAGGAGGGCCAGTCCTCCGCCGGCGAGGTCGGCCAGGCGATGCAGGAGATACAGGCTGCGGCCGACGAGGTGGCCGAGGACGTTCGGACCATCCAGGAGAGTATGCAGGAGATAGACGAAATCGTCGAGGTCATCAACGACATCGCCGACCAGACGAACATGCTGGCGCTGAACGCCTCCATCGAGGCGGCGCGGGCGGGAGAGGCGGGTGAGGGCTTCGCCGTCGTCGCCGACGAGGTGAAGTCACTCGCCGAGGAGTCCCAGACCCACGCCAGCGAAATCGAGCAGATGGTCACCGAGATTCAGGGCGACACCGAAAGCGCCGTCGACAGCCTCGACCGCAACAACGAGCGCATCGACCACGGCATCGAGTCCGTCGAGGAGGCCATGGAGATTCTGGAGGACATCCACGGCGCGGTCGCGGAGGTCTCCGACGGCATCGCGGAGGTCGCCAGCGCCACCGACCAGCAGGCCGCCTCCACCGAGGAGGTCGCCAGCATGATAGACCAGACGGTTACCTCCGCCGAGCAAATCGCCCGGGAGACCGAGGAAATCGTCGAGGAGGCCACCGCCCAGACCGACCAGATAACCGACATCAACGCGGCCGTCGACGACCTGGTGGCGGACCTGCAACGGAACAACTGACCCCCGGCGTCGCGGTCGACTCCCCCGGAGGCCTGGGTGACCCCGGGCGAGCGAGCGCCGTGACAGCTGAGTATCACGACTGAGAACCGGGTGGGGAGCTTTTTGTCGGGAGACGTGCCAGCAGTCGTACGAACGGGAGGAGAGTGAGGGCCGAAATGTCGACAGGTGAAATCGGCGGACGCGTCGCGGCGCTTGAGGGACACGTCCCCGGCTACACCGGGTTCGTCTACGCGCTGGTGGCCGTGTGGGGGCTGGGCGATTTGCTCTCGACGTACGTCGCGGTCGCGGCCGTCGGCGACGCGGCGATGGAGGCCAATCCCTGGATTCGGGTGCTGCTGGAGACGGAGCCGCTGCTGGTGCTGGCGCTGAAGGCGGCGGTGGTGCTGTACGCCGGCGTGGTCCTGCTGGAGTGTCGGCCGGTCGTCGAGTGCGTCCCCGGCTGGCGGCTCTGGTTCGGCGGGGTCGTCGCCGCCGGCTGGCTGGTCGTCGTCAACAACCTCGCCATCGGGTTCGCCGCGCTGGTCTGACTACGGGAGTTCGAGGGTCGCCAGCGGCTGCACCGCGTCCGGCGGCGGCGCGTCGAAGCGGTCCGGGTGGAGGATGCCCGCGAGAAATTCCAGCGTGTCCACCAGCCGCGGCCCCGGCCGGTTGACGTAGTGGTGGCCGTCCATCACGTACACGTCGTCGTTGCGGACGGCGGTCAACTCGTCCCAGCCCTCGCGGTCGGTGAGGTCGGCGACGTTCTCGACGGTCTGGTCGATGTCGAACCCGCAGGGCGCGAGGACGAGCACGTCCGGGTCGTACTCCAGGATCTCCGTCCACTCGCGCGGTCGCGAGCGCGCGCCGCGCTCGGCGAGGTCGTAGCGGCCGCCGGCGAGGTCGACGATGCCGGGCATCCAGTGGCCGGCGACCATCACGGGGTCGAGCCAGTCCAGCACCGCGACGGTGGGGCGGTCGGCACCCGCTGCCTGGCGCTCGACGGCGTCGATGCGACCCTCCAGTTCCGCGACGAGTTCGCGGGCCCGCTCCGAGCGGCCGAGCGCGTCGCCGATGCGCTCGACGTCGGCGAGCACGTCGGCGAGGCTGTGGGGGTCCGTCGTCAGTACGGCCGCGTCGATGCCGATGGCGTCGATGGCCTCCCGGACGCGCACCTCGTCAACCGCACAGACGTCGCAGATGCCCTGCGAGACGACGAGGTCCGGGTCGAGGTCGGCCAGGAGGTCGCGGTCTATCTCGTAGACGCCGCCGGACTCCTCAGCGTCTGCTACCTGCCGGTTTATCTCCCGGCTGGCGGCCGTCGGGTCGACCCGCGAGCGGTTGACCGCCGGCTTCTCGTTGGCCGCGGGGGGGTAGTCACACTCGTGGGAGACGCCGACTGGCTCGACGCCGAGCGCGTAGACTATCTCCGTCGCCGAGGGGAGCAGCGAGACGACGTCCATACACGCCCGTTGGGCCCCAATCACCTAAACGTTCAGCGGCGCGGTCGGCCGTCTCGTTTCACGGACATTGATACCGCGGGGGGACGAACCGTCGAGGCGTGCCCGTCCCCCGTCCCGCGACCGCCCGCCCGCTCGCCGGCGAGTGCGCCCGGACCGCCGGGACGCCGAGAGGCCGCGTCTGGCGGACAGCCCCCCGGAGGCCCCCGTGGCGCTAGAGATCATCGAGGCGGTGGTCGAAGCGGCGACCGGTCCGGTCGGCCTCGTCGTCATCTTCGTCTACTCCGTTCTGGTGGCGTTCGTGTTGCCGCTGCCCGGCGAACTCGTCCTCCTGCCCGCACCGCAACTGGCGCTGGGGCTGCCGCCGGCCGCCGGCATCGCTCTCGTCGTCGTGGTGAGCGCCGTCGGGAAAGCCATCGGGAGCGTCTGGGCGCTCCGCATCGGGCGAAGCGCGGTGCAGGCGCGACCGTCGCGGTGGCTGCTCCGGCGGGTGGTGCCCGGCTACGAGCGACGCGGAACGGGACCGCTGGGGCGGTTCGTCCGCCGGTACGAGTACGTCGGGCTGGCCGCCGTGCTCGCGGTGCCGCTGATGCCCGACACCGCAGTCGTCTACGCGTTCAGCGCGCTCGACGCCGACGAGCGCCGCTTCGCGGTCGCTGCCTTCGTGGGAACCGTCGCCCGGCTTCTCATCACGCTCGCGCTGGCGGCCGGGGTGCTCGCGACGCTCTGAGAGTCCGTGATAGCACTTCTCAGTACTGCTTTAAGCTGTCAGCGAACCTCTCTATTACTATGTCTACGGACGTACACACCACAGAGACAGTCGCAACCGAGATGCCGATCAGCACTGGCGACGCGGTTCCGGGCCGGGAAATCGTCGAGACGCTCGGCATCGCCCGCGGGAACACCGTCAGGGCGCGCAACGTCGGCCGCGACATCACGCAGGGCCTGCGAAACCTCGCCGGCGGCGAACTGAAGGCGTACTCGACGCTGCTGTCGGCCGCCCGCGACGAAGCGCTGGAACGGATGCAGGACGACGCTGCGGAGATGGGGGCCGACGCCGTCGTCACCGTGCGCATGGAGACCTCCCAGATTACAAACGGCGGCAGCGAGGTCATCGCCTACGGGACCGCCGTCCGACTCGACTAGCCCCGTCGTCGCGCTCTATCCGTCCGCCACCGTCCCGCCCCTGACCGTCCCAGAGTGCGGGGGCGGGAGCAGGACCGCCGTGTCGGGGTGGTCGCGTCGCCACTCCTCCCAGGTCGCCACCGTCGAGGGCACGATGTCGAGCGTCCGACGCGCCATCGGCCCGCAGATTGCTTTCGCCAGAATCTGGCTCCAGTAGCTGCCGCTCACGTCGTCGACCAGGACGACGTTGCCGCTGTGGCGCAGCGGGGCCTCGCCGCCGCGCCGTCGTGCCCCGAAGGTCCGCCCCTCCCGCTCGGCGACGGCCTCCTGCAACTGCGGTGCCGCCCAGAGCAGTCCGGTGGCGTCGAACGTCGCCACCGTCCCGTCGAGCCTCCGGTCGGCGACCATGCCGCTCCGGCAGAGCGGGCAGTACGTGACCAGGACCGGTCGCCCGGCCAGGCGGTCGTTGACGGCCTCGTGGTACCACAGCACCGACAGCGGGTACGCGCGGGCAGTCCCGCCGTCGGCCAGTCCGATGACCGTCGCGTCGGGGGCGAGTCCGGGCCCGTCGCCGAGTCGATACCGCGCGTCGACGGCGTGTGCCCGCCACCCGCCGGCCGTCGCCGGGTCGGTGATGACGTCGATGCCCGGGTTCTCCTTCCGTTCCTCCTCGCAGATGTCGGGCGGGAATCCGAGCCGACCCAGCGGTCCCTCCAGCCGGCGCGGCGTTGCGGTGTCCCCGTTCCCGGCGACGGTCTCCCGACGCGTCGCTGCCGGTGCGAGACACCCGGCGAGGCCGCCCGCAGCGGCCAGTGACGCGAGGAACCGCCGTCGCTCCATAGCACTGACTACGCCGGGCGAGGGCTTGAGAACGTCGCGCGGTGACGGCCGGGACACACAGCCGGCGTCGACGGGTGTACCCGCCCGTGGCCGGCCTCAGCAGATCGGTTTCGGGTCGAACCCCATCGCGTCGAGTCGGCTGGCGTAGTCGTCGTAGGCCGCGTCGACGGTCCCCGTGACGGCCGTCGCCGCCCGGTCCCAGTCAGCGTCGTCCTCGCAGACGGCGTCGAGCGCGTCCTGGCCGGCGGCCAGCACGTCGTCCGTCGCCCCGCGGAGGTCCCGGAACAGGTCCGCCCGGGCCGTGTCGGCCTCGTTGACGAAGAAGCTCACCGACTGGAGAAAGAGGCGGTCGAGGACCAGCGGCAGGGCGACGGCGGCAGTCGCGACCCGCTCGACGTCGCCGTCGGCCTCCAGCGTCAGGAAGGGCACGTCGACGGCGGCGATGTCGGCCGTACTCACCTCGTCGTCGAGTTCGGCCACCACCCGGTCGCGCGCGTCGCCGAGCGTCTCCGCCGCCGTCTGGAGCACGTCGGCGGCAGCGTCGGCAGTGGCGGCGTCGCTCCACGACGCGACCGTCTCGCTGGCCTCTGCCAGCACCGCCGCCGCGGTCACCAGCACCGCGTCTGTCTCCAGGCGCGCCTCCGTCGCCGCCAGCAGCGCCTTCTCCGAGCCGAGCCTGTCCAGTTCCGTCTGACCGTCCTCGCGGACGCGGTCGAGCAGGGCAGCACCGTCCATACTGCACCGTTTGCGTGCCATCCTCTTATACCGGGTGGCACCCGCCCGCCCGATTTATCCACCTCACCCCCGTACGGTGAGCCATGAGCGAGGACAGCTATCCGGACCCGCCGACGGACGTGCCGGCAGTCGACCCCGCGACGCTCCAGTCGTGGCTCGACGCGGGCGAGCCGGTCCGGCTGCTCGACGTCCGCGACCGGGACGAACTCGACCAGTGGCGCATCGAGGGCGACTCGGTCACGGCCACGCACATCCCCTACGCGAAGTTCATGGCGGCCAAAGTCAGGGACACCGTCGCCGACCTGGGTGCCGACGTCGACGGCGACGGGCCCATGACCGTCGTCTGCGGCCGCGGCGAGGCCAGCGACTTCGTCGCCGGCCTGCTGACGGAGGCGGGGTTCGACGCCCGGAACCTCGCCGGCGGGATGGACGCCTGGGGACAGCTCTACCAGGCCACCGAACTGTCGACCGACGGCGCGACCGTCGTCCAGTACCGCCGCCCCTCCAGCGGTTGCCTGGCCTACATGGTCGTCGACGGCGACGAAGCGGTCGTCGTCGACCCGCTGGCGGCCTTCACTGACCGCTACGTCGCCGACGCCGAGGAGCGCGGTGCGGAGGTCGTCGCAGTCGTGGACACGCACGTCCACGCCGACCACGTCAGCGGCCTGCGCGCGCTCTCGGAGGCGACGGGCGCACGGCGCGTCCTCCCCGAGGCGGCCGTCGAGCGCGGCGTCACCTTCGACGCGGAGACGATCGCCGACGGCGACGAGATTCCGGTCGGCGGGACGGCCATCCAGGTCCGCGCGCTCCCGGGGCACACCACCGGCATGGCAGGGCTGGTCGTCGGGGGCGTGTTGCTCTCCGGCGACTCGCTGTTCCTCGACAGCGTCGCCCGCCCGGACCTCCAGGACGGGACCGACATCGAGAGCCTCGCGCGGGACCTGTACGCCTCGCTGACCGAGCGACTGGCGGACCTGCCCGACGGGACCGTACTGGCTCCGGGCCACTACGACGACGGCGACGAGCGCGCGGGCGACGGGAGCTACACCGCGTTGCTGGGCGACGTGCGCGAACGCGTCGGCGTCTTCGGGATGGACGAGCAGCGGTTCGTCGACCGCGTGACGGGCGAACTGCCGCCGCAACCGGCCAACGCCGAGCGTATCGTTCCCATCAATCTCGGGCAGGAGACGGTCGAGGACGACGAGGCGCTGGAACTGGAACTCGGGCCGAACAACTGCGCGGCGGGGCCGGTCGAGGCGGACTGAGGCGGGTCAGAACGGGAGGCGACGGCGGAGTTCGTCGAGCAGTCCCGGTTCCTCGTTCTCGTCGACGGGACCCACGACGGACTCGTCGGGTAGGATGACGGTGCGGCCGTTCTCCTGTTCGGCCTCGATGAGGTCGTCCTCCTTGAGGTCGGCCAGTGCCCCTTCGAGCGTGTCGATGTCTGCGTCGACGTGTGACCGGAGTTCGAAGACGGTCATTCCATCCTGGCTCCGGTCGGCCAGGGCGTCGAGTATCGCAACTTCGGTGGTGTCACGGTCGCGATACTCCGGCTTCGCTCGCATGTGAGATAGTAAGGCGTGGCGGTGACTTATAAGGACCGGCGCGAACGCGCGACGAGAGCGCGAGTACCGGCCGGCCAGCGGGAGGCCCCGTGCGAGCGCTGCGGCCGGTCAGTGGTACGTGACGTTGGAACAAGCAGTAGTCTTATGTGCCGCAGGCGGCCAGTCTGTGGCAATGAGTTTCAAGTGTTCGGTGTTCGGCCACCGCTTCGGCGACCCGGAGGTCGAACGGGAGCGCGAGGAGCAGGGCAGCGAGGTCGTCATCACCATCACGGAGACGGAGACCTGCAAGCGCTGCGGGGAGCGACGCGTCGTCTCCGAGAACAAGGAGGTGACGACGCTGGAGACGCCCTCGGACATCGTCGGCGACGACCTCCACGAGGACGATGACGGGGACGCGGACGACGATGACGGGGGCGTGGACGACGACGCGGGCGAGCAGGAACCGGTCGAGTCGGCACCGACGGCCGCCGCGCCGGAGACGACCGACGACGCGGAGGTCATCGACGAGGCCGAGGACGACGGGGCGGAGGTCCCACCGTCGACAGCCGACGCCGACGGCGAGACAGTCGACTCGGCGGAGTCGGGGACTGCGGACCCGACGGCCTGGCCCCAGGAGGACGACCCAGAGCCCGCGGAGGACGACGCGGTCATCTTGGACGAGGATGGCGACGAAGCGGACGACGACGGCCGCGCCCCCGGCGAGTGGCCCGACGAGGACGACGACGGCGACGACGACTGGGCGCCGAGCACCGACCCGGACCTCCAGGCGGTCGAGGACGAACAGCCCGACGTCGAGCCGACGAGCACGGCGGTGACGGTGCCCGAAGGCGAGTTCTACTGTCCGGAGTGCGAGTTCACCACGGCGGTCGAGGCGTCGTCGCTGCGGGAGGGTGACTTCTGCCCGGAGTGTCACCGCGGGTCGCTGACCCACCGGGCGGCCGAGGACTGACCGGACGGAGCGAACGGACACACACCGCGGCCACGGGGCCGCTGGCGGCGTCGCTTTTGAGCACAGCAGGCACGAAAAACGTAAGACGACGCCTCGCAAATGGCCGTCCATGCGTGAATACAAGATGCGTCGGGGCGAGCACCTGGAGGACCGCGTCGACGACATGGAAGCGTTCATCGAGGACTACTTCGGACCGATAACAGCCACTGAGGAGTACAAAAACGGCGAACTCCACGTCGTGGAGGAACCCGACAACCCGGTCTTCCAGCGCGTCGTCGCCGGCACCGTCGAGTACAGCGGCAAGAAGAACAAACTCGCGCTGGACATCGTGGAGCGCCCCGCCGAGGAGGTCATCGCCGAGGGGCACGTCGACGCCGCCGAGGACGCCGTCAACGCCAAGAACGACTTCCTGGAGGAGGCCACCGGCCGCGACGCGAAGGCCCGCCGCGACTCGATGAAACGCGACGTCGAGGACGACGCCGAAGCCCCCGACAACGTCTGACCCCGTTTTCCCGTTTCCTGCCCCACCCCGCGACAGACATTTACCCCTGCGTGCCATACGTTGACATACTCCGCAGTATGTTGCGGAGCGCGGCGCGAGGGCGGCGGCGGACCCTGGCAGGAGTCCGCGGCCGTCGTGCCGGTCGGCAGGTGCCGCCGGCATCGCCTGTCATAGTTTTCGCGGCACTCACTCGACGAGGCCGTAGCCCCGGCGGAACAGCCAGACGTTGAGCGCGACGACGACCACCGTGAGCGCAGCGAGCGCCCCCAGCGCGAGGTTCACCGGCACGTCCGAATACCCCAGGAAGCCGTAGCGGACGCCGTTGACCATGTGTACCATCGGATTGAGCAGCGAGAGCGTCCGGTAGGGTTCCGGCAGGGCGTCCAGCGCGTAGAAGACGCCGCCGAAGAACACCAGCGGGCGGATGATGAACTGGTTGAGCACCGTGAGGTAGTCGAAGTCGCGCGCCCAGAGGCCGCCGATGACGCCGAAGCCCGCGAAGAGCACCGAGATGAGGACGATGAACGTGGCCAGATAGACCGGGTGCGCAATCGGCAGCGTCGTCCCCGTCGCGAGCAGGAAGCCCACGCCGACGGCGGCGATGATGGCCCCGACGAGGATGCCCCGCACCGCCGAGGCGACGAGGTACGCCGCGACCATCGCGCGATGGGAGAGCGGCGACGTGAGGACCGCCTCGATGTAGTCGTTCCAGCGGCCGTGGAAGATGGAGAAGGAGGAGTTCTCGAAGGCGTTGGAGATGGCCCCGAGGACGACCAGGCCGGGGAGGATGAAGACTATGTACTGGAAGCCGGCGATGCGGTCGATGCGACCCCCGAGGACGACGCCGAAGACGGCGAAGTACAGCACGTTCGTTATCATCGGCGGGATGAACGTGTTGCGCGGCCGGCGGACGAACCGGAGAATCTCCCGGCGCAGCAGGGTGCGAAAGCCCCGCGTGCCGGCGGTCCCCTGCGACGTGTCGGTTCCCGTCTCGACGCCGGTCCCGGTCTCTGCGGCCGTTCCCCCGTCGGTGCGGCCGTCGTCGCTCATCGCTGGACCGCCCCCTCCTGGCGGGTCATGTCGACGAAGACCTCCTCCAGGGAGGCCCGCCGGATGTCGACGTCGCTGACCTCGTGGCCGGCGTACTCCAGTTCCCGCAGGATAGCGGGGACGACCGACCCGCTGCCGCGGGCGGTCACGACGAGGCGGTCGCCGTCCATCCGGGCGTCGACGACGCCCTCGTGGTCGAACGTCGGCACGGTCCGGGGCGCGTCGACGAAGCCGACGTCGACGGTGTCGGTGCCCCGCGCCGTGAGGTCGTCCGGCGTCGCTACCTCGACCTTCCGGCCCTGGTCGATGATGGCCACGCGGTCACAGAGGCGTTCGGCCTCCTCGATGTAGTGGGTCGTCAGCAGGATGGTCGTCCCGGCCTCGTTGAGGTCCTCGATGACCGACCAGAGGTCCCGGCGCAGTTGCACGTCCACCCCGGCGGTCGGTTCGTCGAGGATGAGCAGGTCGGGGTCGGAGACGAGCGCGCGAGCGAGCATGAACCGCCGTTTCATCCCGCCGGAGAGCCAGTCGAAGCGGGTGTCGGCCTTCTCCGCGATACCGACCGTCTCCAGCGCGTCGGCGGCGCGCTCGCTGGCCTCGCGGGGGCCGAAGCCGTGGTAGCCGGCCTTGTGTTCGAGGACTTCCTCGATGGGGAAAAAGCGGTCGACGTTGTACTCCTGGGGTGCGAGACCGATGCGGTCCCGGACCGCGCGGTAGTCCTCGCGGACGTCCAGGCCGAACACCTCGGCAGTGCCGCTGTCCAGGCGCGCCAGGCCGACGAGCGTGTTGATAAAGGTCGTCTTGCCGGCCCCATTGGGCCCGAGCAGGCCGAAGAACTCGCCCTCGTCGACAGTGAAGGAGAGCCCGTCCAGCGCCTGCACGTCGCCGTAGGACTTGCGCATGTCGCGGGCGTCGATGGCCGCTGTCATTGCCCGGAGTGAACCGCCACGGGGGGTTAAGACCGTCGTACTCCCCGCGGCGTGTCAGTCCTCGCCACGGACGACGTCGGTCAGCGTGGCGTGCTCCTGGCGGGTGCCGACGGCCACCAGAATGTCCCCGCCCGCGAGTTCGAAGTCCGGTCCGGGGTTCGAGACTGTCTCGTCGCCGCGCTGGACGGCGATGACCGACGCGCCGGTCCGGTTGCGGATGTCACAGCCTTCCAGCGTCGACCCGGCGACCGGCGAGTCGTCGGGAATATCTATCCACTCGATGATGTCCTCGCCCAGCGGCACCGACAGCGACTGCGTGTCGACCGTCTCGAAGAAGGCCCCTTCCAGGATGGAGCCGAGCGTGTTCGCCTGTTCGCCGTTGAGGTCGAGAATCTTCTGCCCGTCCGCGTCCGGCCCGTCGCGGCGGAACAGTTCACAGCGCCCGTCGTGGTGCAGGACGACGACGAGGCGCTTGTCACCGGTGAGTTCCAGTTCGTACTTCTGGCCCACCCCTGGAACCTCGCTCTCGTAGACCTTCATACCGGAAGTGAGCGACGCGGCACCTTCAAGATGTGGTCAGGACCCGTCCCGCAGGGCCGGCGTCTCGCCCGGCAGCAGGTTCTCGAACGCGCCCGAGAACTGCATCAGCGTCGTGCCCAGCAGACTCATCACCAGCACGTAGCCGACGGTCGCGGCGTAGATGGTGTCGGCCGTGCCGGCCGGCAGCGTCGACCCCGCACCGGTCAGCGCGAGCGTGGCGATGATGAGCGAGAACTCCCCGCGGGTGACCATCGCCAGCCCGACCCGCAGCGAGCGGCGGTCCGAAAGGCCGTAGGCGCGCCCGCCGTAGAAGCCGCTGACGAGCTTTGCCGGCGTCGTCACCGCGACGGCGGCGAGGACGAGCAGCGCGACGTCGGGGAACAGGAACGGGTCGGTGACGAGGCCGATCCAGAAGAAGAAGACGCCGGCGAAGACGTCCCGGAGGCCGGTGAGTTCCCGCTCCAGGTCCTGGACGTGACTGGTGGCGCTGAAGGCCATCCCGACGAAGAAGGCGGCGACGGCCTCGCTGACGCCGACGGCCAGCGCCACGCCGGCGACGAGGACGGTCACCCCGACGGCGCGGACGACCAGGTACTCCGCGACGTTCGTATCGAGCAGGCGCTCGAAGACGGGACTGCCGACGGCGACGAGGGCCAGCAGGAGGACGATAAAGCCCAGCGCGATGCCGACGGACTGGGCGGCGGTGGCGAGGTCGCTGCCGCCGGCGACCAGCGCGGAGACGACGGCGAGGTAGACGGCGATGACGAGGTCCTCGAAGACCAGCGTGCCCAGCAGCGGGCCGCTCTCGGGGTTGGCAATCCAGCCGAGGTCGAGCAGCGTCTTCGTGATGATGGCCGACGAGGAGATGTAGACGACGCCCGCGGCGAGCAGGGCGGGCAGCAGCGAGCCAAAGAGGACCCAGCCGAGGCCGAACCCGACCCCGAAGTTGACGCCGAAGTCGATGAGCCCGGCCGTGCCGATGCGTCGCCGGTCGGCCAGCAGGCGCTCCAGGTTGAACTCGATGCCCAGAAAGAAGAGCAAGAAGACGATGCCCAGTTCCGCGCCGACGGAGACGAACGTGGAGTTCGACACCGACAGCGAGAGGACGCGCCCGGCGACGAACTCGTTGAGCGCGATGCCGGAGAGGATGTAGAACGGAATCGAGGAGAGCCCGAGCCGGCTGGCGGCGAGGCCGACGATGGCCAGCGCCGCGAACATCACGCCGACTTCCAGCAGGAGCGTCTTCGCCATCTGTGTACTACGCGGTCAGAGCGGTGACGCGACGGTGCGACCGGCCGTGGCGCGCGCTCACTGGCCGAGCCGTTTGCGGCTGATGCTCACGCCCGCTGGCGTGATGAGCAGCTGGTCGTCGTCCTTCTGGACGATGTCGCCGCCGACCTCGCGGGCGACCTGCTTGAGTTCGTCCGTGATGTGCTCCATCGTCCGGTCCTTGGTGGTGTGGCGCGTGATGTCCGCGACGACGATGTCGCCGTCGTAGACGGCGTCCTTGATGTCGATGACGTCGGACTTGTCGCCGATGTTCGCGATGCGGACCTGCCGGTCTGACTCGACGTCGTCGACGGCCAGGTCGCCGGCCTCCAGCTCGATGTAGTCCCCGGTCTGACGGGTGCCGCCCGAGTCACCGAGGATTTTGCTCATGAGTCCCATACCTACCGCCCCGTCTGGCAGCCGTTTAGCTCTTACGTCAGACGCGGCCGCTCGCGGCGGGCAAAGGCCGGAACCGACCGGCGCGGCGGCCGACTCAGACAGACAGTTCGAAGAGGTCGTCGCCGACGTGGTGCAGCGAGTCGACGACCCGGCCCTCGGAGCCGACCATATCGTCGCCGTCGGTCAGCGCGCGGCCGACAGCCAGGAACTTGCCGTGGCCCTCCTCGTTGATGACGAGCAGGTCGCCCTCGGCGATGTCGTCGTCGGCATCGACGATGCCGGGGCGCATCACGTCCGCGCCGTCGGAGACGAACTGGATGGCGCCGGCGTCGACGGTGACGACGTGTTTCTCCGGCGGGTACTCGTTCGCGCCCTTGACGGTGAGGAAGGGGTCCCCATCTAGGTAGAGTACCAGCGGTTCGCCGTCGACGAGGACGACCTCCCAGTCGGCGTCTTCGAGTTCGAGTTTCTCGAAGGTGTCGGCGTCGAGGTCGACCCCGAGGTTCGACGCGAGCGCGTCGCGTATCTCGTCGATAGCGTCCGAGCGGAGGTGGTGACGCGACTTGATTTCCATACGTGCCCTCTTGCCCGCCCGGGAGATAAACGACTCGCACGAGTCCCGGAACGCCGGGACGGCCGAGCGAGGGGGCGCGGCGGCGGGCGTCGAGACGGCCGGGCCAAAAAGCCAAATATGGCGCTGCCGTATCCGTGCGTATGTGGCGCTCGGGGTCGAACAGCGACGTGACCTGTATCGCGTGTGGGGCGGAGATACCGCGCTCCGACGCGCGGGAGTACGACAAGGAGGGGGACCGCTGGGGCGAGCGCGACCGCGACTTCGAATTCCTCTGCAAGCCGTGTTACCAGGACTGTTGTCACCAGCCGCGACGGGGGCTGGAAGACGACCTCGTCCGCGCCGGCGCGGGCCACGCCAATCAGGAGGAGTTCCTGGCGGCCTACCACGAGGTCATCACCGGCGACGACGCCGGCCGGGGCCGCGAGCAGGAACGGGAGTGAGCAGGGACGACCGGTCATCCGGACCCGCAGCGACCGGTGCGTTGCGGTGACGGGACCGGTGGCGACACCACTAACTACCACGTCCCCGTATCCGGCGGCATGACCGACTCCGAGCAGGCCGCAGCCGGGACACCGGAGGGCCAGGGCCCCGTGGAGATCGACGCGGAGATGGCCCGCCACATCGAGAACAAGCGCGACGAGTTGCTGGAGAAGTTCGACATCCCCGACGACTTCCCGCCGGACGTCATCGACGAGGCCGCCGAGCGCACCGACGGCGTCGACCAGCAGATTGCCGAC
Source organism: Salinibaculum sp. SYNS191 (assembly GCF_037338445.1). Classification (NCBI taxonomy): domain Archaea; kingdom Methanobacteriati; phylum Methanobacteriota; class Halobacteria; order Halobacteriales; family Haloarculaceae; genus Salinibaculum; species Salinibaculum marinum. The sequence continues at coordinate 1,854,594 of NZ_CP147838.1, forward strand.
GAACTCGACGAGCGGGAGGACCTCCGCGACATGACGACGTGGACGACCGACCCCGTCGACGCGCAGGACTTCGACGACGCCATCTCCGTCGAGGAACACGACGACGAGTACGTCCTCTGGGTCCACATCGCCGACGTGACCCACTACGTCACCCCGGAGACGGCAATGTGGGACGAGGCCGTCCGCCGGGCGAACACGGTCTACCTGCCGGGCTACACCGTCCACATGCTCCCGCCGGTGCTCGCGGAGACGGTCTGCTCGCTGGTCGCCAACGAGGACCGCCTGGCCCACACCGTCGAGATGCACCTCGACAAGGAGAATCTCTCCTACGAGACTATCGACATCTACAAATCGGTCATCCGCAGCGACGCCCGCCTGACCTACACGCAGGCCGAGAACATGCTCGACGACCCCGACAGCGCCGACGACGTGCTGGAGGACCCCTCAGTCGACCTCGCCGAGAAGTGCCAGCTGGTCTGGGAACTGGCCGATCAGATGCACGAACAGCGCAAGGAGGACGGCTCGCTCGTCCTGAACCCCCGACGGGACCGCGCGCACACCATCATCGAGGAGTGCATGCTGAAGGCGAACAAGGCCGTCACGCACGAACTCATGTGGGACCGCGGCGTCGAGGCAATGTACCGCGTCCACCCCCAGCCCAGCCCCGAGGAGTGGAACGAGGCCCTTCAGGAGATTCAGGACTTAGACGGCGTCTCCATCCCCGGCACCGGCTGGGACGACCCCCGGCAGGCCGTCAACGCGACGCTGGAGAAAGCCCCCGAGCGCCAGCTCGACAAGATTCAGTGGGCCGTGATGAAGGTGATGCCCCGCGCGAAGTACATGAACGACCCCTTCGGCGGCCACCACGCGCTGAACTTCGAGATCTACGGCCACTTCACCTCGCCCATCCGCCGGCTGTCGGACCTCATCAACCACTGGATCGTCTACACCAACGACGTGCCGGAGGACCTGGTGCAACTCTGCGACCGAGCCAGCGACCGTCAGAAGGATGCCGAGCAGTGCGAGCGGGAGTACAAGCAGTTCCTGCAGGAAGTGGGTCTGGACCCGGCGGCTGTGAACAACAGGGGGATAGAGGTCGTGGACGACGAGGAAGAGGAGTAACGGACTGGATTCTCAGCCCTCCATCACGATTCTGTGATGTTGACCGTGACGCGACCTTGTATGAGGCTAGTGAGCCAGGTGGCGTCCGTGAGTTTGAGACGGTGAAGATCATTCGACGAACCCGCGCTGTATTGCGTAATGTTGAGGATATTGGTTCCCCCAGGGCTCAGGATACCATCTGCCCCATCAGTATCCAGCGATTCCTCGAAGATGACAGAACCACTGTTGTCATAAAGAGTGACAGTGCTCTCTTCTTCGAACGTGAGTTTGTCGACCTTACAAGAGTCAACAAAATCACCGTCTTGATTGCAGTCTTCGAGGTTCACGTCAGCAGTGTAACTGTCGGTCGCATTCGATAACGAGAACGATAGTCGTAGCGTATCGACGAACTTGCACTCGGTGAAGACAGTATTGTTGCTGTTACCAGGAGTTCCCGTTTTGCACCGCTCGACAGTTACCATCTCGCCGTCGCTGAGCGTAATCGCGTTGACGCTGTCGATGCTATTCCAGCGACCGTTGGCGACGGTGAACTGTTGTGTGTTATTCTCCGTGCTCCAGTCGGACTCACCACCCTGACCCGTCCCGGTCTGGATTTGGACACCACTGCTGTCTGAGTTCACCAAGGTGAACGTGACAGTAGCGTTCTCGGGCGCCGTGGGGTCGAGGCTGGAACCGACTTCGGGACCGAAGGTCGCGTTCAGTCGGTCGGTGATGGTGGTCGTCCCGCTGAACGTCGGAGCGGTGTAGGTGACACGCACGCGGCCGTCGGCGTCGGTCTTCACCGTTTCCGGAGTGACTGACGAACGGCCATCCTGCGTCGAGATGTTGACGTTCTGACTGCTCACCGGATTGTTGAACGCGTCGCGGACCTCGAAGGTGACCTCCGTGGTGCTACCTTCGGGGACAGTCTGGCTCACACTGTCGACAGGAGTCAGGTAAACTGGCTCGGACGCCGACTCGTCGTAGCCGCTCTCGATGCCGACGCGGGCCAGGCGGAGTTCGTAGCTAACGTTCGGGTCGAGTTCGATGGTGACCGTTCCAGTGGCCGGTCCGGATGAGACGTTCGTCACGCGCCCGCCGTTGGACGCGTTCTCGTCGGCCAGGATGTCCTTCCAGTCGGCGACTGACAGGCTGGTCCCAATGGTCAGCGACATGTTGCCGGTCGGCGTCAGCGTGACGCTGCGGCTGGGCGCGCTGATCGGCACGGCCTCGACGCTGATCGAGCGGACGCTGCCGCGGTTGAAGGTACCGTCGACGGTGACCAGCGTGATGCGGTCGCCGCGGATGAAACTCCCCTGTTTGAGGACCGTGGCGACGCCGTTGGGGTTGGCGTTGTAGACGACGCCGTACTCGACGAGCGTCGTCGGGGCCGCCCGGTAGATGTTGTAGTCGGGCGTGTAGACGACCGGGCGGGTGGTGAAGTTGCGCTGGCTTCCGTCCCAGTAGTCGCCGATATCACCCGTTGCGTTCGCGTTGCTGATGTTGACCCACAGCGGGTCGCCCAGCTGGAGCGTGCCGGCCGCTGGCGTCGGGTTGAAGAAGAACAACCGGGACGGGTAGTCCGTGCCAGCCTCGACAGTGGCCGAGACGGGCGCGCCAGTCAGGCCGGCGGTCTCGATGCCGTCGGCGAGGCGGACGACGTCGTCCTGGACGCGGAGGTTGTGGTCGAACTCGAGGCGCTCGTTCTGGGCGGGGACGCCGTAGGTCTGGATGATGGAGACCCCGGCGATGACGAGTCCGAAGAGGAGGATGAAGCCGATGACCTCGGAGACGGCGCGGCCGTCCCGGTGGACCGGTGAGCGTGCGACTGTGGGAGTGGATAGGTGTTTCATGGTCAGACGATGACGAACGCGAGCACTGCCAGGACGACCAGCAGGATGCTGTACTTCAGGCCGCTGAGCAGACTGTTGTCGGCGAGTTTCCCCGCGATGAGCCCGCTGCCGATGGCCTGGACGAGCGCCGAGTGGTAGAACAGCGCCGTGTAGGTCGCGACGTCGATGCCGGCGACCGAGATGGGCGTGTCCTGCCCGGCGGGTGCCTCGACCGCCGGCGTCGCGGCGATGGGTTCGAGGTAGTTGTTCACCAGCAGGATGATGACCATCAGGTACACCAGGAAGCCGATGATGACGACCGAGGTGTAGGAGCTGAGTTCGCGGTACCGCTTGCGGTCCATCTTGTGCCGGCTGCGGGTGTCCTCGGCGGCGATGCTCAGGATTTTCGAGAGGTCACTCGACGAGCGAAGCCCGCCGCCGATGAGGCGGACGGTCCGCGAGAGCCGCGGCGTGTTGAGCCGGTTGGCACACGACCGCAGGGCTCCGGCGGTGTCGCGGTTCCACTTGATGTCGTTGCGCACCAGGCGCAGTTCCTCGCCGATGGGGCCGCTGGTCCACCGCGAGACCAGGCCGAGCGCGTCCGTGAAGGAGATGCCCATCTTGTTCGCGCTGGAGAGGATGTTGAGCGTGTCGGGGAACCGGCGGGTGATGCTCTTCTGCCGGCGCGTCTTGCGCTCGTGGAGCGCAGCCAGCGGCACGGCGGCGACGAGTACCGGGAGACAGACCAGCCAGGTCGTGGTGCGGATTGGCTGGTCGCTCAGCGCCGCGAGCGACGGCGTCGCGGTGCCGGTCAGTGCGACGGCGGCCGCGAAGACGAGCGCCAGCGGGACCGTCCCGACCAGCGACAGCATGGGCCGGCGCTGGACGGCGACGACCGGCTGGTACAGCAGGTCCCGTAGCGCCCGCTTGCGCCGGTGTTGCCGGTACCGGCGGTGGCTGTCGGCGACGCGCATCGCCGGCGTGACCACCGGGGGCGTGTACGGCTCCCGCCGAATGGCGGCGGCGGCCTTCGCACCGGCGATTCGGAGTGACTCGCCAGCGCGGCGGGCGGCGTCCCAGACGATTCGGCCGACGAGGAACCGCTCGCGGCCGTCGTGGTCGTCGGCGAGTTCGACCCGCTCCTGGACGTAGGGGGCCGAGAGGATGTCCAGTAACACGAGGAAGCCGGCGATGCCCAGCGGGAGCACCGCGTAGACGATGAGCCCGAGCTGGAACAGGGTGTTCGCGCCCATGAGGTTCATCACCAGCAGGATGACGATGATGAACAGCGGGGCGGCGACGAACCCGACGATGAAGACTTCGCTGAGCAGGGCCAGCGTCTCCAGGAACCGCTCCTGTTCGTCCTCGGCTTCGTCGAGGTAGTTCTGGGCCTCGTCCTCGAAGAAGATGGTGACGTCACCACCGGAGTCGAGGACGCTCAGCGTGTCGTCGAGGAACTGCTCCAAGTTGTCGCTGGGCGTGAGATTGCGGGCGTTCGACAGCGCCGTGTAGAGGTCGTTGCCGAACAGTTCGGTGTCCCTGACGACGGTGTCGAACTCGCGGGCCACCTCGCCGTAGGCGTCCTGGGAGCCGGCCAGTTCGCGGATGACCTCGTAGAGGTTCATCCCGCCGTGAGAGAGCGCGTACATGTAGACGATGGCGTGGGGGAGCGTGACGTTGATGGCGCGACGGCGGCGGCCGACGACCATCCGGGGGTAGTACAGCCGGCCGTACCACGTACTGACGCCGATGCCGACCGCGGCAAGCAGCGAGACGGCAGCCCCGACCACGAGCGTCCGGTTGGCGCTGACGGCGCTGCCGATGTCGCTGGGTGCGGCGACGGGACTCTGGAGGCCCGCGAGCACGCCGCTAGCCGACAGCAGGACGGTCAGGCCGACGCCCAGCAGGACGCCGAACAGGCTTCCCAGGAGCGCGAACTGGACGCTGCGGGTGAGGTACTCGTCGTAGTTGACCCCGACGCGCGCCTGGTTGAGGGTGCGCTGGAGGTCGGTGTACTTCGAGGGGCGGGACTTGAAGAACCCGCGAATCCAGCCGTAGTGGGCGCGGAGTTCGCGCTTGCGCTCGGCGTCGAGCTGGCTGGCGTCCGGGAGCCGCGCGGACGAGGAATCGGTGGTGAACCCGACCTCCTCATCGAGCGCTGCCATCGCCCTCCCCCACGAGGTCGCCGACGCCGAGGTCCGACGGGGTCAGCGTGTCGATGTCGTACTGCTGGCCCTCCAGCAGGTCGGCCTCGGTGAGCGTGCCGGCGCGGATGGCCGCCAGCAGGTCCTCGCGTTTCCGGTAGAACTGCTGGATGGCGTTGGCGACGGCGGTGTACGACGTGATGTCGTTGTCGACGAGGTAGCGCAGGACCGCCCGGCGCTGGTCGAGTTGTTCCCGGAGGTCCTCGTCGCTCCAGCCCCACTCGTCGGCGATTTCCGCGAGGACGCCGGAGTCGGCGACGCGCTCGTAGCTGTCGCTTTTGGCGTCGCGGCGGAATATCTGCCGGGTCTGGAGGGTGTCGTCGTCGCCGGCGTCGCCGATTTCCGCGACGACCTGGTTGCGGCGGACGCGCTCGTCGTCGAGGTGGGCCTGGCGCTGGACCGAGATGATGTCGAGGTCGGCGAGCATCTGCATCGGGACGTTCAGCGGCTTGTTGTTCAGCCGGGTCAGCACCGTCTCCGGGGAGTCGGCGTGGAACGTCGTGTAGGCGGTGTGGCCCGTCGACAGCGCCTGGAAGAACGTCAGCGCGACCCGCTCGTCGGTGCGTATCTCGCCGACGACGATGTACTCGGGGCGCTGGCGCAGGGCGGCCTGCAGCAGGTGGTACATGCCGATTTCGCCCTGGCCCTCGGCGCTGACCTTCCCGCGGGTGACGCTTTGAATCCAGTTGCGGTGGGGCAGGTCCACCTCACGGGTGTCCTCGATGGAGACGATTTTGCTGTTGGGCGGGATGAAGAAGGACACCGCGTTCATGCTGGAGGTCTTGCCGGAGCCAGTGCCGCCGGCGAAGACCAGCGAGCGGTTGTTCTGGATGGCCAGCCAGAAGTAGGCCATCTGCTCGACGGAGAACGTGTTCGTCCGGATGAGGTCGACCGGCGTGAACGGGATGTCGGAGAACTTCCGGATGGTGAAGTTCGACCCGCGGGTGCTGACCTCGCCGCCCAGCGTCAGTTGCATCCGTGAGCCACCGGGGAGGGTGGCGTCGACCATCGGGTTAGAGATGGTGAGTTGCTTGCCGGCCTGCTGGGCCAGGCGGAAGGCGTAGGAGTCCAGGCGACCGCGGTCGAAGACGATGTTCGTCGGGAGGTCGCGGTGCTCGCGGTGGTAGACGAACACGGGGAGGTCGTGGCCGTCACAGGAGATGTCCTCGATGGGTGAGTCCCGCATCAGCGGGTCGATAGGGCCGAAGCGGATGAAATCGCGCAGGAGGTAGTACAGGAGTTTGTGAATCGAGCCGTCGTCGACGGCACCGGCGTGGTTCTTGATGACCTCCTTGGCCTCGGACTCGAAGACGTCGCTCATCCGCTCGCGGTCGCTGACGTCGATGTCGCGGTACATCAGGCTGTTGCGGAGTTTGGTGACCAGGTCGCGGTGGACGTACCGCTCGAACCAGTCGAGGTGCGGTTCGGTGACGTGGTAGATGTGCTCGTTAGCGTCCTCGTCGTAGAGCACCGAGACGTACGCGAAGGGGGCGTTCACCCAGTGATGCTCGACCTCCTCGTACTCCTGGAGGTAGCCGAAATCGAAGAACTGGTTCTCGATGAACTCCTCCGACGGGGCCGGGGCGAACTCGCTGTCGTGGTCGCCGCTGTCGAAGTAGCCCCGGACCGTCTCGGTGACCTCCCGCGGCGTCGGGTGCTCCCACGGGACGATTGCGGTCTCCTCGGACCGGACCGGCAGGTTGTCGGCGATATCCGTCACGCCGTCGTCGTGTGGCTCGTAGACTGGCCCGATGTGGGTCGTCGAGAGCGAATCACGCTCCAGTCCCCGTGCTACGGCCGTCTCTCCCGCCGCCCGGCGTTCTCCGGCCGTCTCGAAGCGGTCGTCCTCGTCCGCCACAGCAGCTACCTTCACCCGAGAATTATCATCCCTCATACCACTCATATGATTGATTTATAAGATAATAAATATTGCTAGAAGCATTCAAGACTCTATCCACTTCTATTCGAACCGGAAAATAAGTATCCGGTGACGGTTATCTGAGAATTTTGCGGGAAAACGGGACAGCCCCCTGGAGACCCACGTAACAGTCAGGGGGCGACCGAACCATCACCGAGTGGCCGAGCGCGCCGGATACGGACGATGAAACACCCCAATTGTTTGGGGTCGCGGCCCAGCACTTTTAAACGGCGCAGGAACGTGTATGCAATCACCAAGTGCGTCTGCATGATACAGCAAAACTCGCTCGCCCATCGGACGCTGGACACGCTCCCCTTCAACATCGCCGTCATCGACGACGAGGGGACCATCCTGTTCACGAACCGGGCGTGGGACGAGTTCGCCGGGGTCGGGTCGAGTGACCGCGACGAGCTAATCGGGGTCAACTACTTCGAGTCGATGGACACCGACGGCGACGAGTACGCCGCACAGGCGCTGGAGGGGCTGTACTCGGTCATCGAGGGGGAGCGCCAGGTCTTCACGCTGGAGTACCCCTGTCACTCCCCCGAGGAGCGACGCTGGTTCCTGATGCGGGCCGCGCCGTTGCCCGACCACGACGAGGGCAGCGTCGTCATCGCACACATCGACATCACACAGCGGAAACTGGCGGAGATACGCGCCCGCGAACAGCGCCGCGAACTCGAACACCTGATGTCCCGCATCGAGGGGCTGGTGCGGGACGTGATGGAGTCGGTGTTGCACGCCAACGGCCGCGAGGAGATAGAGCAGACGGTCTGTGACCGCCTGTTCAGCGTCGAGCCCTACGTCTGTGCCTGGGTCTCGCAGGTCGACCTCCGGACGGACACGCTCACGCCGACCACCTCCGCCTGCGAGGCGTTCCCGGAGGACGGAAGCATCGAACTCGGAACGGACGACCCGGCGGTCCGGGCGGCCGAGACGGGCGAGCCACAGATAATCCAGGACACCGCGACGGTCGACCTCGCGGACATCCACACGACGACGCTGCTGGACGAACCGGGTGCCCTGGCGTCGTTCCCGCTGGTCTACGGCGAGACGAAGTACGGCGTCCTGACCGTCGCGGCCACCGAGGAGGACGCCTTCGACGACCGCGAACTGGCGGTGTTGAGCGTCCTGGCCCGCGTCGCGTCGACGGCTATCAACGCCGTCGAGGGGCGGCGCATCCTCACGACCGACAGCGTCGTCGAGATGGAGGTCGGGATGAACGACGAGGCGCTGTTCTTCGGCGACCTGTCCTCGGAGTTCGACTGCACGTTCACCTACGAGGGGTCGCTATACGAGGACGAGGGCGCGTTCGTCATGCTGTTCGTCGTCGACGGCGGCGACCCCGACGCAATCGTCGAGGCGGCGGCCGGCTACGAGGGCATCGAGTCGGTCACGCGGGTCAGCCAGGGCGACAGCAGGAGCGTCGTCGAGTTCACCGTCGACGACCCGCCAATCGTCTCCGCGCTGGCAGAGCGCGGCGTCGAGACGACTGCCATCACGGCCGACCGCGGCGAGGTGCGCATCACCCTGGAGATGCCCGCGAGCGCGGACCCGCGGGCGGTCATCGAGCAACTCTCCGAGCGGTACCCCTCGACGGACCTGCTGGCCCACCGCGAGCGCGAGCGCCCCGAACAGACCAAGCAGGAACTCGTGGCCGACATCGAGGAGCGGCTGACCGACCGCCAGCGGCTCGCGCTCCAGAAGGCCTTCCTCGGCGGCTTCTTCGACTGGCCGCGGTCTATCTCCGGCGAGGACCTGGCCGAGTCGATGGACATCTCGCCGTCGACCTACCACCAGCACCTCCGGGCGGCCGAACGGAAGGTTTTGGCGGCGTTGTTCAGGGAGTAAGGAGGTCTGAGCGGAGCGAAGACCTCCGAACGCGAACGGGGAGCGAAGCGACCCGTGAGCCGCGCGAGGTCACTTCGTTCGGCCTCGGACAGCAAGTGGCGACGGGAGAGCCGCTGTTGGCCGAAGTGACACACGGAGAGGAGACAGAGGCCGAGCCCAGAACACTCATTGTCCCGGCCGCCCGTGAGAGGGGTGTGTCGAGGGCAACGTAGATGGCGGATTCTGGTTTCGACGACCTGAGCAGGCGGGACGTGTTGAAACTGGCTGCGGGCGCGGGAGCGGTCGGTGTCGGCGGCGCGGTCGGCTGGGAGTTGCTCCAGAGCGGCCCCGACGCGCCGACCCAGGAGGTGGCCGGCGACGAGGCCAGGCGGCTGGCAGAGACCTACGCGCCGCAGTTGTACTACGACAGGTACGAGCAGTGGTTCCCGACGGACCCCCGGCCCTACGAGCGCGAGCGCGACGGGGAGACGGTCGTCGACGGCTTCGCGGCGCTGAACGACTACACGGCAGCGGCCGCGGAGGGGTCGCCGCCGGACCCGACGGTGTTCTACAACGTCGTCGAGTACGAGGACTCCCCGCTGGTGGCCGTGCAGTTCTGGCTGTACTCGGTGTTCGACCAGTTCACGACGAACTTCCACTGGCACGACTGGGAGGTGTTGCACGTCTTCCACGACCGGGAGACGGAGCGCCCGCAACTGTACGTCGCCAGCGCGCACGGCCGGTCGGTCCCGAACAACGAGTTCCTGGACCCCGACCCGTCGGCGCAGCCGCGCATCCTCTCGGAACTGGCTTCCCACTCCAGCGCGCTGTCGCTGAACGAGCGCGCCGAGAGCTTCCAGCGCGTCTCGCTGGGCGAGACCATCGCCGACATCACGAACCTCACGGTCCAGGGACTGGAGGCCGTCGGCGAGATTCCGCTGGCCTACGGCCTGCCACGCGACGAGTTCGCCGCGCTACCGTACGCGGTGCCGGAACTGGACGGGCGACCGGTCTACGAGGACGGCAGGCTGCCCGACGTGAGCGCCGCCGACCTCGTCGACGAGTCGCTGACCTTCGACGAGTACACTGACCTCGTCGCGCCGCCGTCGGGACTGCCCGGCCGCGAGACCGGGACCGTTTTCACCCACGAGGGAAGCGACGCGGACAGCGACGTGGCGTACGACCTGGTGCCGGCGGCGGCACTGGAGTACATCAGCGAGTTCACCGGGCCGCAGTTGAGCTTCGAGTTCACCGTGCCGGAGTTCGGCGAAGACCTCATCTCGGGACACATCACGACCGCGGGGACGCCGTGGAAGGACCCCCGCTACGAGAGCCCGGCCGACGACATCACGGAGCCGGTCCATCGGGCGGAACTGGCCGAGCGCTACGACGCCATCGCGCAGCCGAGCGGGCTGAGTCGCATCGTCGCGGCCGTCGGCCAGACCGTCCAGGACACCGACGCCCCCGACGGCGAGGGCGTCACGACGGAGCAGACGCCCGTCGAGACAGTCGCGTTAGTCGAGAGCGAACCCACCGCCGTCCCCTCGTTCGGCGGCGTCGTCGTCGCGCAGGGACTCCCGGAGGGCGACCATCGCCTGACGGTCAACGGAGCCGGCTACGCACCCCACAGCGAGCGCGTGACCGTCGAGACGGGCGGGGAGCCCGCCACCGCCGGCGTCGAGGGGAAGATTGCGCTGACGGAGAAACGCGAGGCCGTGAAACTCCAGGTCGACCCGGAGGGGACCGACGCCGACCTGCGGGAACTCGCCGTCGAGGACGACTTCGGCGGGCGGCTCTACGACGCGCCGCTCGACGGCCGCGACGCGGTCTACGTCGACCGGCGGGGCGCGTACACGACGGAGGTGGTCGACGACGCCGGCGAGCGCGGGGCCTTCCGGGTCAACCCGGCCGGCGAGTCCGCGGTAACAATCGACCGGCCGGACACCGGGACGGCGTCGCTGGCGTCGTACGTCGCCGACCTGACCGACGAGACGGCGAGCGAAGTCCGCGAGGCCGCGGGACTCGACGGGAGCGACACACCCCGCGGGAAACCCGACCAGACCGGCGGGGTCAGGGGACTCGCCCGCGCACTTGAGGCGGTCAGCGAGGCGACCCGGCGGGCGGCAGAGCGCGCCGCGGCCGGGGACAGGCCGGGTGCGGACCAGCGCCTGGAGACGGCCATCGCTCGCCTCGACGACGTCGCCGACAGACTCGCAGAGGCGCGAGGGGAGGTCCCGACGCCGGTCGGTAACGCGGTCGAAAAGCGCCTCGACCAGGGAACCCGCCGCGCACAGCAGGCACGCGACGCCGAGACGCTCTGAGCGGCGGTCAGGACTCCCCCGCGCCGACAGTCGCCAACCAGTCGAACAGCAGGTCCCGGAGTTGCGCTTCTGCCGGCCGCGAGAATCGGTGGCCTTCGTCGACGAACTTCTGGAGGAGGACGTCAGTCTGGAGGTGCTGTGCCGCCTCGAAACTGTCGCCGACCGGGACAGACTCGTCGGCCGCGCCGTGGAAGATAGCGACCGGCACAGAGAGATTGCCCACGACGGCATCGAATGGATACTGGTCGAAGTCGTCGAAGAACCGGCCGGCGATGCGCTGGCCGGTGTCGAACGCGTGGCTGCCCTCGCGGGCGACGCTGGCGCGGTAGCCGTCGAACGCGCGGTTGTACGTGACCGGTGCGCGGGTGGCGATAGCGGTCACGCGGTCGGCGGCGGCGGCCGCGTGGAAGGCGACTTTGCCGCCGAAACTGGAGCCGAACAGGGCGTAGCGGTCGGGGTCGAAGTGGTCGACGACGGCCCGGAGGTCGGCGAGTTTGTCCGAGAGCGTCTGGTCGACGAACGCGCCGTCGGCCTCGCCACAGCCCCGGAAGTCGAAGCGGACGGCGTTGTAGCCCGCCTCAACGGCGCGCTCGCAGCGGCCCTCGTAGCTGCCGGACTTGTCGCTGAGAAAGCCGTGACAGAAGACGAGCCAGGCGTCCGTCGGGGCCTCGTGGTGGACCGCGACGACGGACTCGTCGTCGGCCACTGGAATGCGGTGGGTGGTGGGCATTACCGGCCCTACGCACGCGGCGGTGTTGAATCATGTCGAAGCCGTTTAGCGCCTGGCCGGTCGATGGGCGGCCATGAGCGCACGCGAGGAGTTCGACGCCTGGGCGGCCGACGGCCGCGACAGAGGGATGGAGGAGCGCCACTGGCACACCGCCAAGCACGCGCTGGCGCGGCTGCCCGTCGAGGCCGGCGACACCGTGCTGGATTTGGGCACCGGGTCGGGCTACGTGCTCCGGGCGCTGCGAGACACCGCCGACATCGGGCGAGGCTACGGCCTGGACGCCTCGCCGGAGATGCTGCGCAACGCCCGGTCGTACACCGACGACCCGCAAGTCGGCTTCCTCCGCGGCGACTTCGACGCCCTGCCGCTCGCGACGGACAGCGTCGACCACGTCTTCTCGATGGAGGCGTTCTACTACGCGCCGGACCCGAAGCACACCCTCGAAGAAATCCGTCGCGTCCTCCGGCCCGGCGGGACCTTCTACTGTGCCGTGAACTACTACGAGGAGAGCGAGCACACCCACGCCTGGCAGGACAACATCTCTATCGACATGACGCTGTGGAGCGCCGCCGACTACCGCCGAGCGTTCCGCGAGGCCGGCCTGGTCGTCGCCGAACAGGACGAGATTCCCGACCGTGAGGTGGAGATTCCGCCCGCGAGCGAGTTCCCGACCGAGGAGTGGGAGACGCGCGAGGCGATGGTCGACCGCTATCGCACGCACGGCACGCTGCTGACAGTGGGCGTCGCGCCGGCGTAAAGTCTCGAAGGAGAGTGAAAAGTGGGTGCGAGGAAAGATATATCAACATATGTGTAATTAATCCAGACAGACATGACAAATCTGACTGAAAAGCAAGAATGCATTCTTGAGGCAGCGCGACGGTGGCCGAACGCGAGCAAAGAAGAAATCGCAGACCACTGTGATACGAGCAAATCCTATGTGACAGAGACACTGAATAATTTCGGCGACCCAAAAGATATCGGTGGGGGTATTTTTTGGTGAGCGTCGGTCAGAATGCCCATACAGTCAGTCGGTAATGACAGGAGATTCACGTTAACGTCTATCCCGTAGAATCGTCGTTCCGCTTTCAACCTCGCCAACTCACGGGTACCAAGGTTCTCCACCGGCCGGACGGGATCCAGGTTGTCTCAAACGAAACTGTGACCAGACGGTCTATGTCACCTCTGATCGAACTCGGGGTTTGGCGGTGGTGGCCGCGAGCGCGTTTCATCGCGCTCGCCGGGGAAGGGCAGGGCTGCCGCTGTGCGGCGCGGTTGCGGTAGTGAGAAGCCCAGCACCTGCGAGCGCTCTACCGAGCGCGAGGGGCCTCCACGCGAGCACAGCGAGCGTGGGCTCGCGGGAGCTTCGCTCCCGCGGTGTTTTTCCCCAAGTTTTTACGAGGAGTGGTCCGGTGCGCGCCGAAAGCGAGACGCGACCACCGGGAGCGTCTCGAATTGCGAACGGCGCAGCCGTGAGCAGGCGCGCCGGACACCCGACGCAGTAAAAAGTGGGGGCCTACTTACCCCGACCCTTGCCGCCGTGGACGCTGGGACGGGTGTGCTCGGTGCCCTTGCCCTTCGTGCCGAGCCCGCGGTTGCGCTGACCGGCGCTGGTCAGGCCGCGCAGGGCGCGGTTCTCGTGGGTGTCGTCGCAAATCCAGTTGAGGTCGTCGTCGTTCTGGATGGCGGGGTGCTCGGGGTCCACCAGGATGACCTCGTGCCACTTCTGGCGGCCGTCCTCGCCGACCCAGTAGCTGTTGAGGACGCGGAGGTTCGGGTACTTCCGAGCGCAGCGTTCCTCGGCGACGCGCTGGATGTTCTTCCGGCGCGTGATGCGGGTGACGCCCTGTCGCTTCGAGCGGCGGCCGGCCTTGAACCGCTGCTTTCGCGCGCCGCCCTTGCGGACGGAGACGCGGGCGACGACGATGCCCTGCTTGGCCTTGTAGCCCAGCGAGCGCGCCCGGTCCAGCCGCGTCGGGCGGTCGATGCGCTCGATGGCACCCTGGTCGCGCCAGTCCTGCTGTCGTTGCCACTGCAGTTCCGCAAGCTTGCCGTCACCGGGGTCCTTCCAGGCCTCCCGGATGTGCGAGTAGAAGCTCTCTGTCATGGTTGTGTGGCGGGCGTTGCGTGGTTCAGTCGGCGGACGCCGACCACATCCCGACCTGTGCCAGTGGGGGACGGGGCCACCGTGGCCTCGCCCGCCAGTGTTGACAGGTGCCCGCTGGTGCCCGTTCGCCAGCGAGTTGTGGGTCCTTTCCGGCAGGCGAGTAAAAACGCTTCGAACCCCGGCGCGGTCAGTCCGCTTCGGTGTTGCGCTCGACGCGAAACCGACCCCCACAGTCGCCACAGCGGTACTGCTCGGGATTGTCGACGAGCTTGGACCGGCGGTAGCGGGGGAGTTCGGCCCCGCAGTCCACGCAGCGGACCCACCACGTCGGCGGCGTGAACCGGTCGCAGTGGACGTGCGTGTCCAGGCGGTCGGCCAGTCGACGGAAGGCGGGGCCGTGGCTGGCATCGCCGGTCTCTGTGAGCAGGTGGACGTGCGCGAGTTCGTGGCGGACGGTCGCCGCCGCGGCCGACCAGCCCGCCCGCTCGAAGTGCCCCCAGGTCAGGACGACAGCCTCCGGAACCCCGTCGCGGTACCTGACCGCGCCCGCCCGGCGCTTGGCGCGCGTGCTCACCTCCCACGAGAGGTCGCCGACTGTCACCGAGAGGTCGTGTTCGTCGACCACCGCGCGGGCGTAGACCTTCGCCGCGGCGAGGAATTCGTCGCGGGAACACCCCGGAGAGACCGCGTAGCGCCGGACAGTCGGCGTCACCGCGTACTCGGTGTCGGTCATTCCGTTCGAATCGTCGGCGCCATCGCCAATGAGTGTTTGCCAGAGTGCCAATAGAACGGAACGCACAGACGCGTGCGAAGTTCCTCCACGACTGGTCGTCGTCTGGCCCCAGCCGACGTGGGCGTCGTGGGTGCCTTTCTGCTCTTGCTCACCTGGTTTTACTTCGCTGCGCTGGCGATTCTCTTCGGGGGGGTGTTGAACGCGGTCGTCTCCGGGACAGCATAGCGACGGGACGCACGCGACGAGCCGAGAATAGTTTCGAATAGCGCCCAGATCAGTCCCCAAAGAGGCGCATACGAGCCAGTTCGTCTACGACCGACGCAAACGCTATCCTTACAGCTGACCTACATGTAGTATGCGGCTTGTACAAGTTTTACTTCCCAATGGAACCCGTGAATCTGTGCTTGGAGTGCTCGACGAGGAGGGTATCGACTATGCTGTCTGGGAGGAGACCGGTCGGGGTGACTTCGAGGCTGTCCTCTCCTTTCCCATTCCAGAGAGTGGGGTCGAACCGATTCTCGAACGACTGGAGGCAGTCGGCATCAGAGACGACGCCTACACGATTGTCTTGGCGACCGAAACCGTCGTCTCCAAACGCCTCAGCCAGCTCCAGAAGCGATTTCGGGGGCTTCGAATCTCGCGCGAGGAGCTGGCGACACGGGCAGAAGACCTCGCTCCCGCCAGTTCGACGTACTTCGCGTTTCTCATCCTCAGCACCGTCATCGCAACTGCCGGGCTGTTGCTCGATTCGGCGGCGACGATCATCGGTGCGATGGTCGTCGCCCCGTTGATGGGGCCAGCAATCACGGCGAGCGTCGGGACAGTACTCGGCGACGAACGACTCGCGGCCCGTGGGGTAGCGTTGCAGATTTCCGGCCTGATACTCGCAATCGCCATCGCCGCGGTCGTGGGGTTCCTGCTCAAGGGAACGTTCCTGCTCCCACCCGACCTCGACGTCCGCACCATTTCGCAAGTTGCCGAACGAACCAGCCCAACGTTCCTCTCGCTATTTCTCGCGCTCGGGTCGGGGATTGCGGGCGCAATCAGCGTAATGCGCAGCGCCGGTTCGGCGCTCGTGGGGGTTGCAATCGCCGTTGCACTCGTCCCTCCAGCAGCCACCGCAGGACTCGGCATCGCGTGGGGATTCGAGTTGATCGCAATCGCTGCCGGGACGCTCGTGCTCGTCAACCTGCTCGCCATAAATCTCTCGGCGCTCGTTCTGTTCGCACTGGCGGGCTACAGACCGATTCCGGCCGAAGGACTCAACCAGGCAGTCATTCGATGGGACGTCCGCAAGCGTGTCATCGGCATCATCGTGGGTATCCTCTTGCTGTCGGTCGTTCTCGGGGCGGTCACTGTCGGTGAGTTCGCGACGCACGAGATCGAACTCGAAGTGCGGTCCGAAACCCAGACACTGCTCGACGAACCCGCTTACGAGGGACTGCGATACGAAGGCATCGAGAACGAGTTTCACTTCGTCCAGTACGCGGCAGGGAGGGGCTACGAGGTAGAGGTCATCGTCGGGGTGGAAGAAGGGACGGACATTCCACCAGACCTCGCACAGCAACTCGACGCTCGGCTGAGCGAGGCGACCGGACTCGACCTCTCGGTTCGAGTCGCGTTCCTGAACGAGCAGGTGTCAGACTGACGAGAAGCGGTGTATCGGCCCCGGCAGTCTGGTTCGAGACGCTCAACGCGAACTGCCCCGAGAGTGAGACGAGCGAGCCACGACTGGCCGCGCCCGAGCAGAGGTTCCAAGCCGCAATTCGATATAGCGGCATGCGATATAATTTCGGTCGAGTGTGCAGTAGCCCGCGACTCGCGATGCCAATGTAAACGCCCTGAAACAGCGAAATTTAGTCGAAGAATGTTCGGACCGTCTCGACGTCGTCGTCCGCGACCGCGTCGGCCAGCGCGTCGGTGTCGACGGCCCCGACCTGGTGGGGGTACTTGCGCTGGAAGTAGCCGACGATGTTCTCGACGTCGCGGACCAGCAGTTCGTCGGCGTTCTCGTGGTCGGTGGGGACCGACTGGGGCCAGTCGAAGACGGTGACGCCCTCGCTGTTGACGAAGACGTTGTACTCGCTCATGTCCGCGTGCACGTAGCCTTCGTCGTAGGCGGTCGCCATCTCCGCGAGCACCAGGTCGAGCACGCCGACGACCTGCGCGTCGTCGAGTTTCGCCCGCCCCAGCTCGACGCCGTCGATGCGCTCCATGATGAGCGCGTGGCGGTTGTGGTCGATGGGCTGGGGGACCGAGACGTCCGGATAGAGCGTCTCCAGGGCGTCGTACTCCCGTTCGGCGGCCTTCCGCGCGGTGTACATCCAGGAGACGTGAGCCTTGTCGGCGGTGTACTCCCGCCCCCGGTTGACCTCGCGGAAGTCGGTGTAGCCCTCCCGGTGGTACTTCAGCGCCAGCGGCTTGTAGGACTGTACCTCGTAGACGTCGCTCTCCTTGCCGACGCCCAGGGGCGCGCCCACGCCCTCGATGGTCCCCCGCTCGGCGAAGGTGTGCAGGGCGAGCGCGTCGTAGCCCTCGAAGGTGAGTTTGAACCCCTCGTACTGGATGGTCTTGCGCTCGACGAGCCCGCGGCGCTCGCAGCGGTCCAGCCGGTAGTCGACGTTCTCGGCGGTCATGTCGGCGAAGTCGGGGAGTTTCTCCCGTGCGACCCACTCCGAGAAGCGCATCCCCTGCTCGACGCCCGACAGCAGGTAGAAGTCCTCGCTCTCGAGGTCCGCCATCTCGCTGGCGACGTTTTGGACCATTAGCAGTCCGTAGTCGGCCGATTCCTAAAAGGCCAGCGCGTCCGGGGCCGCACAGGCGATAAATTATATGTCGCGATATCAAATCCCCGCTGGGAGCGCACGACGTCGGGACAGCCACGCGTCTGTCAGCCCCGGGAGGAGAGTTTAAGCAAGGGGCCGCACAATCTCACATAATTCACTCATGAGTGGGGACGTGCGGGTCGCGGTCGTCTGTAACGACGAGGGGGAGCGGGCGAGAGTCCGGGCAGCGCTCGACACAGCGACGAGTGCAGCGGTCCGGGTCGAAGCGAAAGCACGGGCCGACGCCGTCGACGGCGGGACGGACTGTCTGGTCGTGGCCGGCACAGAACCGGGTCCGGCGCGGGACGTCGACGTGCCGGTCGTCGTGTTCGGCGACGCGGACGCCGTCGAAGCGCCGGCAGCCGTCGTGTCGCGGTCGGCGGGCGTCGCGGCGCTCGCCGACAGGCTGCGGGAAGTGACGGGACGTGTCCCCGCCGACGCGCCGCGCGTGCTGGCAGACGGCGGGACCGCCAGCCCCGAGCAGTCGTCCGGGAGCGACGGGAGCGGCCTGGAGCGGCTGACGGACGGGTTCATGACGGTCGACGACGAGTGGACCGTGACCTCCCTCAACCGGGCGGGCCGGGAGATAATCGGCGAACAGGCGGAGGGGCTGGTGGGGCAGAACCTCTGGGAGGCGTTCCCCGAGGCCGTCGACACGGTGTTCGAGGAGGAGTACCGCCACGCGATGGAGAGCCAGGAGATGCGCTCGTTCGAGGAGCACTACGAGCCGCTGGACACCTGGGTCGAGATACGGGCCTACCCCTCCGAGGACGGCCTCTCGATTTTCTTCCAGGACGTGACCGAGCGCAAGCGCGCCCGCGCTGAGTTGCAGGAAAGCGAGCGGGCGCTCGAACGACTGCACACGCTGGCCGCCGACGGCAGCCTCTCGCGGCAGGAGAAGATACGCCAGATTCTGACGGTCGGGCGCGACCGCCTCGGTGTCGAAATCGGCTTTCTCACGCACATCAGCGACGGGACGCTCCGCATCGAGGAGGGCGTCGGCGACCACCCCATCGCCGAGGCGGGCGTGACCACGCCGCTGGCGAAGGCCTACTGCCGGCAGACGGTCGACGCGACCGAACCGTACGCCGTCGACGACGCCGTCGCGCAGGGGCTGGAGGACGACCCGGCCTACGAGAGTTCGGGGCTGGCGTGTTACCTCGGATCGGCAATCGAGGTCGACGGCGAGCAGTACGGGACCGTCTGCTTCGCGGACACGGAACCGCGGGGGAAGACGTTCACGGAGTCCGAGAAGACGTTCGTCGACCTGCTGACCGACTGGGTGAGCTACCTGCTCGAACAGCGCAAGTACGCCGCTGAGCGCGAGGCCCACCAGGAGCGGCTGTCGGGCATCCTGAACACCACCCAGTCGCTGATGCAGGCGCGCTCGCGCGAGGAGGTCGCCGAGGTCGCCGCCAACGCCGCCCAGGAGGTGCTCGGGTTCGACAACAACGTCGTCCACCTGTACGACGCGGCAGCGGGCACACTGGAGCCGGCCGCACAGCGGGCGGCCGCGGGCGTGGACCTCGACGAACCGCTCGTGTACGGCGTCGACGAGGGGCTGCCGGGGGCGGTCTTCGCGACGGGCGAATCCCGCGTCATCGACGACGTGACGACGGCCGACGTCGACCTTCCGGCGGGCCCGATTCAGTCCGCGATGTGCCACCCGATGGGCGTCCACGGGACCATCAGCGTCGGCGCGACCGAACCCGGGGCCTTCGACGAGACGGACGCGCAGGTGCTGGCGCTGCTGGCGACGGCGGCGGCGGCGGCCTCGACCCGTGCCAAGCGCGAGCGGGAGGTCCGCGAGGCGCGCGAACACGTCGAGACGGTGCTGGAGCGGGTCAACGGCCTCATCGAGAACACCATCGAGGTGCTGGTCCAGGCGACCACGCGCGACGAACTGGAGGCCGGCGTCGTCCGCGAACTGGCGGCCGCCGACCCGTACACGTTCGCCTGGATCGGCCGCCCCGACGTGGCGAGCGAGACGCTCACCCCCCGCGAGTGGGCCGGTGACGCGGACGTGCCGGCCGCGGACCTGGCCTTCGACCTCGACGGAGACGGTCCGGTCGCCACCGCCTACCGCGAGGGGACCACGCAGGTCATCCAGACCCTCGACGACCATCCCTCGCCGGACCAGGTCGACGTGCCGGGCGTCGAGGCCAGCATCGTCGTCCCGCTGGTGTACACCGACACCACCTACGGCGTCGTCACGGTGTTCGCCGACGAGGAGGGCGCGTTCGACGAGCGCGAGCGTGTCGTCCTCGGGGCGCTGGGCCGGGCTGTCGCCAACGCCATCAACGCGGTCGAGCGCGGCCGCATCCTCGACGCCGACCGCGTCATCGAACTTGAGTTCTCCGTCGACGACGCCGGCCTGCTGTTCAGCCGGCTCTCGCGGGCGGCGAAGTGCTCGCTGTCCTCGGCCGGGACCGACTACCGCTCGGACGGCAACCTGCAGGTGTACCTGAGCGCGGAGGGCGTCGACGGCGAGGAACTGCTCGAACTCGCCCGCGAGGACGAGGACGTCCGCGAGGCGAAGCTCATCGTCGACCACGACGACGAGTGCCTGCTGGAACTGGTCGTCGAGCAGTCGCTGGTGAGCCTGGTGACCGAACACGGGGCGGTCCCGCGCAGCGTCACCGCCGAGGACGGCGTCGCCCGCTTCACCGTCGAACTCCCCTACGAGGCGGAGGCCCGCGAACTGTTCGACCTCGTGAAGTCGCGCTATCCCAACACCGACCTCGTGGGCTACCACGAGCACGAGCGGCCGGTCGAGACCCGCCAGGAGTTCCGGGCGGCGCTGTCGGACCGCTTCACCGACCGCCAGGAGACGGCGCTGCGCACGGCGTTCCTCGGCGGCTTCTTCGAGTGGCCCCGCGGCATCGACGGCAACGAACTCGCCGAGGCGATGGACATCTCGCGGCCGACCTACCACCAGCACCTCCGGGCGGCCCAGCAGAAGGTCCTCGAAGAACTGTTCGACCCGCAGACGTAGCGGCCACACGCTTTTGTCACCGGGCGACTACCCGACCGCATGGACGGCATCGTCTTCTTCCGGACGCGACAGCACGACGAGGTGGTCGACTTCTACCGCGAGCTGGGCGCGACGGTCTGGCGCGAACAGCCCGACTGCACCATCCTCCAGGCCGGCGACTTCCGCGTTGGCTTCTGTGCCCGCGAGGCGGCCGACACCGAGGGCATCGTCACCTTCGTCTTCGAGGACCGCGCGGGCGTCGACGCCGCCTACGACGACCTGGCCGACCGCGCCGACGAGCCGCCGCGGTTCAACGAGAGATACGGGATTTACCAGTTCTTCGCCACGGACCCTGAGGGCCGGACCGTCGAGTTCCAGACGTTCGAGTGACTACAGCGGGCGGGCGACCATCTCGCCCCACGGCTCGAACCCCCAGCGGTCGTACAGGCCCGTCGCGCGTGCGTTGTCGGGGTCGACGTCGAGCACGATGCGGTCGAGCGGGAGGTCCTGCTCGCGGGCGAGTGCCAGCGCGGCCTCCAGCAGGTCGTCGGCAACGCCGGTGCCGCGGTAGTCCTCGGTGACGAAGATTTCGTTGAGGACGGCGGCGTCCCAGATGTGGGACAGCGACGCGGGGAGGACGAAGACGTAGCCGGCGGCCTCGCCGTCGCGCTCGGCGAACTGGACTGCGCGGGGCGTCTCGTCGACGCAGCGGTCCACCCAGTCGAGATAGGACCGACGGTAGTCGTCGTCGAGTTTGTCGCGGTAGGTGGCCTCCTTCGTGTCGTCGCCGGTGTCCGTCGCCAGCGCGAGTTCGAAGGCGCGCTTGAGTCGCCAGAGCGCGTCGGCGTCGGCCGGCCGGTAGGGTCGGACCATACGCCGTCCTCGAACGGAACCGGGTTAGGCGTCACGGCTCGGCAGCCGAAGAGGAACATTTGTACCCGGGGCTGTCCAACGGAGAGGTGATGGACGCGCCACTGTGGACGGAGACCCACGCCCCGGACCTCGCGGACCTGCCCCAGGCCGAGGTCCGGGACCACCTGCAGCGGGCCGTCACCGAGCCGATGAACCTCGTCGTCCACGGTCCGAAGGGGAGTGGCAAGACCGCGGCGGTGCGGGCGCTGACCCGGGAGACTCACGCCCAGCCCGACGCCGACCGCACCGAGATCAACGTCGCGGACTTCTTCGAGATGACGAAGAAGGAACTCGGCGAGGACCCCCGCTTCGGCCGCTTCATCGACGCGAAGCGCCGCCGGGAGTCCTCGAAGGCCGACCTCATCAACCACGTCCTCAAGGAGTCCGCCAGTTACTCGCCGGTCAGCGGCGACTACCGGACGCTGTTGCTGGACAACGCCGAGGGGATGCGCGAGGACTTCCAGCAGGCGCTGCGCCGCGTCATGGAGCAGTACTACGAGGCGACGCAGTTCGTCATCGCGACGCGCCAGCCCTCCTCGCTGATTCCCGCCATCCGCTCGCGGTGTTTCCCCGTCCCCGTCCGCGCGCCGACGCAGGACGAGATAGTCGGTGTGCTCCGGGACATCGTGGAGGAGGAAGCGGCCGACTACGACGACGACGGCCTGGAGTACGTCGCCGGCGCGGCCGACGGCGACCTGCGGGCCGCCATCCTCGGCGCGCAGACGACCTACGAACAGGAGGGCGAGATAACGATGAACGCCGCCTACGAGGCGCTGTCGGCCGTCGGCATCGACGAGCGCGTCGGCGAGATGCTGACCGACGCCGAGGCCGGCGAGTTCACCGACGCCCGGTCGACGCTGGACGAACTGCTCGTCGACGAGGGGTACAGCGGGACGGAGGTGCTGGAGGACGTACTCGCCGTCGCGCGCTCGCGGTACTCCGGCGCGGAACTGGCCAAAGTCCACCGCCTGGCCGGCGACATCGACATGGACCTCACCGAGGGGACCAACGACCGCCTGCACATCGCTCACCTCCTCGCCGAACTCGGCCCGGAATAGCCGCCGACAATGTTACTGCGGACTATACGTTCCCGTTAGCTGTGTCTGGCCAAGGACGTGTCCCTGCATCGCCGCCCCCACGTCCGCCTTGCTCGCCGACTGCGGCAGGTCCAGCGTGGTGTCCAGCGCGTAGAGTTTGAACCGGTAGGTGTGCGTGCCGTCCGGCGGTGCCGGCCCGCTGTACCCGCGCGACCCCGAGTCGTTCGTGCCTTCGACGGCAGATTCGGGGTTCCAGTCCTCCGGAATCTCGGTCCGCGAGGCGGGGACGTTCCAGACCAGCCAGTGCAGCCAGACCTTCCCCGCGGGTTCGACGGCGTCGGGGTCGTCGACGACGAGAACCAGCGACTCCGCGCCGCTGGGGACGTTCGCGATGGACAGCGGCGGGTTGACGTTCTCCGCGCTGGCTCCGTACTTCACCGGAATCGGCCCCCCGTCGGCGAAGGCCGGACTGGTCAGCGCGAGGTCGCCCAGTTGCGCGGCGTCGCCGGTCGCCGGGTTCCCGTCTGCGGTGCCGGTCGGGGACCCGTCGCCGGCGGTCGGGTCGTCCCCCTGACAGCCCGCCGCTGCGGCGACGGCCACGCTCGCCAGGAACGCCCGGCGCGTGGGACGGTCGGTCATGTCCGAACGTGGGCCGTCCTGGCACTAAAGCCTGTAGCCGGGTGTCAGAACGGTTCGACGTCGCGCTGGAAGCCAAGCGCCGTGCTGAAGTCCGTCTGCGAGACGAGGCCAACCACCCGGCCGTCGCGCTCGACGAGCGCGACGTTTGCCCCGGCCTGGGAGAGCTCCATCAGCGCGTCGAAGGCGCTCGTCCCCGCGTCGACGCGCGGGAGGTCGGTCGTGACCAGCGACTCGACGCGGGTCGTCTGGTAGTCGGCGCTGTCGACGGCCCGCATCGCGTCGGCGGTGATGGCTCCGACGACGGTCCCGTCGCGGTCGACCACCGGGAGGTCGCTGCGGCGCGCCGACAGCAGGCGCGGGAACAGGTGGTCCAGCGTCGCGTCAGCGGTGACGCCCTCGGTGTCGGTCACGATGTCGCCCACGGTCAACCCCTCCAGTAGGTCGCCCATCACGGCCATCCGGGATTCGGAACTGGCCGCCCCGTAGACGAAGAAGGCGACCAGAAGCAGGATGGGACTAAAAGCGAGGACACCGACGATTGCGAACAGGACGGCGAAGACCTTGCCGACGCCGGCCGCGATGCGCGTCGCGGTGCCGTAGGGTCGGGACCGCGCCAGCAGCGCACGGAGCACCCGTCCGCCGTCCATCGGGAACGCCGGCAGCAGGTTGAAAACCGTCAGGACGACGTTGGTGACGGCCAGCCAGCCGACGACGAAGATCAGAACCGGCGCAGAGGAGGGGATGACCGAAACCGCCGCGAGGCAGACGCCGGCGAAGAGGACGCTCGTCGCCGGGCCGGCGACGGCAATCCAGAATTCGCGGTTCCACTCCTTGGGGAACTCCGAGAGGCGGGCCAGGCCGCCGAGAATCCACAGCGTGATGGACTCGACCTCGATACCGTAGCGCATCGCCACGTAGGCGTGGCCCAGTTCGTGGACGGCGACGCTGAGGAACAGACCGAGGGCGGCGAGGATGCCGACGGTCCAGCGCTGGCCGGCGAGCGCGGCGGCATCGATGGAGACGGGCGCGATACTTTCGATGAGGTCGGCGTAGAAGGCGATCTGTGCACCGCTGCCGATGAGCCAGGCGAGAATCGGGACGAAGATGAGCAACGAGGCGCTGACGCGGATAGGGATGCCCCAGATGCGGCCGAGCGTGAAACTGCGCATTATCCTGTCTAGGTTCGGGACGGTTGTTATAGGTACGGTCGAGAAGACGGCGCGACTGAGGCGGTCCGGCCTTCGAAATGCTTTTACGCGCCTCAGCGGGAAGATACAGCAACATGGATATCGATATCATCGACGAAGACGAGAACCCGATGTTGCACCGGACGGACGTCCGGTTCGAGGTGACCCACGAGGAAGCGACCCCCTCCCGACTCTCCGTGCGCGACTCGCTGGCGGCCATGCTCAACAAGGACGCCGAGGAAGTCGTCATCCGCAAACTCGACACGAAGTTCGGCATGCGCAAGACGGTCGGCCACGCGAAGGTCTACGAGACCCCCGAACACGCCCAGGACGTCGAGCAGGACCACATGCTCGAACGCAACAAAATCGTCGTCGACGGCGACGCCGAAGAGGGGGAGGAGGCATAATGCCCCGCTACGAACTCTACGGCGAGGACGGCACCACCGACCGCGAGCAGTGCCCCCGGTGTGGCGACGCGTTCCTGGCCCAGCACGAGGACCGCAAGCACTGCGGCAAGTGCGGCTACACCGAGTGGGAGTAAGTTACCCACCACTTTTTGCTGTCGTTCGAGAGAGCGAAGCTCTCTCGTGATGTCGTCAGATTCCAACGGAATCTGACTGCAAGCGGGAAATCCGTGATTTCCCGCAATGACGAAAGAGCGCGCCGCGCTCTTTCGAACCACGTCGGGTCTCGGGCGCGCCTGCTCACGGCTGCGCCGTTCGCAATTCGAGACGCTCCCGGTGGTCGCGTCTCGCTTTCGGCGCGTGCGGCCCCCCTCCTCGAAAAAACGTGGGAAAAACACCGCGGGAGCTTCGCTCCCGCGAGCCCACGCTCGCTGTGCTCGCGTGGAGGCTCCTCGCGCTCTATAGAGTGCTCGCAGTACTACCTAGTTTACTCACCGCAACCGCTACCGCACAGCGGCAGCCCTGCCCTTCCCCGGCGTCTCGCGGCCATTGTGACTGTTCAAATAAGCGTGCCAATTGACCGTCAGTCGATAGTGACGTGCTGACAGTTAGCCTCCAATCGAATAGTCGGTATTCCGTCTGAGTCGTGTTCAATCCACAGCTCGGTCCCTGCCCAGTTCTCGCCGTCGCAGGGGAGTGCTGGGTGGTCGGACCCAGGCCAGTCGTGTTCGAATCGAGTCTCGTCGACAGTCACGATAATCGTCTCCGGCTCGGTCGATTCCGGGAACGTCGCATCCTCATCTGCTTCGTTGCTGTCTGAGAGGTGATACTCTTTTTCGAACAGTACCTCGCCATCTGTGGCTTTGATCGTGACGGTCACATCGTGAGTCTTCGTTCGGTCTCCGAGATACACTGACACTGTGTGGGCAGGGCGGCCCGAAGAACCAAGAACTGTACAACCACTGGTGGCGGCTATTGCTGCACTCGAACTGGCAAGGAACGTCCGTCGATTCATAGAGGGCACGAACTCACTAGCGAGTCCTGTCTGTATAAAATTCACTCCTCTCGACACATGTCTCGTCTGTACTGAGCAGCCGCGCGAGCAGGGCGAGACCGAAGGTCTCGCTGGCCGTGCGGCGCGCCCGAACGCGCGCCGCAGACGAAGCGAGCGCGGCTGACTGCCCGTACCGGCAAAGACTGAAGGCCACTGCAATGGTATTCTACTCTATGTCGAAGCAGGTGAACACCGTCGTCTCAGGTGACGAGTCGGAGATCCACGACGAGCCCCACATTCGTGACCGGCGAATCACCGTGAGCCACATCCACGCGCTGGTCGAAGAGCGCGGCCTCGACGCGCAGACGGTTGCGGACCGCTTTGACCTCACCGCCTCGGAAGTCTATCACGCACTGGCGTACTATCACGACCACCCCGAAGAGATGCGGGCGGTCGAACAGCGCCGTCGAGAGCTTCACGAAGCCGCAGACGAAGACCCGAGAATCATCACCGGCCCCGAGGATCTGCCGGAATCGTAGTCATGCGGGTGTCGTTTCTGCTTGACGAGAACATCGCGGCTCCGCTGGCTGACAAACTCGACAAAGCAGGCCACGACGTAGAGCGTGTCGTCGACGTGAGCGAGTTGGGCGAAGGCATCGACGACACCGCGATTTGCCGGTACGCCGCCCAAGAGGGCCGTCTCATCGTCACCAGCGACGACGACTTCGTCCAGATGCCGGCCGACTCACACAGTGGCGTATTCTACGTCGCTGACCAGTCGCTTCCATCGCACGAACTCTACCACATCATTCAGCGAGTTATCGAAGCGTTCCCCAATCGAGAGGCGATGGATACAGTGACGTACATTACTACCGACTGGCTGTGATTTAGGAGTAAAGCGAGTGGGAGGTGGGTCATCTGTACTGGTCGATTCGAGTCAGTAAAATCGTGTGTCGAACTGGTAACCGATACGTACTCTGTACTGAGCAGCCGCGCGAGCAGGGCGAGACCGAAGGTCTCGCTGGCCGTGCGGCGCGCCCGAACGCGCGCCGCAGACGAAGCGAGCGCGGTTCACTGAATCGAGGCCGAAGCCCGAGATTCAGCCCTTTTCACCACCGAAAGACTCGCGTCGCTCACGGTTACACCGTTCGCGTATCCGAGACGCTCCCTGCGGTCGCGTCTCGCTTTGCTCGTCTTTCGAGCATTCGTTCGCATCGCTCACGAATACCACGTTTTTGCGGTGAGCGGTGCGCGAAGCGCACCCGACGATGAAGAAGGTGGAACCGAAGTCGTCTTTTCACTCCCCGACTGACCAGCGGACATGACCGACAGCAGTCCACGGCGCGTCCTCGGCATCGAGGGGACAGCGTGGGCTGCGAGCGCCGCCATCTACGACGTGGCCGCCGACGAGGTCACCATCGAGACGGAGGCCTACCAGCCAGATAGTGGCGGCATCCACCCTCGCGAGGCCGCCGAGCACATGGCCGACCACGTCCCCCAGGTGGTCGAGCGCGCACTCGACAGCGCCGAGGGGCCGGTCGACTGCGTGGCGTTCTCTCGCGGCCCTGGACTCGGCCCTTGTCTACGCATCGCCGGCACCGCAGCGCGGGCCGTCGCACAGCGTCTGGACGTGCCGCTGGTCGGCGTCAACCACATGGTCGCCCACCTGGAAATCGGCCGCCACCTGTCGGGCTTCGACTCGCCGGTCTGTCTCAACGCCAGCGGCGCGAACGCGCACGTCCTGGGCTATCGCAACGGCCGCTACCGCGTGCTCGGGGAGACGATGGACACCGGCGTCGGCAACGCCATCGACAAGTTCACGCGCCACCTCGGCTGGTCCCACCCCGGCGGCCCGAAGGTCGAGGAAGCCGCAGCGGACGGCGCGTACATCGACCTGCCCTACGTCGTCAAGGGGATGGACTTCTCCTTCTCGGGCATCATGAGCGCCGCCAAGCAGGCGTTCGACGATGGGGAGGCAGTGGAGGACATCTGTTTCTCGTTGCAGGAGAACATCTTCGCGATGCTGACCGAGGTGAGCGAACGCGCGCTGTCGCTGACCGGCAACGACGAACTCGTCCTCGGCGGCGGCGTCGGCCAGAACGCCCGCCTCCGGGAGATGCTGGCGGAGATGTGCGACCAGCGCGGGGCCGACTTCTACGCGCCGGCAGGTCGCTTCCTGCGTGACAACGCCGGCATGATTGCGGTGCTGGGCGCGAAGATGTGCGCCGCCGGCGACACGCTCGCCATCGAGGCGTCGGGCATCGACTCGAACTTCCGGCCGGACCAGGTGCCGGTAACGTGGAGGGGGCGGGAGCAAGTCACGGCTCCCGCCGGAGGGCGAGCGGCGAAGCCGCGAGGAGACGACGAGTCTGTCGCCCGCCAGGACCGCCCCGGTGCGGACGTCCAGGGTGCCGAGGCGACGGTTTCCTTCGAGGGCGATAGAGTCCTGAAGGAGCGCCGTCCGCGGAGCTACCGACATCCGACGCTGGACGAGCGGCTTCGTCGCGAGCGCACGCGCGAGGAGACGCGACTGACAAGCGAGGCGCGGCGGGCCGGCGTGTCGACGCCGGTCATCCGCGACGTGGACGCGCGGGAGACGCGCATCGCGTTCCAGCGCGTCGGCGACTGCGACCTGCGGGAGGCGCTGACCGAGGCGAACGTCCGCCGCGTCGCCGAGCAGTTGGCGACCATCCACGACGCCGGCTTCGTTCACGGTGACCCGACGACGCGCAACGTCAGGGTGGCGACGGACAGCGACGGCCCGACGGTCTTCCTCATCGACTTCGGGCTGGGCTACTACACCCGCCACGCCGAGGACCACGCGATGGACCTCCACGTCCTCGCCCAGAGCCTCGCCGGCACCGCCGACGACGCCGACCGGCTCATCGGGGCGGCGAAAGAGACGTACCGCGACGTCGGTGACCCGGCAGTGCTGGAACGGCTGTCGGACATCGAGGGGCGCGGGCGCTACCAGTAGCGACGGAAACCTTCTAGTCGGACGCCCCCGGACGGAAGGGCAATGGAGTGGCTCCTCGTCGTCCGGTGGCTGCTGGTCCTCGGCGTCCTGACGGCCGTCGGCGCGCCGCTTTCGGCGTGGCTGTTCCCGCGACTCCCGCGCCGGGGAGCCGCCTTCTCGCTGCCGGTGACGCTGCTCGTCGTCGCACTCGTCACCTTCCTCGTCGGCCAGGTGACCTTCGGCGTCCACACCGTCCTGGCCGGCGTGGTGGTGGCGGCGGTGGCGAGCGCCGTCGCGTACCGCCAGGGCGCGCGTCCGGAGTGGAAATCCGTCGGGCGGCTGTTCCTCGTCTTCGCCGCGGGCTTTCTGGTGCTCGTCGCCTTCCGCGGCGTAGGGCCGACGATAACGCCGGTCGCCGGCGAGCAGTTCCTGCACTTCGGACTGGCGAAGACGCTGACGCGGACCGCGGCGCTCCCCCCGGAGGACTTCTGGTTCGCCGGCGAACCGCTGCGGTACTACTACGGGTCCCAGATGCAGGTGACCGGGCTCTCGCTGCTGACGGGGACGCCGCTGCGGTACGGCTTCAACCTCGGTATCGCGACGTTCTACGGCGTGCTGGTCGTCAGCGCCTACGGGCTCGGCGGCGCGGTGGTCGCCGCGGCCGGGCGCTCGTACCGGCTGGGCGGCCTGCTGGCGGCCCTCTTCGCGGCCGTCGGCGGCGCGCTGACGACGACGGTCCGCCTCCTGTTCGGCCTCCTCCCGGACGACGTGGCCGTCGAGTACGGGCACGCAGTCTTCGGCTTCGCCGCCCAGCGCAGCGGCCGGACCTACCCCGAGATGGTTGCGACGATGGGCACGCCGGACACGTGGTTCTGGTGGTACACCCGCTACGTCGTGCCGGGGACGCTCCAGGAGGTGCCGCTGTACTCCTTCGTGAAGGGTGACCTCCACGGCCACGCGCTGTCGACGGGCTACGTCGTCGTCGCGGCGGCGCTGGCCTTCAGCTACTACCGGCTGCCCGCCGAGCGCCGGGGCCGACGGCTGGCCGTCCTGCTGGGCGGCCTGGGCGGCGTCGCCGGCGTCTTCGGCTTCATGAACACCTGGTCGCTCCCCACGGCGGTCGGGCTGGCGTGGCTCGCGGTGGCGACGGCCGACGCCCACCCGTCGACGCTGCTCCCGGGAACGGCCGGCGAGCGACTGCGCGGCCCCGACGCCGAGAGGGGTCTCGGCCGCGTCGGCGCGGAACTCTGGCGTGCCGTCCTGGCCGTGGTCCCCGCGCTGCTGGTCGGCGCAATCGGCGTCGCCATCGCGTCGCCGTTCCTCCTGTCCGGGCTCGTCCCGGAGAACGGCGGCGTCGGGCTCTTTCCGCCGCGCTCGCCGCTGGCGGAGTTCCTGGTCGTCTACGGCGGTCTCGTCGCGCTGTTCGCCGGCTACGTCGCCTATCGGGGGTGGCCGGCCATCCGCACCGTCGACCGCCGAACCGCGATTACCCTGGCAGGAGTCGGGGTCCTCGCGCTCGGCGCAGCGGGACTGGCGTCGGCGACGGTGCTGGCGCTGACCGCCGTGCTCGTGGTGGCGGCGTGGTGGCTCGTCCGGACCGGGCGTGCTGGCTTCGAGGCGGTCCTGCTCGCGGCCGGCGTGGGACTGTTGCTCTCGATGGAGGTCCTGTTCGCAAAGGTGGCTCCCTGGCCGGACGGCTACGCGCGGTGGAACACCTCGCTGAAAGTGGCGGTACAGGGATGGACGCTCGCGGCCGTCGCCGCCGGCGGCGCGAGCGCGATATTGCTCGCCGACGCCAGGGAAGTGCTCGCGGCGGCCCGGGAAGACGGCGGCGAGAACCGGGCGGCGACGACCGACGGCGGGAGTGGGCGGCCGACCAGGACGGTGCTGGCCGGGGCGCTCGTCCTCGCCGTGGTGCTTGGGAGTGCGACGTTCCCGGCGATGACGACGGGGCAGGAACTCGGGGGAGCAATCGCGGACGGGCAAGCGCTGAGCGTCGACGGGCTGGCCGGGCACGAGGAGTGGCACCCGGAGGAGTTGGCTGCGCTGCAGTGGCTCGACGACAGACAGGGCCGACCGACCGTCGTCGAAGCGCCGGGACGGGCCTACCAGTGGACCAGCAGGGCGGCGACGACCACCGGACTGCCCGCGCTGGTCGGCTGGACGCACCACCAGGAGAACTACCGGCCGGACGAGCGCGTCGCCGCCCGGGTGGCGGCCGCCGAGCGCATCTACACCGGGAACCGGTCCGCAGCGGCGGCGACCCTGGCCGCGTACGGCGTCGACTTCGTCTACGTCGGGCCGGTCGAGCGCGAGCGCTACGGCGGCGCACTCGGCTCGTTCGGGGACCGGGAGTGGCAGTCTGTCGCCTTCGAGAACAGTGCGGTCACGGTCTATCGGGTCGACCAGCGCGCCCTGCCCGACCGGTAGCGGGCGCGTGGGGAAACCATCATTACACCCCGGAGCGTATACTGTCGTATGGCAGACAGACCGTCCTCCGGAGAGATTCTCGGCATCCCGTACAACTTCGAGAGACCAAGCTTCCGGCGACTCCTCTCGTCGTACTGGCAACCCGGGAAGGGGATGCTCGTCGAGAAACCCTTCGGCATCGGCTACACGCTGAATCTCGCGAACTGGCGCTCGTGGATCGTCGTCGCGCTCGTCGGCGGCCTGCTCTACCAGGAGCGGCGGGGCAGCCGCGAACCCGAGGAGTCCGACGAGGACGAGGAACCGGTCGAAGTCATCGTCGACTGAGCGGAACCGACGCCTCTTTTCGTTCGCCACGCCCAGCGGGCGTATGCTCACCTTCGTCACGACCAACCCCGGGAAGGTCCACGAGGCCGAGGAGTACCTCGACGACCCCATCCAGCAACTCGACTTCGACTACCCCGAGGTCCAGGCCGACGACCTCGCGACCGTCGCCGCCCACGGCGCACGCGCGGCGTACCGTCACGCCGGCGAACCCGTCATCGTCGACGACTCCGGGCTGACCATCGACGCCCTCGGGGGCTTCCCCGGCCCCTACTCCTCCTACGTCGAGGACCGCCTCGGCATCGAGCGGGTCTGGGAACTCACGAAACAAGAGGACGACCGCAGTGCCGCCTTCCGGGGTGTCGTCGCCTACTGCGACGGGGAGGACTTCGCCGCGACGCCGGAACCGGTCGACCGTGGCGAGGCAGACGAGTCCCGGTCCGAGCGCCGCGGCCAGGACCTCGGGGCCGACGAACGCGCCAGCGCCACCATCGACGCGCAGGTCGCGGGCGGCGACGGGACGATTCCAGTGAAGCTGTTCGAGGGCGTCGTCCCGGGGGAAATCGTGGCCCCGCGCGGGGACGGCGGCTTCGGCTTCGACCCCATCTTCGAGTACGACGGGCGGACGTTCGCGGAGATGGACACCGACGAGAAGAACGCCATCTCCCACCGCGGGCGGGCGCTGGCGAAGTTCGCGGAGTGGTTCGCGAACATCGAGCGGTAGGCAGCAGGGACGGAACCGCGACGGTCACCGGTCTTCGGGACGGACCGGCGGGTTCAGTCGGCCGTGCTGGTGACCTCGTCGGACGCGTCGGGCCGTCGGGGAGCGGAGAGGTGCGTATCCTTGAAATCGGTCTCGTACTTCAGGCCGTAGCCGACCAGGCGGTCCGCGCCGATGTGGGCCGTCCACACCGCCGCGACGAGCACGGCGAGTGTGGTACCAGTCCAGACGCCTGCGCCGGCGAGCGCGAGCGGGAGCGTGTACGTGTGAAACAGGTTGTAAATGCGACTCCCCAGTGCCGGTCCGGCGAGGTAGCCGGCCATCGAGAGGTCCGGGGCCAACGCCAGGACCGCGAGCAGCCAGAACGGGCCGTCCAGCGAAAGGTACACCGCGAGCGCGCCGGCGAACACCGCCAGCCCCTCGATTCGAAGCGTCGTCCGTGGGTTCATGGGTATTGTACGCGGGCCGCCGACAAAGTGTTACTGTGGCAACATCTGTGACGGCGGAGCGGCCCGCGATCGCCCGCGTCGGCGCGGCGCCGGCGGTCACCCGCGCGGGTCGTGGTCCGGGCCGGGGTAGGCGTCGTCGTGGGTCGCCTCGTAGAGCGCTTCCGCGTCGAACAGGCGCGCGAAGGCGTCGGGCGTGCGGATACTGAGTTGCATGTGGGCCTGCAGCGAGAGGTTCGCGCCGGCGCTGCCCAGGCCCTCGTCGAAGGTCAGCAGGTGGGCGGCCCCGCCGCGATAGGCCGAGGCGAGGCCGGGGTGGTCGCCGTCGGGGTGGTCGACGGCCTCACGTTCGCGCTCGACGCGCTCGCGCCAGTCGGCGGCCAGCGTCGGGTCGGCGAGGTCCGCGACGACCGCCTCCGCGTCGGCCAGCAGCGCGTCGCTGGCGACCAGCGTGACCCACGAGTGCGCGCGGACGTGGTCGAGCGCCTCGCGGGCGGGGCCGCCGACCAGCAGGTCCGCGGCCAGCACGTCGGCATCGGCGACGACGCGGGTCGGGTCGGCCTCAGGCATCGTCGCTCCGGCGGGCGGCCAGGCGGTCGCGTATCTGCTCGACGGTCGTGTCGCCGCGTGCCCGCTCGAAGAGGGCGGCCCAGGTCATGTCCGAACGTCGTCGCCGGACGGCAAAAAACCGCCCGTCGGCGCGGGCGTCGGCCGTCCGTCTGACGGGTGTTTAAGTGACAGCGTGGACCTCTGGTACGTGGGCGCGCAGGACAGACGGCCTCACACTTCCCATCCTCCCACGGCGCGCCCGGATACTTGCTGGACCCACCCTCTCCCTTTCGCGCTCCTCACGCCGCCGCTGATTCGCCCCGGAGCTGTGCGCGGACCTCCGAGAGGACGTCCGGGTCCGCCATGACGGCGATGGTGTCGCCGGCCTCGATTCGGGTCTGTGGGAGCGGCACGGTCATGGACTCGTCGTCGCGACCGTGGGCGTAGATGCGGGTTTCGCCGGGGAGGTCCAGTTCGACCACGCGCTGGCCGATGACGGGGGACTCGTCGGGGATGGCGACGCTTGCGACCGAGAGCGCCTCCGTGAGGTCCGCGAGGACGTTGAAATCGCCGCCCAGCAGCGCCGTCTTCGCGCCGGCGGCACCGACCCGCTCGGGGTAGATTATCTCGTCGGCGTCCTCCGCGTACTTCTCGTAGACGTCGTCGCTGACCTCCTCGCTGATACGCAGGACGGTCCGGCAGCCGTGTGCGTTACCGACGACACAGACCGAGTAGTTCGTGTTGATATCGCCCGTCAGTCCCGCAATCGACGCGGCGTCTGCGAGGCCAGCGCGTTCGAGCACGTCCTCGTCGTTGGCGTCGCCCTGGACGACGGTGAACCCCTCGTTGCGTGCACGGTCGATTTTCGCGCCGTCCCTGTCGACGACGACGACGTCGTGGCCCTCACTCCGGAGAATCCGCGCGGTGCGCATGCCGACGCGACCGAACCCGACGATGATGAACTTCATGCTGTGTGGTATGTACCCACACGATAAAATAGTACGCCCCGCCGAGAGACGGAGCAACCGACCGGACGGAGAGGCGGAGTGTGCGGTTACGTGCCGGTCTCGGTTTCCTCCTCACCGAACGGTGTTTCGGTGGCGGTCGCACCCTCCGTGGCGGTGTCCTCGGGTGTCTCCTCGCCGGTCACGGTCCCAGTCGGCGTCTCCTCGCCGGTCACCGTCTCGGTCGGCGTCTCACCCTCCGTTGCGGTGTCTTCGGGCGTCGCTTCCTCGGTCACGTTCTCCTCCGGCGTCTCGCCAACTGTGACGTTGTCTTCCGGCGTCGCTTCCTCGGTCACATTGTCTTCCGGCGTCTCGCCGACCGTAACGTTCTCCTCGGGCGTCGCTTCCTCGGTCACCGGTTCGCCCGGCAGGGCGATAGTCACGTTGGCCGGGTCGACGAACGGGAGGCTGTCGACGAGGTACGGGCCGTCCTCCAGTCCACCCGTGGCGACGAAGTCGTAGGTCTCGTTGTCGTTGGTGTCGAGGTGTGGCATCGCCAGGAGCGTCTCGCCGTCGAGCAGCGAGGTGTCGTTGTACGTGGCACCGGGAACCTCGAACAGGGAGATAGTGACGTTCTCGGTGGTCCCGGGTTCGAGGTACTCGGAGGAGCCGATGACGCTGTCGACGACGACTCCCTCCAGGAGACGCTCGTCGTGGATGGCGACGAAGCCACCCTCCGGGAGCGTCACGTTCTGGACGGTGACCGTCGCCCCGGTCGTGGACTGGTTCTCGAACGTCACCGAGAGGTTGCTGTCAGTGACGTTGCCGAACGCCAAGCCTGCAGCGGTGATTCGCTCGGCGAGCGTCGGTTCCTCGGTCACGTTCGCTTCCGGTGTCTCAGCTTCCGTGACGTTGTCCTCCGGCGTCGCCTCCTCGGTCACATTGTCTTCCGGCGTCGCCTCCTCAGTCACGTTGTCCTCCGGCGTCTCGCCAATCGTGACGTTGTCTTCCGGCGTCTCTTCCTCGGTCAGATTGTCCTCCGGGGTTTCGTCAGTCGTGACGTTGTCGTCTTCCTCGGGCGTCTCTGTCTGGTTATCTGGTGTGTCGGTCTGGTTGTCTGGTGTTTCGACCTGTGCCGGCGTACTCGACGTAGCGTCCTGCTGTGGCGGCGCGAGTGCGCCGGCCGCCAGCGGAACGGCTGCTGTCGCCACCACAGCCAGGGTGACGACGAGTACTGCTGTTGGTCTTTTCCTCATAAGGCAGGCGTTGGTAACGGGAATGGCGGGATTAACCGTCTCGACGGTTCAGAGCGGAATAGAGAGCCCAAACCGGCCGAACCGTCCCGTTACTCCCCGGACCCAGTCGGTAACCCGGGCGTGTCGAGCGCCGAGTGGAGTAATGGGCGGTTTCAGTCGCGTGACGGCAGCCCCGAACGCCGGTTGCTGCGCATATCTCCGGGTAAGCCTACGTTAGTGCAACTCAGCCGCAGGATACCCGGAAGCGACTGCGAGTCTCAGTTCCCGGGCTCGTCCGGCGGACCGGCGTCGCTGCCGTTTGGCGGTCCCTCCCCGGCCTCATCGTCCGCCCCGGCCCCGTCCTCTCCCGAGTCCCGGTCGTCACTCTCTGCTGCCGTCTCCGACTCGTCACCGTCCGATTCCGCGCCTTCGTCGACGGCCGTCACGGGTCTGTCGGGACCGGACTCGCTGATGACGGGCTTGAGGATGTACTTCCCGCTCTTGCCGGCCTCGAAGACGGAGATGTCGTAGACGAACTGGACCGTGCCGTTCGGTTCGAGCGCGAAACCCCTGGTGAGCTGGAGCTTGTTGCTCGGCAGTTTCACGTCGACGCTGGAGCCGTCCTGCAGCGTCGCGTCGACAGACTGGACGTAGACGAAGACCTTCGTGTAGTTGCCGGCGGGGATCTCCGGCGTCCCGACGAGGGTGGCGTTGTCGCCTTTCAGTCGCGTCAGGTCGACCGTCCGGTCGTTCACCTCGCGCGTAATCTCGCCGCCGGAGTCGCGCGCCACCTCCCCGTCGCCCTCTGCTTCGTCCGCCTCAGCGTCCTCGTCTTCCGTCGCAGTGGCCGTCGCAGTTCCGTTCGGCGTCGCAGTGGCAGTCCCCGTCGGCGTCGCGGTCACTTGGGCATCGTCGTCGGCCCGGTAGAAGCCGATGCGGTCTATCGTCACGTTCAGGTGGCGGAAGTCGTCGATTCGACTCGGCTTGTCGCTGACGTAGAACTCGACCGTGCCGGTCGCGTCGCCGGTCGGACCGGCCTCGCCGTCGGCTGGCGAGCCGTCGCCGCCCGTCGATGCACCGCCACAGCCGGCGAGCACGAGCATGGCCGCGGCGAGTACAGTAAGCAGTGCCTGTCGTCGCATACGCGGCCCGAGGGAGCCGAGAGTGATAACGCCGCTGGCCGATTCTGTGGGGAGACAAAAGGATTCTGGCCGCGCCGCCGGTGCCGGGAATCCGACACGGTTTTCGCCGTCGGTGTCCCACACCGAGACGATGCGCGTGACCTTCCTCGGGACGAGCGGCGCGGTGCCGACGACGCACCGCAACCCGAGTGCCATCCACGTCGAACGCGAGGGCGACCGCCTGCTGTTCGACTGCGGGGAGGGCACGCAGCGCCAGATGATGCGCTACGGCGCGGGCTTCGACGTGGAGCACGTCTTCCTCACCCACCTCCACGGCGACCACGTCCTGGGCCTGCCCGGCCTGGTCCAGACCTGGGATTTCAACGACCGCGAGCGCCCGCTCGCGATACACGCGCCCGCGGGGACACGAGAGCGCATCGAGGGACTGGTCTCCGTGACGGGTGAACGACCCTCCTACCCGGTGCGAGTCAACCAGGTCCGCGCCGGCGACGTGGCCCTGTCCCGCGAGGAGTACGAGGTCCGGGCCGTCGAGGTCGAACACCGCACGAACGCGGTCGGCTACGCGCTCGTCGAGGACGACCGGAAGGGCCGCTTCGACCGCCAGAAGGCCGAGGAGGAGTTCGGCATCCCGCCGGGGCCGAAGTACTCGAAGCTCCACGACGGCCAGGCCGTCGAACACGACGGGCAGACCATCGAACCGGAGGAGGTCGTCGGCCCGCCGCGGCCAGGGCGGACGGTGGTCTACACCGGCGACACCCGGCCCTGCGACGGGGTCCGCGAGGCCGCCGAGGGGGCGGACCTGCTCGTCCACGACAGCATGTTCGGCCACGAGCGCCGCGACCGCGCGGTGGAGACGGCCCACTCGACGGCGCGGGAGGCCGCGGAGGTGGCCCGCGACGCCGGCGTGAAGCGCCTGGCGCTGACCCACATCTCCTCGCGGTACGCCGGCGGCGGCTGGCACGACCTCGAAGCCGAGGCCGCGGACGTGTTCGACGGCGACCGCGCCTTCGTCGCCGACGACGGCCTCCTGGCGGAGGTCCCCTACCCCGACGCCGACCGGGATTTCACGCTCGAACGGTACCGCGACTGACAGGGAGTGGCACACGACCAGAAGACGTTTTCCGCGCCGCGTCGACCCACCGAGGGATGAGCGACCTCCACATCGTCGACGTGTTCGCCCGCGAGAAGTACGCCGGGAATCAACTCGCAGTCGTCGAGAGCGGCGGCGACCTCTCGGACGGGGAGATGCAGGCCGTCGCCGACGAGATGAACTACTCCGAGACGACGTTCGTCGAGTCCCGCGAGTCCCCGTTCCGGGTGCGCATCTTCACGCCCGAAGCGGAGGTCCCCTTCGCCGGCCACCCGACGCTGGGCACCGCACACGTCATCAGAGAGCACGTCGCCGACGGGCGGCCCGACGAGGTGGTTCTGGACCTGAACGTCGGGGAGGTGCCTGTCGAAATCAGAGAGCGGGACGGCACAGAGACGCTGTGGATGACCCAGCAACCGCCCGAGTTCGGCGAGGGGCTCGACCACGAACCGCTGGCGGAGGTGCTCGGGCTGCCGGTGGACGCCCTCGACACAGACTGGCCGGTCCAGATCGTCTCGACGGGGCTGCCGACGATTATCGTCCCGCTGGAAGACCGGGAGGCACTGGAATCAATCGACCTCGACCACGCGGCCTACGAGCGCGTCACCGGCGACCGCGACGCGAAACTCGTCCACGCGGTCTGTCCCGAACCGCGGGAAGCGGACAACGACATGGCGGTGCGGATGTTCTCGCCGTTCTACGGCGTGCCGGAGGACCCCGCGACGGGGTCGGCAAACGGCTGTCTCGCGGCGTATCTCGCCCGCCACGCCTACTTCGGGAGCGGCAGCGTCGCCGTCCGCGTCGAGCAGGGATACGAGATGGGGCGGCCGTCGCTGTTGCACCTGGAGGCGACCGACCGCGGCGACGCCGTCGACGTGGAAGTCGGCGGGCAGGTCGTCGACGTGGCCCGCGGAGAACTGCTCTAGTCCGCGACGTGGACGTCGGCGTGGCGTTCGTGTTCGATGGTCTCCTCGACGGCCGCGGCGACCTCCAGTCCGAACTCGCGCGCGAGGACGTAGAGAGCGAGGTCGATGCCGGACGTGACGCCGCCGCAGGTGAGGACGTCGCCGGCGTCGGCCACGCGGGCCTCGACGACATCAGCGTCGGTCGCGCGGAGGTCGTCCATCGCGCCGGCGTGAGTGACCGCGGGGCGGCCGTCGAGCAGGCCGGCGCGGGCGAGGAGCATGCCGCCGGTGCAGACGCCGGCGATTGTGGTCGTGGGCGCGAGGTCCGCGAGCAGTTCCGGGACGACGCCGCGGTCCGCTTCCGCGCGAGTGCCCCGGGCGGCGTCGTCGTTCCAGCCGCCGCCGGGCACGACGAGCAGGTCCGGGTTGGCCTCGGCGACTGTGGCGTCGGGGACGACCGTCGCGCCGTGAGCGGACGTGACGCTCTCGGCCGGTTCGGCAGTCACCAACGAGACGTCGTAGTCGGGGCCGGCGTTCGCGCCGACCGCGAGGACTTCGTAGGGGCCGAAGGCGTCGAGCGACTCGAAGCCTTCGAAGAGGAGGACGGCGGCGCGGGAGATGGCAGTCATATCGACGCAGTCGGCGGCGGGGAGTAAAGCGGTGGCGTTCGGTCGAGAAACGGGTGGCCGTTCGACGGTGAGGCGGTCCCTGGCCGCCGTGGATTTATACACTGGCGTCGCCTATCGGTTTCCGTGAACGGCCGCACGGAAGCCCTCGACACGGTCGTCTTCGGGGTGGACATCCAGAGCGGGGACGTCCGCGGGGACGCGCCCTCCTACGCGCTCGCGGTCTTCGACGGCGAGACCGTCGAGCGCGACGTGGTGAGCTATCGGAAGCTCCGCCGGCGCATCGACGGCGAGGTGCCGGCCATCGTCGCCACGGACAACATGTACGAACTCGCCGAGGACAAGGACGCGCTCGTCCACTTCCTCGGCAGCATCCCGGACGAGACGAGACTCGTGCAGGTGACCGGGGCAGAACAGCCCGAGCCGCTCTCGCGGGTCGCCTCGCGCCACGGCGTACCCTACGGCAAGGACCCGATGAAGGAGGCCGAGGCCGCCGCCCGACTCGCCGCCGCCAACGTCGGCCAGGCGGTGACCGCCTTCACCGACCGGACGGAAGTCAAGGTCGCCCGCGGGCGCTCGACCGGCGGCGGTGGCGGCTGGAGCGAGGACCGCTACACGCGGCGCATCCACGGTTCGGTCAAACGGCGCGCCCGCGAGGTCGAATCCGAACTCGACGACGCCGGCCTGGAGTACGACCGCGACGCGACCGAGAAGTACGGCGGGTTCTCCAACGCCATCTTCACCGTCGAGGCGCGGCCACAGGACATCCCAGTGAGCAGGGAGCGCAACGGCGACGTGCGCATCGAAATCGAACGGGTCCGCCGGGACGGTATCGAGTTCCGCCCGCTCGCCAAGCGCCGGGACCACGTGCTGGTGGGCATCGACCCCGGCACGACGACTGCCGTCGCCGTCGTCGGACTCGACGGCGAGGTGCTGGACGTGCTGAGCACCCGGACGGCGGACACCGCCGCGGTCATCGAGTGGATAATCGAGCGCGGGCGGCCGATCGTCGTCGCCGCGGACGTGACGCCGATGCCCGAGACCGTCGAGAAGATACGGCGGAGCTTCGACGCCGCCGGCTGGGAACCCGAGCGGGACCTGCCGGTGGACACGAAGCAACACCGGACGCGCGAGGAGGGGTGGGACAACGACCACGAGCGCGACGCGCTGGCGGCCGCACTCACGGCGTACGACGACCACGAGGACCAGTTCGAGCGCGTCGCCGCGAAGGTCCCGCCCCGCCACGAGGTGGGCGAGGTCGTCGCCCGCGTCGTCGCCGGCGAGGAGTCCGTCGAGTCCGTGCTGGCGGACCTCACCCAGGACGACACCGCCGGCGAGGACGACGAGAGCGAACACACCGAGCGGGAACTGACCGAGGAGGAGAAACAAATAAAGCGCCTGAAGGCCCGCGTCGAGCGCCTGGAGGGCCACGTCGACGACCTGAAGGAGACCGTCGCGCGGAAGGACGAGCAGATAGACACCTACGAGACGGAACTGTCGGCGGCCAAACGCGAGGAGCGCCGCGAGGCGCGCAAGCGCCGGGAGGTCACCCGGCTGGAGCGGAAGAACGACCGGCTGGAGCGGAAACTGGAGACGAAAGCGGAGCGCATCGAGGACCTTGAGGGGAAACTGGAGCGGCTAAAGGCGCTGTGGAAGCTCGACCACTCCAACTTCGCGGACGTCGCCGAGAAGCAGGCCGGCCTGGTGCCGGTGAAGGTCGTCGAGCAGTTCACCACCGGCGCCATCGAGGCAGCAGAGGAGAGTTTCGGGCTGGCCGAGGACGACGTCATCATGCTCCGGGACGCCAGCGGTGCCGGCGAGTCGACGGCACGCCGGCTGGCCGAGGTGAACCCCCAGGTCGTCCTGCGCAACGGCGGCCTGTCGGACATGGCCGACCGCGTGCTCTTCGAGCACGACATCCCCGTCGCGCCCGCGGATATGGTGACCGTCCAGGAAGTGGACGAACTGGCCGTCGCCCGCGAGTCGGAGGTCGAGGCGGCCATCGAGGACTGGGAGGAACGGGTGCGGGAGCGCGAGCGCCAGCGCAGCGCCGAGATGGTCGACCAGTTGATATCCGAGCATCGGGCAGGCGAGGTCGAGTGAACGAAGTGAACGAGACCTCGTAGTGGAGCGGCGACGCAGGAGCCGCGGAACTGCGGAGTGAGCGAGGTCGAGTGAGTGCGAGGCGTGACCAGCGGGAACGCCTCGACAATGGGAGCGGTGAAACCGCGACCACAGTGAACGAGACCTCGTAGTGGAGCGGCGACGCAGGAGCCGCGGAACGGGCAGACGGGAGAGAGTCCCGGGTCGAAAATTCCCGCAAACAGAGGATTTCTCACGCGTTCCGAGCCGTAACTTGCAGGAATCACGGGGAGTGCCAGACGAGTCTGAAATCTCTGTAGCCCTCAGTAGACGTTCGTATTCATATACAGTGTGAGAGTGCGTACATCTGATTCAAACGAACGAACTTCAAAACATTCATACTGTGATGCGAGAGATAATTATATATGACGGACACCGTCGAACCAGTCGAGAAGGGGTCGGCTGAGACCAGCGAGGTCGTGAGTGCCGTCGATACCATCGACAGCACCGACCACCTCGTCGTCGCGGACATCACGCGAGACGACGCGTGGATTGCGATGGCGGTAGACCATACGGTGTCCACGCACGAGTGGGAGTAGGCAGTCAAAAAGTAGCATCCGCACGCCCGCGGCACGCGGTTCACCGGAGTCGAACGGAGTGGGACTCCGGCTTTTTTCCAGGTTTTTGCCGGGAGTGGGTTGCGGGCCGAGGCCCACAACCGAATGACGTGGCGGTGTAACCGCCACGCTGTTCCCGCAGCGAACGACGTGAGCGAGGTAACCCGACCGGCAAAAACGTGGTCTTACATCATGCCGCCCATGCCGAAGGACGCCAGCAGGTTCTTGACGAGGCCGAAGACGACGAGTCCGAGGCCGGCGATGACCAGCGCGATGCCGCCGGCGAGAATCAGACTCTCGACGGCGACGACGACGATGCCGCCGAGCATGACCAGCAGGCCCAGGAGGCCGGGCAGACCGAGTTTGTCGAGCATGGGCGGGACTCGCCACCGGGGCGACTTAAATACCGCCGGTCGATAGGGCAGTGTGGTATGGAGTGTCACGGTCTGGCAGTGAAATCTTGGAAAGTTTAAACCCGTTCGCCGGCGAACGGTCGGCTATGAGCGACAACGACGGGCGAAAGGACCTGCGGATGCCCGACGACGACGAGGTATTCGCAGTCGTGACAGACATGCTGGGGGCGAATCGCGTGAAAGTACGGTGTATGGACGGCGTCGAGCGGACGGCGCGCATCCCCGGGAAGATGCAGAAACGCATCTGGATTCGCGAGGACGACGTGGTGCTGGTG
This sequence comes from Salinibaculum sp. SYNS191, assembly GCF_037338445.1. Classification (NCBI taxonomy): domain Archaea; kingdom Methanobacteriati; phylum Methanobacteriota; class Halobacteria; order Halobacteriales; family Haloarculaceae; genus Salinibaculum; species Salinibaculum marinum. The sequence continues at coordinate 1,897,091 of NZ_CP147838.1, forward strand.
GACCCGTGGGACTGGCAGGACGAGAAGGCGGACATCACGTGGCGCTACGAGAAGCAGGAGGCCGACCAGTTGCGCGACGAGGGCCACATCCAGAGCTAACCGCCGTCGGGAGGCACCCACCTTTTGGTCGTTCGTCTCGTACCCGGACGTAGATGACAGGGGACTTCGGGCTGGTAGCCCCAGAGGAGGCCGACGCTCCCGGCGACGAGTGGGAGGAAATCGACTACGCCGACACCGAGGCCGACCGCATCGCGCGCAAGCGCGACCGGGAGTTCAGCGAGTTCCGCGAGCGCATCAAGGACGCGGAGCAGTTCAAAGTCTCCGAGAGCGTCTTCGACGACGCCACCTACGGCGCGCTCTACAAACTGGTCCAGGACGGCTACATCGACGCCTTCGGCGGCCCCATCTCGACGGGCAAGGAGGCCAACGTCTACACCGCACTCGGCGGCGAGCAGGCCAGCGTCGAACTCGACGCGGACCCCGAGGAACGCCACGAGGTCGCCGTCAAGATATACCGCATCAACGCCTCCGACTTCCGCGAGATGGGCGACTACCTGGAGGGGGACCCCCGCTTCGAGACGCTGGGACACGACAAGAAGTCCATCGTGATGGCGTGGGTCCGCAAGGAGTTCGCGAACCTCCGGCGCGCGCGGAAAGCCGGCGTGCGCGTCCCCGTCCCCATCGCCGTCGAGCGCAACGTCCTCGTGATGGAGTACATCGGGACCGACACCGGCCGCGCGAAGCGACTGGGCGAGGTCCACATCGAGAACCCCGAGACGGCCTACGAAGTCGTCCGCGAGTACATGTGCCGGCTCTACGACGCCGGCCTCGTCCACGGCGACCTCTCGGAGTACAACATCGTCGTCGAGGACTCCCAGTTGTACATCATCGACCTCGGCCAGGCGATGACCGTCCACCACCCGAACCACGAGGACTTTCTCGAACGCGACTGCGAGAACGTGGCGAACTTCTTCGCCCGCCAGGGCGTCGACACCGACGGCGACCAGTTGCTGGCGTACGTCCACGACCACGGCGACCCGGAGAACGGCGAGTGAGGAGTCGCCGTCCACTCCGGTGACAGAATCCTTAAGTAACGAGGCTGTCACCCTCGACGCATGTCGACAGACACGACGAGCATCGAGGCCGCAGGGATGCGATTCGAGGGAATGCAGTTGGTCGTCCTCGTCGGGGCAGCGCTGGCAATCGTCGGCGCGTTCCTGACGTGGGTGTCCATCGGTAGCGGCAGCCTGGGGACGGCCGGCGGGTCGGCGTCGGCGAGCGGCATCGCGATGTTCGGGGACGTCAGCCCCATCTTCAACGGCGTCGTCACCGCGGTGCTGGCGGTCGTCTGTGCCGCACTCGCCGCGACAGGCTTCGAGCGGGAGAACGCACAGACCGCCGCGGTCGTCCTGGGCGTGCTCGTCACCGTCCTCGCTGGCGTCTACGTCGTCGCGCCGAACATCCCGCTGGGCGGCGGGCCCGGGGCACAGCTCGTCGGTGCGTTGCTCCAGCCCGGCCTCGGCCTCTGGCTGACGGTGCTCGGCGGCGTCGGCATGGCCGGCGGCGGGCTGGCCGCGTACTACGGCTGAGACGAAGCCCGGAGCGACTCGACTGTGACTGACTACTCCCGGTCCAGTTCCGTCTCGCGGGAGCGGCGCGTCCCCTCCTCGACGTCCTCCAGCGTCTCCGTTTCGAGCAGTCGCTCCAGTTTCCGCTCGAACTGCTCGTCGGTGAGTTCGCCGCGGGCGTACCGCGAGCGGAGCTGCTGCAGGGCGTCGTCTGCCTCGCTGTGGCTCGCCTCCGTCTCCTCCTCGATACCCTCGACGTCGTCGTCCCACCACTCCGCGACGTCGGACTCGTCACCGAACAGGAGCGCGGTGACGGGGACGAGGACGATGTAGCCAAAGAGCATGAAGCCGAGCCACCAGTCGAAATCGAGGAAGAGGGCTGCCATCCAGATGCCGGTCACGAGCACCGAGACGATGCCGGTGAGGTTCTCGCGGGCGCGACGGCGGGGGCTGCTCATGGGCGGTGGTGAGAGCGGAGAGGAGTATAAAACCGGGCGTCGCGGGGGCGACGACGAAGAACTTTAAGTCCGCAACCGCGTACAGGTGGTATAGTTATGCAGCACGTGAAGGTCCCCGACGACCGCATCGGTGTTCTCATCGGGGCGGGCGGCGAGACGATGCGCGAAATCGAGGAGAGCGCGGAGGTCCGCCTCGACATCGACTCCGAGAGCGGCAAGGTCAGCATCGAGAAGGTCGGCGACCCCATCAAGGGGCTGAAGGGGCCGGACATCGTCAAGGCCATCGGCCGCGGGTTCGCCCCCGAGGACGCCCTGCGATTGCTGGAAGACGACATGATGATGTTCGACATCGTCGACATCGACGCCGCCTCGCGCAACAAGAACGACCTGCGCCGCCACAAGGGCCGGCTCATCGGCGAGGGCGGGCGCACGCGCGAACTCATGCAGGAACTGACCGGCGCGTCGGTCACCATCTACGGCTCGACGCTGGGCATCATCGGCGGGCCACAGCAGGTCGAGGCCGTCCGCGAGGCCGCCGAGATGATTCTCGACGGCGCGCCCCACGGCTCCGTCTACTCCTTCCTCGAACGCAAGCGCAACGAACTCAAGCACAAGGGGATGGAGTATCACCAGTTCCACGGCTGACCCGCTGTTTTTCGTGTCCCACTTCGACCTCTCTCACCCCGTCACGAACGGGATGCCAGTCTACCCCGGCAGCCGCGCGGTTCGCGTCGCGTCGGTGACCACAGTCGAGGACGACGGCGCGCGCGTGACCGAACTCGACCTCGATACCCACGTGGGAACCCACGTCGACGCGCCGGCGCACACGCTGGCCGACGGGAAGACCCTCGACGAGTTCCCGCTGTCGGCCTTCTCGTTCGACGCGCTGGTGGTGGACTGCACCGGCGTCGGCGAGCGCGAGCCCATCGGTGTCGACGCACTGCCCGACCCGACCGACCACGACCTGCTCGTCGTCCGGACCGACTGGAGCGAGCACTGGGGCACCGAGCGGTACCGCGACCACCCGTATCTGACCGCCGACGCCGCCGCGTGGTGTGGCGACCACGGCTACAGCGTCGGGCTGGACACCTTCGGCCCCGACCCGACGCCCAGCGCCGACCCCGCGCGGGAGCGCGACGGAGAGCCCGACGGACTGCCGGCACACGACGCACTCTTCGCGGCGGAGTGCCTCGTCGTGGAGAATCTCCGTGGGCTGTCGCGACTGCCGGCGGAGTTCGAACTGACAGCGCTGCCGCTCGCACTCGAAGCCGAGGCGAGTCCCGTGCGTGCGGTGGCGACGACCGATTCCTGACAAGCACCGGGCGCGAGGGAGGGGACTGTCACCGTGCAGAGCAGATGGGGCCAGAGCAGATGGGGCCTGCTCACTACAGTGGGGATGCGCTCACGATGGGGGGGGATGGGGGGGTACCCATCGGGCTTACAGCGAAGCGGGCACGAGCGACTGGTGTGGTTCACGTCGATGCTGAAGCCCAGGTAGTCATAGGATCCTGTGACAGGAGTTGTCTTGGGATGGTGTATCAGGGCGTACAAGACGAGCCGACCCGCCACCGTCTACCGAGGCGCTGACCGCAAGCGAAACGGTGGTATGCAAGCCGCAAGAACGGCGGGTAGATGGACGACTCCGCGCCGCCACGCGCAGTGTTGTGGCTGATTCTCGCCGCTGCGACGCTGACAGTGATGGCCGGCGCAATCATCGGTCCCGTCGTCCGGCAGATACAACTTGGCGTCGGCGTCTCCGAGTCGCTCGCGGGGCTCATCATCACGACCCACGGCATCCTCATCGTCCTCGTGAGCCCCGTCGCGGGCGCGGTCATCGACCGCCTCGGGCCGCGCAAACCGCTGGTCGGGGGCCTGCTCGTCTACGGGGCCGGCGGCGGTGCCGGCCTGCTCGTCGAGGAGTTCGTCCCGCTCCTGCTCTCGCGGGTCGTCCTCGGCGTCGGCGTCGCCTTCGTCTACACCGCCATCACCGTCCTCATCTTCACGCTGTACCAGGGCCAGCGGATGGACCGCGCGCTCGGCCTCCGCAGTAGCGCGAACAGCCTCGGTGCGGCGGTCTGGCCGCTGGTCGGCGGGGCACTCGGCGCGATCTCCTGGCAGGCACCCTTCGGCGTCTATCTCGTGGCGGTACCGCTGGGCCTGCTCGCCGTCGCGACGGTTCCGGAGACCGGTCACGGTCGGCGGAATACCGCAGAGAACCCCGACATCCTGACACAAATCCGGAATCTGCTGGCCGTGTTCCGACGGATTCCGGCGATTCCCGCGGTCTATCTCCTGTACTTCGGGGCCAACGTCTTCCTGTACGTCGTCGTGGTCTACTACCCGCAACTGGTCGCCGGCTTCGGCGTCACGTCGACGTTGGCGGTCGGCGTCTACCTGGCGGTCAACGGCACGTCCTCGGCGCTCGCGGCGGCGCTGTACGACCGCCTGCTGGCGCGCTTTAGCCGCCCGCTGCTCGCGCTCGCGGCGTTCGCGCTGTGGGCCGGCGGGTTCGCGCTGGCGGCCGTCGTCGACGCCCCGGTCGCCGCCGGCGCACCGGTCGTCCTCCTCGGACTCGGGACGGGGCTGGTCTTTCCCGCTACCTTCGGCTGGATAGAGGCGCTGGCACCGCCCGACCGCCAGGGGAGTCTCAGTTCCTACGTCGCCTCGGCGGGCTACCTGGGGCAGTTCGTCTCGCCGCTGGCGTTCGGGACCGTGATTCCGTTCGCCGGGGTGCGGGGCGTCTTCGGCGTCGCCGCGGCCGCTGCGTTCGCGGGCCTCGTGCTGCTGGGTGGTGTGCTGGCGACACGCGGAACCACGACGGGGTGAGGGCGGTCAGTTCAGCGCGAGGAACTGGTAGTTCAGGACGGCCGCGAAGGTGACCCACAGGAGGTAGGGGGCGACCAGGGCCCCGGCGCGGCGGTCGACGCGAGCGAAGGCGACCAGCGTCGCGACGACGAGCGGCCACAGCGAGACGATGACGACCAGCCCCAGAAGCAGGTCCTCCAGCGCGAAAAAGGCCGGCGTCCAGGCGACGTTGAAGACCATCTGGAGGACGAACAGGCCGAGCGCGATGCGGACCGGCCGGCGGTCGGTGCCCGACAGCCAGACGATGGCGAGGGCGACGCCCAGCAGCGTGAACAGCGTCGTCCAGACGACGCCGAACACCCACGGCGGCGGGTAGATGGCGGGCTTGTCCAGCGCCTGGAACCACGCCGAGTCCGGCCCGGCGAGGACGGCGGGGGCCGCACCAACGACGTTGACGAGGAGGACGCTCGCGACGACCGTGGGCAGGTCCCCGCGGTCGAGCGAGACGGTGCGAGTTGTCGTGCTCATACTGGAGAGACGGCGGGAACGACCAAAAGAGTCCCCCGAAGTGCGAACTATCCTATTTAAATCTAGTCGTAGCGGCGCTCGTTGGGGGCTACCGGGGGGCCGTCTTGCGAACTGTTGGCAGGCGATATCCACCAGATTTATATAGAATCACATTCAATCCTTCCATGACTATGGCTCAGCAGATGGGTAACCAGCCCCTCATCGTACTTTCCGAGGACTCCCAGCGAACCTCGGGGAAGGACGCACAGTCGATGAACATCACAGCCGGCAAGGCCGTCGCCGAGTCCGTCCGGACGACGCTCGGCCCGAAAGGCATGGACAAGATGCTCGTCGACAACGCGGGCAGCGTCGTCGTCACCAACGACGGCGTCACCATCCTCGACGAGATGGACATCGAGCACCCCGCGGCGAACATGATCGTCGAAGTCGCCCAGACCCAGGAAGACGAGGTCGGCGACGGCACGACGACCGCAGTCGTCATCGCCGGTGAACTCCTCAGCAAGGCCGAGGACCTGCTCGACCAGGACATCCACGCGACCATCCTGGCCCAGGGGTACCGCCAGGCCGCCGAGAAGGCAAAGGAGATCCTCGAGGAGGAGGCCATCGAGGTCGACGCCGACGACGACGAGACCCTGGAGAACGTCGCCGCGACGGCGATGACGGGCAAGGGCGCGGAGAGCGCCAAGGACCTGCTCGCCGAACTCGTCCGCCGCGCCGTCCAGTCGGTCGCCGACGACGAGGGCATCGACACGGACAACGTCAAGGTCGAGACGGTCGTCGGCGGCTCCATCGACGAGTCCCAGCTCGTCGAGGGCGTCATCATCGACAAGGAGCGCGTCCACGACAACATGCCGAAGTTCGCCGAGGACGCGCAGATTGCGCTGCTGGACACGGCCGTCGAGGTCCCCGAGACGGAACTCGACACCGAGGTCAACGTCTCCGACCCCGACCAGCTCCAGGAGTTCCTCGACCAGGAGGAGAAACAGCTCAAGGAGATGGTGGACAAGATCGCCGCCTCCGGCGCCGACGTCGTCTTCTGCCAGAAGGGCATCGACGACATGGCCCAGCACTACCTCGCCCAGGAGGGCATCCTGGCCGTGCGCCGCGCCAAGAAGTCCGACATCAAGGCGCTCGCTCGCGCGACGGGCGCACGCATCGTCTCCAACATCGACGACATCACCGAGGACGACCTCGGCTTCGCCGGCTCCGTCACCGAGAAGGAACTGGCCGGCGACGAGCACATCTTCGTCGAGGACGTCGACGAGGCCCGCGCGGTCACGATGATCCTCCGCGGCGGCACCGAACACGTCGTCGACGAAGTCGAGCGCGCCATCGAGGACGCGCTGGGCGTCGTCGCCGCCACGCTGGAGGACGGCAAGGTCCTCCCCGGCGGCGGTGCACCCGAGACCGAACTCTCGCTGGGTCTGCGTGACCACGCCGACTCCGTTGGCGGCCGCGAACAGCTGGCCATCGAGGCCTTCGCCGACGCCATCGACGTCATCCCGCGCACGCTGGCCGAGAACGCCGGGCTCGACCCCATCGACTCGCTGGTCGACCTGCGCAGCCAGCACGACGCTGGCGACAACCTCGTCGGCCTCAACGCCTACACGGGCGAGGTCGAGGACATGTCCGACGAAGTCGTCGAACCGCTCCGCGTCAAGACCCAGGCCGTCGAATCCGCGACGGAAGCCGCTGTGATGATCCTGCGCATCGACGACGTCATCGCCGCCGGCGACCTGAAGGGCGGCGGCAGCGACGACGACGAGGACGAAGGCGGCCCAGGTGGCGCCCCCGGCGGAATGGGCGGCATGGGCGGCATGGGCGGCATGGGCGGCATGGGCGGTATGGGCGGCGCGATGTAAGCCCACTTTTTGCGTCGTCGGGTGTCGCACCGCGCCTTCGGCGCGGGCGCACCTCTCTCTCTGCGAACGGGCGCTTCGCGCCCGTTCGCATGGTACGAGGGAGCTTCGCTCCCTCGCGACTCGCAAAAACTTGGGGAAAAAAGGCCGCTCGCGCTCGGTCGAGCGCTCGCGGGTGCATTCCCTGCCGACCTTCCGCCTGACCGCTGCACCGCTCGCTGAACGACGTTCTGCATTTTATCTATTGTCCACTTGAGCCGCCGGTATCCAGTCCGTAACAATGAGCGACGAGCGACGAGGAGGAGACATGAGCAGCACAGCGGACCCACCGCCGCTGGGGATGTGCCCGGACTGCGGTGCGGAGGTACCGGCCGGCAACCTCGGCATCGCGTACCGGCCGGTCGAGGGGTGGCCCCGGATGCTCGCGGAGTGTCCCGACTGCGAGGCGGCGGTCCACCCGGAGTGAAAGGGTCTCCCCGGGAGCGTAACCATCTCCCCGACCACCCACCGACATGTTTAGTAGACAGGTAGTCAAGCCTGCGTAGATGCGCTCGTACGAGTTTCTCGATAGGCTCCCGCCCAAGCGGTTCACGCGACGCCAGCGGTTGGTCCTTTTCTACGCACTCGGTCTCGTCCTGGTCGTGGGAGGCTACACCGTCGTCTACTACGCCGGGATGCGGTACATCGAGGGACGTCCGCGGACGGTCTTTCACTCGGCACAGATCGTCGTCGAGACGATGACCACGACGGGATACGGTGCGGATTCGCCGTGGTCGACGCCCGCGATGAACGTGTTGATGGTGACGATGCAGGTGACGGGCGTCGCAATCGGGTTCGTCACGCTGCGCGTGCTGGTCATCCCGCTGTTCGAGCGGACGCCGCTCCACCTCGACGACCGCCTGTCCGCCAAAGACGGCCACGTCGTCGTCGCGGAGTACGAGCGCGAGACGGGGGTGCTGCTCGACGAACTCGAACAGCACGGGACCGACTACGTCCTCATCGAGTCCGACGACGACGAGGCGAAGTTCCTCTCCGACGAGGGCTATCAGGTCATCAACGGAGACCCCGAAGACCGGCGCGACCTCGACCGCGCCACCATCGAACGGGCGTCGCTGCTCATCACCGACACCGGCGACCGCACCGCGAGCGTCGTGTTGACCGCTCTCGAAGCCAACGAGGACCTCACCGTCGTCAGCTTCACCCCGTCGACGCGCCGGACGGCGGCCCTCGCAGAGGTCGGTGTCGACAGGAGCATCGCACCGCACGCACTCATCGGCCAGCAACTCGCCGCGAAAGCGACCACACCCGTCTCCGTCGAGGCCGCGACCGGTGACAGCGCAGTGGCTATCCGCGAGGTGCTGGTTCGCCACGACAGCCCACTCCACGGCGTCCGGGTGGCAGACTCGCCGCTGGCCGACCACCCGGAGCTGACGCTCGTCGCCGGCTGGTTCGACGGCGAGTTTCGCCTCCCGCCCTCGCCGGACGAGCGGCTCACGTCCAACACGGTGCTGGTCGTCGCGGGGCCGGAAGACGCCATCGACGACCTCGAACGGGCGACCGCCGGCGTCCGCGAGCCACGCGAATCGAGACACTCGCGGGTCGTCGTCGCCGGTCTCGGGGAGGGCGGTGCCGCGGCCGTCGAGACACTCCCCGCGGACGTTCCGGTCACGACCGTCGACGACGACCCGGCGACCGACCCCGACGTCGTCGGCGACGTCACGGAGCCGGAGACGCTGCGCGACGCCGACATCGCGGGGGCCTCTGCGCTTGTCGTGACCGTCGACGACGACGCGACCGCACTGTTGACCGCTGCGATGGCCCGGTCGATAGCAGACGACGTCGAGATTCTCGTCCGCACCACGGACGCCGAGAAGACCTCCGAGGCGTTCCGGGCCGGTGCCGACTACGTCCTCTCCACCCAGCGCGTGTGTGCCCGCCTGGTCGCGTCCGAGGTACACGGCGAGCGGACGGTGGCCCCGGTAAACCAGATCCGTCTCGTCCGGACGTCGGCGTCGTCGTTCGCCGGCAACTCGCTCGGTGCCATGCGCCGGGACACTGCGCGTGGCTGGAGCGTCGTCGGTCTGGTCCGCGACGGGGACGTGTACACCGACGGGGAGACCACGATAGAGAGCGACGACGAGGTGTTCGTCGCGGGGAGCGACGAAGCCATCCAGGAGTTCGAGCGCACCGTCGGGACCGAGTAAGACGCCCTGGTGCCCCGCATCATAAGTGCGCGGGCCGCCGAGAGTCGGGTATGGAGACCCTACTGCTGGACCCCGAGGACGTCGCCGAGAGTGCCTCCCTGCCGGCTGTCATCGACGCCGTAGAAGGTGCCTTCGGCGCGTACGCCCGCGGCGACGTGCAGATGCCCGCCAAGTCCTACATCGACCTGCCACAGCACGACGGCGACTTCCGCTCGATGCCCGCCTACATCGACCTCGTCGAGGAGGAGGGCTGGGAGGCCGCCGGCGTCAAGTGGGTCAACTCCCACCCGCACAACCCCGACGACCACGACCTGCCGACGGTCATGGGGACGATGATATACTCCGACCCCGAGACGGCGCTCCCGCTGGCGATTCTCGACGGGACGACGCTGACGCGCCTGCGCACCGGTGCGGCCGCCGCGGTGGCGACGCGGCACCTCGCCCGCGCAGACGCCACCTCGCTGGGGCTGGTCGGGGCCGGCATCCAGGCCCACACGCAACTGGAGGCCATCGCCGGGGTGCGCGACATCGAGACGGTCGTGGTGGCCGACATCGACGCGGACGCCATCGCCGAGATAATCGAGCAGTACGGCGACGACTACGAGGTGCGCGAGGGGAGCATCGACGAGGCCGCTGCCTGCGACGTGGTCTCGACGACCACGCCCGTCGAGGACCCCATCGTCGAGTCCGTCGGCGAGTCCACCCACGTCAACGCGATGGGAGCGGACGCCGCCGGGAAACACGAGATAGCCGACGACGTGCTGCTGGACGCGAAAGTGGTCATCGACGACCACGCCCAGTGTACCCACTCCGGCGAAATCAACGTCCCCTACACCGCCGGCGTGCTCGACGACGAGGACATCCACGCCGAACTCGGCGAAGTGGTCGCGGGGCAGAAACCGGGGCGGGAGGCGGGCGATGGCGTCACCGTCTTCGACTCTACGGGCCTGGCAATCCAGGACGTGGCCGCCTCCCACATCGTCTACGAGCACGCCCGGGAGCGTGGCATCGGAACGGATTTTGCCCTCGTGGGTACTGAAACGTAGTCCGTCACTCGGCCCGCTGTCGAATCGCGCCCAGCAGTTTCGCGACCAGCCACCAGGCGATGATAAACGGGGCGAGGGGGACGAAGAGGATGAGCATGCCCCCGATGATGAGGTACCCGACGAGGTTCATCTGCTGGTTCGAACGCCCGCGGTAGGGTGGGGTCACGGTGCGGTACACCTTCTGGACGGGTTCAAGGCCCGGCGGGGACTCCTCGGTTGCCATACGAGTGGTAGGGCCGCTGTCACAATAAACCGCGCGTACCGCCGGACGGCGGCGCTATTCGAGGTGGATGGCGGGCCGGAACGGCACCGCCTGGCTCGCCTTCCCGTCGGGGTCGACCGGGTCCGCGTCCTCGGCGTACACCTCGACGTCGGCGTCGAACTCGCGTTCGAGGAAGCCGACGGCCCGCTCGTAGACCGCCGCCTCGTCGATTTCGGCCAGTGCCGTCAGCGTCTCGTCGTCGCGCTCGCGGACGAACTCCACGAGGTCCTGCGCGAGGTCGTTGACCGCGTCGCCCTTCTCGCGGAGGCTGTCGCGTTGCATGACCTTCCCCATGACCGCGCCGACGTCCGGGCCGGTCTCGCGGACCGTCTCGAAGACGGTGTGCTTCCAGTCGGCGGCGGTGTAGACCCGAATCGTCTCGGGGTCGGTGCCGGTCACGTCGACGATGTCGTTGACGTCCGCCAGCAGGCCCTCGACGAGTTGCTCGCGGGCCTCGGTGACCGGCGACTCGAACGCCGCGTCGGGGGCCGGCCAGGCAGCATCTTCGGCGGGTTCGCCAGTGAGTTGCTCGTGGAGTTCGTTCGTCATGAACGGGACGAAGGGGGCGAGCAGGCGCAGGCGCGTCTCCAGCACCGTCCGCAGCGTCCAGGCCGCGCCGGGCCGGTCGAGGTCCGCCCGCCGGCGGTACCACTTCAGGTGCTCCTCGAAGCTGTAGAAGGCCGCCTGACTGGCGGTGCGGGTCTCGAAGCGCTCCAGAGCGTCGGTGGTCTCCTCGACGGTGGTCTGGAGCTTCGAGAGCAGCCAGCGGTCGATGTGTTTGAGGTCCTCGTCTGCGTCGTCGGGCACGTCACGGTCTCGCGGCGTGTCGCCGCTCGACTGTGCCGCGGAGCGTTGCTCCGCGCTGGCAATGACCTCCTGGGCACGCGACCAGAACCGCTGGAGCTGGTCGCGGGTGTTGCCGACCAGTTCCTCGCGCCAGTCGTAGTCCTGCCAGGGCTCCGCGCTGTTGAGCAGGAAAAACCGCGTGGTGTCCGCGCCGTACTTCTCGATGGCCTCGCCGGGCAGGATGACGTGGCCCTTCGAGGAGGACATCTTCTCGCCCTCCAGCAGGCCCATCCCCATGACGGTGATGCCCTCGGGCCACTCGTCGGGGTCGAACAGTTCGGCGTGGTGATAGAGGAAGAATGTGAGGTGGTTCTGGATGAGGTCGTTGCCCGAGCACCGCCAGTCGACCGGGTACCAGTGGGACCACTCCTCGCGCAGGTCCAGCGCGCGCTCGTCGGGGTCCTCGACGGCGTCTGCGCCGTAGAACAGCGCGTCGAAGAAGTCGCGGTCCAGATCCTCGACCGGGATGTCCTGGATGCGGTGGGCGATGGTGTAGTAGGACATGTAGATGGTCGAGTCCGACAGGGGTTCGATGACGAACTCGTCGTCCCAGGGCAGTCGGGTACCCAGCCCGTAGTTGCGGATGCAGGGCCACTCCTCCAACCAGCCGATGGTGTGGTCGTACTGCTCGCGGGTGTTCTCCGGGATGCACTCCATGTTCGCGACGAGTTCGCGGGTCTTCTCGCGCCAGGCCTCGTCGTTGTACCGGAGGAACCAGGTGTCCTGCTGGGCGACTTCGACCTCGCCGCCACAACGGCAGACGACCTCCTCGGTGAACTCGTACATCAGGTCGAAGTCGCCCTGCTCGCGGTGGTAGTCGCGAAAGCGCTCGCGGACGTCCTCGATGACCTCGCCCGCGAAGTCGCCGTAGGAATCGAGCAGTTTCCCGCTGACGAACTCGTCCTGGTAGAGGTCGGCCGTGACCTCCTCCAGTTCCGGGTCGTCGCTGGAGTCGATACCCGCCGCGGCCACAGCGTCGGCGGCCGGAATCTCGCCGTAGCCCTCGATTTCGAGGATGGGGACCGGTTCGATGTCGCGGATGGCGTCGGCGTCGATGCCGTACTCGGCGGCGATGTCGTCGGCGCGCTCCTTCGCCTCCGCCAGCGCGACGTAGTCGTCGGGCGAGTGGGCGGGGACGGACATGACGACGCCGGTGGCGTTGTCGGGGTCGACGAAGTCGGCAGGGAGGACGACGACTTCGTCGCCGGTGACCGGGTTGGAGACGGTGTCGCCGACCATGTCGCTGCCGGGGAACTCCTCGTGGACCTCGACAGCGCGGTCCTGGAGTTCGAACTTCTCGGCGGCGTCTTCGGAGACGAGCCACTCCTCGCCGTCGACGGTGGCACGGACGTAGGTTCCCTCGGGGTTGACGTAGGCGTTGGTGACCCCGCGGACCGTCTCCGGTCGGAGCGTCGCCATCGGGTAGACAGTGCCCTCCGCGTTCGAGAACCGAATCAGCGTGAACTCCTGGAACTCGGCGTCCTCGCCCTCCAGCAGGTCGTGGGCGGTGACCGGCTGTTCCTCGTTGGTGCAGTAGTTGACCGGGTGGAGCCCCTTCTCCAGCAGGCCGCGCTCTTTCAGCGTCTCGTACTGCCAGGTGATGAACTTCGAGTAGCGGTCGTCGTTGGTCGTGAACTCCCGCCGCCAGTCGATAGAGAGTCCGAGCCCCTGCATCCCGGCCTTGTAGCTGCAGTCGCCCCCCTCGATGAAGTAGCGGGCGTAGCCCATCGGCGTCTCCAGATCCTTCAGTTCCTCGCGGGGGACGTTGAAGGCCTCTTGCAGCGTCTCAAGCTGGGCCTCCTCGCCTTTCTTCAGGCGCTCGACGGCACCGATGATGGGCGTGCCGGTGACGTGCCAGGCGATGGGAAAGAGGACGTTGTCGCCCTGCAGGCGGCGGTAGCGGGCGTAGACGTCGGGGACGGTGTACGTGCGGGCGTGGCCGATGTGCATCCCGCCGCTCGGGTAGGGGTAGGGGACGGTGATGAAGGTTGGGTCGTCGTCCTCACCCGGGGTCGCCTCGTAGCGACCCTCGTCGTCCCAGCGCTCGCGCCACTTCGATTCGAGGGTCCGGGGCTCGTAATCCATATACACGCGTTCGGCAGGCCGGCACTATAAGCCCTGCACCTTCGGGCGGGCCTCACCCGGCGGCGATGAGCGCAACGCCGCTGACCGCGAGGACGGCGGCCCCGAGTCGCCGCGGCAGGCCGCGCTCGCCGAGGAGCAGGCCGCCCAGTACGACGGCGACGACGGCCTGGGTGTTGACGATGGGCGAGACGACGCTGGCGGCGGCCACGTCGAACGCGATGGTCTTGAGGTGGACGGCGACGGCGAAGAAGGCCGCCAGCGCCGCGATGCCCGGCACCGCCGGGCGGAGTCGGTGCCACTCGACGCGCCGGAGCGCGAGCGGGAGCGCGGCGATGGCGACCGCCGCGAAGGAGGCCAGCGCGACGGCCTGGGGCGTCAGGTCCGTCCCCGACAGCAGCGCGCGAAAGCCCACGTCCGACAGCGCGAACAGCACCGCGCCCAGCAGCGCCAGGCGGGCGGGCGCGTACCCCGCGGCGCGGCGAAACGGCGTCGCGAGGCCGCCGCCCTCGTAGTTGGCGACGTAGATGGCGACGACGGCGAGCGCGAGGCCGGCAGTCTGGAAGGCCGTCGGTGCGGCGGCCAGAACCGCCACCTCGATGGGGAGGACGAAGGCCGGCGCGAGTTTGTTCAGCGGCGCGACGTAGGAAACGTCCCCGAGTTTGAACGCGTGGATGGAGACGAGGTTCGCGGCGGCGATGGCCGCACAGATACCCAGAAGCAGGAGGGCGTCGCCCGCGTCGAAGGTGGGCGGGACGAGCGGTGCGCCGGCGGGCCAGGTGACCGCGGCGACGACGGTATACCACGCCAGGCCGGCCAGTTCGACGGTGGCGACGTACACCGGGGAGGGGAGGTCGGCGAACGAGCGCTTGTAGACGAACAGGTAGACCCCGAAGATGAGAGCGGCGAGCAGCGACGGGAGGACGCCGGGCTGGAACACACCGGCCGTTCTCGCTGGAGACGTGTATACTCCCCGAAGCGGCCGTGCCTGCGCGCTGACGGCGCTACTCCGGCAGTGTCGCCAGGCCGATGTCGAGGATGTCGAAGAGGACGTTGCGGGCGTGGCCGTCGGGGTGGACCCTCTCGTAGAGGCCACAGACCTGCCTGCGGGCGCAGACGAAGGTGGTCCGCGTCGCCGCGCCGTCGGTCGTGTCGACGCCGAAGGCGTCGGCAATCTTGCCGTCGGGGTCGGCGAGCAGTTCCACGTCGAGGTCGTGCGCGTCCGCGAAGGTCCGGTGGGAGTCGGCGTCGTCGGTGGAGACGCCGTAGACGGCGACGCCGGCCTCGCGGTAGGCGTCGAGTTCGGCGTCGAACTGCGTGGCCTCGGTCGTACAGCCGGGGGTGTCGTCGCGCGGGTAGAAGTACAGCACCGTCGGCGCCACGAAGTCGACGGTCACCCGGTCCCCGTCCTGGTTCGTCGCAGTCACCTGCGGCACCGGCTCGCCCGTGTCCAGAACCATACCACTCGGTGGCCGGGAACGCCCTAAGCACTTGCGTCTCAGTTGACCGGGATGTCGGTGCCCTCACCCTCGGCGGCCTCCTTGCCCAGCCGGACCGTCAGCACGCCGTCCTCGTAGCTGGCTGTCGTGGCCTCGGGGTCGACGGGACCGGGCAGCGTGACGGTGCGGCTGCGGTGCTCGTGGCTGCGCTCGCGCCTGACGTAGGTGCCGTCGGCGAATTCCTCGTCGGTGTCGCGCTCGGCGCCAACCACGAGGGTACGTTCGTCGTCGAGTGTGACCTCGATGTCGTCGGCGGAAAAGCCCGGCAGGTCGACGACAGCCACGAACGCGTCGCCCTCGTCGACGACGTCGACCGGCGTGTCGCTCCCGCCGGCCGCGCCGAACTGGGTGAACTGGTCGAACAGTCGCTCGATGTCCTGGAAGGGGTCGTCGCGTCCGCTCATACCAGACAATACGCCAGCGAGCGGTTTAAGTTCTAGTAGAGGACCGTCTCGCTGTCGTAGGAGCCGAGGCGCCGGACCCAGCCGTCTGCGGTGATGTCCTCGACGTCCGAAAGCGCCTCTTGTGTGCGCTCCTCGTAGAGGCCGGCGGCGATGTCGATGTGGAAGACGTAGTCACCGAGGCGCTCGCCGCTGGGGCGGGACTCGACGCGGGTGAGGTTGATGTCGCGGTCGGCGAAGGGTTCGAGCATCTCCAGCAGGAGTCCCGGGCGGTCCTCGCTGGGGTAGACGATGAAGGAGGTCTTGCTGCCCGCTTCCGACCGCTCCGAGACCGGTGCGACCACCAGAAAGCGCGTGGCGTTCGAGGAGCGGTCCTGGATGTCCTCGGCGAGGACCTCCAGCGACTGGCCGTTGTCGGCGTTCGCGGGGTGGCCGATGCCGGCCACGGCCGGGTCCTCCCGGGCGCGCTGGACGCCGCGGGCGGTGGAGGCGACGGCTTCGAGTTCGGCGTCCGGGTAGTGCTCTTCGAGGTATCCCCGGCACTGCGCGAGCGCCTGGGCGTGGCTGGCGACGGTGTCGAAGTCCTCGCCCTGGGCCAGCAGCGCGTGGCGGATGGGCGTGATTATCTCTTTGACGACGGCGACGTCGTGCTCCGCGAAGGCGTCCATCGACTCCGTGACCGACCCCTCGATGCTGTTCTCGACCGGGACGACACCGCGGTCGTACGCCCCCTCCGCAATCGACTCGACGATGGCCGTGACCGACTCGGTGAACTCGATGTCCTCGTCGTCGGCGACGGCGCTGGCCGCCCGGTGTGAGTAGGTTCCGGCCGGGCCCAGCGTGAGCACCTTCATATCGGCCCCGTACTCCGGTGACGGGCAAAAGCGTCGTGGTTGGCGGCGCTCAGGACCCGTCCCACAGCAGCGGCAGGTAACGCCCGCGGACGCTACCCGCCGTCGGGACGGTCCCGACCCGGGTCCAGCCCTCGGCCCCGCGGCGCAGCAGCGTCCCCTGGTGGTTCGCCGCGACCGGGTCGCCGTCGACGACACACCAGCCGATGGCGACGGCCTCCGGCGTCGGCCAGTCGACGGGGTCGGCGGACTCGCCGTCGCGGGACGTGACCAGCACGTGGTCGTCGTCCTCGGCCCACGAGGAGGACGACGACGGGGCCACGCCGGCGTAGACGACGCCGTCGTGAACAACCGCCTCGCGGACGTACCGCTGGTCGTAGCCGGTGTCCAGGCGCGTCCACGTCCGGCCAGCGTCGGTCGACCGGTAGAGGCCGCTGCCGGTCGAGGCGACGAACGTCTCGCTGTCGCCCAGCGCGACGTGGTGGATGTCGTCGGTGTGGGGCGCGTCGAACCCCTCGATGCGTCTGTCGTCCCACGTCTCCCCGCCGTCGTCGCTGACGTGGACGCCGCCGACCTCGACGCCGGCGACGATGCGGTCGGGGGCGTCGGGGTGGGTCCGGAGGCTGCGCACCTGCGCCACGCCGTCGTGGCGCGGGATGCCCCAGTCGGCGTTCGCTCGGAGTTGCCGGAACCCCTCGACTGCCGTCCAGTCGTCGGGGTCGGTCGGGACGCCGGCCGACCAGTCGGCGATGAACAGACCGGACGGGCGGGTGCCGGCGTAGACGCGCTCACCACCGGGACTGGCCGTTACCGCGTATACCTGTTCCTCGGGAACAGGAAGGCGCTGCCAGTCGTCACCGTCAGGCGAGTGGTACAGGCCTGACTCGGACGTGGCGAAGAAGCCGTCGATGCCGTCGAAGACGGCAACCCGGTACACCTGCTCGGCGTCGAGTACCTTCTCGGCAGTCGTCTCCCCCGGTTCGGGGACGCCAGCGATGCGATAGACGCCGTCGTCGCTGCCAGCGTAGAGCATGTCTCGACCGTCTATCCCAGCCATATTGTCGGTTTGGGTAACTCAAAGACGCGCCACACCGACAGACTGGACGGTGATGCCAGGGCCACGGGCGCGTGCCAGGGACGAACAGGGCTGCCGCGGTGCCGTAACTAGAGGAAATCGCGGACGTCAGAGTACCACATGTCGTGGTCGTCAGTCTCGCCGATGGCCTCGGCGATGCGGACGGCGATGGCGTGCCAGCACAGCTGGTCGGGGTCGGCGGCGTCGAGGTTGTACTCCGAGTCCTTGCAGGTACAGCCGTCGTCCTCGACGATGTACTCGTCCTCGTAGCCGACGACGACGGTGAAATCGCGGTAGGACTTGACCCGACCCTCGGCGACGGCCTCGATGGCCTGCTGGCCGCGGTCGCCGTGGGTCGCGATGAGACGGTCGACTACGGCCGGGGTGAGTTCCCCCGCTGCTTCGAGGTCGCCGTACCACTCGTCGACCGCTGTCACGCCCCGAACTTGGCGAGGGCGCGACAAAATCCCGTCGGTGCCGGGAGCGGACCCACCGATTCGCGAGCGACGGCGGAGCTTTATATCGGAGCAGGCGACCAGCCCTGCGCGTGACCTGACGAGTCGCTGCGGAGCGGGACGCGGGAGTCCGGCACGACGCTCCGCAGTCGAACCGGTGGGGCGGCCACCGACGGTGCCGGCTGTACGCCATCCGGGCCGAGTGACGACCCCAGAGCGTGTCGCTTTTCGCCGTCGCCGTCGGAGAGCGGGTATGCGCGTCGACGAGGGCAACGTCGCGGTCGAGGTCCCCGAACAGGACGGCGATAGCGTCGGCGACGACGTCTTCTTCAACCCGGTCCAGGAACTCAACCGCGACGTGACCGTCGCCGCGTTGCGGGCCTACCGCGACCGCGAACCGCGCGCGGGGACGTACCTGGATGCGACGGCCGCCAGCGGCATCCGCGGCGTTCGCGCCGCCGCGGAGGGGTGGGACGTGACCTGCGCGGACATCGACCCCGAGGCCATCGCCCTCTGTGAGGACAACCTCGCACGCAACGACCTCGACGGGTGCGTCGTCCACCGCGACGCGAACCCGCTGCTCCACGAGGACTACTTCGACGTGGTGGACGTCGACCCCTTCGGGACCCCCATCCCCTTCGTCGACGCCGCCTGCCAGGGGACGCGCAACCTCCTCTGTGTCACGGCGACTGACACCGCGCCGCTGTGTGGCGCGCACTTCGAGAGCGGCGTCCGCAGCTACAGCGCGGTCCCGCGGAACACGGAGTACCACGCCGAAATGGGCGTCCGCATCCTCCTGTCGGCGCTTGCCCGGACCGCCGCCCGCTACGACGTGGCGGCCACGCCGATTCTCACCCACGCCACGAAGCACTACGTCCGGACCTACCTGGAACTCGACCGCGGCGCGAAGGTTGCCAACGCCGCCATCGACGAACTGGGGTACATCCACCACTGCGAGCACTGCCTGCGCCGGGAGACAGAGGACGGGCTCATCGCCCATCCGCCGGAGGCGTGCCCGGAGTGTGGCCACCACATCCAGACCGCGGGGCCGGTCTGGCTCGGGCCGACACACGACCCCGCGTTCGTCGCGACGGTCCGCGAGTCTGTGACCGACGAGATGGGAACCGCGGACCGGGCCGTGGACCTGCTGGAGACGCTCGAGGCGGAACTCCCGGAGCCGACCCACTACGACCAGCACCGCCTGTGCAAGCGGTGGGGGCGGGGTGCCTCCGCGATGGACGAGTTCCTCGCGGACCTGCGGGCCGCGGGCTACGAGGCGTCGCGGACGCACTACGGCGGGACGACGTTCAAAACGACCGCGTCGGTCACGGAGATGCGGGCGGCGACGGGCGACTAGGCGGCCACCCCGACGCGCCCGAGCAGCGAGTAGACGAGCCGGTAGACCGGCCGGAGGAAGTAGTTCACCATGCCCGCCAGGCCGACCAGCCCACCGAGGGCCTGGAGTTCGGCCGGCGTCGCGTCGGGCGCGACCAGCACGACGAGGGCGGCGACGAGCGGGCCGACCCACAGCACCGCCCCGTAGTGACCGACGTCGTGACCGACGACCACGGGTGCTGTCGCGAGCGCGTCCCGCGCGGCGAAGAGCACGCCGGCGAGTCCCGCAAAGAGGACGGCGAGCAGCAGCGAGCCACCGACGCCGGCGACGCCCGCACCGACGAGCGCGACGCTCGCGGCCACCAGGACGACGGTCAGCCGGAACGTCTCGGTCTTCCAGTCCATACCCGGTGCTCGCTCTCGCCCGCCTAAGTGGTTTCGAGGGAGGCCAGCGGCGGCCCGGAGCTATTTGGTCGCGTCGGTCGCACTCGTGGACGTGACACAGAACGCACGGCCCGCCGACCTGGCCCGGTCGCTGGTGGGCGTCGTACGCGACCAGCAGTTGAGCTTCCTCGCGGCGGCGATCGCCTACTACGCCTTCGTATCGGTGTTCCCGCTGACGCTGGTGGCGCTGGCAGTCACCTCGGCGGTGGCCGGACAGACGTTCGCGACGGAGGTCGTCGCGCTGGCGAGTGGCCTGCTGACAGACCAGGCCGCGTCGCTGCTCGAGGACGCACTCACGAGCAGCGCCGGCCGCAGCGAGGCGACGGTCGTCGGTCTGGGGGTGCTCCTGTGGAGTTCGCTGCGGGTGTTCCGCAGCCTCGACATCGCGTTCGCCCGGGTCTACGAAATCGACGCACCGCCGTCACTGCGCTCCCAGGTCCAGGACGCGCTGCTCGTGCTCGTGACCATCGCGCTGGCACTCGCCGCGACGGTCGTCGTCGGCCCCCGTGCAGAGGCCGCGTTCAGGCCACTGGCGGGTATCGTCTCGGTACTGGTGCTCCTCGCCACGCTCGTCGCCGTCTTCCTGCCCGTGTACTACGTCTTCCCGGACTGCGAGATGACCGTCGGCGAGGCGCTGCCCGGTGCGGTGTTCGCCGCCGGCGGGTGGGTCCTGTTGAGCACCGGCTTCAGCGTCTACGCCGAGCAGGCGCCGACGTTTCAGCTGTACGGGCTCATCGGCGGTGTGTTGCTCGCACTGACGTGGTTCTACCTGGGCGGACTGCTCCTGCTCCTGGGAGCGGCACTGAACGCCGTGCTCGCGGGCCGGCGAGACCGGCAACTACAACAGGAACCGCTTCGAGATAGGAGACGACCGATGAGTGATTCGGAGTCGTCGCCGGAGGACGGCGACGGGGTGACAACAATCGAGCCGGAACCGGTCGACTACGGGGACCTCGCGGAGTTGCGCGAGGAGCTCGACCGGTTCGAGGAGGAGATAGAGGAGCGAACGGTCCACAGGGACGAACTGGAGTCGGACCTCAAGCAGTACGTCCGCAGGCGACTCAGACGCGGGAAGGCACGCGGCTGGGGGCCGTACCTCGTCCTGCTGTACGGGACGGCAATGACCCTGGGCGCGTTCTACTTCCTGGACGGCGTCTGGGCCATCCTCGCGATGATCGTCGTGTGGCTGTCGACGCTCGGACTGTACGTCCTGATGCTCATGGTCGGCGTAACGCTGAACGTCGCCGACGTCCCGGGCCGTCTGCTCGATACACTACGCAATCTGCGGTAACCCCGTCGTCCGGCAAAAAAGTTCGCGAAGGTCGCCTCAGTACTTCTCCAGGTAGCGGTCGATCTCCCACTGGGAGACGTCGACCAGGTACTCCTGGAACTCCTGGTTTTTCGCCTCGACGAACTTCTCGCCGACGTGCGGGCCGAGGGCGTCCAGGATGACCTCGTCCTTCTCGAGTTCGTCGACGGCCTCGCCCAGGTTCTCGGGCAGGGTGTCGATGCCGTACTCCTCGCGTTTCTCCTCGTCGAAGTCGTAGATGTTCTCGCGGACCGGGTCGGGGCAGTCGAGGTCGTTCTCGATGCCGTCGAGGCCGGCGTGAATCATCACGGCGAAGGCGAGGTAGGGGTTACACGAGGGGTCCGGCGAGCGTAGCTCGATGCGGCTCGCGGCGGGCGTCCGCGCGGCCGGCTTGCGGATGAGCGCGGAGCGGTTGACGTCGGACCACGCGATGTAGACCGGGGCCTCGTAGCCGGGAACGAGTCGCTTGTAGCTGTTGACCGTCGGGTTGCAGACCGCCGTGATGGCGGGCGCGTGTTCGAGGATGCCCGCGATGAACTTCCGGGCGGTCTCGGAGAGGTTGAACTCGCCGTCGTCGTCGTGGAAGGCGTTCTCGCCGTCCTGGAACAGCGACAGGTGCGTGTGCATGCCCGACCCGTTGATGCGCGGAATCGGCTTGGGCATGAACGTCGCGTGCAGGTCGTGTTCGGCCGCGATGGCCCGGACGACCGACCGGAACGTCCCGACGTTGTCGGCCGTCGAGAGCGCGTCGTCGTACGTGAAGTTGATCTCGTGCTGACCCTCAGCGACCTCGTGGTGGCTGGCCTCGACCTCGAAGCCCATCTCCTCGAGGCCGTAGATGATGTCACCGCGGACGTCCTGTGCGAGGTCCTTCGGCGCGAGGTCGAAGTACCCGCCGGAGTCGTGGGTCGTCGTCGTCGCGTTGCCGTTCTCGTCTTCTTCGAACAGGAAGAACTCGGGTTCCGGCGCGGCGTTGACCTGGTAGCCGAGGTCGTTCGCGCGGTCGATAGCGTCCTGCAGGACGAGCCGCGGGTCGCCGGTGAACGGCTTGTCTGTGGTCGTGTCGTGGACGTCACAGATGAGGCGAGCGCTGGTGACTTTCTCGCTGTTGCGCCACGGGAGCACGGCGAACGTCGTCGGGTCCGGTTCGAGACGCATGTCCGACTCCTGGATGCGGACGAATCCGTCGATGGAGGAGCCGTCGAAGTAGATGCCCTCCGTGAACGCTTTCTCCGCCTGCTCGGCCGGGATAGAGACGTTCTTGACTGTGCCCAGAATGTCCGTAAACTGCAACCTGAGGAAGTCTACGTCTTTCTCCTCGATCTCGTCGAGGACCCCCTCTGCTTCCGAAGATAGGTTTTCGCTTGTCATCTTTCGACGTGTCAGAGGGCGTGCCGCTATCACAAAAACCCTCCTATTTTGCGCAAATCTTGCACTCTACCCCCAGAATTGGATATTCGTAAAATTATAATATGTGGAGTTCGTTGGTGTAATTGATGACGTACGAAAATCTGGACCGAAAGTTGGTGAATGCACTTCTGGGAGACGGCCGCGCGAGCCTCCGCAGCCTGGCCGAGGAACTGGACGTGTCGGTCACGACCGTCTCGAACCACCTCTCGGACCTCGAGGAGGAGGGTATCATCGAAGGATACACACCGAAGGTCAACTACGACAAGCTCGGCTACGACGTGACGGCCATCCTCCAGCTGAAAGTCGAGGGTAGCGCCCTGCAGGACGTCACGGAGGACCTGCGCGAGCACCGTCAGATGGTCACCGTCTACGAGGTCACCGGCGACCACGACATCATCGCCGTCGGGAAGTTCACCGACACCGACGACATGAACGACGAAATCAAGACGCTGCTGAACGACCCCGAAATCAAGGAGTCCAACACGAGCGTCGTCCTCAACGCCGCGAAGGAACACGAGCAGTTCACGCTGGAACTCGAGTAGCCGACTGCGCAGACAGCGCGCGTCTGCCACCCGTCTGACATACGTTCTTGATGCTGTAGTCGCGAGAGCACTGTATGGCGACCGAGGGGGAGTACCGACCCGGACAGAGCCAGTCCGCCGCGGCGGCCGACGACGGGACGGAGCCAGCCGTAGCCCTCCTCGCGCCCTCCATGCTCGCCGGCCTCGACGCCGACGACCCGCAGACGACGCACACGGCCGGCTACGGCCTGTTCGTGCTGGCGAGCGCCCACGACACGGCGGCGGCGTCGCTCGCGGAGGACCTCGTCGCCCGCCTGGCAGCAGACGACTCCCGCCGGGACGTCTGTCGCACCCTCGCTGCGATTCGGCGCGTCGACGACGAGGCCGTCCGGCAGGCGCTGCTGGCGGCGACCAGCCACGACCGGGCGCGGGACCTCTACGGCCGGATTCGGGACGCGGAGCCGTGGGACCCGCCACGGCCGCTGTCCGCCGACGGTGGCAGCCACGCCGAGTACCTCACCGCCTTCCGGCAGGTCGTCCGCCCCGACGACCCCGACACCGTCGACCGGACAGCCGACCCCGGCGACGGTCCGACCGAAGTGGAAATCCGCGAGGGCGACCCCGCGGACGACGACGCCAGTGACGAGTCGGACGGGAGCGACGTGAACGTGAACGCGACCGGGCCGGGGGACGCCGGCGGGTCGGTGCAGACCAAACGGGACCGCATCGAACAGGCCGCGGCGTCGGAGACGTTCCAGGCCATCGCCCGGGAGAGCGGGTTCGACGACCTGACCGTCGTCGCCCCCGAGACCGAGCGGCGGTACGCGAACGTACTCCGCGCGCGGGCTCGCGCAGGCGACACCGAACGCGGCGTCGCGGTCCGGCTGTTGCACACGCCCGGCGAGGGACGCTTCGACGGGCTGGCGGATCAGTTGCGCGCGTGGGCGCGGTTGGTCGAGGCGCCCGGCATCGTCACCGTCGTCGACTGGGGGACGACGCCCCGGCCGTGGATCGCGACGGAGTACGTCGAGGAGACGCTGGCCCGTCGCGGCCGACTCGCTCCCGCGGCGGCGCTGAAACACGCGCGGGCGCTGACCGGCGCGCTCGTCCAGTTGCACCAGCAGGACGTGGTCCACGGCGCCGTCGACCCCCGGAACGTCGCGTACGCGGCGGACACCCTCGAAGAGCGCCGGCCGATGCTCGACAACGCCGGCCTCATCGGCGTCTACCGTCAGACGTTCGACCCGGCCGACTACCTCGACCCCCGCTACGCCGCTCCCGAGTACTTCGACAGCCAGTACGGCCGGCTCGACCACGCGACCGACATCTACCAGCTCGGTATGGTCGTCTACCGGCTCTGTGCCGGCCGGCACCCCTTCGACGGGAGCTACGGCGAGATACGCGAGGGAGTCCTGAACGACCGCCCGCCGGCGGCCACCGACTGCACGCCCGCACTGCCCGACGCCGTCGACGAGGTCCTCGCCAAGGCCACGGCAAAGCAGAAGCTCACCCGGTACGAGACGGCCCACGCCTTCCACCAGGACCTCTGTCGCATCTGCGAGGCCGTCCTCGACTGACGGGCGTCTGACGCACCTTCTTGACGGCGGCGCGGCAACGAGGGGCCATGAGCGCGGACGGTTCGGAGGGGACGACCGACGACGAGCCGTCCGAGACGCTGGTCGACACCCTGCTCGCGACGCTCGACGCCGCCGACGGCCCGGCCGAGGAGCCCTGGTACCGACGCGTCGAGAGCGCGACGGCCGACACGGAGCCCGCGTCCGTCGACGCTCTCAGGTGGCTCCGGACGCTGGCCGCCGAGAAGCGGGCGAGTGCGGCGAGCGAAAAGCCCGGACAGCCCGGTGAGAACGACGAGCCACGGGAAGGTCCGCCGCTATCGGCCGACGGCGCACAGACAGCCTCGCACACGGCCGAGGCAGAGCGCTGTCCGGTGCTGTCGGTGGTCGAGCGCGCGGCGCCGTTCGACCGGCTGGTCCACGTGGGGCCGGCGGTGGAGCGGCGCTTCGGCACGCGACGCCGGGTTCGGGCCGTCGTCGACGGCGAGACGCGCAGAATTGACGTCCGGGTCCACGCACAGCCAGAGCGGGCAACCGACGAGAGCGGCGAGGCGTTCGAGGACGCACTCGCTGCGCAACTGGACCGCTGGGCGGAGGTCGGCGACGTCGACGGCGTCGTCCCGATGCTGGCCTACGGGAGCGGGGGCGGCCCGTGGGTCGCGACGGCGAGCGTCGGCCCGACGGTCCGCGAGCGCGACCTCTCGCTGGGGCTGGCGCTGCACCACGCCTGCCGGCTCACGGGTGCGCTGGCGGCGCTGCACGACCGCGGCGTCGTCCACGCAGGCATCGACCCGGAGAGCGTGGGCTACCCGCTCGCTGCCGACGGCGACCGGCCCGCACCCGCGTTCGCCGACGTGGGGCTGGCGGACGTGTACCGACGCCACGGCGACCCGGCGACGGTGCTGGACCCCCGCTACGCCGCCCCCGAGTACTTCGAGCAGTCCCGCGGCATCGTCGACCGGACGACCGACATCTACCAGCTCGGGACGGTCGTCTACACGCTCGTGACCGGCCGGCCGCCCTTCGACGGCAGCCCCGGGGAGGTACGCGAGGCCGTGCTGTCCGACGACGTGCCGCCGGTCGCGCCACGGGACCGCCGGCTCCCGGACGCGTTCGACGAGATACTCCAGCGGGCGACGGCCACCGAGAAGTTCGCCCGGTACGACACCGCCGGTGCGTTCCACGACGACCTGACGGCGCTGTGTGAGCGTCTGCTCGACTGAACCGTGGCAGCGTCGTGGTAGGCGTCGACTACCCGCAGGGACGCCGGAGTTCCGAAGGTTTTTGACTGACCAGTCAGTCAGCTAGGGCAGTTCCCTCCATGGCTGCTGACGACGAGATACTCGACGCGACCTGGCGAGCCCTGTGTACCCACGGGTACGCCGACCTGACGATGCAGGACATCGCAGACGAGACGACCAAGAGCAAAGCCGCCTTGCACTACCACTACGACAGCAAGCACGACCTGCTGGTGGCCTTCCTCGACCACGTCGCCGACCGGTTCCTGGGCCGGGTCCGCGACGCCGCGGCCACGACCGACGGCGACGCCGCCGCCCGCCTCTCGGCGGTCATCGACGCGGCGCTCTCGCCGCCGGAGACCGGCGACATCGAGGACATGCAGACCGCCCTGCTGGAACTCAAGGCCCAGGCCCCCCACGAGTCGGACTTCCGGAAGCGCCTCCGCGAGTCCGACGAACAATTCCGTGACCTGCTGGCAGAGGTGCTGGCCGACGGCATCGACGACGGCAGCGTCCGGCCCGATGTCGACCCCGACGAGACGGCGCATTTCGTCGTGACGATGTTCGCGGGCGCGCAGTTGCGCCAGGTGTCCGTCGGCGAGAGCCGCCAGCCCGTGCGCGACCACATCGAGCGCCACCTCCAGGAACACGTCTACCGCCCGGAGGCGTCGGCGGAATGAGGCTGCGCGACGCGCTCGCGCGGCTGGACCCGCGGCGGCTGGGCGACCTCTTCAAGGGACAGGAGGAGATCGACCTGACCAGCGGCTCCATCGGCTGGCCGCTGTTTTACCTGTCGTTGCCCATCGTCGTGACGAACCTCCTCCAGACGGCCTACAACCTGGCCGACACGTTCTGGCTGGGCCAGTTCAGCAAGGACGCGCTGGCCGCGATTACCTTCGCCTTCCCGATGGTGTTCCTGCTCATCTCGCTGGGGATGGGACTGACAGTCGCGGGCAGCGTCCTCGTCGCCCAGCACATCGGAGCCGACGAGGAGGAGAAGGCCACCTACGCCGCCTCGCAGACGATGACGTTTGCAGTCGTCCTCTCGCTCGTGCTCGGGAGCGTCGGCTTCTTCTTCGTCGAGGACGCCCTGCGCCTGCTCGGCGTGAGCCAGGACGTGCTCCCGCTGGCGACGGGGTACATGGAAGTCGTCTCGCTGGGCCTTTTCATGATGTTCGGCTTCTTCGTGTTCATCTCGCTGATGCGCGGGTACGGCGACACCATCACGCCGATGCTCGTGATGCTCGGGACGGTCGTCCTGAACATCGCGCTGGACCCGTTCCTCATCTTCGGCTGGTGGGTGTTCCCCCGGATGGGCGTCCAGGGCGCGGCAATCGCAACCGTGTTCTCCCGCGGATTGGCGATGCTCGTCGGCCTCTACATCATGTTCGACGGGAGCCGCGGCGTGAAGATTCGGCTGCGGGACATGTGGCCCGACTTCGGCTACCTCCGGCGGCTGTTCAGCATCGGCGCGCCCGCCTCCATCGAGGGGACCGGCCGCGCACTCTCCATCAACCTCCTGCTGGTCGTCGTCGCCACCTTCCCGGACACCGTGGCGGCGGCCTTCGGCGTCGGCATCCGCGTGTTCTCGGTCATCTTCCTGCCCGCAATCGCGGTCGGCCGGGGTGTCGAGACGCTCGCGGGACAGAACATCGGTGCCGGCAACGAGGACCGGGCGGCGCGGACGAGCGACTTCGCGGCGAAGGTGATGTTCGTCGTCCTCTCCGGCGCTGCCGTCGTGGTCTGGCTGACCGCGCCGGCCATCATGCGGGTGTTCACCGACAACCCCGACGTCATCCCCATCGGCGCGGACTTCCTGCGCATCGTCGCGCCGACGTTCGGCTTTACCGGCGTGATGCGCGCCTACAGCGGCGGGTTCCGCGGGGCCGGCAAGACCATCATCGCCGCCGCCATCGCCATCTTCACGCTGGGCATCGTCCGCCTGCCGGTGGCGTGGTTCGCGGTCATCGAGTTCGACTTCGGGACGACTGGCCTCTTTGCCTCCTTCATCGTCTCGAACGTCCTCGGCGCGGTCATCGCCTACGTCTGGTACCGCCGCGGGACCTGGCGCGGTGCCGACCTCACCGACGACCCGACGGCCACCGTCTCCGGGTCGGGCGTCGAGGACGAAGCCGCCGTCGACGATTGAGCGGGCGGTTTCCTCCGTCGGGTTCGCACGCTCTCTACTCCAGTTCCAGAACCGACATCGAAGCCGTCCCGTAGTCGACCACGCGATTCGTTCCCGACACCTCGTAGTATGCGCCCCGATACTCGACGACGTCACCGTCTTCGAGGGGCAAATCGACGCCGTACCCGGACCTGTCGCCGTTCTCTGCGAGTCGATATTCGAGGTACGCCGCTGCCTGGCCGGTTAGATTGTCGAGGGAAGTGACGGTTCGATTCCCGGGCGCGTCGATTTCAGTCAACGACGGGTCGGTCCCCGGGCCGGCACAACACCGCGGCCCGTCGAACGTCACCCGGTAGTACGTCCCGTTTCGCCGCACGAACGCCTCCGTGACGCGGTCGCCAGCGTCGGTCGTCTCGCCCGGCCAGGATTCGTACACAGCAGCGTACCGGTAGTAGTCGTCGGGCGCACCCCACGCGTCCCCGTCCAGTAGCGTGACGTCTCCCGGTTCGAGCGCCGCGTCGAAGGCCTGGCGTTGCGCGTCGCTGAGCGCCGTGTAGTTGACGACCTCGATGTCCGACGGAACCGCCGTCGGTCGGTCGTCCGCCATCGTTTCAGTGCTCGTCGGCTGGTCGCTTCCCGAGGGAGTCCCGGCACAGCCAGCGAGAGCCAGTACGACGACACACAGGAGCAACGCGAGTCGGCGTCGGGAGGGCATGGCGTCGGATTGCGGTATCCCGACTAAGTATCTTCTGTCCGACGTGAGAGCCGCCGAGCGCGCGTTCCATCGCGCGCACCGGGAGACCTGCGGTCTCCCGAACCTCGCGGTGTAACCGCGAGACCACGGGGAAGGGCAGGCCTGCCACGAGCATCCGGCGGCGAAGCCGCCGGTTCCCTCCGAGCGCGAGGAGCCTTTTTCCCCAAGTTTTTGCAAGGAGAGGTTCGCGCTTTGCGCGAACCCGACGCAGCAAAAAGTGGGGTTACATCATGCCGCCCATGCCGCCGCCCATGCCGCCCATGCCGCCCATACCTCCGGGGGCGCCACCGGGGCCGCCTTCCTCGCCGTCGCCGCTGGTGGAGAGGTCGCCGGCGGAGATGATGTCGTCAATCTTCAGGACCAGGTTGGCCGCTTCGGCAGCGGAGCCCATCGCCTGGCGCTTGGCGTGTGCGGGTTCGACGACGCCGGCCTCGAAGGTGTCCTCGACCTCACCGCTGAAGACGTTCAGGCCGGCGCGGGCGTCGCCGCTCTCGTGGGCCGAGCGCATGTCGACGAGCGTGTCGATGGAGTCCAGCCCGGCGTTCTCGGCGAGCACGCGCGGGACGAGTTCCAGCGAGTCCGCGAAGGCCTCGACGGCCAGCTGCTCGCGGCCGCTGACGCTGTCGGCGTAATCGCGCAGCCGGGATGCCAGTTCGACCTCGGGCGCGCCGCCGCCGGGGAGCACGGCGCCCTCGATGATGGTGTCGGAGACGACCGAGAGGGCGTCGTTGACGCCGCGTTCGAGTTCGTCGACGACGTGCTCGGTGGAGCCACGCAGGAGCAGAGTCACGCCGTGGCTCTGGTCGCCGGCGCCCTCGACGTAGAACAGTTCCTCGTCCTCGTCGCGCTCGATGTTGCCGGTGCCGAGGTCGGATTCCTCGATGCTGTCGAGGTCGGAGACGATGCGGGCCTCGAGAACCTCGGTGAGGAACTGGAGCTGGGACTTCTTGACGCGGCTGAGCGCGAGGATGCCCTCCTTGGCGAGGTAGTGCTCGGCCATGTCGTCGATGCCCTTCTGACAGAAGACGGCGTCCACGCCGGCGTCGGCGATCTTCTGGACCATCTCCTGGAGCTGTTCCTCCTCCTTGTCGAGGAAGTTCTTGAGCTGGTCGGGGTCGGTGACGCTGACCTGCGTGTCGACCTCGGCCTCGTCGAGTTCGAGCGGGGAGTCGACGAGGAGGATGTTGGCGTCCTCCAGGTCGACGGGCATGTTCTCGTGGACGGGGTCCTTGTCGACGACGCCGCCGTTGAGCAGTTCGGAGTCGCCGGCGGAGCGACCGGTCTGGGTCTCGATGTCGAGGTAGGCCATGTCGACGACGACGCTGCCGTCGTCGGCCTCGACGGTGACCGCCTGTGCGCCCTCGACGATGAGTTCGGCGAGGACCTCCTTGTGCTGTTCCGCGCCCTTGCCGGTCATGGACGTCTCGGCGACCTTCTTCAGGATTTCCTCGTCGTCGCGGTCGACGTCGATGGCGATGTCGTCGACTTCCTCGCGGGCCCGCTCGGCGGCCATGTCGAACCCTTTGATGATGGCTGTCGGGTGGATGTCCTGTTCGAGCAGGTCCTCGGCGTTCTTCAGGAGTTCGCCGGTGATGGCGACGGCCGTCGTGGTGCCGTCGCCTGCCTCGTCCTCCTGGGTCTCGGCGACCTCGACGATCATCGACGCCGTCGGGTTGTCGATGTCCATCTCCTCCAGGATGGTGACGCCGTCGTTGGTGACGGTGATGTCACCGAGCGAGGAGACGAGCATCTTGTCCATCCCCTTCGGCCCGAGTGTCGAGCGTACCGATTCGGCGACTGCGCGCGCGGCAGCGATGTTGTGCTCCTGCGCGCTCTTGTCCTTCATCCGCTGGGCGTCCTCGCCCAGGATAATCATGGGCTGGCCCTGCATCTGCTGCTGGCTCATAGTCAGGAGAGAGTTTGTATGTGGTTCTATATAAATTCCCCGCTTATCGCTCGCTCCGGGATTCGGACGCGTGACCGAGAACCGCAGGAAGAAACGCCCGTTCCCGTCGACCGGCGCCGCGGCGGCAGTTCGGCGCGAGCGCTGTTTTTGTATATATTAGTACCGGTCGAAGTCGCGGCGAGCGACGCGACAGTCGTTACCCATTTGATACGAAGGGCCGTACGTGCGATGAATGGCGACAGGGACGGGAGACTGGGCCAGGCGGGTGACCCGGCCCGAACTCGCGGTGTTCGTCTCCGGCGTGGCGAGCATGGGCCTCGAAATCCTCGCCGGCCGGGTCGTCGCGCCGCAGTTCGGCAACAGCATCTACACCTGGGGCAGCATCATCGGCGTCTTCCTGGCGGCGCTGTCGCTGGGCTATCACTACGGCGGGAAACGCGCCGCCGAGCGGGCGAACCACCGCCGACTCGCCCGCCTCCTGCTCGTGACGGCCGTCTACGTCGCGGTGCTCATCTTCGCCGGCGACCTCCTCCTGCGCTCGACGACGGTGTTTCCCCTCCCCAGCAGGTTCGCGTCGCTGCCGGCCGTAATCTTGCTCTTTGGCCCGCCGACGTACCTCCTGGGCTTTATCAGTCCCTACGCGGCCGACCTCTCCAGCACCGAGGACGTGGGGAAGGCGTCGGGACACATCTACGCCGTCGGCACCGTCGGCAGCATCCTGGGGGCCTTCGGGACCACCTACCTCCTCATCCCGTGGCTCGGCATCGACCAGATAGCGTTCGTCTTCGGCGTCCTGCTGGTCGTGACGGCGGCCGTCGTCCTGGGCCGGTCGCCACAGCGCCGGTCCGTCTTCGCCGTCGCCGCCGTCGGCGTGGTGCTCGTCGCAGCACTCGGTAGTGGCGCGGTCGGGGTGTCGGCACACGGCCGCGTCGTCTACCACACGCAGACGC
This sequence comes from Salinibaculum sp. SYNS191, assembly GCF_037338445.1. NCBI lineage: Archaea > Methanobacteriati > Methanobacteriota > Halobacteria > Halobacteriales > Haloarculaceae > Salinibaculum > Salinibaculum marinum. Next base: position 1,928,599 of record NZ_CP147838.1, read on the forward strand.
CCTACCAGGAACTGGAGGTCGCCGACCTCGGCGGGACCCGGACGCTGTACCTCGGCGGCCAGCGACACAGCGCGATGGACAGGGACCGCCCCACCCGCCACGTCTTCGAGTACACGCGGTACTTCCACCTGCCGTACCTGTTCGCCGAGGACCCCGACGACATCGACCGGGTGCTGTTCGTCGGCGGCGGCGGGTTCACCGGACCTCGCCGGTTCGCGGCGGAGTACAACGCGACGATAGACGTCGTCGAAATCGACCCCGAGGTCATCCGCGTCGCCAAGGAGTACTTCCACCTTGAGGAGTCACCGAACCTCACCGTCTACAACGCGGGCGGCCGGCAGTTCCTCCGCGATACCGACCGGACCTACGACCTCATCGTCCTCGACGCGTACAAGAAGGACAAGGTCCCCTTCCAGTTGACGACGGTGGAGTTCATGCGCCTGGCCGAGCGCCGGCTCACCGACGACGGGATGCTCTACGCGAACATCATCTCGGCACCGTCCGGGCCGGCCGGACAGTTCTACCGCGCCGAGCACCGGACCATGGAGGCGGTGTTCCCCAGGGTCTACACGTTCCCGACACACGACGGCAGCGTCGTCCAGAACATCGAAGTCATCGCGACGAAGTCGGCGACGAGGGTCTCGCAGTCGACGCTCCGCGAGCGCAACCAGCAACGGGACGTCGGCATCGACCTCGGCGACGAGATACGGGACTACACCATCGACGACCCGCCGGAGGACGTGCCGCTCCTCCGCGACGACCGCGCGCCGGTCGACAGCCTGCTCGAACCGATGGTCGGCCAGCGCTACGTCCTTCAGGAAACGGCGCCGGGGAACGCGAGCGCCGGCTGACGGCTGACGGGACCGACTGACAGCACGCGGCGGGTCGCGACCCCGGAAGGCAGTTTCCCCAAGTATTTTCTCTCCACGGGAGTGTGGTCGGTCGATGGACGAGCCGCTGCCCTCGCTGCGCCCGCTCATCCTCCGGGCGGCCGTCGTCGCCCTCCTGTTCGCGCTCGCGCCTGCCGTGATGGTGTGGGCGGTCCCGGAGGTACAGGACCCGGTCGCGATTCGGGGGTATCTGCTGAGTTTCGGGCCGCTGGCACCGCTGGTGCTGGTCGTCCTGCAGGTGTTGCAGGTGCTCGTCGCACCGATTCCCGGCGCGGTGCTGGCGGTGGCGAGCGGGGCCCTCTTCGGTGCGGTCCCGGGTGCGGTGTACAGCCTCATCGGCACGACTATCGGCAGCACGATCGCGTTCGCGCTGTCCCGGCGGTACGGACGGCCGTACGTGAGTCGGCTCGTGGGACCCCAGCGGCTGGTCCGGTTCGACGGGTTCGTCGAGCGGACGGGACTCCCGGGCGTCTTCGCGCTCTTTCTCGTCCCCGGCCCGTGGCCCGACGACATGGTGTGTTTCGTCGCCGGCGTCTCGACGATTCCAATCCCGCGGCTGATACTGGCGGCGGTCGCCGGCCGCGCTCCGGCCCTGCTGTTCGCGAGTTTCCTCGGTGCCGAACTGGTGTCCGGCCGGTTCGCACTCACCGGGTTCGTCCTCGGCGCGCTCCTGCTCACGTGGGTGCTCGGCTACTACTACCGCCGGGAGGCCCTCGCACTGCTGCGCCGGACCCTGGGCCGGGCCTGAGCGACGTGAGCGAGCCCGGCGGGAACGCCACCGTCGTCGTGACTGGGCAGCGGCCGCGTACGCCCTCGTTGCCCGCGACCGCGTCGTCGGGCCCGCGCGGTCCGGTCTACCCCCGAAAGAGGCGGCGGACCTCGTCAGCGACGTCGGGTTCGACGGCCACCACGTACGTCTCTCCGGGGTTGAGTTCGGTCTCCGCCGAGACGATGTGACTCTGTTCGACGTTGCTGATGACGACGCTGCCCTGGGGGAACCGGGTCTCCGCGAGTTGCTGCCCGGCGACTGGTGCCGCCGGCGCGACCTCGATTTCGAGGAGTTCCACCTGGGCCGCCGTGTCGTCCAGCGAGCGGACGCCGTGTTCGACGGCGTTGACCGCGGTTCGCGCGCCGGCGCGTTCCGGGAAGATGATCTCGTCCGCGTAGTCGGCGTAGTCGCGGGTGGTCTCGAATACCGAGCGCATGACGGTGCGAATCTCCGGCGCGAAATCCTTCGCCAGCGTGCAGACGGTGAAGTTCGTGCCCATGGTGTCGGTCATCGCGACGAGCACGTCGACGCGCCCCAGGTCGGCCTGTCTGAGCACGGCCGAGTCCGTGGCGTCGCCTTCGATGATGGTTGCGACGTGTTCGTCGACGAGTTCCGCAACCCGCTCGGGATTCCGTTCGATGATGACGACGTCGTGTCCCCGGTCGTCGAGGAACCGGGCAGTGCGCAGTCCCGTACGGCCGCTGCCGACGATGACGACGCGCAAGTCCTCTGATACTGCCATTCCCGGGTTCTTGTAACGGCGGACGGATGAGCGTTCTCCCGAAACTGCGCGGGCGCTGAGAGGGGACCAGGTACAGCGGCGACGAACGAGCGGCGGGACGCCAGAAAGTCGTTCGCCGCTCACGCGGTGGCGAGCACACGGGGTGCTCGCCGTGTAGATCGCAACAGAAGCGCCAGGACTGGGATTTGAACCGATTGCGAGACGGTCGCTCCCGGTGGTCGCGCTGCGACTCGCGTGTTCAAATCCAGGAGGGCGTTCGACGCTCACGCGGTGGCGAGCACACGGGGTGCTCGCCGTGTAGATCGCAACAGAAGCGCCAGGACTGGGATTTGAACCCAGAATCCCATACGGGAACACGCTTTCCAGGCGTGCGCCTTACCAGATTCGGCCATCCTGGCCTGCATCGGACAGTCCGGGGGTCGCCGATTAAGACCTTTCGCTCTCGACCAGTCGGGGTCGGAGGGCGTGAGCCAGTCCGCTGGTGACGACGAGCACGGCCACCGCGCCGGCGACCATCGGCGCCACGCCGACGAAGTCACCGCCGAACAAGTGATAGCCCTGCACGAGCGCGAGGAAGGCCATGCCGCCGACCAGTCCCCACAGCAGGCTCGACTTGACGCGGGGGTCCATCACGTCGTCGCGACCGCCTCTATCTCGACGCCGACGCCCTTCGGGAGCGCGTCGACGCCGACGGCGCTGCGGGCCGGCGGGTCCTCGGCGAAGAAGGACTCGTAGGTGTCGTTCATCGCGTCGAAGTCCTCGATGTCGTCGAGGTACACCGTCACCTTCACCACGTCGGCCATGCTCGCGCCGGCCTCCGACAGGACCGCCTGGACGTTCTCCAGCGCCTGCTCGGTCTGGACGTCGATGTCGGCCCCGTCGAGCAGGTCGCCCTCCGGTGTGAGCGGTATCTGGCCGGCCGTGAACACGAGGTCGTCGGTCGCTATCGCCTGGCTGTACGCGCCGACGGCGGCGGGTGCGTCGTCGGTACTGATGACCTCTCTCATGCCTCGACCTCCGACGGCCAGCGACATAAACGTCGGCGACCCGTCGTCGGTGACCCGTCGGCGGAGGCTACACGTCGGCGAACAGGTCAGTCACGCGTTCGCGCGTGTCCGCCCACGCGCCGGAGTTGTCGACGGTGACTGGGGGCCGCTCGAAGGCGTCGAACTCGGCTTTGAGTTCCAGGTGGTTCCGGTAGGTGGCGTCGCTGACGGTCTCGGTCCGCTGGCGGATGCGCTCGCGGACGGTGTCCTCGTCGCAGGTCACGTGGACGAACTCGCAGTCGACGCCGACGGCGGCGGCCATCTCGGCGACGTCGTCCCGGAACGGGCGCGAGCGGTAGGTGCCGTCGAGCACCGCGCGGCCGCCGTCTTCGACGGCCTCGCGGGCACGTTCGCGGACGGCCGCGTACACGCGGTCGGTCTCCTCGTCGGTGTACTGCGGGTCCGAAAAGAGGTCCTTGCGCACCACGTCGGTCCGGACCAGCGTCGCCGAGAGCCGGTCGGCGAGCAGTCGGGACACCCGGGACTTGCCGACGCCCGGCAGGCCGCAGACGACCACGACGGCCGGCGCGTCGGTCACGAGACCACCCCGGCGCGCACAGCGGGGACGCACCACGTCATCGTTGGAGACCACCGTTCCGGACGGTTTCAAGCTACCGTCTCGGCGTCGAGGGTCGCCGCCAGCGCCGCCCGGTACGACTCGGGCGTGTGGTCGATTCGCGGAACCCAGACGTCCTGATACGACGGGTGAAGCACCGGGACGAGCGTCGTCTCCAGCGCGGGGCAGGGAATCGGGTCCAGCACGGTGTCGAGGAAGCCGTCGAGTTCCCGGTCGACCATCGCCAGCACCGACTGCGTGGCGTGTTTCCCCGTCGCGACGACGGCGTCGGGGCCAACCGTCTCGATCTCCTCCCGGAGGTAGGGCCGGCAGTTCGCGCGCTCCTCAGGGGTAGGTTCGCGGTTCGTCGTCCCGTCGGCGTCGTCTGCCGGGAAGCACTTCACCGCGTTCGTGAAGTAACAGTCGTCGGGACCGAACCCGGCGTCGGCGAGCATCGCACGGACGCGCCGGCCGGAGTGACGCGAGGTGTAGGCCATCCCGGTCCAGTTGCCGCCCCGCCAGCGGTCGGCGTCAGAGTCGCCCGCGCCCGGCGCTTCGCCGACGACCAGGACGGTCGCATCGAGGGGACCGTTCCCCCACGAGATGCACTCGCGGCTCTCGGCGAGTGCGGGGCAGCGCCGGCAGTCGTCGGCCAGGGGATTGGAGGCGTCCGGGAACTGTGGCATTCAGTCGTCGGCGAGTTTGTCGGCGTGTTTGGCCGCCATCTTCTCCAGTTTCGGCGGAATCTGCATCTGGCAGTAGGGCTGGTTGGGGTTCTTCTCGAAGTAGTCCTGGTGTTTCTCCTCGGCGCGGTAGAACGTTTCGAGCGGCGCGACCTCGGTGACGATGCCGCTGTACTCGCCGCTCGCTTCGAGTTCGTCGATGTACTCCTCGACGACGCGGCGTTGCTCCTCGTCGTGGTAGTAGACGCCCGAGCGGTACTGCGAGCCGACGTCGGGGCCCTGCCGGTCCTCGGTCGTCGGGTCGTGGATGGTGAAGAACACTTCGAGGATGTCGCGGTAGGATATCTCGTCGGTGTCGTAGGTAACCTGGACGGCCTCGGCGTGGCCGGTCGTGCCGCTGCAGACGGCCTCGTAGGTGGGGTCGTCGGCGTGGCCGCCGCAGTACCCGGAGACTACCGACTCGACGCCGCGCACGCGCTCGAAGGCCGCTTCGACACACCAGAAACACCCGCCGGCAACCGTCGCCGTAGCTGTGGACATACCCGTCGTAGGGCCCCGAGAAGTATAGCCCCTGTGCCACCGGAGACGGCGAGAGACGGCGCACGGGCCCGAACGGGGTTACTCCTCGGACTCCTGAAGCTGGTCGTCGATGGCCAGCAGGACCAGCAGGACGACAGCCGCCACGAGCGCGGGAAGGATGTCGCTCTCGACGACGGCGGCGGTGATGGTGCCGGCGAGCAGAACGAGACCGCCGATGACGATGCCCCGCCACGGAATCTGCTGGATGACGCTCACGGCAGCGTATCGTCAGGCGACCGGGATAAGCGTTCCCGAACCCGCGGGCGACGGGAGCGTGACCGGGGGCGAATACCGATTCTCCTTTAACGACGGCGCGGCACTACGTGGATATGAGCAGTCACGAGGACGGGGAGCCGTCACAGTTCGAGGCGGTCGACGACCAGTACGACCCCCACGCGGTCGAGGACCGCGTGTTCGACTACTGGGACGCCGTCGACGCCTACGACCAGACGGTCGAGCACCGGGCCGACGAGGAGACCTTCTTCTTCGTGGACGGCCCGCCCTACACCTCCGGCGCGGCCCACATGGGCACCACCTGGAACAAGACGCTGAAGGACGCCTACATCCGCTTTCACCGGATGCAGGGCTACGACGTCACCGACCGGCCGGGCTACGACATGCACGGCCTGCCAATCGAGACGAAAGTCGAGGAACGCCTGGACTTCGACTCGAAGAAGGACATCGAGGAGTTCGGCGAGGAGAACTTCATCCAGGAGTGCAAGGAGTTCGCCGACGAGCAACTCGAAGGCCTGCAGGACGACTTCAAGTCCATCGGCGTCTGGATGGACTGGGACGACCCCTACAAGACCGTCTCGCCGGAGTACATGGAAGCGGCCTGGTGGGGCTTCCAGCAGGCCCACGAGCGCGGCCTGGTCGAGCAGGGCAAACGCGCCATCAACCAGTGCCCCCGCTGTGAGACGGCCATCGCCAACAACGAGGTCGAGCGCGACGAGGTGGGCGCGCCGTCTATCTACGTGAAGTTCCCTCTCACAGAGCGAGAAGGCAATCTCGTCATCTGGACGACGACGCCGTGGACCATCGTCGCCAACACCTTCGTCGCCGTCGACGAAGACCTCACCTACGTTGCCCTCGAAGGTCAGAAGGGAGACGAATCCGAGCGAATCTACGTCGCCGAAGCCGTCGCCGAGGAGGTCGCCGAGTGGGCCGAGTACGACGACTGGGAGGTCGTCGAGGAACTCTCCGGCGACGACCTCGTCGGCTGGGAGTACGAGCACCCGCTCGCCGAGGAAGTGCCCGAACACCCCGACTTCGAGGGTGCCGGAGAGGTCTACACCGCCGACTACGTCGAGGCCGACCGGACGGGGCTGGTCCACTCCGCGCCCGGCCACGGTGAGGAGGACTTCGAGCGCGGTATGGAACTCGGCCTGGACGTCTTCTCTCCCGTCGGACCCGACGGTGTGTTCACCGACCAGGCAGGTGCCTTCGAGGGTAGTTACGTCCGCGACGCCGACGACGACGTCATCGCCACGCTGGAGGAGAAGAGCCTGCTGCTGGCCAGCGAGGAGGGCCACACTATCAACGAGGGGCACTGCTGGCGCTGTGACAGCGAAATCGTCCGCATCGTCACAGACCAGTGGTTCATCACCGTCTCCGACATCAAGGAGGAACTGCTGGACAACATCGACGACAGCGAGTGGCACCCCCAGGAGGCCCGCGACGAGCGCTTCCGGAACTTCGTCGAGGACTCGCCGGACTGGAACGTCTCCCGGCAGCGGTACTGGGGCATCCCGATTCCCATCTGGACGCCGGATAGCGCGGAGCAACGCTCCGCGAACCGGAGCGGCGAAGCCGCGGAGGGTGTCGAAAACCCTGACGCCGACGAGTGGATCGTCGTCGGCACCCGCGAGGAGCTGGCCGAGCGCGTCGACCAGGACGTCGACCCCGACGAGGTCGACCTGCACAAGCCGACCGTCGACGACCTGACCATCACGGAGGACGGCACGACGTACACGCGCGTCAGCGACGTCTTCGACGTCTGGCTGGACTCCTCGGTCGCGACGTGGGGGACGCTCGACTACCCCGAACAGGAAGACGACTTCGAGGAGCTGTGGCCCGCCGACCTCATCATGGAGGCCCACGACCAGACCCGCGGGTGGTTCTGGTCGCAACTCGGCATGGGCACCGCCGCGCTCGGCGAGGTGCCCTACCAGGAGGTCCTGATGCACGGCTGGGCGCTGGCGGAGGACGGCCGGAAGATGTCGAAGTCCATCGGCAACGTCGTCACGCCCCACGAGGTCATCGAGAAACACGGCGCGGACCCGATGCGGCTGTTCCTGCTCTCGGTGACGCCCCAGAGCGACGACATGCGCTTCTCGTGGGACGAAATCGAGAACATGCAGCGCGATTTGAACATCCTCTGGAACGTCTTCCGGTTCCCGCTGCCGTACATGCGGCTGGATGGGTTTGAACCGGGCGCGATTCCAGGGGAATCGCGAGACGGAGGCGGCGAAGCCGCCGGAGTGACAGTCGAAGACGCCGACCTCGAAACGGTCGACGAGTGGGTGCTCTCCCGGCTCCAGGCCGTCGAGGCCGAGATGGGCGAGCACTGGGAGGACTTCCGGCAGGACCGGGCGCTCGATGCGCTGCTGGAGTTCGTCGTCGAGGACGTCTCCCGGTTCTACATCCAGGTCGTCCGCGAGCGGATGTGGGAGGAGGAAAACAGCGCCTCGAAGCAGGCCGCCTACGCCACCTTCCACCGCGTGCTCTCGGAGGTCGTCGCCCTCTTCGCGCCGTATGCCCCCTTCGTCGCGGAGGAGATATACGGCACCCTCACCGGCGACAACGGGTACGACTCAGTCCACATGCTGGACTGGCCCGAGCCAGCCCCGACCTGGCGCGACACGCAACTGGAGGAGGACATCGAGGTGGTCCGGGCCGTCGAGGAGGCCGGGTCGAACGCCCGCCAGCAGGCCGAGCGCAAGCTCCGCTGGCCCGTCCCGGAAGTCGTCGTTGACGTGCCCGACGACCGCGTCTCCGCAGCGGTCCAGCGCCGGGCCGACCTCGTCGCCGACCGGCTGAACGCCCGCGAGGTGACGGTCATCGGACCCGACGAGGGTGGCTGGGGCGAACTCAACTACTCCGCCGAGGCGGACATGAGCATCCTCGGCCCCGAGTTCGGCGACGACGCCGGCCGCGTGATGAACGCGCTCAACGAGGCCCGCGTGAGCGACCCCGACCTCGCTACGCTGGAGGCAGCCGTCGCGGACGCGATCGGGCTGGACGTCGAGTTGACCGCGGAGATGGTCGAGTTCGTCACCGAGACACCCGAGGGCGTCTCCGGGACGGAGTTCGAGGCGCTGGACAGCGCGGGCGTCGTCTACGTCGACACCTCGCTGACCGAGGACATCGAGAGCGAGGGCTACGCCCGCGAGGTCATCCGCCGCGTCCAGGAGATGCGCAAGGACCTCGACCTCGACATCGAGGAGGAGATTCGGGTCGACCTCTCGATTGCCGACGAGCGCGTCGCAGAACTCGTGGACGACCACGAGGACCTCATCGCCGAGGAGGTGCGCGCCGCTGAGTTCGGCGGCGTCGACGACGGTCACCGGAAGACCTGGGACGTGGAAGGCGTCGAGATGGACATCGCCGTCGAGGCAGTTGCTGCCCCGCAGGCGTCGGACTGACGCACCTCTTTCTCGGTCGCGTTAGCGTGGCTTCTCGGCTGGAACTGCTCACTGTCGCCGGTACTGCCGGGCGAGGACGAGTGCGGCGACGAGCAGGCTGGCGGCCAGCGCCCAGAAGGCGACGTCGAACCCGGCGACGTCGGCGACGACGCCGACGAAGCCCGGGCCGAGCGCGTTCGTGCCGAGGAACACGCCGCGGGCGGCACCGAGGTCGCCGCCGACGTTCTCGTCGGGCGCGGCCTCCATCACCACGGCGTCGGCGATGGGGAACTGTGTCTTGTAGCCGACGGCGGCGAGGACGGTGCCGACGGCGACGACGGCCAGCGAGGCGGAGCCGAGAATCATGACCGCGAAGCCGAGGGCACCGGCGAGCAGGCCGGCGATGCTGACCAGCAGGCGCGGGAAGCGGTCGCTGAGTTCCCCGGCGGCCGGCTTGACGAACAGACCCACCGCGAAGATGAGCGCGAAGGCGACGCTGGCGATGGTCTCCGAGAAGCCGGCGCTCTCGACCAGAAACAGGGGGTAGAAGTTCGTCAGGCCGCCGACGGCGAAGTAGAAGAACGCGAAGGCGACGAGGCGCTCGCGCTGGGCGCGGGTTGCGAGGACACGCCGGAGGGTGTCACCCGGCTCCAGCGGCGTGTGTTCGACCCTGTACTGCTCCTCGTTCCAGAGGACAAAGAGCACGGTCACCAGCGCCAGGAGGACGACGACGGGGACGAAGGCGGCCTGCCAGACGGTCGTCGCGAGTACGACGGCCGCGAGGCCAGCGGCGAGGAGGCCGCCGGCGTCGGTCCCGGCGGCGTAGATACCGAGCGCGCGCCCGCGACTGCCGGTGTAGAGGTCGCCGAGCAGCGCTCGACTGGGACTGGCGTACAGTCCCTTGCCGACGCCGAGGAGCAGGATGCCGAGGACGAACACGGCGACGCCGCCGGCGACGCCCACGAGGACGAATCCCGTCAACAGCACGGCGAAGGCCGGCAGGATGAGCGTCGCGCGGGAAAGCGCGTCGGAGTAGGTACCGCTGGGGTACTGCGAGACGGCGTAGGCGAGACCGAAGGCGGTCAGCGCGAGGCCGGCCCCCCCGGAGGAGAGCGAGAAGGTCTCCGTGATGCGGGGAAGGAGCGGGGAGAGGAGAAAGCGCCCGCCCTGGAGGGTGGCCCAGCCGAGCGACAGGACCAGCAGCATCTTCGAGCGGTAGCTGGTCGCCGTGAGCGGCCGACTGAACCGTTCGGTGCGCACACGGGGCGTATGGCGAGGGTGTATTTGAGCCTGCGGAAAGAGCGACGGGACGGCGGTGGGGCGGCCGGCGGAGGGGGGTGGTCCGCCTACAGCGCGTCGGCGACGACCGGCGCGACGCTGACCTCGCTGACCTGGCGCTCGATAGTGTCGGTGCCGTAGACCGCCTCGACGCCGGCGCGGGCGAGTTTCAGGTGGGCGCTGGCGGCCAGCAGCGGGTGGACGCAGGTGACGAACACGCGGTCGGCGCCGCGCTCGTCGAGGATGGCGACGGACTCGCTCATCGTCGACCCGGTGGCGATGATGTCGTCGACCAGCACCACGTCGCGGTCGGCGCAGTCGGCGTCGCTGGGGGCGATGTCGACCTCGGTCCCGGAGCGGCGGGTCTTCTCGAAGTAGTCGGTCTCGCCGCGGCCGTACACCTCGGCGGCCGCGACCGCGAGGTCGATTGCCCCGTCGTCGGGCGAGAGAAAGAGCGGGTCGTGCAGGTCCTCGGGGAGCGGGCCGGCGAGCAGTCCCGCCGCGTCGACGCTCTCGGCGGGGACGGTGAAGTAGTCGCAGACGGCCTCCTCGTGAGGATTGACGGTGACGACGCGGTCGGTTCCCGTCGAGATAGCGCGGGCGACGGCGCGGGCCGAGACGGGTTCGCCGGTCTCGAAGGCGCGGTCCTGGCGGGCGTAGCCCATGTACGGCAGGACCGTCACGACCTCGCTCGCGCCGGCCTCGCGGACGGCGTCCTGAAGCTGGAGCAGTTCGACGTGTGCCTCGTCGGAGACCGTCGACGCGACGACGACGGCCCGGTCGCCGGGCTCTTCGACCCGGACCATGGCCTCGCCGTCGGGGAAGCGTTCGTACTCGACGCTCGCGAGTTGCTGGCCGGTCTCCGCCGCGAGTGCGGCCGCGAGCGCCTGCGTGTTCGACCCGGAGATAATCATGTGCGGGGAATCGCTACACGGCCTAAACCGCTTTTCGATACCTAACCACCTTTTTCCCACTCGGGTGTCGCACTCGCGCCGGCTCACGGCGGAAAAGCCGCCGTTCGCATCTCCGAGACGCTCCCGGTGGTCGCGTCTCGCTTTCGGCGCGCACTGCACCACTCGCGGCAAAAACGTGGTATTCGTGAGCGAAGCGAACGAATGCTCGAAAGACGAGCAAAGCGAGACGCGACCGCAGGGAGCGTCTCGGATACGCGAACGGTGTAACCGTGAGCGACGCGAGTCTTTCGGTGGTGAAAAAGGCTCCTCGCGGCCGGTCGGCCGCTCGCAGGGAACCGGTGGCTCCGCCGCCGGATGCTCGTGACTGCCCTGCCCTTCCCAGGTCGTGCGACTCAGCTCTCTGCGGACTGTTCCAGGTCCGCCAGCGCCTCGTGGACAGTGTCGCTGGCCTGCGAGGACAGGATGAGATACGCGGCCCCCTTCGAGGTGACGGCGTTCCACCAGTGCGCGAAGCGACGCCGGGTGCGGAACCGCGAGTTCATCGCGACGGCCGTGCGCCAGGCGCTCTCGCGGCACTCGTTTATCGTCGCGACCGCCAGCCACTCGTCGAGTTGCCCGAGCGAGTCGTCGACGGCCGCGAGTCCGTCGGCGTCGCGGGCCGAAAGCGTCCGCTGTGCCTCGTCGACCAGGTCCGCGATGACGTCGATGACGGCGGTGTGGTCCTCGTACTTCGTCCGGCGGTCCGGCCCGACGCCGGCCGCGTCGAGCGCCAGCGCGAGGTCGTAGTTGATGTGCGCGTTCACGCCCAGCGCGGCGTCCTGGACGACGAGGCTGTCGCCCCGCTCGGTGGCCCGAAAGGCGACGTGCCAGGGGTCGGGCAGCGCCGCAACGTTCCCGCGCTCGTAGTCGTGGACCGCCCGCCTGTAGAGGTTCGCGAAGGCGACCAGGTAGTCGCCGACCCAGTCGGGGTCCGCGAAGTCGCCGTCCCGGATGCCGCGTGCGACTGCGGCCGTCATCCGCCAGTAGATGGCGAGAAAGACCGCCCGGCGGTCGCCCCGCTCCTCGAACGCCCGTAGCAGGCCCCCCAGTCGCCGGTGAGTCTCCTCGACGTCGGTGTACGGCTCCGCGACGAACGCCAGCAGTTCCTCGTCCCCCGTCCGGTCGTCGGCGGTCAGTCCCGTCCTGTGGACCCCGTGGACTGCCGTCCGAAGCTGCTTCGCACGCCGCCCACCCGTCGGCGCAGTCGATTCCATGCCACGTACACGCCAGCAGCCCCAATAATTCTTTCCGGCTACTCACCCTCGCCTCAGTCCAGCAGGCCCATGTCCTCGGCGACGAGGTCCTGGAGTTGCGCCGCGAGGTCGGGGTCGATCTGCGCGCACTCCTCGCCGTCGTGCTGGTTCTCGTTGTGCCGGTCGAGCATGTTGGCGACCTCCGAGAGGGGGACGCGACTTTCGGTCTCGCACTCGGGGCAGATGATAGGGACGTCCGGGTCGTCAGCGTCGCTCGACATACGCCAGGGTTCGCAACGGGAGACAAAAACGCGTCCGGTTCACGGCTCGGGCGGGTCGCCGTCGTCGCGGGCGGTGGATGGGTCGGCCCGGCCCGCCTCCTCGCGGTACTCGCGGCCGAAGTACCCGCGCAGTGCCATCGTGGTGCCGATGTACGACGCCGCGACGAGGGCGACGAAGCCGAGGGCCAGGTCCCAGACCATGGCTGAGCTACCCGCGCTGTGTTTTTAAAAGGTGGCGTCCGTGGCCGGCCGCTACGGGACGGCGATGCCGACCGCCTCGCGGACACCGAGGGCGCGCGAGCGCCAGCCGGCCTGGCCGTCCGGCGTGAGGTCGGCCGTGGCGTAGACGAGCATCGACCCGTTCGCGGTCACGCCGTAGAGGCTCTCGCCGTGGGTGATGTCGGCGATGGCGGCGTCGATGGGGATGTCCTGGAGGTGCCAGTCGTCGCCCCGGCGGACGAGGAGGCCGTCCTCGCTGACGGCGTGGGCCCGACCGTCGTCCGCAGCAGTGACGAGCGTGCAGTCCCCGCCGGCCACGCGCTCCCAGCCCTCACCGTCGTACGCGAGCAGGCCGTCGGCCGTCGCGGCGTAGGGGCCGGCGGCGGCCACGTCACGCACCGTGCGGCCGGCACCGAGCGCGGGCAGGCCGGTGTCGACGCGGTAGATGCCGTCGCGGGTCGCGAGCAGGTCGCCGTCCATCCGGCGGGGCCGGGCGACGGTTCCCAGCTGCTCCCACTCGTCGCCGACGAGGCGAGAGACCTCGCCGGCGGGGCTGGCTGCGACGGGCGTCCCGTCTGCCAGTCCGACCGCCGCGGCCGGGCCGAAATCCGTCTCCGCGAACCCCTCGTCGGTGCCCACCAGCACGTCCTCGTCGGTGCCGACGACGAGGCGGCCGCCACCGCCGGCGATGCCGGTCGCCTTGCACTGACGTGCCAGCGAGAAGCGGCCGATCTGATCGCCGGCGACCTCGACGCGGGTGACGCCGAGCGCGCTCGCGACGTAGGCGTCGGTCTCGTCGCGTTTCTCGCCGTAGACGCGCTTCTCGTCGAGCGCGATGTCGTCGTCGGCGGGCATCACAGCACCTCCTTGTAGGCCTCCAGCGTCTCCTCGACGTCCGCCTCGGTGTGGGCGTCGCAGACGAACTGCGACTCGAACTGGTTGGCGGTGAGGAAGACGCCCCGCTCCTTCATCGCGGGCCAGTGCAGGCGTTCCCAGCGCTCGGTCTGGGCGGCCTTGACGTCCGCGCCCGTCTTCGGGCAGTGGTCGTACCGCGGGCACGCCTCGCGCTGGCGACAGCCGGCCTCGCAGTGGTCGTCGCCGACGTCGCCGGGCCCCTCGCGGGTGAAGATAACCTTGAACATCGAGTCGGTGCCGACGACGGTGTAGTTCGGCGCCTGGTCGGCGCAGATGTCGGTCAGGCCGGCCCGCAGGTCCTCGGCGAGGCCGTTGACGTGGTCGTAGACGTCGTTCTCCGCGGCGTAGCGCAGCGTCTCCAGCCCCGCGGCCATCGTCACCGGGTGGCCCGAGAACGTGCCGGACTGGAACACGTCGCCGGCGGGCGTGAACGACTCGATTATCTCGGCGCGACCGCCGATTGCGCCGACGGGGAAGCCGCCGCCGATTATCTTCCCGAAGGTGGTGATGTCGGGTTCGATGCCGAACTTGCCCTGGGCGCACTGGAGGCCGCCGACGCGGAAGCCGGTGATGACCTCGTCGAAGACGAGCAGGGAGCCGTAGTCGTCACAGACCTCGCGGAGGTGTTCGTGGTAGCCGTCGACGGGGTGGACGATGCCGTAGTTGCCCAGTATCGGCTCGGTGAGGACGGCGGCGATGTCGTCGCCGTGCTCCTCGAACACCGCGTCGATGGCGTCCTCGTCGTTGAACGGGACGGCCAGGGTGTGCTCGGCGAAGGAGTCCGGGATGCCCGGCGAGGAGGGCTGGGTGTGGTCGCCCTCGCCCTCGACCAGCGTCGACTCCTGTGCGCCGTGGTAGCCGCTCTGCATGACGACGATTTTGTCCCGGCCGGTGTAGCCGCGGGCGAGGCGCACGGCGGAGACGGTTGCCTCGGTCCCGCTGTTGACGAACCGCAGCATCTCGACGCTCGGGACGTGGCGGGTGACGAACTCGGCGAGTTCGACCTCGACCTCCGTCGGCGCGCCGTACATCGGGCCCTCGCTGGCTTTCTGCTGGACTGCCGCCCGCAGGTCCTCGGGCATGTCGTGGCCCAGCAGGAGCGGGCCGTAGCCCATCACGTAGTCGATGTAGCGGTTGCCGTCGGCGTCGATGACGTGGCCGCCGTCGCCGCGCTCGACGAAGAACGGATAGGGACGGATGGCCCGTACAGACGAGTTGACGCCGCCGGACAGCACGGAGAGTGCTCGGTCGTACAGCGACCGCGACTGCTCGTGAGTCATACACCCCGCTTGGAGGGGGGCCCGAAAGAAGCTAACGCGTCGCGCGTACCGGCGTTCAGACGGCGTCCGGGCCGCGCTTGCCGGTGCGAATCTGGACCGCGTCGTCGACCGGCATCACGAATATCTTGCCGTCACCGGGTTCGCCCGTGTGGGCGGCGTCCTCGATGGCGTCGACCACGTCGTCCGTCGGGATGTCCGCGACGACGCACTCCACCTTGACCTTCTGGTGGAGGTCGACGACGTACTCCTCGCCGCGCCACTGCCCCTTCTTCGAGGGCTGGGAGCCGCGGCCGGAGACGTTGGTGACTGTCAGCGACGGTGCGCCTGCCTCTGCGAGGCTCTGTTTGACGTCGCCCAGTTTGTCCGGGCGGATGTAGGCGACGACCATCTCGATTTCAGTCATTCTGCATCACCGTCCGTAATGTCAGCGCCGCCATCGGTCTTGAAGGTTGGGCCGCCGTCGGCGATGACGCCTTCGTCGCCACCGAACTCGGGGTAGGTCTCGACGCCGTGCTCGGAGATGTCGAGTCCTTCCTGCTCGTGTTCGGGCGTGACGCGTGCCTGCCCGACCAGCTTGAGGACGTACCAGATGAGGGCAGTCATGGTCAGCGTCCAGCCGCCGATGAGCACGACGCCGACGACCTGCGCGATGAACGCGTTGGCGACGGAATCGACGACGCCGGGTGCGGCGACGAACGGGAACAGCAGCGTGCCGAGCACGCCGGCGCTCCCGTGGACCGGGAAGACCGCACATACGTCGTCGATGTTGAGCGTCTTCTCGACGAAGCTGAAGACGATGGGGAGCTGCGCACCGGCGAGGCTGCCGACGACGATTGCACCCCACCAGGACGTGGTGTGGGGGATCGCCGTGATACCCACCAGGCCGGCGAGCAGGCCGTTGGCGACGTACAGCGTGTCGACTTTCCCGGACTTTGCCCAGGCGACGAGTCCGGCACCCATCGCGCCGAAGGCCATCGCAATCGTCGTGCCCATGGCGACGCGGCCGAGCTGTTCCATGACGGGCGCGCCGTCACTGAAGATGGCCGACGTGCCGACGTTGAACCCGTACCAGCCGAAGGCCAGGATGAGCGTCCCGAGGACGGCGAAGGTCAGGGAGTGACCGGGGATGACGTTCACCGAGCCGTCGTCGTTGAAGCGGCCGAGGCGGGGTCCGAGAATCGCCGCCGCCGTCAGGCCGGCGATGCCGCCCATTCCGTGGACGATCATCCCGCCCGCGAAGTCGGTGAAGGCCGTGCCGGTCAGCTGTTCGACGAGGCCGGCACCGGGTGCCGACCACGTGAAGGCGATGACGACGGGGTAGATGACCGCCGCCAGCAGGAACGTGTAGGTCACGTACGCGCGGAGCTTCGCGCGGCCGGCGACTGCCCCGGAGACGATGGTCGCCGCCGTCATGGCGAAGACGGCACCGTATAGCCAGTTGATCCAGCCGTCGGCGCTGGACTGGAAGGCCGCCGAGAAGCCCTGCCCGGAGGCCAGCGACGCGATGCCAGTCCCCAGGAGGAAGAACACGGACACCCCCACGCTCCAGGTCAGGAGGTTCTTGGTCAGCTGGTTCGCCACGTTCTTCGAGCGCACCTGCCCCGCCTCGAGCATGGCGAAGCCGGCGTGCATGAAGAAGATCAGGAACGATACGACCAGTATCCACATGTTGTTGATGCTACTCAGTAGCGTCGCGGTGTCGATCTGTAGGGGTACTGCACTCATTTCTTATTTCTCACCTTTGTTGTGATTTCGTTTTTGCGTATTCGTTTGTCCAACTTTTCTCGCGAAACCTACGATATCGTTGTCCTTCTCACGGGATACCGTACCGGAATGCATCCATATAAGGATTGGCTTTACAGAACCAGATATACAGTCGAAATAGAAGACGTTCGTCCAGTATTCAGAAGTATATTATCGATATAAGGTTGTAAATCGTCCAGATAATAGACGTACGAAAGGTATTTTTCGGACAGTTGTCGAGTGGGAAACCGGCCGAACGGCCCCGTCAGGGCCGAACTGCGCGCAAGCGCGCCCGGCGGAGCAGCAGACGGTCAGCCCGCGAATATTTGCCAGCGTACCCGGTGTTAAGTATTCGAACCCGTTCGGGTATATCCGTGAACCGTTTCGCGTAACTCTCCGACGTGTGCGGAGGATTCCCGCGAAACGGGCGAAAATCCACAGCGAGACCATGGTCGAAAACGAGTCCGAGTCGGGAGCAGACGAACGACGGCGACCCGGCACCGGCGACGGCGGTGCGAGCGCCCGGCGGCCCCACAGCGACCGCTACGGGTTGCTGTTCGAACTCAGTACGGACGCCGTGGCGGAGGTACAGATAGTCGACAGCGTCCCGGTAGTCCGGGCGGTCAACCCCTCGTTCGTCGACGTCTTCGGCTACGACCGGGAGGTCATCGTCGGCGAGTCGCTCAACGAGTTCATCGTGCCCGAACACAGGAGAGGTGAGGCCGCGAGCTTCGACCGGCGGACCGCCGACGGCGAGGCGAACTGGGCGACCGTCTCCCGGCGGACCGCCGACGGAATCAGGGAGTTCCTCTACCGCGGGGTCCCCTTCGAGCGCGGCGACAGCCAGCACGGGCTGGCCGTCTACACGGACATCACGGACCAGCGCCGCCGGGAGCGCCACCACCAGGTGCTCCACCGCGTCCTGCGGCACAACCTCCGCAACGACCTCTCGCGGATTCTCGCCGCGACGGAGGCGCTGCTCGTCGAGGAGGAGGACGAGTACGTCCGCGAGCAGGCCCGGCGTGCCCGCGACGCGGTCGCCGACCTCGAAGAACTGACGAGGGCCGCGGGTCGTGTCGAGGACATGCTGGGGTCGGTGCCGACCGGACAGGAGCAGGTCGACCTCGCCGACGCGCTCCGGACCGTCGTCGGGAGCCACCGCCGCGATTCCGACGCCACGATAGAGACGGCCCTGCCGGAGTCGCTCCCGGTCCAGGCCGACGCCCGCCTCCTGGACGCGCTCGACGCGCTCGTCGAGAACGCCGTCGAACACGGGACGGCCGGGCGAGCGAACGGCCAGGGACCGGTCGCACCGACGATTCGCGTCGCGGCCGCCGTCGAGGGTCACCAGGCCGTCGCGACGGTCACCGACGACGGGCCCGGTATCCCCGAATACGAGCGGGCCGCCGTGTTCGACGACCGGCCGCTCTCGCAGCTCTCCCACGGCAGCGGTCTGGGGCTGTGGCTGGCGAAGTGGGTCGTCGAGAACTACGGCGGCCGTCTCAGCTACGAGCGCCGCGGCAGCGAGACGACCGTCGCGGCCCGCCTGCCCGTCGCCGGCGCCGACCGGTCGTCGTCGGGTCAGTAGCCTACAACTGCGCGGCCACGTCCTCGGCGAAGTAGGTGAGGATGAGGTCCGCGCCGGCGCGCTTGATGGACAGCAGCGACTCGTGAGCGACCGCCTCCAGGTCGAGCCAGCCCTTCTCGGCGGCGGCGTGGAGCATCGCATACTCGCCGGAGACGTTGTAGGCCGCGACGGGGTGGTCGACCTGCTCGCGCACGCTCGCGACGATGTCGAGGTAGGGAAGTGCGGGCTTGACCATCAGCACGTCCGCGCCCTGCTCGACGTCGAGTGCGACCTCGCGAGCGGCCTCACGGGCGTTGGCCGGGTCCATCTGGTAGTGCCGCCGGTCGCCGAATGCGGGTGCGCCGTCGGCCGCGTCGCGGAACGGGCCGTAGAACGCGGACTCATACTTCGCGGCGTAGCTCATGATGGCGACGTCGTCGTGACCGGCCCCGTCCAGGGACTCCCGAATCGCGCCGACCATCCCGTCGGTCATGCTCGACGGGGCGACCATGTCCGCGCCGGCGTCGGCGTGGGAGGTGGCAATCTGTCCGAGCAGCGCCAGCGTCTCGTCGTTGCGGACGGTCAGCGTCGGCTCCTCGGCTGCCCCCTCCTCCAGCACGCCGCAGTGGCCGTGGCTGGTGTACTCACAGAGACAGACGTCGGTGATGACGTAGGCGTCCGTCTCGTCTTTGATGCGCCGGGTCGCCGCCTGGACGACGCCGTCCGCGGCCCAGGCGCGGGTGCCGCGCTCGTCCTTCGCTTCGGGGATGCCAAAGAGGATGACCGCCTCGACGCCGGTCTCCCGGACTTCCTCGACGCGGGCGACGGCCTCGTCGAGCGGGACGCGCTCGTGGCCGGGCATCGACTCGATGGGCTGGCGCTCGTCGGTCGTGGCGTCGACGAAGACCGGTGCGATGAGGTCCGACGCCGACAGCTCCGTCTCGCGCACGAGCGGGCGCACGCCGTCGGTCCGCAGGCGGCGCGGGCGACGTGTCAGGTCCATAGTCGGCGTTGTCACGGCGGCGGCAAAGCCGTGTCGCTCCAGTAGCTATACCAGGGCGGACGACCGAGACGCGATTATGGCCGGAGACTCCCCGCTTCTCGTCGCCGCCGTCGTGCTGGGGGTGGGACTCGCCATGCGACGGCTCGAACTCGCCTCGCTGGCCGTCGGCGTCACGACGCCCGTCGCCGACCCGGAACTGACCGCGGAGTTCGTCGGCGACTTTCTCAGCGTGACGGCGCTACTGCTGGGCGCTCTGGGTGTCGTCAACCGCGCCGTCGCGCTGCCGGACGTCGTCTGGCTCGCCTACGGCCTCGTCATCGTCGTCGGCGTCATCGCAACGCCGGTACTCGCCGGGTGGTACGTCGAGCGACGGATTCAGCAAGCAGAAAACGTTTGACGGACCTCGGCGAAGGGAGGAGCAGATGGCATCGGAACACCCCGACGGTGAGAACGACGCAGGTACCGGCGTCTCGCTGCCGGGCACGCGCGTGAGCTACGCCGTCGGCGGGACGGTCGTCGTCGCCCTCCTCGTCGTGGTGCTGTTCCAGACCGGCGTCGTGAGCCTCCCGGAGGGGACCACCGACACGGCGCGGTCGCTGCTCGACCAATATGGCCTGCCCGCGCTCTTTGCCGTGTTCATCATCGAGGGCGCGATGTTGCTGTACTTCGCGCCCAGCGAGAGCCTGGTCCCGGCGGCCGTCCTCTTCCTCGCCGAGTCGACGGCGGACGTCGCCGCCATCCTCGCCGTCGCCGTCGTCGGCGCGACCATCGGCCAGACTGCCCTCTTCCTGCTGGCGAAGCGGGGCGGTCGCGAGGTGATCCACAACCGCCGGTGGGTGACCGTCGGCGAGGACCGCCTGGACCGCTTCGAGTCCTGGTTCGACCGCTGGGGACCGCTGGTCGTGCCGGTCAGCAACACCCTGCTTTTCACCCGCGGGATGCTCACCATCCCCGCCGGCCTCGCGGAGATGGACACCCGCACCTTCGTCGCGCTGTCGGCGCTCGGCACGCTCTCGTTCGAACTCATCCTCGCGGGACTGACCCTCTACGGCGCGGACGTGCTGGCCGCGCTGTGAGTGGTGACCGGGGGTCACTCCCGACATCGGACCCGCAACGTCGCCCGCCGACGGCCGAGGGTTTATACCCGAGAACCGGACCACGCCCGCCCATGGTTCGGTGTCCGAACTGCAACGACGAACTCGGAGCGGAGACGTTCTGCCGGGCGTGCGGGACGAGCGTCGAGCACCCGGGAGACGACCAGCCACACCGCGAGCGCCAGACGCAACCCCGCCAGCAGACCGACCACGGCCACAACCAGCCCCGTCGTCAGCAGACCCGGCCGGGTCACGGACGCCACCAGTAGCGTGGAAAGTAACTTCAGGTAGAGAATGCTACTGGCAGGTATGGCGACCTCGATAAAGGTGGGCGAGGCGACGAAAGACCGCCTGGAGCGGTTGCAGGCCGAGATAAAACTCGAGACCGGCAGAAAAGTGACACAGCAGGAGTTACTCGACCGTATCGTCGCCCGCGAGTTCGCGTCGAAAGACGCCCTCGTCGATTCGTTCCGCGACGACTGGGAGGGGCTCTCCGAGGAAGCGGTCGAGCAGTGGCTGTCGGGGACGACCGCGTCCGGCGACCCGGTTGCCGAGGAAGATATCGACACGGTGCTCTACGAGGAGGGGTCACCGGAGTGAGCGTCTTCGTCGACACTGGCGTCTTCTACGCCCAGCACGACCGAGATACCGAACGCCACGAGAGCGCTTCGGAGGCCATGGCGGCCGTCGCGTCGGGGACGTACGGCAAGCCGTACACGAGCGATTACATCTACGACGAAACGGTGACGCTGACCCGCCGACGGACGAGCTACGAGCCGGCGATGCGTGTCAGTGACCGCATGCTCGGTCGTGGTGACTTCGACGACGTCGTCGAACTCGTGTTCGTCGACCGCACCGTGTTCGACCGTGCCGTCGGCGTCCTCGAGCGATACGACGACCAGCGGTTGAGCGTCACGGACGCGACGACCGTTGCCCTGGTCGAGGCTCGCGACATCGACTCCGTCCTCACCTTCGACGACGACTTCGACGGCCTCGTTCCGCGGCTCGACCCCACAGAGGTCTAATCACGCCTCAATGGCGTCGACGAGCAGTTCCGTGAGGTCCACAATCTCCAGGTCGTCCTCGTAGCCGCCGGTCTTGCGCCCGTCCTCGAACATCGTCACGCACATCGGGCAGGCGACGACGAACTGCTCGACGTCACTCGCGCCGGTGTCCTCGACGGCCTCCCGCAGGCGCTCCTCGCTGGGTTTGTGGTCCTCCTCGAAGTCCATCCAGAGGCCGCCGCCACCCCCGCCACAGCAGAAGGAGTTGTTGCGGTTGCGCGGCATCTCCACCAGTTCCGCGCCCGTCGCTCGCACGAGTTCCCGCGGCGCTTCGTACTCGTCGTTGTACCGCCCCAGGTGACACGGGTCGTGGTACGTCACGGTGCGGTCGAGCGAACCGGGCACAGACAACTGGCCAGACTGGACGAGGTCCTCGACGACCTGCGTGTAGTGGTGAATCCCGATTTCACCGTCGGCGTTCCAGTACCCCTCGACCGGCGCTTCCAGCATCGGGTCGTCCGCGAACTCCCCGAAGTCGATGTCGGAGTACTCGTTGGTGATGGTGTTGTAGGAGTGGGGGTCCGTGCAGACGACGTGCTCGAACTCGCACTCCTCGAAGGCGGCGATGAGTTGCGAGGCCTGCTCGACGTACAGCAGTTCCTCCCCCAGCCGCCGGATGTCGTTGCCGTCGTACACCTCGTCCTCGTAGAGGATGCCGTAGTCGACGCCCGCGTGCTCGAAGATCCGCGCCAGCGACCGGGCCACCGCGCGGTTGCGCTCGTCGTAGCTGGGATAGTCGCCGACGTACCAGAGGTACTCGACTTCCTGCTCGCGCGCGTCCGGAACCTCGAAGTCCAGGTCGTCCGTCCACTCCGGTCGGGAGCGGGCGCTGTCACCGAAGGTGTTGCCCTGTTGCATCACGTTCTGGAAGAGGTCCTGAACGTGGCCGTCGACGTCACCCTGTTCGACGAGTTGCCGGTTCATCTCGGTGAACTGCGGGACGTGTTCGATGTCGACCGGACAGGCGTCCATGCAGGCCATACACGACAGACAGGACTCCATCGTCGAGGAGTCGATGACGCTCGTCCCGCCGTCGGCGACGATGGGTAGCTCCTCCCCGCCGGCGTCGCGTTCCTCGCGGTAGGTCTTCAAATCGAGGATGACGTCCCGGGGGTCAAGTGGCCGCCCGGCGTCGTTGGCCGGGCAGACGCTCGAACAGCGGCCACACTTCGTGCAGGCGTCGTGGTCGAGCAGTTGCTTCCAGGTGAAGTCGTCGACGTCCTCCAGCGCCGTGTCGGCCTGCGGGTCCAGCGGCACGCCGGGCAGCCGCGAGCCGGCCTTCTCGTCGCGGGTGACGAGGTTGGCGAACGACGAGAGCATGTGGAACGGCTTGGCGTAGGGCACCCAGGCGACGAACCACAGCGCCAGCAGGGCGTGGCTCCACCACGTAATCGGATAGAAGTCGGTTGCCATCGCCGGCGTCATCCCGGCGAATGCGAGCCAGTCCTTGACGGCCCAGCCGACGAAACTCACCGTCTCGAAGCTCACGTCGCGCGTCGCGCTCGTCCCCAGGATGCGGACGCCCTCGGTCAGGTAGCCGCCGATGCCCAGGAGAAACAGCGACCAGACGAACAGGTCGTCTTCCCGGCTCGTGTGCTTCCCCCACAGGCGGGCAGTGCGGGCGGCGTAGCGCCGGTAGATGGCCACGCCCAGCCCGACGACGAACAGCAGCCCGAGCGCGTCCATCACCAGCGAATAGGAGAGGTAGAAGTCGCCGACGAAGAACGATTCGCCGGTCAGCGGCCGGTAGAAGTCGATGTCGATGCCGAGAATGGTCGTGCCGATGAGCAGCGTCAGGAAGCCCCAGACGATGAACGCGTGCATCACGCCGGCGACGACGTCGCGGTCGAGTTGCTTGCGGTTCGAGAGCGCGAGACGGGCCGCCGAGAGGATGCGGCCGGGGAGGGCGTCCAGCCGCTCGAACGGGTCCTCGCGCCCCTGACTGTAGCGGGTGACCCGCTGGTACACGCCGTAGACCAGCACGAGAATCGCCAGCGCCGCCAGATAGTAGAACACGGCCTTCCCTGTAGACCCGATCTGCCAGAACGTCGGCCGCGTCACCGCGTCCGCTTGCAGCAATGCCATGTTTTCACACGGTGAGGGCGACGCGCATAAGCGTTGTCACGTGGACCGCCCGACGGCCGTCGACCCACCGTGTGAGATTGTGTCATGACGTGGTAACGCACGGGGGCGTAGCTTTTTAAACACAAATCGTCTGAGTAACTATCCAATGGACGAGAAAACAGAGCACCTCCGGGACATCTTCATGGACGTGGCCGACGACGAGACGGTGACGGAGTCCCAGTCCGAGCAGCGGGGGTCCCTGTTGCGGGCGGGGTCTGTCAACGAGCGGCTGGAGGGGACCATCGGGAAGATGCGCGAGCGGTTCGACTTCGACACGGAACTCGACGACCACGCGCTGCGCGTCGTCGTCCGGCGGTTCTACGACGGGGAGAGCGACGACGGCATCGCGACGGTCCTGCGAATCCCCGTCGAGGCGGTCTTCGAGGCCCGGATGGACCTGCACCTGGTCCGCGAGGACGACGCGGGGGACGTCGACCTCTCGACCGTCCGGCGGTTGCTCGACGACGCGACGACAGAGGGAGTCGCCGCCCGGCTGGACGTCGACCCCGGCACAGTCTCGCGTGCCCGAGAGGTCATCGCCGCCGAGAACCGCGCCCAGCGGGTGAGCCAGCGCTTCCGGACCGAGTTCGAGGAGATTCTGACCGACGCCGACATCGCCGTCCGCCTCACCGCGGACACCCGGGAGGACGGCCTGGACGAGGCGACCGAGGGCATGGAAGTCGACGTGGACTTCTGACCCCGACCCTTATCATCCATAACGCGGCCAGCCCGTCCCATGCACGGCTTCCGCGACGTCGCCACTGCCGCCTACTGCCCACGCAAACTGTACTACCGACGCCGACAGCCAGAGCGCCCGTCGACTCCACCTGCGGTGAAGCGCCGCCGCGACCTCGCCTTCCGGTACGAGGAGCTGCTCGCCGACGACGACGCGCTCCGGGACGCGCCGATTGCGGTGACGCCCACCCAGTACCGCTCCAGCCTGGGCTGTGCGAAGGCTCGACTCGACATCTGGGACCGACTCGTCGACCCCGACGACCGCGACGTGCTGCTCTCCGGCCGCGAGTGTCGCGGCATCGCACACAAACTGCTGGCCGACGAGCCGACCGTCTCGCTGGTCTTCGCCGGCGAGCCGCCCGAACAGGGCGTCTGGCACCCACAGAGCGTCCGGCTGGTCGCGGCCGCCAAGGCGCTGTCCTGGGAGCGGGAGACCGCCGTCGAACGGGTCTTCGCGGAGTACCCCGCCCACGGCGTCGTCCGCGAGGTCTCGATGACGACTCGGCGGCGCGCGCAGTACCGCGAGGCGGTCCGCACCGCAGACACGATCGACGGGCCGCCGGCCCGCGTCGACAGCGACGCCAGGTGCGGGCCCTGCGAGTTTAGCGACGACTGCGGGACGCGGACCCGGTCGCTGCGGTCGCTCCTCGGCGGCTAGTGGCGCTCCAGCCAGTCCGCGACCTCGTCGGCGAGGTGGCCCCGCCGGTGTACCTCGCCGCGCTCGACGTCGACCACGGTGGAGCCGCCGCCGGGCGTCCGGCCACCGTCGAGGACCACCGCGAGACGGTCCCGGAGCGGGCCCTGGATGTCCGCGACCCGGCGGGCGCTTGGCTGGCCGCTGACGTTGGCGCTGGTCGCGGTCAGCGGCGCGACCTCCGCGAGCAGGTCCAGCGCGAGGTCGTGGTCGGGGACGCGCACGCCGACGCGCTCGCGGCCGGCGGTCAAGACGTCGGGGACCATCGACCGGCGCTGGAGGACGACCGTGACCGGGCCCGGCAGGAACTCCTGCATGAACGCGCGCTCGCGGTCCGTGGGGTCGGTGTACTCCGCGGCAGCGTCGACCGTCGGGACCGCGAGCGATATCGGGTCGTCGCGGTCCCGCCCCTTCGCGTCGAAGACCGCCGCGACGGCGTCGGGGTCGAGCGCGTCCGCGCCCAGGCCGTAGACCGTCTCCGTCGGGTAGGCGATCAACTCGCCGTCGCGGACGGCCGCGGCGGCGACGCTCGCGTCGGTCGTCTGCATCGTCAGACGACGTCCTCGACGGCGGCTTCCAGGGCGTCGTAGTCGGGGAAGTCCGGCCACTCCTGGGCGACCCACGCGTACTGGACCGTCCGGTCGCCGTCGATGACGAACGTCGCCGGGCGGGGCTCGCTGATGCCGGCCATCCCATCGAGGTCGTTGACGACGCCGTACTGTTCGGCCACCTCGTTTTTCGGGTCCGAGAAGAGGTCGAAGGACATCCCCCGCTCCTCGATGAGCGTCTTGTGCTCGTAGGGCGTCGAGATGGAGAGGCCGACGACCGTGGCGTCGTAGTCGTCGAAGTCGCGGTCCCGGAGTTCGTTCCACATGTACGTCGCCGGGAAGGCACCGTCCATCGTGTAGAAGACGAGGACGACGGGGCCGTCCGCCGTGAGGTCCGACAGGGCGACGTCCTCCCAGAACTCGTCGTTGACGAGCGGGCGGACGAAGTCGGGGGCCGTCTCGCCTTCGGCGACGTGGTCGGTCTCGGGCAGGTCGACGACGTCGAAGCCCAGGTCCATCTACGACCCCTCCCCCGCCGTCGCCGGTTCGGCCGCGGCCGTCGGTTCGGCGTCGCCGCCGTAGGTGGCCTCCAGGTAGGAGACGATGTTGGCGCTCTCGGTGAGCGTCGCGCCGGTGTTCTCGTCGACGAGGACGGGGACGGTCCGCTTGCCGCTGACGCGCTTGACGACGTCGCGGTCGGAGTGCATCGGTTCGACGAAGCGGGACTGGTAGTCGAGGTCGTACTCGTCGAGCAGTCGGACGACGCGCTCGCAGAACGGGCAGGCCTGCAGGCGGTAGAGCGTCAGCGATTGGGCTGTCATAGTGGACCGTTGGAGCGAGAGCGGTGTAAGGGTTTGGCCCCAGGGCCTCGCCCTCGAAATCATGACAACTCTTAATCCTGCCCGCTGTCAATCCCAAACGTCAATGGGGGCCCCTACCGCCGCCGTGGTCGCCGCTGTGCCGGTGTCCGTAGACGTATTTGGCATCGCAGTGAGCGACACGGCCTTCGTCGGACTCGGCGCAGTCGCAATCGTCGTGCTCCTCGCGCTGTCTGCCTTCTTCTCCTCCTCGGAGATAGCGATGTTCTCGCTCGCCTCCCACCGCGTGGAGTCGCTGGCCGAGAGGGGCGGAGCGGGAACGGTGCTCAAGCGCCTGCGCGACGACCCACACCGCCTGCTCGTGACGATTCTGGTCGGCAACAACCTCGTCAACATCGCCATGTCCTCCATCGCGACGGGACTGCTCAGTTTCTACCTGGGCAACGGCGGGCTGGCGGTCGTGCTGGCGACGGTCGGCATCACCGCGCTCGTCCTGCTGTTCGGCGAGAGCGCGCCGAAGTCGTACGCCATCGAGAACACCGAGTCGTGGGCGCTGCGCATCTCCCGGCCGCTGAAACTCGCCGAGACGCTGCTGTTGCCGCTGGTCGTCCTCTTCGACTACCTGACGCGGGTGGTCAACAAGGTCACCGGCGGCCGCAGCGCCATCGAGACGTCCTACGTCACCCGCCAGGAGATACGCGACATCATCGAAACCGGCGAGCGCGAGGGCGTCCTCGACGAGGAGGAACGCGAGATGCTCCAGCGCACGCTGCGGTTCAACCGCACCATCGCCAAGGAGGTGATGACCCCGCGGCTGGACATGACCGCCGTCGCCAAGGACGCCAGCATCCAGGAGGCCCTGGAGACGTGCATCCAGAGCGGCCACGCGCGCATCCCCGTCTACGAGGGAAGCCTGGACAACGTCATCGGCGTCGCGCACATCCGCGACCTGGTCCGGGACCTCAACTACGGCGAACTGGACCGGGACATCGACCTGGAGGACGTCATCGAGCCGACGCTGCACGTCCCCGAGTCGAAGAACGTCGACGACCTCCTGGCGGAGATGCGCGACGAGCGCATGCACATGGTCATCGTCATCGACGAGTTCGGGACCACGGAGGGCCTGGTGACGATGGAAGACCTGACCGAGGAAATCGTCGGCGAGATACTCGAGGGCGAGGAACGGGAGCCCATCGAGTTCCTGGACGAGGACACGGTCCTGGTCAAGGGCGAGGTCAACGTCGACGAGGTCAACGAGACCCTTGGCATCGACATCCCCGAGGGCGAGGAGTTCGAGACCATCGCCGGGTTCATCTTCAACCGCGCCGGCCGCCTGGTCGAGGAGGGCGAGGTCATCGAATACGACGGCGTCGAGATACGCGTCGAGCAGGTCGAGAACACCCGCATCATGAAGGCGCGCATCAGCGGCTTCACCGGCGAAGACGGCGAGGAGGCCGACGAGGCGGACGACACCGAGACCAGCGAGGTCTCACCCGATTAGGAGGCCGTCGACGACGGCGAACGCGCCGTAGCTGACCGCGAACGCGCCGACGAGCGAGCCAATCCACGCCAGCACCGTGTAGCCCATCTTCGAGACAGAGACTTCGCCGCCGCCGTCGCCGCTGGCCGCGTAGCCGCTGCCGATGATGGCGCTGACGATAATCTCGTTGAAGGAGACGGGAATCCCGAAGAAGACGGCCGTCTGGGCGATGGCGAAGGAGGGGATGAGCGCGGCGATGGAGCGGCGGGGGCCGAGCGAGGAGTAGTCCTGCGAGAGCGCCTTTATCATCCGCGGCGCGCCGGTCCACGACCCGAGCAACAGCCCCAGTCCGCCGCCGAAAAGCAGGGGCACGAGCGGGATGCCGACCGTGTCGGTCAGCGGCAGGAGCGGGCCGAGCGCCAGCCCGACCTGACTGCCGCCGGCGGAGAAGGCGACGAGCCCGCCCAGCGCGAGCAGGAAGTGCCGCTGGCCGCGGGCCTCGTCGCCCCGCATGTCGTAGGCCAGCAGGAGCGCCAGCGCGACAGCCAGCGCCAGCGAGACGGCGACACGGGCACCGAGGGTGCCGCCCAGGTCCGCTGCGACCGTCTCGGCGACCGAGCGCTGCGCGCCGGCCGGGCCGAGGAAGACGAACCGGATGTTCGCGAGGATGAGACCCACCAGGCCCGCGAGAGCGGGTACGAGCAGGCTCTCGGGGATGCCCTCGGTCCGGAGCAGGCGGGCGGTGGCGTAGGAGACGCCGCCGCCGACGAAGGGGACCAGCACCCACAGCGTGGCTATCTCCTGGTACTTCGCCCACGCGGGGTCGCCGCCGAGTGCCAGCCCGACGCCGACGACGGCGCCCGTGACGGTGAACGCGGTCGCTATCGGGTACCCCTCGAACACCCCGAGCGCGACGAGGACGGCGGCGACGACGAGCGCGATGATGGCCGCCGTCGGCGTCAGCGGCTGGTTCAGGACGAGGTCCTTCCCGACCGCCTCGGTGACGTTCGCACCCTGCAGGACCGCGCCGGCCAGTCCCAGTATCCCGACGTAGAAGCCGGCCCGCATCACGGAGATGGCGTTGGCACCGACCGCGGGGGCGAAGGGCGTCGACCCCGAGGAGCCGGCACCGATTGCCCACGCCATGAAGAGGCTGGCGACTCCGGCGACCAGAAGCGTCGCGAGCGTCCCGGCTGTTACCATTTGGGCGTGGTACAGAGTGGAGGTGTAAGAGCCTGCCGAACGCCCGGAGCGGTCAGAACTCCAGCGAGACGCGGTCCCGGAGCGAGCGCGCCGGCGAGCGGTCGTCAGCCACCGCGTCGGCGGCGTGCGCGCCGCTGATGAGACACATCGGGACGCCGATGCCGGGCGTCGTCGAGCCGCCGACGTAGTAGAGGTCGTCGACCGCATCGGCGCGGCGGCCGGGCCGGAACGGGCCGGTCTGGGTGAGCGTGTGGGCCATCCCCAGCGCGGTGCCGCCCGGGGCGGAGTACCGCTCGGCGAAGGTCCGGACGCTGGCCTCGTGCTCGGTGACGATGCGCCCGCGCAGGTCGACGCCGGTGTGCTCGGCGACGTCGGCCAGCACCTGCTCGCGGAACCGCGCGCGCTGGTCCGGGCCGTCGTCCAGGCCGGGCGCGATGGGGACGAGGATGACGACCGTCTCGTGGCCGTCGGGCGCGACGGTGTCGTCGGTGGCGCTGGGGACGTTGAGGTAGTAGGCGGGGTCGTCCGGCCAGCGCGGGTCGTCGAAGATGGCCTCGAAGTGGCTCCGCCAGTCCGTCGGCAGGACGAGCGTGTGGTGTTCCAGCGGGTCGACGCTGCCCTCGACGCCGAGATAGAGCATGTACGCGGAGGGGGCGTAGGTCCGGGAGTCCCAGTAGCGGTCCCCGTGGTCGCGGTGCCGGTCGGGGAGGAGGTCGCGCTCGACGTGGGCCGGCGGCGCGTTGGCGACCACGGTGTCGGCGTCGCGAGCGCGTTCGGGAGTCTCCAGTTGCAGGCCCCGCGTGCCGCCCGGCTGGATGCCCGTCACGTCGACGCCTGTCTCGACGTCGACGCCGAGTTCGGTCGCGAGGTCGGCCAGGGCCTCCACGACGCGGTAGAGGCCGCCGTCGTCGGGGTAGTAGACGCCGAGGTTGTAGTCGACGTGGCTCATCAGCGTGTAGATGGCGGGCGTGTTGTACGGCGACCCGCCGAGGAAGACCAGCGTGTACTGCACGAGTTGCTTGAGCTTCGGGTGGTCGAAGAACTGGCCGACGTAGTCGTCCATCGACTTCACGAGCGTGGCGGCGGGCAGCGAGCGCATCACGTCGGTGTCCACCCAGTCGCGAAACCGGGGGCGGTCCTCGTAGACGAACCGCTCCATACCGACGTCGTAGACGAACTCGGACTCGTCGAGGTAGGTGTCGAAGGCCGCGCCCGCGCCCGTCTCGTAGGACTCGAAGAGTTCGCGGACCCCGTCGGGGTCGGCGGGGACGTCGACGCGGTCGCCGTCCTTGAAGAAGACCCGGTAGTTGGGATCCAGGCGGGTCAGCGAGTAGTAGTCCTCCGGCGAGCGGTCGAAGCGGTCGAAGAACCACTCGAAGACGTCGGGCATCAGGTACCACGAGGGGCCGGTGTCGAACGTGAAGCCGTCGTCCTCGATGCGACCGGTCCGGCCGCCGGGATGGGCGTGGCGCTCCAGTACGGTCACGTCGGCACCGCTGTCGGCGAGGGCGGCGGCCGTCGCCAGCCCACCGATGCCGGCACCGACGACTGTCACGGACTCGTCACTCAGGGGCGCTGAGGACATCACCGGCGCTAGGGACTGAACCCGTGTAACGGGGCACCCGCACGACGGCGGGGTTTCAAGTTAGCTCGTCTTCGCGTCGGCGTCGTTGTCGGTCTCGGGTGCGTCGACCCCCTCCGCGGCCTCGATGGCCTCGGTCTCCTTTTCGGTGTCGACGTGCCAGCGGTCGATGTCCTCGACGTAGGACGCCAGCGTGTTCGAGACGCGTATCTTCAGGTCGTCGTCGTTGACGTCGACCTCGAAGATGTAGTCGGGGCCCTCGCCCCGGCCGACGCGCTGGAGGTTCGCGCTGACGAGGTCGTTGTCGAAGTAGTAGGGCGCTATCTGGGTCATCACGTTCTCGTAGACGGCGTTCTCGACGGTCCGCAGCGCCTTCCGGCCCGCGGAGTCGGCGGCGCGGGCCACGTAGTCGAGACTCTCGCCCCACTTGTCGACGGCCTCGTCGGGGTCGTCCAGTTTCTCGTAGGACTCCGCGAGTTTCTCGCCGGCGGTCTGGAGGTCCTCGTCGGGGTTCTTGCCCTCCCGCTCGCCTTTGCCCTCCTCGACGCTCGCCTGCTCGGCGGTCTTCTCGCTGACGTCCTCGTCCAGTCGCTCGTGACTCTTGGGTCGCCACTCGTCGAACTCCGCCAGCGCGTCGCCGTCGACCGCGACGCCCTCCTCCGTACCGACGTCTTTCAGCGCACGGACGATGCGCTCGCCGTGTTCGACGGCGTCGACCCAGTCCCCCCGTATCTTGAATCCGGAAACGCTCTCTTCGAAGTCAACCATATGTGAACAATAGTGCGTGTCGTCTCCCGCG
This sequence comes from Salinibaculum sp. SYNS191, assembly GCF_037338445.1. NCBI lineage: Archaea > Methanobacteriati > Methanobacteriota > Halobacteria > Halobacteriales > Haloarculaceae > Salinibaculum > Salinibaculum marinum. The sequence continues at coordinate 1,960,060 of NZ_CP147838.1, forward strand.
GCTGCCAGCCGTAACCATCAGTCGGTCGCGGATACGGTGTGGACCCGAATAAGTGTTGCCGCCCGTGAATCTGCCGGTACACCACCCCGCAACGACGACGGACCATCAGCGAACAGCGGTCCGGAACCTGGCACCAGACCCGTGAGCAACGCGCAACCACACGTAGGCACCTGGAGAGCAGCGGTCAGTCGCGACGGCGACCGCCCGTGGCGCGACTCGCCCGTCGACCACGGACGCCGTTCGGAGCGTTCTGAAAGTTTGGCTCGTTGTGATGGTTTGGACGCCCTGACGGAGGGCCAGACCGGACCGACGTAATCACGAGATACTTTGCGCGACCGCTCCGACCGTCGGGTATGGGACTGGAGGAGCGCGAACACGCTGTCGTCGTGACGCATCCGCTGGCACAGCAGACGCTGACCGACCTCCGCCGGGCCGACACGGACTCCGTGGCCTTCCGGGAGGGGCTGGTCGACCTGGGACGGCTCTGCGGGTACGAACTCGTCGACGGCTACATGGAGACCGAGGCGGTGCCGATACGTACGCCGCTGACGGAGACGACCGGCCAGCGCGTCGCGGGGCTGGAGGACGTCGTCGTCGTGAACGTCCTGCGCGCGGCGACGCCGTTCGTCGAGGGTCTGCTGAAGACCGTCCCCGACGCCCGGCAGGGCGTCATCTCGGCAAGCCGCGACGAGGAGGCGGGGATGGACGACGACGGCGAGTTCCCCATCGAGGTCCAGTACGTCAAGTTGCCGGACATCCGGCCCGAGGACACCGTGGTCGTCGCCGACCCCATGCTCGCCACGGGGTCGACGATGTGTACCGTCCTGGAGGAGGTGACGGGCGGCCAGCCCGACCCCGAGCAACTCGTCGTCCTCTCGGCGGTCAGCGCGCCGCCGGGGCTGGAACGCGTCGGCGAGGCCTTCCCGAATGCGGAACGTATAACCGTCGGCCTCGACGACCGGTTGGACGACGACGGCTTCATCGTCCCCGGACTCGGGGACGCCGGCGACCGGGCGTTCAACACGAACTGACCGGACCGCCCGTGGCCCGTATCGACGGGTGTCGTACCCCTTCGTTTCACCTGGAGATTCGACAGACAGCGGTCTGTTTACACCTGCATCAGAATTCGTGTCGGGTGGTGACACGAACCGTTGTCAATCGAGAGACTAGTCAATCGTCGAACTCGCCGGCGAGGTCCGCGCGGCCGCTGGTGGCGCTGCGGATGCGGTCTCTGAGTTCGGCGGCGCTGGCCTCCGGCGCGCGCACGTCGAAGGCGACCTGTTCCTCGTAGCTGGCCTCGAACTCGCAGTCGGCGGATTCGAGGATGCCCCGCACCGACCCGGAGTCGTCGTAGTCGACGGTGACGGAGAACGTCTCGTGGGGCACCGCCTCCACGACGCCGGCGTCGTCCAGCGCCTCCTTGACGCCGCGGCTGTAGGCCCGGGCCAGGCCGCCGACGCCGAGTTTCGTCCCGCCGTAGTAGCGGGTGACGACGGCGACGACGTTCTCGACGTCCTCCTGGACGAGGACGTTCAGCGCGGGCTTGCCGGCAGAGCCGCTGGGTTCGTCAGCGTCGCTCGACCACTCCCGGAGCGGGTCGGCACGGACGCGGTAGGCGGGGACGTTGTGGGTCGCGTCGGCGTACTCCTCGTTCACCGCCGCGATGAAGTCCTCCGCCTCGTCGACGGTGTGAGCGGGCGCGACGTGGCCGATGAACTCGGAGCCGCGAATCTCGAAGCGCGCGCGGCCGCGGCCGGCGACGGTCCGGAAGGCGTCGGTCACACCGCGACGTTCGCGGGGGGTCGGTTTGGGGCTTTCGTCAGTCCCCCTCCAGCGCCCGCTCTAGCTGGACACACAGCGCGCCTAGGTCGTCCAGTTCCTCCGCCACCCGCGCCGGGTCGCCGTCCTCGTCGCGGGCTTCGAGGTGGGCCTGGGCGAGTTCCCCCATCTCCTCCTGCATCGCCAGCAGCAGCGTCTCAGGGTCTTGCAGCCCCCACTGCTCGATGTTCTCGTCGGCCTTCGCGGCCCACTCGTCGCGGCTCATCGCTCGTCCTCCCCGGTGAGACCGGCGTCGTCGTCCCGGTCCAGCGCGCGCGGGACGTCGTGGTACGCGGAGTAGCCGTCGAACCAGCGGGCGATGCGCTCGATGCGGTCGACGACGTGGCCGGGCTGGCCCGACCGGGAGAGTTCGTGGCCCTCGTCCGGGTAGCGCACGAGGCGGGTGTCGACGCCGTGCTTGCGGAGGATGCGGTGGAACAGTTCGGCGGGACCGATGGGCGTGCGGAAGTCGTCCTCGCTGTGGACGACGAGTGTGGGTGTGTCCACCTCGTCGGCGTGACCGACCGGCGACTGTTCCCAGAGGAACTCGGGTTCCTCCCAGGGGGTGGTGTCGAAGTCGCCCTCGACGAGCTTGTAGGCCATGTCGGTCGACCCGTAGAACCCGGTGAGGTCGTAGACGCCGCGCTGGGCGACGGCCGCGGTGAACCGGTCGGTGTGGCCGACCATCCAGCCGGTCGTGAAGCCGCCGAAGCTCCCGCCGGTGAGAAAGACCTGGTCGCCGTCGACGGACGCGCGGTCGGTCACGGCGTCGACGCCGGCCATCACGTCCGCCATCGTGGTCGCCCCCCAGTCGCGCTCGATAGCGGTGGCGAAGTCCTCCCCGTAGCCCAGCGACCCCCGGGGGTTCGACCAGAAGACGACGTAGCCGCGGGCGGCCAGCGTCTGGAACTCGTGCCACATCGTCCCGCTCGTGGTCCACATCGCGTGGGGGCCGCCGTGGACCTCGACGGCCAGCGGGTACTGCTCCTCGGGGTCGAAATCCGGCGGGGTGAGCACCCACCCCTGGACCTCTCCGTCGGGGCCGTCGACGCGGATTTCCTCCGGCCGGGAGACCGCGCGGTCGTCCAGGTAGTCAGCGTTGACCCGGGTCAGGCGGCGCTCCTCGGCACCGCCGGGGGTCGCGACAAAGAGGTCGCCGGGGTGGTCCCACTCGCTGCGGACGAAGGCGACGAGGTCCGCGCCGACGTGGGCGCCGTCGATGCTGGCCCAGTCCTCGCGGCCGACGCGCTCGGGGTCGGTCCCGTCCCACGGCACCCGCCACAGCGCGCTCGCACCCTCGTCGGGCGTCACGAAGTACAGGCGCTCGGCGTCAGGGCCCCACTGGAGCACCCGCTCGTGGCTCAGCGAGCGGTCGAGGTCGGCGGCGGGTTCGTGAACGTCGCCGGTCGCGACGTCGTACACGCGCGGCTCGATGGGGCGCATCGAGGACCGGTCGGGGTCGACGCGGGCGTAGGCGATGCGGCCGTCGGCCGTCGCGGACAGCGTCGGGCCCCACGCCGTGAACGTGTGGACCCCCGATTCCTCGCCGGTGTCGGTGTCGTGAGCGACGATGGCGTGCTCGATATCGTCGTCGGGGTCCGGGTCGCCCCGCTGGACGGTGTAGTACAGCGTGCTCCCGTCCCCCCACTCCGGGCTAGCGTGGCCGGCATCTGCGGTCGTCACGCGCTCGACGTCGTCTTCGCCGCCCGGGTCGGCGGCGAGGGTCGCGAGGTAGACCTGCGGGCGCGTCCCGTCGAAGTACTCCTCGCCCGACCGGTAGACGGTGCGGTCGACGACGCGGGGGTCCGGGTCCGCGGGTTCGTAGTCGTCGGGGACCGACAGGTCGCGGTCGGCCTCGCGGTCCTCGGGGCTGACCCGCTGGAGAAAGGCGATGCGGTCGCCGTCGGGACCCCAGGCGATGTCGGAGACGCCGCCGACCACGTCTGTGACCTGCCGGGCCTCGCCGCCGTCGGTGGGCACGACCCACAGTTGCGGCCGGTCGTCGTCGGCCCCGCGGGTGGAGACGAAGGCGAGGCGGTCGCCGCTGGGACTCCAGCGGGGTTCGCTGTCGACCCCCTCCGCGAGCGTGAACCGGCGGGGTCGCCCGTCACCCAGCGGCGCGACGTGGACCGTCGCCTCGTAGGACTCCGCGTCGTCGGGGACCTTCCTGAGGAAGGCGACGGCGTCGCCGTCCGGCGAGACGCGGGGGTCCGCGACCTGCTCGATGTCGTGGAAATCGGCAGCCTCGATTCGCTGCATGGCCCGTGCTTGGACGGGCCCCGACTAATGGATTCGCCCCCAGCGTTTCGGTGTGGGTCGCCCGCCGCAGCCGGGTCACTCGTCGGTCTCCCGCCCGCCCCAGACGAGTTTCTCGGGAATCTCGACCGCCAGCGGGCCGGTCACCCGAATCTGACACGAGAGTCGGGGGTAACCAAAGCGGTCGGCGAGGCTGTCGTGCCAGTGTTCGGGTGCGGGTTCGTCGGCCAGGACGCGGACGCCGCAGGTCGCACAGAGGCCCCGCCCGCCGCAGTTGAGCCGCCGCCCTGCCCTGCTGTGTGGGGAGACGTCCGCCGCCAGGAGCGCGTCGCGCAGGACCGTCCCGTCGGCGACTGCCAGGTCGGTCGTCTCGCCGTCGTGGTGGACGGTCACCTGGTGTCGCGTCTCCGCTGGCGGTGTCACGTGTGCGCTTCGGGTGCGTCGAGGATAGGGATTGTGCCGTCTCAGCCGAGCAGGACGACGGCGACGTGACGCTCTGTCGGTGCCTCCGGTGGCCTACTGGAGTTCCAGCCGGCGGACGAAGGGCAACTCCCGAATCTCGTTGAGCAGGTCGCCGGGCAGCGGTTCGTCGGTGATGACGTACAGCACCGGTTCGTCGGTGAACTCCGGGTCCTCGCTGATGGTCTGGCGGATGGAGATGCCGCGGTCCGCGATGGCACCGGTGACGGTGGCGACGATGCCGCTCTCCTCGGCATCGCGGACGGCGACGGTCAGTACCGACAGGTCGAGGACGGGCGCGAGGTCCATCAGGCTCGGGATGGCGGAGATGTTCTGGAAGATGGGACGGAGTTCGTCGTCCGCGAGGATGGCGTCCGTGGTGGCGTCGACGACGCGGCGGTCCACGCCCACCTCGCGGGCGATGCCGGTGTTGGGAATCTCGATGCCGCCGGAGACGACGCGGCCCTCGTCGTTGACGGAGAAGCCCCGTTCGAGCAGCAGACGAATCACGCGCTGCTGGCTCGGCGAGTCCGAGAACTTCTCCATTATCTCGGCGAACATCTATAGCTCGCCCTTCGTGCTCGGCGCGTCGGCACGCCGCTCGTCGATGCGCGTCGCGTCGTCCAGCGCCCGCGCGAGTCCCTTGAACAGCGCCTCTATCTCGTGGTGGGCGTTCTCCCCGCGGACGCTGGCGTGCAGCGTCAGCCCCGCGTTGGTCGCCAGCGAGCGCAGGAAGTGCCGCGCCATGTAGCTGGTCATCCCGCCGACCGAGTCCTGGGAGAACTCGCTGTCGAAGGCGAAGTACGGGCGGCCGCTGATGTCCACCACGATGTCGGCGGCGGCCTCGTCCATCGGGACGGTGCGGTCGGCAAAGCGGGAGATGCCGCGCTTGTCGCCCAGCGCCTCCGCGAAGGCGTCGCCGAGCGTGATACCGACGTCCTCGACGGTGTGGTGGTCGTCGACGTCCAGGTCGCCGTCGCAGGTGACAGTGAGGTCGAACAGGCCGTGCGTGCCGAAGGCGTCGAGCATGTGGTCGAAGAAGCCGATGCCGGTGTCGACGGTCGTCTCGCCGTCGCCGTCGATATCGAGCGTCACCTCGATATCGGTCTCGGCGGTCTCGCGCGTGACGGCGGCGGTCCGGTCGGTCATATGTCCACGGTGTCGGCCCGCCTATATGACGATTGTGACCGGCAGAGGCGGACGCGAGCGAGCGCCCGCGACCGACGAGAACGCCGTCGTGCGAGCGTCAGACGGCTGTCTGCCGGGATTATATGCGAAAGCGCTGACATGGCTTCCCTGTATGAGCTACAAGATGGAAGCGGTCGCGACGCTGGTCATCCTCGCCGGGTTTCTGCTGTTCAACACGGCGGAGACGGCGCTGGTCGGCGCGCTCCTCGTAGCGGGTGGCGCGTACGCGCTCATCCTGCCGCAGTTCATCGAGCCCCACGGCCCCGCGACGCGGTAGTCGAGGCGACGGCGGGTCAGACCTCGTCGGCGGCCCGCTGGGCCTCGGCGAGCGTGAACTCCCCCTCGTAGAGGGCGCTCCCGACGACGACGGCGGCCGCGCCCGCCTCCTTCAGCGCCTGCACGTCCTCGATAGTCGCCACGCCGCCGCTGGCGACGACAGGGATGTCGACGGCCTCGACGACCCGGCGGACCGGCTCCGTCCTGACGCCCTCTAGCTGTCCCTCCACGTCGACGTCGGTGAACAGAATCGCGCCAGCACCCAGGTCGGCGTAGCGGGTGGCGGCCTCGGCTGGGTCCAGGCCGGTGCCCTCGGTCCACCCGGAGACGACAACCTCGCCCCCTTTCGCGTCGAGGCTGACCACCACGCTGCCGGGGTGGGTGGCGCTGACGTCCGCGACGATGTCGGGGTTCTCGACGGCGGCCGTCCCGAGGATGACGCGGTCGACGCCGCGGTCGAGCAGTCCGATGGCGTCCTCGCTGGTGCGGATGCCGCCGCCGAGTTGCACGTCCACGTCCACCGCATCGAGGACGGCGTCGATGGCGGCGGCGTTCTGTCGCTCGCCCTCGAAGGCCCCGTCGAGGTCGACCAGGTGGAGTGTCCCCGCGCCGGCGTCGACCCAGCGCGTCGCGGCCTCGACCGGGTCGCCGTAGGTGCGGCCGGTGCCGCGCTCGCCGCCGACCAGCTGGACGACCTGCCCGTCCTGCATGTCCACCGCGGGAACCACCTCGAACTCGGGAAACATACCCGGGTGTGCGCGACCGGCGGGTGAAAGCGTGTTGGTCCCCGCCGGGACGCGACGGCGCGGGCGTCGTGTTACCCTCGCGATAAACGGGGTTTATACGGCACGTGAGGAGAGTGGATGTATGACTGGGTACGCAGACCGGTTCGGTCGAGGTGGGTTGAACCATCTCGTCGACGCCGACGCGCTCCTGGCGGAGTGTGGCATCGACAGCGAGGAGATAGCCTGGCGCAAGGACTTCATCGGGTTCGACGGCGAGGACGCCGAGCGGCTGGCGGCGCTGCAGGACCTCTTCGAGGCCCACGCCGACGACATCGCCGAGGACTTCTACGAGAACCTGACCGCGTACGACCAGACGACCGAGGTCATCGGGCGCTCGGAGAAGGCCGTCGACCAGTTGAAGGAGACACAGCGGGCCTACCTCGTGACCCTCGCCGGCGGGGAGTACGGCCGCGAGTACGTCCGGAACCGGGCGCGCATCGGGAAGCTCCACAACCTCATCGACATGCCGATGAAACACTACATCGGCCAGTACGGCGTCTACTACGACCTCATCTTCGACATCATGCGCGACCGGCTGGAAGACGACATCGTCGATGCCGTCGTCGAACAGGGCGGCGTCGCCGCCGACGGCGGAGCGGCCGCGGCACGGGGCGAGGAGACCGTCACGCTCGAACGCGGGGCGGTAGAGGCGGCGGTACGGGAGGAACTCGACGACGGGTTCCGCGACCTGCTCGCGGTCCTGCGCGTCATCAACCTCGACATGCAGGTCGTCGCCGACACCTACATCCACGCCTACAGCCAGGACCTCCAGGAGGCGGTCGACGAGCGCGAACGGCTCATGCGGGAGGTCGAGGAGGACATCGAGGAGCCAATCGCGGAACTCAACGACTCGGCGGCGCGGATGGCCGACAGCGCCGAGGAGATATCCGACCTCGCCGACGAGCAGACCGGCCGCATCCGCGAGGTCACCGGTGAAGTGTCGAACATGAGCGCGACAGTCGAGGAGATCGCCTCGACGGCCGACCAGGTGGAGGCGACGAGCAGGGACGCCGAACGCCTCGCCGAGGAGGGCCAGGAGTCGGCGGACGCGGCTGTCGACGCCATCGACGGGGTCGGCGGCGTCGTGGAAGACGTGGCCGACGACGTGGACCGCCTCCAGAGCCGCGTCGGCGAGATAGACGAAATCGTCGAGGTCATCAACGACATCGCGGACCAGACGAACATGCTGGCGCTGAACGCCTCCATCGAGGCCGCGCGCGCCGGCGAGGCCGGCAGCGGGTTCGCCGTCGTCGCCGACGAGGTCAAGAGTCTCGCGGAGGAGTCCCAGGACAACGCCAGCGAAATCGAGGCGACGGTCACGGAGATACAGGCCGAGACCGAGGAGACCGTCGCGAACCTGGCGACGGCGACAGACCAGGTGACCGAGGGCATCGAGCGCGTCGAGGCGGCGATGGAGAGCCTGGCCGACATCGTGGACGCGGTCCACGAGACCAGACGGGGCATCGAGGAGGTCGCCGCGGCGACCGACGACCAGGCCGCCAGCAGCGAGGAGGTCGCGAGCATGCTGGACGAACTGGTCGACCGGGCCGAGCAGGTCGCCGGGGAAGTCCAGCGCGTCGCCACGGCCAACGAGCGCCAGCAGGCCAAGCTCGAAGAAATCGACGAGACGATTCGCCGCCTGACGGCAGAGTGAGACCGTCGAACGCCCGAATCCGCGGCGCCCCCACCCGCCACAAGTAACAGTTCGAGTATGTTTCTGCGGGGTCCACGGCCGTTCGAACGGGTCCGAATGAACAGCAAAGTCTAACCGGGAGGGCATAATAGGTGCAGGTGATGCCTACCGTAGAGTACCTTAACTACGAAGTCGTGGACGACCAGGGCTGGGACCTGTACGATGATGACCTCTTCGAGACGGCGGCCGACGCCGGTCTCGACGAGGAGGATTACGGCGAACTCGAGGTCAACGAAGGCGAGTACATCCTCGAAGCAGCCGAGGCACAGGGCTACGACTGGCCGTTCTCGTGTCGCGCAGGCGCCTGCGCGAACTGTGCGGCCATCGTCACCGAGGGCGACATCGACATGGACATGCAGCAGATTCTCTCCGACGAGGAAGTCGACGAGAAGAACGTCCGCCTGACCTGTATCGGGTCGCCCGCCGCCGACACGGTGAAGATCGTCTACAACGCAAAGCACCTCGACTACCTGCAGAACCGCGTCATCTAATTCGCGGTGTGAAACGTGCGTTTCACAGACGCACTTCCTTCCGGGGTTGTGTCGTAAGCAGCCCCCGGATGTTCTCGACAGTCAGACGCGTCAGTGTCGATGTCACCCCCAGACGAGAACCGCGGACAGCACGACATCTCGCCGGCAGCGGCGAGTGGCGCGTCTGCTGTGTCTCACAGCCAGTTCCTGCTGACGTATTCGAGGGTGACGTCTGACTGTTCGATGTACTTCGACATCTCGTGAACGGCGTCCCCCACCTCGCGCGTAGACAGCGTCTGGTCCCGCTGAAAGAGGACGCCCCCAGCGTCCTCGACGTCCAGTTCGGTGAAGAAGTCGTCATCCTGGGTGAAAATCAGACGGCCGTGCTCGCGAGCGTGTTGGGCGATGGACTCGTCTTCGACACCGAGGCCGAGTTCGGTGACGTCGTCGAGACGCTCCACGTCGTGACCGAGCTTTCGCAGGTAGTTGACTGTCGCTCGCTCGACGTTCTCGTCCGCGAGAATCCGATACGCCATCAGCCGCGGACGTCGTCAGGGTCGGTAGTCAGGTGCTCGTGGTCCTCGACTGCCGCCTCGCGCTGGCGTTCGACGTCGCGCATCTCTTCGGGGTGGTCGTGATAGTAGGTGAGCGCACGGTAGACGTCGGCTACGTCGATGTCGTGACGGTCGGCGACCGTCCGCGGTTCGAGGCCGCGGTCCTCGACCTGTGTTTTGATGAACTGGACGGTGACCCGTCGGCCTTCGAGATGTGGCTCGTCGTGCAGTTCCCGCACGATTCTCCGGCTCACCTGGCTCATACGGAGTTCTATGCCGCCATCGTACTTGAACGTCGGGTTCGTTGGAGGGTTCTCGTCTCCAGGACGGCTGCGGTCAGCCCTGCGTCATCTGACGACGGCTGCAGCACACTTCTCGCGGCCAGCTACCCTGCCGAGTCGCAAGTGCTAACTCCCGGCGGGTCACAGCAAGGGGCGTGTTCGCGACGATTCCCGACCTGCTCCGGCTGGTGGCGGTCCCCTTCTTCGGCTACGTCGCCTATCGGGACGTCGAGACCCGGCGCATCCCGAACCGGACCTGGTACCCGCTGGCCGCGCTGGCGGTCATCCTGCTGGTTTGGGACGCCTACCGGCTGTTCGCCGGGGACCCGACGGTCGCAGCCTTCCAGCGCCGGCGTTTCCTGGTCGGGGTCGCCTTCAGCCTCCTCTTCATCGTCCCGCTGGTCTACGGCTTCTGGCTCGTCGGCGGCTTCGGCGGGGCAGACGTCAAGGCGTTCTGGGTCATCGCTCTCCTCTTTCCGGTGTTCCCGGCCTACAACCTCTGGGAACTCGGCGTCGGACTCGACTTCCGGCTCCCGTACGTCCGGCCGGAACTCCCGGTGTTCTCGCTGACCATCCTCTCGAACACCGTCGTCGCCGGCATCTTCTACCCCGTCGCGCTGGCGGTGCGCAACGCCGCCGCCGGCTACGTCTCGCCGGGGATGTTCATCGCCAAACCCGTCGATTCGGCCGCCGTCGGCGAGGAGTATGGAACCCTGCTGGAGTTCCCCGACCGCTCGCTGACGGCGGACCTCTCGCTGTCGGGGCTGCGCGCGTACTTCTCCTGGCGCGGGCTGGACCTCGACGCCCTGCGGATGTACCTGCAGTGGCGCGGCCTGACGCTCGCGGAGGTCCGCGAGAACCCGGAGCGCTACCGCGACCCGGCGACGCTACCCGTCGAGCCGAACGACCCCGGCGACGGCGCAATCACCGACGGCGGGACCCCGGCCGAACCGGAGATGGTCCCCGAAACCGACGCCGAGTCCGCGGACCCCTGGGGTGCCGCGGCCTTCCTCGACGACATCGAGGGCAGCGCCTACGGGACCACGCCCGAGTCGCTCCGCGAGGGGCTGGACGCGCTGGTCGGCGAGGACGTGGTGTGGATTTCTCCGGGGATACCCTTTCTCGTCCCGCTGTTCGTCGGGCTGTGTCTCGCGCTGACGGCCGGCGACCTGCTCTTTGCCGTCCTGACGCTGGTCGGACTGGTCTGAGACCACCAACTGCTTTCGGGTGCGGGGACCAACCCCCGGGCATGGACCGCCGCCTCGCCTGGGTGCTCGCCGCCGCCGTCGGCGGACTCGCCGGCGGCCTCAGCTACACGGTCGGCGCGCCGGACCCCTCGCTGACGGCCGGCGTCGTCCTGAGCTACGGGGCCGTCGTCGTCCTGTCGGCCAGACACCCCGACACCGTCTACCAGGAGGGCGTCGGCAGGGTCGGCTTCCGCTACGGGTTCTGGTCGGCCGCTGCGACGGCGTTTCTCCTGCTGGTCGCGCTGCTGGGCGTCGGGCCGTGGGTTCCCGTCGACGCCGGCCTGCGGGTGAGTCTCGGGCTGTTCGTCCTCGGCGCCGGCTACGCGATGTGGCTGTTCGGCGTCAGCTACGCCCGGGCGAAGGGCGACGGGGGCGCGTAGCTCAGATGTGCTCCTCTTCGAGGACCCACCCCAGCGCCCGCTTGTAGTAGGTGAACATCTGCCGGACGCCCTCGTGGCGCATCTCCTCGTCGTCAAGTTGCTCCTTGAGAAACTCGTACTGCTCCCGGATCTCGTCTTCCTCGCGCATGGGACACCGTGGGGCCGAGGACACAAAAGGGCTCCAGCCCCGAGGACAAAACCTATCCCCGGAACGGGCGTGACACCGGGTATGGACGACGACGCCCCCGCACTCGCCTTCGACGAGCAGGACCTGCTGCCCGCTGTCGCACAGGACGTCGACTCCGGCGAGGTCCTGATGCTCGCCTACGTCACCGAGGAGGCCCTGGCGAAGACCCGCGAGACAGGGCTGGCCCACTACTACTCCCGCAGCCGCAACGAACTCTGGCAGAAGGGCGCGACCAGCGGCAACGTCCAGCACGTCGAGGAGGTCCGGGTGGACTGCGACGGCGACGCCCTCCTCTATCGCATCCACCAGGAGGGCGGGGCCTGTCACACCGGCTACGAATCGTGCTTCTACCGCACCGTCGACGGCGACGTCGTCGGCGACCGCGTCTTCGACCCCGACGATGTCTACGAGTGAGACCGTCGACGACCCGGTGGCCGCCCTGCAGCGGGCCGACGAGCGCCTGGCGCGGGCCCGCCAGCGGGTCGACGAGTTCGGCGAGGCCGACCTCCGGCAACTGGCCGACGCCTACGACGAGTTCACCGGCCTCCTGAACCGCTACGAGGAGCCGGCCACTGGCGACGGCGACTTCCAGAAGTTCATCGAGTTCCAGGGGAAAATCGAGTCGGCCGTCGAGCGCCTGGCCGACGACATCCTCCTGCGGGAGGCCTTCGAGGAGGCCGACGAGCACCTCCAGCAGCGCCGCCTCTCGGAGTCCGATTTCGCGTACGTCCGCGAGCAACTGGAGCCGGTCGCCGACCTCGTCGGTCGGCTGGACGAGCGCGACGACGCGCTCGCGGCGTACCGGCGGGCGCGGCGGCGAGTCGAGCAGGCCCGCCACGAGACCAGCGAGCGCATCGACGACCTGGAGCGGCTGGTCCGCCTGGGCGAGGCCGACCTCGACGCACCCACCGAGCGCCTGCGCGACCCCATCGGGGCGTACAACGACGCGGTGCAGACGGCCTGGCGGGAGTTCCGCCGCGACGCGCCCGCCCGGGAGGTGGTCGCGTTCCTCGATTCGATGGGGCAGTTCCCGCTGGTCCCCTTCGAGACGCCGCCGAGCGAACTGCGGGAGTACGTCCGCGAGCGGCCGCCCGGCGAGAAGCCAGTCCCGAAGCTGCTGGAGTACGCCGACTACTCGCGGTCGAAACTCGACCACTACGTCGACGACCCGGCTGCGCTGACCCGCGCGGTCGGCACGCGCCAGACCTACCTCCAGCGGCTGGACGCCGACCCGCTGACCGTCGACTGGCCGCCGCCGACGGCCGAGGAACTGGAGTTTCGCACGAAGGAACTGACGGCGGCGGTCAACCGCTTCGCGCCGGACGTGGTCGAGCACCTGCGCGCGGTGGCGGCGCTGCCCCGGGAGACCGAGTACCGGCGGTTGCGCGAGAGCGCCGTCGCCGAGGCCGACCTGACCGACGGAGAGCGCGAGCGGCTGAAAAGCGGCGCAGTCGAGGACGAACTGGCGGACGCGCGGGAGCGACTGGAGCGACTGGAGACGGGGCTGTCGGAGTACCCCGAGGAGTGAGTCAGGCCGACTCGACGGCGTCGACGAGCGCCCGGGCGAGGTCGCTGGCGCGTTCGCGCTCGCGAGCCTCCGCGTAGACGCGGACGACGGGTTCGGTGCCGCTCGGGCGGGCCAGCACCCAGCCGTCGCCGTAGTCCAGCCGGTAGCCGTCGGTGGTGTCGACGTCGGCGTCGGCGCGGTCGGCGAAGTCCTCGATGGCCCGGAGCATCGCCGCGCGCTCGCCGTCGCTGTCGTAGGCGACGTTGTGACGGACGTTGTGGTACCCGTCGAAACCGGCGACGAGTTCGCTGACCGGCCGGTCGACCAGGTGCTCGCAAAAGCGGGCCGCGGTGTAGGCCCCGTCGCGGGCGATGCGGTAGTCCGGAAAGAGGATGCCGCCGTTGCCCTCGCCGGCGATGGCGACGTGGTGGCCGTCGGCCTGGAGTTCGCGGATGGCGGTGATGATGTTCGTGCTCCCGATGGGCGTCAGCCGGAGGTCCGCCCCCGCGGCGTCGACCACGTCGACGAGCCGCTGGGAGGCGTTGACTGCCGAGACGGCCACGTCGCCGGCCTCCAGTTCGGCGGCCGCGAGCGCGGCGAGTGCGGCGTCGCCCTCCACGAACGCCCCGGTCTCGTCGACGAAGATGGCGCGGTCGGCGTCGCCGTCGTGGGCGATGCCGACGTCGGCGTCCGTGGTTCGGACGAGCCGCTGGAGGTCGGCGAGGTTCGCCTCGACCGGTTCGGGATCCCGGCCGGGGAAGCGGCCGTCGGCCTGGCCGTTGACGGTCAGCACCGAACAGCCCAGCTCGCGGAAGAACTCGGCGCTGGTGAGCGCGCCCGCGCCGTGGCCCGGGTCGATAGCCACGGTGAGGTCGGCGTCGGCCACGGCCTCGCAGTCCACGGCCGAGAGCAGTTGCTCGCGGTAGTGCCGGCGCGCGCCCTCGACGTGGGTGGAGTCGCCGACCTCGTCCCAGCCGACGAGCGCGGGTTCCTCGTCGAGGTAGCTCTCGACCGTCTCCAGGCGGTCCCGCGTGAGTTCGACGCCGCTTTTCCCGACGAGTTTGATGCCGTTGTACTGGGGCGGGTTGTGCGACGCCGTGACCATGACGCCGGGAATCCCCTCCCGCTCGCAGTACGCCTGGAGGCCGGGCGTCGGGACGACGCCGAGGCGGTCGACGGCACAGCCGACGCTTTCGAGGCCGCTGGCGACGCTGTCGGCGAGCATCCGCCCCGTTCGCCGCGTGTCTCGTGCGAGCGCGACCCGGTCGGCCCCGAACTCCCGACCCGCCGCCTGTGCCACGGAGAGCGCGAAGTCCGGGGTGAGTTTCTCGTTTGTGACCCCGCGGACGCCGCTTGACCCGAAGACGTTCATTCGGCTGTGCATGTGCACGGGGCCGGCATATGGATTCCGCTCGACGGCGGCTGTGAGGATTTATGTGTCGTCCAGACGAACGTTCTCCATGGCGAGTGTTATCGTGGTCGGCGGCGGTGCGGCCGGCCTCACAGCGGCGCTGTTCACGGCGAAGAACGGACTGGAGACGACCGTCTTCGACACCGACGGGACGTGGTTGCACAAGGCCCACCTGTTCAACTACCCCGGCATCGGCTCCGTCGACGGGTCGGTGTTCGTCGAGACGCTCCGGGACCAGTGCGCGGACTTCGGCGTCGAGCGCCACCAGGGCGTCGAGGTCAGCGACGTCGCCGCCGACGGGGACGGGTTCACCGTCACCCACGACGAGGGTGAGGCGAGCGCGGACTACCTCGTGCTGGCGACCGGCGCGAACCGCGACCTGGCCGAGGAACTGGGCTGTGCCTTCGACGGCGACGTGGTCGACGTGGACGTGAGCATGGAGACGTCCGTCGAGGGTGCCTACGCGACCGGGGCGATGGTGCGCGCCGAGGAGTGGCAGGCGGTCATCTCCGCGGGCGACGGCGCGGCCGCCGCGCTCAATATCCTCAGCGAGGAGAAGGGCGAGCACTTCCACGACTTCGACACGCCCGCCGACGCCGAGGACCTGTTCGGCGGGATGGCCGGCGAGTAGTCAGACCCGGCGGTCGAGGAAGTCCGTCAGCATCCGGAACATCCGCAGTTTCTGCTCCTGGTCCGAGGAGGCGTGGCCCTCCTCGCCGAGTTCCTCGTACTCGAAGTCCTCGCCGGCATCGTATCCCAGGTCTTCCAGGCGCTCCCGGAAGATGCGCGCCTGCGAGACGGGCACGCGGCGGTCGTTGACGCCGTGGACGACGAACAGTGGTGCGTCGAGGTTGTCGGCGTGGGTGACCGGCGAGCGCTGCTCGTAGAGGTCGGGGTTGTCCTCGGGCGTGCCCATGTACTTCTCCATGATTTCCGTCCGGTAGTGGGGCATCGTGTTCTCGAACATGTCTTCGAGGTCCGTCAGACCGATCCAGGCGACGCCCGCGTCGTAGAGGTCGGGGTACTGGACGAGTTGCCAGTACGCGGAGTAGCCGCCGTAGGAGCCGCCGAAGACGACCACGCGCTCGTCGTCCAGCCAGTCGTACTCAGAGAGGACGTCCTCGGCGGCGATGGCGACGTCGCCCTGCTCCGCGCCGCCCCAGTCCTCGATGAGGCGTTCGACGAACTCCCGGCCGCGGCCGGTCGACCCGCGGTAGTTCACCTTCAGCACGGAGAAGCCCTGCGCGGCCAGCACCTGCGTGTAGATGTCGAAGCGCATCGAGTCGCGCCCGCGCGGGCCGCCGTGGGGGTTGACCACCAGCGGCGAGGGACGCTCGCCGGAGTCGTACAGCAACGCGCCGATTTCGAGTTCGTCGGAGGGGTCGTGGTCGACCGCTTCGGCCGCCGTCTCGGGAACGCCGTCCGAGTCCACGGTGAAGTACTCCGCGTCGGCGAAGTCCGCGCGGTCGAAGGGCCCGTGTTCGGCCGCGACGAGCGTCTCGTACTCGTCGGTCGCGAGGTCGTACAACAGGAGTTCGGGCCGCTTCGTCGGCGTCGTGTGCGTCACGACGACGTGGTCCTCGTCCACGACGGGGTCGCCCGCGCCCGGATACTGCCCGAAGGTGGCGACGCCGTCCGGAATGTCGAACTCCCGGCCCTCGCCGGTTTCGAGGTCGTAGACGACGGGGACGGTGACGGCGTCGCGGTCGCGGGTGCCGACGACGCGGTCGCCGCCGGGCAGGAAGGCGGTCGGAGCCTCCTCGAACTCGCCGTCGCCGAGCCACCGCACGTCGTCGCTCGTCAGGTCGTAGACGCCAATCCGACCAAGGTCCTCGGAGTTGTCGCCCACGAGCAGGCGGTCGCCGTCGGGGCCCCAGTCGGCGGGGGTCGCCTCCGCGCCGACCTCGCCGATGTCGAGGTTGCGGGGATTCGACCCGTCCGCGTCAGCGACGTAGACATCGCGGTTGTCGTAGTCGTCGGTCTCGTTGGTGGCGTAGGCGACGGCGTCGCCGTCCGGCGAGAGGTCGGCCGTCCAGACCGCACGGTCGTAGTCGGTAATCTTGGTCGTCTCGCCGCTGGTGAGGTCGTGGCTGTAGACGTTCATCTGGCCGTCGCGGCTGGACCCGAGTAGCAGGGTCTCGCCGTCCGCGCCGACGTCGTTGACGGAGACCTGGCCGTCCATCTCGACGACGGGTTCGACCGTCCCGTCCCGGTGGAGCGCGTGGACGTCGTTTTGCTCGTTGCCGCCCTCGTCGAGGTGGAAGAACACGCGGTCGCCGTCGGCACCCCACTCCAGGTACCAGCGGGCGTTGCGGGGGACCTCGCCGTCGCTCCACTGTCGCAATTCCCCGGACGCGACGTCGAGGACGTGGAGTTCGTTGCGGCCGGAGCCGTCGTAGTAGAGGGCGACCTCGCTCCCGTCGGGAGAGACAGTCGGGTGGGCAAGAGTCGGCAGGCGGGCGAGTTCTTCGATAACGTCGATATCCTCGACAGATGTCATAACTCCGCGTACAGACGGGAACCACTTCAGTACTTGGCGCGTCAGCGGGTCGAGGCGGCAGGCGCGACCGGCAAGGCCTTTACCGGCGGCCCCATCACCGGCGCACATGGACACGCAGGCGCTCATCGACGCGCTCCGGGACGCCGACGCCGTCCGCTTCGGGGAGTTCGAACTCTCCCACGGGGGCACGAGCAACTACTACATCGACAAGTACCTCTTCGAGACCAGCCCCGACTGCCTCGCGCTCATCGCCGACGCCTTCGCCGAACGGGTCGGCGACGCGAAACTCGGCGGTGTCGCCCTCGGCGGCGTCCCGCTGACGGCGGTCACCAGCGTCGAGACCGGCAACCCCTACGTCATCGCCCGCAAGCAGGCCAAGGAGTACGGCACGGGCAACCGCATCGAGGGCGAACTGACCGAGGGCGAGGAAGTCGTCGTGCTCGAGGACATCGCCACGACCGGGCAAAGCGCCATCGACGCCGTGGAAGCGCTGCGCGAGGCCGGCGCGGTGGTCGACCGCGTGCTGGTCGTCGTCGACCGCGAGGAGGGGGCACGGGAGAACCTGGCCGAACACGACGTCGAACTGGAGTCGCTTCTGACGGCCTCGGACCTGCTGGCGGACACCGACCACGTCCCCGAGTAGCGGGACTGGCGCCGGGATGTCACCGCGTCGCTTGCGCGGGTCTGTATCCGTGGCGCACGCGACCACCCCGTTCTTGTGTGTTCAGTTCCTACTGACGGTCGATGCCGAACCTGGAACTGTACGAACTCGAAGGCTGTCCGTACTGCGCGAAGGTCAAGAAGAAACTGGACGAACTCGGACTGGAGTACGAGTCCCACATGGTCCCCCGGAGCCACAGCCAGCGCACCGAGGTCGAGGAGATAAGCGGCCAGACGGGCGTCCCCGTCCTGGTCGACCCCGACCACGACATCGAGGGGATGCCCGAGTCCGACGACATCGTCGAGTACCTCGAACAGACCTACGCCTGATTCTCACCGGATAGCGTTCCTTCAGAAAGATAGTTACGGCCGGTCAGGCCGTGCCTTCTTCCTCCGCGCGCTCCATGATGAGGTCGCGGAGGTCGATGCGGTCCTCGATGCCAGCCATCTCGTCCTCCTCGATGAGGGCGGTGCCTTCGACGGAATCGCGCGGTGCCTCGTCGACGACGTAGACGCTGGTCGTCCGCGTGACGAGGCCGACAGAGGACATGATGCGGGCGCGTTTCTCGGCCGTCTTGGTGAACGTCGAGTGGCCGGTGAGCACGCGGTCGTGGTCGCTCTCGTCCTCGCTGACGGTCTTGAAGGGGGCGCGGTCCGTCGGGTGGACCTCGTAGCCGACGCGGGTCAACACGGCGACGATGGGCTCGTCGTCCGGGTCGACGTCGGGGTCCTCCGGCGTCTCCCGGGCCTCGTGGACCTCCTCGGCCCCGTCGAGCACCTCGACGGGCGAGGTCAGGGGCGCGTCGAACAGTTCCTCCAGCTGGCTCGCCACCTCGACGCTGGCATCCATGCCGTCCTCGTACTTCGAGACGGTGCGCCGGGAGACGCCCAGTTCCTGGGCGAGCCGGCCCAGCGACCAGTCGCGGTCCTGGCGAGCGTCGGCCAGCACCTCGCTGTCGATGTTGACGTAGAGTCCGCCGGGGGCCGCGTAGATGAGCGGCGGCACCTCCTCGACAAAGAGGTCCATCGCGGTGTCGGGCGACAGCACCGGGACGCCGTGTCTGAAGTAGGTCACGCCCGGCTTGAGCTCCTCGTCGCGGGTCCGCAGACCGATGACCAGCGGCGTCGCCTGGAGGTACTCCCCGAGGCGGCGCATCTCGGCACCGGTCCTGGCGTCGAAGGCGTCGATGTTCCCGAGAATCTTCACCAGCAAGGTGTCCTCGCCCCGGCGGGCGGCAACGTCGAAGCTCTTGGGACGGATGGCGCACCGCTCGCTGACGACGAAGCCAGCGTCCTCGAGCATCGCGGTGACGTTTCCGACCAGTGCGGACCGGGACATACTGTTATCTATCGGTACATAGTTCACTCCTCGTATTTATGCGTTGTGGCGGCTGTGCCGCCCGCGTCCGGCGGTTTCGGCGAACAGTACGGTGAGCGACACGTCCCCGAAAGCGGTTAGTGAGCGTCGGGACTAGCCCGGACAGTGACCCTCATCGGCGTCGACGACACCGACTCCCGCGAACTCGGGATGTGTACGACCTACGTCGCCGCGCGCCTGGCCGAGCGCGTCCGCGAGCACGGCGGCCACGTCGAGCGGACGCTGCTGGTCCGCCTCAACCCTGCCGTCGAGCACAAGACGCGGGGCAACGCCGCGCTCGCGGTCCACTGCGACCTGCCGCCCGACGAGGCGCTCGAACTCGCGGCGGACGCACTCGACCGCGCGGCAACGGCGGACCCGCGGACGAATCCGGGAGCCGTCGTCGCCGACGCTCGACCCGAAACGGTCCCCGACGCCGTCGCCGACGTTGCCCGACGAGCGGTCCGGGAGCACGTCGACCTGAACGACGTGCGGGACGTCCTCGAGACGGCCGGCTTCGAGACCGCCGAGCGCGGGATGGGACGGGGGCTGATTGGCGCGACCGCTGCCGTCGGTGCGTGGGCCGCCTTCGATGAGTGGACATACGAGTGCATCTCCTACCGCGAGCGCGACCGCTGGGGGACCGACCGCGATGTCGATTACGACTCGCTCTTTGCCGCGGCGGACGACGGCTATCCCGACGTCTGGGACACCGTCGACCGCGACGAGGGCGCGGCAGTCTGCGTCCCGCGGACGCCCTGCCCCATCCTCCACGGCATCCGTGGCGACGACCCCGATGCCGTCCGCGCGGTCGCCGAGCGCATCGAGAGCGAACCCGTCGCCCGCCGGCACACCTTCGTTACGAACCAGGGCACCGACGCCCACCTGCGGGACGGCACGATCGGCGACCTGCAGGAAGGCCGGGCCTACCGCGTGACCGGTACTGTCGCCAGCGCACCCGAAACGAGGGAGGGGGGACACGTCTTCGTTTCCCTCGAAGGAGACGGCGGCGAGTTACGCTGTGCGGCGTTCGAGCCGACGAAGCGCTTCCGCGACCGGGTGCGCACGCTGCGGGTCGGCGACCGCGTGACTGTCTGCGGCGAGGTGGGCGACGGGACGCTCAAACTGGAGAAGTTCGCCGTCCGCGACCTCGTGCGAACCGAACGGGTGACGCCGGACTGCCCCGACTGCGGCCGCTCGATGAAGTCGGCGGGCGCGAACGCTGGCTACCGCTGCCGGGACTGCGGGACGAGCGCCGACGGGAAAGTGGAGCGGGAGACCGAGCGGGAAATCGAGGAGGGGTGGTACGAGGTGCCGCCGGTGGCGCGGCGACACATCGCGAAGCCGCTGGTGCGTGGCGGGTTCGACGCGCCGACGCATCCGGAACAGTGAGACGGGACCGAACACGAGCAACGCGAGTGTTCGGCCTTTTTACCACCGAAAGACTCGCTTCACTCGTCTTTCGAGCGTTCGCTCGCTCCGCTCACGAACACCACGTTTTTCGAGGAGTGGTGCCCGCAGCGAGCGGAGCGAGCGAGGACATCCGACGCTGAAAAAGGTGGTCGCGGAGCCGCTGGTGCGTGGCGGGTTCGACGCGCCGACGCATCCCGAGCGGTAGGTCGACCGGAAGCGGCGGCGAAGCGGGTGTCGCCCCCCGCCGAGAGCCGTCCGCAGTATCTCTGACGACGACCTAGATGCCGAGCCAGTCGTCGTTGCGAACCTGATAGCCGTTTTGCCGGCAGAACTTCGCCGCTTCCCGACGGACCGCCCGCGACCCTGGCAATTGCTCTTTGTCGTGGACCTTTTCGACGATCCAGTCGGTTATGTACCGAACGCCTTCGTCCTCGTCGTCGGCGTCGATCGCTTTGAGTTCCCGGACCGTCTTCTCGTACGCTTCGCGCTGCGAGGTGTCGAAGTCCGCTTTCGGGTATGTATCGGCAGCCTCGACGATACGTTTCATCGCCGCGGCGACTGTCGGCCGCTGGACTCGCGCCCGGACCGCAGCGGGAGCCTCGAAGATCACCACGTCCGTGTCCGGGATGAGTTCCGCGACGGGGAAGGTCCCTTCGAGGGAGTCGACCTCCCGGTCGCCGACCGCCGCGACGACCTCGGCCCCCGTCGCCGGGAACTCCAGCCTCTCGAGTTCTTCCTCGAACTCGTCGAGTTCCGCGTCGTCGATCGGCGGCTCTGTTTCCTCCCTGCGCTCCAGTTCGGTAGCGAGGTCGCGCGCTTGCTGACGCCGTTTTGCGTCGCGCGCTTGCTTGTCTCGCCCTCTCTTGTCGTCTGCCATCCTGGGATATAGGCTGTCAATCCAGATAACCCTGTGGTCGTTGCAGATAGGTGTCACATCCGGGAAGGGGCGACGTCGACCTGAGCGATGCGTACGCGTTACGTTTTCAGACCGGTGCCCGTGAGCGCGACGACCACGTCCTCGGCCGCGCCGATATCGCCGCGGTCACGGAGCGTTTCCAGCGCCGCGGGCGCAGTCGCGCAGGTCGGTTCCACACCGACACCGTGCGTGCGGAGACGGTCGAGCGCGTCGCGGGTCGCCTCGGCGTCGACTGCGACGGCATCGCCGCCGGTCGCCTCGATAGCGTCGAGAATCTGGTCGCGGCGGGCGGGTTCCGTTATCTGGATGCCGTCGGCGGCGTCGTTGTCGCCCGCTGCGGCGTCGGGCCCGTGCAGCGCTGCGACGATTGGCGCGACACCGGCGGCCTGCGCGCCGACGAGGCGGGGGACGCGGTCGGTCCAGCCGGCGTCCCGGAGCGCGCGGAAGCCGCGGTACGCGCCCAGGAAGAGCGTGCCGTGGCCCAGCGGCGTCACGACGACGTCGGGGACCGCCCAGTCACGCTGGGCAGCGAGTTCGAGCGCGAAGGTCGCGGTGCCGGCGAAGAACGCGGGCTGCCAGGCGTGGCTGGCGTACCAGCCCGAATCGTCGGATTCGACGGCGTCGACGCAGGCGTCGGTGACGGCCTGTCGGTCGCCCTCGACCTGGACTGCGGTCGCGCCGGTGCGCTCGATGGCCTCGATTTTCTTCGGCTTGGCGTCGGCGGGGACGTAGACGTCGGCGTCGATGCCGGCGCGGGCGGCGTAGGTGGCGACGGCGTGGCCCGCGTTGCCCGAGGAGTCCTCGACGACGCGCTCGACGCCCAGGGCGTCGGCGAGCGAGAGCGTCACGGCCGCGCCGCGGTCCTTGAAACTGCCCGTCGGGAACAGGGATTCGAGTTTGAACGTCGCGTCCCACTCGGGGGCGTCGACCAGCGGCGTCCAGCCCTCGCCGAGGGTGACGAGGCCGTCGACCGGCAGGAAGTCGGCGAAAGCCCAGAGTCCGCGGTCGCGGTCGAGACTGTCGGGCGGTGTGTCGCGGTCGGGTAGCGACGGGTCGGCGAAGTCGAGGGCGTGGCCGCAGGCACAGCGCCAGGGCGCGTCGGCGGTCAGGTCGTACTCGCGGCCGCAGGACTCGCAGACGTACATACGCGGGCCGAGGACCCGCGGGCACATCAGACTGGGGTTAGCCGGCCGGTTCCAGCACCTCGACCAGGTTTCCCTCCGGGTCCCGGACGAAGCAGATGCGCGTGCCGCTCTCGGTGGTCTGTGGCTCCGAGAGCGTGGTCACGTCCTCGGACAGCGCGCGGTAGAAGTCGTCCAGGTCGTCGACCTCCAGCCCGAGGTGTTTCGCACCGGGCTGGTTGACGCGCTCGGCGTGGGCCGCCTCGCCCTCGGGGTCGTACTCGACGAGTTCCAGCCGGATGCCGTCGGCGTCGAGGTGCGCGAAGCGGCCGGTGGCGTTCGGGACGTCAACGCCGGTCGAGAAGGCCTCGCCGGAGACAGAGAAGCGGGCAAGGACCGGCAGGTCGAAGGTCTCCTCGTAGAACTCGACGGCCCGTTCGAGGTCCGCGACTGTGACGCCGACGTGGTGTGCTGCGGGCATGGTCGGACGGCCGGTCCGGTCGGCAAAGTCGGTGTCGGTGGTGGGAGAGGAGAGAGCAGAGCGGCGGCGCGGTGGCCGGGAGCGCGTTTCATCGCGCGCACCGGGAGACCTTCGGTCTCCCGAGCCTCGCGGTGCAACCGCGAGAACCCGGGGAAGGGCAGGCCTGCTACGAGCATCCGCGCGAGCGCGGTTCCCTGCGAGCGCTCTACCGAGCGCGAGGAGCCTTTTTCCCCAAGTTTTTACGAGGAGTGGTGCGGTGCGCGCCGAAGGCGCGCCCGACACCCGACGAAGTAAAAAGTGGCTCAGTAAGTATCGATGTCCGTCCCGACAGAACACACGTACTCGCCGGCGGCGACGTGGGGGTACCGGCGGGCGCGCCAGAAGACGCCGCGGGAGTCCGCCGTGACCTCCGTCTTCGTGGTGCCGAAGACGTCGGTGACCTCGAACAGCGTCTCGCCGGCGGTGACGCGGTCGCCGAGGTCGGCGTGGAAGCGAACGAGGCCCCCGTTTGGTGCGCCGTACTGCTCGAAGCTGTTGGCCCGCGTCTGCGGGCGCGGCGCGACCGTGCCGTCGAGGAAGCCGTAGTAGCGGAGAACGTTGAAGACGCCGTCGACGCCGGCCCTGATGGACTGCTCGTCCCAGCCGACGCTGCCGCCGAGTTCGGGGTCGACGGTCGGGATGCCCTCGTCGGGGCCGGCGCGGGCGAGTTGCCCGTCGGGGCCCTTCTGGTCGAGGACGTGCCCGCAGCCGAAGACCTTCGCGAGTTCGAGACACTCGTCGTGGAGGCGGTGGCGGGCACCGCAGCGGACGCGGACCTCCTCTATCATCCGGGAGGTCGAGCCCTGGTGGAGGTCGAGGATGAAGTCGGCACGCGTGGCCGCGTCGAAGGTGGCGGCGGCGATGCGCTCGGAGGTGGTGCCGGTGGCGTCGCCGGGGTACGCGCGGTTGAGCTTGGTGTCGTCGATGGGATTGCGGTGTTCGGCCACCTGGAAGGCGTAGTAGTTCGTGACGCCGACCACGAGAACGGTCCCGGCGAGGTCACCGGGGTCGAGCTGTGGGACGACGCGCTGGACGACGCCGACGCCGTTGAGTTCGTCGCCGTCGCTGGCGGCCTGGATGTAGAGCGTTTTGCCGTCGCGAGCGCCGTTGATGACCGCGACAGGGAGCCCGACGGCGCTCCCGTCACGGGTCTCGCCGACGTGGAGCCGACCGGTATCGACCTCGCCGGGCGCGGCACTCGCGGTGCCGAGACTCGTCATACCGGTGAGTGGACGGCCCCACACTCTTTAGCAGTTCGATACCGGCCGGACGGGAAGACCGACGCGACTATGGGGCTCTCGGCCCTACACGACGGTGTGTCATCCACCGAGGAAACCGCGGGCGGGCGGGCCGCACTGGTCGAAGCGCTGGAGGTCCGGAAGAACCTCAAACGCGGGGCGGCCGTCGGACTCGGCTTCACGGCGGTCATCTTCCTCGTGTTCGTCGTCTTCCCGCCCGCGACCGTCGAGTCGCCGGTGTACTACGTCGCGCTGGCCTTCGTCCTCGCGCTGTCGACCGCCGGGCTGGCGGCGACGGTGCTCGTGATGCGGCGCGCGTACCGGCTCTCGCAGGAACTCTAGTCCGTCAGCGTCGCCAGTCGGTCCGCACCGGCCCGCGTCCCCTTCGCGATGATGACGTCACCCGCCGAGAGCCGCGTCTCCGGCCCGGGGGAGATGTCCCACTCCGTCTGTCCGGCGCGGTCGCCCGCCTCGCCCGTCCGCCGGACGGCGATGACGCGCATCCCGGTCTCCGTCTTGACTTCGCGCGCGCCCAGCGTCACGCCGTCGAGCGTGCTGTCGGCGTCGACCGCCAGGCGGACGATGACCTCGTCGCTCTCGTAGACGGCCTCGCGGACGACGGGATGGGTGTTGAGCCCGCGGAGGACGCCCTCGCTTATCTCCAGGGCGGCGTCGGAGATGACCTCGGTACTGCCGGCGAGCTGGACGAGCCCGCGCAGCGAGACCGGGTCGTCGACGCGGCTGGCGGCCTGGAGCGTCCACGCTTCGAAGCGCGACTGGAGCGCGTCGACTTCGGCTTCGAGTTCGAACACCTCCTCGGCGAGGTCCTCGGAGTCGAACAGAATCGCGCCGTAGGCCAGGTCGACCGCGAGTTCGCCCATGTCCTTCATCAGCACGATGGAGTCGACGGCGCGTTCGAGGTCCGTCGAGTCCGTCTCGGGCGGGGCCGGGGGCTCGTACTCGTCGCCGGTCGCGTCGGCGTAGACGCCG
The DNA here is from genome assembly GCF_037338445.1 of Salinibaculum sp. SYNS191. Lineage (NCBI taxonomy): Archaea > Methanobacteriati > Methanobacteriota > Halobacteria > Halobacteriales > Haloarculaceae > Salinibaculum > Salinibaculum marinum. Next base: position 1,985,287 of record NZ_CP147838.1, read on the forward strand.
GCGATGCCCTCCTCGGGGCCGCGGAAGACGACGACGTCGCCAGCCTGCAGCATCGTACCGGCGGTGGGGTTGAGCAGCCAGCCGTCGGGGCGGCGGATAGCGAGCGCACGCACGCCCGTCTCGGTTTCGAGGTTGAGCCCGCCGAGTGTCATCCCGACGAGGTGGGAGTCGTCGGCGATCTCGGCGCGGACCAGCGTCTCCAGCGCCTCGGGGAGGGCGGCGCGCATCTCGTCGGGGAGGCCGATATCTTCGAGGACGACCTTGGCGATGTCGCCGGCGGCGTCGCTGATCTTCTCGGCGGCACCGACGATGCCGAGGACGGGCGCGAGCGACTCCGCGTCGTCAGGGCTGCGGGCGGCCATGAGGATGCTCATGCGGGCGCGCATCTGGAGGACGTCCATCTTCTCTTCGAGTGCGACGACCTCCTGGGCGACGTCGTCACTGCCGAGCAACACCGCCGAGTACGAGAGGTCGATGAGCAACTCGGCGGTGTCTTTCATCTCGGCCAGCATCTCCTTGACACTGACCGGTTCGTACGTCACCTCGTCGCCAGCCATACCACCTGCTCCGCCGTCCCGAGGCAAAAGCGTTGCCCGGACGGCCGGCGCACGCGACCGTGCATCACGGATGGCACAGCATACCGCGGAATTAATTGTGATTGAGTCGCGCTTACAATTCAAGTTGAACATTTATCCAAAAAACGTGTCTGTGCGTGTCCAGGCCCGACGGTCGAAATGGTAATGTTTTTTCCTGCAGGTGGAAAACCGGAGTGTATGTCCGACGAACTCAAGAAGGGATTGCGGGGCGTCCTCGTCGCCGAGTCGGAGATGAGTTTCATCGACGGCGACGCTGGCAAGCTCATCTACCGGGGCTACGACATCGAAGAGCTGGCCCGCGAAGCGACCTTCGAGGAGGTCCTGTACATGCTCTGGGAGGGGCAACTCCCTGACCAGGAGGAACTCGACGCCTTCAGCGACTCGATGGCGACCGAGCGCGGCGTCGAAGCCGAGACCCTGGAGACGCTCCGGATTCTCGCCGAGAGCGACGAGGAGGCGATGGCGGCGCTTCGGACGGGCGTCTCGACGCTGTCGGCCAGCGAGCCCGAACTCGACGCGGACCCCGAAGACCTCGGTGCCGCCCAGCGGATGGGCCGGCGCATCACCGCGAAGATTCCGACCATCCTCGCCAACTACGACCGCTTCCGCCGCGGCGAGGACGCCATCGAGCCCCGCGAAGACCTCTCTCACGCCGGCAACTTCCTCTACATGCTCACGGGTGAAGAGCCGAACCCGGTCGCCGAGGAGACCTTCGACATGGCGCTGATTCTCCACGCCGACCACGGCTTCAACGCCTCGACGTTCACGACGCTGGTCATCGCCTCGACGCTCGCCGACATGTACTCCGCCATCACGGGCGGCATCGGCGCGCTGTCGGGCCCGCTGCACGGCGGCGCGAACCAGGACGTCATCGAGGCGCTGCTGGAACTCGACGACAGCGACATGGGCCCCCTGGAGTGGGTCAAGGCCAAGACCGAGGCCGGCGAGCGCCTGCCCGGGTGGGGCCACGGCGTCTACAACACGAAAGACCCGCGCGCGAAGATTCTCCAGCAGAAACTCGAAGACCTCTCCGAGGAGGACGGCGAGACGAAGTGGCTGGACTACACCACCACCATCGAGGAGTTCCTGACCGAGGAGAAGGGCCTGCCGGAGAAGGGCATCGCCCCCAACGTCGACTTCTACTCCGGGTCTGTCTACTACAAGCTGGGCATCCCCGTCGACATGTACACGCCCATCTTCGCGATGTCCCGCGTCGGCGGCTGGGTCGGCCACATCCTGGAGTACACCGAAGATAACAAGCTGATTCGCCCCCGCGGTCGCTACATCGGGCCGAACGACCAGACGTTCACCCCCATCGACGAGCGGTAACGCGACGGCGACGGCGATTCTCCTGCACGCAGTTTCTGCGGTTTCGAGCAGACAGTCACCGGCTCACAGCAGCGGTTCGCTCTCGCCGTAGGCCGCCACGACGACGGCCGTCGAGTAGCGGTCGGGTTTGGCGGCGGCGGTCGTGACTTCGGTGTGTACGTCCGCCCCCTCGATACCACGGATGTCACAGCCGGTCTGGATGCCCGAGCGGAGCAGTTCCGCGACGCTCTCGGGGTCGTGGTCGCCGACCTCGTAGAAGATGCCCGCGCCGTCGTCGTCGCGCGCCCACGCCAGCCCCGCGGCGGCCCGCGTCCCCGGCGGACTGGTCTGGCGGGCGATTACGGCGTCCAGTACGTTCCCGGTCGGCCCCAGGTCCGGGGCGGTCCCGACGACCTCGACGTCGGCACCGGCGGGAATCACCGAGGAGAGTTCCCGGAGGTTGTACTGGTGGAGCCCCGCCGCGGCGAGCGCGCGGTCGAACGAGCCCTTGGCGGTGTGGGCGGTGCCGGTGCCCAGGACGACGCGAATCATCGGCCACCCCCGGCGGGCGCTGTGGGGAGCCACACGCCGCGGGCGCGCCGGCGCTGTCGCAACATGGCCGCGGCTTGTCGACGCCCGTACCTCTGTCTTTCGAGTCGGGCGACGGGGTGGCACCCGCTGACAGCCCCGAGCGGCCGCTGCAGTGCTGCTCCCGCGGCGGTCAAACGTGTTTGGTAGACTGCATACAGTACACCCGTCCATCCCCACACACATGTCAGAACACTCCCGCGGTGGAATCGACGAGTCGGGCGAACGGCTCCAGACGGCCACGGAAGCGCTCGACGGACCGATTGCGGACCTGTCCGAGCAGGTTGACGAACTCGCCGACCGGATGGGCGAGTTCGCCGACGGCATGAAGGCCTTCGAGGAGACCCGGGAACGGCTGGCACAGGTCCACGAGGACGACCCGACCGGGCGGCGCGGGCCGCGCCCGGCAAGCGACTGAGCATTTATAAGGGAAGACGCCCGTGCGCCGGCCGTCTGACAGGTGTCAAATATCGCTCTCGTCTGGTGGTTAGCGGTCCGCTCCGGAGGCCCGAGAGTTTAAGTACCCGCACTCCATCGTTCCGCGTGCAGTCGCGACTGCGCGTCACACGCTCTCGGTAGTTTGAGTGCGACGTCCTCGGGTTCCGCCCGGGGGTATTTGGACCAGCAACGGGTAGCCTGTGGCATGCTCGAACTGGCGGACGTGCTGGCGGCACGGGACCGGGTCGCAGAGACGTCGCGACACACACCGCTCGACTACTCACATACCTTCTCCGCGATGACCGGCGCGGACGTCCACCTCAAACTGGAGACGTTCCAGCGCACCGGCGCGTTCAAGATTCGGGGCGCGACCAACCGCATCGCCACCCTCCCCGAGAGCGACCGTGAGGCCGGTGTCGTGACCGCGAGCGCCGGCAACCACGCACAGGGCGTCGCGCTGGCCGCCTCCCGGATGGGCGTCAGCGCGAAAGTCGTCATGCCCGAGAACGCGCCCATCTCGAAGGTCAAGGCGACCAGAAGCTACGGCGCAGAGGTCGTCCTCGCCGGTGCCGACTACGACGAGGCCGCAGAGCACGCCCACGAACTCGAACGCGAGGAGGGTCGGTACTACCTCCACGCCTTCGACGACGAGATGGTGATGGCCGGGCAGGGCACCATCGGCCTGGAGATTCTGGAGGACCTGCCCGGCGTCGAGACTGTCGTCGTCCCCATCGGCGGCGGCGGCCTCATCAGCGGCATCGCAACTGCCCTCAAGGGAAAGAATCCGGACATCCGCGTCGTCGGCGTCCAGGCCGAGGGCGCATCGAGCGTCGCCGAGTCGCTCCGGAAGGGCGAGCGGGTGGTCCGGGACTCGGTCGACACCATCGCCGACGGCATCGCCACGCGGACGGTCGGCGAGAAGACCTTCGAGATAATCAAGCAGCGCGTCGACGAGGTGGTGACGGTGGGCGACGACGAGATAGCGGTGGCGCTGACGACGCTGCTGGAGCGGGGCAAGACGCTCGTCGAGGGGGCGGGCGCGGTGCCGCTTGCAGCCCTGCTCTTCGAGAAGTTCGACTTCGACGAGGACGAGACCATCGTCCCCGCGCTGTGTGGCGGCAACATCGACATGAACATGCTGACGACGGTCATCGTCCGCGGCCTCGTCGAGACCGGCCGGTATCTCCGTCTGCGGACGGTGCTGCACGACCGGCCCGGGGCGCTGGAGAGCCTGGTCGGTATCCTCTCGGACAACAGCGCGAACATCTACGCCATCCAGCACGACCGGACCTCCCGCGACGTGGCGATGAACGACGCGGAGGTGGAACTCGACCTGGAGACCCGCGGACACGCTCACGTCGAGCAGGTGGTCACGGCGCTCGAAGACCACGGCTACGAGGTCGACGTCCTCGTCTGAGCGACCGCCGCGCCGTCAGTGTCCGTGCGTGGTGTCCCTATGGACGGTGTGGGCGTGTTCCCCGATGGTGACGCCGTCGAGGAAGGCGTCGGCGTCGGCGATACCCTGCTCGCGGAGGCGCTGGATGAACTCGGTGCTGCGGTCGAGTTTCGAGGGGTAGCCCAGTTGCTCGTCGAGGACGATGCGGCGGATTTCCGTGTGGCTGTACCGCTCGTCGGAGAGGTCGCCGCGGTCGACCCACCGGTTGACCGTCTCGATGAAGCGCAGTTCCTGGTTCAGCGAGATGTTGCCCGAGAGTTCGTTCCGGCGGTCGCTTATCTCCTCGACGGTCCGCGGTTCGTCCTCGCGGGTCTGGGGGTTAATCTGGACGACCCAGAGCTCGTCGGGCTTGCGCGCGGGGTCGGTGTGCATCAGGTCGTAGACCGGCGGGTTCTGGGAGAACAGGCCGTCCCAGTGGTAGTGGCCGTCTATCTCGACGGCCTCGAACAGGGAGGGGACGGCGGCCGAGGCGAGGATGGCCGCCGGCGAGACGTTCTCCTCGGTGAAGGTCTCGAACTCGCCGGCGTTGACGTCGACGGTACCCACGACGAGACGGGGACAGTCCGACGTCACGAGGTCGGGGATGCGGTCGAAGTCGACGTGGCGTTCGAGCACGCGGACGAACTCCCGCTTGCCCATGTCCGAGAAGGGCAGGTGGTAGGGGCTGAGACTCGGCGTCGGCGCGGCGCTGTGCTGGAGACGGCTCCCCCAGACGACCCACTCGTTGAGCAGGCGCTCGTAGGGGTCGCTGGCGGCGATGTCCGCCCACAGCGAGCGGAGCGTCTCGACGGCTCCCTCGCCGCCACCGGTGAGGTAGCCGTACCAGCCAGCGAGCGCGGAGACGGCACCGCCGGAGGTGCCGCTCAGGCCGACGAGCCGGCAGTCGTCGGCCGCGTGGAGGTGTGGCAGCACTGTCTCCAGGACGCCGGCGGTGAAGGCAGTGTGACTGCCGCCGCCCTGGCAGGCGATTGCGACGTTGGTGGTCATCTAGTAGGTGTAGAGATGTCCCCCGTCCCAGGTAAGGTCACCGCCGTTGAGGTGGCGGCCGCGCTTCGAGAAGCCGAAGGTAAAGAGGTTGGCCACGTCGACCGGTTCCATCATCTCCTTGACGCGGGACTCACCGAGCATGACGTCCTCGACGACCTCCTGCTCGCTGATGTCGCGTTCCTCGGCGGTGTCGGGAATCTGGTTCGTCACCAGCGGCGTCTTCACGTAGCCCGTCGAGACGCTGAACCCGCGGAGGTCACCGCCGCCCTCGGCCGCGATGCACTGGGTGAGCCCGCGCAGACCGAACTTCGCGGTGATGTAGGCCACCTTGTCCTTGGTGGCGATGTGGCCGTGGATGGAGGCCATGTTGCCGATGGCACCGACGCCGTCGTCCGTCTCGCGGATGTGCGGGATGGCGTGTTTCGCGACCAGGAAGGGGCCACGCAGCATCACGTCGTGCATCAGGTCGAACTTCTCGGTGGGGAACTCCTCGATAGGCGAGATGTGCTGGAGGCCGGCGATGTTCGCGACGTAGCGGACGTCGCCCAGTTCCGCGGCCGCCGTCACCATCGCCGCTATCTCGTCTTCGTCGACGAGGTTCGCAGTCACCGTCTCGACGGTGCCGTCGGCGTCGCAGGCGGCCGCCCGGTCGACCGTCTCCGCCAGCCCCTCCTCGTCGACGTCGGTGGCGACGACCGTCAGGCCGTTGGACGCGAGGGCGACGGCCGTCGCCCGGCCGATGCCGGAGGCCCCACCGGTGACGATGGCGACTGTCTCCGATGTGAAGTGCTCGTCGTCGACCGTCTGGATGTCGTCCGCGGTCACTTCCGGCGGTTCTGTGACGTCGGGTGTCATGGCGTGGGACATCCATACTCCGGTCAGCCGTAAAAAGGTGGACTGCCACGCATGAACCCTCCCGGCGGACCGCGCCGCCGGCCAAACCTTGATAGCGGCGGCGGCCGACCCGTCGCACATGAGCGAGGACTGCATCTTCTGCCAGATTGTCGCCGGCGACATCCCGAGCCACACGGTCGCGGAGACGGACACCGCCTACGCCTTCCTCGACGTGAACCCCTTCGCACGCGGGCACACGCTGGTCATCCCGAAGGCACACCACGAGCGCGTGGGCGACATGCCCGCCGACCTCGCCGGCGACGTGTTCGAGCTGGTCAACGAGCTGACCCCAGCCGTCGAATCGGCCGTCGACGCCCCCGCCAGCACCGTCGCGTTCAACAACGGCGAGGCCGCTGGCCAGGAGGTGCCGCACGTCCACTGCCACATCGTGCCGCGCTTCCCCGAGGACGGCGGCCGCCCGATTCACGCGCTCTTTGCCGGCGCCGACCTCGACGACGACGAGATGGCCGAGGCCGCCGAAGCCATCCGCGAGGCCCGGTGACGACGTCCGTTACTCGGGGAGTCTGAAGACGAGGCTGTACATCGTCCCCACGTCGACGCCGTCGCCCGTCCGCTCGCGGACCTGCTGGAGGCGGGCGCGCAGGGCGTCGCGGAGGTCGGCGGGTAGCTCTGCCGTCCGGTCGGCAATCAGGTCGGCGTGAGCGTCCAGCAGGTCCGGCGTCCAGGGCACCGGGTCCAGCAGCGTGCGCGTCCACTGGTGGTCCCAGCCGGCCGCCGTGACGAGCGAGCGGAGGTGCTCGCGAGGGTAGAACGTGTACGCCGGCCGCGCGTCGGTCAGTTCCGCTGTCGCGTTGGCGAGGCCGAAAAGGTCCCGAACCGGTCCCTCGATGGGGTCGTAGTCGTCGACGACCAGCCACCCGCCGGGCGCGGTCACGCGGGTCAGTTCCGACAGGATGGGGGTCACGTCGGCCGGCGCGACGACGTTGAACAGCGCGTGGGCCGTGACCACGTCGACGCCGTCGTCGGGGAGCGGTACCGACCGGAGGTCCCCGCGCAGTGTCGCGGCGGCCGGGTCCGCGCGGAACCGGTCGCGAACGGTGGCGGCGTGGTCGGCGTCGTGGGTCACCGCGTACACCCGGCCGGCGTCGCGTGCGAGGAGGGCGGCCGTGGCGTTCCCCGCGCCGGCACCGGCTTCGAGACACGGGCGGCCGGCGACCGGGACGTCCGCCAGGGCGGTTGCGACCGTCTCGGGCACGTCGCTCATGCCAGGGCGATGCGGCCAGGCGACCATCTGTCTTGGGTTCCACGGCGACGCCGGGCGGGAATCGCGTACCTTTTTCAGCGGGAGGGAACCACCCCCAGATATGACCGGGACGCTCGCGCTCGTCGGGGCCGCCGGCGGCGCAGGCACGACGCGACTGGCAGTGGAGTCGGCAGCGACGCTCGCACAGACGGGGCGGGACGTGGCAGTCATCGACGCCGCCTTCGGAACGCAGGGGCTGGCCGACTACGTCGACGGACGCATCGAGACGGACGTGACCGCGCTGGTCACCGACGACGGGGTCGAACTGGCCGACGCGCTGACCGCGCTGGACGTCGACCTCGAACTCGAGTTCGAGAGCGGCGGTTGGCTTGAGAAACTTCTTGACAGGTGAACAGACCGGAGCCGCGGACGCTACGGGGCGTCCTCTAGCACTGCCTCTAGCGGCAACCGCGGCGTGTGTTCGGGTGTCTCGTCGGCATAGCCGACGCGGAAGAGGTGCTGTGGCACCCCATCCCCGATACCGACTCGGTCGGCGAGGTCCGCCCGCGCGTCGGGCCGTTCGAGCGTCTGGCTCAGCGGGTGGACCGCGAGGTCGGCGGTCGTCGCGACGAGGGCGAGGCGTTCGAAGACCTGTCCGGCCCGGACCTGCGTCGTCGGGTCGTCTGTCGGTGTCGACAGGACCGCGACGAGGGGTGCCCGCTGGACGAACTTCGAGTTTTTCCGTCCCTCCCGCGCGCCGAGGTCGAAGTGCGTGACGACGGTCTGGCCGAGCCTGGCCGCGAGCCACGACGCGCCGAGCGCGCCCGTCCCGACCCAGTAGCCCAGTTCCCGCCGGTAGTCGGGGTCGTCCATCAGCGCCTCGTCGGCGGCGGCCTGGAGTTCGGCGACCGATTCCTTCGTCTCGGCGTCGGAGACGAGATGGAGCGTCACGTCGTCCTCGACGGCGCACTGCCGGAAGCGCCCCAGCGTGGTGTCGGGGATGGGTCGGTCCTCGAACAGCCGGTGGCTGGTGTACCGCGCGGTCAGCGCGTCGAACAGCTCCGGCGGCCGGGGCGAATCCGCCTCCGCGTCGGGATGCAGCGAGACGACGGCCGCCGCGCCCCCGTCGGGGTCGTCGTCCACGTCAGGAGCGAATCCGAAGTGCTCGGCCGCAACACAGAGGTTCTCGACGGCGCAGCCGACGCTGAGGTGTAGCTCGCGGCCGTCGGGGTCGGCAACCTCCAGCCGCCGGTCGTCAGCAATCCGGACGGCAACCGTCCCACCATCGACCGCGAACCGCCACGGCTGGCTGTTGTGGCTGGACGGAGCCAGGATCGCGTAGCGCAAGAGGAAGGTCACTTGCCGTTCGAGCGAGGCGTCTGCAGGGAACGCGTCCGGGTCCAGATCCCAGACGTCTCTGGTCAGTTCGGCGGCGTCCATGTGGACACTACGGACTGTCAGGTGATAGTACAGTCGGTCGTGAGGGTCGCTCCGGCAGGACGACAGGCACGCTACAGCAGGTCGGTCACCTCGCTGCGGGCGTCCGCCAGCGAGTCGGCATCTCCGTCGACGGCCAGCGCGTCCTCGACGGCGGCGCGGGCCCCCGCAGCGGGTAGTGGGTCTCGACGTAGATGACGAGTGTGAACTCCCGCTCGGAGGCGCGAGCGAGATCCATCACTATCGTCCGCGAGAGATCGCCGGCAAGCCAGTCGCGAACCGTCGCCGCGTGGTCAGGGTTGTGGGTCACCGCCGCGACCAAGCCAGCCGTGGTGTGGTCGGCGCCGGCACCCGCCTCCAGACAGCGCTTGTCCGAGACGGTGACGTCGGCCAGTGCGGTGGTGAGCGTCTCCGGAACGTCCCTCATAACTGGCCGTAGTGGCTGCCCGCCAAAGTGAAAGACACGGACATCGCGATTATCGAGGACGTTGTCAATAGGGAGTCAGTCGTGACTCTACGACTGACCGACATACAACAGAGTCTCCACAACCAACTTCGCGTTGGAGGAGTTGACCCGAATAATCACAATCGGCTTTTTCAACCGGTATAAACCTTCTATCGCCCATATTCAGAGAATTGTGACAATGCCATTGCGCTGGCAATCGCAAGAGCGAGCAGTACCTCATCTCCGCCAGACATACAACCGAAGCGCTGAAACCCCCGACAGCGCCGAATGACGCGAGACGAAGGGCGCGTTGGACAGGCAAGGGACGTTCACATGTGTTGGGCCATGAGCGTTCACACACGGCCTCCGTCATGCGGTTTTGGAATCACGCATGCGAAAGAAGTGAGAAGACACACTGAAGCGCCGGCGGTGAACGACCCCAGACACTCAAAATCGCCCAATAGAAGCACGCTCGCCGCCAGTGGCGGGTTTGCATTCGCAGCGCCTATCGAAAGAGAACTGCGGTCACACACAGGAGAAACAGAGACAAAAACAGGGTATTCCGGGGTATACAGCCGTGTGTGAAACCCTGGAGGCGAACGCAGAACCGCCTAGACACCCCTTAGCACGCACAGACATGCTCAAACGGGGTATGGGGGGCAAGACCAAGGTGTGTTGGCTGACGTCCATGTGAATCCGGTAACTCACCGAGAGACTCAGTGGCCAGAACGCACCCTGAGAGAGGAATGTAGAAGAGCCAATGCCTCCTGACTTCGAAGAGACGAGACACACGATCGGAAACATGAATCCCTCCTAAAGCGCCGAGATGGCAACCACCAGCCAGACACAGATCCCTTATAATAGGTCTTGAAAGTCAATGCACACTCGACCGCACGACGACAATGCGTTCGATGTGTAACTCGTTTCAAGACCTACTATAGAGGACAAGGATGCCAGCAGTTTTCAGTTCAAGCGGCTCTGTTAAAACCCTCAGCGGATGATCTAAACACTCTGCTGACTCGATGGAACGGTGCTACGCCATGAGATCGTGAACCAAGATGGGGCGCAAGAGACCGACCTGTATTCCGTGCCACAGAGCACATCGTGTTGACTGGCCCGTGTGCGAAAGAAGCCGAGTCATCGGCGTTACAGCCCGGATGCCTCCGGAAGCAGCAGCCGGGAAAGGCCGAATAGGTGAATCTAAGCAATTAATTTTAGCGAGAAGGATTTTGAGCACGTCTCGAGGTTGAGAACCAGCAGGTCATATGTGAATTGTTGAGTGGAACCGTATGTAGAGCTGAGAAAATCCCATATTGATAAATCAAAATAAGAGGGACAAGCAACTACTCAACCCGGCGAAATTTCTGAATAAACTGTAGCAGAAACCTCAAAACGGTTTATGGAGAGATTTTCGGAATAGCTACCACTTTTAGACAAACTCAAGTAGTAGGAAATAATGAGCGACCACCCCGAGATAATTTAATTTTTCTGGTTTTAGACTGTTTTTGAGGATATTCACTCCCCTAAACCCAAATTTTATTTTTATTTCGAAGTTTAAACATCCAAATACGAACTTTCGCCATAGGATATGATTATATCTTACGTAAATGGCCAAGGAAAAGAGAGAGTTGAGATATAGGAATGTAGTTATAGGAAAATAGGCAGGATTGAATCGCATATTCCCTAACCAGACAGGAGAATATCCCGAACCCATGCTGATTGCCTTGTGGGCCCATGGCTTGCAGTCTTTCGCGCTGTAGAATCGCTATACTGAGCTTGATTTCGAAGTTTTCACTCGTCCGGCTATCGAGCAAAAACCCATCGACTGCGGTTAATCTGCTGGGTGTCTGACCGTTCGACGAAGATTGTAAACGGCACATTTCAGCACCATCTCACGGAATTCGAGGTGCCAGCTTCGCGCACGCACGGCGGAGCCGAGCGTGCGCTTGATCGAGGAGAAGACGGTTTCGACCATCCAGCGGCGATTGTACCAGAGGCGGCTCATCCGGGCGTTGTGAGCAATATCTAGCGACGAGTAGATGCGGCGTTTGATCAGCGGGCGTATGCCATCTTCACGGAGTTCGTCGCGAAACGGTTTCCCGTCGTAGCCGCGGTCAGCAGCCAGCGACCTGCGGACCAATCTTAGCGTCGTGTTTCTTCGTCGTGGTACAGTGAACATCGAAGAGGTACAGCGTTTTCACGTCAACGAGGGCGGTGACTTTCAGCAATCGAACGCGGTAGTGTGCTCGCTGAGCGTAGTGGCGTGAGGGCTGGTCGCGGTCGAAGCCAGTTGCGTCGATGACGACGTGACCAGAGCGTTTCTCGGCCGATGCGTCGAGAAACGCTCGGTATGTTTCCATTGGAATTTTCCGCACCGGTGTTCGCACTTGCTGGTTATCTGGTACACGATGTTGACGAAACGGTCTCGTTAATTCTCCTCGATTCGATGGATGCTATCGATGCCCACCGAATCGATACGCTACTGGATTATCTCACCGAGTATGCCGAGTACCTGGTCGTCATACGCCTCCCGGAAGATGCGGACGAAATTACTACCGAGCACTGACAGGTTCCAGACACATAACTCTCTCGATAACGCAGGGATGAGGATCCTGTGACTCACTGCCGCCATGTCGGGGAGCCTATGTGCGTCTCTTTCGACCGTACGCGATTTGCTCTCTCCTACCTGCCTCCACTGACTGTGACCCGGAACTGCTACGCTATCATGGATTGCCACTTCTGACGCGACGAGCCCCTTTACAAGCATATGCTTATAATGGATATCGGGAGAAGATTACGATTTGACCCCGTTGCAGACCCGACCGTCGCCGCACAACCGCTGCTGACCGCTCGGCACTTCTAGCATAGACCGTTGACATCCGCTTATCCTGGGTGCACAGAGGGGTGCATCAAAGTGTTCGCATATACTGAACAATAGTTTACGGGGGTCACCCTGTCAGTCAACACAGATACGGCCGAAAATTCGGATTTGTCAACAGTAGGAGTCTTATTTGTGGTGATATCACCACGGCTGTCAGTTTTTAGGGGTACACCAATAATCAGCAACATATCCCCGAACGGTTTTTATTCCACTTTGTTCGTATAATGCAAATTCACACTTGCGTGTTGCGCTCTCCCACGCACACACTCAATCTTGTCCACTCATCGTTATATTCACTTCTATTATGTTTGCACTCTCGATAACCTGTTCCGGGAGTGCCTGATCGAACCGCTCATCGCTGAAGTAGCTCGTTGGGCCGGAGATGCTGAGGGACCCGAGTACTTTTGAATCACCACCTCTGATCGGTGTGCCGATCGCACGGAAGCCTCGTATTTCCTCCTCGTCGTTGTATGCGTATCCTCGCTCACGAATCGCAGCGAGTTCTTTGAACAGTGTCTCCGAGTCTGTTATTGTATTGTCTGTCCGCTCGGGAAGACCGTGCTGGTCAATAATCTCGTGGACTCGTTCGTCCGGCAAACTCGCTAGAATTGCTTTCCCGGCCGCTGTATAGTGAAGATAGTCTGGTTGTTGCAGCTTCCTGTTCTGATAGTCTCCCCCGACGCTCGTATCACCTCGAGACCGGTATAGATTGAGCCCTCGACCGTTTTCCTCGGTGACGAGATGTGCGTATTGCTCGGTTTCACGTGCCAGTTCGTCGATGTGGGGTTTCCCGTGTCTGTAGAGCGCGTGCTGGTTGCGGACGTATTCACCGAACGAGATGAACTTCAGAGCGAGGACGTATTCATCGTCCTGTTTCACGACGAACCCGTTTTCGGATAGCGTTTTGAGCTGGGTGTATGCAGAACTCTTCGGAATGTCGAGCGCACGCGAGAGTTCCGTCACACTGATACCGCCGTGGGATTTGATGGTTTCGAGCACCTCCGCAGCCTTCGACACGGTTTTCAACGACCGTGTCCCAGTAGAGTTGTCAGTTGGTGGCATGTTCACTAATACCCACTATTGGTTTATGTATGTTCGCATATCCGAAAAAGTCTTAGGTGGTAAAAAAACTCTAGCTACTGCTTCCTAACGCCAGCGCGCTCGGTTCTGTTCTGTCGGCTTGTCTTCCTACGTCGTGTACTTGTAATGTACTCGTTCGGAATATGGGAACAGAGTTGGTCAACAACTCCCCCTACTGGGTGAGCCTGGAACAGTTCCCGACTCCATTCTGAAAAACCTGGCCAAATTGGTTGTTGGTAATCAGTGAGTGAAGCGAGACCTCAACTCTGGAGTGCAGTAGTTCTGACGCCCGGACAGGATTGTCCGATTGAAAAGTTATTTTAGGCACCAGGTGACAGTTTGCTAGTGAAGCCGGAGCAAAAATAACAATGTTTCCAGACCGCTATCCACCACGCAGAGGTACTGTCGGATGCCCCCCCGGAGATGAACTGAGCGTCGCCCGCAGTGGCACATCTGCCTGCTCTCCCGTATGGCCAGATGGCGTCCCCTGTGTCTATGGAACACGACGTTCTACGCGGCGACAGATGCGGCCGATTCGGAACTGCACCTCTGGTCTGCGAGTGTCTCCTCGGTCAGTCGTAGGATTATGACGAGTCAATTCAGTATTGACGGTGACACACTCCAGACTGACATCCGCCAGAACGCGACGTTTGGTGACATCGATGCGGATGTCGGCCGCGGACGAACTGTTCTTCCCGGTGACCAAGCAAACGGAGGGGCCCGCGACTATCTCATCAATCAAATGGAAGACGCTGGTCTCGAGGTCCGGGTCGACGCCGTTGGTAACATCGCTGGTCGGTGGACACCTCCGGGAACCACTCCTGATGTGGCCCCGGTCGCAGCGGGAAGCCACCTCGACTCCGTTCCGCGCGGTGGCATCTTCGACGGCGCGCTGGGGGTGTACGCCGCACTGGAAGCCGTTCGGGCCATCCAACGCAGTCGTGTGGAACTGCGGCGACCACTCGAAGTCGTCTGTTTTACCGGGGAAGAGGGCACACGGTTTGCGGACGGTGTACTGGGGTCGTCCGTCGCCACGGGACACCTCTCCGTGGATGAAGCACTTTCGCTGTCCGACGGGACCGTGACATTGCGAGAGGCACTCCGAACGATAGGGTATCAGGGGGCTGGTCGGCTCGACGCCGGTGAGTGGGCTGCATGGCTGGAGCTACATATCGAACAGGGTGGTTCTCTTGAGGCGGCGGACGTTCCCATTGGTATCGTAACCGACGTCACTGGCACAGTCCGCGGGGAAGTCCACATTCAGGGAGAAGCAGACCACGCTGGAACGACTGGCATGGCCGAGCGGAGCGACGCACTGGTGGCTGCCAGTGAACTCGTCCGTTCTGTCGAGGAGACTGCGTCGGACCTCTCCGCGACCGGAACGGGCACAGCTGTCGGAACGGTCGGGGAACTCAACGTCGGACCGAACGTGGTAAACGTGGTTCCCGGGTCGGTTTCGCTGTCGCTGGACATCCGGTCGATTTGTGCTGCCGAGATCGACACCCAACTGGACGCTGTTGAAGGCTCGGTAGCAGCCATCGAGACTGACTACGGAGTGGACGCCGAACTGGAGATTACCTACGACGTCTCGCCAACGGCGCTGTCACCGGCAGTTCAGGACGTCCTACAGACTGCCGCAGACAACTGTAGCGCAGAGACCATGTCCGTCCATTCGGGCGGCGGCCACGATACGATGCAGGTTGCTGACGTGACAGAGGCAGGGCTTGTCTTCGTTCCCTCGGAAGGTGGCCACTCACACTCTCCAAAAGAGTCCGTTGCATGGGACGATTGCATCGTTGCGACGGAAGTACTCGCAGAGGCCCTCGCAGAACTCGCCAGAACTGGGGCACACCAACAATGCTAGAGATTACCACGAACGAGATGACGTTCACGGCAGAGATACACGACCAGCGCGCTCCGGAAACAGCTGCCGGAGTCAGGGAACTGCTCCCACTCGAATCGACACTCATGCACGTCAGATGGAGCGGGATTGCGACGTGGATTAACATCGACGACCTCACACTCCCGGACATTCCACGCGAAAACCACACCGTGTATCCCTCGTGTGGAGACATCTTGTTATATCCGGGCTACCGAAACGAACAAGAGATTCTGCTTCCTTGTGGACCGACGTGTTTCAAGAGCCCCGCGGGGGAACTGGCCGGCAATCACTTTGCGACGATATCCGATGAGCGTGACCGTCTCCGTTCACTCGAACAGACGACGCTGGAAGATGGCGAGCAGACAGTGCGAATCGAGGAAATTCAATGAGTGTCCCCATCATCGACACAGACGTACATCAGATGTGGGACTCGCTTGATGAGATTGCCCGCCATGTCCCGGACCGACACAGACATCGGTTCAAGAATACGTCGGGACCCTCGCTACCGGACGTGCCATCGACTCCCTACGGCAATCCGTCAGGATATCGGACACGTGACGACCTGATAGACGGCAATCAGCGAGGGTGGACATCTCCCGACCGGGTTCGGGAGAATCATCTGGAGGAGAACGACATCGACTACGCCCTTCTCAACGGGGACGCCCTCGGTCTCAATCTCCTTCCGAACAGGGATTATGCGACCACACTCGCGCGAGCGGTCAACGAATGGGTCATGGATTCGTGGCTCCCAGCCGACGACCGGTTTCTCGCCTCGATATACGTTCCACAACAAAATGCTGCCGCCGCAGCGGACATCATTCGTGAGTACGGCGACCATCCGCAGTTCGTCCAGGTAATTATCAACAGTGCTTCTCATAATCTGCTGGGCAAGCACGAGTTCTGGCCGCTTTACGACGCTGCAGAACAGATGGGGCTGCCAGTTGCAATGCACGTGGCCAGTGACGGCGCAGGGCTGAGCGGGACGACTACCAGTGCTGGTCATCCCAGCACGTATTTCGAGCACCACAACATTTTTCCGACGACCTACATGCAGCAAATAAACAGTCTCATCTGCGAGGGGGTGTTCGTGGAGTTTCCCGAGTTGACCGTCGTCGCTGCCGAAGGTGGCTTTTTCTGGGCCCCCCACCTGATGTGGCGGATGGACAAGAACTTCAAAACGTGTCGCAGACAGGTGCCGTGGCTGGAGCGAGCGCCCAGTGAGTACATGCGCGAGCACGTCAAGTTCACGCAACAACCGGTCCCCGAACCACCGAATCCCAAGTACTTCAAACAGCTTCTCGAAATGATCACCGCAGAAGATACGCTGATGTTTTCGAGTGACTTTCCACACTGGGACGGAGATTACTGGAACGGCTCACGTCAGCCTGGTCTCCCGCCGCTTCCGTCCGACCTGACCGAGCAGATCATGTATCGAACGGCAATGGAGCTGTATGATCTGCCGACCACCAAGGGCCTGGTATAGATATGAGTGACCCACATCCGGTCTGTCCGGTTGCGGAGCTACCACCCGGTGAGCGACGGATTGTCGAGATAGACGGCGAGTCGATCGGTGTGTTCAACGTCGCTGGCGAGTTCCACGCCCTCAGGAATGTCTGCCCACACCATCTTGCTCCATTGTGTGAGGGAACTATCGGTGGTACACTGTCGCCAGCCGATGCTGTTGGCGAGTACAACTGGGAGAAAGAGGGTGAGATAATCAGATGTCCGTGGCACAAGTGGGAATTCGATATCAAGACCGGTGAATCGGTCTACAACCCCCACCGACTGCGAACACGGACCTACGATACCGACGTCGAATCTCGACCTGCACAGAACGAAGAGCCGACAGCAACACCACAGAGCGGGAAGGCGACCCAGACGCCTCCGGAGACAGCAGCAGACGAGCGAGCCGCACACGACGAACCGAACGACTGTAGGACTGAACTATGTGAGGATGCACCACCTATCGAGACGTACGACACCGACGTGAGAGATGAAATCGTAGTGGTCTACGTCTAATCTTGTGGCGGAGTTTGACCTTATACCAATATATAATTACGTCTGTGCAGAATAGTGCGGTGATGGTAGAACTCATCGACCTTTCGGGGTACATTGAGGAAGACCAGCCAGTGTTTCCCGGACACGAGCGAACTCAGTTCTGGACCACGCACTTCCACGAGGAGCAAGCCTACACCCTCCGGAAGCAACTGGGCAAAGAAACCGGGACAATCAAGCGAAAACTGGGTGCCAAACGAGCGGGAGAAAAAGAAGAAAACCCGCTCGTCCGGACGATACTGGTCAGTGAACATGGTCCGACGCACGTGGATGCGCTCTGTCACATCGACCCGACGCGGGAGGAAAGCATCGACAAGATGGGCCTCGACTGGTTCTACGGCGACGCTGTTGGCGTTGATGTCTCACACGTCACGAGCGACGAGTTCATCGAAGCCGACGACATCAGAGCCAGTCTCAACGAACACGACCTCACGATACAAGAGGGGGACGCGATTACGCTCTACACCGGCCACCGTGACGAACACTACGCGGTCGACGATCACGAAAAACGCTACGCTTACCAGTACGAATACTCGGGCCTGACCGGTGATGCCACGCGGTGGCTTGGCAAACAAGGAATCAAAAACATCGGCATCGACGCCCCGAGCATCGACCACGGCACCGCAGCGGAAACGGCTGAATTTCCCGCCCATGACGTGTGCGCAGAGATGGAGATGATCAACATCGAGAACATGGCAAATCTCGACACAGTCGTCGGCAAGCGGTTCACGCTGTCTGCGTTCCCACTGAAAGTCCGTGACGGAACTGGCTCCCCGATCAGACCGGTGGCGATAATCGAATGACCGAATCGATCGAACGGTACTCCGCGGCACTCTCCGAGACGGTTCGAGCGCTACGCAGCGGGCAACAGGATCTTGACTCCTATTACGACGACGTCGAAGCACGCGTCGAGACTGTCGAAGACGACCTCCAGTCGTTTGTGGAAACCCCCGAGTTCACGACACTCCGGGAGTCCGTCAAGAGAGTTCGACAACGCTGGGAGCGAACCTCGGTGAGGCCGCCGCTCTACGGCGTGAACGTGGGTGTCAAAGACATCTTCAGCGTCGACAGTTTTCCGACCCGAGCGGGGTCGGACTTGCCTCCGTCCACGTTCGAAAGCCCTGAGGCGCCCGTCGTCACGACGCTTCGGGAGGCGGGCGCTTTCGTGATGGGAAAGACCGTCACGACTGAGTTCGCGTCCTCGCCGACCGGGCCAACCCGAAACCCACACGCGCTTTCTCACACGCCCGGTGGGTCAAGCAGCGGCTCTGCTGCTGCCGTTGCCGCCGGCCTCGTGCCACTCGCGCTCGGTACACAGACCGTCGGCTCTATCGTACGTCCCGCTGCCTTCTGTGGGATCGTCGGTTTCAAACCCAGCAAGGGTCGCCTCTCGACAGACGGTATCGTCCCGTTTTCTCCCTCAGCCGACCAGGTCGGCATGTTCACACAGGACGTCCCGGGAATGGAACTCGCCGCGAGCGTCCTCTGTTCGAACTGGACCAGGGCGCCGGATTTGACGACCTCTTCTAGCGTTGGCATCCCAGCGGGAGGGTACCTCGAACAGGCGACCGAGACTGGGCGTGAACACTTCAAGACCCAGATTTCGGCACTCGAACGATCTGGCATCACCGTCGACCGAGTTCAGTTGTTCAACGACATCGGGGCTCTCAACGAGCGACACGAGTCGATGATCGAGGCCGAGGCTGCGATGGAACACGCGGACTGGTACGTCGAGTACGGCGACAGGTACCACCCGGACTCGGCGGCGATGGTCGAGAACGGCTGGCAGACGGACCTCAACGCCGTCGGCGACGGACGGCTGAGTCAACAGCGCACCCGTCACACCATCGAGCAAACAATGGCACAGTTCGACCTCGACGTACTGCTCGCTCCTGCGGCACGCGGGCCAGCACCTGAGGGACTCGACGACTCCGGTGACCCGGTGATGAATCTGCCGTGGACACACGCAGGTCTCCCAGCCGTGACGGTCCCATCGAGCAAAACTGACGCTGGACTTCCACTTGGTCTGCAGTGTATCGCTGCACACGGAGATGACGAAACGCTGTTGTCAATCGCAGCGACACTCAGAGAGCGTCTCGCTGACGCGGATCTCGACAGCACTCAGACCGGATAGTTCTCGAGATTCCAGCCGACGAAATCCTCATCGAGTTCGAGCCCGAGCGCAGACGCGACGTAATATATGAACACGTAGTAGGCGGCGAGCATTGCGATGCCGACGACCGTGCTATCGTCGTAGTGTCCTGTCAGTGCCTCGTGTGTCTCGTCGCTGACGCCACCTGACAAGGCGACGAACTCGTAGATGTATTCGACCAGTACGCTGATTTTCTCCGGGAGTGCGTCTGTGTCTTTCTCGGCAATGGCAATAACATTCTCCTCGTCGATGCCGGCGCGTTCGACGGCCGCAATCGCGTGGTCGTGCCACTCGTAGGCCGAATCCAGTTCACGTCCGACTGCCAGAATGACGTATTCGACCTCCTGTGGTGTGAGGTTGGTCTGGGTCCACATTGAGACGTTCGCGTGGACGTGCGTTTCGGCGAGATCGACGTTGTTACCGAACGTCTGAACAGTCGACTGGGAGTTCCACCACTCGGCCGTAATGGTGGAATCGAGTGCGTCAGACTCCTCCTCAAGAATCTCGTACTCGTCGGGAAGCGATGCTGGATCAACACGTGGTACTCGCGGCATCACCTCTAGCGTGAGCGGCCGACTATATATTCGTGCGGAGTTCGGTAACATTCTCGAACAAACGCCGTGGTAATATTGCGGGAGAGAAAATCATTATATGTACACCAATTACTACTACAGACTGGAATCGGCCATATGAGTGGAGAAAGCAGTAACCAATCGTCAACGAATAGTGCGGGCAATTCGACAAACAGATTCGCAGAAAAGAGGTCACGCCGGAACTTCCTCAAGGCCGCCAGTGCTGCGTCGGTGGTCGGGCTTGCTGGGTGTTCCAGTGGCGGAGATGGCGGTGACGGTGGCGACGGCAGCGACGGTGGAAGTAGCGATGGCAGTGATGGGAACTCTGGCGGGGAGAGCAGTACCACCACGCTCACCATGACCGGATCGGGGACGTTCAGTCTGGGGACCGCACAGGCCCTCCAGCGGGCGCTCGAAGAGGAGTCGGACTCGGTCGAACTGCAGGTCTCTGACTCCGGTGGCAATCCAGCCAGTGTGCAACTGTACAACAATGGTGAGACAGACTCCTACTCGACGGAGAATTTTACCCTCGTCGGTGCACAGAACGGACAGGAGCCGTTCAGCGAACCTCAGGACGTTGCACCACAGGGGTTCAACAATCTGGTGTTCCATTACTACTGGATGGCACTCGACGGGAGTGGCATCCAGACGACTCAGGACATTCTGGAACAGGACGTCAACGTCTGGATGTTCCCAGCAGCTTGGGGCTCGCGGTTGCTTCAGGAAGTCCTGTACCAGAACATGGGCGAGTGGGAGAACATCGAGGAAAAGATCGTCAACCTCCCAGCGGGTGACCTGGCCCGGGCAATCGGAGAGGGGCGTGTGGACGCCTTCTTCGGGCAAGGGGCTTCTTACGCGGGCATTCCGGGATGGGCGACGGAAATCGAAGCCAGAGAAGACGTTCACGTGGTCGAGACGTCCGACGAACTCATCAGTGCAGTCGAAGACACGCCGTCCATCGAACCCGAAGAGATCGAACCGTACGGCTGGAGTCAGGACGTCGGCGCCGACTCCGTCATGGCATGGAACAACGGCGTCCAGTTCTGCTTCGGAGAGGACGTGCCCGCAGATGCGGTCTACGAGATGGCTCGCGTGAGTCACGAACATCCGGACGTCTTACAGAATTCGATGTCGCAGTACCTCGACCACTCGGACCCGAGCAGTATGAACAGCTTCCTGCTCCCGGACGTTCCGATTCATCCCGGCGCGGCAGAGTTCTTCAGAGAACAGGATATCTGGGACGACAGCATGACGGAAGCAGACCTGTGACTCGACAACTGCAACAGCAATCACTATCAACAGCTGATAACTAGTCCATCGACTACTCACCAATTTTTGTACAAATGAACCTCAACTCGTTACAGACGAAACTCAAACAAGAGCCGTTACGACATTTCATAATCTTCCTCTCAGTCATCTACTGGGGGGTAGTACTGTACTATGGAATAACCTACTGGTTACCGCGACCCCAGTTTGCGATCTTTTTCGTCGGCGGCGGCGCCGTCATCTACGTGTTCTCCCGGCTTGACGGCGGGGACGGCACCGCAGCAGAGGGCGAACATGTGGAAGAAGACGAACCCTCTCGCATCCAGCAGCTGCTGCTCGTTGCGTCTATGGTCGTGGTCGTCGCCGTCTCGGTGTATCTCTTCGTGACGTTCGAGGAACTGTTCGTCACGCGGCCGATTACGATTTTCGAACACGAGTACATCCTCGGGGCCGCCCTGCTTCTGGCCATGTTCTATCTGACGTACGATGGGTTCGGACTCGGATTTCTCTTGCTCGTGCTGTTGACGATGGTCTACAGTTTCTACGGACAGTACTTCCCGGGCCTTTTTTCCCACGCGGGGCTTTCGTTCGAACGCCTCATTGAGGTGAGTGTACTGGACATACGAGGGCTGTACGGGTCGGTCACCCGGATTGTCGCTGCCTGGGTCGCCCCCTTCCTGCTGTACGCAGGACTCATTAGAGCGTATGGCGGGTTCGATCTCGTCAAGCGGATCTCGATTCGGGCAGCTGGCTTTATGAGCTCCGGAATCGCCCAGACGGCCGTCATCTCGAGTATGCTGATTGGCTCGATTAACGGAGCAAAAAGCGCGAATGCAGCGATGACTGGATCGTTCACCATCCCACTAATGAAAGAAAGCGGGCTACCCGGACGGACGGCAGCGGCCATCGAGTCTGTTGCCTCATCCGGTGGACAAGTGATGCCCCCCGTGATGGGTTCGGCAGCGTTCTTGATGGCATCGTTTCTCGGAACCAGCTACACTGACGTGTTGATTGCGGGAATGCTTCCCGCGCTGTTTTTCTATTTCAGCGTCGCAATTGCCATTCACTTCGCCACCAAGCGCTACGCCGACGACCTGCGTATCGATCCGGAGACAGCACTCGATAATTCGAAGAGCCGAACTGACCTCATCGTCAGTGCCGTCCGCTTCGGTATTCCGTTCTTCGCACTGGTCTACCTGCTTGGTATTGCTAACTTCACGGTGGTCACGTCGGCCCTGCTGACCGCAGGCTTGATGTTTGCCACCGGAATTAGCATTCCGCTGATACAAAGTATGGTGTCTCAGACCGAGAGCGTCACGGAAACCCTCAAAACGGTGCTAGGACAAACGCTGGATGGAGTCACGTTCGGTGCAAAATCGCTGGCACCCATTGCCCTGATGATTGCGCTGATCAACGTCATCGTCGACCTTCTGAATTCGACGGGTATGCCGGGGATGCTGGCGCTTGCGATCATCAGCATCTCTGGTGGTGTTCTCATCTTTGCGGCCATTCTCGGCATGGTCCTCTCGTTCGTGATGGATATGGGGATGCCAACTGTCGCGGCGTATTCAATCGTCGCTATCCTTATTGCACCGACCTTCGTCGGCGAATTCGGCGTGCCAGAAATCGCAGCCCATTACTTCGTCTTCTATGGTGCGGTCTTGTCCGGCATCACTCCCCCAATCGCAATCGCGGTCGTGGTGACGACCGGTATCGCCGATTCTGACTTCTGGCTCACAAGCCTGGAAGCAATCCGAATCGGTGCGACGCTGTACATCCTTCCAATCGCGTTCCTGTTCAAGCCGACGCTGGTTACCGACGGACTCAGCCTGGCGTCGCTCCTGACGAGCGTCAGCGTCCTCCTGGGTATCGTAACGCTGATTTACGGGATGAATTTCGTCCGGCGGGAAAACGAGCCCCGTATCACAAACCTTCTCGTGCGGATTATTTATTTCGGGACTGGAGCGACAGCAGTCATCCACCCCGACCCACTCGTACAGTACGGCGTCCTTGCAACTGCAGGAATCCTGTATGTCATCCGGCGCTTCGGTATGCGATTGCTGCTGAGTGAAGGAGAGAATATACTCAGCTCCTCCGACTAGAACAGAGCGATTCTCTTTTTTGTTCCGGCGCTACACCGATGCGACGACCACCACTGGCAGCGGGCACAAAAGCGAACTGCCAGCTGCGAACTACGCGTTCAGTCTCTCACAGTGGCTCCCAGTCCGGACACTCGCGTTCAATGAAATTGCCGTAGCCCGGTTCTCGTTTAATTTCCCCGCCGTCGGCGACAACGCTCCCACGCACGAGCGTCGTTTCGACCTGCCCGACAACCTCCCGCCCTTCGTAGATAGAGTAATCGGAGACTGATTCATTGTCCGCCGCCCTGATGGTCTGTGTGGCATCCGGATCGAAAATAACGACGTCGGCATCTGTTCCTGGATCGAGCGTCCCTTTGTTCGGCAGTCCGAACGTCTCTGCTGGTCGGGTACACATGAGTCGGACGAGAAACGGATACGAGTAGTCTCGACTGACGATTGCTTCGTCGTGGAAGACGGGCAGGCTCCGTTGCACGCTATTGGCACCGAACGTTGAGTCCCACCAGTCGTCGACCTCTTTTTTGTATTTCTGAAACGACGTGTGGTCCGTCGAGATGACACTCAGTGTGTCCCGCTCTAGATGGTCAAACAGTGCTTCGATGTCCCGTTGGGTTCGGAGTGGTGGGGCAATCATGGCCAGTGTTCCCTGTGTTTCGTACGCGGACTGGTCCAGCGTCAGGTAGTGCGGACACGTTTCCGCGCGAATCTGCGTGCCGTCGTCTTGTGCATCGGCGAGAACGTCCCCGGCAGCGCCACAGGAGGTGTGAAAGCCGTAGTACTGGACGCCCGCTTCCCTGGCCATCCGAACTGCGTCGTCTGCAGCCATCGCCTCTGCAAACGCTGGCCGAGTGCCGGGATAGTCCTCCACGTCACCTCTCCCCTGGTCTTTGAGACGCTCGGTTCGCGCCTCACAGACGTCGTCGTCCTCTGTATGTAGCACTGCAATCCCGTCGTGTTCGGCGATTTCCTCGAAGAGTTTGTCGAGAAAGCCGTTCGAAAGTCCGATTTCGTAGGTCGTGAACATTTTGAAGGAGGTGACGCCCTCCGAAACGGCGTCACCGAGTTCGTCGTACACTGCTGGGTCGGGACGAGTTATCCCACCGTGTAGCCCGAAATCGACGAGTGCGTCCTCCCCCCGTCGTTTGTGACGGTCGATTGCTTCGAGCAACGTCCCGTCTTCCTCGAACGTACTCATGCTATCTGGTGCATCGTTCGCCCACGCCTGCCACGCGAACGCGATGCACGTCGTCACACCACCCAGTGCCGCAGCACGAGTACCGGATTCGTAACTATCCTGCGAGTAATAACATTCGAGATGGACGTGTGGATCCACGAGTCCCGGCAGCACGTAATTGCCCGACGCATCGATTTCCTCCGTTGCCGAGGGAAACGTCTCTCTGTCCCCGACTGCGACGATTTTTTCACCATCGATTGCGAGGTCGCATTCTCGTGTTCTGTCAGCCCATACCAGCGTTCCGTTTGAGATTACTGTATCGATTCCCATTGGTTTGATGAATCTCCAGTCGCAGCTTGCGGTCGTCGTCTGTCTATCTGTCTCTTGTCTGTTGGCAATAAAAACATCGGGCATCGTGCCGATATTTGCGCGCTGGACGCGTACCCAGCTCAGATGTTCTGCTGTCTTGTTTAGGAGTGCGTGGTTTGTCGACTACCGAACAATCTCGTCTCACGGTGTCCGCTGTCCCCGGAGCGCTCAGCTCATGAACAATCGCCGGTCTGCGCGTTCGTGGTGCATCCCCATAATCTCCGCGAGTGGGGCGAACGACGATAGTCGGTCGAGGTCGGAATCGGCATACGTATCACAGATGTCCTCGACGACCGGCAGTAGGTGCGCAAGCTGGGCCTGAATCGCAGTGTGGCCGAACTGGCCAAGTCGCTGGGCGGCCCCGAGCAGTTCCGTCACGAACGAGTACGCCTGCAGGAGAGATGCCTCCCGCTTGGAGAGCCCTCCTCGCTGGCCGACGACACCCAGCGCGACAGCGTAGTGGCCCGGCGTCTCGCCGTCCCCGACGGCTGCTGCGTAGGCCGTGGCAACGTCGTCACCGGCTCCGTCTGCGACTACACCATCCGCCACTGCTCCATCGTCCATGGCAGGGAACAGCTGACCGTCGGTTTCGGTCAGAAGTTCCAGTAGTTTGTGACCGCCTTTCGTCGAGCTGTCCCGGAACTCCGCTGGAAGCATCGCTGCATGCAGTCGCCGGTCTGCCGTACAGACGCCGTCGAGAGTTCCCTCTGTAGCTGCAGCGTGTGCGTTTCCGAGCGCGACGACATCGGTCGGACCGACGATGCGTTCGAGGTACGCTTCGATGAGCGCACCCAGTTCCTCGGCCGTCTCGATTCGCCCGTCGTTGACGTACTGTTCGATGCCGTACGATGCCGTGTGTGTTCCGACTGGCAGAAAGGAGTCCGCGAGACGCATCGCCAGCAGGAACGACGCGTCAGTCACGTCTCGTCGCCTCCGTGAGAATGACTGGTACCATGCGCGTGGTCGTATCCCTCGGAATGCGCATATCTGTAGTCGTCCGAATGCGTGTGTTCGTGGTCGTGGCTGTGGTCGGCTCCATGGTCGTGTTCCGTTCCACCGTTGTCGGGCGTACCCCCGACCCACAGCGAGGCATCCACCATCTCGTACCGGGGTTCGACGCCTGCGGGAAGCGACTCGGCGAGGACGTTCTCGATGATATGGCGGTCCGCGGCCACCGGTATGTACGCCGCGCCGTCGCGGATGGCAAGGTCCCAGTGCAGGTTGCCGATGCGATGACCCAGTTCGACCGCCGTCACGACACCCTCGCTGGACGGCTCCGGCAGGTCAATGACGACTGCTTCCTCGTCCTCAAAAGCGACTACGACCGCGCGGTCGTCGTCCAGAACGAGCACGTCACCGGCATACAGTGGTGGTTCATCGACCACGATACCGAGGTCTTTCCCGGCGTCGGTTTCGACTCGCAGACGTGACCTGTGGCGGTCCCCAGCGGGAATGACGACACGTTCGAGTGACCCGTCCTTCTCGTGGACCGCTACACTGCGTGACAGCTCGGCATCGTCGTTCACGTTCCCGAGGATACCATCGACCCTCTGCATCAGTACCACCTGTCCTCAGGAGCGCCAACAGCCAGCGTCGCACTTCTCGTTTCGTCCCACGCTGCGGTCACCGCATCGGAGACGTCGGTCATCCGGTTGCCGAGGACGCGAACCGCGACGCCGACGCCGTCGGCGAGTTCCGACACCCCCGTCATGGTATCGCCGTCGGTTTCGAGCCGGTCGTGAATGGCGTCGGTAAGCGGAGATATCTCTACTGTCGGCGCGAAGATATACAGCGAGCCGACAACCCCGTACTTGCCCATCGTCGCGGCGTCAGCCGGCACGCCGGTCGCCGGCTGCAGGTCAACCGCATCGACACAGACCAGCTCGCCATCGTGGCGTGCCTCAATGTGGCTGGCGTAGTGGTCGAACGCAAACGGCTCATGGTTCGAGAGTCCATTGGGAACGAGTACGTCGCCGACGACCACGACGGCGTCCTCCGAGAAGTCGACCGAGACTGTCTGGAGACAGCGAGCGTTCTCGTTGACGATGGTCGGGCCTGGTAGATACTCCAGATGCGACCCCGGTTCGGCGGTGAGTGTCGCGTCCAGATGGGCGTAGTTGGCCTGCATGCTGTGGACTTTCGTCGCACTCTGTGTCGTCACGTGTGCCCGGGCGCGCTCCCGAGCAGTCACGTCTATCGAGTGGCGGTCCCCCTGTGCGACGCCGCCGGTCGGTTCCTGCAGGCAGAGTGTGGTCAGTCCGTCCGCGGGGTCTACGTCGAGCGTTCCAGTTAGGTGGTAAGGCACCCTGGTATACTCGCGGAGCAGGCGCGTCTCACCGCCCTTTTCTCGAACAAGCGTCGCCTCGAACTCGCCCGACTTGCCCGGACCGAAGGCCGGTGCCTGCTCGAGTTCTTCCTCCCCGTAGGCCGCGAACGCTGGCGGAACTGAGCTCATGCAAACAGGACCTGCTGTTCGATATGGTCGACCACGGTGTCGATGCCCTCGTCGGACTTGCAGTTCGTAAAACAGGTCGGCTCGTTGCCCCGAGCCTCCGACGCATCCTGCCGCATCACGTCGAGGTCCGCATCGACGTATGGGGCGAGATCCGTTTTGTTGACCACCAGCAGGTCCGCCTCCGTGACGCCAGGCCCGCGCTTGCGCGGGATGTCGTCGCCCTCGGCGACACTGATGACGAAGAGGAAGTAGTCGGCGAGTTCGGGATTGAACGTCGCTGCGAGGTTGTCGCCACCACTCTCCAGCAGTACTACGTCGAGGTCGGGGTACGACTCGGTAAACTCCTCGATGGCGGCGATGTTCATCGAGGGATCCTCACGGATACCGGTGTGAGGACAGGCGCCGGTCTCGACACCAGTCACGAGGTCGGAAGGGAGCCGGTCTGCGAACGAGCTTCGCAGTCTGTCGGCGTCCTCCTGCGTCATGATGTCGTTGGCGATGACGCCGACGTCGTAGCCCGCATCGTCGAGACGCGGGACGAGTCGCTGGACGAGTGCGGTCTTGCCAGACCCGACTGGCCCGCCCAGACCGACGGTTGCGACGTCGTTGTGGCTCATTCTTCCACCTGTTGTGGGCTGTCAGCACGGATCGGGTCGTGAATCGTCACGAGCTTTGTCCCGTCTGGGAACATCGGCTCAACCTGTACCATGTCGACCATCTCCGCGACGCCGTCCATCACGTCCTCGCGTGTAAGCAGTGTCGTGGCGTCCTGACGGATTTCGGCAACCGACATGCCCTCACGTGCACGCTCGCACGCCCAGTCAGCAATGTATGCGACCGTCTCGGGATGGTTGAGTGCGATGCCACGCTCTTTCCGTCGCCTAGCCAGTTCTGCTGCCATAAAAACCGTCAGCCGTTCCTGTTCTTTCGGTGTGAGTTTCATAGGTAATACCGCTGTGCGAGTGGGAGTTCCTCGGACGGGTCACAGGTGACGTGTTCCCCGTCGACCGATACCTCGAACGTCTGGGCGTCGATGTCGATGTCGTCGGGACAGTAGTCGTTGTGCAGCATGTCCCCCTTCTGAACGTCTCGCGTCCCCTGGACTGGCCGGACCGGCGTCTCGAGGCCGTACTCGCTCCCGACGTTAGCCTCGTAGGCAGCCTCGCTGACGAACGTCACCGACAGTGCCTGCTTCGCCTTCCCCTTCGCGCCCGCCCGTTCGCGCTGGAGAATTGGCTCACAGGTCATCAGTGACCCGTTTGCCTCCCCCATCTCGCTGTGGACTGGGAACCCGCCTTTGAATACGTAGTGGGGTTTCGTCCCGAAGAACGCCGGATCCCACAGCACCACGTCCGCGAGTTTGCCCGGCTCGAGTGTTCCAATATACTCGTCGATGCCCGCTACTCTCGCCGGGTTGCTGGTATACTTCGCAACGTACCGCTTGATGCGGGTGTTATCGGCATCTGTTCCCTCGTCCGCAGAGAGTGGTCCGCGCTGCTGTTTCATCTTATCTGCAGTCTGCCAGGTGCGCGAGATGACCTCGGCCATGCGCCCCATTGCCTGTGAGTCAGAGGTCATGATGCTGATAGCACCCATGTCATGAAGGACGTCCTCGGCGGCGATTGTCTCAGCGCGGATACGCGATTCGGCGAATGCGACGTCTTCCGGGACATCTGGATTGAGATGGTGACAGACCATCACCATGTCGAGATGTTCATCGAACGTGTTGGTGGTGTAAGGCATCGAGGGGTTCGTCGAGGATGGCAACATGTGTTCGTGGCCGACGAGCTCCAGTACGTCAGGGGCGTGGCCGCCGCCCGCTCCCTCGATGTGGAAGGTGTGGATAGCGCGTCCGTCGATCGCGTCGAACGTATGCTCGACGAACCCGGATTCGTTGAGCGTGTCGGTGTGGATACACACCTGGATGTCCGCGTCTTCAGCCAGCGAGAGACAAGTATCGATGGCTGCAGGCGTCGACCCCCAGTCCTCGTGGAGCTTGAGCCCACATGCGCCAGCCTCGACCTGTTCGCGGATTGCGTTGGGCTTGCTGCTGTTGCCCTTGCCGTAGAAACCGACGTTCATCGGGTACTCCTCGGCGGCCTGTAGGAAGCGCTTGATGTTCTGTGGCCCGGGGGTGCAGGTGGTCGCACCACCGCCGTAGCCGCCGCCGAACATGGTCGTGATACCGCTTGCCAGCGCGTGGTCGAACAGCTGTGGGCTGTTGAAATGAACGTGGATGTCGAACGCTCCGGGTGTGGCAATCAGGCCGTCTGCTGGCACTGCGTCGGTACTCGGTCCGATGACAAGATTGGGGTCGACACCGTCCATCGTATCGGGATTGCCCGCTTTGCCGAAGCCTGTGATTCGGCCGTCACGGACGCCGAGGTCACCTTTTTCGATTCCGAGGACGGGGTCGAGGACCACGACGTTCGTGAACACCCAGTCAAGGGCGCCTTCAGCTTGTGTGACGCCGGATTTCATTCCCATCCCATCGCGCATTGTCTTACCACCACCGAAGACCGCCTCGTCCCCGTGGGTGACGTGATCTGTCTCGATTTCGGCCAGTAGACTCGTGTCGCCGAGTCGGAGGCGGTCGCCCTCGGTTGCACCAAAGAGGTCGGTGTACTCGCTGCGTGCCAAATCGCGGCTCATTCTCCTTCCTCCACCTCCATATACCCGTGTGCGATCGCGCGTTCGAACGCGCGCTCACGGACTTCCTCGTCATCGAGTTCGCCGTCGACGAGGCCACCCATCCCGTGAACGATACGATCCCCACCGATTGCAACGAGGTCGACATCGCGTTCGGCGCCGGGTTCGAACCGGATTGCCGTGCCGGCAGGGATGTCGAGTCGCATCCCGTAGGCTGCTTTCCGGTCGAACTCGAGTCCAGGGTTGGTCTCAAAAAAATGGAAGTGTGATCCTACCTGTGCAGGACGGTCACCCGTGTTCTCAACGGTAACTGTCGCTGTCTCGCGACCCTCGTTGATAGTTATCGGGTCGTCAGTGGTGAACAGTTCACCAGGAACGAAATCCGTCACGAGAGCCTCCATCCGCTGGTCCAGTATGACTGAGACATACTACTCCTTATGTGCTGATACCGGGGCGCTTGAATCACGGAATTTACGCTGTCGCTTGGAAGCGGATACAATCACAGGTATCCCTCCTGACGACGTGAACAAATCCACGATTGGCCTGAATATCCGAGACCAGTGGATAGCACAATGCTATGCATACTCACTATTCAGGGTGCGTCTATGCGAAGTTACTGGTGGCGGCGATATTTCGAATGTCCGCCTCTGAAAGGCAAGATGGCCCACAATAAGTGAGAAAATTTAGAGTTTTTATAAATAAGCTCAGCGACATGGCTGGTAAATTTCACTAATTTAAATTCCTGCATTCCCCTCGCCACACTACTGTAAATTAAAAAACAAAAATTATAGTAGATAGTGAAAGTAATAATATTAACAAGGATACTATAGCAGAAATGGAGAAAATGTAGATTATGTAGTATTTTAAATTAAATAATGGATTATAGCCAATAAATAATTAATTGTCTGTATAAAAACTAAAAATGGTTTTTAAATAATACTTCGCATCCTTCCACAGTAAATGAAATTTCCTATCATATATAACCAGATGTGAAAATGCCGTATTTTAACGACGACTGGTCGTGTACCCGAAAGCTCTGGGAGCGGACTGCCGAGTTCGCCGCCGAGTACCCCGACCTCCTCGTCCACACGCATCTGCTCGAACTGGAGATGAGCAACACGATTGCACGGTCGAACGGCGCGGCCGACTCGCTGGACCTGCTGGAGGACGTTGGAATCCTCGACGACCGGCTACTTGCTGCTCACTTCCGGATGGCAGACGAACAGGACATCCAGCGGACGGCGAACGCGGATGTTGGCGTCGCACACTGCGCGTCGATTTTCAGCTACTGGAATCCAGATCCCGAGGCACAGTGGACGCCCGTCCCCGACCTGCTAGATGCGGGCGTCGACGTGGGGCTGGGCATCGACGATCACTATTGGCACGACTCCTACGACCTGTTGGGGGAGGCCAGACAGGCACGGCTCGCGGCGAACCTCGAATGGGGGCACGGCCAGTTCACTTCCCGGGAGCTGGTCCGCATGCTCACCATCGATGGAGCGCGCGCTCTGAACATAGGCGACGAAATCGGGAGCCTCGAAGCAGGCAAACGGGCAGACCTGCTCGTCCTCGACATCTCCTCACCGAAGTTCGCGCCGGTCAACAACGTCTTCGCCCACGTCGCCAACCAGGCGACCCGAGCCGACGTGGAGACGGTGATCGTGGACGGACAGGTCCTGCTGCGTGACGGGGACCTGCAGACGATGGATGCAGACGCCGTCCTCGACCGGGTCGAGGCGGCGATGGAGCGGCTCGAGGCCGACACCGAATGGTCGTTCAATCTCGATGGGACCGAAACCCCGAGTACGTGGTCGGTCGTCCGGGACGCCCCCAAACGCGGACCCACGCGAATGGCTGCTAGATACGCGCTCCAGTCGTTCAAGGACAAACTGCGACTCTCACCGAAGTGAGTGAAACAGCGCGAGAATCATGGTCTCTCACCGAACACACTCAACTACAGACGGCTAGGCCTGGGTGTTACATACGCGCTGTGTATGCAGCACGACTGCTGAGACTTTTCAACAGCTGAGGGTCTCGACACGACCACCCAAACCAGTCACACCCGAATTGTTCGCTCCGTACCACTGCGACCTCCCGCCTTGCGCTGCCGCCTGACCGCAACAAGATGTCTCCCGCCGTGGGATGGTCGGTCATCATCGCTTGTAAGCGTCGCTTGACTCCCCAAGCTACGTGAGTTGGGGTGCTTACTTCTGGGTTTCTGCGGGCCTCCGCCTCGAAAACGGTGAGGGACATCCTAAGAGGAACTCCCGGAATGCTCCGGCGACAACTGTCGTCGACGGTCCCTGCTTTGGGTGCGTCACTGGTGTGTGCCCGCCGACGCCCGCACTCAGGACGCACCAGCAGGTAGTGACACCGCAAGGAGTCCCGCCCTCGGTTGTTCGTGTGATGGGGTAGGTCGTGTGAGCGCCTTCACAGGGCCGATCGTGGGTTGGGAGACAGTCCCGACCGGCGACGACTGCTGTCTTCGGACTAGTCGCTTCCAGTCTGTTCGCCCGGGATGGCCGAATCACTCGGCAGGATCAATCTGGTTTCCTTATAACGGAGGCCGTCTTTGCGATGCGTCATCTTTTGTTGATAGAGGCGGCCCTGTCCGAGGTCGGTCAGTGCATCCATCGTGCGACGGGCGAGCTTTTTTGCATAGGTGTCTGAGATACCATCCTCGACGCGGCGTATCCAGGTTCGAAGATCACTCGCGTCGAGATACTGCCTGACGGTGTTACTCCCACGCTTCCAGGGTTCATTCGAGTCGTCGCCAATCCGCTCACGCCAACAGCGGGCTGCCAGCCGCGTCGGGAGTGTACTCACGTTCGCCCGCAGCATGTCATCATCGAGGCGGGCGAGTTGCTGGATAGGCAGGAGATCCCCTTGAGCAAGTGCCGAGGTCCCCGAGCGTTCGAGTGGATCGGCTGCATCAGGCAGGCGGACGTACTGCGTGCCGTCTTTGGTGGTGAAGCGTTCAAGGCGCTCGCCATCGACGCTGAGGTCGGCGGTTTGGGTCGATTCCAGAAAACGTGCGACACTCCCGAGTGCGAGATGGGCGTTCTTTTCGAGTTCGCGACTCTGCAGTTCGGCAATGGCCTGGTCGTGGGCGTCGATTGCCCCATCCAGGCTGTCGATGCGGGTGGTGTTGATCTGGGTAGTTGTTTCGAGTTCGTCGGTCTCTGTCTGGAGGTCGGTTGTTGTCTCTTCGAGTGAAGAGAGTCGGGATTCGAGGGATTCTATCTGGGTTTGTTGGGCTTCGATGGTGGCCTGTTGATCGGCGACGGTCTCGCGGAGGTCTCGACATTCAGTGAGGAGTGCGTCGATGTGGTCTGTAGATGGGTCGGTTGGTGTGGGCTCGCTGGAAGTGAGTTCTGATGGCATAGCTACGGAGAGAAATCTGGGTTGGTCTGGTGGCTGACGGGCGATGCAACTGGCCGTGCGGATTCTTTTTGAACCCGCGGTGCGTGCAGTCTCATTGGGGTAGACCCACTCGCGGCGATCTGTCGAGAGCAGGTCGTCGCATGCGGTTTTCAGCGTGCGACTATCACTGCGAGTGAGTGCTAGCGGTGGCTATGAGGGTAGCCACTATAACTGTTGTGTCTATACAGGAGTATCACAACAAATTAGTCTTGTACCTCACTGGTTAATACAGCTACTGTGGTTGAACGCCGCGGCCCCGATCCCAACGTCCCTGATAAAGAGTTCCTCTATCAGTTGCACATGGCCTACAAGCCCGTACTAGGCACGACTGAGCTGGCTGAGAAAGTAGGAATGAGTCAACAGGCGGCGAGCAAGCGGCTTGAAACATTAGAGGAGTATCGACTCGTGGAGTCTGATAAAGTTGGGAACGCCAGAGTATGGTGGTTGACAGACGAAGGAAGGCGTCAGTTGGCTTCAGAAGAGAACGACCCGTCAAGCCAATAGATTAGCGGCCCACCCCCAATGCGGGCGATATTTAATTGACTGTGGCCTTGTTCTCCGATTCGTTCGAGTCGCTGCCTGACGCGCCAATCCGAGAGATTTACTCGCTTCGCAACGTCTGCAGCCGTTGCGAATGGGCGATCAGACATCCGAATCGCGTCAATCAATTCATCATCGGAAACTGTTGGTTTCGGGCCCCGAGTGGACATTTTGTTCAGTAACAAATTGGTTGTAGAGCTACAATAGTTTTATGGGTGTGTGGGCACAACAGTTTGTTGTGGAACACCGGCTCCGTGGGGCGATTTCACGCAGAAAGCGCCCGCCTGTTAGAGCAGGCGAGCTGGGTTCCAAGTAACCCATGTCGATAGAACAACTACCACACGAAGAGGCTTACGCCGGCGACCGCATCCAAGTGCCCATCGCCGGCGGCGTACTGGTCTATGAACACTGCACCATCGGCAAAGATCTCATTGGCTTCGTCGATGTCGAAAACTGGGATGCACTGGCCGATGGACTGGCAGCGCGTGGCCACAGTCGCGGCGCGGTCTATCACCTGCCGGAGTTGGATCGATGAACAAAGACGTGATTCGCCAGCACGCCGCTGCGGGCGTGACGCGGGCGGTGCATCCCGATGCTCGGCGACACTTCGAGGCGATCTTAGAGCAATTGGGCGAGAGCTATCCGACTGCACTCGGTGAGTGCCCCAGCTGTGGTCGGATTGGCTTGCCCGAGCGAGTACACGAACACGACTGCTAGCGGGTCCCCTGACAGTTTTTCTTCCGTATACGCAGTTCGGCGATGTTTACAGTGATTTGGGTGCCAGTCACCTTCCTGCTGGCTAGGCAAACCCTTCAGAGGAAGTGTGGCAAAGGCCACACAATCCAAATACCCCTCACCCCTCGCTGACGCTCGGGGTTCGGCGACCGCACCGCAGACCGCAATACCACCGCACCTGGACGGGTGTGGCTAGTTTTGACGTGCTCGAGTCTGCTTCTTAAGCGCTGATAGGTTTGTGGAGGTCTGCTGACTCGATGGAAACGCTGCTATCCCAGGAGACAGTGGAGTAAGCATGGAACGCAAGAGACCGACCTGTATTCCGTGCCATCGAGCACGTCCTACTGACTGGTCCATGCGCGAAAGAAGCCGAGTCATGGGCGCTACAGCCCGGATGCCGCGCGGGAGTGGTCTGCATAAGTTTTGAAAAGATGGAGAGATGAGGCGAGACATGACTATCTCCACGCCATCTCTCGGTTTCCACGCACTGGTGTCAGCGTTCATCATCGGGGGTTCAATTGTTGGGCTGATCACTCATCGGCCGGCCAGCGCTAGCGTGAGCAACAGGTGTCTCGCTGAAGATGTCTCCCGTGGGTGGCCGGTAACACCAGTCATCCGGACGCTTGCCTGTGATTTCTCGCTCAACTCAAGCCACTTGGTGTGCTGCGACGGCCAAACCGATATAATCGTAGACGTGGAATGTTCAATTAGCAGGCTCCATAGGTATTGAGCGCTCATGGCTGAGAGCTGAGACAGAACATACGAGAGTCACATCCGATTCCGGGAAAAGAGACGACCGAGCGTTGTCAGTCGGACCACTTTAGCCTGATTGGAACGCTCCCGATAGACGATATCGCGGTCAGCGAGTGTTGAGATATGCCGACTGGCCGTACTGGTTGCGACATCTGCAGCCTCAGCGAGGTCGGACACCGACACCTCGTTGCCTTCTTCCAATAATGAGAGTAGCGTGGTGAATGTCGATTCCGTCTCGTCGGGAATCGTTGCTGTAATATCAGGAATGTGGACCGGCGTGGCGGCCTGCTTCGTATCGCTGTACATCACGACATCTGTGATGTGCTCCGAGTGTGCAAGTAGAGCGACAGTCATCGGGAGGTGAACGTCCGTTGCCCCGCCACCCATGCAGACGACTGGGGGCTGTCCGTCGGTAAGGATAGAACTACAAATATCGAGCGCAGCATTGAAATCGTCTGGAGGGACCGTCTTCTCGACGAGATCGACGCTATGAACCACACCGGTGAGCGTCGATTCAACGTCGTTGACTGCACTTTTAACGCGTTCCGTGGCAGATGGTTCGTCCTGTTCTGGGTATACCAACGTTATCGTGTGGCCAGCATCAATACCATGCGCAATGACAGAACGTGTTACCAAATGCCCGCTAAATCCGAGTGGAGCGACGAATCGTTTCATTGAATAGGGTGTGAATTACCGCTAGCCTGATAGATAAATAATTCTTTTCCCGATTTTGAACCTCTCGATTTCTACTGATTTTGTTTCCATGCTCACGGAAAGCAGCGAGAATTAACACGCTGTATTCTATGTATAGGAAAACGCAACTGACATTCCCTCTTCTCAGCGTTAGATAATTCCTGCTTTCTATCTTAGCGCAATCATGTCGATTTTCCCATAACTATTAAGCCGACACGATTAGGACGCACAGTTGGGCGAACCGATATGAAGCAAATGACTCTGACGCTCGTCCCCTCGTCTGGCACATTCCCAGTACCGTTCTCCACGGGTTACCAGACGTACAGTGGATTGCTCTCGTTGCTCTCGAATGTCGATACGGAAGTTGCCGACGAGATCCACGGCGCAAACTTCTCGTCACTCACCAACAGTGGCTTGCTGGGGGATTTCGGGTACGGTGCTGATCGTCCATACCACAAACAGGTGTACGGGAATCAAGAGTACCGACTCCGACTCGGTGTCACACACCCAGATGACGAGGCGTTGTTTGAGGCGCTGGTCCGGGCGTTCGTTATCAACGACCGCTCCCTCCCGCTTGCTCATGGGGAGTTGACGGTCGAAAGCGTCGAATCAGAGACGACCGAGCAAGAGACGGTACTCACGACAGCACACGACCTTACAGAAGCCGACCTAGGTGGTGTTCGCGTCTCGTTCGAGACGCCGACGTGTCGACAACGGTACGGCGAAGTA
The DNA here is from genome assembly GCF_037338445.1 of Salinibaculum sp. SYNS191. Taxonomy (NCBI): domain Archaea; kingdom Methanobacteriati; phylum Methanobacteriota; class Halobacteria; order Halobacteriales; family Haloarculaceae; genus Salinibaculum; species Salinibaculum marinum. Next base: position 2,022,147 of record NZ_CP147838.1, read on the forward strand.
TGGGAGACGCATCCGCAACGAACGACACTATTCCCACATCTGGCCGACCGATGGAACGCACTCGCCGACACGCCAGACATTGAGATGATGCCAGTCGCGGAGACTCTTGGGGAAGAACTGTACACAGTTCCGGATGCGGATGCATACGACACCCACAGTATCGTGGTGTATCGTGAGGAGCCACCGATGGACGAGGAGAGCACCGAAACAGATGACGTGGCGAGCGATGGGGGACAGCACCTCAACGAAGCGCAGGGCTACACGGGGACGTGGACGTTTCGGTTCAAAGGTGCGTCAGAAGCAACGAAAACAGCTGTTTTGGCGCTGTCGCGGTTCGCCGAGTTCTCCGGTGTCGGGCGACACACCGCACGTGGAGCGGGTACCGTCAGCGTTGAAATAGTGGGGTGTGACAATGCCTTCTGACAGCACGGATTCGTCGGTCACGTTTGAGGTGCCCGAGGCAGACCGCTTACAAGAGGCTGCTGAGCACGCACGTGATGTTCGACAGTATGTTGTCGGGAGCAGCGGCAAGTCAGATGCCGATGGATTGCCGGGCCTCGCTGGCAGACTCATCGACCAGGCTGGGAACTATCCAGGTAAGTACGACCCGCCGGTCGCGCTCTCGACTCACCTTATCAACGTCGTCACAGTCGGACTTACGGTCTACGTGTACGAACGCGTCGTTAATGACGAAGGAGAAATCGACGACACGGAGGTGCGATTGCTTCTCGCGGCACTCGCTCTCCACGACACCAACAAGTACGTTGATGCAGCCTACGACTGCTCCCTCGACACATCGAATAACAGTGAGGAAGTATTGGATTACTACTTCGACCAGGGTGACGATTTCGACATTACGGAGGTGCTGCCCGGTGAGAGCGAAGAGGAACTCGCTCGGGACAGAGCAGACGTGAAGTGGCTGGTCCAGCGTACCGAAGCCTACGAAGATGAGAGTGAAACCCGCGGTGCATCGACACGTCGCGTCCGCGGGCTGGAACGATACTGTCGTATCAGTGATGGCTTCGTCTCGGTCGTCCATGAGGATGGGCTCGAAAAGGGTGTCGAGTGGCTCGAGAAGTTCTTTGCCGACGACGACAGCCCCGTCCAATATGTGGAGTTCACCAGACTGGAACAACCAGTCTTGAACAACCACCTGCTCACCACCGTCAAACACATCATCGGTGATCGAGGCGACGAGCCCCTGGAAACGATTAATCCACCGACACACGGTCTCATACTCGGAAGCACACCAAATGAAGTAGCCTACCTTGGCGTCCCAATTGAGCGAGACACGCTTCGTGAGGCCGTCGACAGCGAATTGATGAGCAGGATTACCGAGGAACACGAATTCAACGCGAAGACTGAGTGGCGGTCCTTCGAGTACGATATCCTCGCCGAGGTCGACATCCACTTTGACGAAAAGCGAGAAATTATCGCTGAAGGCTACGCAGAAACACTCCGACAGGGTAGTGGGACAGACCACGAATTCGAGTCGATACCCGACGAATTTGCCGCCCATCTTCCAGAGCTGGCAAAAGTGGTGTTTCGCGACCAGAACTACGAGTCAGCCTTCGAGAACTACCCGTCGATGGCACGCCTCTGGGAGGAAATCTCTGAGGGTGATACGTATAATTCGTTCACACAGAAAATCGGATTCATCGCGGAGTTGCTCCGCCGATGGACCGGTGCAGTTGCAGACGGCTATGAGGTTGCCACAGTACGGGACGAACTGGCTGACTTTGCTGAAGAGCATCGCGACAGTCTCCGGGATGACCTCCAGCCAGAATCTGAGGCTGGAGGGGTCGTCGTCGACCGGTTCTTCGAAACCGGCCTTGAGGAGGAAATATCGGTCCCGAGCGGAGACGAGATGTGCTTCCTCTGTGGTCGGCACTCGACGCGAGACTACAAGAAAGGCAACAACGCCTTCTACAGGACCCAGAGCTTCTCGCGCCGAGTCGAGCCAGAGGGAGATTACAAGAAAATCTGCCCAGTCTGCAACCTCGAGCATGCGCTCCTCAGGGATACGGTTGAGGATCACGATTACTCCGTGGGGGCAGACATCAAGATTGCGTTCGTCTACTACGACGCATTTGTTGCGAACCTCACTGTCGGCGCTACTGGCGAGTCAGACCGACTCGTGCGTTCGCTGCAATCCGACGAGGAGGAGGTAGCAGCCACAGTAACCACACCCGAACTCGTCGCCCACTCGTTCGCCCCGCAATATCACCTCCAACCAATCTACGCCGACACCGAGAACGGGCGGCTCCGGCAGGTTCGCGAATTGCTCGAAGCACTGGTGAGTAATGGGTTCAAAGTCCTGATTGGTAAGCCCTTCACGGGATTCGAGCCGCAGGATGCACTGTTTGCGGACTTGGTACCGACCCGCCGCGAACGTTCCTACAGCGTGGACCGCATCGAGTCGTTCGACGATCTTCGACAGTCGCGCCGGCTCTTCGACATCCTCCGGTCAGCCGCCGACAGCGGAGACTACGACGCGGGACGTGAATTGATTAGCCTCCCAGGTGACACACTCGAACCGATAGCAGACCTCGTCGTCCAGAACAGCGAGTGGTATGCGTCCGTCAGAGAGGACACGCACTCACACTTCACTGATAGTACATACAAAGTGACATACATGCTAATGCGAAACGTAGCCGAATCAGGACTCGAACTGTACGGAAAAGAGTATGGCAGTCGACACAAAAAGGTCAAGATATTCCGCTTGGCTGTTGATTCAGCACTCGACGGATTAAATCGTGGCCTTGCAGACGAGGAGTTAGTTGAGCATACTGCAGGACAGGTGTACAAAGCCGCTCAGGAGGAGGAGTACACGGGACGAGTCACGACCGAGCAGGCAACGCAATTCGTCGAGTCACTATTCGAATATCTGGAATCAGATGATTCGCTGACCAAGGAAGACCTGAGCAGTCGGCGCAACACACTGGCGAACACGTACCTATTCGCTTACGACCAGTTACTGAACGAATTGAGAGAAGAAGAGGCAGACGAAGAGGAGGCACCGGCCTGAAACTATCCTTCCAGACAACAAACCCATGAGCACAAACGCTACCACCGCCATCGACTTCCCGGAGAAAGGCTTCATCGACCAGTATCAGTTCTACATGCGGCGTCGACCATCTGTCACGCTCGCCGTTCAACGTGACGTCGTCGATCCGCTGCTCATCCGCAATACTGAGCAGGACCGTGCTGAGACGCAGATAATTGCTGATACTACCCGTGCCCAGTCGAACCCAGAGAAATTCACCACGAAAGAGCGTCTGACTGGACTTGACCTGCTCCGCCAACTCGACGACGGAGACGATCTCATCGCGGAAGAGTACGCCTACAATGAACCCCCTACCTTGGAGAACGCCATCAACATGGATGCCGTGACATACGGTATCACCGGCACGGGTGATCAGGACTACGGCATGAAGTCACGGCTGTTCGCGGGCTACACCTACACGACAGGCGAATACGACGTGATGAATGCCGAAACACGGAATAAAGCCTTCGAGTCCGGCACGATGACCGACGAAGAAGGTGAACATTCGCAGGGGCTGTACGAGCAGGTCCGCGTCCAGCCAGGAAACACGTTCATGCACTTCCTAACACTGGAAGCCGGGACGCCAGCGATGCTTGCGTACGTCCTGCACAATGTTTTGAACACCCACGGGTACGGAGCGCGTGAAACTCGGAGCGGGAAGACTATCGAGAACAGTATTCGGGCGCTTGTCGTGGCCGACCAGCCAGCACTACTGTCCGTTGGTGAATTCCTCGAGGGGTACGACCCCGACCCAGACCACGAAGACATCGGTGACGCTCTCGGGCACTACCTCCGTGCACAGGAGCGGGCAAACTGGGACGTGTACGGCGATGAGAAAGTCAGCGATGTAGAGTCGTTCCCCGAGTGGTTCTCCACGCTCCAGGCTGTTTCTGGACGGGAACGCGACGACGCAACCCAGATCCTACGTGAGTTGCTTGTCAGCGATACCGCAGCCGCACGGGAGAACATCCCCGAACTCGACTGACCGCCTGAAACCAAGAGATGCCAGCAACCCATGTCACATAATCAGGTCAGTCTGGAGGATGCTGTCCAGGATGCAGAGAGTTCGGCACGTTCCTCCGAGGTAGTCCGTGCGCATACGTATGACGCCAGACTCTACGCACCCCTTTTTTACGCCAGCAAGGAGGGAAGCGTAATTGAGACTGATCCTATCATCGCAGCGACGGCCGTCATGCACGCGCTTGGCTACGAGTACTACGATCTCAAAAAGCGCTATGCACTGATCGGTGACGAGGCCACAACCCCGGACTACGGACACTTACGGAACCTGCCGTTCTTCGTTAGTGAACTAGCCCCTATCGAAGACGTTGATGCAGACGAACGGACCTTCCGGACGGTATCATACTCGACCGAACGAGCCATCGTCTCCCAGGACAACACGGTCGGAGAGATGATTCGTGGCTCGAAGAAGCCAGTCCCAAGGCGACTCGAAGGGAGCAATGCCGGCTGGCACAAGGTTCGTGAGTTTGTCGGACTGTCGCCGGGCACGAACTTCGAATTCACTATCTGGGCACATCCCGACGATGCCCCGCCTCCTCAAATCGGTTTCCGGGCGGGTATCAAGCGAACGGGAGAATTCCGGGCGACGCGCAGAGACGACCCTGCCGAGACAGTAACTGTCAATCAGTACCTTCTGCAATCGGTATACGATGTCGGGGAGGATACACTTGTTGACCTGATGCGCCACGCGGACACCTATAGCCGGGGCAACGACGTGCGGACGAATCGGTTCGTGGACGTGGACCGGCAGTGGTTCGAAACTACAGTCCTACCCGGCAGCGTACTCTGACGATGACCGACCCGGAACCAGCCGACCGATATCTCATCGGCGGTGCGGGTTTGCCAACGACGATGCCGGATACTGACTTCCCCCACGAGCCTGCCCGGCAATTTCAGGCGACCGCACTTGCATGGATTCACGACACCGACGCTGCCCCTGTCGCTACACTCGAAGCGCCGACCGGAAGTGGGAAAACAGCTGTTATTGCGGCTCTTAGTCGTGCGATGGGGCACACGCTCTGCCTGTACCCGACAAACGCGCTAGTGAATGCTCAGGCTGCCGAACTGGAGGCTGCTGGACTCGACGTACAGGTCGTGACGAGTGATACACTCAGTGGGACTGGCGACGACCGGACGCGTGAACTCATCGAGTACGCACAGCGTGGCCAACGCGGAGCACATGACGTGATTGTGACAAACCCTGACATCCTGCAGGCGGTGTTGCAGGGGCTGTATTTCTCACCAGGTGATGATATTCTCCGGATCTACGGCCTGTTCGACGCCGCGGTCTTCGACGAATTTCACTACTACGACGCATTAGCTGCAAGTGGTCTGCTGACGCAGATCAAGGTCTTGTCCGAGCGCGGCGCGGTCCTGAGTCCAGACGGCGACGACGAACTCACACCACCACGATTCCTCCTGTCGTCAGCGACACCAGATACCGCGTTCATCGACCATGTTATCGAGGATATTGGCCTTTCTGCAGACCGCATTACAGCGTGTCTCCAACCGCTTGATTTCGCAATGAGCACGCAGGCCCCACCTCCGGATGCCGATTTACTCTACCGACACGACGAACATGCCACCACGACGGCACAGGAGCAAACACGTACCTACGAGAGTCAGTCACTGACTGACGCCACCCTCGACGCGACAATTGAAGGGACGTGTCCAGGGGATATCTCACGGTTCCGCTCGCCAATGCTGGTGAATCGCTATCCGAATCGCATCGGGGACGCGTTCGAACAGATTGCCGAACGGCTCCGGCGAACGGTCAGCCGGGCCTACGACGGTGGAGGACCGATTGCAGCAGTTATCTTCAACAGCGCGGCACGGAGCAACGCCTTCTATCAGTTCCTGCAGACGACTTACGACGATGCCTTCGCTAATCTCGTAGTCAAAGATAACGGTTACGACACGGGTGCCAGACGGTCCCTTCCAGATGAGTTTGCAGTCCTCAACACGACAAGCAAAGGCGAAGTCGGCCTTGACTTCGATGTTCAGCGACTCGTCATGGCGAGCCCGTTCACCGCGTCTGCGTTCATCCAGCGCATCGGGCGTGCGGGTCGACAGTCGCCAGCAATTGTCGACCTCTACGGGCTTGATGACCCGACATGGCCGCCTGTCCAGTCGTACCCTGAGTTTCTACAGCGAGTCATGGAGGCGCGTCCAGAGCCGAGTACTAGCCGTGAACGACTGCGTGCACTAAGCGGTATGCGTGCTGCCGCTGCTATTCACGACCGCGACGAGGGACACGGAGTCTCAGACGCAGTCTACGCAGACTTCGGTGACTTCCCCGAGCAGTCGCGCTGGCGATCGTTCCTCGAAGACTTGGGGAGTGCACAACAAGCACTTGACGAGGAGTCCGACGCATTGCTCGGGGGCCCAGCTATCGACCGTGCTGGGAGTCGGGCGGTCAGGGCTGCTATGGAAGCATTCAAAGGACTTCGCTCACTCAGAGGCCGGTCCGTCTCACATCCGGTGCGATACCCTCGCGGTGACGGCCATGAGCGGACGGAGTATGACCTCGTGCGCGCACTCCAACACTACAGCGTAGGCGACATTACGGACGGGAACGTGCTGACACTCTGGGATGCGAGTGAGGGGGTTGACGTCCGCGGGTACTACCCTGGAAAGCCGGCAGACGGTGACGGTATCGACCTAACTCAAGCGAGCTGGGACATCGAAGACGTGCTGACGGCGGGGTACACGGGCTATGCGAAACACGGCCAACTTGATAATGTTGCGGTGTCCGAGACCGACCTTCTGGACTGGTTTAGATTGGTGCCGCTACGGTCGATGCTCGTCCCGGCGGAGATTCGGGCAGGCCGCGTCACAATAACTATCGAGACTCACGAGGGGAGGGAAGACAATGTCAGTATCTCGCGCACGGCGTAGCCCCTCAGGATTGATTCCGGTGAGTGCGCTGAATCAATATCTGTACTGTCCTCGCCGATGGTGGTACTACGAGTTCTTCAACCCGGAAGATAGGTCAGCCGTGCTCGTTGACGGGCGTACCAATCACGATAGTCAATCACGCACGAGCACACAATTTCGGGAGCAGCACTTTGCAGCCCCTGACCTCTGTCTGCACGGTGCTGTCGACCTGCTCGAACAGTCTGAGGATGAGGACCACCCCACCCCTGTTGAGCGAAAACGTGGCTCCAGCGGTCGTTACTACTGGAACGATGAAGTACAGTTGGCCGGCTACTGCCTGTTGCTGGAACACGCCGTGCCAGAGGTGATCACTATCGAGAGTGGATACATCTATTTATACGAGACAGACGAGCGCCACGAAATCACAATCACAGACGACCATCGGTGTGCGGTCCGTGAAACCATCGCGGAGATCCAGGCGCTTGAACCGGATAATCCGCCTGAGGTGGTAGACAATCCGCGGAAATGCGAGCCGTGTTCCGTTCAGCACCGCTGTCTTCCACGTACTGTCGAAACTGTCTCGGATGACCTTAGCTCCGCTCCACAGACAGGGGGAGATTCACATGAGTGATGCTCGTCGCGGTCCAGACCCACGCCCGCCACTTGAGGAGACAGTTCTGTACATCACGACGCAGGGAACACAACTCGGCGTCAACGATAATCAGTACGAGATTCGGGACCTAAGTGATACGGGGGAGGGAGAACCATCACCGAACATCCTCGAGAAGTTCCCTGTGGAAAAAATAGAGACTGTCAATATCTTCGGTCGAGGTGTTGACCTCACCTCTGCGGTGATTGCAATGGCGAGTCGAACGCAGACGGCAATCAACTACTTTACGACGAACGGACGGTTTCGAGGACGGTTCGTGCCGGGAGAGACATCTGTCGCGTTACTCCATGAACAGCAACACCACCTGTCAGAGTCAGATACTCATGACGTGGCCCTCCGCATCGTCGCCGGGAAGGTCACGAACGCCCGCCGGTATCTTGGTCGTAAGGGCGTGGAAGTCCCCGAAGATGACGGCCTTGCGACGGCTCTCACTCGCTTGCAAGCGGCGGAGACACTCAACGAAATCAGGGGAATAGAAGGAGCGGCGGCGAAGTCCTTTTTCCGCCACTACGAGGACACACTAGCTGACGGCTGGACGATGGACGGGCGGTCTCGACGACCACCGGAGGACCATGTCAATAGCCTCTTATCGTTGACTTACACTATGCTCGAACGGGAGGCGGAGGCAGCACTTCGACAGGTCAATCTCGACCCCTTCGTCGGCATTTTCCACGACATGCGACATGGACGTCCGGCGCTGGCACTGGATCTGATGGAAGAATTTCGCCGCGGATTTGCCGACCCGTTCGTGGCTCGTCTCATCAACACTGAAACGCTCACGCACGACGACTTCACGGTCGAGAACGAACTCCGCGACGGTGCATTTGACACGTATCTCTCGCAGTTCGACCAGTACCTGGCAGAGGAACTGACTCACGACATCGTGGATCGAACACTCACCCGTCGAGAAACGATCCGGGTGCAGGCAAACCTACTCAGGAAGCGAATCATAGGCGACATCCCTGAGTACCCACCGTACGAGACGAGCCGATGAGCGAGTCACGCAGATTCGTCGTCGCATACGACGCAAGCGACGACGATCTCCGCTCTCGGATACGCTCGCTTTGCCGTCGCTACGGAGCCCATCGGCAGTTCAGTCTCTTCGAAGTCCGATTTACAGAGACGGAGAAGGCTGAGTTCGTCAAGGACGCGCGTGACCTCGTATCAGAGGGAGACGGACAGGCAGAGATCTGTATTTACTCTGTTGGTCCGGTGAAAAACGACGTGGTGATACCCGACCGTGAGATGGATGATGAACCAGCAAATATTGTATGATGATTCGTGAAGGGTTTTATATTTCTCCGACAGCCTCACTCGCCGAGAGTGGTGGCCAAAACAAACAACGGAGAAGCGCTTATTGTCCCGTTCATACTACATGGCACCAGGGTTGCAGCCCGGAGAAAGCTCGGGAGAGATTGAAACGTCGTCAATGTCGTTGCGAACGATGTCACATCCGCGCGTTGCAGCCCGGAGAAAGCTCGGGAGAGATTGAAACCTCGACGTCCAGGAGGTCGAGCCACCAGCTGGCATGTTGCAGCCCGGAGAAAGCTCGGGAGAGATTGAAACACCGGTTCCTGAGTCCGCGCTCAAGCCCGCTCCCGCGGCGTTGCAGCCCGGAGAAAGCTCGGGAGAGATTGAAACCCGGCCTGCCCCGCTGTCGTGGTGGCCCCAACGGTCGCCGTGTTGCAGCCCGGAGAAAGCTCGGGAGAGATTGAAACTCGCTTTCGAGGATGGCCTGCAGCGCTTGCTGCTGGCTGTTGCAGCCCGGAGAAAGCTCGGGAGAGATTGAAACTCACCGTCTGGGCCCAACTGCTCGACCTGAATTTCGTGTTGCAGCCCGGAGAAAGCTCGGGAGAGATTGAAACGACCCGGCCCCGTCGCCGGTTATGATAACAGACCCAAACGTTGCAGCCCGGAGAAAGCTCGGGAGAGATTGAAACAAACAGTGCGAGGCCGGCGACCGCGTTGTCGTCGGGTTGCAGCCCGGAGAAAGCTCGGGAGAGATTGAAACGTGGGGCTCCTGGGACTCGCAGCGCTCGCAGTAGTTGGGTTGCAGCCCGGAGAAAGCTCGGGAGAGATTGAAACGTGACGGGGACAAAAAGCGGTCGCGTTACTGGCTCGTTGCAGCCCGGAGAAAGCTCGGGAGAGATTGAAACATGACCGCAAATATCGGGAGAACATCCCCAGTAGTGCGTTGCAGCCCGGAGAAAGCTCGGGAGAGATTGAAACGTCGTTCTGTTGCGGTGGGGCAGCGCCGATAACGTACTCTGTTGCAGCCCGGAGAAAGCTCGGGAGAGATTGAAACCGCCAGTATCTCCAGCCACTCGCGGACCTGCCAGGCCGGGTTGCAGCCCGGAGAAAGCTCGGGAGAGATTGAAACCTTGCGCGGGCCGATACTGTTCGCGTCCACATACAGGTACGGTTGCAGCCCGGAGAAAGCTCGGGAGAGATTGAAACACGCTGACCGGCGACGAGGCCGAGACGAACTGGGTCGTTGCAGCCCGGAGAAAGCTCGGGAGAGATTGAAACTGCGTCGACGTCCACGCCAGGGACCTGTGCGTCGGCCGTTGCAGCCCGGAGAAAGCTCGGGAGAGATTGAAACTCCGCGCAGGGCATCGGCCGCGAGCCACGCGCTGCTATGTTGCAGCCCGGAGAAAGCTCGGGAGAGATTGAAACCACATCAACCGCGAGCACGGAGAGGCAACCTTCGAAGGTTGCAGCCCGGAGAAAGCTCGGGAGAGATTGAAACAACGAGAGTCTACAGCCACAGACGACCTATCGCATCGTTGCAGCCCGGAGAAAGCTCGGGAGAGATTGAAACACTAATGGTAAGTATCTAACTCGATTGCTCGAAACGTTGCAGCCCGGAGAAAGCTCGGGAGAGATTGAAACACGCCTGATGCCCGTCGCACTACTGGGCGTCATCGCAGGCGTTGCAGCCCGGAGAAAGCTCGGGAGAGATTGAAACAAAGCCGCCGCCGTTGCCCCGCCGTGGTCGGCGTGGGTTGCAGCCCGGAGAAAGCTCGGGAGAGATTGAAACGAGGGCCGGTCGGCGGGCTGGGCATCGGCGCTCATGTTGCAGCCCGGAGAAAGCTCGGGAGAGATTGAAACCCCTTCAATTGCTCCGCCCGAGAAGTGGACGTGTTTGTTGCAGCCCGGAGAAAGCTCGGGAGAGATTGAAACCTGGCCGGGGTCGATTGACTCGCGGGCCTGTGTCGTGTTGCAGCCCGGAGAAAGCTCGGGAGAGATTGAAACCCGCTTGAGTTGGCTGTTTTCGATTGCTGGCATGGTTGGTTGCAGCCCGGAGAAAGCTCGGGAGAGATTGAAACCTCGTCATGGCTGCCATCGCCCTCGTCGTCGTGAGGTTGCAGCCCGGAGAAAGCTCGGGAGAGATTGAAACATCGAAAACGGGAGCGCCGAGCCGACCAGTGCGACCAGTTGCAGCCCGGAGAAAGCTCGGGAGAGATTGAAACATCGTGATTACCACCGACGACCTGGGCCCGGAAGTCGGGGTCGTTGCAGCCCGGAGAAAGCTCGGGAGAGATTGAAACACGCTGGGTCGCGACGACCAGATCAAAAACGCCGGGAGGTTGCAGCCCGGAGAAAGCTCGGGAGAGATTGAAACAGAAACCTCCCGCTCCACATGAAAAGTTGCGAGGAGGGTTGCAGCCCGGAGAAAGCTCGGGAGAGATTGAAACTCGCTAACTGCAATCGAGTCTTCAGGATTGTGGATGTGTTGCAGCCCGGAGAAAGCTCGGGAGAGATTGAAACCGCGTCCACGCCAGCGGTGATGATACAGCACAACCGCTGTTGCAGCCCGGAGAAAGCTCGGGAGAGATTGAAACAGGTTGTCAGTGCCCGAACTCGTGAAATAAGAGTCGCCACCGTTGCAGCCCGGAGAAAGCTCGGGAGAGATTGAAACTTGCTCCCCAGCGGGTCGCGGTAGATGGTCATGTGGTGTTGCAGCCCGGAGAAAGCTCGGGAGAGATTGAAACACGGCAACGGGCAACCAATTCGACAACGGGGCAGTTGTTGCAGCCCGGAGAAAGCTCGGGAGAGATTGAAACACTGGTGTTGGTGCAGTTGCGATTGAGGAAATGATGTTGCAGCCCGGAGAAAGCTCGGGAGAGATTGAAACCAAGCCGTAGAGGGTGGGCCATACAGAAACAGTGTTGCGTTGCAGCCCGGAGAAAGCTCGGGAGAGATTGAAACTGCCGCAGCAGTTCCGCGTCGCGCGACCGGCTGGCCTCGTTGCAGCCCGGAGAAAGCTCGGGAGAGATTGAAACTCGTTGGCGTCGGTGAAGGCCACGCCCAGGGAGTTGCCCGTTGCAGCCCGGAGAAAGCTCGGGAGAGATTGAAACCTGGACCGGCCCGGACCCCGAATCGTAGTACGACTGCGTCAGCCGCGTTGCAGCCCGGAGAAAGCTCGGGAGAGATTGAAACGTGTTGTCCTCGACCTTTATCCACTCGGAGGAGCCGTTGCAGCCCGGAGAAAGCTCGGGAGAGATTGAAACAACCGCATCGAAATCGGAGGGGAGGATGACTGATGGGTTGCAGCCCGGAGAAAGCTCGGGAGAGATTGAAACGTCGACGGGCGGGTCGAACGCCGTCGAGTCACCGTTGCAGCCCGGAGAAAGCTCGGGAGAGATTGAAACATCGAATTTGACCGCTTGGGGAACAGTGCAGACTGAACGCCGTTGCAGCCCGGAGAAAGCTCGGGAGAGATTGAAACCGCGCCCTGGATGCGTACTGAGAGGATCGGTTCGCGGCGTTGCAGCCCGGAGAAAGCTCGGGAGAGATTGAAACATGAAAGCGTGGGTGAAAATCGCCAGGGATGAGATACGTTGCAGCCCGGAGAAAGCTCGGGAGAGATTGAAACGCATTCATATTGCAGGGGTTGCAATAGCAATATGCCGTTGCAGCCCGGAGAAAGCTCGGGAGAGATTGAAACACGTCGATATCTCGGGATACCGACTCGGCGACGGCCGGGTTGCAGCCCGGAGAAAGCTCGGGAGAGATTGAAACGACGGAGACGGGACCGACGAGGCCTCGGTCTCCGGGTTGCAGCCCGGAGAAAGCTCGGGAGAGATTGAAACTCAGTACGTGAGAGGACAAGGGTATCCTCATTTGGCCCGTTGCAGCCCGGAGAAAGCTCGGGAGAGATTGAAACAGGCGTTGTCCCCGACGCGCTGTTAGAGGTCGGCGAGGTTGCAGCCCGGAGAAAGCTCGGGAGAGATTGAAACACCAGCGTCGGTTTCAGCGGGAACGCGGCACACGACCGTTGCAGCCCGGAGAAAGCTCGGGAGAGATTGAAACAAGGACGCCTCCGGGACCGTGCCGCTGACGTGGTCCGGTTGCAGCCCGGAGAAAGCTCGGGAGAGATTGAAACAGCCAGCCGCAGATGGTGACCCACGAGTCCAAGGGGCACGTTGCAGCCCGGAGAAAGCTCGGGAGAGATTGAAACCGTGGGTCGGCGGGGATGCCGACGATCGACGCTTCCGTCGCGGCGAGGAGAAAACCAAGATCGGGATTGAAACTCTCGGACTTGATATCAGTCACCCACTGACCAGCTGCTCTGCCAGGTGACCGGGAGTTCCTGAGTGTCGAGGACGTCTGCGATCTCGGCTGGCGTGACGCTGCCCTGTTGTTCGGCGAGCTGCATCAGTTCTGTCATCTTCCCGGTCGGGACTGCCTGGGTGCCCCCGGACATCCGCACGTAATACTTCGCAGCACTGTCGATGGCCTTGCTTTTCGTATTCTCGCCGCTGGCCTCGAGGAGCGCTTCGAGGCGACGCTCCCGCTCGTCGTTCATCCTGAGCCGCATATTTTTGCACACACCCCCTAGGTTCCTAGTTTTTTCGACCGACGAACTGGCCGCTCAGTTATAAATAGGGTCGGAAGTCGGCGTGATCCTGACGATGGCCACTTGGTCGCCACGCTCGTCGCGAGAGAAATTGCACACGCCACTCCATCAAGATGTGTGCAATTTCGGCAATTGCTTTCTGTCGACGCGCAACCCCGTCTTTGCAACCTGTGATATGAATAACGTGTGAGATACAAAGCGGTACTGACAGCATCAAAGACAGCTCAAAATCCAACCTGCTTCAGCGAGGCAGTCACATACAGTGTCCGGCGACTTGGCGGATCAAGCACGACAAGCCGCTCAACATGGTCTGCAGAGTCGGGCTGACCATTTCGATCATAAACAACACCACTGAACAACTGTAGTGGTCGATAGAGCGACCGCGCCGCCGATTCTGAAAGGTTGCCAAGATGTGTCGGGCTGACGCCCAAGAGTGGATTATCACCGTAGCGTAGTCGGGGAGAAAAATCTGGACCGATTGGGAGCATAATGGCGTCACCGACAGACTCACTGTTCACCACTGGACCCGACCGATTCGACGAGAGGATTAGCTGTCGGAATGGCCATGGATCTTGTGACATCGGGGGTTCCTCAGTCGTCTGCTCAAAGAACGCACTCACTGGCGTTGGATCAAGGAGTGTCCCGATGCGGAGCAAGCCAAAGCGAACAAAAAACCTCGAGTCTGCCCTCGGCCGGAGCGCATTCAGATAGAACCAGCCATATTTCGTTGGCCAGAGAATAGAGCCAAGACACTCACTCTCGGGTTGACCAGGTACTGACGCCCGAAATCCCGAGACTTTCTGTTCAAATTCTCTCGCACGGGCCTCAATCTCTCGGAGATCGGTAATAAATCGACTTGGCGTATTCGAACTCAGTTGCACCCGACCATGGAGAACGCCATACCAAGAAGACCCCCGTGGGGATGGCTCAAGCATTGAGTGAGCCGTATTGAGACAGCTTTCGATCTCAGCAACTGTCTGCTTACGTTTAAACTGCGAGATATCGATGAACTGGCGCACTCCGGTTTCGATACTCGGGAAGTTGAGCCAAGGGACAAAGACAACTACATTGTTACTATCGTTGATAGAAACAATTCGATCCGTGAGTGAGACACCAGCAAATGCAGGATCGGCGCGCGGGTCAAGAACTCCCGTGTCTGCATGAAGGGATACATCGCTTGGAAGCGTGAGCTGCTCGGAGATGGACTCGCTGGTCATCTCAACGCCCACCTTCGAGCGCAGCAGTGAGAGTGCAAACAGTCTCTTTCAAAGGAGCCAGGCCAAGGCCAGCCGGTGAAGTCATCGCTTCTCGTCTACAACCAGCATGCTTGAAGCTGTGTTTTTGCGATGATTAGCGTGTCATAGAACCGTTCCCAATCCCGTACCGATCATCCGTGAGTGGCCAATCAAGGGGGAGTTCACTTATCGGTGAAGGCAGCGTATCGTTCAGTATGCCTGAAGAAGTCCTGTTCAAATCAGAGAGTAACCAGAGTCGAGAAGAGATTGCATCGTACCTCCGGAAAGTCGCGGACAATCTTGAGGGTGGGAACGCTATCAGCCTGACAGCAGGCTCCGAGTCTGTAACACTGAATCCCCCTGCACGACCGACCTTCGAGGTCAAAGCCGAGCGCGAAGGCCCCGCTGGCAATATGTCTGAATTAAGTGTCGAGTTCGAACTCGAATGGGACGAGAACGCTAGTGGGGAGAGCAGCGAAAGTGGCCAGCTCGAAATCGAATAGTCACTCCGCACGCTTACTGAGGGGTTGATTCAATCAGCAATCGATGAAACAAACCTCGTGAGGATATTTCTATGACACACTCATGGTAGCAACCCTGCGGCTTTACGATCAAGCCAAGCAGCAACGAATCAAGAATTGAGGCAAAGCAGTAATCGTCGTCATTACACTGACTCACTCCAACAGCGAATCACGGACATATCCGACGGGGTAGAGTGCGGTCATCCCAGGCGTATCGATCCGAAAGTGCTGTAGCGGCGTATTCGGACTGTAGGTTTTCTCGACGCGTGGCTCACCGTCAATCGGATCGTTCAATGTCTCTAAGATCTTGTGGCCATCACTTCGGGACATGACGAGCCAGATAGCTTCCTCGGGCTCACAAATCGCCATCTTATCGTAATCCTCGGGGACGGCACGGCCGACATCATGATTGACTCGTTCGACTTCGACAGCCACGATCACATTGCCATCAGCATCAAGGCCGGCAACGTCGAGTCTGCGTTGTTCATACCGATTACTGGCTGTCTCGGCATCGTCGCTATCGCTCATGAATGCTGCAGCCGGGAGTTCGCCCTCGCCGAGATCGTGATAGGGGCGGACAGTCTCGACGGCCGAGTCCGGATCGGCTTGATAGTGTTCTTCGACGAGTCGAACACCAATGTCGACACCGAAGACGTGTTCTGTGGATTCGTTGAGGTCGCCAGCGCCATGGCCGAAATCAAGCCCCTGTCGATAAGATTCAACAATAGCCGACCGGCCATCGGCCACCACTGAATACATGCGATGTGGGTGGTCTGTATCGCGATGGAGGAGGTTGGCCGCAAGCAATTCGTCAACGGCCTCTTGTTCGATCCCGACGTATTCATGGAGTCGAACCATCGAATCCGACTGCAGATTATACTCGTGAGGGTCATAGCGGCGTTGTTGTGCGTTATACACCGCCTGGAGGAACAACAACTGCTGCAGCGACCAGTCAGATGCGAGAATCTCGTTATGTGAGAGTTTCAGATTGAAATCACAGACAGGGATGTCATCGCGGTCAACGTCATCGAGTGAGTGACAGCACTTGATTGCCCGAAGCATGCCCGCAATATCTGAATCGTAGCGATTCGAGCACGTCTCACAGTGGAGTGCATCTAACTGATCGTCATAGGAGACGCACTCAGGCATCCGACGGGTGTGCGTCAGCAATGTATCGACGCGAAGGTCGGGATGGGGTGTCTCGCCTGTGAGTTCCGTTTCCACAGCTTCCGTCTGCTCTGGCTCATCCTCACCATCATCATCATCATCATCATCGCTGGCGATTACGTCCCGCTCGTGAGCTAGACCAGCACGCAGCGCAGTCTCACGCTCGAGGCGTGCAAATTCCTGTTCGAACGTTGCCTTCTCACTCGGTGAAAGCGGATGTTCACTCACCGGGTGGCCAGGAGGGGCGGCAAGCGAGCGGGCAAGGAACGGGCGAACAGCCTCTTCGCCAAAGTCAGTGCCAGGTCGGACGAGCCACTCCCCGCGACCCATCGTCGCCATTCGTGTCTCGATATCATCGCTAGAGAGGGCATCGGTTGCAAGCACTCGCGAAAGGTCGGTATCAGCAGTGACGTTTCCAACGAGGAAGGTTGCGGTCTCATTGAGCGCCTCTTGATACGTCTTCGTATCAGCGCGTGACGAATCGAGTTGTTCGAGAAACTGCAGGCCAAGGGCTATGGAGAGGCCGAAGCTTCGCCCCTCAGAAAGCAGTGTATCGAGTAGTTTCGTCGCACCGATATCGCGTGCCTCTTCGAGGTAGAGATTGACCTGTGGGAGATCCTCGGTATGAGTCTCACCGCGCTCTCGGTCGCGTGCTTTGAGCGCCGTCCAGAGATTCGAGAGAATAACGAGCGTGAGGGCGCGTTTAATCTTGCCTTCCATGCCGGCAAAGTCGAAGATGACGACTGCATCTTCATTGATAATCTCGGTGAAATCGAAGGCTGGAGACGACGAAGCGGCCGTTGCATCACTGTCGGTCTCAGCCTCATCTCCAGCGGCCTCATTCGCTCTGTCTCCCGGAAGATGATCGAACAGCGGCGCAAGTCGGCCATCGGTCGCAATTGTCTCGACGCGACCAACAGCGCCGCCGAGAATCATATTGAAAACATCGCGGTCGCGCTCGGCAAGCCCAGTGAAATAGGCAGCCAGTTTTTCATCAGAGGTCGGAGGCATTCCCTCGCCACGTTGGGTGCGCTGCAGTGCTGCATAGAGGTCTGCATGGGAAACTGCATCTTCGCCGTGAACTGGATCATAGAGTGCGCGGAGGTGGTTCCGGATGGCTTTGACTGATTCGGCTGCCTCGCCATATTTCTCTGCACCCATCAAGCCCTGCAAGATCTCTGCATAGTGTCCGGCTTTGCGCGAGCGAGCTTCTTCGCGTGGAATCCCGGCCTCGAGCAGTGGCGAGATATCGAAGGCCGAAAACGCAGGCAATACTCGGGATAAATCGAAGTAATAGACGTTTTCAAGCGAGCCGTAAGTTGCAAAATGCATCTGCAGGTACTCAGATGCCGTTCCGCCGCCTTTGTAGTCGAAGAGTATCTCAGGCCCGTCCGTTGCTGAAACATTCGTCAAGACCCCGGTTTCCATCAGGACGGACTTGCCTGAACCAGTATCTCCGACCACGACGAGATGGCGATCTTGCTGGCTGGGCCGCAGATACAATGGCTGGCCATAGGGCTGTCTGTCGTGCGTCAGCGGCATACACAGCGCCATCCCAGGTGGGGTATAGCGGATGAGTTGATCCGGTGGTGGAAGTTGCAATGCGGTCTGTTCACCCGGCCGTGTTGCCAGTGCGCGTTGGCCATTCGGCGTGAGTGCAGCACCATCGATAAGACAAAAGCCGGGTAACTCCGCCGGGGCAACGACCATGCCTCGGCTCTGCGGGCGTTTCCATGGAAGGCGAGTCGAAACGGATTCATAGCTATCGCTATACACAGCGCGATCGATAAGGTGACAATAGATGTCAGAACCAGGTGGTGTATCACGGGACGGTCGAATCATCCCGTCCGTCCTGACATGGCCACGAACCTCATGAAACGGGCCACTGATTCCGCCGAGTGCATTGGCAAGTCGTCGCGCAACAGTATCTGCACGCCCAGAGTCTTGGCGCGTGAGTGCTACAGCACGAGCGGAAACCCGAAATGTTCGACGAGGATCGCGGTGGGAAATCAGCTCGATTCGTTCTCGATCTGAAAGTGAGGGGGTGTGCGCTGCACGCTCTTCTTGTGAGCGTGGTGAGAGAAACTCGAGAATGCGGGCTCGAGTCGAAACGGTGCCCGTCTCCAGATCCTGAACATAGGAATTGGCTTGGCTCTCCCAATCACGATGTGCATGACAGACTGCCTGATAAATGACAGGCACCGCTGCATCTCGAATGGTTTCAAGTAGAACACTCAGTGAATTCCGGTGTGATTCTGCACGGTGGGAGGATGGCGTCCGATCCGTGTGACGGTGTGAGCGAGAAGTGGTTTCTCGGGTTGGCTCACCGTAGGCAGCAAACGGGGTTTGCCAGTCTTGCTTGTATGCTGTGTGCCCAGCATACTCAACGCCAGCAACGTAGGGTTCGAGTGTCGTATCGATTGCTTCGCCTGTTGGGAGTGTCAGTGGTTTTGCGCCCGCTGTTGTATCGACGAGTGGGAGAAACTCCTCGACATTGCGTGGGTGCCACTCGATGACGCGAAACTCGTAGCTATTTGGAAAACAGGTTCGAAGAATGCCCAGGAGATCCTCGGTCAGGTCAGTATGAGCTGTCCCAACGAGATAGCGAATCCGGGGATCAGACCGCCCATCAGAAACGAGGAGCCATTCAACGAGTGGAACTTGCGTGGAACCAAAGAGGGAATGTTTCAGCCCTGTCTGCGTATGGGATTGTAACAGAGTATGGAGAAGATCCATAGCCCGAAGAACTGCATCCGAATCAACCATGGTTTCTGAGGGGCGAATTTCGATATACGGCCGCGGTACGACTGGCTCTGCAGGGAGATAGCGCGCCTGGACGTGCTGTTCGTCTGGAAGAGAGACTGGGACAGGTAACGAGGATGAATCTGTCTCGACTGACTGTGCTGTAGAAGCATCAGGCTCATCCCGCGTTCGTTTAGCACCCACGGCGATCACCACCAGTGCGGCAATAGCTGGATTCGCTCACTCGAATGAATAGTCTGCCAACACAAGAAGACTGAGAGCGGTCGCAAAATAGTGTTGTCTTTCTGTTAAGTGCTCCGAGGCCACTATCAGCGTGGCGTCGACGATACGCTGGCGAAATTGGAAGAGTTGGCGCAGATGACATCGATAATTTCCGATGGTGTGTCTGGCATTTCAACCCGTATCATTAGTAATAGAAGAGTATCTAGATACCACCTCTCGGAAAGTAAAATGTATCTGATATCAAGCCTCGATTTTGACCACCTCCACACCCTGAAGGATGTGGAATCCGGCAATCGGATTTCCGCCGAGCGGGGCGATCACCGAGTAGCGTCTGGTTTTACCGGAATTGAGGCAAAAGTGCCGTCCCAACGAATGGAGAGGAGGTCACTTTGGTTGCTTTGCTGGACTACTCAATTATGTCCCGGGTTCGGACGGTCGTCTCCTCGCCGACGGTGACCCGGGCGTCGACGAGCGACGTGATGCCGGCGACCGCAGTCTCGTCGTGGGCGCTCGGGTCGATGTGGAAGTGTGCCAGGGCATCGGCAGCCTGGACCTGTCCGGTGACGGCGTGGAGGAACTCGTAGGCCGTCTCGAAGGAGACGTACTGGAGCATCGAGGTCAGCGAGTCGAAACAGACGACGACCGGGGCTTCCCACTCCGAGAGGAACTGGGAGAGTTCGATACCGAGTCCCGTCAGGTCGCTCGGCGTCGAGACGTTCGCCGTGACCACGTCCTCACGGTCCAGGTCGGCGGTGCCGTCGCCGACGGTGATGACGCCCAGGTTGCGGGCCGTTTCGCCAGTCCGTTCCCAGCGGTCGACGCACGCCGCTGGCCGCTGCGTGTAGGAGACGAAGAGGACGCTCGGTGCCGCGACCTGCTCGGCCAGCAGCGACTGGCAGACTTCGCGGCTCCCGCCCATCGACGGCCCCGCCAGCAGGACGTTGCGCGCCCCGTCGAGTTGTTCGGTGATAGCTGTCATACTCCGGCTATTCGTCTCGACTAACGAACTTGTCGTTTAAACCGCTTTGCGTTCCTCCGATGGCGTCAGGGGGCCTCGATTCGCTCGACGGTGAACGCGGCCGGGTCCCCGACGAGTTCCCGGACGCGCTTGCGGGCCGCCTGCCTAGAGTCGGCGACGACGACCAGTCCGTCGGCAGCGTCCTCCCCGCTGACCCGGTAGGCGTCGCTCTCGGCGAACGCCGTCGCGTAGGTCCGCAGGATGTCCCGCACCTCCCGTTCGAGTTCCGGCAGCGTCTGCTCGCCGTCCTCGAAGGAAGCCAGCGACTCCTTGATGTTCCGGAGGGCAGAGATCCGGTCCATTATTCTTATTCACAAAATAGGGCCCCGGTGAATCGCTTGGCAGCGTTGGATTCGACCGTTAGAACTAGTGGAATGAATGGGAGACTGTCGATGCGCTATACTTGCGTGGAGAGGAGACGGTCCAGCTTTGTGAGACTGAACAGCGTCCACTCGTCTCCGAGGTCGGCGGCAAGCCCATCTACAAAGCTACTCTGTCAACTACCCGACCCTACTTCGCTCACCCTGACGGGTTCGCTCGTGGAGGGTGGGGCTGGTCCGTGAACTCAGCCTCGAACCCGTCCGGGTGGGCGGTAAATCCGCCCCTCGGCGTCACTGTTCCAGACTTCAGGGCAAGTTGAAGACCACGCCGGGTGCGTCTTCGGTGCTGGAGCGGTTCGGTTCAACGAAACGATACCAAAAGCGCAGGAACTCGTCGGCGACGTGAGAGCGAGAGCATTTGGACTGCACTGCTTCGCCGAGGCGGTCACGGGTACCTCGCGGTTGATGAGTCGCAACCGTCGCAGGCGCTTCGAAAATGCTCATGTACCGCGCCGGGTTGCGCAATTCTGTCCGAAGCAGGAATTCGGATTCGGTGTACAGGAATGCCGTTGGCGATAGAACCTCCTTCTGTACGTTCGCTGCGAGGGATTCAGAGTAGTCGAACAAAGTGAGGTACATCGGAGTCCCGCCGGTGACTGCGAACGACCGGATTGCATCCCCGATATCGTAGGTGAGGATGTCGAAGATCTGGGAAAGTAATGAAAAATAGGCGATAATAATGCAACATCACACATCTAGCACAGTTACTGCCACCGTCGGTACAACGACCACTTCAGACTCCGAACCGCGACCCTTCGCTACTAACGAGGCTTCCAGGCCTGTGCAACCGACTTGCACGCTCGCAGGGACATTATTAGACCCAGATGTGAACGGAAAATACGATGGCGAAACTGGAGTTGTACGACAGGCGAGACTGTCCGTATTCGAGAAAGGTTCGCAACAAACTTGACGAACTCGGACTCACCTACGACGAGATTGTGGTCCCGGACAAGCACACTGACCGCGAAGAGTTATACGAACGCACTAAGCAACGGGGTGTTCCCGTACTGTTCGATCCCCGCCTCGACGGTGGATGGCTAGCCGACAGCGAGGACATCGTCATTCACCTCGAACGACACCACGAGTAACATCTTTTGACGCCCATTATTTCCAGATACATGACAGCAATGATGAAACCCACCAATCCGACATGAGTGCAACGAGTCACGGTGG
Organism: Salinibaculum sp. SYNS191; assembly: GCF_037338445.1. Taxonomy (NCBI): domain Archaea; kingdom Methanobacteriati; phylum Methanobacteriota; class Halobacteria; order Halobacteriales; family Haloarculaceae; genus Salinibaculum; species Salinibaculum marinum. The sequence continues at coordinate 2,044,102 of NZ_CP147838.1, forward strand.
CCCCGATAGAACTGACCTTGGGAGGCTCCTGCCTGACGACGAGGGACAGACAGGTGCTCTCATTGCCCCAGCGATTACGTCGGAACTACTCGAAGACAGCCAGGTTTCCAAGACGGAACTCCGGGATATCGCCCTCAAGTACGTTACGTCGGTACTCCCAACTGGGACCGACGAGACAGTCACCGACTTCGCCCAAACGTGTCGGGACTGTGGACTTGACGAAGGAACGCTCGCGACGTTCCTGACCGACCTCCAGGGGCGGGTACTCGAGGCAGCTGACCGAGAAGGGCCGGTATCCCAGGAGAGAGTACAGACAGCCACCGGCCAGGACATCGCTCGAATCACCGCTGCGTTCGTCAGGATGAGAGATGGTTCAGACAAGATTCCCTCGCGGACGGCCGACTCGGTCTACTCCCAGACCGAACAGGTGGCCGACCGGTCTGCCGAGATCGCTTCCCTGGCGGACCAACAGTCCGGTAACATGGACGAATTGAGCCGGGAAGTGGGGGACGTCAGCGCCGCTGTCGAGGAGATAGCTGCCTCGACGGACGAGGTCAACGCACAGAGCGACGACGCGGCGGCCCTCGCCGAGGAAGGATGCCAACGAGCGCGCGAACTCAGCGAGCGAATCGATGCCATCCATACCCGTGCGACCCGGGTTAACGAGGCGGTTGAGGTCCTCGCCGAACACGTCGCCGACATCGAGGAGTTCGTCGAAACAATCGACAACATCGCCGACCAGACGAACATGCTGGCGCTGAACGCCTCCATCGAAGCTGCCCGGGTGGACGGTGGCGAGGGCTTCGCCGTGGTCGCCGACGAGGTGAAGTCACTCGCAGAAGATAGTCAAGCCGAGGCTGCCCGCATCCGGGAGCTGGTTGCGACTATCGACGAGGCCACCACCCGCGTGACCGACGACATCGAAGACGTCTACGAGGAGGCCGAGGTCGGGCGAGTGGAGACCGACCGCGCCGTCGAGACTTTCGAGTCCATCGAGGATATCACCGCCCGACTCTCCGCGAGCATGGATCAGGTGGCCACGGCGACTGACCAGCAAGCTGAGAGTACTGAGGAACTTGCGATGATGGCCGACGAGGCCAATCGCAAGGCCGGTATGATACTTGGGGAAGTAACCGAAATTAACGACAGTAATCGCTCGTTGCTTGAGACGCTCGAGACCTCGGTGGCCGCTGATACCAGTGGCTGACCCTCGTTGACTTCCTTCGTGGGTAATCCAGTCAGTCGATTACCCCGGCTGTGAACGTGCGGGTTCGCTGACGCTGGGTTGGTCAGGCGACCACGAGTGTTCCCCGAAAGCGGCGGGTGTCTACTCGTGTTCATCCCACTGCGCGGGAGGATGTCAATATAAAAAAGCGGCTCTGGTGAATCGCTGGATGGCGTCGGTTTCGACCGTCAAAACGTACCGAGAGACGCTCGATCTGCTGAGCGAGATGCCGCAAATACTGGCCGAGATCGGCCTTGACGAGGACAATCTCCCCGATCACTCGACGCTAGTGAAGTGGTTTGACAGGATCAAGACAGCACTCTGACGAGTGCTGCTGCGCCTGTCGGCGCAGCTGCACGACCCGAGCGGGCACGCCGCGATCGACGCGACGTTCTTCGACCGCGAAACCGCCAGCACGCACTACTGTCACCGGATGAATTACCGCGTTCAGATGCTCAAAATCACCGCGCTTGTCGATACGGAAACGCAAGCGATTCTCGACGTTCACTGCTCGACCGGGAAACCGCACGACACGCAACTCGGCTGGCAGGTCGTCCGCCGTAACGTGGGCGACCTGACCAGCCTCGCTGCCGACAAAGGCTACGACTGGATGGAATTCCGCGAGAACCTCAGAGAAGAGGGCGTGTGGCCGCTGATAAAGCATCGCATCTTTCGGCCCATCGACCACGCGCCCAATGTGCGGGTCGATGGGCCTCGCCACCGCCAGCGATCGATGTGTGAGACCGTCTTCTCGGCAATCAAGCGCACGCTCGGCGACGCCGTGCGTGCGCGAGCGTGGTTCTGCGAGTTCCGAGAGATCGTCCTGAAATGTGTGGTTCCCAACATCAAGCGAGCCATCACACCTGAAATCAACCGTAGTATGGCGATTCACCAGAGCCGAAAGGAGTGATTCGTTCCCCACTAAGGACAGTAGGAGAGGGATCAGTTTAACGGGATATCGTACGCCGACCGGTCTGGCTTCATCAACGGGTGTTGGTCTACGACATCCCCGTCCCCGGGGATCGGGCGAGGGAGCTCGGAAATATCGTCGCCGTCCTTGTCTTCGCCGCCATCCCATTCGGAGTAGTAATTCCCGATTTTCTTTTTGCCGCTGTACATGTTCACGTCACCATCACCGAATTTCACGTCCGCGCCGTCGAAGATGTTCCCCCATATACCCATCGACCCGTCATCGTATCCGCCAATGTCGTCGGGGTCGCGGAAGAAGTAGTCGAACGACGCTCCACCGGTGGTGAACTTGTTCCCGACCCATTTCCCGCCACTATTACGGATGCGGCCTTCGATCTCGCAGCCGAACGCCTTGGGATACATGACCAACACGCGGTTATCCTCGCTCCCCGGGCGTTCAAGCTCGAATGCAAACCCGTTGCTCATGGGTTTCACAACGCAATTTTCAAGGACTGGTCTGGTCTCGTTGTAGTCCTCCTCAGCTGGGACGACGCCGTTGTTCAATTCACAGTTTCTGAACGTGCCCTTCCCGTCACCGGTCTGGCCGCACCGGACGGTTGTGTTGAACACGGTCTGTTCCGCCCAAAAATCATCACCGAATCTGAAGTACCCGTTCACCTCGCACTTCTCGAATTCTCCGCCGCCTTCGCCAATAGACACCGCTCCATCGAATGTCGTGTCGTAGGCGTAGAACTCCCCGCCGACCGTTCCTCCAGTCGTCCGACACCGGTGAATCGCGCCGTCTGAACCTATGTTGAACGTAACGCCCGATGGGAAGTTCAGACGGAGGTTATGGAAGACTGGCGGTTTATTTTGGGCTTCGATTGTGCTGTTCTTCACCTTCTCCGCGTTGATAGTGAGTTGCGTGTTCTTCGGGTCATCTCCAAGGAAGGTGAGTTGTTGTTTGAACGAGTCGTGGGTGGTGCCGCTTACCTTGATTTCAGGGCTCCACTCGTACTGCCCGGGTTTCAAGCGTAGCACGTCGCCGCTCTGCGTCACCTGGAGTGCTTTTTCGAGGGAGTCGTAGTCGCCACTACCATCTTGAGCCACGACATACGTTACTTCGTTCGGAGGTTGAGGGCCTGGGTCTGGTGTCGCGGTGGGCGTCGATGTTGGCGTTCGGTCAGGTGTGTCGGTAGGGACATCGCCATCCCCACCTCCATCATCACTTGGGTTAGATTGTGAACATCCTGCGATTCCAGCTGCGATACCCGCGCCAGTAAGACATAGTAACTGTCGTCTGCGCATGTTCTCTTCAAAATCCCGTACGAACGTGTCTGTTAAAAGTATTAGTCCAAGTGAAGACAGGCAAGTTAGGCGAGGTGGCTCTGGTGAATCGGCATACAGCGGTTGATTTCACGGTGTGACGGCACGCTTGATGTTGTGAACGACACATTTCAGGACGATCTCTCGGAACTCGCGGAACCACGCTCGCGCCCGCACGGCGTCGCCGAGCGTGCGTTTGATCGTCGAGAAGACGGTCTCACACATCGATCGCTGGCGGTATCGAGGCCCATCGATCCGCGCGTTATGCGCGTGATCGATGGGCCGGAACTCCCGATGCCTGATCAGCGGTCTTACGCCCTCTTCCCTGAGTTTCTCGCGTAATTCCATCCAGTCGTAGCCCTTGTCGGCAGCGAGGCTGGTCAGGTCGCCCGCGTTGCGGCGGGCGACCTGCCAGCCGAGTTGCGTGTCGTGCGGTTTTCCGGTCGAGCAGTGAACGTCGAGAATCGCTTGCATCTCTGTGTCAACCAACGCGGTGGTTTTCAGCGTCTGGACGCGGTAATTCGTCCGGCGGCAGTAGTGCTTGCTGGCGGTTTCGCGGTCGAAGAACGTCGCGTCAATCGCGGCGTGACCGCTCGGGTCGTGCAGCTCCGACGACAGTCGGAGCAGCACTCGCCAGAGTGCTGTCTTGATCCTGTCAAACCACTTCACTAGCGTCGAGTGATCGGGGAGATCGGCCTCGTCGAGGCCGATCTCGGCCAGTATTTGTGGCATCTCGCTCAGCAGGTCGAGCGTCTCTCGGTACGATTTCTCCAAGTACACCCGCAGACAGTGCAGCGAGACGACCGCGTACTCGGCGAAGCCGCCACCCCCTTCGGGGGCGGCGACTTCGCCTCGACCACCGACAGCGTTTTTTGCTAACTGAACCGCTTTGCTCGTGAAGCGGGAAATCTTCGACATAGGCATCGGCGGTTTCCCGCTTCATTCCACTAGTTCTGACGGTCGAAGCCGACGCCGTCCAGCGATTCACCAGAGCCAAAAAAGCAGCTGCTCCCGACTGGTAGATGAAGGCTCACGCATACCGAACTGCGAAGGAATCCGAGGTCAGGTAGATGGCGTCATCGCCTAAGGCCAGGTCCATCGATCCCGGTATCGCGACGTCTGGCTCACCGAAGATTGACGACGGTGGGACCGTCCAGACTGTCGACCCGTCCGAGGGATCGATCGCCATCAGCGTCCCTTTCTCCACGGCACAGATGAGCCGTTCGCCATCGTGAACGATTCCCGATGGGCGTGCCACATCGGTATTCCACTCGATACGCCCAGTCGCTCGGTCGAATGCTGTCAAGCCACTCTCGTTGCCTACGAAGTAGACCGAATCTTCGTCAAGTGTCCCCTTCCAGACGGTGCCGGCCGGCGGCGACTGCTTCCAGCGCTGTTGGCCACTCTCTATGTCGAAAGCGTACACCGCCCCAGCGTTCTGTGCAAGATAGACTGTTCCATCGGCCAACAACGGTGGGTTCGACGAGGGGTACCGGTTGTCAAGTCGCTGCTCCCACACCCGCTGACCAGTTTTCACGTCAAACGCTCCGACCCACCCTGACATCGACCCCGTTACGAGTCGTTGCTGGTCGAGAGAGAACCACCAGACTTCACCGCCAGTCTGGAGCCGTCGAACAGTTTCGCCCGTTTCGGGGTTTAGGCCGATGATTCTGCCTTTCTCTGTGCCGACATAGACCAGGCCGTCTCCGAAGGCTGGACCACCGATCGGTCGGGTTCCGAGCTCTCGCTCCCACTCGAGACTGCCGGTCTGCAGGTCATAGGCCTGGACGACGGGCTCCTCCTTGCCGCGTTCGCCATGCCACTCCCCGCACACAATAACCGTCCCATCGTGGGTCCCGACGCCGAACGGGCCGTTTCTGGAGTCGGGCCGAGCCTTCCAGATTGGGGCGCCAGTCGCCACGTCGACAGCGACCACTGTATTACTTTTGAAGACGACGATTCCGTCGCTCAGCACCGCATTCTCGCCACTCTGTATTCCGTAGATCCAGTCGACATCCGGCTTCGACAGGAACGACCCCGCGTTGCGGATACTGCCAGTGTGACGACTGTTGCCTCTGAACGATGGCCACGAACCTGTGTCGGCTGACCCTACCGATTTTCGACGTTCAAACGCCTGTGTACCTCTGTCAGTCCCGACGTAGAGTCGGCCATCGTGGACGACCGGCGATGTCTGTGCGGACGTTCCTGCCTGAGTGTAGGTTTGCCACAGCGTTTCGCCAGTCGCACGATCAATGGCCCTCACTTCCCCGTGTTCTAGGGACACGTATAGGGTATCAGAGACGATTGTCGGGGCGTCCATCACCACGTCGCGCGTTTCGACCGTCCAGTGGCGCTTCGGTTCGCCCCCACCGTACTCAACTGCCACAATACCTCTTTCGGTGGCCAGATACGCGGTCGCGTCGGCCACTGCGAGTCGGCCGAACACCGGGGCGAGTTCGACATCGTATGCCCAAGCCGGCTCTCCAGTCTCAATCGAGAGTGCGAGAAGGCGTTTCCTGTCAGCGAGAACTGCGAAGACCAGGCCTTGTTCGCGGTCCACGACGAGGGATGTATCGCGCCCTTGGACCGACCCGAGGCCTGGGGCCTCGTAGGTCCACACCGCCTCGACAGCGGTCTCCTCGTTGTTCTCACTATTCTCGGAATCTCTCGGGAGGGCGTGGATTGTCCGGTCGTCGGCGATGAACACACGGTTACCGGCTACCGCCGGCGTCATCCTGCCCGGCTCGTCACCGTACGACCAGTGTTGTTCGCCTGTCCTCGCATCGAGTGCCAAAAGCGTCGACTTGACGCCTGGGAGGTAGGCGACGCCATCCACGACAGTCACTCGACAGCCGATCGTAAGACGTGTTTCGCCCTCTTCAGCGAGAATTCGCTCCCAGGCAAGAGTTCCGTCAGACAAGGACACACCCGAAACAGCCTCCTCTCCGGTAAAAAATGCAGTTTCCCCGACAATTGACCCGTTCCTGATCCCCCCACCGCTCAACTGATGTTCCCACTGCTGGTCGCCGGATTCGGCGTCCACGGCAACGACAGTTCTCCTCCCCCGAAACTTGGTTTCTACGAGTACACGGTTACCGACTGGGACTGGAACAAACGGCTCGTTGGTCTTGGCGGCGTCCGCGTTTGTCCGCCAGATGGGCTGGACCCATCCTTCGGGCGGTTGTTCAGCAGTTGCGTTGTTCGTCGTCGCACGGTCGTAGCCGTAGTGCGCCCATCCACTCGGGGATGAGCCGTCGGTCGACAATTCCGCGTCGGCCTCGTGCCGCAACGTGTCCTCTCCCCCGCCGATGCTCTCTTCGAGAGCGGACAGAGCCTCTGAACAACCCGCCAGCAAACCAACCCCCGCTGTCGCCCCCACCCTCAGGAAAGATCGCCTGTCAGCCACGGATGTAGCACCTCATTTTCACCGCTGTACGTTCACTTCCATGGCCTCCGTGCTGAGTGACCTGTTTCCCCCGTGAGTTTCTTGTCGACCGACCCACCGCATCATGTCGATAAGGCCACCCGTGTTCCACTACGACGGGATGTCCGTGAATTGCCGCACCCATTATCAATTAGATTTGAATATCAACTAATAAACCCTCCGACCCTGGCACTTCTTCGTAAAGCGTACGAGATGACTGCACAAGCACTGTATGGAGATCACTACGAGACTGCTGCGGCGGATAACTCAAACCCTTAAAATTTTGATGAACAGTAACATCGGACAGTTTGCGAATAATATGCCGCGGGTTGAGAAATTGTGGTACACACACATCTATGGTAGTTAGAAATAATTGCTCACTTTTGAAGTAGAAAGTTTATCGAGCTGTATCAATCGCTGTCTTCAGCTCGGCGAGTGAGTCAAAGGAGCGGTTGCTAAGAGACGCTTGCAGCTGTCTCCAGCATTCCTCAACAGGATTCAGCTCCGGCGAATACGACGGTAACGTCAAGAAGGTGAGGTCGTCACGGGCCGCTAGGTCCGTGACGACCGATGCCTGGAAATATGGCGCTCCATCTAGAACGATAATCAAAATCATACTCGAATTCTTTGCATAATACTAAAATGAAATTTTTTGCGTACACGGCGCTAACGTACTCGGTGAATCGGGAGAAAAGCAATCACCGTTCTCGGTGATCGCGCCCAGCAGACACGTCCAGTCGCGTTGGCCAGAGAGTTCAACAGAGGGCCGATGCCGCACGGAAACAACGCGGCACGCGGCTCAATTTGCGCGGATTTGTTGGTTTGGTCGATACAGACTACGGTGGCGTCCATCTCCCGCCGCTTTTTTGAGGTTATCGTGGAGCTCTTCCTGCTCGTCTTCATCGGCTTCGGCGGCTGAACGGCGCGGTTTCTGATAGCTCAGTCCCGCTTCTTTCAGCAACCGCCGACAACTCGGGAGTGAATACTCGCTCTCCTAGCGGACATTGTTGATGGCGAGCACTCTTGCGATTAGCTGCAATTATCGATAGTCTGTGAAGTTGATTATCAGGTGGTCACCTCCTGAACCAGCGCAGTCGATACCAACAATCTCCGCAAGATGAGCATTAAATACTTGACGCCGTACGTTTCTTCGAGAAAGTCTTGGGCAAGCGCCGGCGTCGAGTGGTATGCACAAGAACGGAATAGTAAACGAAGACGGGCGAGCGGCTACAGAATCGGTGGCTTCGCCTTGCTCGTAATCACTGGTCTGTAGCGCTTTTCACTGACTATTCAATAGTTGCAGTGACCACTCCACGCCGGCGCGTCGATACCGACCCCGCCAGGAGGTTCGTGAACGGCTTCTTCAAATTTTCTTTCAGTTTATCGAGCTTTTCTGATTACTCTCAGTTTATTTATCGTCAGACACGGACTACTCAAGCGACCCGTCCGTGTCTAGTCGATTGGGCCAGCTGTAGATTGTTCGCCGCTGAACATCGTGCCACTCGGCTAACTCCGTTTGCGAAACACCGTTTTTGTACGCGATTGCGGCTAAGAGCCGCTCTGTCCGCCTCTTACTATCGACGTTGTCGAGGGCGTCTTGTAACTCATCGACGGAGATCTCGTCGAGATGATTCACCATCTATTGCAACAGTCTCTGAGTGAAAATTTCTAACGGCTACTATAATTCGTCCGGATCGTAGCCGAGCACTCGTGTGACGGCCTGACTCACGTAGGTTATCCTGCCGTCAGTGGCGATGTCGTTCAATTCTTCCACGAGCGTTCGATACCGGTCCATCTGACTCTTGTTCCGTGTGTTCGAAACCTCGGTTTCTTCCATTGGTCAGTGGTGTTCGACGCGCGTTCCCCGAGCAGATGAGTCGGTGGAGATCGGGGGGACTCAATACGACGCCTGTTCCACGCGGTGAGTTATCCACAAAGGTGATTTCGCCACCGAACAGTGAGACAGTCCAGTAGACGATCCAGCGGCCGAGGCCAGTCCCGTGTTGGGGCGGTGCTTCCTCGCCCCAAGGTTTGATCGTTTCGGCTCTAATGAATCGCTGGACTGCGTCGGCTTCGATCGTCAGAACTAGGGATTTGAAGGGAGAAACCGGCGATGATCCATGTCGAAGATCTCCCGCTTCACGACGAAGGTGGTCACGTTAGCCAAAAATGCAGTTGGTGGCCAAGGCAAAGTTGCCGATTACGCCGTCGTATCGCTGCATTGCCTGCGGGTTGACTTGGAGAAATCTTACCGGGAAACGTTGGATCTGCTGAGCGAAATGCCACATATTTTCGGAGAGATCGGCCTCGAACCGGCCTATCTCCAATATCACTCGACGCTAGTGAAGTGGTTTGACAGAATCAAGACAGTACTCTGGCGAGTGCTGCTGCGCCTGTCGGCACAGCTGTACGACCCGAGCGATTACGCCGCCATCGACGCGACGTTCTTCGACCGCAAAAATGCTAGCAACCTATACTGCCAGCGGGCAAATTACCGGATGCAGACCCTGAAAACAACAGCGCTCGTGGGTATAGAAAGCCAAGCCATTCTGGACGTTCACTGTACAACCAAGAAACGCCACGACACACAGCTCGGCTGGCAAAGGCTATGATTGGATGGACTTACGGGAGAAGCTCCACGAGGAGGGCGTAAGACCGCTGATCAAACATCGTGAGTTCCGGTCCATCGAGCACGCACACAACGCGCGAATCGAGGGCCTCGCTACCGCCAGCGGGCGATGTGTGAGACCGTCTTCTCCACAATTAAGCGCACGCTCGGCGATGCCGTGCGTGCGCGAACCAGAGTACGGTGAATTTCGTGAGGTCATTCTGTGATGTGTTCGGTTCACAACATCAAGCAGTCTCTGAACCAGTGAAATCAAACTACATCTGGCGATTCACCACGGCCAGAGCAAATATTTTTGTCTATTCGAGACCCGGTTACTGGTACCAATGTTCGACGAGGACAATCTCGACGAGATACGCAAATCCCGCGAGGAGTGGGAGGCGGAGACGCTGGAGCCGTTTCTCGAACGGGGCGAACGCAAGGACCGCTTTGCGACCGTCTCGAACCACGAGGTCGGCCGGCTGTACACCCCCGAGGACATCGCCGACGTCGATTTCGAGGACGACCTCGGGTTCCCCGGCGAGGAACCGTACACGCGGGGCCCCTATCCGACGATGTACCGGGGCCGGACCTGGACGATGCGCCAGTTCGCCGGGTTCGGGACGGCCGAGGAGACCAACGAGCGCTTCCACTATCTCATCGACGAGGGCCAGACCGGGCTCTCGACGGCCTTCGACATGCCCAGCCTGATGGGCATCGACTCCGACAACCCGATGAGCGACGGGGAGATCGGCAAGGAGGGCGTCGCCGTCGACACGCTGCGCGACATGGAGATTCTGTTCGACGGCATCGACATCGGCGACGTGTCGACGTCGTTCACCATCAACCCGAGCGCGGCGGTCATCTACGCGATGTACGTCGCACTGGCCGACCGGCAGGGCGTCCCGCGCGAGGACATCCGGGGGACCCTCCAGAACGACATGCTCAAGGAGTTCATCGCACAGAAGGAGTGGGTGCTCCCGCCCGAGGCGTCGCTCGACGTGGTGACCGACACCATCGAGTTCGCCATCGAGGAGACGCCGAAGTTCCACCCGGTCTCTATCTCCGGCTATCACATCCGCGAGGCGGGGTCGACGGCGGCCCAGGAGGCCGCGTTCACGCTGGCCGACGGGTTCGCCTACGTCGAGGACTGTCTGGACCGCGGGCTCGACATCGACGAGTTCGGCCCGCAACTGTCCTTCTTCTTCAATTCGCACAATTCGATTTTCGAGGAAATCGCCAAGTTCCGGGCCTCGCGCCGCGTCTACGCCCGCATCATGGACGAGTGGTACGACGCCGAGAACCCGGAGTCAAAGCGGATGAAGTTCCACACCCAGACGGCGGGGCAGTCACTCACCGCCCAGCAACCGCTCAACAACATCGTCCGCGTCACCATCCAGGCGCTCGCCGGCGTCCTCGGCGGGACGCAGAGTCTCCACACCAACAGCTACGACGAGGCGCTGGCACTCCCCAGCGAGGAGGCGGTCCGCGTCGCGTTGCGCACCCAGCAGATAATCGCCGAGGAGTCGGGCGCGGCGGACATCGTCGACCCGATGGGAGGCTCCTTCGCCATCGAGAAACTGACGAACGAGATGGAAGAGGAGATCATGGCCTACATCGGCGAAATCCGTGAGATGGGCGACGGCTCCGTCCGCGACGGCGTCCTCCACGGCATCGAGGACGGCTACTTCGACCGCGAGATTCAGGACGCCTCCTACGAGTACCAGCAGCGCGTCGAGGCGGGCGAGGAGGTCGTCGTCGGCGTCAACGAGTACACCATCGAAGAGGAGACTGACCCCGAACTCCTCCACGTCAGCGACGAGGTCGCCGAGACGCAACTGAACCGGCTGGAACAGGTCAAGGCCGAGCGCGACGACGACGAGGTCCAGGAGCGACTCGACGCGCTCTCCGCGGCCGTCGAGAACGACGAGAACGTGATGCCGCCGATCATCGACGCGGTCAAGGCCTACGCCACGATGGAGGAGATCATGAAGGTGCTCGAAGACCACCACGGGGCCTACAAGAGCAGTCTCCTGACGGCCTAGCGGGCGCTTCTTTTCCCAGGTCTTGCGGCGGCCGGTCGCACCGTCTAGGGCGAACTAGACGCCCGGACGGGAGGAATTATTATATACCGAGATAGCAAAGCGTGAACCGCCGCGAACAGAGCGGCCGAGGCCGGCCACCACGAGCCTCGTCGAACCCCCACCCGACCAGAGCCCGGTTCAAACGTGTCGTTCGAGTTCCGGTGGTAGACACTCTCCCCCTCGAACCGGGTACGGTGACATGTAACGACGAACCGACCGCCCGCTTCGCGGTCGGTTCACCTGCGCTGCCGACGAGCGGCGGTGCCGCGCCGGCGCCACACAGTGTGCGATGCACCAGGACTCCGTAATGACAAAGGCGATAGCGGGCGTGGAGACCAGCGTGTACGAACATATCACCTACGCCGTCGACGGCGGCGTCGCGACCCTGACCCTCGACAGACCGGACGTCTACAACGCGTTCACCGAGGCGATGATAGAGGAACTGAACGACGCGCTGGGGCGCACCAGGCGGGACGACGCGGTCTACGCGCTCGTGCTGACGGGCGAAGGCGACGGGTTCTGTACCGGTGCCGACGTGTCGACGATGCCCGACTGGTCCGCACAGTCCAAGGCGGAGTACGGGGCCTTCCTGGAGAAGGTCCAGGATGTGGTGCGACAGCTACGCTCGCTCGGGAAGCCGAGCGTCGCCGCGGTCAACGGCCCGGCCATCGGGGCCGGCTGTCACTTCGCGCTCGCCTGTGACGTCCGCTACGTCGCGCCCGACGCCTACTTCACCGAGGGCACCGTCACCGTCGGGCTGGTGCCCAGCGACGGCGGCGCGTGGCTGCTCCCGAAGCTCATCGGCGAGTCGAAGGCCCGCGAGTACCTGCTGACGGGCGAGAAAATCACGCCCGAGGACGCCGAGGACCTGGGACTGGTCAGCGGCGTCGCCGAAGACGTCGTCGGGGCGGCGCGGGAGTTCGCCGAGACGGTGACCGACAAGCCGGCCGTGGCCGTCCAGCGGACGAACCGGCTCGTCGGCGCCGGCACGTCGTTCGCGGACCACTGCGAGCGGGCAATCGACTACCAGTGGGAGTGCGTCAACGACCCCGAACACGAGGAGGCGGTCGCGGCGATGCAGGAGGGCCGCGACCCCGAGTACGAACGGTAGCGGGGTCGCCTACGCTTCGTCGCCCGGCGAGCCACACGTCAGCACCGGCCGCTCGGCGTTCAGTATCACCGACTGTGAGACGCTCCCGAAGAGCGCCTTGCCGGCCGGCGAGCGTTTCCGTCCGGCGATACATATCAGGTCGACGTCCAGCTGTTCCGCCATGTCGAGTATCGACTGCGCGGGGTCGCCGCTGCCCTCGCGGAGAGTGACGGCGGCACCGGCGTCCTCCAGGATGTCGCGTGCGCGCTTGACCGAATCGACCTGTTTGACGGACGCACCCTCCGGGTTGTCGACGAAGTCGTGGAGCAGATGATCCTCAGCCCCGGCCCGAGGATCATCGTCGCCTGTTGGATGAGAAGTTCGTTAACGACGGGTTCGAATTCGTCAGGTGAGACGGTGTGAAGCTGAGCGAGCGTGTAGTCGTCAGAGTACGTTCCACGAGTGATGTCGGTGACGGCCTTGATGGACTTCTGAGCGACAACAGATGGAAGAGTGTCTGCCGGATGGTCCCGGAGTCGAAGGCTGCGGCTTCGACTCCGGGAATCGGAATCTCCGAGAGGAGATCAAGCACTAAGGTTTCAAGATCAGAGCCCGTGGGAATCGTGTCCGGATAGGAAAGGGACTTCAGACACCTATCGAGACGCTTCCTGAGAATCTAACCTCATCAGTCCTGACTAACTCCTAACTCGATGGGAACTACCAAATATAAAAACAAACGCTCTTGGGAAGCACGTTGTTGATTTTGGCCGTGGTGAATCGCCAGATGGAGTTTGATTTCACTGTTTCACTGCTTGCTTGATGTTGTAAACTGCACACATCAGGACGAGTTCTCGGAATTCGCCGTACCAAGTTCGCGCACGCACGGCGTCGCCGAGCGTGCGCTTGAGCGTCGAGAAGACGGTTTCACACATCGCTCGTTGCCGGTAGCGAGGCCCATCGATCCGCGCGTTGTGCGCGTGGTCGATGGGCCGGAACTCCCGGTGTTTGATTAGCGGTCTCACGTCCTCTTCGCGGAGTTTTTCGCGTAAGTCCATCCAATCGTAGCCTTTGTCGGCAGCGAGGCTGGCAAGGTCGCCCGCGTTGCGGCGGGCGACCTGCCAGCCGAGCTGTGTATCGTGGCGTTTCTCGGTCGTACAGTGCACGTCCAGAATGGCTTGAGTTTCTGTATCGACGAGAGCAGTTGTTTTGAGTGTCTGAACGCGGTAATTCGTCCGGCGGCAGTAGTGCTTGCTCGCGTTTTCGCGGTCAAAGAACGTCGCATCGATAGCGGCGTGACCGGATGGCTCGTGCTCCTGCGCTGAGAGACGCAGGAGCACTCGCCAGAGTGCCATCTTGATCCTATCAAACCACTTCACTAGCGTCGAGTGGTGCGGGAGATCGGCCGGTTCGAGGCCGATCTCCCCGAGAATATGTGGCATCTCGCTCAGCAAATCCAACGCCTCTCGGTAAGACTTCTCCAGGTAAACCCGGAGACAATGCAGCGAAACGACAGCGTAGTCGGCGAAGCCGCCACCCCCCTCGGGGGCGGCGACTTCGCCTCTGCCACCAACAGCATTTTTGGCTAACGTCACGACCTTCGTCGTGAAGCGGGAAATCTTCGACATGGATCATCGGCGGTTTCCCGCTTCAACTCCCTAGTTCTGACGATTGAAGCTGACGCCATCTAGCGATTCACCAGAGCCTTGATTTTCAAAGTACAGCGTCGAGAGCATGTTTGAGCGCTTCGTCGCCTGGTTTTCTGTAGAGTTCACAGCGGAGTTGGAAGGCCCTGAGATACGGCGTTAGCTTGTCTTTCGAGATTCCTCGGTGGGGCGAGAGCCACCGTCGCGCCAGCGACGCGTGGCTCTCGCAGCCGTTAACGTGTACCTCGCCATCGGCGTATTCCCCGTCGCCGTGGACGACGTATTCGCGGTCGAACTCGTCGTCATCCTCTAGCGGGTCGTAGGCCCGAAATCCATCGGTATAGACGGTCAGCGACTCCTGCTCGTGGTCGGCGAGCAGGAGTCGCACGGTCGATTCCTCGGCCGATTTCGCTGGCACAACGTACCGATTGTCCGAGCCGCGATCGACCAACGTGAACACCGGCGGTTTGTCGCCGCTGTACGATCCTCGTCCGCGTGTTGACAGGCCACGCGAGCGCGACTCCGAGTGATATGCACAAGAACTGAATAGTAAACGAAAACGGGCGAGCGGCTACACAATCGGTGGCTTCGCCTTGCTCGCAATCACTGGTCTGTAACGCTCTTCACTGACTATTCGACAGTTGCAGTGACCACTCCGGTCGCGCTCGCGGCCTTTGAGGCCGGCAGAGACGTACACTTCGTCGATCTCGACCGGGCCAGACAGCGTGATCGAAGGCGCGTCGAGCGCTCTGGCGAAGCGCTCGACGCGCCGTCTCACCGTTCTGTAGGACAAATCGAGTTCCGCTTCGATTTGGCGAAGGCTCGTGTTGAACCGTAAGAACACGTAGATTGTGAGGTACCACTCTTTGAGCTTCAGTTTCGAGTGGGCGAAAATCGTCCCGGTTTTGTCGTTGAATGTTCGACCGCAATTCTTACACAAATACCGTTGATACACCCTGTAGCTGCCGTTTCTGACCGTCAGGTCAGAACGGCAGCGAGGGCACTCGACACCATTACGCCAGCGAACCTGTTGCAGCAGGTCCGCTGCAGCCGATTCTGACACGAATCGGCTCATCGGAAACATGTCGGGCACCACTCGCGCGGTGCCCTTGCCCTCTTCGACTTTCAGCCGCCGCTCTCACCGTCAACAATCTACTTCGCAAGAGCGAAAACAAAAATAGAGACATCCATGACGGGAGTCTCTCGTTGCGGGAAAAAGACAGCCTAAGAGTTGTCCCCGATTACGTCCTCGGTGCGAAGCGCGGTAATTTCGTCCTCAGTGTAGCCGAGTGATTCGAGTACGTCGTCGGTATGAGCGCCTAGAACAGGTGCATGACGTTCGAATCCGTGGTCCCTGTATTCGTAATTAATCGGATGGTCAACGAGCGGATACTCCCCGATAGCGTCGTGATCGAGATGTTTAATCATCTCCCGTGCTTCTACGTGGTCGTTATCGAGAGCGTCTGCAACTTCTCGAACTGAACCCGCAGGAATGCGGTACTCTTCGACCAGTATCTCCGTCCATTCTTCTACCGTTTTGTCGGCAAGGACTGATTCTATCTCCGCCTGCAGTTCCTTACTGTGTTCAACGCGGCCCTCGTTTGTCGCAAATCGTTCGTCTTCGAGGAGATCTTCCCGATCTAACGCAGCACACAGGTCTTCCCAGAGGTCTTGGGTCCCGGCGCCAATAACTATATATCCGTCTTTCGTCTCGAACGCCTGATACGGGGCAAGAACCGGGTCCCGTGTCCCCAGTCGCTCCGGTGTTTCACCCTCGAAGACGCGAGAGGCCTGTTTTGTCAGCAAGGGCAGGATGGAGTCGTACATCGCGAGTTCGACCCTATCGCCCGAGCCGTCCCGTTCTTGGCGATAAAACGCCGAAAGGATGCCAACGCTCGCCCACATCGCTGTAAAGAGATCCGTAATTGGAATCCCAACCTTGACCGGATCTCGCCCGGCTTCTCCCGTGACGCTCATGATGCCGGTCAACCCCTGCATTTGCACGTCAAGGGCCGAGCGGTGGCGCCACGGGCTGGTTTCTCCGAACCCACTGATCGAACAGTAAACAAGTTCGTCGTTGAGTTCACTCAACGTCTCGTATCCGACGTTCAATTTCTCAGCAGTCCCGGGTCGGAAGTTCTCGACGAAGATGTCTGCCGTCTTGACCAGGTCGTGAACCACTGCCTGGCCCTCTTCGGATTTCAAATCAAGCTCGATACTTTTCTTCCCATAATTGTAAGTCATGAAGTACGCCGACTCGCCTTCGACGAACGGCGGGCCGGACCCACGGCTGGGATCACCTGTCCCGATTCGTTCGACTTTGATCACTTCGGCACCTTGGTTTGCGAGAATCGTCGTAGCAAAACCACCAGTCACGTACGACGAGGCGTCGATGACGGTAACACCTGACAGCGGTTTTTCCGTTGGTGCATCCATAACTATCCGACTTAGTAGTCCTCTTCCGTTCGCTGAAGTACTTCCTCCCAAACCTCCTCAGATACGCCGCTGAGGTTCGCTGGCACCTCCCGCCGCTGGGATGGCGGCGTGAAATCAATGTCGATATCCACACCCTCCTCACGGAGGAAGTTCATCTTTTGCTTTCGAAGTGAAACGTCCATTTCGTAGCCGCCTTTAGCCGCATCAAGCACTTCGTCTTCGTGTTGTTTCGGCACTGCGATGACGCCATCATCGTCACAGCAGATGAGGTCGCCGGGTTGCACTTTGGTACCACCGAGGCTGATGGGTTCGTTGATCGCCACTAATTCCATCTCTTGGACGGGTTCTTTTTGTGCGATATGACGCGTCCACACGGGGAAGTTTACTTCCCGAATCCCGAACGCGTCTCGCATTCCGCCGTCAACCACCATGCCGACAGCACCCCTGAGGAGACTTTTGAGCGACAGATGGTCTCCACCGAGTTGGTATGCTTCGCCCTCCATATCTACGCAGATGACATCGCCCGGTTGAGTGATGTCCAAGTACTCATGCAAGACATTCCCAAAGTCCTCTTTCCACCCCTTGTTTTGGTTCATGGGGTTCGTTTCCTCAGCACCATCTTCGGCATCTGACAGAGACCTTCCCTGGTAGTTGGGTTTCTTATCATTCTTCGGCATGATTTTGACCGTCAGTGCCCGGCCACGAATTTCGTGTCCACGCACGATTGGCGTTATTCCCCCATCACAGATGCCATCGTTATAAAAGTCAAGCGAATTCAAAGCCTGAACAACGTCGGCATTGCGGACGTCGTAAAATTCCTTGACAGTGTCGTCTATCTTGTCACACGCTTTTACATCATCATAGTGACTCATGAGTCTATCCACAGGGCGCAGTATATTCAATATTGTGCTCATCGCCATCCAGTTCCACCGCCCAATTCGGCTTCTTGGTTCGCTATCGCACAAATAGATGTTTCTCAAACAGTATGTGATGGAATTGGTAGAACGGTCTCGTGTGAAGTGCAGTGCCCTTCCAACCAGAGGCGACTGTCGGTCCGGTAAGTACCGGAACGGCTAGAGCCAAGCCACGAGCGTAAACAGTTAAGTAGACTCGCAAAAAGGATTCATCCATTCCGAGAAGATATGCGAGATAGTATGTTCGCCGCACCGGTTCGGCGGCGCGTCCAAACTCGGATACCAAAGCGTGGGGCCAGACAGATGGGACGGCGAGAGTGAATGAGTCGTGTCTCTGCCAAGCGGATTCGAAGAGCAGACGCGCTGATACTCACGTCGCTGTTGTGGTTCATGGCGCTGTTTCTCCGGTACGTCCTCCCGCCGCTCTTTGGCACCTTTCAGATTCAATACGACGTGTCGCGGGCCGAACTGGGACTGGCTTATAGCGCCCTGATGATAGCCTACTCAACGATGCAGTTTCCCGCCGGATGGCTAGCCGACCGACTCGGAATGGTGAAAGTCATCGTCGGTGGCGCGGCGGTGTTCGGGACTGCCGCGCTTCTCATCTCCCTATCGCTGTCGTGGTACGGACTGGTCGCCGGTCTCGTCCTCGTTGGCGTCGGCACCGGCGGCCACAAGACCGTCTCGCTCCCGCTTCTCTCGAACCGGTATCCCAGTTCACCCGGACGGACGCTCGGCCTGATGGACATGGTCGGACAGTTCGGCGGCGTCGCCGGGCCGGCGGCGGTCGTCGCCATCGGGATGCTCGGCGCCGACTGGCGCATCCTGTTCCTGCTCTCGGCTGGCGTCATCTTCCTGCTCGCGGGCGTTTTCTTCGGCCAACACTACTGGGGACTGTGGGAGAACCGCACGACAGTATCTTCCGGGGCAACAGAGACCACAGCAAGTGACGGCGACAACCCGGGCAAAGAGGCCCGCGACAACGACAACAGAGATGATAGCGACGACTCGTATGTCATGCTGTTTGTCGAGCCGCGATTCACCGTCTTCATCGCCGCGACAGTGCTCATCGCGTTCTGTTGGAACGGCGCGACCGCGTTCATGCCGCTGTATCTCACCGACTCCGCCGGCCTGTCCCCGAACCTCGCAAACGGCCTGTACGGGCTCCTGTTCGCGGCCAGTCTCGCCCAACCCGTCCTCGGAGCACTCAGCGACAGGGTCGGCCAGTTGCGCGTGATGGCGGTCACAATTGCGGCCTCCGGTCTCGCCATCGGCGGCTTGCTCGTGGTCGTGAACCCGGTCGTCGTTGGCCTCTGTGTGCTCGGCCTCGGCACAGGTATGCACGGCTACCGGCCAGTCCGTGACGCTTATCTCACGAAACTCATTCCCGACGCCGTCGCGGGCGGAACCTTCGGCGTCGTCCGAACGATAATGATTGTCAGCGGCAGCATCGCGCCGTTTGTCGTCGGCCTGCTCATCGATTTCGCGTCGTACACCGTCGCTTTCGCCGTGCTCACGGCTTCGGTGTTCGCCGCCGTCGCACTCTTTCTCGGGTTGTTGGTGGCCTCGTGAGCGTGGAAACCTTGATAGTGCACTCTCCCGAGTATGAACCATGACAAGTGAAGACCAGCCAGCGGAGTCGGGAGCTGCGATTATGGACGCGCGCGAATATACTCACGACGGCATTGAGGAGTTCTTCGATAGCGACCTCGCCTACGCGGCAAAATACGACGCACTCGCGGGCCACGTTATCCGCTCGGACGACGGACTATCGCGCAAGACGCGCGAACTCATCCTCATCGCACTAGCGTGTGCCGAAGACAAAGTTGACCCCTGTGCCGATCACATCCGCGACGCGCTCAACCACGGCGCGACCGACGACGAAGTCGTCAAGACGATTCAACTCGCCGGTTTGGCCGGCAGCGCGTGGGGCATCAAGACAGGGTCGGAAGCTCTCAAGCGCGTCCGTAACGAGCAATGAATCTTGACGGCCACACCGCCCTCGTCACGGGGTCAAGCCGGAACATCGGGGCGGCAATCGCTACTCGGCTTGCGGAAGCCGGGGCCGACGTTGGCATCACCGCCCGGTCGGATAGCGAGGGCTGTGAGTCAACCGCCGAAGCAGTGAGTAAGGCGGGAAGCGAGGCCGCAATCGCGCTCGGTGACCTCTCCGAGCCCGGAGATATCGAAGCGGTCGTCGCCAGCGTTCGAGAGGAACTCGGCCCCATCGACATCCTCGTGAACAACGCATCCTACCGGCCTCTGAAACCACTTCTCGACGTGTCTCTCGATGATTGGGAGGCCGTCCACGACATCGACCTCCGGGCGCAGTACCTCCTCGCACAGGAAGTCCTGCCGGATATGCTCGACGCGGGATGGGGGTCTCTCGTCAACATTAACGGCATCACGACCTTTATTGGCGTCGAGAACAAGACCCACGTCCTCGCAAACAAGGCGGGTATTGAAGGACTGACGCGGGGCTTGGCTGTCGAGTTCGGCAGTGACGGCGTCCGGGCGAACTGTCTCGTTCTCGGCGTCATCGACACCGACAGGGACCTCGAAAACTACGAGGAAGGAAGTTCAACGATAGAGAAGATGGCGGCAGCGTCCGCGCTCGGCCGGCAGGGACAACCGGAAGAAATCGCTGAGACCGTCTGTTTTCTCTGTTCGGATGCCTCCTCCTTTATTACTGGGCAGACGATTCACGCCAACGGCGGCCTCTATCCGATTAACCGACTCACATCGCTCGGTTGAGCGCGGCCCAGTTTTGTGTCATCCACTGAGCTACTCGGCCGTTGCTGGACTGTAGTGGAGCAAGGCGACACTTGCCAGTAAACAGACGAACAGTCCGCCGAATGCCCACGAGTAGTCGCTGAACGAGGCAACGATGCCCACATAGGTCGGGCCAACAGCGCCGAGGCCGATAGCAAAGGACCGCGCCGCGCCGAGGTCACTCCCCATCGTCCCGTCAGCGATGAGGTCCATCAGGTAGGCCTGTATGACCGGCGAGAACATCGAGAAGCCGATGGCGAAGATGGAGACGCCGACGAAGATGACGGCGGTCCGACCAGCGAACAGCATCACTCCCAGTCCGCCACTGGCGAGACCAAGTCCGCCCGTGGCGACAGTTGCGCGGTCGATTCTGTCCGCCAACAGCCCGGCCAGCGGTTTCGCCAAGATGCCCACACCGAAATACACCGCAAACGCCGCGCTTGCGAGGCCGAGTGACATCCCTTTCTCCGCCGTCAGATACGTGGGCAGAAAGCCAGCGACGCTCTGCCAGACGAAGGTAAAGAGCGCGTAGGCGACGAGAATCTGCATGAGATAGCTATCGGCGTACAGCCGGCGACCGGCACCCCGAACGTCGAACGCGACCCCGTCGATGACGTAGGACTCCCGACTCAGGATGTGGACAACGACGGTGACGAGCGCCAGCGCCAGCGCGACAGGGAGAAAGGACCACTGCCACGGCGCGACGGCGAGGGCAACGACGGCTACACCGGCGGCAAGCACCGTACCGATATCGCCGGCGGCGACGTGGAGACCGACCGCCTGTCCGCGACGCTCGACGAACAGGTCCGAGACGAGTGCGCGAGCGGGCGTCGTGAACAGGCCAGCGCCGAGTCCGACGACAGTGACGCCGACGAGAAACACCGAGTACGCGACCGCTCTGGTGAGCACCAACAACCCGGCGACGATGAGTACCGAGCCACCAACCAACAGCGTCTTCCGGGAGAGTTGGTCGGAGAGGCGACCGCCGGGAAACTGCAAGAGCGCGTAGGCCAGCCACTGGAGCGTCAGCGCAATCCCCGCCTCAGCTGGCGTAATCGAGAGGTCCGCAATAATTTGGGGTAGCAGCGGCGGGAGCAGTTGCATCCCGACTTGGATGAGCAACCACCCGAGCGAGAACGTCAGAAACAGGTGGCCGGTGTACCCGGTAAAGAGACTCTCCTGCTCGATAGATTGACTCACAATAGCCCACTCACAGCGCGGTCATATCAGTATTCGGCTCTCGGTAATGCCGAAGCACCACGACGCCCATCTTTAATCCCCTCGCGGACCACAAGTATGACAGACCCACAATGGACGCGGAATATCAAGGACTGACGTTCAGCCGGCCGGGACACGCGACAGTCCGTATCGAAACTGACGACGGTACCGTCATCTACATCGACCCGTGGTCAGAAGTCATCGACGGCGCACCGGGCGACGCCGATGTCGTCTTCAGCACTCACGACGACCGTGACCACTACGACTCCGACGCGATCGAGGCAGTCTCGTCACCGGAAACGACCGTCGCCGTCTTCGAAGACATCGACGCGAGCGCGCTCGATGTGGAGGTGGTCAGCTTGGCTCCGGAGAGCGAGACAACTGTCGCCGGTATCGGCGTGCGAACGGTCCCTGCCTACAACCGTGCAGACGGCCCGCATCTTCGGCCGAACGGCGACCCGTTCCACCCGAAAGGAACCGTTATCGGACTCGTCCTCACCATCGACGGGACGACCCTGTACTACCCGAGCGACACCGACGCACTGGTCGAACTCGAAGCCATCGAAGCGGACGTGGTACTCCCGCCAATCGGCGGGATGGCGACGATGGACCAACACGAGGCCGCTACCCTCGTCCGGCAGATTGGGCCGGCCCTCGCCTTGCCGCTTCACTACAACACGCCACAAATCGACGGCCTCGACGCCGACCCCGAGGAGTTCAAGAAGGTCGTCGAAGCAGACAGCGACATCGAGGTGGTGCTGTTCTGACGCCGTCTCACGGGCCGGACGCGGCGGAGTGGTCGAGGCACGGGGGTCACTGAGACATGTTCGAAGACTTCGACACGCGTGTCGTCGAGACGAGCGACGCCGAGATACACCTTCGGCTCGGCGGCGACGGGCCGCCGCTGGTCCTCGTCCACGGCTACCCCCAAACACACGTCGCGTGGCACGCAGTCGCGCCGGCACTGGCCGAGCAGTTCTCCGTCGTCGTCCCCGACCTCCGAGGGTACGGCGACAGCATCGGCCCCGACGAGCCGACGACCGCCGATTACTCGAACCGCGCGATGGGCCGGGACATCGTCGAACTGATGGGGCGACTGGGCTACGACCGATTCGGCCTGGCCGGCCACGACCGAGGCGGGCGCGTCGCATACCGCCTCGCCCTCGACCACCCCGACCGCGTTGACCGACTCGCCGTCTTGGACATGGTGCCGAACGTCGAGAAACTCGACCGATTCACGCCCGAGATGGCCGAAGCCGCCTTCCACTGGTTTCTCTTAGCGCAGCCCTCGCCGCTCCCGGAACGACTCATCGGCAACGACCCGGCATTTTTCATCGACACGATGTTCGAGCGCTGGGCCGGCGACGGAGTACTCTCCCCGGACGCGATAGCGGAGTACCGACGGTGTTTCTGCGAGGACGACACCATCCGCGCAATCTGTGCGGACTACCGTGCCGGCCTCAGCCTCGACGTGGAACACGACCGGCAGGACCGCGAGCAGGGCCGACAGATAGCGTGTCCCGTGTTGTCCCTGTGGGGTACGGACGGGAAGTCCGACCTCCGCCCCGTCTGGGAGCGCTGGGCCGACGACGTGACCGGTGCGGGCATCGACTCCGGCCATTTCATCATGGAGGAAGCCCCCGAGGAAACCCGACGCCACCTCGCTGACTTTTTCGGGTAGGTCGGAGAGCCGGCAACTCCGGCGCGAAGATTTATGCCGGCTTGGCGACCCCGTAGAGGTATGCCATCCTACGTTCTCTGGGGCGGGACTGTCTGGTCGCGGAGCATCGAGGAGCGTCTCGAAGCGGCGAACGCTGGCGGCTTTGGCGAACTCTCGCTGTTCCCGACGGACGTGCGGGAGGCAGTCGACGCCGGGACATCGGTCGCGGACATCCGCGCGCTCGCTGCCGAGTACGGAGTGGAAATCACCATCTTGGACCCCTACACGAAATGGGTGCCCGAGTGGACGCCACCGAACCCCGACGACGTACCGCCCCTGTACGACGTGGACGAGACCGAATATCTCTCGCTGTGTGACGACCTCGGCGTCGAATCGCTGACCGCGCTCGAACGGTGGGGACGGGAGTTCGACCCCGAGGTTGCCGCGACGCACTTCGGCCAATTCTGTGACCGCGCCGCCGACCACGACCTGCGCGTTCACTTGGAGTTCATCCCCTCGACTGGCATCCCCGACCTCGAAACGGCGTGGGACATCGTCAGGCGCGCCGACCGTGACAACGGCGGCATCGTCTTCGACACCCGCCACTACTTCCGCGGGACGCCCGACGACGACCTTCTCCGGGCGATTCCGGGCGAGAAGATTTTCCGCGTACAGGTGTGTGACGCACCCGAAACGGTGCAGGGGACGCTCCGGGGGGACTCGCGCCAGCGCCTCTTCCCAGGCGACGGTGACCTCGACCTCGTGGGCGTGCTGGGGATTCTCGACGACATCGGCGGCCTTAGCTCAGTTGGAATCGAAGTGATTTCCGACGAGTTCGACGACCGTCCTGCGACCGAACTGGGCGAAAAGGCCGGCGAGTCACTTCGTGACCTGCTCACGGAGGCAGGCATCGAGACAGTCTGAAGGGAGCGAATAGCCTCTAACCGCGTTTCTCAACTGAGCGAGCCGCCGTGTGACTCGATGATGTGGACAGCGAGGTCGTTGTCCGGCAGCGTCTTGCCACAGCCGTCGACGGGACACTGTGGGGGGATTCCGAGGCCATCGACCCGAAACTCGCCGTCCTTGGCGTCCGATTTTCCCCCGCTTACGGCCTGTTCGCGGATGATAGCCCATCCGTCACAGTTCGCGCACTGGCGCAGGTATTCGTCCTCGTCGTCCGAGAGGAACACCTCGTTTCTGAACTCACACCGCGGGCAGTCGATGGCCGTGTAGTGCACACCAGCACTTCTCTCCGGAGGGCCTAATCGTTTTCTCCGAGGACGAACTCGCCCTCGTCGATGAGCGTCTCCCCGTCGACGACGACCGTCGGGACGTTCATCACGAGGTCTTCGTGGACTGGCGAGACCACGTTCTGCCCGTAGCTCGTGCCGTTCCCGATAGCGATGTGGAGTCGACCCCGACCCTTCTTCCAGATGTTCGTCTCCCGCAGGTCCGCGTGGTCGTTCAGGCTGAATGCAATCTCACCGATGTTCTCGGCGTTCTCGTTGTCCTCGATGAGCCGTTGAATCCTCGGCGCGATGGAATCGTCGCCACTCACGTCGACCACCTTGCCCTCGCGTATCGTCAGTTCGAGCGGCGGCGAGGGCCAGCCGTATTCGAGAATCGGCCCGTCGATGACCGCTGTGCCTTCCATCGTCCCGACCACCGGCGCGGAGTTGACCTCACCCCAACTGATGCCGGTCATCTGTCCCGGTTCGTGGGCGAAACTCGACTGCTTCCAGTGGGCGTCCTCGATGCTCGCAGTCACGTCCGTCCCGGCGGTGCTCGTGATTTCGATGCGGGATTTGTCTTCGACGAACTCCCGAATCCGGGTGCCGAGCGCCAGCATCTCCTCGTAGTCGGCCTCCAGTACGTTCGGACTCGTGAGCGCGTCGAAGGAGCGTTTGACCATGTAGAGCCGGCGGAGTTGCCCCGCCGCTTCAAGTTGCTCGGGCACCTCGTTGTGGATGACCGACGCGGCTGTCGTCTTCGTGATACCGATGAGCACGTCGGCCATGCCCATTGCCGATTCCACCATCTCCGGGACGTACTCAACGCCAGTCGGGACGTCTTCGATAGTGATGAGGTTCGTCTCCGCGCCGATGTCCCGCGCGGTGCCGACCACGGCGTCGACGATTGCCCCGTTCTCTCGCATCCCGGATTCGTCGGTCACGACCAACACGGTGTCTGTCTGCTGTACGTCGAGCAGTGTGCGGACGGCGCGGTTGGCGACGCGAACTGCTTTGGTAACCTCACTCATACGCATTGCTTCCCGCCGGAGTATCCTATGTGTTACCCCACGAGGACATCGACCCGGCCGCTGGAAATCTTTATACCCGGCCCACGGGAAGAGAGTGGTGTATGGTACGTCATTACGACCCGGAGCAGATACCGGCAGTGTACAGCGTCTTCGACGACATCCCGGAACGGAAGGTCAGAAAGGGCGTCTATCAGAAGATGTTCCGCGGCCTCAACATGACGATGAGTTGGGTCCGCATCGAACCCGACATGGAGACGCGACCACACTCCCACCCGTGGGAACAGGTCGTCTTCGTCGTCGAGGGCACAGCGGATTTCCACATCGACGGCGAACAAATCTCCGTCGAGGAGGGCGACGTATTCTTCATCCCGCCGAACGTCGAACACTACGAGGAACCGAACTCCGACGAACCCTGTATTCTGATGGACATCTGGCAGATGCGCGAGGGCTTTCTCGACCTCACGGACTACCAGACGGAGTTCGATGTCGATGAGTCGATTTGAACACGCGACGAGGAACACCTGCCGGGTGAGCGAACCATGACGAGCGTCGGGTTCATCGGTCTCGGCAACCTCGGCGGGGCGATGGCAGAGAAACTCGTCGAACACGGCCACGACCCGCTCGTCTTCGACATCGACGACGACGCCCTCGATACGCTCGTCGCGGCCGGAGCGACAGCCGCAGACTCGGCGGCTGACCTCGCTGCACGCTCGGATGTCGTCATGCTCTGTCTCCCCTCCCACACCATCGTCGAGCAGATCGTCCTCGGAGAGAATGGCATTGCAGACGCGCTGTCACCGGGCGACATCCTCGTAGATACGACCACCTCCGAACCCGAAACCACCCAGCGGATTCAGGAGCGACTGGACGAGGACGGCATCGACTTCCTCGGTGCCCCGGTCAGCGGCGGCCGACCCGGTGCCCGACAGCAAGCGCTCACTGTGATGGTCGGCGGCGACGGTGACCTGCTTGAGACAGTTCGGCCACTACTGGACGCCTTCGCTGGGAACATCTACCACGTGGGCGACCAACCGCATCACGGCCATGCGATGAAGCTCATCAACAACTACCTCAGCTACGTGAACATGATTGCGACCACGGAAGCGACACTCGCTGGGGAGGCGCTGGGGTTAGACCTCGAAACGATGCTGGCCGTCATCAACGATTCGAGCGGTCGGAACAGTTGGTCCGAGGAGAAGTTCCCCGAAGAGGTAGTCACCGGCGAGTTCGACCGCGGTTCCTCGCTGAACATTGCCGAGAAAGACGTCGAACTCGGCCGGGCAGTCGTCAGCAAACACGGCCCGGACCTCGAACTCGCTGATGTCGTCCTCGCGGCGATTCGCCAGTCGAAGGACGAGCTCGGCGGCGAGACCGATCTCACCCGCGTCTACGAATTCTACAAATAGCTACCAGCGTTCTGTCCGGCGCTGTTTTTCACGCGAACGCCCGCAAAAGCCGGCAGTGGGCGCTACCCCTCGTCACCCTCTAGCGAGACGCGCGGGTCGATGACCCCGTAGACGAGGTCGACGATGAGATTCGAGAAGACGATGAAGACGGCTATCAGGAAGAAGATGAACTGGACGAGCGGGAAGTCACGCGCGAGGACGCCCTGCACGAGCGCGTTCCCGATGCCGGGCCAGTTGAACACCGTCTCGATGAGCACCAGCCCACCGATAGCCCGGGTGAGCGAGAGGGGATACATCGTCACAATCGGCAGAATCGAGTGCTTGGCGATGTGGCGGGCGCGCTTCAGCCGACTGAGACCCGTCAGTCGGTGGTAGTAGGTGAAGTCCTGCCCGGACACCTCGATGACGTTCGTCCGCATCATCAGCGTCGGTAGGAACAGATACCGTAACACGACGGCGGTAAACGGCAGGATGTAGTGCCAGAGGAAATCCGTCGAGAGGTATCTGTCAAGGCCAGCAGCGGCCGACCCCGCAGTGAGCATCCCCGACGTGGGGAACCACCCGAGAATGCCTGCGAAGATGACCACGAGCAGTATCGAGGTGAAAAACGAGGGGAACGTCCCCGTCATCAGGATTGGGATGATGCCGTACTTCTCGGCTTTGCTGCCGCGTGCGCGACCGAGGCCAGTCCCGAAGATGATACCGAGGATGTACGCGAAGGTAATCCCCGGCGCGATGAGGACGAAGGAGTTGAAGATACGCGGCGCTGCGTAATCGACGACCGGCACCCTGAACCGGAACGAGGTTCCGGCGTCGAGCGTCAGGAAGTTCGTGATGTAGTCGACGTACTGGATGTAAATCGGTTGGTCGAGCCCCCACTTCGCTTCCAACACTGCGACTTCCTCCTCCGTCGCCCCGCTGTATATCAGCAGGTCGGTGTAGTCACCGGGGAGCAACCGGAAGAAGAAAAACAGGAACGTCAGGACTAAAAACAGGAGAATAACCGAGCGAACGAGTCGGCCAGCGATGTATCGGAGTTTGCTCATTGGCTCTCACCCGACGCAGTGGCGCTCGTCTCGCTGTGCAGTCCCTCGCCTGACCCGCCGGCGACGCCCGCACGCTGTTCGTCGTACAGATGGCACGCACTCTCCCGGTGCTCACCAGTTTCGACGCTCCGCGGCGTCTGTTCGCAGACACTCTTGTAGTCCGCAAGAGCCTCGCTAGCACTGTTCCAATCTTCGTTGGCGACGTGTGCGAGAGCCGTCTCGACCTGCTGTCGATGGCGGTCGGGTAACTCCGTCTCGAACCTATCGGTATAGAGCGTGTGACCGACGCTGTCGTGGCTCTCGTCACTCTCGGAAACACCGGCATTCTCGAGTGTCAGCTCGACATGGTCGAGATTCACCGCTTGCTTCGATATCTGCTGCCGTAATGTCATTATCTCACGGAATCCTTCTTGGGAGATGTCTATGTCGTCGGGGGGGATAATCGACGGACACCGGTCCCTGAACCGGCAGCCCTCACCGAGTCCGACCGGTTCCGGCGTTGCCCCCTCCAGTTTCGTTCGTTCACGGGCGTTGTGTGGGTCGGGAATCGGAACGGCCTGAATGAGCGCGTTCGTGTACGGGTGTTTCGGGTCGTTGATTATCTCCTCGGTCGGCCCACGCTCCACCAAGCGACCGAGGTACATCACGTTGATGTCCTCACAGAGATACGAGACCGTCGAGATGTCGTGGGAGATGTACATTATCGAGACGCCCAGATCCGTCGAGAGGTTCGAGAGTAGTTTCAGAATCGACGCCTGCGTCGAGACGTCCAGCATCGAAACTGGCTCGTCCGCGAGCAACACGGACGGTTCGACGATGAGCGCTCGCGCAATCGAGACCCGCTGTTTCTCGCCACCACTGAGTGCCGGTGGTCGCTGGTCGACGAAGCGCTCGGGTGGGTTCAACTCCACTCGTTCGAGGACGTCGTGGATACGCTCGTCGTGGTTGTCGAAGTCGTGAATCTCCAAGACTTCGGTGAGCGTCTCCCGGACCGTCATCCGGGGGTTCAGTGAGTTGAACGGGTCCTGAAAGATGAACTGGACGTTGCTCCGGAAGTTCATCCGTTCAGCCTTGGTCATCTCCCCGATGTCTTGGCCCTCGTAACGTATCGTTCCCTTCGTGGGGGCCATCAGATTCCCCATCATCTTCAACAGCGTCGTCTTCCCACAGCCACTCTCACCGATGACACCGGTGATTTCGTTCTCGGCGAGCGAAATAGAGACGTCGTCCACCGCCCGGAGCGGCTCTTTCGACCGGCGAAGAATGGTGTCGACGACGCTCGTTGACCGGGGGAACTCCTTCGTGATACCGTCGGCCTCAAACAGCGGCTGGCTGTCTTGTCCGTCGGAACTCATTGGTGGATCACTTCCGACTCCCGCAACTCGTCCGCACGGTCGGTGTGGAAACACGACGCGCGGTGGTCGTCCGAACCGACTATCTCCAGCGGCGGTGCCTCGTCACGGCACTCCTGCGTGGCGAGTGGACAGCGGTCGGCGTAGGTGCATCTATCGACATCACCGAAGATCTGCGGGGGTACCCCTTCGATCGTTTCGAGTTCCGCATCCGGTCGTCGGTGGTCCGGAAAGGCTTTCTGGAGCATAATCGAGTAGGGGTGTTTC
Source organism: Salinibaculum sp. SYNS191 (assembly GCF_037338445.1). NCBI lineage: Archaea > Methanobacteriati > Methanobacteriota > Halobacteria > Halobacteriales > Haloarculaceae > Salinibaculum > Salinibaculum marinum. The sequence goes on from NZ_CP147838.1 coordinate 2,073,739, forward strand.
GGGTCGTCGTAGATGTCGGAAACGGTGCCGGTTTCAGCGACCTGCCCGCCGTGCATAATCGCCATCTTGTCGCTGGATTCGAAGACGACACTGATGTCGTGGGTAATCAAGAGCAGGCTCGTGTCCGTCTCCGCTTTGATGTTGTCGAGATACTTGAAAATCTGGTCCTGCATAATCACGTCAAGCGCCGTCGTCGGCTCGTCTGCGATGAGGAGATTCGGCTCTAAGTAGAGCGCAAGCGCGATGATGACGCGCTGTTGCATCCCGCCGGAGAATTGATGGGGGTAGTCCGTCACGCGACTCGCGGAGATACCGACGATTTCCAGCATCTCCTCGAACTTGTCGAGTGCTTCCTCCTTGCTCAGGTCGGTGTGTGTCTGGGCGATTTCGACAACCTGCTTGTCGACCCGTTCGAGCGGGTCCAAACTGTTCATCGAACTCTGCGGGATGTAGGAGATTTCCTTCCAGCGGATGTTCTCGTTGTACTCCTTTTCCGAATAATTCGAGATGTCCTCTCCCTTGTAGAGAATGCGACCGTCGACAACGTCGCCGTTCTTGTCTAAGCCACCGATGACGGCACTGGAAAGAGTCGTCTTTCCACAACCGGATTCGCCGACGAGACCGAAGTATTCGCCGCGGTTAATCTCGAAGGAGGCGTCCGAGACAGCCGTCAATTTGCCCGAGGGCGTCTGGTACTGTATCGTGGTATCGTCGAATTGGAGTAGTGGTTCACTCATTGTTATGCACTCGCCATCATATCTTCTGCCACGTCATCATCTTCGTAGCCCCGCCCGATGAGGAATAGCGAGAGCACGGTAAAGGAGATGAGCAGGCCCGGGAACAGCGCCCACCACCACGCGTCGACGATGACGCCGGATTGGTACGCGTTGCGCAGGATGATGCCCCACGTGTAACTGGACGGGTCAGCGAGACCGAGAAACGCGAGTCCGGCCTGAATGATGACCGCGTATCCGGCACCAATCGCGGTAAAGAGTATCGCCATCGGCGCCACGTTCGGGAAGATGTGTTTCAGGAGAATCCGGGGCGTACTCGCGCCAGTGGATTTCGCCGCCATCACGAACGGCCGCTCTTTCACCTGTAACACCTGCGACCTGAGTACCCGCGCCATCCCACGCCATATCAACGCCCCGATGATGAACGCGGTCGTCCAGAAGCCACTCTCCAGAATCACCACGAGGACGAGCGCCGCCGGTAACAGTGGGACGCTGTATATAAAGTCTGTAAACCGCATCAACACCTCGTCGACGAGTCCACCGACGTAGCCGGCTGTCACCCCCACTACCGACCCGATGGTGAGAATCATCGTGCCGACGACGACGACGAGCAACATCGTCGGTTGGGCACCGACCAGCACCATAGAGAAGATGTCGCGGCCTAATCTATCCGTCCCCATCGGATGGTCGATAGATGGTGGCTGCGTCCGGAGAATATCGCCCGAGTCGCTGTACTGCGTCTCGGAAGGGTTGTAGGGAGCAATCTGTGGACCGAAGGCACCCATCAAAACCACGGCGATGAAGAACGCAAACGCGACCTTCGTGATTCTGTCCGAGAGAGTGTTCTGGAAGATATCGACCAGATTTCGGACGAAATAGTTCGAGCGAACTCGCCCGTACGCGGCTGTGAAACGAGCTGTCACCACGTCGACACCCTCCTATGCCTCACTGGGAAGGCCACAGTATTGCCCATGGTACTCATAGGCAACCTTTGCATCTATGGATTATAAAATTGTTGGAGGTTGTTGTACGGTCTACAGTATCGAGCCGCAAGCCAGCGGTGGGTTGTTACACACGAGGGCAGGAATGACACGGGACTGTGAGGGTGGGTGTAAGTGAGGCTAAGCGGCAAGGTCGGACTGACTCGGGCGACGGCAAGGTATTTTAAGAGCGGAGTCTGTACATTCTACCCATGCTGACGCAGTTACTGGACTCCGGTGTCCTCACAGAAGGGGAGTCCGGGTTTCAGTTGAGCGAACAGTTCGTCGACACTGTGGAGGCGAACCAAGCGGCGCTGGATGGACTGACACCCGACGAAAGTGTACACGCTGTCCTCGGACTCGATTCTGAGGGACCGGTGAGCGAACTGGACGAAGCTGACGCGCCGTTCCTCGTCGAGTATGCCACACTGGTAGAGATGGTCTCCGACGCAAGTGCGGAGGAGTTGATTCGGTGGACTGCGATTCTCGACCAGTTCCGAGCGGATGCATCTCCGACGGATGGGTCACCGGAGCCGTTTCTCGACGTCTCCGGCGATAAACTTCCCTCGTATCTCGAACTGTTCAGCCCCGCAATCGTCTACGTGTGGCGAGAAGAGTGCGACCCGTGTGACATTGTTCGCGGAGATTTCGAGAATATCTTCGGTGACGCTCCCGAAGACATCGCTCTCTTCTCGGTGTATGGCCCGGACAACAGCGTCATGCTACAGGAGCGCTACGACGTGATGGCCGGCCCGACAGTGCTGTTCATGGTCGACGGCCGAGTGGACGCCCGCCTCGTCGGCGCACACACGCGTGAGACACTCGACTCCGAAATCGACATTCTCCGCGACGTTGCTTGAAAGGACAGACAGCAACGCCGCTGCCGACGGTCCGGTCAGATATCGACGATACCACGGCCGTCCCGACAGTCGATGGTCGTGTCGAAGGCCGCCGAGAGTGATGCGAATCGGTCCACGATGGCGTCCGCACGGTCGCCGGTCGCAACCACGGGAATGCCTCGAGAAGACGGGCCACGGCTCTCCTGTAACCAACAAGGGACTAGTTCGATGTGGTCCAGTTGTCCACCAACGAACGTACAGACCGGCAGGACAGTCTCCCAAATCGGCCCGTCACCGATGATATCCTCACGCAACTGCCCATCCTCGAAGAACCACCGGTCGAACAGCGCCGACGGCCGCTCGTCGGTGACGCCGAAGCGACGGTACGTCTCCGCCGGGAACCGGTCTATCTGCTCCAACTGGAGGAAGAAGTTCCCCAGCGAGTAGAAGATCGGCTTCCCGTCATACACTTCCATTCCACGGAGCACGTGCGGGCCGGTCGTGACGAAGGCATCCGCCCCGGCGTCGACACACGCGTGAGCGAACTCGACGAGAAAGTCGGGCGTGCCGGGCATGTTCCGCTGGCCGTCCGTCCCCTGATGTGAGTGAAGCGTCGCAACGACCCACTCGGCCCGCGTGCTCGCCTCGCGGACCGTGGAGAGAATCGCCTCGCAGTCCGGCTGGTCGACTGCATATCGAACGCCTTCTTCGGACTCGTCCTCGACGGTCTCGAATTTCTTGTCGTCGAAGTGGACGTACGACTCGTCATCCCAGTCGTGGCCGATGCCCAGTCCCTTCTGTTTCCACGCGCGCTGGCGATCAGACTCGCCGGTCGCCTCGCTAATCGCCCGGATTTGGTCGATACGCTCGCTGTGTAGACGGTAGATTTTCTCGACGTGGAGCGGATTGATGCCCGGCCGCCCCGGTACCAGCGGGGAACTGCGACCAGCCTCGCTCTCGGGCGGAATGCTCGTCGTGGCGCTGACGAGCGCGACACGTCCCCCCGGCGTCTGCCTGTACGCGGGCCGACGTGCATCCGCAAGATTCCGACCAAGGCCTGCGTAAGTCATCCCGTGCGACTCGAAGGCAACCATCGTATCTCTGATTCCTTCGTGAGTATAATCGTACGAGTGGTTCGTCCCAGCACTGGCGAACGAACAGCCCATCTCGACGAGGTCGTCGATGACGGCGGGCGGTGACCGGAGATGGAGCAGTCCACCCTCGTGAGCAGGTGGTCGGTCGTCGCCGGGAACGAGCGTCTCGAAGTTCGTCACCGCCGCGTCTGCCTCACGGAGTGTCGAGACGACGGCGTGGAACTGGCTGTCGGTTTCGGCCCGTTCCAAAATCGGTTCAGCGAGGATGGCGTCGCCAGTGGCCGCGAGTCTGAACGTCGTGTTCGCCATAGAAGCTACGACGTCGGTCACCCATCTATAGCTATCCCTCGAACAGACAACGGGTAGAACCGGGCGGCGAAAAAGCGTGCGTTATCCGGTGTACTCGCCTTCGGCGTTGACACACGGGAAGTCGTCGGGGCTGGGCTGGCCTTCAGCGGGCCACAGTGGCGACGTATCGGCACCTTGCGGGTAGTGCAGACGGCCGTCTTGGTCCCAGCCCCAGTCGGCGTCCGAGAGAACCTGCTGGGCGGCTTCCACGTCGCCCGAGGGGTCATCCGTGTACATCGGAGCGTCGTCCGGGAACCACGGGTGTTCCTGCGTGATAAACTGGGAGTGGAGCTGGACGGACCCCTGTCCGAACAGCACGACTTCGTTCATCTCCTGTCGGTTGATCGCCGCACCGATGGCTTGGCGAATCGGCTTGTACTTGACACCGGGCATCGGAATCTGCGGGTAGATCGCTGGACCACCGTAGAGACCAGCGGAGGTGACACCCTGCATGTCTCCCTGTCCGTCGAGTCGGTCGAAGGTCCCGGCCGTGACGAGCGTGACGAGGTCGATACCGCCGTTCTCGAAGGCGGCCACAGCGGAGGTTTCGTCTTCGAACCCACGGAGCACGATGTCGTGGTCGGGCTGAAAGTTCGGGTGACCGTCGAAGGCGGTGAGTCGTGCCGACTGGTCCGCTTGGAAGGAGGCCAGTTCGAACGGTCCGGAGCCCCACACATCGTCGGGAACTTGGAAGCCACCGGCGTTGCCGTCTGCGGCCTGCCACTGGTCCTTGTGCAAAATCCCGAACGTCGCCATATCCCGCGTGGTGAAGATCGGGTACGGGCTCTCGAAGTTGAACTCGATAGTCTTGTCGTCGATGACGTTGATCGACGAGAACGGAATGTCCGTCACCTTGTAGACCTCGGCCGAGTTGGCCTGCAGGAACTCGTAGGTGAATTTGACGTGTTCGGCGGTCACCTCGTCACCGTTGTGGAACTGGGCGTCGTCGGCCAGCGTGACAGTCACCTGCGTCGAGTCCTCGTTGCTCGAGTAGTCGCTCGCCAGCGCGTTCTGCAGCTCGTAGTTGCCGTCGTACATCACGAGCGGCGAGAAGATGAGCGCGTTCCAGAGGAAGAACGTCTCCCCCTGCTGTTGAATCATCCAGTTTTTCCGCGCCATCGTCTGGGAGTTCGCGGACATCGTAATCTCGGAGCCGTTCTTGGGGCGCGAGTCGACGAGCGAAATCGGGTTCGAGATGCGCAGACCGGCCTCGCCGGTCGAGTTCATCTCGACTTGATCCGTGTGGACGATCTGTGAGTCGAGCACGCCCACGATCATCATGTGAGAGTAGTCTTCACCGAGAATCTGGAACGCTTCGTCGACGAGTTCTCGACGCTGCTCCGGACCGACGGAACCCTGTTCTTGCGCGATGGCGCTGTACTCACAGTTCGGCCAGTTCGAGAGGTTAAGACCGCCTTTCCCGGCGTTCCCGATAGACTCCCGGAGGATGAACTCCTGTGGGTCGAGTCGGTCGGGTGAGGACGTGGACATCGCCATCCACAACGCGGCGGCTCGTCGGTCGTTGATGATGTCGTCGACAACTTCCGCGTTTGGGCGGCCGCGTGCCTCCGCGCTGATGCCGATTTGACTGAGGTCCTCGGCCATCCGTGGAGCCAACTCCTCCATGGTTGCCGTCCGACCCGCCTGTCCCGTCATGTACTCGATTGTGAGCGTCGGGACACGCTCACCGAGTTCCGAGGCGTCTTGGGTCGGAACGTTGCCTGACCCGCCGTCACCACCGTCGTCGCCACCATCACCACCGTCGTCGCCACCATCGCCCCCGTCGCCACCGATGAGTGCACACCCTGCGAGTGCAAGAGCGGGGACCGACGATAGCCCTTTGAGAATGTCTCTGCGGTCCAATGTCTTACCGGTCGAGTCGGATGACATGGAATAACATAACAACATGAACTACTTATACTTTTTGTGTATGGAGTTCACGGCCAGATACGAGACAGCAGGCATCCGCACGTCTCCCAGCACGAGCGACTGCGCCGGATTGTGACGAGTTCGTATCATCCAATCTACAACACATGCCGTATACCTGCTCGGCATCCGAGACGTGCCCAACCGAACAGTCCGACCGGGGCGACCCCAACACTTAACCCTACGCTGTAACCTCAGAGCAGTATGGACGAGACGCTGTTTGACCAGTTGCGCGTACTCGATTTCTCGCAGGCGGGCCCCGGCCCACTGACTGGCGTACTGTTCGCGGACTTCGGCGCAGACGTGATTTCAGTCGAACCACCCGGCGGTGCGACAACACGCACGCTCACCAGCGGGGCACTTCGACCGAACTACATGCGGAACAAACGCTCGCTCGTGTTGAACCTGAAAGCCGAAGACTCCGAGCAAGTCGTCCGCTCGCTCGTCGAGTCCGCGGACGTACTCATCCACAACAACCGACCCGGCACGATGGAGCGACTCGGCTGTGACTACGAGACACTCCGGGCATACAACGACGAACTGGTCTACTGCTCGCTGACCGGCTACGGCGAGAGCGGCCCCTACAGCGACCGGCCGTGTTTCGACCCGCACGCCCAAGCGATGTCCGGGCTGATGTGGAACACCGGTGAACCCGACCGCAAGCCCTCACGGGTCGGGGCTTCGCTCGTCAGTTTCGCCGCCGCCCAAGCCGCCGCGTTTGGTATCATGGGCGCGCTGTGGAACCGCGAGCGGACTGGCGAGGGGCAGAAAGTCGAAGCATCACTGTTCGATACCGCTGGCTCCGCGATGGGCTACTGGTACAGCTATCACGAACTCACGGGGACGGAGCCGACCCGACGGGGCCACTCGTGGGACGGCTACTGTCCCGCTGGCGTCTTCGACACCGCCGACGAACCGGTGTACCTCGCTATCCCCTCACAGCGCCTCTGGAAGCGCTTTTGTTCGGCCATCGACCGCGAAGAGTGGGTCGACCACCCCAAATACGGGAGCGACGAGGACCGTCTCGCCAACCGCGAGGAACTGTTTGCGGCTATCGAAGAGGAGTTCGCCCCCTACGACCGGGCAGAACTCATGGAACTACTATCCGGGAAGGGTGTCCCTGTCTCCGAAGTCCAGACCATTCCCGAAGCCGCAAACGACGACCACCTGCGCGAGCGCGGGACCGTCAGGGAAGTCCCGGATATTGACGGTGACGTGACCGGTTCGATGCCGGCGGTCAAGCCTGCTCGGACCCCACCAACTATCGAGCACGGGCCGCCGGAAGTCGGAGAGCACACCGCCGAAATCCTCACCGACGTCGGCTTCGACACCGACGACATCGTCCAGTTCGACGAGGACGGCGTCGTCAGCGACGCGATGCGAAAGTAGAGACCCCCACCTGTCGACGACTGTTCTTACTGTCGTGTCGCTGCCGCCGCGTCCCGGACGTCGTCGACGAAGGTGTCGAAGTCCGGATTCTCGTCGCCCTCTCTCGCCCACGCGTAAGTGATTGTCCCGCTGTCGTCGATGACGAACACAGCCCTGTCGGCCACCTCCGAGAGACCGTAGAGGTCCTCGATGATGGCGTCGTAGGCGTGAATCACGTCCCGGTCGAAGTCGCTCAGTATCGGGAACGTGAGGTCGTGGCGCTGGATGAAGACGTTGAGCGCGAACGGGAGGTCGACGCTCAGCCCGTATACCCGAGCGTCTATCTCCTCGAACGCCGCCAGTGAATCGCGGAACGTACACATCTCTTCCGTACAGCCTCCGGTAAAGGCCGCCGGGAAGAAGGCGAGGACGATTGGCCCGTCACCGAGTTCGTCGGCAAGCGAGAACTCCCCGATATCGTCGTAGCTATCGCCGTAGGCAATCGGTACTGTGAACGTGGGTGCTGACTCTCCAACTCCGAGCATACGGGTATCAGTGGCGCACTCCAGCCAATAGTTCTGTCGGTGGGTCACACCACGAGGGTAGCGAACGGTCCGAGAGTCCGCGGAGCACTTGCCGGCTACCCCTTCGTCAGATGCGTCCAGAAGATGATGGCACCGCCAGCGAGCAGACAGCAGACGAGACCAGCGAAGGCGACGAGGTAGTTGAACCACTCGGAGACGAACCCGACGTAGGTGGGACCGAGACTGCCGATGCCGAAATACATCGTCCGGAAGATGCCGAAGTCCCCACCCTTGTTCGTATCCGGGAACACGTCCATCAGGAACGCCTGCATGACCGGAGGAAAGCTCAGCAGACCGAGGGCAAACAGCATGATTCCGAACAGAATCACGAGCGGATAGGGGGCGAGTATAATCGTCGTCAGCCCGGCGGCACTGAGGAGGAGTCCCCCCGCCGTAATCGGGAGACGGGCAATGCCGTCGCTCATCTTCCCTGCCAGCGGCATCACGACGATACCGACGACGAAAGGGATGGCGAAGCCGACGGCCGCGAGCTCCGGGGAAAACCCCTTATCTGCTCTGAGCGCCGTCGGAAGAAAACTCAGGACCCCCTGCCACGTCAGCATGTACATCGTGTAAGCGACCACGAGCCAGCGCATCCGACTACGACTGAACACGCGCTTCGTCGAACTGGCGAGTTCCAGTGTAACGCTGGTGACGACGTAGGACTCCTGTGACCAGAGATGTAGAAGGAAGCTGACCGAAAGGAGAACGACGAGGACGGGCAGAAAACCATACTCCCAGACACCTGCCGAGAGAATGACGACGGAGACGGCGGAGGCGAACGCTCCGCCAACCATATTCGCGCTGGTGTTGATACCGAAGGCCTGCCCGCGGCGTTCGACGAACAGGTCCGAGAGCATCGTTCGCGTCGAGATGATGTACAGGCCGGCACCGATGCCGATACAGCCCGCACTCACCACGAACAACGGATAGGTCAGACCGACGAGGAGGAGACCGAATCCGACGACCATCGTCGCCAGTCCGCCGACGATAATCGTCGTCCGGGACCACTGGTCGGCAAAGCGACCCGCCGGATACTGCGAGACGGCAAAGGCGGCCCACATCACGGTCAGTGCCATGCCGGCTTTGGCTGAGGTTATCGAGAGTTCGTCGATTATCGAGGGCAGAACCAGCGGCAACATCTGCCGCCCGATGCTGACGCCGAGCGACCCCAGCGCGAGCACGATGGTTATCCGACCGGTGTATCCCCGTACGAAACTCTCCTCAGTCGTCTCGGCAGACTCGTGCATTCGGGAATCTTCCTGTGGAATGCTTGCGCGGCGGGTGATTAAGTTGTTTCCCCACAACACCTTAGTGGTCGTTCACGAAAGAGAGAGACAATGACTGTCGGCATCCTCGGTGCTGGCGCACTGGGCTGTACCTACGGCGGCTACCTGCACGACGCGGGCGAATCCGCCCACCTCATCGACGTGTGGGACAAGCACGTCGAGGAAATAAATCAGAACGGCCTGACAATCACGAGCGGGGCCGACGAGCGCGTCGTCACGCCCCGCGCGACGACCGACCCCGACGAGGTTGGCGTCGTCGACACCCTGTTCGTTCTCGTGAAAGCGACTCAGACCCGCGAGGCACTCAGCAACGCGGCCGGCGTCGTCGGACCCGAAACGACCGTCGTCACGCTCCAGAACGGCCTGAAAAACGTCGAGATTCTATCCGAGCAGGTGGCCGAGCATCAAATCGTCAGCGGCAGTACGATGGTCGGCGCGACGGTCACCGGCCCCGGATCGGTCCGTCTCTACCGCGTTGCCGATACTGTTGTCGGGGGCGACGACGCGGACCGCGCACGGGAAGTCGTCAGTCTCCTCGAACAGACACCGCTTCCCGCCTCGATGGTTGCCGACCCGCGTGCGGCAATCTGGTCGAAACAGTTGGTCAACGTCGCGGTCAAACCGACCGCCGCACTGACGGAACTGCCAAACGGTGCCCTGGTCGCCTCGGAGCACGTCCTCAGCGTCATGGACCAACTGCTCTCAGAGACGCGGGAGGTCGCCGCCGCCGCTGGCATCGCGCTCGACGAGTCCGACCCCCTCGACCGCGTCATCGACGCCTGCGAACGGACCAGTGAGAAACACTCCTCGATGCTGGTCGATATCGAACAGGAGCGCGAGACGGAAATCGACCACATCAACGGCACGGTCGCAGAATACGGTGCGAGCCACGGCGTCGCCACGCCGTACAACGACCTCGTGACTGCACTGGTCCACGGAAAAGAAGCGACATACCTCGACTAAAAGGAGACCCGAAGCCGACTTGTCGCTATTCTGCAAGCAGGTCGACGACGACTGCCCGCTCGTCGGTGAGGACGACCGGATTCACTTCGAACTCCGATTCTCCCGAGTCAATGTAGAACGCAGCGAGACCCTCCAACGTGTCCACGAGCGCGTCGACTGAGAGGTCGTGACGCCTGTTGTTGTCGAGGATGTGGCCGAGTCGCCCGCCCGTGAGGCGGTCGCGAAGATACTCCCGCTCGGTCGGGAGGAAAACCGTCTCGCGTGCGGTCTCGTCGAACAGTTCGACGTACTCGCCGCCGGGACCGACGAGCATCACCGGCCCGAACTCCGCCGTGTCGAGGAAGCCACAGACGAGTTCGAACCCGTCGACTTGCTCCTGGATGAGCAGTGACGCCTCGGTCAGACCCTCGCGCTCGGCTGTCGAAAGCAGGTCATCCGCGGCTGCCCGGACTTCCCGCTCGGTTCGGCGGTCGGTCCTGACACCGCCGAGTTCCGTCTTGTGTTTCAGTCCCGGCGCGGAGAGTTTGACCGTGACCGGATAGCCGAGGGCTTCGGCGGCGTCGACTGTGCCGTCGACCGACTGTGTGAGCCGATAGGGGACGACATCGACACCCCGTTCGGTCGCCTCCGTGGCGAGTTCCTCCCAGCCGCCCTGCAAAGAGAGGTCGCCAGCTGTCGGTACCTCCGCGGCCAGCGGCGGCGGATTGCGCCGGCGCTCGGTCCACTCCGCGAGGTGGCCGATTTCGCGGACTGCCGTCACTGGGTCTTGATACACCGGTACCCCGTGTGCGTGAAGGTCGGCCAGCAACTCCTCGTCGGGCCAGCCGCCGGTGAAGACGACGACGATGGGCTTTCCGGTCTCGGCTATCAGTTCGTAGATCGTCTCACGAGCCGGACGAACGTACTCCGGCCCCGTGTTGCCAACCTGCAAGAGCATTGCATCGACCGAGGGACTCCGGATAACCGACCCCGCGAGCGTATCTAAGAGGTCGAGGTCCGTCATAATCTTCCCCGTCATGTCGATAGGGTTGGATGCCGAACCGTACTCCGGGAGATGTTCGGAAATCTGTTCTCGGACATCGTCCGGGAGACTCGGCAGGTCGACGCCGTACTCCTCGCAGGCGTCGGCAATAAGCGCACAGGAGCCGCCGCTGGCACTGATGACGCTCAATCCGGGGCCGTCCGGGAACTGTGGCATATCGAGCGTCGAGAAGGCTTCGAGTGCGTCGACGTAGTCCTGCACGGAGTTGAGTTGGACGATACCGGTCTCACGGAGCGCGGCCTCGTACACCTCGCCCGAGTCGGACATCCGCCCGGTGTGTGACTGCGTTGCCTGTTTACCGAGGTCGGAGTCACCGATTTTGAGTGTGAGAATCGGCGTCCCGGTTTCGAGTGCGCGCTGTCCGATTTCGAACAGTCGACGGCCGTCTCCGACGGCCTCCACGAGTGTCACGACGAACGAAACTTCCGGGTCTTCGACGTAGTTTTCGAGAATGTCGAGCAGCGAGAGGTCCGCCTCGTTGCCCGTCGTCACCCACTTTCGCGTGCCGACGCCGGCGTGTGCGGCAATCTGGAGAAACGCACCGCCCATGCCGCCGCTCTGGGAGACGACAGCGAGGCCGTCCGCCTCGAGGTCCAGCCGACAGACGCTCGAAAACGAGAGCGCAATCTGTTCGGGCGTGTTGATGACCCCCTCCGAGTTCGGCCCGAGTATCCGCATGTCGTACTCGTCCGCGATGGCCTTGAGTTCCTGCTCGCTGTCGTCGCGCCCTGTCTCACCGAAGCCGGAACTCCCGATGATGACGTAATCGACACCCGCCTCGCCACACTCGCGGACAGCGTCGATGACGAGCGGTGCCGGCAACATCACGAAGGCGGCCGTCGGCGGGTCCGCGATGTCCAGAATGCTCCCGTAGCACTCCCTGCCGTGGAGGGAGTCGTACTTCGGGTTGACAGGATAGACGGTGCCCGCATAGTCGTTGTCATCCAGATAGCCGATGATGCGCCCGCCGAGTGACTCCCGGCCGGTACTGGCTCCGATGACTGCGACAGACGATGGCGTAAATAACTCTTCGAGGGGGATTTCTGCTCGCTCAGACATGCCTTTCAGTGTCAACTCCTTGTTCCTGTTTACAATACCTACCCGGGGGCACTCTTAAATCTTCGTGCAGGTACCGAGTCCATAGCCGTCTGTCACGTCTGCGCTGTCGTTTTTCTAGTATCATAGTGTAGCGTGTCGTCTTGCGTCGTCAGTTGTCGGTTGCGGAACCGGTCGAGACACCGAACTGGTCGAGGTCGAGTGGGGAGTCGTAGCCGGCGGCGTCGGCGGCCGTGAGTTGATTGCGTTTCGTCTGTATCTCCACGAGGTGTGGCTGGTCGTCGTCGAGTGCATCGCTGACAACCGTTTCGACCGCTGCTGTGGTCGAGACCGCTGTCGCGTTCCACCCGAACCCCTCGGCAATCGTCGTGAGGTCGGGCGACCCCCACGAGAACTCGTGAGTTCGCGCATCGTCGCTGATTTCCGGTGACTTGTTGATGATACTGCCGTAGCCACCGTTGTTGAACACGACCGCAACGAGATTCGCGTCGTTCTCGACGGCCGTGTGGAGTTCGTGGATGCACATGTAGAAGCCGCCGTCGCCGGTGAGCGTCAGCACCGGCCGGTCGGGTTCGGCAAGTGCCGCGCCGATGGCCGACGGCAGTCCGTAACCCATCCCGGCCCACGAGCCGGAGGTGATGTAGTTGCCAGGCGTGAACGCCGGGAACGTCTGCATGGCCCACAGCCGGAATGCCCCCACGTCGACAGTGACGATTGCATCCTCGGGGACGGCTTCGCGCACGGCGTGCATCGCGGCGGGCGTCGATGTCGGGTCGGTGTCGTCGAGCGCACCCTGCCGGTCGAGGTGGGCGTCGTAGTCCGACCGCACCGCCTGCCCGATGGCCGAGCCGTCCCAGCCGGTCGACCGACCCTCACCGACCGGGTCGAGTCGGTCGAGCAATGCCTCGGCGGCGTCTGTCACGTCCGCGACGATGGGGACTGCCGTCGGGTAGTGATTGCCGATGGACGTGGGGTCGATGTCGACGTGGACGAGCGACCCCTCGATTGGGAGCGTCCACGAGTTCGTTGCGAGGATGTCGAAATCCGTCCCGAGCGCGAGAACGGCGTCGGCCGAGCGCACCACGTCGATGCCGGGTTCGGGCATGTGCTTGCCGGTGACGCCGAGCGCGCGCGGGTCGTCCTCGGGGAAGACACCCTTGCCGTTGTAGGAGGAGGCGACGGGTGCATTCAGCCGGTCCGCCAACTGCTCGACGACGCGCACGCCGTCGGCAGTCCGTCGAGCGCCGCCGCCGACGAACAACAACGGTCGCTCGGCGTCGGAGAGGAGTGTCGCCGCGCGGTCGTAGGCAGTTTCGTTGTCGTAGGTGGTTCGTTCAGCCGTCACGTCGGCGGCCGGGGCGGCGAAGTCGCTTGCGAGCATGTCCTTTGGAATCCCGAGACGGACGGGTCCGGTCGGCGGTTCGCGCGCCACGGCAATCGCCCGAGAAATCTGCTCGGGGAGGCGTAGCCGGGATGAAACCTGGATGTTCTCCTTGACGACGTTGTCGAAGGTTTCCGGCTCGATCTCGTGGACGGGTTCCCGCGGACGGTCCGCGTCGTCGACGTCGGAGGCGATGTGAATCATGGGAATCCCGTTCGAGAGGGCATTTTTCAGCCCCGTCGAGACGTTGGTGTCGCCCGGCCCCGGGATGGTGACGGTGGCCGCCATCGCCCCGCTGGCCTCGTAATAGCCCCACGCGATGTGAGGGATGGCGGTCTCGTGTCGGGCCATGACGTAGTCCATGTCGTCTCGCTCAGCGACGAGTTTGTCGAACGGAACTGTCTGGGCACCGGGGATACCGATGACCGTCTCGACGCCGGCGTCGACGAGCGCTCGATAGAGATAGCTACTTCCGGACTGTCTGTCCGTCTCGCGTGTCGGCATGTGACGGCGTAGCATCTACTGTGGAATAAGTGTTCGGTAGCGGCCGAACCAGCCCTCGAAATCGACGTAAATCCCGCGGCTCTCGGGGAGCTAGAACCGAATCGTCGGGAAGAGGCCGCCGTTGACGTGGACGACTTGTCCCGTGATGTAACCGCCGTGGTCGGAGGCGAGGAAGGTGGCAGTCGGCGCTATCTCCTCGGGGTCACAGATGTAGCCAAGCGGGATGCGTTGCCGGTACGGTTCCAAGTCGGGTTGGCCCTGTCCCTCACCGGCCCGGTCAGTCTTGGCGATGCCCGGCGCGATGCAGTTTGACGTGATGCCGTCCTCTGCGAGTTCGTGAGCGAGGGCGCGGGTGTAGCCGAACAATCCCGCCTTGGTCGATGCCACGTGGAGGCGGTTGGACTGACCGAACATCGCGTCCGCGCCTGACATGGTGATGATGCGGCCCCACCCAGCCTCGCGCATGTCCGGTACGACCGCCCGTGCACAGAGGAACGGCCCCGTGAGGTTCGTCCCGACGACGGTGTTCCACTCTTCGAGAGTGATGTCCTCGACCGGATTGTGCGGACGGACTGCCGCGTTGTTCACCAAGATATCGACCGGCCCGAGTTCCTGTCCGATGGTCTCGACCGCATCGAGCACCGCGTCGGGGTCGCTCACGTCCGTCTGGACTCCGATAACCGACGTGTCGAAGCGCTCACGGAGGTCGGCAACGGCAGCGTCGAGTTCCGCCTCGTTCGAGCGGTTGCTAACGACGACGTTCGCGCCGCTCGCAGCCATCTCGGCGGCGATTGCTTTCCCGATGTTGCGGGCCGAACCGGTTACCCACGCAGTCTTCCCCGTCAGGTCGATGTCTGTCATATCCGAGTCGTTGGACAGGTGCGTATATAAAATCTGCCGGCGAGGCGGGCACTGACCCACCCCACCGAAACAAATTTGAGCGGTCCTACGGAATCTACGACCGTAATGACCGAGTATTCGCAGGGGAGCGTCGCAGACGCGTACGATATCCTCGTCGACGGTGAGTGGGTATCGGCCGACAGCGGCGAGCGGTTCGCAGTGTACGACCCGAGCACCGGCGAGGAACTGACACAGGTCGCCCGTGGACGAGAGACGGACATCGAACACGCGATCGAGGCCGCAGTCGCCGCCGAGGACGGCTGGCGTCGGATGGCCGTCGACGAGCGGTCCCAACTGCTCTACGAAATCGCGCAGGCGCTCCGTGACCACGAGGACGAACTGGCCGAAATCGAGACACTGGATACGGGCAAACCGCTCGGGACGGGACGCAGTCACGCCCAGACGTGTGCCCGCTACTTCGAATACTACGCCGGCATCGCCGACAAGGTGTACGGCGACTCGATTCCCCTCTCCGACGAGTACGTCGATTTCACCGTCCGGGAACCCCTCGGCGTCACCGCACAAGTCATCCCGTGGAACGGACCGCTCTCCGTGTTCGGGCGGTCGGTCGCGCCGGCACTCGCGACGGGCAACGTCTGTATCGTCAAGCCCGCCGAGCAAGCCCCGCTCTCCCCGCTCGTGGCCGCTCGCGTCATCGACGACCACCTCCCCGACGGCGTCCTCAACGTCGTTCCCGGTTTCGGCACCGAGGCGGGCGCACCGCTCGTGGAACACGACGCCGTCGACGGCATCGGCTTCACCGGTTCGGTCCCAACGGGCAAGGCGATTGCCACCGCCGCCGCGGAGAATCTGACACCGCACTACCTCGAACTCGGCGGCAAGAGTCCGAACGTGGTCTTCCCGGACGCCGACCTCGACAACGCCGTCGAGAACGCCGTGAAGGGGTTCACAGCCGTCACCGGACAGGTGTGTTCGGCCGGTTCGCGCCTGCTGTTGCACGAGGACATCCACGACGAGTTTCTCGACCGTCTCGTCGATGAGGTCGACTCGCTCACCGTCGATTCGGGTATCGACGACCCCGATGTCGGCCCGCTCGTCTCCGAAGAGCAGTTCGAGAAGGTACAGCGCTACGTCGAAGTCGGTCGGAAAGAGGCGGGAGAACCAGTGGTCGGCGGGTCGGCGCTGGACCGGCCGGGCTACTTCTTCGAACCGACCATCTTCGACGGCGTGGACAACGACATGCGCATCGCACAGGAGGAAATCTTCGGGCCGGTGTTGAGCGTCATCACGTTCGCGGACGAACAGGAAGCAATCGAGATTGCCAACGACGTGGACTACGGGCTGGTCGCGGGCATCTTCACGGAGAACGTCCAGCGGGCGCTTCGCTTCTCGAAGGAGGTCGCCGCCGGACAGATTTACATCAACGAATGGTTCGCGGGCGGCATCGAGACGCCCTTCGGCGGTTACAAGGACAGCGGCTACGGCCGAGAGAAGGGACTGGAAGCCATCGACGAGTACACGCAGGTCAAGAACGTCTGTGCCAACATCGGCACCGACTGGCCGCGCTGAGTCGGCCGGTCCGAGACGCCGAAGACGGCGGACCAGCGGGTAAAGCATATTACCCCCATCGCTCAATATTGAGTCAGGCAGCTCATGTCACAAGATACTGAAAGCGATACGTACGGCAAAATCACAGACGAAGGACTCGCGGAACTGGAGGACAGAATCGGCACGGTCATCGACGAGCGGGACCCCTACGTCTCGGAAGCGACGCGGGATACGATTCGCCACTGGGCCAACGGCATCGGGACCGACAACCCCCTCTACACCGACCCCGAGTACGCACAGGACACCCAGTACGGGAGCATCACCGCGCCCCCGACGTTTCTCTATGCCACCTGCCACATCTCCGGCGGCTACGTCGGCGGTCTCCCGGGCGTCCACGCGATGTACGCCGGCACCGACTGGGACTGGAAACAACCCATCAAGCGCGGCTACGAGATAGAGACGAAAAGTTGGCTCCACGACCTCATCGAACACGAGACGAACTTCGCCGGGCGCTCGATACAGCAGATATACCGCACCGAGTTCTACAACCAGCACGGCGAGCAGTTGGCGACGGCCGACTCGTGGTGTTTCCGCACCGAGCGCGACACAGCCCGCGAAGGTAAGAAAAAGTACGAATCAGAGGGCGTCGAACTCGCCAACTGGGACGAAGAAGATATCGAAGCGTTCGCGGAGCACTACCGCCAGCAGGAACCCCGCGGCGGTGAGACGCGCTACTTCGAAGACGTCGAGGAAGGACAGCAACTCGACAAACTTCTCAAGGGCCCCCGGACGGTCACCGGCGCAATCGCGTTCCTGCAGGGGTGGGGCAGTGTCTACGTCAACGCCCGCGGCCACCAGCTCATGTACGCGCTGTTCGACGACCATCCAGGGTTGAAGACCATCAACCGCTACGGCGCGCCGGAGCCGCCGTCACGCGTCCACTGGGACGAGGAATTCGCCCAGCACGCTGGCGTCCCGGCACCCTACGACTACGGCCCGGAACGCGTCTCGTGGCTCGGCCACACCTGCCACCACTGGATGGGCGACGACGGCTTCCTCGAAGACCTCTACGTCGAAGTCCGCCGGCACAACCTTCTGGGTGACGCGACGTGGTGTACCGGCGAAGTCACAGACACGTACGTCGACGGCGAGAAACACCTCGTGGACGTCGAACTGAAAGCGACCAATCAGCGCGACAACGTCACCGCGAAAGGGAACGCGACGATTCGGCTTCCCTCCCGCGAATAACTACCGAGACGAAAATGGCTCTTTAGGCTTCGTTCGCGTCGAGTTCGCGGAGCTTGTTCCGTTGGATTTTCCCGCCCGCTTCCGTCCGCGGGAACTCCTGGACGAATTCGAGTTCGCGCGGGTACTCGTGGCGGCTCAAATCCTCTTTCACGCTCGTCTTGATGTCGTCTTTCAGGTCGTCCGAGTGCTCGCCTTCGACTTTGACGTAGGCCTTGACGATGTTGCCTCGCTCCTCGTCCGGACTCTCGATGACGGCCGCTTCGACGACTTCAGGAACGGCCAGCAGGCTGTCTTCGACTTCGTGCGGGTCGATTCGGTAGCCCGAGGAGATGATGACGTCGTCTTTCCGGCCCTTGTGCCAGTAGTAGCCGTCTTCATCGACCATCCCGGCGTCGCCGGTACGGAACCACTCCCCGCCGCGCTCGACGGCGATTTCCCCGATTTCGTCCGGCGGGCACTCCTCTCCCTCCTCGTCGATGACGGCCACCGTCAGCCCGGGGAAGGGTTTGCCGATGCTCCCGAGTTTCATCTCCCACCCGTCGAAGCCGTTGTAGTTCATAATCATCCCGCCGAACTCGCTGACGCCGTAGACGTCTGCGACCTGTACGCCGAGTTGCTCTTGGAAAAACGCCTGCGTCTCGGTGTCCATCGCCTCGCCTGCGGTTGCGACGCGTTTGAGTTTGAGGTCGTACTCGTCGAGGAGACCGGAGGTCTTGATTTTCCGGAAGGCGGTGGCCGCCGCCGCGAGGTTCGTAATCTCGAACTCTTCGAGGGCATCCAAGGCCGTCTCGGGGTCGAAGGCACCGGAGTACGCACCGACGGCAGTGTCGAGCGCGAGCGGCGCAGTCGTTCCAATCCAGAGGCCGTGCGCCCACGCGGGCGATGAGGTGCAGAAGAATCGGTCCTCGGCACGGATACCGTAGGCGAACATCGACCGGACGGCGACGTAGGTGATCGTCTCGTGGCGCATCTCGGTGGCCGAGGGTTTTCCAGAGGTGCCGCTCGTGTACTGAATCGCGGAGATGTCCTTCGCGCCGGTCGTGGCTTCGTATTCGGTCGGCTGGCCCGCGAGTAGGTCCTCGAAATCCTCCTCGACGGTGACGACCTCGACAGCGGCGTCCTCGGGGACGGTCTCTTCGGCGGCGGATTTGGTCGTCAGGACCACGTCGGCGTCGCTGTCGTCGAGACGGTACTCGACGGCATCGGGACCGAACATCGGAGAGAGTTGGACGAAGACGCCGCCAAACTTCCAGATTCCGAACATCCCGACGTAGAGTTCGTAACAGGGGTCGAGCATCACTGCGATGCGGTCGCCCTTCTCAAGTCCGCGCTCGGACAGCGCGTTCGCAAACTGATTGGCCGCACGGCCGATCTCGCCGCTGGTGTAGGTGGCCGTCTCGCCAGTGCCGAACTTGAGGCGGACCGCCGTCGAATCGTCGTCGCGGCGGTCGATACACTCGTGTGTGATGTTGAACGACTCCGTGTCGCCGTCGAACAGTTCCCAGCGTTCGTCCCAGCTGAAACTCTCGGCTGCCGCTTCGTACGTCTCGTAATCGAGCGCCATAGTAACTGCATTCCCACCGAGGGTTATATATGTTGAGATGGGTGGACATGCCGTGGTATGGCTTTATACTCGGTGCCGTGAAACGAGAGGCATGGTCGCGGAGAAGCCCCTCGCAACCCAAACAGCGCTCGTGACTGGCGCGAGTGCTGGTATCGGCCGTGAGACCGCAAAGACGCTCGCAGGTGACGGCGCAAACGTCGTCCTCGCGGCACGGCGGGAGCGACGCCTGCTGTCGATTGCATCGGACATCGAAGCGGAACACGGAGTGGAGACGATCGCCGTGCCGACCGACGTGACCGACGAGACAGACGTCGAGGCGCTGGTCGAAGCGGCAATCGACCGCTTCGGGCAGTTGGACGTGGTCGTCAACAGCGCCGGGACGGGACAGGAGAAGGGCCTCGCTATCGAGGAGTACGACACCGAACAGTACCGGACGGTAATGGGCGTCAACACCGACGGGCTGTTTTTCACCTCGCGGGCGGCGGTTCCCCACCTCCGGGAGACGGACGGCATTCTGATTTTTGTCGGGAGTCTGGCCGGGCAGTACCCCCGTCCAGGGAACCCGATGTATGCCGCCTCGAAGTGGTGGACGCGGGGGTTCGCGCTGAGTCTCGCCGGACAGGTAGGCGAGGACGACGTCGGCGTGACAATCGTGAACCCGACCGAGGTGCGCACGGAGTTCGCCAAGGAGTTCCGGGACGAACTCTCGAAAGACCAGTTCGACCCCGGTGAGGTCACAGAACCCGAGGAAGTGGCCGAGGCAATCGCCTTCGCTGCCCGCCAAGAGCCGCCGAACACGGTGGCCGAACTCGACCTCTACCGACGCGATGTGCTGACCGACCTCTGATAGGGACGGTGACCACGGCCGACCGCCAGTGAGTCCGGCCACCGACACCTATACGTACCAGAGCGTGGTCGGACCCGGTATGGTCAACGTCCCCGACGAGTACCAGTCACTGATTGCGGGTGGCGTCTACGGCACGATTGGCACGCTCGACGGTGACGGCGCGCCGCTGATGACTCCAATCTGGGTCGACTACGACCCCGAGCGGAACCAGTTTCTCGTCAACACCGTCCCCGGCCGGGAGAAGGAGCAACACCTCCGCCGGAACCCAGCCGTCGCGCTGACCTACGTCCACGAAGACGACGAGCGGCGGTATCTCTCGGTGCAAGGTGAGGCCGTCGAGTTCGTCACTGAAGGAGCTATCGACCACTACAACCGATTGGCCGAGACGCTCCTCGGGGAAGAGAACTTCTACGAGCGACGCTACGAGGAAGATATCGGGCGAGTCATCGTCAGAATCGAGCCGTCAGCGGTTTACTCGCGCTGAGGACGGCGGGGAGTTCGTTCGACAGCAGTCACCGGACGACGTAGAGATTGCCGTCCCGCTCGACGACGTCGAACGTCGGGAGTTTCATCGACGGGTCCGCGAGGTGTTCACCCGTCGTGATGTCGTACTCCCAGCCGTGCCACGGACAGCAGACGACTTCGCCGCGCTTGTCGTAGGTGAGTTTGCCGTCCTCGGTTTCGGTCACTCGCCCGGAGATACGCCCGCCACAGCCCGGTCCGCCTTGGTGCACACAGTAGTTCGCCAGCGCGTAGAACTCGCCGTCGACGTTGAAGACGCCGACTTCCAGTCCGTCGAGGTCTATCATCGCCCGCTCACCGGGCGGTAACTCCTCGACCGCTACGACGAAGTGGTGGTCGTCGGGCAAGTCCGCGTCGGTAGTGTTGTCTCCCTCGCTCATAGTCAGAAGTCGAAAACCTCCATCGCGGTCCCGCCGTAGATGTTGTTCAGCGCTTCCTCCCCGAACTCAGCGCGAATCGTCCGGACGAGGTCGTCGGTGTAATCGAAGTCCGGATGCGGGTAGTCCGAAGAGAACATAAGGTTCGTCTGTCCGTCGAACAGGTCGATAATCGACGCGACGTACTCGGGGTCGTCGGCACCTTCGACGGGTTGGCTCGTGAAGTAGAACTGGTCGTAGACGTACTCACTGGGCTTTTTCTTCAGTTTGGGGGCGTCGCGGCGCTTGCCGTGAATCTCGTGGTCGTAGCGCCGGAGGAAGTACGGTATCCAGCCCAGTCCCGCCTCCTCAGCGACGAAGGTGAGGTCCGGGAACAGTTCGGGCACGCCGTTCGTGAGCATCGTCGAAAGGTTCCACATGTGTTCTGCGCCGTGGAGCGGGACGTGCACGTCGATGTAGCGTTTGGTCCAGCGCCAGTGATGCGGAAAGTTCGCCATCAGGCCGTTGCCAGCGTTGTGCATCAAGACAGGAAAGCCCGCCTCCTCGGCGGCCTCGTAGATGGGGAAGTAGTGTTCCCGACCGAGCGGCGGGAGCGCGCCGGCCGTCGGGAGCATGACGCTGATAATCTGGTCCTCACTGGCGCGGTTTCGAATCTCCTCGGCGGCCTCCTCGGGTCGCTGGGGCGCGACGACCATCGACCCGGTCAGGCCGGGGTCCTCGTCGAGAATTGCATCGAGCAACCACTCGTTGTACGCCCGCATGAGCGCGGCGGCGAGTTCGTCGTGGTGGACGAAGCTCAGCCGGAGATTCTGCCCCGGCGAGAGCACCACCTTGTCGACGCCGAGGAGGTCCATCGCTCGGCGGATCGCTTCAGGGCTTCTGAGGTCGTCCATCTCGGCTTTCTCCGTCGTGACGCGGGTGAGAAAGCCCGCCGACGGGTAGACGTTGCTGAGGTAGGTCTCCGACCCGCCGACGTTCAACATCCCGTCGAACGGGTCTTCGATGTACGGCAAGATGTCTTTCTCCGATTCCGTGAGATGAAAATCCGTGTCCACGATGGTGTCGACACCCTCGACGAGTCGGTTGCTAGTGTCTCCCATGCGTTCACGTTCACGAGCGAGAATCAAATACTCTTCTATCGGCGTGACCGACACCCGGAGTGAAACACTGACGACCAGTCGCCGGAGCAACCGGGATACTTTTATTCTCCTCCACAGAAACAGTCGTTGTGGTAACGAATGACACTCTTAGAAGCTGAGATGATAGAGAACGCCGGCAAGCCACTGGACATGAACATCGAGGAGGGCGACGAGGTGGTGTTCGTGACAGACACCTCGATGGACCCACAGATGTGGCAAGTCGTCCTCAAGGCGGCCCGCTCTCGGGGCATCGACCCGACGGTGACGATGCGCTCGGAGTTGGAACACAGCCACGAAGAACCGCCCGAGCCGATTCAGCAGGCGATGATGGAAGCCGACGTTATCGTCTTCCTCACCGAGAAGACGATGGTTCACTCCCACGCCGCAATCGAGGCGATGAAAGGGGGAACCAAGGGCGTCGCACTCGAAGAGATTACGCCCGAGATTATCACGGGCAGTGCGGCCTCGGCGGACTACGAAGCGATTCTCGAACACTCACGGAGCGTCCGCGAGGTGTTCACCGAAGGCGAGCGGCTTACGATTACCACGCCGCTCGGGATGGACCTCGAAGCGGAAATCGGGGGCCGACCCGGCTTCTCCGCTGTCGGGAAAGTCGAGAAACAGCCCGGTGACATCGAAATCTACGCGGCGAGTTTCCCGGACGGCGAAGTGGCTGTCGCACCCATCGAGGAGACGGTCAACGGCACCATCATCTGGGACACGACGATGAACGACATCAACCGCATCGACGAACCCATCGAGGTGGATGTCGAGGAGGGCTACGTCACGGAGATACGCGGCGGCGCGGAGGCCGACCAGCTCCGCCGGATTCTCGAAAACGCCGACCGCGACTCGTGGGGTATCGGTGAAATCGCCGTCGGACTCAACCCCGACGTGGAACTCCAGGGGTCGATTCGCGTCGACAAGAAGGCGCTTGGCTATCTCCACATCGCGCTGGGCGAGAACACCGACGTCGGCGGGAAACTCGACGCCGATATCCACTTCGACGGCGTCATCGGCAACGCGACGATGAAAATCGACGATACGCTCATCACGAAAGA
Source organism: Salinibaculum sp. SYNS191 (assembly GCF_037338445.1). Classification (NCBI taxonomy): domain Archaea; kingdom Methanobacteriati; phylum Methanobacteriota; class Halobacteria; order Halobacteriales; family Haloarculaceae; genus Salinibaculum; species Salinibaculum marinum. Next base: position 2,097,014 of record NZ_CP147838.1, read on the forward strand.
CGGCGAGATGCAGATTTAGAGGTCCGAAGCAACCGACGCGGCCGCCTGCTGGAGGCGTTCGAACTCCTCGTCAGCTATCTCCCATTCGACGATTTCCTCCCAGCCGGATTCGCCGAGACGCACCGGAACGCTGAGACACACGTCTTCACAACCGTACTCGCCCTCTAGCGGGACCGAGAGACCGAGCGGTTCGCTCGACCCGCCGCCGATGAGCGTCAGGACGAGACGGCCGACGCCTTGGCCGGTCACCCAGCGCGAGGAGTCCTGTTCTCCTCGGTACTCGATGACCTCGTAGGGGACGTTGCGGACGTATTCGAGTACCTGCTCTTTCTGTGCCTCGGAGATCTCGACGCGCTCGCCGACAATCGAGAGTCGGGAGAACACCGGTACGACGTATTCCCCGTGTTCGCCCAGCGTCGGGCAGTAGACGTCGTTCGGTCGACAGTCGAAGATGCGGGCGAGTTCGTCGGCGGCGCGTGCAGTCTCGGAGAGCGAGTAGCCGACGAAGTTGTGTCGGTCCCATCCGGTCGACTCCCAGATGCGGTGGGTGATGAGGTCTACTGGGTTGCTCGCAACGACGACCGGTATCGGGTCGTGGGCCGACAACGAGTCAGCGATGGAGTCGGCAAGGTCGCGGTTTTTTTCCAGATACCTGATGCGCGCGCCCCGTTCGGCGGTCCCATCGGGCGGCGAGATGCTCGCAGTCACGATAGCGCAGTCGACATCCGCGAGTGCATCCGGTCCGGACGGACGGGCGCGAATGTGGCCCTCGGGGAGGCGTTCGGTGGCAAGCCCTGGGAGTTGGCTCGCCGTCCGGCCGTGTGAGAGGTCTATGGCGTGGCCCCGCGCGGGGTCCGTTGCAGGGTCGACGAGTGTGATGTCGATGTCCTGCTGTGCGGTCGCAAGCGTGTAGGCGACGGTCGTTCCAATAGTACCAGCACCGCCGATTATTGCAACGTGCATAGCAGTAGCATCGGTGAAGTACATCAAAAGTGTGTGGGTACGGGGTTATAGCTCGGACGCTATCGCAGTACAAAAGGTGCAAAGAGGGAGAGAAGCCCGGACCGGGCTTCGTTCCACCGCGACCGGCGTCGCGGTTGTCATGGATTGCTCGCTACCGGTGTGCCAACCGTGATAGGACACAGGTGAGGGGGTTCCTGAATCGTGGGGTGGGAGCAACTACCACGGCTGCAATTTCTCCGACGTGGGTAGCCCTCTTAATCATTTTGGAACCCATCAGATAGCAGTCAAGACGGGGCAACAGCAGGTCGAGGATGCCGGCGGAATCGAGCGGGTTCACTCGTGCGAAACGTATAAACAACTCTCTCGCCAACAGCGAACCAAGAGGTTCAACATGGCACAATCGACGGCTTCTGACTCGGCAGGACAACTCTCACGCATCGTCGACACTGACGTACACCACTCCTTCGGGGAGCGCTCGGACTTGACGCCGTACATGCCCGAGGCGTACGAGGACCGATGGGAGATGTACGGTATCCCGTCGCTCGGCCGAGGCTTCGCCAACAACGGCGGCGACCGCGCTGTCCGAGAGGACGTACAGGACAGCGACGACCCGCTCCCCTTTGCCGGCGCACCGCCCGAACTCGTCCAGACGAAACTGCTCGACGGCTGTGGCATCGACATCGCCATTCTCACCGGCCTGCCGACCTACCGCCTCAGTTCGACGGCAGACGTGGAGTACGCCAACGCCATCGCCACCGCGTTCAACGAATACACTGTCGAGGAGTATCTCGATGTCGACGACCGCTTTCGCTATCAAATCGCCATCAACCACCGCGACCCCGAAGCGTCGGCCGAAGAAATCCGTCGCATCGGTGACCACCCGCAAGTGACCGGCGTGATGATGCCTATCGGCGCGTCACGAACCTTCGGAAACAAGTTCTACGACCCCATCTACGAGGCGTCCGAGGAACTGAACCTCACTATCTCCCTCCATCTCGGCAACGACAGCAAAGGCGTCCACGGCCATCCCCCGACGGCCGCCGGTTGGCCCAACCACTACGCCGAAAACCGCGTGATGCGCCAAGGCACCTACCAGTCACACCTCGCCAGTTTCATCCTCCAAGGCACTTTCGAGAAGTACCCCGACCTGCGCGTCTCCCTGCTCGAATGTGGCTGGGCGTGGGTGCCCGCGTACCTCTGGCGGATGGACGCCAACTGGAAGGCCCTGCGCGACGAGGTGCCGTGGGTCGAACGGCCCCCCAGCGAGTACTTCAAAGACCACGTCAAGGTCAACACCCAACCCGTCGAGGAACCACCGACGGCCGACGACCTCCGGCAAATCGTCGACTGGATGGACGGCGACCGGACGCTCATGTTCGCCACCGACTTCCCCCACTGGGACTTCGACGACCCCGCGCGGACCTTGCTGGAACTCGACGGCGAGACCCGCGAGCGCGTCTTCGCTGAGAACGCCAAAGAGCAGTACGACCTCGATATCTAACATGGCGGAACACGTTGTTTGCCCGGTCGACGAACTGGCAGAGGGCGACGTTCGCATCGTCGAAGTCGAAAACCGCTCTATCGGCGTCTTCAACACCGGCGGCGAGTTCTACGCGCTCCTCAACGAGTGCCCCCACCGGGGCGCGCCGCTGTGCGAGGGGAGTGTGACCGGACTCAAGACGAGCCCCGAACCCGGCGAGATAGAACTCGAACGGAAAGGCGAGATTCTGAAGTGTCCGTGGCACGGCTGGGAGTTCGACATCACGAACGGAAAGTCGGTTGTCGACCCGGAGAAGATCCGGACGATGACCTACGACGTCACCGTCGAATCCCCGGACTCGGACCTGTTCGACGACATGGCCGAGAATCCGGAAGTCGAGACCTACGACGTCACCGTCGAAGACGGTCTCGTCGTCCTCCACGTCTGAAAATCGTTTTCCTGCGACGTATTTCCGCCACACCGACCACGACTGCCGAACTTACGCGACGATTTCCCCGTCTTCGACGATGAGTTCGCCGTCGATTTTCAGCGTCGCCCCGCCGACGACGCCGTCGATGTGAGTCGGGGCTTCGAGCGTCCCGCCGACGTCGGTGTTCTCTCCGACGGCGAGGTGGAGGTAGCCACGTGCTTTCTTGTCCTCGCGGGGACTGCCTGTGATGCGAGCGCCGGGGTTGATACCGATTGCAATCTCGCCCAGTGCGAAGGCGTCGGGGTGGTCCATCTCTTCGAGGAATCGCCGGAACTGGTCTGCCTGTTGGCCGCCGCGAATCTCTGTAATGTAGCCATCCTCCACGTCGGCTTCGATGGGTTCCTCCAAGTGTCCCAGTTCGTGCATCGTCTCGTCCCAGACGATGGTGCCGTTGGCGGTGCCCTCAATGGGCGCGATCGACGCTTCGCCGTCCGGGAAACTGGCGACGTAGAGGTCGATACCTTCGAGTTGTTCTTCGACCTTGCTGACTGCGAAGTAGCCGTTACGGCCCTCCAAGCTAGCTTCGAGGTCCATCCCGCTGGGTGTCGTGATTTCGACGTGGTCGCCGCGGCTCCAGATTTCCCGCAGGCGGACCCCTTCGTCGTAGATGTAGTCGTAGTCGGCCGAGGCGGCGGGGCCGGCGAGGATGTCCGCCGTGATTTCCTCCATGGCGACGAGTTTGATGTGCTGGCGCTGTGCCTCCATGCAGGCGTCGCTGTGAACGACCGGCTCGGTCGTCACGAACACCGTCACGTCGGAGTTGAGCATCGCCTCCCGGACCATCGCCGGTGGCTCGCTGTGTGTGTACTGGAATTTGGGAACAATCTGGACTGTCGGGCGAATCCCCATCGACCGGGCGGCCTTCAGCAGTACCTGCCACAGTTGCTCGTCCTGTTCGGTGTCGGTGACGATGAGCACCTCGTCGTTCTCCGGGTCGTCGACGTTCAGTTCGAACGGCTTGCGCGCATTTTCGATTAATTCGGCTTCGAGAAGCGTCATCGGCCGGAACATCGCTGTATCCAGAAATAAAGGTTTGCATCGGGGAGGTATTTTTATAACGACCGTGCTGCTACCGTGCGGTGAGATGACCGACGACTCAGACCTGTCCGGCAAACGCGCAATTGTCACCGGGGCGAGCGCGGGCATCGGCCGCTCGACCGCACGCCTGCTGGCGGAGGAAGGCGCAGCAGTCGCCGTCGCCGCACGCCGTGAACACCGCTTGAACGAACTCGCAGACGAGTTCGGCCCGTCCGACGACGGCGAAATACTGGTCGTCCCGACAGACGTGACCGACACCGACCAAATCGATGCGCTCGTCGCGGAGACGGTCGACGCCTTCGGCGGCCTCGATATCGTCGTCAGCAACGCCGGCCTGCTCCCGCCGAATGGTATCGACGACCTGACCGAGGACCAGTACCGGAACTTCATGGGCGTCAACGTCGATGGGATGTACTTCCTGACGAAAGCCAGCCTCCCCCATCTCAGGGAGGGCGAAGGCAATCTCGTCTTCGTCGGAAGTTACGCCGGAACGCTTCCGTTCCCCCGCTCGCCGCTCTATGCGGGGTCGAAGTGGTGGCTCAGGGGGTTCGCCCACAGTTTGCAGGGAGCCGAGGGGATGGAAGGCGTCGCGGTGTCGGTCGTGAATCCGGGCGAAGTCAGAACGGAAATCGGAGAAGCAGCACGCGGCGAGACGAACATCGACCGCTACGACCCCGGCGAGATTACCGAGCCGCGCGAAGCCGCCGAGGCAATCGTCTTTACAGCTCGCCAGCACCCGCCCAACACTGTCACCGAACTGAACCTGATGCGCCGAACCAAGTTCGATAATCTCCGCCATCGCTCCGAGTTCCCCGACTAACGCGAGCCACCGACGCCGTCCGGGTAGTCAATCGCCCGGCGATTACTCCCGTTCGGTCTTCCCCGCCAGTCTGTCGTTGCCGATGAGTTGGAGGCCGCCGTCGAGGACGAGCGATTCGCCGTTGAGATAGCCGTTCTCCGGTGCGAGCATGTAGACGGCCGCGTTCGCGACGTGTTCCGGCCGACCGATTTTCGCCATCGGGACGAACGACTCGCGCTGTTCTCTAAGCTCGTCGTCGCTGTAGACTGCCTCGCCCGCCTCCGTCCAGATCATCCCCGGACAGATGCTGTTGACCGGAATCCCCTCGCTTCCCCACTCCATCGCCATCTGCTCGGTCAGCGAGACGAGCGCCTTCTTGCTGGGGGAGTAGCCACCAGAACCCGGTTGCGGGCGGAGCGCCGAGATGGACGCGATATTGACCACCGACCCAGTCTGTCCCCCGTCGAGTAGTCGCCGTGCAACCTCGCGAGCGACAAGGAAGGGCGCGGTCAGATTCACACGGATGACACGCTCCCAGTCTTCGACCGTGAGCTCGACCAACGGTGCGTAGTTTTTCGTCGCCGCGTTGTTCACGAGATGCTGGACTGGGCCGAGGGTGTCCGAAGCCTCGTCGACCATCGCCGTCACTTCGTCGGGGTCGCTCACGTCGGCTGGCGTCGCCGTCGCCCGGCTCCCAGTTTCGCTCTCGATAGTTCGGGCCGTCGCGCGAGCACTCTCCGCGGAGATGTCGTTGACGGCGACGTCGGCTCCGAGTTCGGCAAGTTGATGTGCGACTGCCCGGCCGATACCTCGGCCCGCACCAGTCACGAGTGCGACTCGTTCCTCGAACAGCGATGGGGAATACATAACTCAATGTCGGTGCCCCCGAGCAAAAACCTTCCCCGAAACCAACCGTTTTCGAGTTCTTCCGTCGACTATTCCACCGGCGTCGACAGATTCGTATCCTGCTCCCCGAAAGATTATAGGTAGAGTATACCCATTGCCAATCCATGGCACAAGCCAGACAAACACTAGACCGTCTTAAACAGGTAGACGAAGTTGTTGACTGCGACTTCCACCTCACCGAACGGCAGGAGGACCTGATGCCTTATCTGCCGGACCCGTGGGGCAAGATGTTCCAACGGAGCCTCACCGAGGACTCCGAGGATTACGGCGTCCTCGGCTCCTTCTACCCGCTCCCAGGGTCGATTAACACTGTCACGCTGGGGCAGGCAGACTCCGACTCGGTCGCATCGAGAGCGGAAGTCAAGGCTGGCATGGAGAAGTTCCACATCGACAAGGCGGTGACGACACCGACACTCAATCTCCTGCTCGGTGCCGTCCGCAACGAGGAACTCGCCGCGGCTATCGCCACCGCATACAATCGCTGGCAGGACGACAAAATCACGGCCCCCGACAAGGGAATTTACGGCACGGTTCTCGTCTCGCCGCAGAACGCCGAGAAGGGTGCAGAGGAAATCAACAAATGGGCCGACGACCCAGGCATCGTGGGTGTGTTCGTCCCCCCGACCGGCGTCGTTCCCTTCCTCGGCCACCCGCTCTACGAACCGATTTACGAGGCCGCCGAAGCGAACGGACTTCCGGTCTTCATGCACAACTCGGCGTCGACGGTGATGGACAGTTTCCCGAGCATGCACCGCTTCCTGACGCGATACTTTTCGATTCACACCGTCTCCCACCCCATCCAGCACATGTGCAACGTGACGGACATCATCACGCGCGGCCTGCCGGTGAAATATCCGGACCTCAACTGGGTCATTCAGGAAGCCGGCATCGGCTACATCCCCTATCTGATGAACCGAATGGACCACCAGTACCACCAGAACACCGAGGACGTGCCGATGCTCGAGAAGGAACCGAGCGAGTATCTCAAAGACCAGTTCTACTTCACGAGCCAACCAGTCGAAGGCGCGGAACACCCCGAGTACGTGCAGGACATGGTCAAGCATATGGGCGGCGACCAAGCGCTGATGTTCTCCTCGGACTACCCCCACTTCGACTTCGACAACACCGACGAACTGATGAAACTGCTCTCGTCGTTCGACGAAGACGAAATCAACAACATCTACGGGCAGAACGCGCTTGACCTTCTCCCATTCTGACGCCACAATGAGTGAACACAAACCAGACGCACCACAGGAAACGAGCCTCCATCACGTCGCGCCCGAGTCGGAGATACCCGAGGGTGAACGCCGCATCATCGAAATAGATGGCCGTGAAATTGCCGTCTTCAACATCGACGGCACCTACCACGCGGTGTTGAACTACTGCACTCACCAGTCCGGACCAGTCTGTGAAGGTATGGTCCACGGCATTATGGCGCTCGACGACGAGAACGAACTCACCTACACCGAGGACGAATATCTCTCCTGTCCGTGGCACGGTTGGACGTTCGACATCGAGACCGGAAAGCACACCGGCGGCACCAAGCACCGACTCGTGAAGTACGAGACCGAGGTCAAGGACGGCGACGTGTACCTCGTCCGCGGCAACTGACGCCACTCACCCAGCAATTTTTCGGCGCGACACGGACAGGCTGACGAAGCAAATAGTGAGGGCAATTATATAGGATGACGGCAAAGTACTGCTGTATGGTCGGTAATCCAGAAGACATTCCCATCGACACGAGTGACATCCCCTTCGACGCGTTAGAGGGGTGGGAACCGCCGCGACAGTACCTTCGCAACACCGTCGACGAAGTGGAAGAAATCAACTACAGCGTGCACGATGGCATTGCCGAGATCACCATCGCCAGACCCGAGAAAGAGAACGTGCTGACATCGAGCATGCGGTACGGCATCTACGACGCCGTAAAGCGCTCGGAGATGGACGACGACGTGAAGGTGATTCTCATCAACGCGAAGGGAGAGAACTTCTCCGGCGGCCACGACCTGAGTCAGGTGTACAAAGCGTATCAAGTGTACGACGGCGAGGATGCGGGTGAGCGCCAACCGAGTATGCGGTCGCGCCTGCACCGGGACACCCAAATTCTCGAAGCGTACAAGGGCATCCTGTTCTCGTTGAAACCGATTATCACGCAGGTACAGGGGTGGTGTGTTGGCGGTGCCCTCGCCCTCGTTTTTGCCTCTGACATCACGATAGCCTCGGAAGATGCGAAATTCAGTCACCGGGAACAGCGATTAACCTTCTCCGGGAACCAGTTCATCGACGCACTCGAGTTTCTGGAGTTGGGACCGCGAAAAACGCGTGAACTCATGCTCACCGGCGAGGCCGTCAGCGGGCAGGAAGCCGAAGACGTGGGCTTTGCGAACCACGTCGTTCCGAGAGAGGAGTTAGAAGACGAAGTACAGCGGTACTGTGAGGCCATCAACCTCCTGCCGCTGGACGGCATCGTCATCGGGTCGGAGATGGCGAATGTCGCCTACAAGACGCTGGGGATGGACATGGATATCGAGATGGGCATCGTCGGCCATACGCTCTCCACGCAACTACGATTCGAAGACGACGAGTACAATTTCGTCCGGGACCGACAGGAGAAGGGACTCCGCGAGGCGATAGAAGGCCTCCACGGAAGATTCGAAGAACTGGGGTTTTAGCCTCCGAGAACAACACCCTCGGGAGAGAAAGTCGGTACCTCGGAAGCCGTTCGACAGCACCACGAGCGAGCTACCGCCGTGTCTGACCATATGATTTATTGCTGGGTCCCGCCGCTAGTCATGCAATGCACGCAACGGACGACTGGGACCCGGCGGCCGACCTCGGAGCGTTCATCTCCGACCTGCACTACGACGACGTACCGGCCACAGCGACGGATGCGATAGAGCGGGCCATCGTCGATACCGTCGGCGTGACCCTCGCCGGGATGAACGAGGGGGCGGGCCAGCGGGCCCTCGCCGCGGCCGGCGACAGCGACTGCCGGGACGGTGTCCCGGTCGTCGGGACAGACATGCAGACGAGTGCCGCCGAGGCGGCGTTTCTCACCGGTACGTCCGCCCACACACTCGATTACGACGATTACACCTACGCCTATCCGCTCCACCCGAGCGTCGCTATCGTCCCCCCGATTCTTAGCCTTCTCGGCCACCGAGACATCGACGGCCGGGACGCGATTGTGGCCTACACTGCGGGCTTCGAGACCCTCTCCACGCTCACTGCGCCGATATCGTCGTCCCACTATCAGACCGGCTGGCACGCAACGGGAACTTTCGGTGTGTTCGCGGCCGCTGCGACGGCAGCCTCGCTGTTGGACCTCGCACCAGCGGAGATTCAGCACGCACTGCATATCGCCGCCTCGACGGCGTCGGGTTTGCGGCGCAACTTCGGGACGGACACGAAGCCGATGCATGCCGGGCAGGCGTCCCGGTCGGGTGTTACCGCCGCGCTGCTCGCCGAACAGGAGTTCTCCGCCGAAGCACACGCGCTCACCGGGGAAGGGGGGTTCTACGACCTCTACTGCGGTCGCGACGAGCTTGACCTCGATGCAGTACCAACCTTCGGTGAGCCGTTCGGTACCGTCCGCGAGGGTGTCAACACGAAACTGTACCCCTCCTGTGGCGCGACGCATTCGAGCATCAGCGCGGTATCGAAGCTGGTCGAGACTGCAGGCATCGCACCCGAGACAATCGACAGCATCACCGTCGAGATTGCACCGTTCGGGAGAGACGCACTCCGGTATACACGGCCCGAGACGGGCGCAGAAGCGAAGTTTTCGCTGGAACACTGCGTTGCGGCCGCGGCCTGTCTAGACCGCGTTGGTCTCGACGCATTCGAGAACAACCAAGTCGAGCGCAAAGACGTGCACGCCCTGAGAGAGCGCGTCGACGTGGCGTACGACGATTTCCTCGCGTACAACGACCACCGTTCGACGGTGACAGTCGTCACGACCGACGGGCAGCGCCACACGGAAACGGTCCCGCACCCGCCGGGAACCCCGGCGAATCCCCTCTCAGCTGACGAACTCCGCACGAAGTTTCGCGAGTGTGCAATCCGGAGGCTCTCTGGATCAGCCGTATCGGAGCTCTACGAGAATCTCCAGACACTACGGGACGCCGACTCACTCAAGGCAGCACTCGCGCCGAGTTTGGGGTTAGATGGCGACTGTTAGAAGTCACCGTCGGCAGCGACGGTCACTGTCGGTCGGTCCGTGTTCAACAGCACAGACTGAGTCGTACTGCCGAAAATCGCCTTCCCGGTCGGAGAGCGCTTGTACCGCCCGATGACGAGATAGGATACGTCGTACTCGTCCGCAGCAGCGACGATGGTCGACTCGGGGTCGCCAATGCGTCCGACACCGCGGACCCTCTCCTCGTCGAAATCGCCAAGCGTCTCTTTGGCGACGGTTTCGCTGAACTGGGCGGCGCTCTGTTCTTCTTGTCTGAACGAGTAATCGTCGGTTCCCACCGCGTCCAATATCATCTCGCGGTGACTCTCGAACTCCTCGTCTGGCACGACATGCAACAGGAGCAGTTCCTCATCGAGCGCGGACGCGAGTTCGTATGCGGTCGAGACAACGGGGTTTGACTGGTGTTTCTCACCAATAGCCGCTAAGACGGGCATACAGGGAGAATTGGCCTTGGTCGTGTTAAGTGTTTGCGCACCGTGGGAACGTCGGGATGATCTGTCCTTACGGGGCGTAGGTCCCTTCGAGAAGCGTCTGCTCGACGATGTGGTCGGCAATCGCCTCCTGTAACGCGGCGCCGGTCGCGGTTTTAGCGAGGTCAAGGTCGGTGTCGAGCGCGTAGAGTCTGAACCGATAGCTGTGTTCGCCGTCCGGCGGGTTCGGCCCGCCGTAGCCGGGTTCGTCCCAGTCATTTCGTCCTGTGACAGCCTCCGCAGGACACTCACCCTCGGGAATCTCGGTAGTGTCCGGGGGGACGTTCCAAAGAATCCAATGCGTCCAGATTTTGCCCGCGATCGGTTTCGCGTCCGGGTCATCCATCACGAGTGCAAGCGACACCGCGTCGTCCGGTACCCCCTCAACCGTCAGGGGTGGAGACGTGTTTGCTTGCGTGTATCCGTAGCACCTCGGTATCGGTTCACCGCCGTCGAACGCCGAACTGGAAAGTGTAAGTTTCGTCATTCGTGAATCACTGTTGTTGGCTGTTGAGTGAGACTGTAACAGCATTCACTCTAATCTCAGAGTATCCACAAAAATGTTCGTATGCGGAGGGGTGGGCACACGGCACGTATAATTAAGCCGACCGTCAGGACTTTGCCGAATCCACCCAAAGCGTCGGGTATGACCGGGGACGAAAACGCAATCGAGAAACTGCGGAACAAGGAGTTGGACGAAGACGACGAGGCTCTCTACGGGGACATCGACACCTCGGCACTACCGGACTGGTGGCGGAATGCGATAGACGAATTCGAGGAGGCGGGGCTTGGACCGTACCGACCGCCACGCCTCGCGGACGGTTCGTACAAACACGAAGTTGTTGAGGACATCGAAGCATCCTACGACGTGACTATCGAATTCGTCGGTATCGGAGTCAGCTACGGCGACGATTGGACGATTCGCGTAGACGGTGAATCAATCGCGCCCGTGGGGCACAAACGAACCGCCGACGGGTTCTCAGTGTTCAAAATCGGCGAACAGGAGTTTCGGAAACTCGTCGAAACCCACGTCGCCGACGAAGCACACTAACACAGTTTCTCCGCGTGGTCCTGCCGGCGTCAATTCACCCCGACGAATTTCTCGTTTCGCTCTGCGGAACAAGATGGCTGGGAAGACTAATCAGGAGCGAGCAAATCAATCGCCGGGTATCCACTCGGTAGGTGTGAACGAACCCCACGATAGCGCGATGTTTTCCTCACACTTAGAGGGCTCCATCGCAAAGTCGCAGTCGTCGTTGGACGCATCATCGCCCGCTTCCACCGCCAAGTGTAATATTAGTTGGCAGGTATCATGCAGCGGAAAGTAATCCAGAAAAGCGGGATTTAGAAATGGCAAAAATTTGTGAAAATTGCCGAGATATGTCCGCATAATTCCCCACAAAGCAGAAAACCCAATCCGAATAATCAGGAAGAACGCGTATGTTGATAACAGGGAGAATATTTCGCAGAGTGCAACGGACGGACAGCGCAGAGATTGCATTCTGGGTAACCAATCAATCGAAGATTCGAAAGCCAAAACGAGTCTCGGCCCGACCAGTCGAAGGAGAACAGATCGAGGAACGTGTCGGTTGGATCGAAACAGTCGTTTCGACAGGCGAAACGATTATGTGAGGAAGTCTCATAACACGGTACATGGAAACAGGCCAAGGTAAAGTGAAGGCGGTTCACACGTCGTTTCGCATTCTCGAAACGATTCGGGAGCGGAACGGGGCCGGAATCACCGAAATCGCAAACGAAACCAGCATCACGAAAAGCACGGTGTTCAGACATCTGCAGACGCTAGAAGAAGACGAGTACGTAGTGAAGGAAAACGACACATACCATATCGGATTGAGGTTGTTGGGATTCGGGGATCAGGTGCGAACGAGAAAGACGGGCTACGACCTCGCACAGAAGAAAGTCGAAGAGTTGGCCGACGAGACCGACGAACGAGCGCAGTTCATGGTCGAAGAGTACGGGAACGTCTACTACCTCCACCAGGAGACCGGCCGCCACGCGGTGCATCTCCACCGGAGCATTGGCGACTGTATCCCGGTCCACAGAGCGTCGGCGGGTAAGGCGATGCTGGCGGAGTATCCCGACGAAAAAATCCACGACATCTGTGAGCGCTACGGTCTGGAAAGAGGGACGGAACACAGTATCACCGACCGCGACAAACTCTTCGAGGAGATAGAGCAGATACGGGAGCGAGGCTACAGTTACAACAGACAGGAAAACTCCGAAGGCATCCGCGCTGTCGGTGTCGCGGTCAAGTCGCCGGCCGGCGGCGTCTTCGGTGCGTTGAGTATCGCGGGACCGACCCACCGACTGAAAGGGGACCTTTTCGAACAGGAGCTACCGGACCTCCTCCTCGGGGCAGCGAACGAGTTGGAACTGAACATCAAACACGCCTAAGCCGAGCACTGCCCCGGGATTGACAGAGAGGGTGCTGGAACGGCAAAGTTGGCCACCCCGAGAAGCGAAGGGAAGAATTATTCAATTGTCAGAACCAACGCGAGATATGGACACAAACAACCAAGAAGATGGGGCGAGGTCGCAGCGACAAGTAAAGGTCGCTCGTCTCATCGACGAGTACGGGTTGGAGGGTCTCGGTCCGGAACTCGAGCGCCGCTGGACGGCAGAGGACGACCGGATGAGTCTGCGCGACCTCGCGGCGTTTTTCAACCAAAAATTGCTGGCCGAGAGTCTCGCTGATGCGGACGATCGGCCCCTCGATGGAGAAGTCGAGAACCTCTATCGGCTGTTGGCGGACGACGATGTCAGCACCGCAGAACGGACCAGAGTGCGTCGCCGCCTCGAACGCAACGGCGTCGAATTGGAGATGCTCCTCGATGACTTTGTGAGCTATCAAGCCATTCGAACGTATCTAAAACGTAATCGGAATGCCGATACACCGAGCGACGACACCGACCCAGTCGAGCGCCACACCGAAAGCCTCCAACGGTTGCAGGCGAAAACGGCGACGGTGACCGAGAGCAAAATCGAACAGCTTCGAGAGCGTGGCGACCTCACGGTTGACGAACCTACGACCACTGTCGATATCCGTGTCCTCTGTGAAACCTGCGGCAGCCAGTACGCCGTTGGCGAACTCCTTCGCCGTGGCGGCTGCGACTGCGGCTAGCTAAGTATAACAACTGTACTGCTGTTATATCTTGAGCGAGATTGCCATAACATCCATACGATTGTTATAGTTGGTGTGACGAGGTCGTCGAACTCGCCAAATACGACAGACGGTGCGAAGATTAGTGGGGTTATCAAGACTTATGTATTACATCGCCGTTTTGAAAAACAATGGCGCTAAAACTGACGGAAAATTCGCGCGGGCAACTCACCGTCGAAAATATCGGCGGTATCAAGCAGGCCACGGTCGAGTTCGAACCGGGCGTGACGATTCTCGAAGGGCGGAATGCGACCAATCGAACCTCGTTTCTGCAGTCGGTTATGGCGGCGGTCGGAAGCGACGACGTGAGCATCAAAGGCGACGCGGACGAGGCCCACATCGAACTGCAACTCGGGGACGACACCTATGAGCGAAACCTGACTAAGCAGTCGGGGGCGGTTATCGCCGAGGGACAACCGTACGCTGAAGACCCGGAGCTGGCGGAACTGTTTGCGTTTCTGCTGGAATCTAACAAGGCACGTCAGGCCGTCGCTCGGGGTGACAACCTCCGAGAACTCATCATGGAACCGGTGGATACCGACGAGATTCAGGCGGAAATCGACCGGTTAGTCACGAAGCGAAGCGAACTCAAACGGGAGATAGAGGAGATAGACGAGCAGAAGCGAAACCTCTCCGACCTCGAAGAACAGCGACAGGGTCTCGAAGACCAAGTCAAGGAAAAGAAGACAGAACTCGAAGAGAAGGAGGCAGAACTCGAAGCCGTCGATACGAACGTCCAAGAGAAACGGCAGGTGAAAGACGAACTCGAGACAAAACTCGAAGAACTCCGGTCGAAGCGCTCGGACATCGACGACGTGCGCTACGACCTCGACACGGAACGGGAGAGTCTCGAACAGCTCAAACAGGAACGAACGGAGATCAGCGAGGCGCTCGACGAGTTGTCGGAGACGCCCGCCGGTGCCATCGCCGACATCGACGCACAACTCGACACGCTCCGCCAACGGAAACAACGCATCGAAGCCGAGATCAACGAACTGCAGAACGTAATCAAATTCAACGAGGAGATGCTCGACGAGAGCGAACTGGCCGCGTTCGAACCCGACAATAACGACGCCGAACTGACCGACCAACTCCTCGAAGACGACACTGTGGCCTGCTGGACGTGTGGAAGCGAAGTCGAAGCCGACCAAATCGAGGCGACCATCGACCAGTTGCGCGAGCGCAGCCAGTCGGAGGTCAGTAAACTGAACGACATCGAAGGGGAAATCGACGAGTTGCAGGCCGAGCGGAGCGAACTCGAACAGACCCAACGAAAGCGTGACAACCTCGACCGTCGCCGCAGTGAGATAGAGCGGGAAATCGACCAGACCGAAGAGACCATCGAGCGTCTACAGGAGGAGCGAGAAGAACTCACCGACAAGGTCGAGGAAATCGAAGCCGAAGTCGAGGAGCTCGAAGACGAGGACCACAGCACGGTGCTCGATTTGCACAAAGAGGCGAACCAGTTGGAGTACGAACTCGGGGTCCTGGAGAACGACCTCGACCGCGTGAACGAGAAGATTGCCTCGATAGAGGACCGACTCGACGAACGGGAGAAGTTAGCGGACGAACTCGACGACGTCCGGGCGGAGATTGCCGACCTCCGGACCCGCATCGAACGCATCGAGGAGGAGACCATCAAGACGTTCAACGAACACATGGACAACGTCCTCGAAATATTGGAGTACGATAACCTCGGCCGCGTCTGGCTGGAACGGGCCGAACACGAGACGCGAGACGGACGGCGGAAGGTTCAAGAAACCGTCTTCGAACTCCACGTCGTCCGAACCACCGACTCCGGTGCCGCCTACGAGGACACCGTCAACCACCTCTCTGAGAGCGAGCGTGAAGTGACCGGACTCGTCTTTGCGCTGGCCGGCTATCTCGCACACGACGTCCACGAACAGGTGCCGTTCATGTTACTCGACTCGCTCGAAGCTATCGACGCCGAACGTCTCTCCGCGCTTGTGGACTACCTCCGCGAGTTCAGCAACTACCTGTTCATCGCCCTCCTGCCGGAAGACGCACAGGCGCTGTCCGACGAGTACGCTCGTATCACGGAGATTTAACGACGGACATTCCTCGGCAGATCTAGCAATACGACAATGTCCTACAGGGACTTCAAAATTCTAGTCCACACATAGTGAACAATCTCGGCGTCGGTAGTCGATATCGAAGGAATAGCGAGACAACCCGACACACGAGATAATAGGCGTCAGAACGGCGATTGGCACGTGATTTCCCGTCGATTCAGCCCTCCGGACCGGTAGGGAACCCCCCACGCCACCACCTCAGAAGGAGAGCGAACCTTGGTTGGAAGTTAGAATCGTCTACAATTACCGAACAGTTTGTGCCAAAGTCCGACGGTTGGTATTGACTAATACACAATAGAACAATAAAGTATAAAGATACGCTTGTCCAATCACGGCTATGATATCGGAAGCCCCCTCCCGGCAGGTGAAGTCGGTCCGAACCGCGTTCCGACTGATCACAATCATGCAGGACCGGGAGGGTGTAACGATGAGCGAACTGGCCGAAGAGTTGGACCTCGCAAAAAGTACGGTCCACAACTATCTCCGGACGCTAAAATCGCTCGGCTACGTCGTCGACGACGAGGGGACCTATCGGCTGGGACTTCGATTTTTGACCCACGGAATGGCCGCGAGAAACAGCCTCACGCTACGTGAAGTGGTCACGCCCGTACTCGAGGAGGTAGCCGCGGAACTCTCACAGCCGACCTGGTGGATCGTCGAGGAGTTCGGCCGTGGCATCTTCGTCAACCGGCGCGGACTGACGGCGAACACGCGAGAGATTTATGGCCGTATCGGAAAGCGGTCGTTCCTCCACACGCACGCACCCGGGAAAGCGATTCTCGCGCAACTCCCGGCGTCGTATGTCTCGGATGTGCTCGACTATCACGGACTCCCCACACACACAGAAAAAACGATTATAGACGCCGAGACGTTGCTAAGCGAACTGGAAACGATCCGCCAGCAGGGATACGCTGTCAGCGACGGGGAGGCGGCATTGGGCATCCAGTCAGTCGGCGTTGCCTTCGAGGGAGCCGCTGGCCACACACACGCTCTCGGCGTCTTCGGCTACTCACACGACTTCAGCGAGATGCGCCAGCAACGCGACATCCAGTCGGTACTACAGGGCGCTGCCGGGGACATCCAACGAGCCGCCGAGGGGGTGAGCGAGTGATGAGTGAGATGGCACCGCCCGATGAGACGCGGACCGTACAGGATGCACTCGAACAACAGGTCACGACTCGGGGAGACCAGCCGTTTCTCCACGACACGGACGAGACGCTGACCTACACCGGACTTAACCGAGATGGAAACGCTATCGCCAACAGCCTCGTCTCGCAGGGCATCGACAGCGGCGACCACGTCTGTCTCTATCTCTACAACTCACTCGAATACGTCGCAACCTACCTTGCCCTCGCCAAAATCGGTGCCATCGTCGTCCCGATCGACACCCGCTTTACCGGCGACACTCTGAGATACGTCCTCTCGAATGCGGATGCGGACACGGTCGTGGTTGATTCGAAGACCCGGGCGGAGTACGAGGCAGTCAGAACCGACCTCTCGGACGGCAGAACCGAATACATCCTCGGCGCGGAGACCGCCGATCACCCGTATCGTGACTTCGGTACACTGCTTGACGGTGACACCACGACAGCGCCGAATCGGGCTGTCGCAGAAACTGACACGCTCGCAGTCATCTACGTCCAACGCCACGCCGCCGAACAGCCGACGGGTGTGATGCTGCCTCACTACTCTTACGTCAACACGGGCTGGGAGGCCTGTGAGAATCTCTTTGGCTTCTCCGAGGACGACCGTTTGTTCACCACACTGCCACTGTACAGCGTATTCACGTTCCAACTCGGCATCATGGGCGCGCTCTTGGCGGGTTCGGAGTTCGTCGTCGGAGATCCGTTCGACCCGGACGTGTTCTGGGACCGAGTCCGAACGCACGACGCGACGATCCTCCTCTATCTCGGACGGATGCTGTCGGTGCTCTCTAACCAAGCCGCGAGCGACGGCGAGGACAATCCCGTCGAGATGGCCATCGGCCACGGCTTCGGTTTCGGCACCGACAAAGCTCTCATCGAGACCGTCGAGACACAATTCGACCTCACGGTGCTCGAGGGGTACGGCGTGACCCAAACCGCGACCGTAGCGACGTACAACACACCGGAAGAACAGAAAATCGGGAGTGCGGGGAAGCCCGGCTCCTACGTCGAGGTAGCAATCGTCGACGACGCCGACCGACCCGTTCCGACCGGTGAATCCGGGGAAATAGTCATTCGGCCGACCCGACCGAACACGATGATGCAAGGCTACGCCAACGACCCGGAGGCAGCTATGGAAGTCTGTCGGAATCAGTGGATTCACACCGGTGATATCGGCTACATGGACGACGACGGCTATCTCCACTTCGTCGCCAGCGAGGACAACTCCATCTATCGTGGCCGCATCGCCGGCCGTATCTCGGCACTGGAGATAGAGAGCGTCATCGACAGACAACCGGCCGTCGCACGGTCTGCCGTCGTCGGCGTCGAGGGCACGCGCGGCGGGGAAGAAATCAAAGCCGTCGTCGTGCCCGAAACCGACGCCACGGTCAACCCAGTGGATATCTGCCGGCACTGTGAGCGGCAGTTGCCATACCTCAAAGTGCCGCGATACATCGAGGTCCGCGAGGAGTTACCTCGTGGGCCCTCGGGAAGCGTCCAGAAGAAGACCCTCGAAGAGCAACCCGTGTCGACGGCGTGGGACCGCGAGAGTGGCTACGAACTCAGTCGCTGAGAGGGTGCACAGTCACTCTGAGGATTGGTTAGCGCGTTTCAGCGAGAGGGCGGTGCGGTCGAACTCACAAACGACCGGTTCGTCCGGGTCGTTGACCTTGAACACTTCCACGTGCATCGTCACGATGCCGCGCTCGCCGTCGCTCGTCTCCCGTTTGTCCGACACCATCGACCGCACCCGAATCGTATCCCCATGAAATACCGGCTCCGGATGTTCCACGTTGTCGTAGGAGAGGTTGGCGACGATAGTGCCGTCGGTCGTATCTGGAATTGACAGACCGACTGCCAGACTCATCGTATACAGCCCGTTAACCAACCGCTCGCCAAAGTCCGTCCCCTCGACGAACTCTACGTCGAGATGCAACGGCTGCTGATTCATCGTCATATCGCAAAACTGTTGATTGTCCGACTCGCTAATCGTCCGGCGCTTCTCGTGCTCGATGGTCTCACCGACCTCGAACTCCTCGTAATACAGTCCTGTCATAGGTTGTGGTGGATTGGTGGTTGTAACGCGTGTGGTTGTAGGTCGATACAGCGCTCAGAGGATGGTGCCGTGTTTCTTTTCCGGGCGGTCCTTCTCAACGTCCTCATAGAAGGCGAAACGTGCTTGGAGTTCCCGCCGAAGGTCGCTGGGCGGGACGATGTCGTCAATGACGACTTCGCTCGCCATCCGGCGCACGTCAATGTCTTCGCGGTACTCCTCGCGGAGTTCCTGCTCTTTCTGCTTGCGCTCTTCCTCATCTTCGATTTCGTTGAGTTTTCGTGCGTAGACGGCGTTGATGGCGGCTTCGGGCCCCATAATCGCAATCTCGCCGCTCGGGAGGCCGATAGTCGACTCGGGGTCGTAGGCCGGGCCGCTCATCGCGTAGATGCCCGCGCCGTAGGCCTTCCGAACGACCACACACTGTTTGGGCACCGTCGCTTCGGACGTGGCGTAAATCATCCGCTTGCCCTGTTCGAGGATGCCCTCTTTTTCCACGGAAGAGCCGGCCATGAAACCCGGCGTGTCCGCGAGGTACAGAAGGGGAACGTTGTAGGCATCGCATTTCCAGACAAACTGCGCCGCTTTCTCTGCGGCGTCCGGGAAGATAGCGCCAGCCCGCTGGGCGGGTTGGTTGGCGACGACACCCACCGGTCTGCCGTCGATGCGGGCGAAGCCGGTGAGAATCTCCTTGCCGTATTCGGGCTGGAGTTCGAACCACGAGTCGGCGTCAACGACGCGCTCGATGACGTCGGTCATGTTGTAACCCCGATTTGGCTCTTGGGGGATGACGCCGTCGATACCGTCGGGCGAGCGCGCGGGAGCCGTCCCCGTGGTTTTGGGTGGTTTCTCGTCGCTGTTGTCCGGAAGATAGGAGACGAGTTGGGCGACGATCTCGCGGGCGTGTTCTTCGTCGTCGGCCACGAGGTCGGCGCTTCCCGAGTATTTCGCGTGGATGTCCGGACCACCCAACTCCTGTAGGTCGATGTCCTCGCCGGTTACCATCTGGACCATCCGCGGGCTGGCGATTGCCATCGCGCTCATCCCACGGACCATGATGGTGAAATCCGCGAAGACGGGGGTGTATGCCGCCCCTGCGATGCTCGGGCCGTAGAGGACACAGATCTGCGGGACACGCCCGGAGAGTAGTGAGTGGTTGTAGTAGTACTTCCCGATGCCCTCGCGGTTGGCGAAGAAGCCGGTCTGTTGGTCGATACGGCCGCCCGAGGAGTCCATCAGATAGAGCACCGGTTGGCCCGTTTTGAGCGCGCGCTGTTGCATCCGGAGGAACTTCTCGACCCCCTTGGCGGCCATACTCCCACGCTTGACTGTATAGTCGTTGGACATGAAGTGGACCGACCGGTCTTCGAACTTGGCCGCACCGGTAATCATGCCGTCTGCCGGCAGTTTGTCGTCGGCGTCGAACTCCGCGAATTTGCCGTCCTCAAAGAGGAAATCGTCCCCGAACCAGAGGTCAATGCGGTCACGGACGAACAGCTTCCCTTGCTCGGGTAACTGCTCTTTGTACTTCTCCGGACCGCCTTCGAGAATCTTTTCGATTTCCGCGCGCAGGTTCTCCTCGCGCTCGGTCGGGCCGAGCGCCTCCTCGGGCTGTTGAGCCGCGGTCCCACTCTCGTCTGCCTGTTCGTAGGCCGCAGTGGCCAACTCGCTGCCGCTTTTGTTCGTCACGGTTACCTCGTCTTGGAACTGCGAAGCGAGCGCCTGCGCGATTGCTTGTGCCTGTGCGTCTGTCGTGTCGTCTGAAACTGAGACATTCATTGTTATTCGAGAGTGACGAGTGTGTCGCCCATGTCAACGGAGTCGTCTTCGGAGATGGGGACGCTGGCAACCGTCCCACTCGTGGAGGCGACTACGTCGTTTTCCATCTTCATCGCTTCCAGCACGCAGACAACATCCCCTTGGGCGACCTCGTCGCCCTCGGCTACTTCGACCGAGAGAATAGTCCCCTGCATCTCGGCTGTGACGACACCCGCCGCCGTCTGGTGACTGCCGCCGCCGTCGCTACCGCCACCGCCGCTCGCGTCGACCTGCCCACCCGTCTGTGCATGCGGCAACCCGTCTTCGACGACTACGTCGAACTTCCTGCCGTCAACTTCGACCGTCAGTTCTTGTGTCGTCGCATCGCCGCCCGCGCGGGCCGAAGAGTCACCGCCCCAGCGGTCGACAGCGTCCGCAATGTCGGCTTCCTCGACATCTTCGTCAATATATTTCGTCGTGTGGTCACCAGCCACAAAAACATCGTCGTTGAGCATTAGAAGGTGGAAGGGAATCGTCGTGTTGACGCCCGAGACAGTGAAGTGTTCGAGTGCGCGCCTTGACCGCGCGAGACAGCGCTCTCGGTCGTCTGCGCGGACGATGAGTTTGGCTATCATTGAGTCGTAGTCGCCGGCGATTGTATCCCCCTGATTGACTGCGTGGTCAAGACGGATGCCGATGCTACTGGGCGGGTCGTACGTCTCCAAGTATCCCGGCGTCGGTGCGAAGTCGTTGGCTGGATTCTCGGCGTTGATGCGGTACTCGATGGCGTGACCCTCAATGTCGACGTCCTCCTGGTCGAACGTCAACTCTTCGTCGGCGGCGACGAGAATCTGCCAGCGGACGATGTCGATACCGGTTACTTCCTCGCTGACGGTGTGTTCGACTTGAATCCGCGTGTTGACCTCCATGAAGTAGAATTCGCCGTCTTCGACGAGAAACTCCACGGTGCCAGCGTTGGTGTAGTCGGCCGCACGGACGCCGCGACGGGCCGCCTCACCGATGTCTGCCCGGAGGTCGTCGGAGAGGGCCGGACTCGGTGCTTCCTCGATGACCTTCTGGTGGCGACGCTGGAGTGAACACTCCCGTTCCCCGAGATGCCGGACGTTGCCGTGGTGATCTGCGAGCACCTGGACCTCGATATGCTTCGGCGCTTCGAGGTACTTTTCGACGTACACTGAATCGTTGCCGAAGTACGCCTCACCCTCACGCTGGGCGCTCTCGAAGGCTTTTTCCACCGCTGAGTCGTTGTGAACGATTTTCATCCCCCGCCCGCCACCGCCGCCTTCGGCCTTGATAGCGAGGGGATATCCATATTCTGCACCGAGGTCTCGGATTTCCTCGGCACTCTCAACCGGGTTGGTGGTGCCGGGAACGACTGGAACGTCTGCCTCCTGCATAATAGACCGGGCCTTCGTCTTCTCACCCAGTTGTTCCATCGCATCACTCGGCGGACCGACCCACGTGATGCCATCCGTACCCCTGACGCGGCGCGCGAACTCGGCGTTTTCCGCGAGGAAACCGTAGCCAGGATGGATTGCGTCGGCATCCGCCCGCTGCGCAACGTCGATAATTGTCGCTTGGTCGAGATAGGAGTCGCTGGCCGGTGCCGGCCCGACATTATACGCCTCGTCGGCGTAATCGACGTGGCCGCTGTTTCTGTCTGCGTCGCTGTAAATAGCGACGGTGTCGATACCCAACTCCTCGCACGCGATCATAATGCGGACAGCGATTTCGCCACGGTTGGCGACGAGTAGCTTCTCGAACATGGCTACGTCGACCCCTTTCCGTCATCGGGGGCAATGCCCCACTGACTGGCGCTCGGTACACTCGTCTCGCTCCCAGCTCGACGGCCAACTGAACCGTTGCTCCAACCGCTCCGAGAACGGTCTGGTGACTCGTCGGGCTGGGTAGAACCCACGTCGGAATGCATGCTATTGTTCCTCGTGCAATACGCCTCTCCGAATCTATTTGTAGTTTGTGTTGCCTAAAACCAAACTGGCGACAGTTCCCTCTAAGCAGTGGACTTACTCCCCACGAAGCGAGGTGCCACAACATCCAGCAATTGGTGCCAGTTGACGCCCGAGGTACGAGTTTACTAGAGTGATTAGCGCAATAGCTGAATATTCAGACAGCCTATTCTCTGTGATGAACGCATCACGTCGGTTCACGGTCGTTGAGCATCTCTCGAACGAAGAATTGGACGACGCCATTGATGTGGCTCAGAAGGCGGACGAGACGCGTCTCGTCCGGCGACTCTGCTTCGTGAAGAATCTCTATGAGGGCAAGACCCAACAGCAGGCTGGTGCAGCTGTTGGCGTCTCCCAGCCGACGAGTAGTCGCTGGGCACGCGCGTGGAATCAAGACGGGGTCGAGGGCTTACGCCCACGCTTCGGCGGCGGTCGGCCGCCGAAACCCACCCCAGCACAGTGGGACGAGATTTGCACACTCCTCGAAGACGGCCAACCGTGGACGCCACGCGAGATTCACGCACTCATCGAAGACCGCTACGGCGTTACCTACCACCCGTCACATCTCGCTCGGAAACTGCGTGCGTCGGGGATGCACTACGCGAAACCACGACCGATGGACCCGCGACATCCTGCCGACGCTGAGGAGATTCTCGCCGAGCGCCTCGGCCAGGCGCTCGGCGAAGACACAGATGAAGACGAGGAAGACCCTGTCGTGCTGGGATTTTTTCGATGAAGCGTGGCCCCAACCGTTCGAGAACTCCCAGCGGATGTGGTCGTACGATCGGACCGTCCAGATAGAGAAACCGTTAGTCGCGGTGCCGTGGCGGTCGATTGGCTTCTACGCATTGACTGGCAAGAGCGTGATCACGTACAAAGAGCGGTTAGTCAAAGAAACGATCGTTGAGGCACTCGAGGAGATCCGCGAGCAGAATCCGCGGGGCTGGATTCTGCTCGTGGCCGACAACTATGGCTCGCATCACGCGAACCTCACCCAACAACGGGCCGACGAACTCGGCATCGAGTTCGTCTTCCTCCCACCGTATTCGCCGACGCTGAACGCGATCGAACCGCTCTGGAAAGACCTCAAGCGCGAGATTTCACCAACCATCTTTGAGGGGAAAGACCACTTTAGAGAGTTCGTCACCGAGACGTTCCTTCGGCTGAGTCACAAGCTCAGCTTCGCTGTTGACTGGATCGAGACGTTTCTTCCCAACAATATTCAGAGGTTACAGTGATCACTCTAGTAAACTCAGAAATAGTTACTCACTTTCGGAGAGACAGTCGAGAGCTGTATCAATCGCTGTTGTCAGCTCGTCGAAGAGACAAAGAAGCGGTTGCTAAGAGACGCTTGAAGGTGTCTCCAGTACTCCTCAACAGGATTCAGCTCCGGCGAATACGACGGTAACGGCAAGAAGGTGAGGTCGTCACGGGCCGCTAGGTCCGTGACGACCGATGCCTGGAAATATGGCGCTACATCTAGAACGATAATCAAAATCATACTCGAATTCTTTGCATAATACTAAAATGAAATGTTTTGCGCACACGGCACTAACGTACTCGGTGAATCGGGAGAAAAGCAATCACCGTTCTCGGTGGTCGCGCCCAGCAGACACGTCCAGTCGCGTTGGCCAAAGAGGTCGACAGAGGGCCGATACCGCGCGGAAACAACGCGGCACGCAGCTCAACTTGCGCGGATGTCTTGGTTTGGTCGATACAGACTACGGTGGCGTCCATCTCCCGCCGCTTTTTTTGAGGTTATCGTGGAGCTCTTCTTGCTCGCCTTCATCGGCTTCGGCGGCTGAACGGCGCGGTTTCTGATAGCTCAGTCCCGCTTCTTTCAGCAACCGCCGACAACTCGGGATTGAATACTTGACGCCGTACGTTTCTTCGAGAAAGTCTTGGGCAAGCGCCGGCGTCCACGCCGGCGCGTCGATACCGACCTCGGTGGGAGGTTCGTGAACGGTTTCTTCAAATTTCTTTTTCTGTATTTCTGATATTTTACATTTTCTTCCGGTTCTTTTATCATCAGACACGGCCTGCTCAAGCGACCCGTCCGTGTCGAGTCGATTGAGCCAGCTGTAGATTGTTCGCCGCTGAACATCGTGCCACTCGGCTAACTCCGTTTGCGAAACACCGTTTTTGTACGCAATTGCGGCTAAGAGCCGCTGTGTCGGCCTCTTATTATCTACGTTGTCGAGGGCGTCTTGTAACTCCTCGACGGAGATCTCGTCGAGATGATTCACCATCTATTGTAACAGTCTCCGAGTAAAAAGTTCTAACGGCTACTACAGCACCTCATGTTCAACGTTGTATGTTCACTTCCATGATTTCCATGCTGAGTGACCTGTCTCCCCTGTGAATTTCTTGTCGACAGACCCACCGCGTTATCTCGATGAGAGCGCCCGTGTTCCACTACGACAGGATGTCGGTAAATTACCGCATCTATTACCAATTATATTTGATTTTTAAATAATAATTCTCCGAACATGTCACTTACTTTGTAGAGCATACAACATGACTGCACAATCACTATTGGAAGACCACCGTAATACATATGTTTCGGACAGGCCAACAAATTAAAAAATCTTATGAATGGTAAAATCTGATAGTTTATAATAATATACTGTGGGTTGAGAAATTGTGGTACACCATTTTGTTGAAGCGGTAGCGCGGAGGCCTCTTCCTCAAGTCGTGCGGAGGTGGTCGGTCTTGGGTTCGTAGACCTCGCCCTTCTGTTTGAGCTGTTCGATTTCGTGTTCTGCCTTCGAGGACTCCATCCCCGCCTCCTCGGCGCGTTCGATGATGACGTCGACGGGCGCGCCCTCGTCGTACTCCTCCTCGATGTCCTGAATCAGCGATAGCAGGTCCTTGATGCGGTCGCGCTGGCTCTTCGAGGTGCCCGTCTCGACCATGTCCGCGTCGAACTCGCCGGTCTCGGGGTCCATCCCGATGTCCTCCAGGCAATACCGCACGATGTCGACGGCGCGGGAGGCGTCCTCCTGCTCGACGGTGTCGGACAGACGGATGCGCGCGCTGGCCTCTGCCAGACGCACCAGCGCCTCCAGTTTCCGGGCCGTGACCGGCACCGCCGCGTCCTCGTCGGACCCCCGCGCCCGGAGGTTGACGTAGAAGTCCTGAATCTCGGATTTTGCCTCCTCGGTCATCGTCGGGAAGCAGTTGCGCTTCGCGTAGGCGATGTACTTCCGCAGGAGGTCGGGTTCGATAGTCGGCGCGACCTCCTCGGTGACAGTCTCGACCTCCTCCTCGGTGAAATTCGACGTGCTCGTCTCGGTGCGGTGGGTGTGGAGTTCGCCCGCGTAGTTCGTCTGGATGATGTGCTCTGCGAGGTTGGCGTCCTCCTCCTCGTCGGGCTGGTCGGTGACCGTGAAGATGAGGTCGAACCGCGAGATGAGCGCCGGCTCAAGATTTATCTGCTCCCCAATAGGTTCGTACTGGTCGAAGCGGCCGTATTTGGGGTTTGCAGCGCCCAGAAGCGAGCATCTCGATTTGAGTGTGGCGTTGATGCCGGCCTTGGAAACCGAAATCGACTGCTGCTCTAATGCTTCGTGCATGGCAGAGCGGTCGTCGGAGTTGTGGACGACCATCCCGTTCGCGAGGAAATTGTGCGTCCCGTCGACCGTGAGGTCGTAGACCTTCGGCTCGCGGCGGTCGTCGAGTTCGGCGACGAGCGTCCGGATGCGGTCGCGCTCGTTCTCGATAAGGCTGAACGTGACGTCACGGACAGTCTCGAACGACTCGCCGTCGACGACGCCGTGGAACCAGCGCGAGACGGTCGACCCGTCCACGTCCATCCGGGCCGCGATATCCTGGAATGAGAGGCCGTGACGGTCGAGTTCGGCCCGGAGCGAGTCCCACGAGTCGGCACTCGGTTCCACCGCGAGGAGGTCGGTCGCACGGGAGTACGCATCGTCTTCGTCGGTACCGAGAATGTCGGCGAGACGGTGACGGAGCACAGCGAGGCGGTCGTCGCCGACCGACGGGTCGACGCTGTCGACGGAGTCTACTCGCCGCCACTTCACGTCACCGCGGACGAGGTCGCGGAGTCGGTCGAGGTCTGTCTCGGCCGCCGCGCTGGTAATCGTTCGAAGCGTCTGCCGAACGACTGTCCGAAGCGTGTCGTCGCTTCCCCACGCCCTCGATACGCGTTGCTGGGAGTAATCGCTCCCCTGGGCAATCTCGCTCTGCGAAACGTGGTAGCGCTCTTTCAGCGTCGACAGCGTGTCCCACGAACAGGGCGTGGAGAGGGTTTCGTGGTCGGTCACAGCCCGGTCGCGGCGCTCCTCGAAGCGGTCGAGGACGCGCTCGGCCTTCGAGAGCGAGAAGTTGGCGTCGCCGTTCTCGAAGTTACAGTAGGTTGCATCAGTGAGGCCACACTCCGACTGATGTAGTCGGAGCGAGTCTCGTGCCTCCGCGAACAGGTGACCACACTCAGGAAGCACGTCGAGAATCGTCCGGTCTCCGGAGACACGGTCGCAGACGGCATCGAGCGCCTCCTGTTTCCGCGCCAGCGTGAATCCAACGTGTCGGTTGAACGCCGCGAGCGAATCTGCCGCCGTGATTGCGAGGATGTAGAGGTCGCGACCCTCGTCGCGTTCTCGGTGTTGTATCTGGCTGGTCACGCCGAATTCCGAGAGGAGCATCTTCGCACCCAGCAGGAGTTCGTAACTCGCCGAGTAGATGGTCACGTTCCGGTCGTCGACGTTGCCTTCGGCGTCAGCAAGCGCCCGAAGGAACGCCGCTTTCACGTCGGCGTCGCCTTGCAACACCGCGGCCGGAGCGCGCTTGCCCTCGTACGTTTCGAGATTGAGTCCGGCGGCCAGCAACTCGTCGACGTATCGCTTCCCGTGGAGTCGGACTGTCTCGACGCCATCAGCGCGCTGCTCGCTCGGGTGGCGAACCGGCGTGGCGTCGAAGGCCTCACGACACGCGCGCTCGAAGTCGGCGAGCAGTTCTTCCTCCGAGTTTATGAACCGGATGCCGTAGCTCCCCTCGTCGCGGTTGTAGTATACGTTCCCGTCGCCGGCGACGTACCCCATGAGCGCCCCGAGAGCAGGCGTCGTCTGTGAGGCGATGTCGCCTGCACCGCTGGGAGTCGTGACGGCAGCACCCCCGTCGGAGGCGGGCTGTGGTATCGAATCGGGGACATAGACCCAGTCGCCGGACTCCAGGTCGGCCGCCGGCCGTTCGGCGCGGCGACCCTCGTCGAGAACAAAGAATGGATGGTCGGCGGTCGCCGTGACTGACTCCCCGGATTCGAGCGTTACCTCGCGAAGCGCAGACGGGGCCTCGTATTCGTGTACCGCCGTCACATCGCGTGTCGTCAACTGTCCGTCGTCGGTCATCGTCCAGACGGTTGCGTCGATATCTCTCAGGATTCGACCCCGCTCTTTCTGCTCTCCGTCACCGTCTGCATCAGCACTGAGCGCTACCTCTCGAATGGGCACGATACCGTCGCCTGTGTTGACGAGCGTCTCGCCCGTCACACATTCCATCTTATCCAGTTCGTCGACAGCGGCGATGCCCTTGTCTGCGAGCACGAGCGCACCCGCTTCGAGCGTCCACTGCTGGCCGTCGCCGAAGTCATCGCGTACCGCCGCAGCGGTATTGTGAGTTACAACACCGTTCGCAAAGAAGTTGTGAGTCTCAGGGACGGTAACGTCAAACACCTCTTTTTCACCGGTATTGACAGCTGCGACGACCTCATCCCATTGAAGATTGGCGTCGACAGCTTCTTGAACAAGTGGTTCGGCTCCATCTAAGTCGACATTAGTCAGTATTGTCCGTACCCTATCACGACCGGGATTAGCTCCCTGTTTGAGAGCGATGTGTGACGAATTGGTCGCTTCACCAGCAGTCGCCAGAATGCTTCCGACGGGGATTTTGTCCTTACGTCGGTTTGTTTCGCCGACGATCGACTGTAGCGCCTCCTGCTTTTCTTCGGCCTCAAAGCCAATCTGCTCGGCGTATCGATCGATATTAGCGCCATATAGTTCGATGAACTGTTGGATATGCTGTGAATTGATCACGTGCCCATTGTCCAATTCGTACTTGCCCCGACGATCTCGCTCACGAGTCCGTGCCCGAATACCATAGGTTTCGAGCATCAGACGTACCTGTCGAGCGAGCGCGTCACTGATGGTTGAGAGTAATATACTCGACCCACCGTTAGTGCGAACAGAGACAGAACCATCGGCGTCCATCAAGCCCCGAAGAAATGCGTCAGCGTGTTTCGATGTCGTCAGCTTTGCATCGAGAGAAAGGTCTTCCTTTGGCGTTTGCATTCCTGCGTTGGCGAACAGGCGCGCAATCGTTGCACTATTCACTCGAATTGAGGGGACTCTGTCATCCTGATACTCAATTTCGACATGCTTGTCGAACTTCCGAGCAAAGATGTCAATTGCACGTTCGAGAAGTGCTTCATTGCTGTTCGAAATACGAACAAGTCCGCGATTGCCCCCGCGCCGATTCAGTGAAATATCACCGTCGCCGAAGACAAGTCCAAGCAGGTACATCAGATCCTCGTCGAACGTCTCTGGCAGCGCGATATCGTCGCCATGACGAAGCATCGCCCGCTGGAAATCAACGGCCGTTCGAGAGACACCGATGCCGTCAAGTACAGTATCGAGTTTATCTAATGAAACATATCGATTCGAGAGTGTATCATAGATAAAGTCCTCCGAGAGACCGAGTTCGGCGGCTGCCGCGCGAAGATGTCCGAACTCCTCAGAAAGCTCGGTGCGAATGAACGAGAGGGATTCATCGGTCAGTTTTACCTTCTCACTGGTTAAATCAAGGAATTCACGAACCGGAACCGTCGATTGAGAGATGTCGTCGTATTTCGGAACTGCAACGTAGTCGCCCGGCATTACTTCGTCAATCTCCCTCCACTCGATTCCTTCTTCACCACAGACGAGAACAGGAGTGTTCACCGAGGCTTCTAGTTCCTTCCCGTGACTGGTCTCGATACGACGGCACGGCTTTTCTGGCATTCGCCAGACGTGTGATGTCTGCTTGGCCGTTGCTTTTCCCTCATCGCGGTCAAAGGTGTATAGCTGGTGCTGCTTTTTTGCGTTCGTCTCAGTTTGAACGGGTTCGGGGATTTCCTGTTCAACCAGAGAGCTGATTTCTTGGAAACCTTCTCCCGTATGGATCAGTGTATCTCCAGTCACACACAACCCAGCTGAACTTGCACCCTTGCCCGAGGTGTAGACAGAGCGAGGGGCTATTTGTCGGATATACTGAAGCATGGCCGACTTTCCCGTACCAGGGTCACCGATCAGAAGCATGTGCAGGTCGCCACGAATCCGCGACCCGTCGGGGAGGTGTTTGGTGACGCCGGAGAAGAGCTGGAGAATCATCGCCAGCTTCTGTTTCTCGTAGCCGTAGATGGAGGGCGCAATCGCGCCGACCATCTTCTCGTAGATGCCGGACTCGTTGGAGAGTTCGACGATCTCCTTCTTGTCCTCGTCGGTGATGTCCATGTCCTCGAACTGTTCGTCCTCGATGGTGACCGAGAGGCCGTCCATGTAGACGTCGAACATCGCGGACTTCTCGCGGTCGTTGCCCTGCTGGTCGAGTTTGAGGACGCCCGTCACCTCGACGTGGTCGCCGGCGGTGACCTCGCCGGTGATGTCGTCTTCGATGTTCACGTCGATGCTCTGGGGCGTCTCGCCGCCGCGCAGGCCCTCGGGGGACTCCTGGACGCGGAGTTTCTGGGCGTCGATGAACTCGGACTGGTCGAAGTTGATGCGGAAGGGGCCCTGGCGTTCACAGCCCTGGCACTCGTGGGGTTCCTGGAAGTCGCCGTCGACCTGCGGGATGCGCGTGAGCGTGCCACAGCGCTGGCACTCGAAGGCGGCGTTGGTAATCTTCGGGCGGACGTCGGTGGCCTTGCGGACGATGCCCTTGACGGAGATGAGCGAGCCGCGGTGGTCGGCGCGGATGGCGCGGATGTCGGTCGATTCGGGGAGGTTCCGGACGCGGACGTGGGCCTGGCCGAGCGAGACGTCGACGGGGAGGTCGTACAGGCGCAGGGCCTCCTCGGCGTACTCGGTGAGCTGTTGAGGTTTCGTGCGGACGTCGTCGGCGAGGTCGGGGTCGAAGCGGTAGAGGTCCTGCCAGTCGACGTACAGCGACTTCTGCTCGGTCGGGTACTTCTGTGCCAGTTCCCCGATGTCGTTGCGGTAGTAGCTCCGGTAGAACTCCTCGAACGTGTCGATGAGTTCGGTGTCGTCCGCGCGGGCCATCTGGTGGCAATGGCTTAGATTCCCTTCGGTCAAGAAGGTTCGCAAATCGGGGTGGAAGTGATACGGCGCGCGCGCAACCGGGAGACGACGCCGACCGCACCCTCGAAACGAAGGGGTGGGTCGGGGTGGGCAGTCGCCCGACGCCGAAGCGGACGGCAGAGCGGAGTGCCGACCCGGAGTGAAAGTAGTCTGGCCGCGACGGAACCGCCAGACTCCGAGTCGGCGACTGACGAAACGAAGGGGTTGGAGACTGGACGCGGGAGACGGGAGAGAGGACTAGTTCGAGGCCGCCGGCCGATACCACAGTGCGACCCAGAGGCGGACGCTCTCGCTCCAGGCCCGCCAGAGCGTGGGCGGGGCGGCAGGGGTGTCGTGGCGGGCGCGGGGGGAGAACGTGGGCCGGACGGTTATCTCGGTCCGGCACTCGGGACAGAGATAGCGGGCGGTCCGGGCCGTCTCGACGACGCGCCAGTCCTCGTCGTATCGACTCTGGTGTCCACACTCCGGACAGAACAGCGTCGATTTGGACGGAACGTCGGCACGGGATTCGCGTTGTGTCACTGCCATGTGGATGGAGTGGAAATCGCCGTCGGTCAGGTGCCCGACCGGTTCATCGAATCCGTCCGGCCCGTCTCACGGACGGGGATGCCCCGGGTGCGAAGTTCGGACGCGAGTTTGGTGGGTGAGACGCCACTCCGTTCGGCCGCCTCGTCGAGAGTGAGCGTCCCGCTCCGGTACAGCGTCAACGTCGACGTCAATGACCTGAATGACATTCGTTCCTCGACCCGGAGTAGGGTACATCCATATTTAAATATTCTGTGGGTCTTTGTACCACAATCAAATCAGATTTGGCGTAAAAATTGTCCAACCGCCCCCGATATTCCTGTGAAGCTGTAGTTTCGTCAACCCAGATTCGGGGTCTCCGAACGGGATGCCGGCCGCTATCGAGCGTCGTCGTTCGAACCGGTGGAATCGACGCCGCGAACGCCCTGGAGGACGTTGACCACCCCGGCGATGGCCAGCAGGAGACCGAAGCCGGGAGCGAGGTAGTGCCACCACGGCATCGAGGACTCGACGAGGTAGGAGTCCGTCCCGTCGCCCGCGACGACGTAGGCCGTCGCCCGGTCACCCGGGGAGTGGTTCCTGATTACTTCCCCCGCTCGAATCCCCGACGAGACCCGATTCCGGTCACCGGGGAAGACGGTGTCACCCTCGTACTGTTGGCCGTCGTAGCTGTACCGGTAGGTGACGTCGAGGATGTATCCGGACGCCCCGTCGCCGGTTTCGTACCGCGTCCAGTTGGACGAGACGATTTCCGCCTCCACCGGCTCGCTGTTCATGGTGTCTAGCACGTGGGGCGCGGCCCAGTAGACGCCGCCGGCGACGAACGCGACGCCGAGGACGAGCGCGATGATACCGCCTCTCACTCGTTGATGCATCGTCTCGTGAGCGCTCGCGGGGAGGTTATCAATCCCCGTGACACTCGACGTCGGCCGACGACGAGACGCGGCCACCATCGTCGTCGAGCGCCGGCGCGGCCGGCCGTCGAGCCGAAGACGGACAGAAAGTCGATGCAAAAGCTCCAGTACCCGTCCACCATACGGTCACCTATGGGTAGCGAATCGACGAAGGAGCAGCTCCGAATCGGCGACGTCATTCGGGGCATCCACAGGGCTCTCGTTGATGCGGAGACCCGGGAGTCTCTCGAATCCGAGGTATGCGAGGCGTTTGCGACGTCGTCCCCGTACGTCTTCGCGTGGATCGGGACGCACGACCCCGAGACGGAGCAGATCGTGCCACGAACCTCTGCGGGAGTGGACGCGGCGTATCTCGACGACATCTCCATCTCTGTCTCCGAATCCCCCGACAGACACGGGCCGACCGCGACGGCGGTACGCACCGGCCGCATCCAGGTCATGCAGGACATCCGGAACGACCCGGAGTACGAACCCTGGCGGGAGCACGCACTCGACCGGGGGTTCGAGTCCAGCGCCGCCATCCCAATAGCCAACGACACCGACGCCTACGGGGTGCTGAATCTCTACGCCGACCGGCCGGAGGCCTTCGAGCGACGCGAACAGCAGTTGCTGTCGGAGCTGGGTGAGACAATCGCGACGGCCATCGCCGGCATCGTCGCCCGCCGCGAAGTCGAAGCACAGAAAGAGAAGTACGAGCGTCTCGCGACGCGGATTTCGGACGCGTACTACGCCGTCGACTCCGAGTGGCGGATTACGTACTGGAACGAGCGGATGGCCGAACGAACCGGGCGGCCGGCGGACGACGTCCAGGGGAAGACACTCTGGGCGGCCTTTCCGACAGTCAGGGGAACCGAACTCGAAGCCAGCTATCGGGAGGCGATGGCCGACGGTGACCCCCGGTCGTTCGAGTACTACCTCGACGACCCGTTCGACTACTGGGTGGAGGTCGACGTCTATCCCGACGAGGGCGGACTCTCGATTTTCTCCCGCGACGTCACCGAGCGGAAGGAACGGGAACAGCGGGTCGCGAACCAGCGCGACAACCTGCAGACGCTGAACCAGGTGTTGCGACACGACATCCGCAACGACCTCCAGGTGGTGACGACGCACGCCGGTCTGTGTGCCGAACGGACCGAAGACGGCAGCGAGGACAGCGAGTTCGTCGACACGATTCGCGAACGGGCCGAGCACGCCGTCGAACTGACGACTACGGCCGGGAACATGGCCGAGGTCATGCTCGGGGACGAACAGAACCGCGAGCAGGTCTCGCTCCGGGCGACACTGGAAGCCGAGATAGCGGAGCAGAAATCTGCCTACCCCGAGGCGGAAATCAGTGTCGAGGGCGCGATACCCACAGAGACCGTGCTGGCAAACGAGATGCTCGGGTCCGTCTTCCGCAACCTGTTGAAAAACGCTATCCAGCACAACTACGACGAGACGCCCGAGGTCACTGTCGAGGTGGAGTCCCGCGACGACGTTCGAGTCCGCGTCGCCGACAACGGGCCGGGCGTCCCCGACGAGCGGAAGGCCGACATCTTCGGGAAGGGCGAGAAGGGACTCGACAGCGAGGGAACCGGCCTCGGGCTCCACCTGGTGCAATCGCTCGTGGACGGGTACGGTGGCGACGTCTGGGTCGAAGACAACGACCCCACTGGGGCAGTGTTCGTCGTCGAACTCCCCAGAGCAGACTGAGCGCCGTCAGTCGGGACGTGCGCGACCGGGTGCAGACGACGCGTCGCCGACAACCCTATGCGCCGAGACATCTTACGAACAGGTGGTCTCGTGCATCGGTACGTGGCAGTCCGGTGTGAGACCGCCCGGCAGCGAGCGCGCACCGAGTCTTGTCACTTCACGCGACCGGCATCGCGTTCCGGGCGCGCTCGGTCCTGCCGGCTCCTTGTGATTGGGCCACGTCGGCCCTTTCGACGACGCTGTCTGCGCCCCGAAACCGACGTGTGACTACCTGGAACCGAGCGGTCTCGGTAGTGCTTCGAGTAAGCGCTGCTTACCGCTGAGCAATCCCCGACGTGGCGACTGACGACGGACCGCCGAGTGTGCTCGACCCCTACTGTTCGACCGCGCGAACGTCCGTCTCGGCGGCGTCGACAGAGTCGGTTCCACCGGGGAGGCGAGCGAGCACGGACTCGACGAGGTCGGGCACCATGGCCGCGTTGCGGAAACTCATGGCCGGATTCACGTCGACGGCCCAGTACTGGCCGTCTGCCCTCACGCAGTCGACGCCGAGGGCCTGCGTGCCGGTCCGTCGCAACAGTGCCCTGACCTGTCGTGCCAGGTCGGGGTCGGGTTCGACCAGTCCGAGCGGTCGCTTCTCGCCCCGGAGCTTCGAGGTGGTCTTCAGCACCTGTACGACGATGTCCGACCCCGTGTCGACAGCGTAGTACTTGTAGTCGACGGGCGTCGCTGGCACGAGTTCCTGGTAGACGTCGCCCTCGCCGTTGAGTTCCGGGTCCGGCCGGAAGTGCCAGTCGACGTGCGTCTTCGCGACGTGCTGCCCGTCCGGCCTGGTGAGATGAGTGGGTGGCACGCGAAAGCCGACGTCCCTGAGTTTCTGGTACCCCAGCAGGCGAACCCCGAGCAACAGCGTGCGGAACCCGTTCCAGGTCGGCACTCCCAGCCGCTGGGCGGCCAGGAGTGCGTGGAACGACTCCGGGTCGACCTTCTTGTTCATCAGCAACGCCAGGTCCGCCAGGTCGGCGTCGGTCAGCCGTCTCCCCGGCTCGAAGAAGGTGACGGTGATGCCGGCCGCTTCGAGACGCCGCGCGACGTCGGCGAAGATGTCGTGGTCCGCGTTGCAGATGAGTCCGACGCGTCGCTCCCCGGCCGAACCGTCTGGTGTGCCCTCTCCCATAAGTGCCAGACACAAGGATACCCCTCTATATCTCTATATGCTGGCTAACGTCCCCCGGGTCGCAAAAGAGAGAGCATACTATATATCTCTCGACGACACCGCCACAGCAGGAGGACCACCCGCCAGCGGTCGTTTCCAGCCGATACCGCCGCCTTACCGGGGGACGGCACTCGCAATCGACTCCACGAGTGCCGCTTCGAGTCCCGTCCGGCGAAAACTGGTCGCCGGGTTCACGTCGACGGCGTGGGACTCCCCGTCGACCTCGACGACGTCGACACCGAGTGCCCGTGCCCCGCTAAAGCGCAACAGGCGTGCGAGTCGCCGCTCGACCGCCGGGTCTGGCGTCCCGCGACCGAGGAACGCGCGCTCGCCGAAGAGCTTCGACTCGAAGCGCGTGACCGCCGTCTGCACGGTTTTCCCGTCGTCGACGGCGTAGTACTTGTGGTCGATACCGTCGAAGTCCAGCAGCGGCTGGTAGAAGTCACCGTCGCCGTTCAGCGTCGGCTCCTCGTGGATGTCGAGAAAGCCCTTGGCCACGAAGTCGCCGTCCGGCTTGTCGGGGTGGACGTCGGGAACCTGGAAGCCCACGGCGGCGAGTGCGCCCAGTTGCGAGAGACGGTTGAAGAACACCATCGAGGCGACGTAGCCGTTCCACGCGGGAATCCCGTTCCGGTGGGCGTATTCGAGTGCGTGAAGCGACTCCCACCGCACCTTCTTGTTGACGAGCAGGTCGAGAGCGTCCAGGCGGTCGGTGGACAACTCGACGCCGGGTTCGAGGAACTCGACCGCGTACCCCCGGTCGCGGAGGCGGTCCGCGACGGGGCCGAACATCTCGTGGTCGGCCGGGCAGATGAGACCGATTCGGGGCTTGGGTGCTGTCACGGAGTTCCAATGAGGGGCACGGACGATGATAAACGTCTGTGCCGGCAACCACACCCTACCGTTCGACTACGTTGGTCAATGTAGTCCTAATACACAGGGTTATGAATTTCGGGCGCTCTCTATATACCGATGGACGAGGCGACATCGGCCCGTCGTTCGTCGGAGAATCTCCTGGACGAACGGCTCATCGAGCGGTGCGAGGCGATACCGGAGCGCCCCGAACCGGGCCAGTACGTGGTTATCGACACGATGCACTTCTCGAACACCGTCATCGAGTTGCTCGCGAAGGGTGCGGCACACATCCACATCACCGACGAGCGCGGCAACGAGTTCAGCTACCGGGAGCGGTACCCGGATGCGGTCCTCGGCGGCGGCAGCACGGACGAGTACGAACCCGCGGACGGGTACGACTTCTTCAACTCGCCGAGCTACGTCCAGCGACTCGACGTCGACGGGTCGCCGGTCAGCATGACCTCCTCGAACGGCGGTCGTGCGGTGGCGTGCCTGCGGGCACGCGCCGGGGACGACGTCGACGTCTTCGTCGGGTCGACGATGAACGCGGCTGCGCTGGGCGAGTACCTGCGAGGCCAGGACGGACAGGTGCATCTGGTGAGTTCGGGCTCGAAAGGCGAGGTGGCAGTCGAAGACCACATCGGCGCGACGCTCGTCAGTCGCTACCTGGACGGTGTGCCGGTCTCGGAGACGGAACTGGACCTGTTCCGCCGCCAGCTCGAGACGGCGAAGGGCCACGACTACACCGAGACGCACGACCTGCGACGCCGTGACGTCCGAGAGTACGCCATGAACGTCAACTCCCGCGACGTCCTCCCG
Organism: Salinibaculum sp. SYNS191; assembly: GCF_037338445.1. Taxonomy (NCBI): domain Archaea; kingdom Methanobacteriati; phylum Methanobacteriota; class Halobacteria; order Halobacteriales; family Haloarculaceae; genus Salinibaculum; species Salinibaculum marinum. Next base: position 2,133,906 of record NZ_CP147838.1, read on the forward strand.
AAGCTCGTCGGTGACTCGCTGGTGGACGTCTCCGTCGCGCCCGACGAGGCGGCTGCCGAGGAGCAGGCGGCCGACTGACACCGGCGAGCGAGAACCCGCTTACAAGTCACAACTACCCGAGAAACAGGTTCATATCCACACGTACCTACTGTTCGACCAGACCGCGAACCGGACTCGACGGTCGAACGTTCACATGCGCTACGGTGCCTCACTCGACCTGCGGATGGCCGACTCCCCCGAGCAGTTCATCGACTATCTCGACGCGCTCGACCTCTCACACGTCGAAATCAGGAAGAGCTACCTGGACACGCGTCCGGACCCGCCAGCGGCCACGCGGCTCGCTGCACTCCGGGAGTCGTACGACGTCACCTACACGCTCCACGCGCCCTACACCGACTGGAACCCCGGAAACCTCCACGAACCGCTCCGGCAGGCCGCCAGCGACAGCATCGTCAGGACGCTGGACCTGGCAGCCGCTATCGGTGCCGACGCGGTGGTGGTACACGGTGGTGCAGTCCGGCGGGACTACCCCGACGACGTGAAGGCCCACGCTCGCAGACAGGCAGTCCGGACGATTCGGGAGGCCGCCAGACACGCCGACGACGTCGGCGTCCACCTCTGCGTCGAGAACCAGCGACGCAAGACGAAAAAGCGGTACAACACCTCCACCCCCTCCCGACTCGCTGCCTTCCTCGACGACGTCGGCGTCGACTCGGACTATCTCGGGGTCACGCTGGACGTCGGCCACGCGAAGGCCACCGGCGTCGAGTACCAGGCGTTCGCCGACCGGTTCGGGAGCCGAATCAAGGTCACCCACCTCCACGACAACGACGGCCGCAACGACGACCACGACCCGCTTCCGGACTACGAATCCGTCGCGACTGACATCGGCGCGCCGTTCAACGTGCTCGAGATGAAATCGAAGGCAGACATCGAGCGGTGCGTCAGTGCGTAGGTCGGGACCGCCTCGCGGAAACGGCCTCTCGAAACGAGGACGGCACCACTGTTGCATGACTCCCTCGGAATGTAGCGTGATGTGACGGAGAGATAAACGGACTGTAGTCAGAGACACGCATTCGACGGGTTCGATAGTAAATTGTGACCACCACGAACGTACTGTTTTACCCTTCGACCTCGTAGTCTGTTAGCACACTTGTGTGGCGAAAGCGGCAGACCGACCCATCTCAGAGAGACTACCAATGACAGTCATCGCCGACATCACGGTTCCAGCGAACTCGTTCGAGTTAGGACGGGTCATGCAGGATTTCCCGAACGTCGAGATCGAGCTCGAACGGATCGTGCCGCTACGGGAGACGATCATCCCGCTGTTCTGGGTTTCCGGCACTGACACTGGAGAGGTCGCAGAGGTACTGGCGGGGAATCCACAGACGAAAACCGTCACGCAACTCACGAAAACGGACGACAAGACGCTGTTCGAGGTTCACTGGAGTGACGAGATCAACGGGATTGTCGAGGCGCTCATCGAGACGCACGGGAAAATTCTCGAAGCAACGGGAGCCGCCGAGACGTGGGATTTCCGCCTCCGATTCGAAGCTCACGAACACCTCTCCGAATTCAACGTGGCGCTCACTGACGACGGCATTCCCGTCACGTTGCGGCATCTCTACAATCCGACACCACCGGACGAGGTCGCCGAACTCTCGGACGAACAGCGTGACGCACTCGTTACAGCGTACGAGCGCGGGTTCTTCGAAATCCCGAGACGCGTCACCCTCACCGAGCTCGCTGAAAGCATGGATATCAGTGATAGCGCACTCTCGCAACGGCTTCGTCGCGCTCTCGCTAGCGTCGTCAGACAATCGGTCATCGCGGAATCGTCACCCGCGACAGATTCCTGACTTTCCTGTTTGGGTTCGGGTCGCACGACTGTGCGGTACGCGGACCACGACGAGGTCGTCGAGGTCGGGGACGTCTACGACATGGCACCGGACCACACGATCGTCGTCGACGCCGGTCCCGTCCGTCCTCAGTCGGAGGAGGCGTACCGGACCCAGATTTCGATATCGATGGTCGGCAGTCGAACACCCGACTCGGCCGGGTTCGATATGCCATCACAAGTCCCCGTTCATCGACGGCCATACCGAAGGCAACTGTTGTACGGGGTCCCCCGGTAGTCTCCCGCGACAGCGACTGGGTGCTACCCATTTACAAGCACACCGTCTCTGGACGTGTTAAAATGTCATTAGAGCAACTAAACCAAGCTGACGAAGCGGTTGCCGAATTCGCGGAGACGCTTCGAGGAACACTCCTCCGGCCGGACGACGAGGGGTACGACGACGCCCGAGACGTCTGGAACGCGATGATAGACAAACACCCGGCGCTCATTGCACAGTGTGCCGGTACGGCCGACGTCATCAGCGCGGTGACGTTCGGCAGAGAGCACGACCTCCCCATCTCGGTGAAAGGCGGCGGACACAACATCGCTGGCAGGGCTGTCGAGGACGACGCCCTCATGATCGACCTCTCGCCGATGAACTCGGTACGGGTCGATCCGGACGCGAAGACCGCCCGCGTCGAACCGGGCGTCGTACTCAACGAACTGGACCACGAGACCCAGGCGTTCGGTCTCGCCACGCCAGTGGGGTACAATTCGACGACCGGCATCGCCGGTCTGACGCTCGGCGGCGGGTGGGGATGGCTCTCCCGGAAGCACGGATTGACCGTCGACAACCTCCTGTCGGCCGACGTCGTCACCGCAGAAGGCGAACTGGTTCGCGCGAGCGAGGACGAAAACGAGGACCTCTTCTGGGGGATCCGGGGTGGTGGCGGCAACTTCGGTATCGTCACCTCCTTCGAGTTCCAGTTGCACGAGGTCGGTCCCGAAGTGCTGTCGGGCCCTATCGTCCATCCCTTCGAGGACACCGCGTCGGTCCTCTCGGAGTACCGCGAGTTCGTTGCCGACGCCCCCGAGGAGGCGGCCGTCTGGTTCGTCATCCGACACGCACCACCCATGGAGGTCATCCCCGAGGAGTGGCACGGCGAGAAGGTCCTCATTCTCGCTGCATTCTATGGCGGTGAGATGTCCGAGGGTGAGGAAGTCCTCCAGCCGTTGCGCGACATCGGCGACCCCGTCGCCGACGGGGTTGGTCCCCACCCGTACGCTGGCTGGCAGCAGGCGTTCGACGGCCTGGCTCCGGCCGGTAACCGCAACTACTGGAAGTCCCACAACTTCGAGGAGATGACCGACGGCATGATCGAGACGTTCGTGGAGTTCGGAGAGACGATTCCCTCCGAACTCACGGAGATCGCCTGCGCGCAACTCGGCGGAGCGATCAACGAACGCCCCGTTGACGCGACGGCCTACCCTCACCGCGACGCTCAATTCGTGATGAACCTCCACACGCAGTGGGAAGACCCCGCGCAGGACGAGGAGTGTATGGCGTGGGCGCGCAGAATGCACAAGGCGATGGCTCCTCACGCGACCGGCGGCGTCTACGCCAACTTCGTCCCCGAAGAAGTCGGCGACCAGCAGGCGGCCTACCGCGAGAACTACGAGCGGCTGGTCGAGGTCAAAAACGAGTGGGACCCGGAGAACGTCTTCCGGCTCAACCACAACGTCGAACCGACCCAGTAAACGAATCCCCGGGTTGAGACAGGAGATTTCCAGCGTCTGAACCCGTCAATACAGAAGCCCCATTGTTCGCATACGGACCACCCCACCTCGGCAGACGCCGTCAGAACTGACCTCCAGGAGACAGCGGTAGGTTCAGCAGTGATTTGACTTTCGGACATTCATTTCAGGCGTCACAGCCATGTCTTCGGTGCCATGGTACATTGCCCCGAATGTGATGGTGAAATTGCAGAGGAATCGGATGTCGAATTTGTCGATCTGGATGCCAAGATGGCTGGCATCTTCAGGTCGTCGAAACGGTTCTACGTCGTCGCGTGTAACAACTGCGGTGCCGCGATTGGAAGCGGCGTCGCTGGTGGCGGTGGCTGACGAACATCATCGCTAGAGACACAGTCCAGTGTAACTACCGACCCATTGACAAGCGCGACGTACGCTCGGTGAGCAGGGCGTTCTCTTGTAAGAGCGCGAAATACAAAATTCACAGCCAGTGCCGACTTTTTGCATAAGTCTGTGACTGCACAATACAGACAAACGTTCCATCACACTGTGGAGCAATCTCTGTGAAATCTTTCAGGTAGTGTGTGCGAGATACAGAGGGTGGATGCAGCACGAAGCGGGGGCTCTTTCTCTCCATCAGGGTGAATCCTTTATTCACTAAGCCCGCGAACTGAGCAGTGTACTCATTGAGTCAGGTAAGGAAGACTGGAGCGTTTTGCGCTGGTCTCATCTGAGACACCTGCTATTGTCCAGAGCTGAAGTGAAATCGTCGATTCTGGCATAAAGCAGTCCGCAACGTTGCGCCCTGGGTAGTCAGTTTCCAAATCGTTCGCACAAGAACTTTGGTTGCTGGTTAATTGTATGTTACCAATGGGCGAACCAACACGTTCGCCAACTGAAAGGAGTGCAGTCATCGCTGCCTCGATAGATGGAGTAGGCCTCGTCGAGGAAAACATCTTTGTCACGGCTAACGAGCAGTTAGCCACAACCTTCGGATACGATAATTCGGACGATATCGTCGGGATACCGTGGAGCGAGCTGTATCCGCAAGCGGAGCGCAGACACATCGAAAGCGAGGTCCTCCCCGAAGTTCGGCCCGAAGAGGAATGGCGAGGTGAAGCGAGAGGGGTCCGTAGAGACGGTTCTCCGTTCCCGCAGCTTCTGTCGATACGCCGTACAGCGAACGGACGCCTCGTCTGGATTGTCCGTGACCAGAGTGAACAGGTCCATCACGAGCCAAATCTCGACAGACAGCGGAGACCAGCGTCCAAGCTGGCGGGAAACTGTGAGGAGGGAAGCAAACGGGGAGCGTCCCAAACCAACGGAAGTGGCGGTCCGGTCGACCACCGAGAGTCACAGAATCGGACAACCCGATTCCAGCCGTTCGTCGAAACCGCGCCCGTTCCGATTGTGGTATTCACCGCCAATCGGGGAATCATCTACTGTAACACGAAGGCGGTCGAGCTTCTCGGGGCCGAAGATCAGTCGACTATACTCGGTAAGGAGCCGGAACAGTTCATTCACCCAGACCAACGTGAGCGAGCACGTCAGCGCATCCGTCGGGTCCTCGAGGAGGGAGAACCGACCGAACCAATGGAGTATCGGTTACTCGGGGTGGATGAGCAGGAGCGATTCACGGAAATTGCCGCCGCCCCCGTCGAATATGAAGGCGAGCCAGCGGCGTACGTGCTGATTAACGACGTCACGCAACTCAGACGCTCGGAAAACCAGCTCCGACGTGAGCGACAGTTCCTCGAAACCGTAATCAATGCGGTCGATGACATCATCTACGTTCTGGATGCCCAGGGCCGGCCACACATCTGGAACGAGGAGCTCACGGAAACGACGGGATACAACCACGACGAAATCGAGTCGATGCACGGCAGGGATTTTATTCCCGAGGAGCAACACGAGCACGTTCCGGGGTTGATGAAGGCGATAGCGTCCCTAGAGGATCAGCGGGTGGAGCTGGACGTACTTACCAAGGACGGAGAATCGATCACGCACGAGTTCAGGGGGAAGAGCTTCGAAGATCCAGAAACCGGCGAGGTCTTCCGCTGTGGCGTCGCCCGAGACATAACCGATCGCCTGGAGCGCGAGCGGAGACTGAAGCAGTACAAAACTATCGTCGAAACGATCGACGACGGCATCTACGCACTCGATGAGGAGTTGCGATTCTCGTTTGTCAATGAGGGATTTTGCGAGATCGTCGGCCAATCACGCGAAGGCCTCATTGGATTGCCGGTTTGTGATCTGTTCGACCACGGTTCGGAGTGCGAACTGGCCGACGAGCTTCGCCAGCGCGCCGTCGAAGACGACACCAGTACGGGAATCGTGCAGTGGACATCGTCAACGCCTGATGGTGAGCGAATCTTCGAATCGCGCTACAGATTGCACCCGGAACCGGACGGCGAGTACCAGGGAAGTGTCGGCGTGCTTCGTGATGTGACCGAGCGAGAGAGACGAAAGCGCACACTGGAACGCAATCTCGACGAACTGAGGACACTGAATCGCGTCAACCAGATCCTGCTCGAAACGACACGTGACTTGATCGAGACGGCTGATCGTGATGTCATCGAGCAGACAGTCTGTAGACAGCTATCGAATTCTGATCTCTACCAGTTCGCGTGGATCGGGGATCTGGCAATCGACGGTGACCAATTCGTCCCACGTACGACCGCTGGCGATGACCGTGGCTTTCTCGATGCGATCGAAAGCGAAGGTAACGTGGCAGAGGGGGATTTCGCGCATCGGGCGATACAAACCGGGGACGTGCAGGTCCTCGACCCGAATTGTCCCGAATCTACTCCCTGGCAGAACGTCGCCAGCGAATGCGGATTCGAGTCGGTCGCGGCGGTTCCGCTCCACTACGAAGACACGGTCTACGGGGCCCTCATGATCCACACAGAGCGGGAAAACGCCTTCGAGGATCGTGAAAAGGAGGGATGTGACGTGCTCGGACGCACGATCGGGTACATCATCAACGCCGTGAAGAACCGCAAATTGTTGTTTACAGACACTGTAAGAGAACTCGAATTCCAGCTGGCGGACGCTGATTCCGTGTTTGTCGATACCGCTGAGACTCTCGGTTGTGAACTCGAACTCGACGGCTCCGTCGCTTCAGGTCAACGGTGGGTTCTCTACTTCGAGGTCGACGGCGCATCGGTGGACGATGTTGTGGCCACCGTCGCCGAAGACCAGAGAGTCGAGCGAGCCAGGGACATTAGCATGACCGACGGAGAAGGCCACGTGGAAATCACAGTCACCGATTCGTCGTTGATTCATACAATCACTCGAGCGGGATGTTCGCTCAGAACCGCCACCGTTAGTCCGGATGATATGCGATTCATCGTCGACGCTCCCGTCAACGCCGACATCCGTGAAATCGTCGATCACATACAAAGTGAACATCCAAGCGTCGACTTCATCGCACAACGAGACCGCGACCAGGAGGTCTCGACCGTGAGTCGGCCCGATGGGGTACTCGGCGAACTGACCGACCGTCAACGAGAGGTGCTGGAGGCGGCCTATCGATCAGGCTATTTCGCCTGGCCGCGGAAGAGTACAGGCGAAGAGGTCGCTGAATCGCTGGATGTCACGTCCGCGACGCTTCACGGACACCTCAGAAAGGCCGAGGGTGTCATCCTGTCGACGCTATTTGATGCAGCCTGACCTCTTTCACGGCGTGAGCACCAGGGACTCCCGAGCGTTGTGATGGACCCCGTTTTTGGCGTCTTTGAGTGTTAACGACGGCAAACCCGGACACTATATACGTAGCGTTCAGTTACTTTTCAATCACATATAAAATAGGCAGACCGTCTATTGAACGAGTTCGAAACTTGCAGGCTTGCGCGGTCGACGAGATACTGTGGGTTTTTGCCCCGCAGAAACGGCTAGTCACCCCTCAGACCTGTCGTCGGAGCCCTCGAGCAACCGTTCCCGACTTTGCTCTTCGAGTTGTCTGTGCGCGTCGTTGATCAGCCGCAGGACCTGCGGGAGCACCTCGACCTCAATCTGGTCGAGGATCGTCGGCTCGACCTCTTCGATCTCGTCGAGTTTCTGTGCGTACTTGTCGGGGATCTCGATTTCGACTTTCATGCGTCGAGAGCCGAGTTCGGACCGGGAGTGCAAATTAGTACCGTCGCCAACTGCTTCGTCGGACCACGGGGAGTCACGTCCACCGCCGCCTCGACAGGACGAGAAGGAGCGCGACCACGGTCACGACGGGACCGAATCCGGGGCCTGCTCCGCCGGGAGTTTCCGTGGGGCTGGTGTCGTCGGTTTCCGGGCTTGCAGTGTCGGTCGGGTCCTCTTCGGGTTCAGGTGTCGGTTCGCTCGGCTTCGCCGTCGCGTTCCCCACGGCGACGGTTTCTTCGACTGTCGCCGTCGTCCCGTTGGTACGTTCGACGACCAGTGTCACCGTGGTCTGTCTGTCTGACGAGAAGTTGTGTCTCACCGTCCGGCCACGTGCGTCGGGATCCCCGTCGCCGTCCAGGTCCCACCGGTAGTCCGCGACCTCCGAATCGGGCGTTGCCCCGGGCTCTGCGACCAGTGTCACCGCCTCCCCGGGCCGCGGCGAGAGCGGTGTCATCCACAGTGACGGGCCCCCGTCGCCGCTCCGCGTGACGTTCGACGCGTCGCGGGTCGCAACTGACCTGGATTGTGTCGTCACTTCGCCTTCCGCACCGATCCTGCTCAGAGTGATCGTGGTCGCACCGCCGGCGAGCGTGTAGCTGACCATCTGGCCGCGCTTCTCGGTGTCACCGACCTCCCAGCGGTAGGTGGTCTCCGGACCGCCGGCCCCGCTTGCGATCAGCGTCACTGTCTCGCCCGGCAGCGGGTTCCGCGGTGACATCCAGAACGACGCTCCGTCGCTATTGCTGCCGCCGCCAACGGACGCCGCTGTTACCTGCACCGTTGCCGACTGCGTCTCGGTCTTCCCGTCGGGTCCGACCGCCCGCAGCGTCACAGTCCGAGCGCCGGGTTCGGCGAACACGTGGCTCATCGTCCGGCCGCTTTTTTCGGCCTCACCGTCACCGTCTATGTCCCACTGGTAGGAGACTTTCCCGGACTCGCCGGCGGCGACCAGCGTCACCGCCGCACCGGCAGTCGGGGTGAGCGGCGTGTGCCACCACTCGGCCGTCACGCGGACGTTATCAGGGGGAGTCGGCGACTCTGTCGGGGTGGGAGTCGGCGACTCTGTCGGGGTAGGAGTCGGCGACTCTGTCGGGGTAGGAGTCGGCGACTCCGTCTCTTCAGCAGTCACGGTCCTGCTCGCGGTCGTCCTCGCGCCCTCGTCGTCGACTGCTACCACCTCGACCGCGTACTCCCCGGGCTCGTCGACCGCGTACTGGAGACTCGGCCCCTCACCGACTCTGGTGCCGTCGACCCGCCACGTGTAGCCGGTGATCTCGCCGTCCGGGTCCGACGCCTCGGCGGTGAGCGTTATCGCCTCGCCAGGTGTCACCTCTGTCGGGGCGGTCGAGATGGCTACAGTCGGAGGCTGGTTCGAGCTGGAGTCGGTGACGGAGATTGTCTCACTTGTGGCAGCAACTGCGCCGTCGTCGTCTGTCACCGTCAGCCGCACGTCGTACTCCCTCGCTTCGGGCAAATAGACGGCGAACTCGGATCCACCGGAGATCCGCTGGCCGTCGATTTGCCAGGCGTACGCGACGACCTCCCCGTCGGGATCCGATGCGTCGGCGAGGAACGTCGCCTCTTCGCCTGGCTTCGGTTGCTGCGGCGTGACGGAGAAGTCCGCTGTCGGGAGCTGGTTCTCGCCGGTCCCCCTAACGGTGACAGTTTTAGTCATGGTGTCTGTCGCACCGTCGTCGTCGGTTACCGTCAGCCTGACCTCGTACTCGCCGGGACCGTCGAAGGAGTACTGGAAGGACGGATAGTTGCTGAGTTTTCTGCCGTCGACCCGCCAGGAGTACTCGTCGATCTCTCCGTCGGGGTCGAACGATTCGGTGTCCGCAGTGAAGCGGACCGTCTCGCCAACCGACGGCTCCGCCGGGTCGTAGGTGAAGCCAGCGGTCGGCGCGGTGTTGGCCGCCGCAGCCACGCCGGTGGGACCGTAGTCGCCGATGGCCCGGCCGGGGTCTGAAAGAGGACAGACAGCCGAGTCCGACAGGGTCGCGTCCGAAGCAGACTGCTGTGTAGCCAATCCTGCTCCGCTGAGTGCTGTCGCTATCACCACCACAGTAACTATGCCGAGGACGAGGGTCCTGGCATCGGTCACCCGTCCTTCGCAGTCTGACTGTCGAGTCATGTCTGTAGTATCCGCTCAGAGGTCGTCGAACGTCCAGTCTCCCGGCGTCTTGATGCTCTTGTCGTCGGGGTCGATCACGAAGAAGGGGCTCCGGCTGCCAGTACTAGAAATTTCCAGCGTTCCCTCTGTGGCCTCGACCCGGAACACTGTTCCACCGGCGAGCACCCCAGCGTTCCCGTCGTCGAGGAGGATCTTCCCGCTGGCCCCGGAACCCGGGGCGAACGTCGTGCTGGTGTTCCCGACGGATTCCGTCGGGACCTCGCTTTGTCCGCCGGGGACGGAGTATCCCAGCCGAAGCGCCGCCTGATCACCTCGGACCTCGACGGCGTCGTAATTGTCACCATTGTAGAACGTGGCGACGCCGGCCGAGGGGTCGTTCGTTTCGGAGGCCAGCGTGTGGAGGTCGACGCCACCGAGGCCCCGTTCGCTGAGCCGGAGCCGGGATTTCGCCCCCGCCCCCTCCGACTCGGCCGCTACCAGTACGGTCTCGTCTCCCTCCCGGTCCAGCAGTTTGATTCCTCCGGGAGAGGGGTCGGAGCTGTTCCCACCAGCCGTGATGTCGGCCGATCGGGGGTCCAGCCTGATGGCGAAGTCATCGCGGAACTGGGGGTCACTGTTCAGGTCCAGGATACCCGTGTTGCCCCTGAGTTCGATCCACGGTCGCGCGGTGCCGTCGCCCTGTGCCTGGCCGAGCTGGACGATTCCGTCCTGGCCGTTGATCCACACCCCGTTCTCCCCGGGGTCGCGCTTCTCGCCCCGCCGGGCGCTGACCTGGACCCGCGGATTCTCCCGGCTGTCGCTGACGACCAGTTCGCTCTCTCCGCGGTCGGACTCCCTGCTCGCCGAGGTGAGTTCGACGCGGCGATTCCCATCGTCGTCGCGGACGACGAATTCGCTGCGTTCTCCCCGCTCCCGTCGCGTCTGCCCTGGTGCGGTGATTTCGACGCGCGAGGTTCCGGTCTCGTCGTCGACACGTAGCTTTCCCTCCGGGACCTGCCCGCTCCCCCCGCCGAACGTCGCGTCCGCCACGTCGGGATTCAGAGTGATGTTCGGGTCGTCGTCCGGATCGGTCGTGACGGCGACATCCGCACCAGCGGACTGGCCCCTGGGCGGTCCAACGACGGTGATCCTGTCCTGTTCGAGAAGGATGTCAGTGTCAACCATTGGATAGCAGATGGTACGCAGGTAACAAGAAATAGACACGCGCTAAGCACTTAGTGTGAGGTGGAACACAGCGGTCAAAGTCGCCTACGGCGTCTTCCTGGCCGTGAACTCCCCATCGAACGTGCCCGTGTGGTTGAAGTACCGATAGGCGTCGAGCCACTTGTCGTACTCCGGGTACATGTTGCCAGGCTGCATGTAGCTCCGTGATTCGCTGGTGTCGACGGTGTTGTGTTTGCCCATGTGTGGCCGTCCGTCGAACTGTCTGACGAGTTTGTCTTCAAGCTTCTCCAGTTCCGCCTTCGCCACGTCGATGCTGAGCATGTGGTCCAGAAAGCCCGGTCCGACGTTGTCGTGATTCTCTGTTTTTGCCACTCTGATGCTCTGATTAAGTTCTTTCAGTTTCTGGAAGAAGATCTTCTTCGGTTTCAGGTATGGTTGGCCCGGGAGGGCAGGCGGGGTGTCGTAGTGGGTTTTCACGTCGTCGAACTCCTGCTGCAGCGTATCCGGCAACGGAATCGGTAACTCCAGCATCGCCGTTTCCCGGCCGTACTCGGGGGAGAAGAAGTGCGGGCTCCCTGCCGTGAACCGGACGCCCAGCGGTGCGGGGAACAGGCGGGGGTTGTTCAACACGTAGTCGATGACGGCGTCGACAGCTGGGACCACGTCCGACGCGGGGACGGCGATTTCCGTGGTTATGGTGTCGACGGGCGGTTCGGCTTTCGTCAGGTCGTTCGGGTTGAGGTCCTGCTTCCGGCGCAAGGCGATGTACGAGGCCGTCTCGTGCCGTCCCCGGGTTCCACCGGGCGGGGCCTTGAACGGTGGGTCTGGGGCGACCAAGTCTCCTATGTTGAAATTCATGACCCTGTTTAACGCTACCGAGAAATCCAGGTTCTTGAGTTTGCTCGGGTCGAATCCCGTGTAGGGAGTCAGGAACGCTTCGACGTACTTCTCGACCTCGTTTTGCGTGTTGAACCGCTCGGTCGGCGTTCGTCCCCTCGCTGACACCTCGTTTCGTTTCCGGACGAGACAGAGCGGGGCCGGGGCATTCGACGGCGCTGTCCCGGTAAACACGTCGAGTTGCGGTTCGACGATGTTGACGAGGAACTGGTAGTGGCGGTTGTTCGACGGCTGGGCCTCCTGGTAGGGATCGAACGTGCCCCAGGTCTCGAATGTGTTCTCCTCGCGCAACCAGAACGGCTCGCGCAATTCCAGGGTGTACGCATAGACCATTCCCATGCTTCCGTACCCGACCACGACCGAGTGGAAGATGTCGTCGTCTTGGACGAGCACCATATCGTGGGTGCCAGCGTCCCTGGCGAACTTCCTCGGGTCAGTGACCCCGTCAGAAGGTTCGACCCGGAACATGCGAACGTGTGGCTCATCGCTCTCGTACTGCGATTCGGGAACGGTGATTATCTCGACCGACCTCACTAAGTCCGCGAAAGTACCGAGTCCGAGCCCACTCCCGTGTGTCGATGTATTGATCGCGCCTGCGAGGGTCTGTCCGTCCCAAGCACCCATGTTCGGCAAGGCGAGCGGTTTCCGTCCGTCAACGCCGGGGTTGGGCAGGATTTTCCGGTTGAGCTTTTTCAGTATTGTACCCCCGCGTAGTCGGATGAGGTGGTCGCGAGTCGGCGGATCGCGGTTGGGATCCTTTTTGGGGTCCCAGAAGTCGTCGCCGGGGTCCCGGAGCCAGGGTCGTGGCAATTCCCCCTCAAGATTCTTGATGTCGGAGAACAGATCCTCGGGCACCGCGGCCTCGGAGTGGGAGTGGCCCGACCCGACTCCACGGAACTTACCGTCAGTCTGCTGATTAACGAGACTGATCAACTGGGAAACATCCCCACCTGGCGGAACCTCTACACCCTCAGCCCCCTCCCGCTCGTAGTCGTCCAGCCAGTTATCCCACCCTAACTGGTCGACAGACATCGCGCTCCCCACGCTCTGAGGCGTTCGTAGTTCCCGGACCGAGACTGCGTCGCGGTTGACATCGTACTCTGAGGCCAGGTCTGCGACGCTGAAGACGCCCCCAGAGCGCCACACGTTCCCGCCGACGCTAGTGTTCTGGTCGGGCGCGAGCCCGCGGACTGATAGGAAGTCAGATTTGACCGGGAAGTACTCCCGTTTGGCTACCGGGTCAGACGTGTCCCCTTGAGGTGTCTCAGTTCCGACCGCCGCAGGACGGTCCGTATCGTCCAGCAAGAGCGCGTTATCAGCCATATTTCGGTCCATTGCGGCCCCAGCGACGACCGTCCGAAGGAAATCCCGTCGGTCCAACGGTAACCCGTCACCGGACGGATCATCGTCTCCATGAGACTGTGAATCCTCAGTCATAATGGTTGCCTCCCGTGACTCGGGGTGCCAGCACGTCCAACACGCGAGCCGCTGGCGTCACTAGCGCTCTGAGCTGTTCCTGTATGTGAATTCGTGCCCCCGTCTTTCATGCTCCCGGCATCAAGTCACCAGCACAAAGTATCGGACGCTACGTGTTTAGGGTCTGGACCGTACGTTCCGACAGACCTGGATTCAGCAGGACACCATTAAGCAGCTCCGCCAAACTGACGCCGCACTGAACCAGTCACGGGCGTCGAGAGCGGCACGTGATGTCGGTGACCAGTGAGCGACTCGCACTCCGCTGATTCGATGGGGGCAACTGGACGGTCAGTGGCCGCCGCGTCGATTCTCGAGCCACCTCGGGACGCCCGCGTTCGAACGCTAAACAAGTAGCGTCGCGTTATTTGTTGGGTTCGCCCATCCCAGCGGATATGTCACCAGATGAGAGACGACACTCGGACCGCCACGGGGGGACAGTCGACAGACGGAGCGTGCTCGCGGCGCTGGCCGGCGTGACCGTCGGCAGTGTGGCGGGTTGCAGTAGCGACACCGATCAGGATTCCCAGGGAGACGATCCGGGTACAACGAGTGACGGCGGGAAGAGTGACCCATCCCCCGAGACGACGGAGGAAACGGCGACGACCGAAGAAACTGGCGAACCGACCGAGACGACGGAGGAGCTACCGACGGTCCCGTTTCCTAAATCCGTGTACGAGTTCACCGAGGGCGAATCGTACACTTACGACTTCAACTATGTCGGGACGGTGAGCGAACAGACATGGGAGGTCATTGGCGTTGACGGTGACCAGGTGACGGTCAAGCACACGATAACCGAGGACGGTGAAAGTACCACGAAGGAAGTGACGGGATCCTCCAAGTATGTTTATCAGAATGTCATGATGGATGCTGGACCGATGTTTATCATCGTTCGCAATGCACAGTTGTACTCCAAGGCGGATCCCTTTGCGCCGAATACGACCTTTCGCGTCGACGTCTCCGACCAACAAAAACAGTGGGAGGCGGAGATAGTCGAAGTCGGCAGTGAGACGACCGTCAACGGGATCCCATGCACCGAGTTTACTGTGATCCCGGATAAAGAGTATGCGTCGTACAAATATACCATCTGTACAGCCGACGGGTACCCATTCACCATCTCGTATAAGGCCGAAAATACGAATAGTAACACCGTCAGGATGGAGGGGACACTCACGGAGGCAAATCGGCCATGACGCAATTCACGCCCCGGGGGGTTTTGTACGGTATGAGCGAGCGATGGGCCGGAACAGCCGTGGGCGCGCCTTGGCAACCCAGACGCCAGTCTGCCGGCCGGCGAGATCACTCATCGAGGTGACGTGGCGTGGACCTCCGTAACCTCGTGCTAGGGCTTCTCGTCGGACTGGCGTTTACTGGTGTCGGCGGGTTCATGATCTTCACTCACTACCAGGCGACCATGCACTCGACGCCGGTCGACGGGGTCGTCGTCGAATCTTCCGTCGTCGACTACAATAACGGGCAATCCAGTGGATCGAGTCCCGACATCGAGTACCGGTACACCTACAAAGGAACGACGTACACGAGTTCGAAGCTCTGTCCGGGCGAGTACAACAACGGGTGTTACGGGCCGGACACCGAGAAGGTGGCCCAGTCCGTCGTCGATCGCTACCCGGAGGGATCGACCGCAACCGTCCACGTCGACCCGGACGACCCGTCGAACGCCTACCTGCTCGACGCGGACTTCCCGGTGGTGTACCTCGTTCCGGTGGGGTTCGGGCTGCTCGCCATCGTCGGTACGGTGGTCCCGTTCGTGAAACGGTTGTTCGGGGCCCGGAACGAGCGTCGTCAAGGTGGGTTGGACGTGAGCGACGGCGCCGCTCCGTCCGGCGAGATGACCCACCCGATAGTGCCCGTCGTCCTGGGCGTCGTCATGTCGGCTGGTGGAGTCTATAGTGTCTCGGTGGGTGCGGTCCTGTCTGGCCTGATCTTCGCTGTACTCGGACTGTTCGTACTCTATATGGGGGTGCGCCGACTCGTCTGGGAGTGACGTCGTGGGCGTGGACCGACCGCGAGTCAATCCGTCCGGTCGTCCGGGGTCGACGCTTCCGACGGTACCGGGCCCCGATCGGGTGCTCTTTGGCACGTCACACTGATCGCTGGAGCCGGCTCCCTGTTCGGAGCGTTGTTGGACGCCGGCATCGGCCCGGGTCGCAGTTCACTCGGCCGCGTACACGCGCAAGAAGGCCTACGACCTCGAGGGGGCCGACTACACCCCCGACTCTCGCTGCACGGGCGGTACCTCGGGCAGGTCAACGGCACGAACGGCCTGGGAGCGGCCGCCAGCGATATCGGCGTCGACGAGGTGGCTCTCGACCTCGGGGAGAACGTATACCAATTCTCCGGCGACCGGGTCAGCCTCGTGGCCCCCAGTGGACTGTGGCTTGACAAACCAAAGGTCGGTGGGATGGGGTTGATGTACCCACCGGAGACATCCCCCGAATTGAGGAAGAATCTGGACCAAAAAACGCAACGAACGGAGCGTACCTCGTCGACGCGAAGGAGTTCTTCCCGGGGTTGGTGTACGATTTAGGGCGGAAGTACGACCGGTTGAAGGAGTGGATGCCCGCGAGAGAGTATCCCGTCCCGCGCCCCGACTTCCTCTTGGAGGGCAAGGTGGTGGTACTGCTCGGCGAGCACTCCACCGAAGAGCTGTTCGGCCTGTCAGCCGAGGAGATGCCCGGCGAGCGGATCGAGGAGGGCGACTCGTTCGTACGATCGAGTGGGAGCACAAATCCATTCCTGGTGGCTGCGCCCGCCTCCACCAATCTTCACCCCGAGGATCAGTCGTTCCTCGACGATGTTTACGAATCGGGCGTCTCTACCCGGATCGGCGGCTTGACCTACGGGCTGGGGGTGCTGTCGACGCCGGCGGGAGAGGTGGCCGGGCAGTCGGTCAACCCCATCGCTGACATGGGCTTCGAGACCTGCTCACCAGCGAGCAGGCCCGCGGGTTGCTCAAAGAGGCGGGCGTGACTGATGCCGACGACGTCGAGTGGCTCTCGGGCCCGACACCGGCCTCGGACAACCCCGACGGAACGCAGTTCATCGAGGACTCGCCGGACGGCACCACCATCCTCGATGAGGAAACCGACCTGCGGAGTTTCCTGGGCGTGGTCAACGACGACGCCGGGCCGTGGGGCGTGGCCGTCCACATCGCCCGGGTCGAACACGCGCACGACGGCGGGACCGATGTCGCCGTTGCCGCCGGTGTCCACAGCTGGCCGGTCGTCTCCACCGATGGCTTCGAGGCAGGGGGAAAACAATTCACGGACATCGTCGGGGGTTACCGATGGTGGTAGCTCGGACGGGAACGGCGATGGAGAGTAGTATCCTCCGAGTCTGACTGCAAGTGGGTCGACGCTCAGAGTCTCCTCCCCGCGAGCAATCGATCCACGGGACTCGGCGAGGGTGGCCTCGCTCGAAGCTGCTTCGTATTCGAGGCCAAGAGGCGCTGCCTCCGTCGCCGAACCGGCACACCTCCTGGACCCGGTGACGGCGCTTCGCGGTCACGATCGAAGTACGGTGCGAGATACGCGCTGTGTATGCAGCAGTCTCTCCTCTACCTACTCGGAGCCTGTCAATTCTGGCGTGACCGATTCAGAGGAGGTAGTCAGCAGCCAGCCATCGTTGGTTTCACACCGATTCCGATGAATCAGCTGGTCGAGAGCGTGTGCGTATCGCGCACAGCAGGCTGGTCCTGACGACCGATAGAACCCGTGTTGGGGGTTCAACAGTTGCTTAAAGTCTACAGAATTGTCCTTGGGCCCGCGGCTCAATTTGTCGGCGTTACCGTGGTTTCGGCAAACTCACATCCGCCGGTGTATCGCCTGACGTTCGCACAGGAATCTGTCCAGAATGCAAACTCATCTGGTGCCAGGTTCGCATTGTCATATTCAGCCCTGGCCACGGTACAGTCCGTCTCTGAGTCGCTCGCCGTGAGGGAGTTTGTCACCCACTGACCACCATCTACACGGACAGCTACGGTGTAGTCGCCGGCTGTATCGTCCCACGTACACCTAGCAGTAGCGCCGTAGATAGTGGCGTGTTCACTTGCCGAGTCGGGATCGGTTCGTCCCTGCACCACGTGCGAGGAGTGATGCACCTGTTCCCCGTCACGCTCTATCCGCAATCCAAACCGGTGACTCTCGGTATCGAAATTGCCGACATTGTACCAACCCAACCGGACGGCGTCCGACGGGCCGCCCGCCTTTGACAGACAGCCGCCGCCCGTCCCGAGCGATGCTGCGGCGAGCCCTTTGAGATACGTCCGGCGTTTCACAAACTGGTCCATTAGCGACCGGGTTGAATATCTTATGCTCAAAGCAGGCTACTTCGGTGGAAGGTATCTCCAGAACGTCTTCCTCGTACTGCACACACACTCTGTCTCTACCGATTCGAGCAGCACTGATTTCGACACCGCACGGTGACCGATATGCGCTGTGTATGCAGCAGTCTCTCCTCTACCCACTCAGTGTCTGTCAGTTCTGGCGTGACCGATTCAGAGGATGTATGCAGCGCGTAGATGAGGTGTCTGCACGAAGTACGCGATATCGGGAATACACGTGGCTGGGTGAGTTTTGTTAAATCGACGCTACCTGGTTTGTGATCAAGGTTAAAATGTTCATTACAAGATACAGAGCGTATCGTCAGTTGTGAATACCCTGTTACACGGCGGGTCGCTTCCGTTGTTCTCCCCTCAACGTAACAGGAAACAATCCACAACTATGAGTGACGAACGAAAGCAATCACGCTACCTGAATCGACGGACAGTTCTCAAAGCAGCCGGGGTTGCCGGCCTCGCCGCAGCATCGCCCTGGACCGCGGGACAAGTTGCAGCCGTCACTGGCAACACGCCGCTGGCGCTCGGAGACCACAAATGGGAAGATCCGCTTCCGCGGCCGGGAGTATTGACGCCAGCCAGCCGGAAGGGTCGGACCGACCGTTACGAGATCGAACTGACCGAATTCACGCAGACCGTACTCCCCAGTTCCCTGGAGAAGGACACGACCCTTTGGGGGTACGAAGGGACGTATCCCGCATCGACCATCGAGGCACGGCCCGGACGTCCCGTCGAAGTCGAATACGTCAACAACCTTCCCTCGGACCACCTGTTGAGCGTCGACGAACGGGTCCACGGTGCGGGTCAGGGCGCACCCGCCGTCCGGACGGTTACCCACCTCCACGGCGGGGTGGTCGCCCCGGAGGACGACGGGTACCCGGAGGCGTGGATCTCGTCGGGTGGCCAGACCGCCGGGGATATCGAAAGCGTCCCGGACAGCGAAGTTCCATATAATAACCCCAAGGAGTACCCAAACGACCAGAAACCGGGGACGCTGTGGTACCACGACCACGCGCTCGGCATCACGCGCCTCAACGTCTACGCCGGTCTGGCGGGCTTCTACCTGCTCCGGGATCCGATGGAGAATGCACTCCCAAACGGGCAGTACGAGATCCCAATCCTCTTTCAGGATCGGACGTTCAACGACGATGGGTCACTGTTCTATCCACCGGGGGACGACGACGACTACGAGGCGGAATTCGCTGGCGACATCCCGGTTGTCAACGGCAAGGTGTATCCGTACCTCGAAGTCGAACCCAGGCCGTACCGGTTCCGCCTCCTCAACGGGTCGAACAACCGGACGTTCAACCTGCGGTTCTACAACGAGGACACGGACTCGTACAGCGACGTCCCATTGATGCAACAGATCGGCGTGGACCTCGGCTTCCTCGACGAAGTTGTCGAGGTGGGTCCTGGCGGTACGGTCGGCCCCGAGGGCCCTATCGAGTCGATGCTCCTCTCCGGTGCGGAACGTGCAGACGTGATCGTCGACTTCAGTGGCTACGAGGGAACGACGTTCACAGTGAAAAACAACGCCGAGTTCCCCTACGCAGGCGAGAACAGCGGACCAGACCTCGACTCAATCGGTGAGATGCTTCAGATTCGCGTCACCGACTCAACCTCCAACCGGGGTAACAATGTCAATCTCGACGGGTTCCTGAATGGCATCAACAGGAAGTACCAGGAACCGGAGACGAACCCGTCCGGAATCACCCGGACGTTCACGCTCGACAGCGCGGTGTTCACGGTCGAGGAAGGCGATTTCGAGGGTGACGAACTAGACAGCCACTTCCTCGACCTCTCACTGTGGGAGGATGACGACGCGATCGTGAACCCGACGCTAGGGACCTCCGAAGTCTGGGAGCTGTACAACACCACGGGTGATTCCCACCCGATTCACCTGCACCTCGTCGACTTCGAAGTGCTTGAGCGGGAGAGCTTCACCTGGGACGACGAAGCGGGGTACCAGGATGCTGCCCAGGCCTTCATCGACGGCGAGACTCCCACCAGGCCAGACATCTCTGACTACGTGACGCTCTCTGGAGCGCCTACGCTGCCGAATCCGAACAACCGTTTCCACAAGGATACGGTGCTGGTCAACCCGCAGGAGGTGATCCGCATCAAGCCCGACTTCACCGGCTACACCGGACTGTATCCCTGGCACTGCCACATCCTCGAACACGAGGACCAGGAGATGATGCTTCCCTACGAGGTGGTGTCACCGGAGTAAAGGCCATTCGTCGAATCGGGGCTTTTTTGTCTCCCGAAAGCGGCTCGAAATTTTCCTCGTATCCAATCCAAGTTTGAACGGAGGTACGTGCAAGAGATGGGCTGTGTATGCCGCAGAGCGTTCTTCGATTGCTCAATGGCTGACAGTACCGAGGTGGCCGAAACAGAGATCAGTTACCGAGAGAGGGATAACCGCACTTTCCCGACCAGGAGCGTCGGGAGTTGGCCGAGTAGCTGTGGGAACGTCAGTCCGAGCTGCGCAGCCACTTCGTCCATATTCGTGTAGAACCTGTGTTCACAGATGAGTCCCGCTTCGAGGTGGAGTATCGAGACACCACGAATCTGAACCTGTCGACCCGTCGGGACACGACGCCAAGAATAACCGAGTCCGACTCTCGAAGGGCGCAAATCACAAGGAACACCCGAAAGCGTGGGAATACATCCTTGTCGAATACGAACCCCGTCCCGGCGTCACGGTCGAGAACTTGCAACAAGTCAGGGCAGTCTACGACCAAGCGAAGCAGCGATGGGAACTGCATCTCGTCTGCAAAGACGAAATCAAGACACCCAACGCACCCGGCGAGGAGACGGCAGGTATTGACCTCGGCATCTGTAACTTCGCGGCGGTCGCATACAGCACCGAGAACGCCGACCTGTACCCCGGCAACCGCCTGAAACAGGACGGCTACTACTTCAATTGCTACCGACCCGAGTTCTCTCCCAGTTGGTCACTCCGAAGGTTCGTTCTTTTGGACTTCGGTGACGATCACGTCCCAGTCAGGATGGTCGACTCCATTCCGGCATTCGAACGCGCCTTCCACATCGATTCCATTCTCGTAGGACCTGATAAGGAGTGCTTTTAGCTCCGCGTTCAATTCCGCTTTCGACGCGACTGGGTTCTCCTCAGACGTCATCTTCCCGCGTTCCTCCCGGATTGCTCCGCTGTTGGTTCATCGCCGGACGTGATCGTGACCACACCGTAGCTGTACACAGTTATCTCGTGGTCCTCGTGCGTGAACGTAACGTGGATATCTCCGTCCGTCCCGGTGCGAACGCGGACGAGCGCATCCAACGCGTCTGGGTCAACCGTAGAATGGAGCGGATCCAGTTCAACCGGATCAGCGTCCATCACTTCCGCCAGCGTTGCGATTACAGCCATACTTGCGGGGGTCTTCTCCTGGTCAAACTGGGTCCGAACAGTCGCAGAGTCCTGATGATACTTGACTGATTCTACTCCGACTCCAGACACCACAGCATCCATATGTACCTATTCTACCGGCCTGAGTCGGTTTAGTAGGGATACTGATTATACAGTAGGTTTAAAAGATGGGCCCGCCAGAACGATCACGGCAAACTGACGAGCGTCGCTCCAATGAGACGTCGATGCCCACGCCTGAGTCGTGACGAAAGCGATTGCTGGGTGATACCGAGTTCGTCAGCGATCTCTTCGAGCGACGCCTTGCGCGGGGTGTCGAAGTAGCCACGCTCGTAGGCCAGCACCAGCGCCTCGCGCTGCGTTTCGGTCAACTCGTAGCCCTCCCCCTGGATCGGAAGCATTGCGTGGACGGCGGTGATCTCTATCGAGATATCGTTTTCCTGGCAGTACTCTCGAAACTCAGCGATTGCCTCCTGACTCTCGCCGCGCACCTCGAATCGCCACTCGTCTTTCGTTCCGAGCCCCGAGAGCACGACGACGTTGGCCTTGGCCAGGGCACTCAGGACGCCAAAGTACGCTTGCTCCCACTGGGCACGCATGAGATACTCGTTCTCGACGCTATCGACCAGTCGGATGTCCGTCACGCCCTCGCGTGGTTCGAACGCCGCTTCGATGTCCTCGGTGTCCACGCCACGCACCCAGAAGTACGGGATGATCAACGTCTCGTGTGGAATCAGCCGCTCCAGTTCGACCGTCACTCCCGGCAAGTTCTCGAAGATACTCCCCAGCGGGAACTCCTTTGCCGGGCTCGTAAACTCCATTACGGTCGCCATGTGGAAGTCTTCGTCCGACAGGCCGATAATTGGCGTGGGTGGTGTACCATGGAAAACGCGACGTTCGGCATGGCGATCTATCCGTCGATTATCGGCATTCTCAAAGACTGATACGCTCCTACGAACTGATGAGCGTCTCACCGACGAGACGTCGATACCCCCGCCGGAGACGGGAAGAAAGCGACTGCTGGGTGATGCCGAGCTCGGCTGCAATCTCTTCAAGCGATGCCTCGCGTGGGGAGTCATAGTACCCACGCTCGTGCGCCAATACCAGCGCTTCGCGCTGGGTTTCGGTCAACTTGTAGCTATCTCCCTGTATCGGGAGCAACGCGTGAACTGTGGAGATGTTAGCTGAAATATCATTTTCCTGGCAGCATGTTCGAAACGCGGCAACTGCTTCTTGACTGTCTCCCCGGACTTCGAATCGCCACCCATCGTCCGTTCCAACCCCAGAGAGAACGGTTAGATTAGTCTCTGCTAACGCACTCAATACCCCATCGTATTCTCGCACCCACTCTGCACGCATGAGATACTCGTTCTCGACGTTATCAACCAATCGGATGTCCGTCACGCCAGCATGTGGATCAAAGGAAGCTTCCATGTCGGTAGAGGACGCACCACGCACCCAGAAGTACGGGATAGTGAGCGTCTCGTGTGGAATCAACCGCTCCAGTTCGACCGTCACTCCCGGCAAGTTCTCGAAGACACTTCCCAACGGAAATTCGTTTACTGGAATTGTGAATTCCATTTCAGTCGCCATGTAAGAGAGAATATGCCGGGGATACCTAAGTAAGCATGGTGAGCCATGTTTTTATAAATACCATCCATCATCCAACGCAGATGAGCAGGTGTGTTCTGCGAGCGGGTCGTGCCGTTAGAATACTGTCCGGGCATGGTGCACCATGTCTCCCTCTTTTGTAGGACCCAGAGCAACCTAGCCTAACAAAAGAGCATGAGTGTGTTAATGGAGGTTCGATTATCTCCCGATGATTTCGAACTCGGGCAGATTCTCAGTTTAGAGGAGGCCTCGGCTATCGAACTCGAAACGCTCGTCCCGAGTGGGGACGCTACCGTGCCACTCTTTTGGGTCTACGAACCTGTCGGAGACGAGTTTCTCGAAGCCGTCCAACGCTACCCAACTGTCAACAGCGTAACCGAGGTAGACGTATTCGAAGATCGGACCCTGTTCAGACTTGATTGGGATGCGAGCCAGGATTATTTCTTTCAGTGCATCCTGGTCAACGAGGGGCAAATATTGAGCGCGACTGGAACAACAGAAGGATGGGATTTCGAGATACGATTCCCTGACCGCGAGGGCCTGAGCCGGTTTCAAACCTGTTGTGAGGACGCGCACATATCCCCGGAAATTATCAGGCTATACAATCCCACGGATCCCGGGATTGGTCCGTGGTACGGCTTGAGCGAGCCACAACGAGAAGCGCTTATGCTTGCCGTTCAGATGGGATACTACGACATTCCACGAGGCTGCACGACCGAGGAGCTCGCGGACGAACTCGGGATTTCTGATCAAGCAGTGACTGAGCGCCTGCGTCGTGCCGTCGGTGGGTTCGTTCGACATGCACTCCTGACCCCCGAGACAGAGGCGTAAGAACCAACGATTTCCATTGTGCACCATGGAATAGAGCCAGGCAGTTGGAGCGCTGTTGTGTGAGTATGGATGAGAACGTGGAGCGAGAGGAACCGGGTCTGCGGAATATCGACAATTTCTCCAGATCTGCGGAACGAGAGCGGTTGATTTCGCCCGATAGACTCCTGTCGGCAGTAGCGGACGAACACCGACGCGCTGTTGTTCGTTCACTGAACAACGCTGCTGATAGGACATTGGAATACGATGCGCTCGTAGACCGCGTTGCAGACAGGGTTGAAGACGAAAATACCGAGGGGGTATCCGACGAGCATCGCCAACGCGTCCGGATCGTACTTCATCATACTCATCTCCCGAAACTGGCGGATGCCGGGGTAATTGACTACGAGGCTGACGCGGGTCATGTTCAGTTTGTCGGTGGTGGATTAGAACAAGATATCCTGGCGTGTGTCGGGTCGCACGACGTCGACGAGTGACAAAAGTGTGCTATATGAGATAATTAGCATCAGTTTCGAACTCACCTACCCGCCCAATGATCTGAGTGTCTATGGTAGTTCCTTGAGATACTGCTACACAGCGCGTGTCTCGCACTCATCGGTCGTTTGTTCGACTCCTCTGAGAGAGTGGAACGATTGATCGTCGGTGTTGGGTGGGCTGGAGGGGTGGCATTCCAGAGAGGGGTGTGCGTGACCGCTTGGCCTGATTCCTAAACGCGTCGAAGCCGTAGTGGAAGCATGGAGACGACGATAGCCGAATTGGACGGACTCATGCTTGCGCGGGTCGAAGGTGACGATCGTGTGTTTGAGGTGAGCTTCGACACCATCGAACCGACCGACGTCACCCTTCGATTCATCCGAGATGAGGAGCGCGTCGGGAGTATCTACAACGACGACGGCACCGAGCGGACGATGGCACGGCTAACCACGGGGCGGGACGGGAGTGACTTCATCGGCGTCGAGGTACCCAAGGATTTCGTCAGCGAACTGCTCGACGCGGCCTCCGAGGCTGGACGAATTACCGATGAGACCGCCCTCGAAGGCTACCGACTGCGGGTTCTGTAACCCCCGTTAGCAGTCCCCGATTCGACTTATATCCAGTCGGCAGGCAACTCGTCTGCATGGTTACGCATCAACACCACGTAGCATATTCCGGTGCCCGAACCTCCCGCGGTCTACAGATGAGTGAGTGGACGACCGCAAAAACCAGCAAAATATTCCGTTTTTGCTTTTAAGTGAATGGGATCGCCCGGATTTGAACCGGGGTTACGGGCACCCAAGGCCCGAAGTATACCAGGCTAACCCACGATCCCGTGTCCGAACATCCATCCGGCGCAGAGTAAAGCGTTTCGTTGCGCCGGGGCCGGTCGCAGGGCGGGCGCGGCGTGACGGCAGCGAGGGCACAAACATTTACCCGGTGCGGTGAGAGTCCACGCCTGTGCTGGAGTGGCGGCGACAGACTGTGCTGGGCGTGCTCTTCGGGGCTGTGACAGTGCTCACAGCGTTCCTGCTGTGGGAGGTGCTGCCGACGGTCTTTTTCGCCATCACCATCGCGTACATCATGTATCCGCTCCGGAAGCGACTCGTCACCCACGGCGCGAGCGGGCGGCTGGCGGCACTGCTGAGCACGGCGACGGCGTTTTTCGTCGGCGTGTTGCTCGCGGCCCCCCTGTTCAGTGCGCTGTACTTCCGCCGGGGGGAACTGTTCGAGTTCCTCCGGCAGTTGCCCCAGTCGCTGGTGCTCTCGGTGGGGGAGTTCAGCTACACCGTCGACATCGGGTCGGTGCTGGCGGCGGCACAGGCGGCCTCGGGCCGGGTCGCAGTCACGGGTATCCAGCTGTTGCCCGTGGTGGCGCTGAAGCTGTTCCTGTTTACGCTCGTCGTGTACGCCCTGCTGTTGCGGCCCGAGGGGATTCGCGAGGGGCTGCTCCGGCCGGTGCCCGAGCGCCATCACAACATCGTGCTGGCCTTCCACGAGCGGACGCGCTCGATTCTGTACGCGATTTACGTCCTGCAGGCCGCCGTCGCCTTCGGGACCTTCGTCATCGGGCTGGCGGTGTTCCTGCTGCTCGGCTACGAGTCGGCGTTCGCGCTGGCAGTCATCTGTGGCGTCCTGCAGTTCATTCCGATTCTCGGCCCGAGCGTCGTCATCGCGGTACTCAGCGGCGTCCAGATAATCGCCGGCGACGTGACGGGAGCGGTCGTCATCTTCGTCGTCGGGATGGTGGTCATCGGGTTCCTGCCGGACGCACTCATCCGGCCGCGGCTGGCCCGGCTGACGACGGGGATGCCCGGCAGCCTCTACTTCGTGGGGTTCACCGGCGGCATCCTCTCGGTCGGCGTCGTCGGACTTGTCGCCGGCCCGGTCGTCGTGGCGCTGCTGGCCGAGGCGGTGTCACTTTTGACGGCCGAGGCGGCGACCGTCCAGCAAGAGCTGACCTAACGCCGCCGCTGATGCTACCTTTCGCTACTGGAGAGCATGTCAGAGAAGTCTCTCCAAGGGTGTTTGTTCATCAGTATTTTGATTGATAGGGTGTGCTGGCTGTCCAAGTCAAAGCCGGGCAACGGATTTACCCGACTTCTTGCGGGATGCGCACAGCGTGAGAGGTGCTTGGCATCCATGTACGTGGTGAGTCCGTACTTCAAAGGATGTGATGCATTGTCCACCAAGGTGTCCATATGCATGCTGCCCAGCGTGCTGTATCTCGATACTGTCGCCATCGTTTCGGCCACTTCGAGGAGGACGAGGAGAGTTCTACGACACGCTCTCCGAGAAGCTATCACGCCGACTCGACCGGGCGGCCGGCGGCCTCCCACTCGGTGAGACTCCCCTCGTAGAAGGCGAGGTCCGAGTAGCCGAGATGGCGAAGGACGACGTAGGTGTGGCTGATGCGCCGGGCCGTGTTGCAGTACAGCAGCACGCGCTTGTCGGGGGTGATGCCGGCGTCGGCGAGGATGGCCTCGATGTCTTCTCGGGATTTCAGCCCGCGGGTCTCGTCGTCGACGAGTTCGCGCCAGTCCACCGCGACCGCGCCGGGGATGTGGGACTCCTCGAACTCCCAGTCCTCGCGCGTGTCGACGATGACGGTGTCCGGGTCGTCGATGGCCGCCGCCACGGCGTCGGCGTCGACCAGCGGCGTCTCGGACGGGGCCCGGATGTCGTAGGTCGTCGGTTCGACGTCGGGGGCGTCGCCGTTCGTCTCGTGGTCGCGCTGCCAGGCGCTGAAGTCGCCGTCGAGCAGGTGGAGTCGGTCGGTGGGGTGCCCGTACAGTTCCGCGGTGACGAGAAAGCGCGCGGCGAAGACGCCGTGGTGGTCGTCGTAGGCCACGACGTCGTCCTCGCGTGCGATGCCCGCCTCACCAAGCAGGTCGGCGAAGACGTCCTCGCCGGGGAGCATACCCTCCCCTCCGCCCTCGCCGTCGGCAGCGTGTTCGTCGGCGCGGAACGCGTCGAAGGGGATGTTCACCGCGCCGGGGACGTGTCCGATGCCGTCGTACTCCCAGGGGTCGCGAACGTCCACGACCCGCAGGTCGTCGAGGCGGTCGACTACCCACGACGCCGGGACCACGATGTCACTCATTGACGGGCTTTGAGCCGCGAAGCGCTTGAATATGTCCGTCTCAGTCGGTCGAAGATAGCGGCAACAATTGTGTCAGGTCGAAATGCCACCGCGTAGCACGTCGCACTGAGCGAGACAGTGGCCCCGGACCGGGACCGTCTCTCAGAGCGGCACGCGAGAAGGGGCAGATTCTGCCGGGAGAGGTGAGGAGGGGCGGGACCTGCCGAGAGTCGTAGTACTATAGGTGATGTGGGCGTATATTGGGGTGTACTATGACTGATTACGCGAAGGACGTTCTCGTCTCCGCTGACTGGGTCGAGAACCATCTCGACGACTTCCAGAGCGACGACCCGAGCCACCGACTGGTAGAGGTCGACGTCGACACAGAACTGTACGAGGAGAGCCACGCGCCCGGCGCTATCGGGTTCAACTGGGAGACACAGCTCCAGGACCAGACGACGCGGGACATCCTCTCGAAGGAGGACTTCGAGGACCTGCTCGGCAGCCACGGTATCACCGAGGACTCCACCGTCGTCCTGTACGGTGACAACGCCAACTGGTTCGCTGCCTACACCTACTGGCAGTTCAAGTACTACGGCCACGACGACGTCCGCCTGCTCGACGGCGGCCGCGACTACTGGGTCGAGAACGACTATCCGCTGACCGACGAGGTCCCCGAGTTCTCCGAAGTCGAGTACGACGCCTCCGGCCCGCGCGAGTCCATCCGCGCCTACCGCGAGGACGTCGAGAACGCCATCGACCGCGGCCTCCCGCTGGTCGACGTCCGCTCCCCCGAGGAGTTCTCCGGCGAGATTCTCGCGCCCCCGGGTCTGCAGGAGACCGCCCAGCGCGGCGGGCACATCCCCGGCGCGAAGAACATCTCCTGGGCCGCCGTCACCAACGACGACGGCACCTTCAAGACCGCCGACGAAATCCGCGACCTCTACGCCGAGGAAGGCATCGACGGCGAGGGCACCACCGTCGCCTACTGCCGCATCGGCGAGCGCTCGTCGGTCGCCTGGTTCGCACTGCACGAACTGCTGGGCTACGACGACACCATCAACTACGACGGGTCCTGGACCGAGTGGGGTAACCTGGTCGGCGCGCCGATAGAGAAGGGCGAGGCCGACGACTGACCGAAGGGAAGGAGACGGCCTCGAATCGACGCGGGGAGGCGAAGCCGACCCGCAGAGAAGGGCGACTGAGGAGACAGATACGACCGCATTTTTCGCCGCGCCGCTCGACCAGCGACGCCTGTTTTCGACACCGAGCACCGGGAGGGCGATGGTTACAAGCCCTCGGCAGGCCACACGTGAGACATGGACGCAAGCGAGTTCGTCGACGCAGTGCGAAGCGAAACCAAGACAGAACTCTCCCGGCTGGGCTCCTCGAAGTCCCTGTACGCCGACACCGAGGGCGAGATGGAGGCCGACCCCGTGTTGACCGCGGCGGCGGACGACGCGACCGGCGCAGCCGAAACCTTCGAGGACTGGAGCGACGGGCCCGCGGGCGAGACGTTCGCCGACGCCGCCGAGCGCGAGCGCGGCCACGCCGAGGACATCACGGGGAAACTCGACGACTACGACCCCGGTGAGACGCCGGCTATCGTCGATTTCCTTCGTGGGCAAGAGTCAACAGTCGAGCGACTCGGAGCGCTCGTCGGCTGGACACTGGCCATCGAGGAGAAGGCCAGCCAGTCCTCCGGGTTTTTCACCGGCCAGGCAGACCCCCGGACGGCGAGTCTCTTCCGCGGGTTCGGCGACGACTACGAAGCGACCCGCGAGGCGGCGCTGGCGGCGCTCGACGAGTACTGCGACGGCGACGACGACTGGGGAACTGCACAGGAAGCGGCCACTGGCGCAGTCGAGGCGGCCTACGACGAGTACTTCGAGACGCTGGAGTCGCTGGGCGTCAATCCCAAACCCGTCTGCTGAGGTTTCGGGGGCGGTGGAGTAATTGACAGCAGAAGAACATTGTTAAGAGTAATGAGTTGCATAGAAGGTGACAGTGGACATCACCGACTGGTACGTCCTCGCGCTGCTGGGGTCGGTCGTCGCGACGCTGCTGGCGGCGTGGGCGACGTGGCGCAACCGCGAGCAGGCGGGTGCGGTCCCGCTGGTCTGGCTACTGGTCGGTGCAGCGCTGTGGAGCGGCTGTGACCTCGCGACGCAACTGTCGGCGAGTCCCGAACTCGACCTCCTCCTGAACAAGGCCCTGTACGCGGGGATGGTCGTCGTCGTCAACGGCTACGTCCTGTTCGGCCTGGAGTTCATCGGCCGCGGCGACCTGCTCACGCGACGGACCGTGGCGGCACTCGCAATCGAGCCCGGCCTGCTGCTCGGGCTGCTGGTGTACGACCCAACAGGCGGCGCGCTCGTCCGGGAGATGGTCGGCAGCGGCGGGGTAGCGACCGCCGGCCCGGCGTTCCTGGCGCACGCGGCGTACTCCTATCTGCTCGTCGCGGTGACGACCGGGTTGCTGTTTCGGACGGCACTCCAGACCCGGGGGCTGTACGTCTGGCAGTTCGCCGCCCTGCTGACCGGCGTCTTCGTGCCGATTTTCGCCAACGCGCTGTACCTGTTCGACTTCCTGACCGTCGACGTGACGCCGCTGGCGTTCAGCGTCACCGGCGTCGCCCTGTTCATGTCCATCCGGTGGGCTGGGTTCATGGACGTCGTACCGGTCGCCCGCGACATGGTGGTCGACACCATCGACGACGCGATGGTCGTCGTCGACCAGCAGGGACGCATCATCGACTACAACACGGCGTTCGAGCCGGTCATCGACGGCGACAGCCCGGCTATCGGGACGCTCATCGACAGCATCCTGGGGGACTACCCCGCGCTGCAGGCCGCCATCGAGGCCGACGCTGACGGGGCCATAGTGGGGGTTTCGACCCCCGCGGGCAAGCGCGACTTCGAGGTGACGGTCTCGGCGGTCGAGGACCAGCGGGGGGACCGCCTCGGCCGGGTCGTCCTGTTGCACGACGTGACCGAGCGCGAGCGCCAGCGCCGCGAACTCGAACGCCAGAACGAGCAACTCGACCAGTTCGCCAGCATCATCTCCCACGACCTGCGCAACCCGCTGAACGTCGCCGCCGGCCGGACGAGCCTCGCGAAGGAGACCGGCGACCTCTCGCACCTGGAGGACGTCGAGGACGCCCACGAGCGGATGCACCAGCTCATCGACGACGTGCTCGACCTCGCACGCCACGGGCGGGACCTCGACGAAACCACCCCTGTCGCACTCACTGACGTCGCGACCCAGGCCTGGGCCCACGTCGACACCGGCGAGGCGACGCTGGAGACGGACGCGAACGTCACCATCGTCGCCGACGAGGGTCGCCTGCGCCAGGTGTTCGAGAACCTCTTTCGCAACGCCGTGGAACACGCGTCCCCGGCGGCAGAACTGGCCGACGCCGTCGGGCGAACCACCCGGTCGGTGACGGTGCGCGTCGGGTCGACGGACGACGGGTACTACGTCGCCGACGACGGCCCCGGTATCCCCGAGGACGAGCGCGACGCCGTCTTCGACGCCGGCCACACCAGCGCGGACGACGGGACGGGGTTCGGCCTCGCTATCGTCGACGAGATAGCGCAGGCTCACGGGTGGAACGTGCGCATTACCGAGAGCTGGGCCGGCGGGGCCCGCTTCGAGTTCAGCAACGTCGAGCGCGTCCGCGAGCAGATGCCGGCCTGATATCAGACGCTCCGGAGCGACCCGCCGTCGACGGCCAGCGCCGCACCGTTGACGTAGCTGGCGCGGGGACTCGCCAGGAACGCCACCACGTCGCCGAGTTCCTCGGGGTCGCCGATGCGTTCGAGGGGCACGTCCGCGGCCCAGTCGCGGTAGCCGGCCTCGTAGTCCGGGAACTCGCCGCGCTCGACGGCCGCCTCGATGAGGTCCTCGATGCGGCCCGTCTCGTGTGCGCCAGGCAGGACGGCGTTGGCGCGGATGTCCGGTGCCATCTCGTGTGAGACAGTCTTGACGAGGCCGACGACGGCCCGGCGAACGGCGTTCGAGAGCAACAGCCCGTCCAGCACCTCCCGGACAGAGCGGGAGGTGATGGCGGTAACGGAGCCGGCATCGGACGCGCGGAGATGCGGTGCTGCCTCGCGGAGCGTCCAGACGGCGCTCATCACGAGCATGTCGTAGGCCTGGTACCAGTCGCGGTCGGCGATGTCCTCGAAGGGGCCGCTCGGCGGGCCGCCGGCGCTCGTGACGACGTGGTCGATGCCGCCGAACTCCTCGGCCGTCTGCTCGACGAAGGCCGCGACGTGGTCGGGGTCGGTGATGTCGGCCTGTACCGCCAGGACGTCTCCGGTACCGGCCGCCCGCAGCGTCTCGCGAGCGTCGTCGAGGTGTGCTTCGGTCCGGCCACAGACGGCGACGTTCGCCCCCTCGCGGGCGAGTGCCTCGGCGCTGGCGAGGCCGAGACCGCTGCTGGCGGCAGTACACAGTGCGTCGGCGTCGTCGAGGTCGAGGTCCATGAGTGGGACAACGACGCCGAGCGGTTTACCGGCTTGGGACCGGGCCGTCGTCCGTCCGACGGCCAGCGCCGAACGGCCTGCTCTGTGACCGGACCAGTGGCTTTAGACGAAATCTATCCGCGTCCCCGGTAGAGACTGTCCGCGAAAAGTACGAGCAGTGGCGGTAGCCTAGCTGCCCCAGAAGTTGTCCCGGCTGCCGAGACGTGGCCCCTCGTCCTCGTCCTCCCCGTCGTCGACCTCGTCCTCCGCCTCGGCGTCGTCTGCGTCGTCGTCTCCCTCCTCCTCGTCGAGTTCGAGCCGTTCGATTTCCTCCGCGCGGGCGTGGTTCGAGTGGACCTTCGTCACCTTCACCAGCGAACGGGCCGGCGGCAGGACGCCGTCTATCATGACGATGAAACCGTCCTCGGTGCGACCGACGCCCGCGCCGCTCTCGTGGATGTCCTCGACGGTGACCTCCAGTTCCTCGCCGACCTTGACCGGCTGCGATTTGAGGTCTTCGATGGGCTGGCTGTAGTGGTTGCACCACTCCTTGCCGCCCCGGTCGCCGTAGTGCTGACACCCCATACCCTCGATTCGTTCGGAGAAACTGGGGCACTCGTCGGCGAGTGGACAGTCGGACATGCGACGGAGTAGTCAGGCGGCAGATTAAACGCTTTCCCTCCACCTTTTTCTTCGTCGGGTTTCCTCGCTCACTCCGTTCGCTGCGGGAACCGCTCCTCGAAAAACGTGGGCGAAAAAGGCTGACCGCTCGGCCACAGGCCTCGCGGTCAGGGAACCGCGCTCGCCCTGCTCGCGCGGATGCTCCGTCCCCCTACCGGCACGTACTGTCGTACTCCACGTCCTCTCCGGCCCCGTCGGGGTCGAGGGTGAACGTGTTCCCCGTCTCGATGGATTCGATGCCGTCGAGGGCACAAACGTCGTCGACTCGCTCCTGGGGCAGCGTCATCCGGATACCCGCGAAGCGCAGTCGCTTCTCCACGACGCCGATGTCGTCCAGCCTGTCCGCGAGGGCGTCAGCGCTATCGTCGTCCACGGCAGTGATGCGCAGCGTGACCGTCTCGTCCTCGGCCGGGTCGTCGCGGATGCGCCGGACAGGGTGGGAAAGGTACATCGGGCGGACGTACGGCGGCCACCGATACAACCGTTGCGGGAGTCACTCGGCGTCGGGAGCGACGAACGCTATCTCCCGGCTGGTCTCGCCGCCGTACCAGTCGAATTTCAGCTGTGTCGTATCCCCCGCCGCTATCTCCGACTCGTCGAAGAAGGAGGGCGTGACGGTCACCGACCCGCTCGCCCCCGGTTCGAGAAGGTTCCTGACCGCCGCCTCCGGCGCGTACGCGATGTACGGCCCGACCCGGTTGACGGCCAGCACGAACGTGCCCGCGACGTCGCTGGTGTTCTCGAACGCGACAGTCGCCTCCGGCGTCTCACCGACCGGGACCGTCTCGGGTGCCGTGACCGACACGTCGAACGTCGGATTCTGGCTGGCGAGTCGCGTCCGGACTGCCGGGTCGGGCTGCCAGGAACCGCCCGGCCAGCGCAGGCGTGCCGAGTCCGGGTCGTCGGCAGTCGCGGGAAGGTCGAACAGCAGCCAGCCGCCGGACGGCGAGTACTCCGCACCGAACTCCGACTCGGAGCGTCGCCAGAGCCGCCGCGTCTTCGCCACCGGCGTGTGCGTCTTCCCGTCGAGTTCGAACGCGAAGTCCGAGCGCGCCGGCGGGTTCTCGGAGCCGGTCTGCACAGAGATAAAGAGCGACTGCCCGGCCGACTCCCCGAAGACGCCGATAGAGTCGGGGGTACCGAGTGCTATCCGCGCCGGCTGGAGTCCCGCCAGGGAGACGCGCTCGACGGACGCCGGTTCCTGCGTCGGCGTCGCAGTCGGGTCGGGCGTCGGCGTGTCCGTCGCGTCGTCGCCGGTTCCGTCGGTGTTCGCACCGGGGTCGCTCTCGCCGAGACAGCCGGCAGTCGCAGCGAATCCGGTGGCAGCCGCGGTCAGAAACGTGCGTCGGTGCATGACCACCGCTACCGGGACGGGCGGTAAGTGTTTTCAGAATGGACAAGTCGCTCTTTGAGCCACGGACGCTCGGCCCCGGACTAGTCGGCCGACGCCGACTCGTCTGCCCCTGCAGACTCGGTTCCCACGACCGGCGTCCGTTCCACGACCGTTCCCTCGACCGTCGGGTACTGCTCGACGATTTCCCCCTTCGGCAGGTCGCCCTCCTCGACCATCTCCTCCAGCAGCCACCAGGCGAGTTCGACGTGGTCGCTCTTTGCCGTGTAGTACTCCTCGGGGACGCCCAGGTCCGCGAAGCGGGCGGAGTCGACCCAGGTCTTCCCGTAGACGATAGTGCCGTCGTCGGTAATTTCGTCGAACGGGCGGCGGACGTTCTTCGCCATCCGCTTCAGGCGGTTGCGGTGCTGGGCGGCGTCCTTGAACACCGAGGTGCAGAAGTAGACCTGCTCGTGGTCGCCCATCGTCTCCAGGATGTCGTGGCTGCCTTCGACGGCACTCATGTGGCCCTCGCGGAGTTCGTAGCCTTCCTCCTGCATCCGGCGGAAGTTCCCCTGGCTCATCTCGAACTCGTTGATGTTGCAAAAGTCCGCAGCGCCCTCGTCGAGGAAGTCCAGGAACTCCTCCTCGGCGCGGATGCCCGGAATCTCGAAGGCGGGCGTGATGCCCTCCTCGCGGGCGACGTAGAGGATGTCCTCCCACTCCGTGCCGTGGAGGTCACCCCACTGCTCGAACGGTGGGTGAAAGCGTATCTCGTCGAGGCCGGCCTCGGCCAGGCGGCGCATGTTCTCGCGACCGCCGGTGATGCCGGTGTAGAGGTGGACGTGGTGGTCCTCGCCGAACTCCTCTTTCAGCAGTGAGATGTACCGGCAGGTCCGCTCTAGAACCTCCTGGGGTTCGCCGCCGGTGATGGACGAACCGAGCGCGTCCATCCGACGGGCCTCGTCGATTATGTCCTGGTCGCGCTCGACCTCGCGCTCGTTGGCGTAGACGTCGGTGACGTTCTTGCGGTTCTCGCCGAGCGGGCAGTAGAAGCAGTCGCGCTGGTCGCAGTAGCCGTAGACGAAGATGACCATCTTGCCGCCTTTCGCGCACTGTTCACAGCCCTTGGAAATCATTCGGTACCACCGTTACACCATCGAGCGTCAAAAGCCGTGCGGAACGGAGTGGCCGCCCGACTGGCCAGTCGAGCCCGGCGTGCAAGCGGCGCACAGAACCGGGGAAGGATTACTGTCGTTCGGAGTCTGGTCACGAACGATGGCAGGTCCGGAGTATCATAGACGGCGATTCGCCACCTGGCGGCGGGTCGCGCTCGCGATGCCGCTCGTGGCAGTCCTGCTGAGCGAGTACCTGCTGGGGACGCGACTCGCCCGGCCGGACCTCTTCTGGGGGGCTGTGACGGTGACGGCCTTCTTCGCCACCTGGGCGGTCCTCGCCGCGGTCTGGCACTACCTGATTCTGGACGGCATCGACGCGCCGCCGGAGTGAAAGAGGAGGGTCCTCAGTCGAGTTTGCCCGCAAGGACCTTCCCCGCGGTCAGCACCGGGTCCCAGACCGGGCTGAACGGGGGCGCGTACGCGAGGTCGAGGTACGATAGCTGGTCGACAGTCATCTCCGCGTGGAGCGCCGTCGCCACGGTGTCGATGCGCTTGGCGACGCCCTCGCGGCCGACCATGCTGGCGCCGAGGACGCGGCCGCTGTCGCGGTCACCGACGAGGTGAATCTGGATTTCCTGCCCGCCGGGGTAGTAGTGGGCGCGGGACTCGGCGTCGATGGTGACGCTGACCGGGTCGAAGCCGGCCTCGCGGGCGCGCTCCTCGTCGATGATGCCCGTCCGGGCGACTTCGAGGTCGAAGGCCTTCAGAACGGCCGTGCCCGCGATTTCCCCGACCGGCGTGGGGTCGCCCGCAAGCGTCGCGCCGATGGCGCGGCCGGCGCGGTTGGCGGTCAGCGCGAGCGGCACGTGGTCGGGGTCGCCGGTCACGACGTGGGTCGCCTCGGCGCAGTCGCCGGCCGCGTAGACGTGTTCGTCGTTCGTCCGGCCGTACTCGTCGGTCGCGATAGCGCCAGTCTCGCCGAGTTCGATGCCCGCCGCCTCCGCGAAGTCGGTGTTCGGTGCGACGCCAGCCCCGACCAGCGCCAGGTCGACGTCGACTTCCAGGTCGCCGGCAGCGACCGCCGAGACCGCGTCCTCACCGAGGAAGCCGTCGACGGCCGTGTCGAGGTGGACCTCGACGCCCTGCTCGCGGAGGTGTTCCTCGACGACGGCGGCGGCTTCCGGCCCGAACGGCTGGAGCGTGTGCGGCAGCATCTCGAAGAGGTGAACCTGGAGGTCGTGCTCGGCGAAGGCTTCGGCCATCTCGATACCGATGTAGCCGCCGCCGATGATGGCGACGGCGTCCGGCGCTTCCAGTTCCGCGTACGCCGCGGCGGCCTCGCCGTAGCCCAGGTCCGGGAGCGACGCCGTGGGGGTGTCCATCCCGAGGAACTGCCGGATGCGCGGCGCGTCGTTCATATCGTGCAGCGTGAACACGCCGTCGAGGTCCATCCCGTCGAGCGGGGGTGTGAGGGCGTGGGCACCGGTCGCAATCAGGAGGTCGCTGTAGGCCTGCTCGAACGTGCCCTCGGGACCCTCGACGGTGACGGTGCGGGCGTCGCGGTCGATGGCCGTCACCTCGTGACCGGTCCGGAGGTCGACGTCTCGCTCCTCGCGGAAGGCCTCGGCCGGTACCGACACCAGGTCCTCCAGCGTCTCTACCTCGCCCTTGACGTAGTAGGGCAGGCCGCAGGCCCCGTAGGAGACCCACTCGCCCTTCTCGAAGACGACGACCTCCCGGCCGGGCGCGTCGCGCTTGAACTTGCTCGCGGCGCTCATCCCCGCTGCGTCACCGCCGACGACGACCACTGGGTCTGTCATGTCTGATTCTTCGGCGAGCGGCTACTAAAGTATATTGCTAGCCATACAATACTATCTCCGGCAGTGAGTCGGTCAGTCCCGAAGTCAGCGCTCCGTAAACTGGCAGCCAGACCGACAGCACCCGGCAAAAACTCGGTTGGAGACGCTCGAAACCGGTATAGGCGGGGCAAGCGGAACTCGTGCGGATAGAGATGCAGGGAACGACGATGCAGTTTTGTGTGTCTAGCGCAAAACTGGTGGTAGAAATGTCCTGGAAAGAGGAGATAGCGCGCCAGCGCGAGCGGAAAGAGCAGTACTTCGGCGGGGACCCCCGGTCGCCGCTCCCGCCGGACGAACGGGAGGCGTTCGACGGGCTGAACTACTACCCGATAGACGAGTCGTACCGGTACGAACTGTCGCTGCAGGAGTACGACGAGCCGGAGCCGGTCGTCGTCGGAACGAGCACCGACGGCGAGCAGGAGTACCTGGCGTGGGGCGAGTTCACGTTCACCGTCGACGGCGAGGACGTGAGCCTGGTCGCGTACAGGTCCGACGCCGACGAGGACCGCCTGTGGGTGCCCTTCAGGGACGCGACCAGCGGCGAGGAGACCTACGGCGCGGGGCGGTACATCGACCTCGAACCCGAGCACCACCGGACGGCGGACGGGGAGTGGATACTCGACTTCAACGAGGCGTACAACCCGACCTGCGCGTACTCGGACCGCTACGAGTGTCCGCTCCCGCCGACGGAGAACTGGCTGGAGGTGGCGATCGAGGCCGGCGAGAAGGACTACGACGGCGTCGGCCACTGACGCTACCCCGCCGCCCGAAAGCAGATAAAGACGGCTGGCATAGCCGTGGATAATGCTGCTGGTGCTGTGTGTGGACCTCGACGACGACCTCGGTCGGAAGACCGACGTCGAGACCCCCGTCGTCGGCCGCGACGCCGTGGAGGCGGCCGCGGTCGAACTCGCCACCGCCGACCCCGAGGACAGCGACGTGAACGTCCTGTTCGAGGGGTGCCACCTCGCGGACAGTATCATCGACGAGACCGTCGAGGTCGCGGCGGTCACCGGCGTCGACGGCAGCGACGTGGCCGCGAACCGCGCCGTCGGCGAGGAGGTCGACCGCGTACTCGCCCAGTTAGCGACCGGCGAGGACGTGCGCGCGCTCGTCGTCACGGACGGCGCACAGGACGAGTCTGTCGTCCCCGTCATCCGCTCGCGGGTGCCCATCGACGGCGTCCGCCGCGTCGTCGTCCGGCAGGCACAGGACCTCGAATCGATGTACTACACCATCAAACAGGTGCTGGACGACCCCGAGACCCGCGGCACGCTGCTGGTGCCGCTCGGTATCCTGTTGCTCATCTACCCGCTGACGATTCTCGCTGACCTGCTGGGCTTTCCGGGGACTGTCTTCGGCGTCGTCTCGGCACTGCTCGGGCTGTACGTCCTCGCTCGCGGGTTCGGTCTGGAGGAGACGCTGGACAGCACCGTCGCCCGCGTCCGCGCGGCGCTTTTCACCGGCCGCGTGACGCTCATCACCTACGTCGCCGCCGCGGCGCTGATGATAATCGGCGGCGTCAGCGGCGTCGAGATGCTGGAGCGGACCCAGACGGCCGCACCCGCACCGGTCGGCGTCGTCGACACGCTGGCGGCGCTGGTCTACGGCTCCATCCAGTGGTTCGCCGCGGCCGGCATCACCAGCAGCCTCGGCCGCGTCACCGAGGAGTACCTCGCCGGGGAGTTCGAGTGGGGCTATCTCAACGCGCCCTTCTACGTGCTCTCCATCGCCGCCGTCCTGCACGGCGTGAGCGCCTTCTTCCTCGGCGAAGCGAGCCTGGAGTACCTCGCCATCATGCTGACCGGCGGGACGCTGCTGGGGCTGGCGAGTACGCTCTCCTTTGCAGTCGTGGAGTCGTGGTCCGAGCGGCGAACGGACGCCGCGTGATTCCACCTGATTTTTGCCCCTCTGGAACAACTCCCGGGTGAGGGCACGTAGCTCAGTCCGGACCAGAGCGTCGGACTTCTATCCCCACGGCCCTGATGGGGGAAGTCATCCGACGGTCGTGGGTTCAAATCCCACCGTGCCCGTGAAGCCGTTGAACGACAATGCAGCGTGCCGAAACGCTGCACGGTGGGATTCGAACCACGGCAGACCGAGCGAAGTGAGGTCTGACATCGGGTGAAAATCCCCTACGTGCCCGCTTCTGCGACGAGTCCCGTATGTTTCATTTTCCATGAAGAATAATTTATCCAGTAATACTACCAGATTATAGATAGTTTTTTGCCAATGACAGTATTAGTCAGACGTGCCGTACTCTCACAGAGGCACGGCACCCCCCAATCCCCCCACCCCCTCGAAGTGCTTCGAGAACTACCAGTCTCTACCGTAGCAGACTGATTGTATGCACCGGTGGACATCTCTTCTGCCGTGCTGTGGCACCACTGGAGAGCGGCAAGCAGGGGACTGCAAGGCCAGGACCCAGCAGCGGAGCGGCCTCCGGGGGCGAGCAACCCGGACCGAGCCCGCTGTCGGGAAGCTCACCGCCGCAGGCCCGCAGCAGGACGTTTTTGTCGAACCGGTGCGTCGGCCCGGACATGCATCCCCGAGCGCAGGAGTTCGCCGCGGAGGCCAGCGAGGAGTACGGATTCGACGTCAACGTCCACGAGTTCGACGAGGGGACGAAGACCGCCGCCGACGCCGCGGCAGTCGTCGGCTGCGACGTGGCCCAGATAGCCAGCGGGCTGGTGTTCGTCGCCGACGGGGAGCCCGTGATGGTCGTCACGAGCGGGGCCAACCGCGTCAGCGAGGAGCGACTGGCCGACGTCGTCGGTGCCGACGGCGCGGAGATGGCCGACCCCGAGACGGTCCGGGCGGCGACGGGCTACGGCATCGGCGGCGTGCCGCCGTTTTGCCACGAGCGGGACATTCCCGTCTACATCGACGAGACGCTGCTGTCCCACGACGAGGTGTGGGCCGCCGGCGGCACCCCCCAGACCGTGTTTCCCATCGACCCCGACGTGCTGGTCGACCTGGCCGACGCGACCCCGGCGGCCGTCGCCGAGTGAGCGGACGGCGGGCGAGGTGGGCGGACAATTAACGTTCCCCGGTTGATAGGTCGGGCGCAGAAGCGAAGACTGCGGGCACAGCAGGTTTTATCTTCTATTGTGAGCTACGTACACGCGGTATGGCAAAACACCTACGACGGCGCGAGGTCATCAGCAGTATCGGGGCAGCAGGTGTCCTCGCATTGGCAGGTTGTAGCGGCGACGGTGGCGACGGCAGCGACGGTGGCGATGGCGGTGACGGCGGCGACGGCGGCGACGGCGGTGACGGTGGCAGTGGCGGCGGCAGCGGCGGTCGCACAATCAAGATGGGGCTGTTGATGGGCGTCACGGGCGACCTGCAACAGCTCGGTCCGCCGATTCGCAACGCGGCGCAACTGGTGCCACAGCAGGTCAACGACGCCGACACGGACTTTAGCGTCGACACGCAGTTCGAGGACACGGCGACCAGCCCGAACCAGGGCGTCCAGAACGGGAACGCGCTCGTCAACGCCGGCTATCCGATGGTCTGTGGGGCGCTCAGCTCCGAGGTGAGCCTGCAGTCGGCGAACCAGGTCGCGATTCCCAACGGCGTCACGATGTGCTCGCCGGCGAGTACCGCACCCGACTTCTCGACGCTCGACGACAACGACCTGTTCTTCCGGACGCCACCGACGGACGCGCTGCAGGGCGCAGTGCTCGCGCAGGTGGCCTCCGAGCGGCTGGGCCACGACTCCGCCGCGACGCTGTATCTCAACAACGCCTACGGCAACGGGCTCTCGCAGGGGTTCGTCAACTCCTTCGAGAGCGAGTACGACGGGACCGTCACGGCCTCCGTGTCGTTCTCGAAGGGACAGTCGTCGTACACCAGCCAACTCCAGCAGGCGCTGGGCGACGACCCCGGCGTCCTGCTCATCGTCGGCTACCCGGACAGCGGCGTCCAGATCTTCCGGGACTTCTACTCCAACTACGACGCCAGCCAGGACGTGCTCGTCTCGGACGGCCTGCAGTCCTCCGACCTCCCGGGCAACGTGGGTCGGGACATGAGCAACGTCCGCGGGACCGCACCGCTGGGCGAGGGTCCCGGTGTGGACTTCTTCAACGAGCAGTACCAGAGCACCTACGACGCCGACCCGGCCGGCCAGCCGTTCGTCCGGCAGGCCTACGACGCGGCGGCGGTGCTCGTGCTGGCAAACGCCGCAGCGGGAGAGAACGACGGGACCGCCGTCTCCGAGAACATGCGGGCGGTCGCGCAGGACGACGGGACGGAAGTGACGCCGAGCAACCTCGTCGAGGGCATAGAGATGGCCGCCAGCGGCGAGGCCATCAACTACCAGGGCGTCTCCGGTCCCATCGCGTTCGACGACGCGGGTGACCTGGCGAGTGCCGCCTACGACTACTTCCAGTTCACCGACAGCGGACTGGAGAGCATCGAGAGCATCACCCCGTAACCGGACCGCTTCTCTCTACTCCTCGCTATCCGCCGAGGAAGTCCTCGCGCACCTGCTGGTCGGCCAGCAGCGCGTCGCCGGTGTCCTCGTGGCGGTTCTGGCCCTGGACGAGGACGTAGCCGCGGTCGCAACGGCGCAGCGCCTCCTTCGCGTTCTGTTCGACCATGAGGACGGCGGTGCCAGCGTCGTTGATGTCGTCGATGCGGTCGAACATGTCGTCGACGAGGTCCGGTGCCAGCCCCGCGCTCGGTTCGTCGAGCAGGAGCAGGTCGGGGTCGAGCATGAGCGCCCGTCCCATCGCGAGCATCTGCTGCTGGCCGCCCGACAGCGAGCCGCCCTTCTGGTTCTGTCGGTCCTCGAGAATCGGAAAGCGGTCGAACACCATCCGGAGGCGGTCGTCGGGCACCTCGTCGAGGATGTACGCACCCATCTCCAGGTTCTCGCGGACGGTCAGTCCCGGAAAGACGTTGTCGCTCTGGGGGACGTAGCTCAGCCCGAGCGTGATGATCTCCTCCGGCGCGCGGCCGCTGATGTCTTCATCGGCGAACAGTATCTCCCCGCCCATGTGCGTCGTCAGCCCGAAGACGGACTTCATGACCGTCGACTTCCCCGCGCCGTTGGGGCCGACGATGGAGACGTACTCGCCCTCCGCGACGGTCATGTCGACGCCGTCGAGAATCTGGAGGTCGCCGTAGCCGGCGTCGAGGCCCTGGATGTCGAGCAGGCTCATTCCTCGACCTCACCCCCGAGGTAGGCTTCGAGAACGCGCTCGTCGTTCTGTACCGTCTCGGGCGACCCGGTGACCAGGACCTGCCCTTGATGCATGACGATGACCGGGTCGCAGTGGTTCATGATGACGTCCATGTCGTGTTCGACCAGCAGGAAGGTGTAGCCGTCGTCGCGCAGTTCGTGCAGGCGTTCGAGCAGTTTCTCCTCCAGGCTGGGGTTGACCCCGGCCAGCGGTTCGTCCAGCAGGACCATGTCGGGGTCGGTCATGAGCACGCGGGCCATCTCCAGGAGTTTGCGCTGGCCGCCCGACAGCGACCCGGCCTCCTCCTCCGCGAGGTGGTCGATTTCGAAGAAATCGAGCATGTCCCAGGCGCGCTCGCGGAGTTCCGTCTCCTGTGCGATGACGCCGTCGCGGACGCCCGGGGTCACAGACCGCCAGAGTTTCTCGCCGACCTGGTCCTGGGGAGCGAGCATCACGTTCTCCAGAACGGTCATCTCGTCGAGTTCCCGGGCGATCTGGAAGGTGCGGACGAGGCCGCGTTCGACCGCCTGGTACGGCCGGAAGCCGGTGACGTCCGTCCCGTCGAAGACGACCTGGCCGCTGTCGGGTTCCTGAACGCCCGTGATGAGGTCGAACGTCGTCGACTTGCCCGCGCCGTTGGGGCCGATGAGGCCCGTCATCGACCCGGCGGTGACGTCGAAGGTCACGCCGTCGACGGCCGTGATGCCGCCGTAGGACTTCCGGAGGTTCTGGACCTCCAGCAGCGACCCGTCCTCCGTGGAGCGCTCGGCCGCGTCGACTGCACTGTCGCCGTCGCTCGCGTCCGCGTCGGCGTCGGGTGGTGCGGTCGTCACGAGTCGTCACCCCCCGAGCGCTCGGAGAGGTCTATCGGTGAGGCGACCTCCTTGCGGTGGCCGAGCAGCCCCTGCGGGCGGTTCTGAATCAGGTAGATGAGCACGACCCCCAGCAGGACCAGCCGGAGCGCAGAGATGTTGACGTCCGACAGCGTGTACGCCAAAAGCGGCGTGACGTCGAACTGCGCGAGCGGGGCGACGGCGTCGACGAGCGTGTTCGGCGCGACGCCGACGTCTAACAGCTGGGTGACCAGCCGCCTGAGGAAGTTCGGCCCCTCGAACAGCAGGCTGGCGAAGACCGCACCGCCGATGACGCTGCCGGTGTTCGAGCCAGCGCCGCCGATGATGAGCGCGACGAAGACGTAGAACGTCGTGATGGGGCGGAACGAGGTCGTCGAGGCGATGCCGCCCATGTACCAGAGCATCGACGCCAGGCCCATGAGGCCACAGCCCAGCGCGAACACCTTGATCTTGAACCAGCGGGTGTCCTTGCCGAGCGCGCTCGCGACGAGTTCGTCCTCGCGGATGGCCTTGAGGACGCGCCCGAACGGCGAGTTACCGACGCGGCGCAGGAGGACGTAGATGACGGCGACGACGAGGATGAGCACCACCGCGTATGCCAGTCCCTCGACGACCGGCCCGGTGATACCGAAGGTGGCGAACGTCGAGAAGACGGCCTCGCCGAGCGCGGACGGCGGCGAGGCGATTTCAGTCGGGTTCTCGTAGAAGAGCATCCGGATGGGGTTTTTCGGCAGTGCCATCCCGCTCGGGCCGCCGAAGCCGATCTGGAGACCGCCGACCGCGAACTCCTCGAAGACGCCCGAGCGGTAGGTCTGGCGGATGATCTCTGAGACGCCGAGGG
Source organism: Salinibaculum sp. SYNS191 (assembly GCF_037338445.1). NCBI lineage: Archaea > Methanobacteriati > Methanobacteriota > Halobacteria > Halobacteriales > Haloarculaceae > Salinibaculum > Salinibaculum marinum. Next base: position 2,177,378 of record NZ_CP147838.1, read on the forward strand.
TTACGATGGCGAGGTAGTCGCCGCGGAGGCGAAGCGCCGGCAGCGAGGCGACGACGCCGACGAGCGCGGCGGCGAGGATGCCCCCGAGGATGCCGATGGGGAGCGGGAGCCCCAGCCCCGGCGGCGAACTGGTGGGGGCCGTACTCAGTATCCCCATCGTGTAGACGCCCACGGCCATGAAGCCGGCGACGCCGAGGTTGAACAGGCCGGCGTAGCCCCACTGGAGGTTCAGCGCGAGGACGAGCATGGCGTAGACGGCCGAGAGGAACGTAATCTGGCGGATGGTGTTGGCGATGCCGTTGAGGTCGTTGTTGAGCAGCAGTGAGACGAGGACGAACAGCGCGTAGATGAAAAGCGAGACGACCAGCAGGAGGCGGGCGTCGCTGACCCCGACCCAGGACCGGAGACGGTCGCCGGTGGCGGTGCTCATACGGTCGCGACACCCCCGAGCAGCCCCTTCGGCCGGACGAGCAACATCGCAATCATCACGAGGAACACGGCGGCCAACGTCAGGCTCTGGGGAATCCAGACCTGCGAGAGCGTCTCGGCGATGCCGATGACCAGCCCGCCGGCCATCGCGCCGTACACCGACCCGATGCCGCCGAGGATGACCGCAGCGAAGATGAGAAGCAGCAGGCCCCAGCCGAGCGTCGTGGTGAGCGTCCCCTGTTCCAGCGCGATGAGATACCCGGAAGCACCGGTCAGGCCGCCGCCGAGCAGCCACGTCGCGCGGATGATACGCTCGGTCGGGATGCCGGTGACCTGCGCGAGGTCCTCGTTGTCGGCCATCGCACGCATCGCGGTGCCGAGTTTCGTGTAGCGCAGGAGAAGGTGGGTCGCGAGCATCAGTCCGGCCGCCAGGACGATGAGCGTGACCTCGTGGGCGGTGATGGTGACCGAGCCGTCACCGAGGGCGAGGGTGTAAGAGGGCGTCTGCTGGGTGGCCGTCAGGCCGCGCGAGGAACCCTGGAAGACGAACAGAAGGAGATGCCGGACGACGAGTGCGACGCCGACGCTGGCGATGAGCAGCGAGATGCCGCCCTGGCCCCGCATGGGCTTGAACACGATGCGGTCGACGAGTCGCGCGAGACCCGCAGCCGCGACGGCCGCGACCAGGAGGCCGACGACGATAGCAATCGGCGTCGAGGTGATGCTGATGCCGAGCGTGCCGGTGTTTATCGGGAGCGGCCCGCCGAGAAAGAACAGCGCCTCCGTCGCGAAGTCGCCGAAGCCGGCGATGAGAAAGGCGGTCACCCACCCGACGAAGGCCCCGGTGGTCATGAAGTCGCCGTGGGCGAAGTTGGCGAAGTTGAGGATGCTGTACGTCATCGCCAGCCCGATGCCGGCGAGTCCGAGGCTGAGTCCGCGTACTGTGCCGTCCCAGAGGTGGGTCGCCAGGTCGCCGACGGGGAGCGTCCCCATCGCGAGTTTGCGTATCAGGTCGACTCCGAGAACGAGTGCGAGTACGACGAAGACGACCGCAAGCGGCCGCTCGCGGACGAAGGCGACCGCGGGGTTCACGTCTTCACGTTGTGCCATACCTCCGCTATTACAGTACAGACATAAAACGTTAGCAGTACGGAACCGCCGCACAGGCCCCGCTCAGGCCTCAGACCTGTCGCGCAAAGGCAAGGTTGCCGTTGATGCTCTCGATGTAGGCGGTGACCACGTCACCCTCCCGGGCACCGGGGACGAAGATAGTGTACTTGCCCTTCTCGGCGACGCCGTCGCCCTTGCGGCCGGTGCCGGTTATCTTGACCTCGTAGCTCTTGCCCTCCTCCAGCGTGGCCTGGCTGGCCTGCGAGGACGCGGAACTGCGCTTCTGGACCGGGCGGAAGGCACCGCAGGCCTGGCAGCGCAGCATCTGGATGCCGTCCTCGGTCGTGAGGACGGTGTCGGGCAGGCCACACTCCGAGCAGGTGACGAACTCGGCGATGTAGTCGTCGAGTGCGGCGTCGAAGTCGCTCTCGTCGAAGGAGCCGTTGTAGCGGGCGCGCTCGCCGTCGAACTGACCGCTGGTACCGAGCGCCCGCTGGATGGCGCTGTGGACGTGGTCGGGTTCCCGGCCCAGCGCGTCGGCGATGTCGCTGATGTTGTTCAGCCGTGTGAACGCGCCGTCGGTCTCACCCACGGGGTCGGGGACGTTGAGGCGGGAGCCCTCGTCGTGGGCCTGCTCCGGCAACTCGTCGTATGCCCTGTCGAGTGCAGAATCGTAGTTCATACACGCAAGAGGCGATACCGACCTAAAGGACTGGCGTGACGTGTGGTGACGGCCCGCATCGGTCAATCGCCGACAGCCGGAATCCCCACCGCGTCGTCGACCGTCTCGCCGACCTGGGTGTACACCAGCGCGAGCGCGCCCACGCCCGCGGCGGTCGCGACGACGAATGGGACGTAGAAGGCGAAGCCGACGAGGATGCCCGAAAACAGCGTGCCGAAGGCGATGCCGAGGCCGAAGCCCATCGTCAGCAGCGACAGCGTCGACCCGGACTGGCCCTCCTTCGCCAGGTCGCCGGCCAGCGCCAGCGACGGCGCGAACACGGCCGCGATGGCGACGCCCTGGAGGAAGCGGACGAGCACCATGAGCAGCGAGGGGTCGAGGACGGGCACGGACTGCAGAAGCGTCACGACCGGCGTCGACCCGACGAAGCCCTGCGCGAACGTCGTCGGCAACAGGAGGACGAACCCGCCCAGCAGGAACGGGCGGCGGCCGTAGCGGTCGCTCCACTGCCCCAGCGGGAACTGGAACATGACGTTCGCCAGGACGGCCGCGCCGAACTGGACGGAGAAGAGGAACTCGCCCTGGTTCAGCCGCTCGTTGATGACGTTCGCGAGCGGGGCAAAGAGTGCGAGGCTGAACGCCATCACGATGGTCGCCAGCCCCAGCGCGAACACGGGGTCCAGCCCCGGCCCGTCCGGGTTGCGCATCTGGATGGAGATGTCGTCGCCGGCCTCGGCCTCGGTCTGGTCCGGGTCGCGAATCAGCGCGGTGACGAGCGCGAAACTGAGCACCGCGCCGACGACGGCGACCAGGAAGGCCGCGTCGAAACCGGAGACGTCGAAGCCGGCGACGCGGTAGGGACCCTGCGAGACGACGATACCGGCGACCAGCGGTCCCGTGCCGAAGCCGAGCAGCCGGAAGGTGTTGTACAGCCCGAAGTTGCCGCCGCGCTCGTCCGACGCGGAGTACTCGTTGACCAGCGCGACGGTCGCGGGGATTGTGAAGGCCGCGCCGACGCCCTGCAGCGCCCGCATCAGGAGAATCGAGACGTAGTCGCGCAGCAGGATGTAGCCCGCGCTGCCGACGGCGACCAGCGCCAGACCGAGGAGGAGAAAGGCCTTTCGCCGGCCGGTTCGGTCCGACAGCGACCCGGTGAAGGGCTGGCCGAAACTGTTGAGGAAGCCAAAAAGCGAGAGGACGACCCCGATGAGCAACTCCGGCGTGACGGTGAACTCAACGGTGGCGACGGTGAGCGTCGTACCCACGAAGGCAGGAAGTGCGACGACATTCCCGATGTACAGCGGCAGGACGACGACGAGAAAGGAGTTCGCCAGCGCGTCGACCATCCGCGCCAGCGCGAGCGTGAGAATCCTGGAATCCAGGTCGAAATCCATCTGGAATAGACTAGGAGAGCGCCCTCATTAGTCTGTTCCATGTCCGGACCAGGCGATGCATGTCGACGGCTCGCTTCGCTCGCCGTTCCGATTCGAGGTCTTCCCTCCGGTCAGACCTCGCTACTCTTCGAACCGGAAGGTCCCGTCCCGCTGGACGACTTCGCCGTCGACCTCGATGCGGGAGTCCTCCGCCATGTCCACGATCATGTCGACGTGGACCGCGGACTGGTTCTGCTCGTTGTCCTCGCCGACGGTGTCGCCGTAGGCGCGGCCGACGGCCATGTGGACGGTGTCGCCCATCTTCTCGTCGAACAGCATGTTGTAGGTGAACCGGTCGATGTCGCGGTTCATCCCGATGCCGAGTTCGCCGAGATAGCGCGCGCCCTCGTCCGTCTCCAGCACCTCGGTCAGGACCTCCTCGTTCTTCTCGGCGCTGTGGTCGACGACCTGCCCGTCCTCGAATTGCAGGTAGACGTCGGTGACCTCCCGGCCCTGGTGGTACAGCGGCTTGTCGAACAGCACTTCGCCCTCGACGCTGTCGGGGACGGGCGCGGTGAACACCTCGCCGCCGGGGAGGTTCTTCTCGCCGTAGTCGTTGAGCGTCGGGTTGCCGGCGACGGACATCGTGACGTCGGTGGTGTCGCCGGAGACGATGCGGACCTCGTCGGCGGGGTCGAGAATCTCGACCATCTGGGCCTGGTGCTCGCGGACGGCGTCCCAGTCCTTGTTGATGGCGTCCCAGACGAAGTTCTCGTAGGCCTCGGTGCTCAGCTCGGCGAGCTGGGCGTTGGCCGGGGCGGGGAACTGGGTGAGACACCAGCGCTTCGAGAGCCGCTCGTCGAGGATGGGCTGTTTGGCCTGGGAGTGGGCGGCGTTTGTCTCCGGCGAGACGTCACTGGCCTCGGTGACGTTGCGGTCCGCGCGGATGGCGATGTAGACGTCGGTCTCCTCGATGAGCGCGAGTTCGTGCTCGGGCGTCTCGAAGTCGTCCTCGCGAGCACGCAGGAACGCACGGGAGAAGCGGCTGTTGCTGTCGAGTGCGAGCGGGTTCGCGCCGTAGTCGCCGACGACCTCGTGGAGGGCGGTGACGAGGTCCGCGGCCTCGGGCGGGCCGAGGACGACGACGTTGTCACCTTCCTGCAGGTCGACGGAGTGGTCGGCGATGATTTCGGCGTGTTCGCGGATTCGCGGGTCCATGACGCAGTGCTGGGCGGGCGGGGCAAAACCGCTTTTGGGTCGGGACCGAGCCTCACCGGTCCCGTCGGCCCTGGTCCATGCCCTCCTTGAACCCCGTGACGGTGCGCCGGAGCATCAGGTAGATGAAGAAGACGAAAACCAGGAGGGCGGCGAGGATACCGAGGACGATGACGTCGGCCATATCGCGGGATAGACGGGGCGGGCGGAAAGTGGTTTCGGCGTCAGGCACCGCGCTGTTTCTGGTGTTCTTTCGCCAGTTCCAGCGAGTAGACGAACCCGAAGTACGCGGGGATACCCGCAGCGAGCAGGAGGTACTGTGCCCAGTCCGGGCCGTCGACGATGGTCACGAAGGCGACGACGAGGGTCACCCAGACCAGCGCGAAGGCCATGTCGAACACCATCCCGTCCCTGTTCTCGTAGATGTGGTTCCCGATTTTGGCGAGCCAGCCCATACCCGCGGTACAGGAGCGAGGGACAAATCCCTGTCGCCAGGTCGAAAAGACTGATACCGCAGGGCGTACAATTCCCAGTCAATGTCGCTGCTGCCCTCCAAACCCGAGGCGTCGCCGCCCGACGACGCCGAACCCCGGGTCGTCGGCGTCGACAGCGAGGACGCCGAGGAAGTCCTCTCCGCGCTGTCCTCCGAGACCGCCCGGAAACTGCTCGCGGAGATACACGAAGATCCCGCCGCCCCCTCCGAACTCGCCGACCGCGTCGACACCTCCCTGCAGAACGCACAGTACCACCTGGAGAAACTGGAGAGCGCCGGTGCCGTCGCCGTCGTCGACACCGCCTACTCCGCGAAGGGGCGCGAGATGGACGTCTACGCTCCCGCCGACCAGCCGCTGGTCATCTTCGCTGGCGACGACGACGACAGTTCGCTGCTGCGCTCGGCGCTGTCGCGCGTGCTCGGAGCCGTCGGCGTCCTCGGACTCGCCAGCCTCGCCATCCAGCAACTCTACGGCGAGCGCGGACTGTTCGGCGGGGGCGACGGCGGCGAACCGCTCGCCGGCGGCGGAGAGGGGGCCGCGGCCGGCGGGGCGAACGTGTCGACGGAGACAGCGAGCCCAAGCCCCGCCCCTGCGGACACCCCGACGGCTGGCGGCGACGGCCAGGTGGGTGCCTTCGACGTGACGACGGACGCCGGGACACCGACCGACGAGCCGATGCGAACGGCCACCGAGACTGCCATCGAGACGATGACGGAGACGGCGGCGAGCGCGACCGAGACCGTCAGCAACGCGACGCAGACGGCGACCGAGGCCGCGGACGCCGCACCGGACGTCGCCGCGGGGCTCCCGCCGGGGCTGCTCTTTTTCGCCGGCGGTCTGTTCGCGCTGGTCGTCGTCGGCGCGGTCCTGGCGGTCCGGTAGCTCAAAACGCTGTTTGAGTATTCGTCGGCTACTTTTCCCTGCCCGTCGTACGTCGAAGTGCGCGCTGACCCGCTTCGGCCCTCTTACAACCCGGCTCGCTCGAACACATCCCCTGCTGGGGTCCGCAACTGCCCCTCGACCCCACCCCTTGCCTGCCCCACCGTCGCAAAGGCCGGGCGATTGCCGCGCGGGTCGGCGTGGCTCCCCGGATTGAGCACCGTCACCTGCCCCACCCGCTCAATCCCCGGCCGATGTGTGTGTCCGACGATAACCACGTCGGCCTCCTCTTGTCTGGCGAGCAACGGGAGACTCGTACTGTGGTGTTCGTGCCCGTGAACCACGAGAATCCGCCTGTCCAGCGCCTCGACCGTGGCCGTCTCGGGCAGACGCTCGCGGACGCCCAGCGCGTCGCGGTTGCCCTGGACGGCCACCAGCCGGTCGGTCGCCGCCTCGAAGGTATCGAGTACGGCCGGCGTCGTGAAGTCGCCGGCGTGGACCGTGACCGTGGCGTCGGCCAGGGCCTCGCGAATCGCGTCGGTCAGGGGCGGGTCGGCGGTGGCGTGGGTGTCGGAGAGAACAGCGAGCATACCCGACGTGGGCGGTCGGGCGGCATAAACGTCCCAGTCCGGCGACGGAATCCCGGCCATACTTGTGACAGGGGTGAGAGTGGAGCCACAATGGCAAGCAGCAAGTCCGTGGTCATCGCGGCCCTCATCGCGAACGGAGCGATTGCCGTCCTGAAGTTCTTCGGCTACCTCCTGACCGGCAGCCCGGCGATGCTCTCCGAAACCTACCACTCCATCTCGGACACCGGCAACCAGGTGTTCCTGCTCATCGGCATCCGCTACAGCGGTCGGGCGGCCGACGAGCGCCACCCCTTCGGGTACGGCAAGTCACAGTTCTTCTACAGCTTTCTCGTCAGCGTCCTGCTCTTTGGCATCGCGGGCTGGGAGTCCGCCAAGCACGGCTACCACGAGGTCCAGCAGGCGCTCGGCGGCCACGGCGGCGGCCACGGCGGCGCGGAGACGGTCACGTACTTCGGCCAGACGTTCCCCTCGGTGTACGTCAACTACACCGTCCTCGTCGGGGCCATCGTCTTCGAAACCTACGCGCTCTACAAGGCCCGCGCCGGGATGAAAAAGCAGATCGAGGAGAACGACTGGAGCGGCTACCGCGAGGCCTTCAAGAAGACCGCCGACACGACGACGCTGACGGCGTTCACCGAGGACTCCATCGCGCTCGCCGGTGCCGGCATCGCCCTCTTTGGCATCTACCTCACGCGCGCGACGGGCAACGAGATATACGACGCCGCCTCCGCGCTGCTCATCGGCATCATGCTCATGGGCTTCGCCATCGCGCTCGCCTGGGAGAACAAGCGCCTGCTCATCGGCGAGAGCCTGCCCAGGGAGGACGAGACGGACCTGCGCGCGCTCGTCGCCGAGGTCGAGGGCGTCACCGACGTCATCGACTTCCGGACGGTCTACTTCGGCCCCGAGAGCCTGCTGGTGACCGCCGACGTCGACTTCGAGACGGGGATGGTCGGCCGGGAGATAGACGACGTCATCGACGAGATAGAGCGGACGCTGAAGGCGGCCGACGACGAGGTGAAGTCGGTGTTCGTCGAGGTCGAGAAGGACGACGTGCAGTCGGTCGACGGCGGGGCCTGACGGCGACTCAGCGGGTTCCGTTCGTCCGCCAGGCGAGGTCAGCGGTCGCCAGCGTCGTCCCGTCCGCCGTTCTGACGACGACCGTCGCCCGCCCGCCGAGCGCGCGGGCCGACGGCGCGGCGGGTTGTTCGGCCGCCACGGTGAGCGTCCCGGTCCCGTCGTCGACCCACAGCCACCGCGTCTCGCCGGGTCCGAGCGGGTCGGCCAGCGTCGCGTCGTAGGCGGTCCCACCGGCGGCGACGGAGACGGTCGCGTTCGCGGGCACCGCGTCGGGGCCGTCGTTCGTGACGGTCACGAGCGCGTCGTCGGTGACCGCCACCGAGAGGTCGACGTCGAGGAAGGCGCTGTCGGGCACCGACGCGACCCAGGCGGGTTCGGCCGGCGTGACGCCCACCGCCCGGACGCGGTAGGCGATGCCGTACTCGTCGCCGTCTGGCTGGGTCTGCGTGAGGTCGAACGAGCGGATGACCCCGTCGCCGGTGATAGTCACCGTCATCTCCGTGTCGGGGTCGGTGGAGCCGTTGACGAGGTCAAGCCCCGCCGTCAGCGTCGCGACGCGGGTCCCGTCCTCGGTGCCGGTCGAGGCCACGGTGAAGTTGCCGGCGGCGGCCCGGAGGTACGTGTCGACGTTCCCGGGCCAGACGAGCCGGGTGGTGTCGGAGAGCGGGTCCAGCACCCGGTAGCCCGTGCTGTTACCGTCCTGGAAACGGTACAGCGAGGTCGCGTCGGTCAGCCACGCGTCGACCCGGAGGGGGCCGTCGGGACCGAGCCCGGAGCCGTTGACCGTCACCGGGCGGGAACCCGGGCCGAGCGAGAGCGTCTGGTTCGAGCGCTGGGAGACGGTCCCGCCCGGTTCGGTGCGCGTGACCTCGAAATCCAGCGTCGTCCCGTCGGCGAGCAGCGTCGACTCGTGGGCGGACAACAGGGCCTCCACGTCGGCGATGCCGTCGGCGGTCACGCCGGGCGCGAGGTCACCGGTCGGTGGTGACGCCGTCGGGGTTGGCGTCGGTGTTGCCCCTGGTGTCGCCGTGGCGGTGGGCGTGGCCGTCGCGGTCGGGGAGGCGGTGGGCGTCGGGGACCCAGGTGTCTCCGAGGCCGGACACCCGGCCAGTGCGACGGCGAGGGCGAGTGCAACTGGCACGAAAGTGGGACGAACCATAGAGAGTCTGTCGGCGCATCCGGGTATAGTTTGGCGGTGCCTTACACCACGAGCGAGCCGACCGGACAGCCGTCCACGGCAAGTCGAATCACCTAAACGGAGTCTGTGCGAACCCGGCGGTGATGAAACTGGCACGCATCCGGACCGACGACGGCGTCCAGACCGGCGAGTACGACGACGGCACGGTTACGACCGACGCGGGGACCTACGAGGTCGGCGCGGACGCGGACCTGCTCGCGCCCTGCGAACCGGGTACCTTCTACTGCGTCGGGCGCAACTTCGCGGAGAAAATCGACCAGATGGACTACGACGTCCCGGACATCCCGGACTGGTTCATCAAGCCCGCCGTCTCGCTGCACCACCCCGACGAGCCCATCGTCCACCCCGAGTGGACCGAAGAACTCACTTACGCCGGCGAACTCGCCGCGGTCGTCGACGAGGAGTGCACCGACCTGGACGGCGAGGACGAGGTCCGGGAGGTCCTGCGCGGGTGGACCATCCTGAACGACCTGGACGCGCTCGACCAGGAGCGGCGCACCGCCCGGAAGGCCTTCGACGGGTCGGGGCCACTCGGCCCGGTCATCGAGACGGACCTCGACCCCCGCGGCATCGACATGGAGACGCACATCTCCGGGGAGAAACGCCAGGACGCGACGACGGACTGGATGATTTTCGACCCCTACGAGACGATCGCCTTCCTCTCCGAGCGGTACACCTTCAGGCCGGGCGACGTGATTTCCTTCGGCAGCCCCGCGAATCCGGGCCTGCTGGAACCCGGCGACGACATCGAAATCTGGTACGAGGGTATCGGGACCCTGCGCAACACCGTCGTCGCACCCGACGAGTGAGCGGCCGGGGCGACGGCGCCCGCCTGTTTCCCATAATCAATCACTACCTACGAGAATAGGTAAACATTCTAGGTCTTGTGAAGACATTGTACGGAACTTCTAAGTAGAGAAATCCAGAATTGATTTACATACGATGAGTAAGAGCGAGTCATCATCCGCCGTCGAAGACACGTACTACGAATGCGCCCCCTGCGACTACACGGCCCGTGTAGACATCGCCATCGGGATGTGCCCGCTCTGTGGGGACCGTCTCGCGGCGACGAGCCGGTTCGAGTGAGCCCACGGCGGGCGTGACTGCGCCGGAGTGGACGGCGCGGGGCGCGCCCGCTCGGTGACTGCCCGGGAGCCTGCAAGAGAGTCACACGCAATTTAAGGTCCTAGACGTGGGCAAGGTATCTAAATGCATTAAAGAATATTATCATTATAGTTCATAACATTTTTCTATACCCGCCGTTTCCGGGTGGATGCAAGATACCCCGCGTCTCGAACGCGGACACACACTCCAATCATGACACAAGACGACGACGGAATCGACGAAGTTGCGAGCCGAGTCAAGAGCACCGACCCGTACATCCGCGACGTGGAAAACGACGCGGCCCGCGAACTGCGGGACATGCTGAACAACCAGGACTACGTCTTCGCGCCGGGTACCTACCACGCGCTGGACGCCCGCCTGGCCGAGATGGCCGGTCTGGACGCCGTCTACATGTCCGGCTACTCCACGGTGCTGGGCCAGTTCGGCTTCCCGGACCTCGAGATGGTCGACATGCGCGAGATGGTCGAGAACGCCAAGCGCCAGGTCGAGGCCACGAACCTGCCCATCATCGCGGACTGTGACACCGGCTACGGCGGCATCCACAACGTCCGCCGCGCCGTCCGCGAGTACGAGAAGGTCGGCGTCGCCGCGGTCCACATCGAGGACCAGACGACGCCCAAGCGCTGCGGCCACATCGCCGGCAAGCAGATCGTCTCGCGAGAGGACGCCGTCGCCCGCTTCAGCGCGGCCGTCGACGCCAAGCAGGACGAGGACACCATCATCATCGCCCGGACGGACGCCTACGGCTCCGCCAACGGCGACTGGGAGGAACACCTCGAACGCGGTCGGCTCTACGCCGACGCCGGCGTCGACCTGGTCTGGCCCGAGATGCCCGACCCGTCCCGTGAGGACGCCGTCGAGTACGCCGAGACCATCCACGAGACCCACCCCGACCTGAAGCTGGCCTTCAACTACTCCAGCTCCTTCGCCTGGAGCGAGGAGGAGGACCCGCTCACGTTCCAGGAACTGGGCGACCTCGGCTACAAGTACCAGTTCATCACGCTGTACGCCCTGCACTCGGGTGCTCACGCCGTCTACGAGGACATGGTCAACATCGCCGAGAACGCCGAGGAGGCGCAGTTCGACCTCGAAGACCGCTACCTGGGCCACCCGACCGAGAGCCACCACGAGCTCTCGTTCGTCCCGCGCTTCCAGGAGATCGAGGCCGAATTCGACCCCGAGGCCGCCGAGCGCCAGGAGAAGTCCGCAGGGTTCACCGAAGAGGGCGACACCGTCCTCACCAGCGAATCCAACGACGACTGATTCCGGCCGCTCTCGATTTTTCCTCTTTCGATTTTCACGCCGCCTAGAGCCTGTGAGCCGTGAAATTCCTTCATCCCGTCGCGCCGATTTGACCATCTTTAATAGTCGGGGAGTGGAGGTAGAACATGACACATGGAACGAAAACACGCCCGGAAGTTCGTTCGGACGTTCTTCACCTCGCCGACAGCCGTCGAGGGTGAAGACGACTCGGCCAAGATGATGCGAAGCGCGGCACAGCTCCGCGGGATGCAGGCACCCGACGTCTGGGTCCCGGACAACGAGGACGCCACCGCGCCGAACATGCGCGACGAGGGTGCCCAGAACATCATCGACGTCATCTCCGAGCACGGGGAAGACTTCCCCGCGGAGATTCACCCCCGCATCGTCTGGCACCGCGACAGCCCCGACACGCGCCACCAGGGCTTCAAGCACCTGATGGAGATCGCCGATCCCGAGAACGGGGCCATCCAGCACATCGACGGCTTCGTCATCCCCGAAGTCGGCGACATCGACGACTGGAAGAAGGCCGACGAGTTCCTGACCATCGTCGAGAACGAACACGACCTCGGCGAGGGCAGCCTCGCGATGTCCGTCATCGTCGAGTGCGGTGCCTCCGAACTCGCGATGGAGGAACTGCGCACCGAGATTGGACGCCCGTCGAACAACCTCGAACGGCTGTTCATGCTGGTCAACGGTGAGGTCGACTACACCAAGAGCATGCGCGCCATCACGCCCACGGGCGAACTGCCGCCGTGGCCCGAACTGCGCCACAACACCTCGCGCGCGGCCGACGCCGCCGGCCTCATCGCCGTCGACGGCCCGTACGACGACATCCGCGACGTCGAGGGCTACCGCGAGCGCATGACCGACAACCAGGCCAAAGGGCAACTCGGCATCTGGTCGCTCACGCCCGGCCAGGTCGTCGAGGCCAACAAGTCGCCCCTGCCCCCGGCAGCGGGCTACTGGCTCATCGACGCCGCCGGCGACGAAGTCGAACTCGACGAGGAGGACGGCGTCTGGGCCTACAAGGGCGACCGCATCTCCGTCGAGGAGAGCGGCGACGGCTACGTCCTGACGGTCGGCACCGACGAGACCGAGGTCGCCGACGACGACGAACTCGCGCAGGAACTGCTCGACCTGGTCTCCTACGTCCCGAGCATGAACGACATCGTCGACTCCATGGAGGAGTTCGAGGCCGCCAAGGAGGCCGGCAAGGGCGCTATCGCGATGACCCAGGCCGCGACGGTCCGCATCGGCGACGTCGAGGTCGACATCAGCCGCGACCGCATGTGGGACGAGGCCACCTACCAGGCCCTGCAGACCCCCATCACGCTGTTCCAGGACGTCTACGACAACCGTCCCGACCAGCACGACGACCTCGCCGAACTCTACAGCGAGGACGTCGTCGAGCGCGCGATGGAAGTCGGCAACTGAAGCCGCGACTCTCACCGATTTTTTCGACGCTGCCCGTCCAGTCGCGACGCCGTCTCCCACACCGGGAGCTATTTCGTCTCGTCTGTGCCACGATAACACATGTTCACCGACAGGACCGAGGCGGGCCACCGTCTCGCCGACCGCCTCGAATCTCAGGACGTCGAGGCCGACGTCGTGCTGGGAATCACGCGCGGCGGCGTGCCGGTCGCCCGCGTCGTCGCCGAGCGACTGGGCTGTCCCCTCGGCGTCGTCGTCGTCCAGAAAATCGGGACGCCGCGGCGGGAGGAACTGGCGCTTGGCGCGGTCAGCAGCGACGGGACGGCGTGGTTCAACGACGACCTCGTCGCCGAACTCGGCGTCGACGAGTCCGTCTTCGCCAACCGGCGCGAACAGGCCGAGGCGTCGGCCGCCGAGAAGGCCGCACACTTCCGGACCGACCGGGAGACGCCCGACGTGAGCGGCAAGCGCGTACTCGTCGTCGACGACGGGGTAGCGACGGGCGCGACGGCGTGTGCCGCGCTGCGGGCGACCCGGGAACGCGGCGCGAGCGAGGTGATTCTCGCCGTCCCGGTGGGCGCGCCGTCGTCGCTGGAGATGGTCGGGCGGGAAGCCGACGACGTGGTCGCGGTGGCGACGCCGGAGCCGTTCGGGGCCGTCGGGCGGTTCTACGACCGATTCGACCAGGTCACCGACGAGGAGGTCCGCGAGGCGCTCACCGCCGCTGCCTGAACAGGTCCCACCCTACCCCTGGCCGAATATCTCGGTGCCGGGGTAGAAGTCCGCCCAGGCGAACCAGAACATCGGCGAGCGGTCGTTGGCCCGGGTCAGCGTCGTTCCCTCGTGGGGGCCGTCCTGGGCCCGGCCGCTGACGATGCGCCACCGGGACCCGCCGGCCGTCAGGACGTCGCCGTCGCGAGCAAACGTGAGGGTGGTGCCGTCGACGGTGCGCTCGTAGGCGACCAGCGAACCGTCGGCGGTGGCCGCGACGACCACGGGGAGGTCCCCGACGGTGTCGTTGACGACGCCGCCGCGGTCCTGGACCGTCTCCAGGGGGTACGCGCGGGCGGCCTCGTCGGTCGCGACGCCGATGACCGACGCCTTCGGGTGGAGGCGGCCGTCAGCGGTGTCGCCGCCGATGCCGATGCGACGGCTGCTGTCGTAGCCGACGTAGGGGTCGCGGTCGTAGTCGCGCGAGACCTCGCCCTTGACCGTCGCCGACTTCGGCGGCGGGAGCAGCACCTCCGTCTCGGGATGTTCACCGCGCCACTCCCCCCAGGTCGTGATGGTCGAGGGGCGAAGCGCCAGCGCCGTGCCGGTTTTGGGCCCCTTGACGGCCTTGCCGAGCACCTGGCTCCACAGCGACTCCGTGAGCGCGTCGTACATCACCAGGTCGGACATCCAGAGGAGCCCGGAGACGCCGAAGACGGTCTCCTGGCCGTCGACGCGGCGCTCGGCGGTCACGCCGGAGCCACACAGCGGGCAGAACGTGACCAGCAGCGGGCCGCCGAAGTTGTCGTTGACGACCTCGTGCCAGTTCAGGACGGCCAGGGGGTACGCACGGGCGGCGTCGCCGGCGGTGACACCGATGACGCGCTCGTCGTCGGCCAAGTCGGCGCTCTCCTCGCTCCAGTCGGGCCCGAAGACGGGGTCGGTGATGGCCGGGATGGCGTCCTTCGCTGCGCCCCGGCGGAGGTCGCTGTCCGACAGGGGCAGGTCGGGGTCGGCCAGGCTGCCCACGCGGGTCGAGTCCCCCTCGACCGTGACCGTGGGTGCGGGGTCGGTTCCGGTCGGGCCGGCGGGAGTGGTCCCGGGCGAGCCCCCGTCGGAGAGACACCCGGCGGCCCCGACGGTGAAGCCGGTGCCGACGATGCCCAGGAAGCGGCGGCGGTTCATGACAACGGATACGGGCGAAACCGGCTAAAGCGTACGTCGATGGGGCGCGGGTCGCTCACAACCGCGTCGCGGGCGGCACGCGGCCGACGCCTCCCACTCACTCCACCTTCACTCCGGGGCGGCAGTTTATAATCGAAAGCGTCCTACCCCCGCCCGTGTCAGAGACAGCGGGCTACCTGCGGTTTTTCCCCTACGAGGAGCCCTACGACCACCAGCGCGAGGCGATGGGGCGCATCCACGACGCGCTGGCCGACGGGTCGGACATCCTCTTCGAGGGCGCGACGGGGACCGGCAAGACGCTGGCCTCGCTCGCGCCCGCACTCGAGTACGCCCGCGAGACGTCGAAGACGGTGGTCATCACGACGAACGTCCACCAGCAGATGCGGCAGTTCCGCCGCGACGCCTCGGCGATTACGGACGAGGAACCGATTCGCGCCGTCGTCTTCCGCGGGAAGGCCTCGATGTGTCACATCGACGTCGGGTACGAGGAGTGCCAGGCGCTGCGCGACACCACCCGCGACCTGGTCGAGACCGAGGAGGAACTGGCCGACCTCGAACGCCAGCAGCGAAACCTCCTGAGCGATAGCCAGGGCGGCGACAGCGGGGCCGCCGAGGCCCGGTCGGCGGTCATGGACGAACTCGACGCCGTCGAGGACGACCTGGCGGAGTTCGAGGACAGGGCCACCTGCGACCACTACTACCGGAACCTCACTGCCGACACCGACGACTTCTTCGCGTGGCTGTACGACGACGTGCGCACGCCGGACGAAATCTACGAGCGCGCCCACGGCGAGGGCTTTTGCGGCTACGAGCTCCTGAAGGAGGGCATCGAGAACGTCGACCTCGTGGTCTGTAACTACCACCACCTGCTGGACCCGATGATACGCCAGCAGTTCTTCCGGTGGCTCGGCCGGGACCCCGAGGACGTCATCGCCATCTTCGACGAGGCCCACAACGTCGAGGACGCGGCCCGCGACCACGCCCGGCGGACGGTCACCGAGAACACGCTGGAGAGCGCGCTGGACGAACTCACCGAATCCGACGACGCCCGCTCGGAGCCAGCATACAACGTCCTCGGGACGTTCCTCGAAGCCCTGCGGGAAGCCTACGACGAGGCCTTCTCCTTCGGCGAGCGCGAACAGGTCGGCGAGAACTGGTACGACCTCGCCATCGCCAACGACGACCGCCGGGACGACCTCACACTCACGTTTCTCCAGAACTACACCGGTCCCGGCTTCTCCGAGGAACTCGACCACGCCGTCGAACTCGGCCGGGAACTCGACCAGGAGTACGAGGAGGCCTACAAGAACGGTGACGCGACCGTCCGCCAGGAGTGCCAGACGCTACAGGCCGCCGCCTTCGTCCGGTCGTGGCTGGAGGAGGGCGACGAGATGGGGACGTATCCGGTCGTCAGCACTCGTCGGGACGAGGACACCGACGATGTGTACGGCCGCGCGGAACTGTACACCTGCATCCCCGAGCAGGTGACGCGAGGGCTGTTCGACGAACTCCACGCGAGCGTCCTGATGAGCGCGACGCTGCGGCCCTTCGAGGTGACCGAGGACGTCCTCGGCCTGGACGACCCGGAGACGATGGCCTACGGCGCGCAGTTCCCCGAGGAGCGCCGCCGGACCTACGCCGTCGACGGGCCGGAACTGTTCGCCAGCAAGCGCGACGACCGGCACGTCCAGGAGACCATCACCGAGGTCATCGAGGACGCCGCCCACTTCACGCCCGGCAACACGCTCGTGTTCTTCCCCTCCTACTCCGAGGCCCAGCGCTACCACGAGCGCGTGATGGTGGGTAACCGCTACCTGGACGAACCCGGCACCCCGGCCAACGACCTCCGCGAGGAGTTCGCCGCCGACGGCGACGGCATCCTGTTCACGTCGCTGTGGGGCACGCTCGGCGAGGGGGTGAGCTTCGACGGCGACGACGCCCGTACCGTCGTCGTGGTCGGCGTCCCCTACCCGCACCTGGACGACCGGATGGAGGCCGTCCAGGAGGCCTACGACGCGGCCTTCGACGTGGGCGAGAAGGAAGGCTCCGGACCCACGGTGCAGGGCGAGGACGCCGGCTGGCACTACGCCGTCGAGATTCCGACCATCCGCAAGACCCGGCAGGCGATGGGGCGGGTCGTGCGCTCGCCGGAGGACTTCGGCGCGCGCATCCTCGTCGACGGCCGGTACACCGAGCGCGCCGAGATAGAGATGGGACAGTACGCCGTCCGCGGCGCGTTCCCCGCCGAGGAACGGGCAGAGATGATAGACGTCCAGCCCGAGAAACTGAAGTTCGGGCTGTTGAACTTCTATCAAGATGTGGATGCATACGACGGTGACCCGCCGACGCCGTAGCGATACATGAACGTCGAAAACCTTCGGGAGACGGCACGGTCGTACTTCGACGACGAACTCAGCCCCGCCCACGACTGGCACCACGTCGAGCGCGTCGAGGCGCTGGCCGAGCGCCTGCTGACAGAGTACGACGCCGCCGACGAGCGAACGGTCCGGCTGGCGGTCTTGCTCCACGACATCGGGCGGGCGCGGGAGGACCGCGGCGAGATAGCCGACCACGCGAGGTGGGGCGCGCGGGAAGCGCGCTCGCTGCTGGCCGAACGCGGCGTCGACGGCGAGCGAATCGACGCGGTCTGTCACGCCATCCGGGTCCACCGCTACTCCAGCGACCGCGAGCCGGAGACGCTGGAGGCGGAGATTCTCTGCGACGCCGACAACCTGGACGCCCTCGGCGCGGTCGGCATCGCGCGGTGTTTCACCTACGGCGGGGAGCGCGGCGAGACGATTCACGACCCCGACCTGCCGCCGGAGGCCGACGACACGGCCGCCGGGGCGACGCAGTACAACCACTTCCACAAGAAGATTCTCGCCCTGCCCGAGCGGATGTACACCGACGCCGGCCGCGCACTCGCCGCCGACCGGCGGGCGGTCGTCGCGGACTTTCTGGAGCGATTCGAGCGGGAGGTCGACGGCGAGGTCTAGAGGTCCGGCTGGAGCGTCTCGCCGCAGTCGGGACACTCCAGAATCATGCCCTCCTCGCCCATCGCGATGGCCATCGCGGGGCTGTCGCAGGCGGGACAGGGCTGTGCGACCCGGCCCTCAGTGGTCTCTTTCGGCGCGCCGAGTGCCAGCGCGACGACCCGGTCGTCGCCCTCGTTGCGCCCCTGCTGGTACTCGCCGGGCGGGAAGCGGACGGCCTCGCCCGCCTCGACCGTGACCGTCTCGCTGTCGGCAGTCGGGTCGGGCGCGTGGTCGAACGTCGCCTCGCCCTCGACGACGTAGAATATCTCCTCCTGGTCGAGGTGGGCGTGGAGGCCACCGCTGAAGGCCTCGCCGGGTTCCAGGGCGTAGCGGTTGATGGCGACGTCGGTGGCATCGAGCGGGGCCGCCAGGCCGCGGCGGTCGATGTCGTCGCCCAGTGCCTGTGGCTCAACGTCGTCGACGGAGACTTTCTCCATGTGGCATCGCTCGAACGGGCGACGGATAATTCCGGGGGCTAGCCCCGGCGTTCGTACACCTGTGCGAGCGCGACGCCGAGGAGGACAGCGACGAGCGCGCGCACCGGCGGGGAGCCGACCTCCGCCACCGTCAGGACCGAGAGAACGAGAAGCGCACCCAGGCCGGCGAGGGCGGCACCGACGAGCGTCGAGCGGGCGTCGCGTCCCGAGTCGTCTACCATGCCCGAACGTCCGCGGGGCGAAGGGATAAAACTGACTCGACGGGAAACCGCACCGTTTGAATCCCCCCGCGGAGAACTGGCGGGCATGACAGTCGTCGCCTTCGACTTCGACGGGACGCTTTCGGACTCCGAGATGACGGTCCTCCTCGGCGACCAGTGTGGCGTGGCCGACCAGATGGACGACATCACCGAGCGCGCGATGAACGACGAAATCGAGTACGCGGAGAGCCTCCGCCAGCGCTGTGCGCTGCTGGAGGGGCTGGCCGACGAGAAGGCCCAGGCCGCCTTCGAGGAGGTCCGCCTGCGACCCGGCGCGGCCGACGTCATCCGGGCACTGCGGGAGGCCGGCGTCTACGTCGCCATCCTCACCGGGGGCTTCGAGCGCGGCGTCGCCGCTGCACTCGAACGGGAGGGCGTCGAGGTGGACGCCATCGTCGCCAACCGCCTGCCAGTCGCCGGGGGCGAACTCACCGGCGACGTCGAGGGGCCGCTCATCGAGGGGACCAAGGACGACGCGCTGGAGGTGCTGACGGCCGTCGTCGGCGAGGACCGCGAGGACACCATCGCCGTCGGCGACGGGGCCAACGACCTGCCGATGCTCGAAGTCGCGGGGCTTGCGGTCGGGTTCAACCCGAAACCCAACGTCGCGCCGGCCTGCGAGAGCATCGTCGAGTCGATGGCGGAACTGCAGGACCTGCTCGCCGCCGAGGGCGTGCTGTAGTCACCGGTCGACCTCGACCACGTCCAGGTTCTCGTCGACGGTCAGCGCGAGCGAATCGTCGTCGACGTGGAACGTGAAGCGGGCGCGAAGCGGGTCCCGCTGGAGTATCTCCTCGTCGTAGTCGCCGTGGACGCCGTTGAGCACCCGTATCGACTCGGGGGCGACGGGGTTGAGCCCGTGCTCGGTCACGAAGGTGAGGAGGTCGGTGTTCGCGACCAGCGCGATGACGGCACCGCCGCCGCTGACGAAGATGCAGTTCGTACAGGTCACGTTCGCAGCGACGGCGTAGACGCTCTCGCAGGTCTCACAGAGGCCGTCGCTGGCGTCGTGGTCCTCGCAGACCCGGACCGAGGTCTCGACCGTCGCCGAGCAGCGGGGACAGATGCCGCTGGCCATCGCGAATATCTCCAGGTTCCCCCAGGTCCAGGCGGCCCGCAGCACCTCCTCGGGCGTGCGGTTCCTGACGCCCGCGGGCGGCAGCGGGAGGCGGCCGAGGTAGCCCTCGCCGGCCGGGACGCCGCGGCCCTCGTCGTAGGCGCGGCCGTACGTTCCGGCGCACTCGGTGCAGTACATCCGGACGCTGCCGTGTTGCCAGGTGACCTCTATCGGCGCGCCGCAGTACTCGCAGTGCTCGTCGACGGGCGTCCGCTCCAGCGAGGGCGTCTCGGTGACGGCACCGGACAGCACCGCCTCGACGACCCGGCGGCCGGTGCGGCGGAGCGTGTAGCCGTCGTCGTCCTTCCGGACGAAGTGGCCGACGAGTTTCTCCAGGTGGTAGTTGAACTGTCCGGAGTCGCGCACGTCGCTGCGGTCGTGGAGGGCGGAGAACGACAGCGGTCCGTCGGCCTCGCCGAGCGCCCGGAGGATACCGATGCGGGTCTCGTTCCCCAGGAGGGCGAAGGCGTCGTCCGGCGAGAGCGTCGTCTCCCGGTTTCCGTCTGCCATACGCCGTCTACGAACGGCCCCCACGTAAATGGCTGCAGGCGTCAGATTCCATACAGAAGAGGATTTCAGAAACTCGGCTTACAGAAATGTTATTCAGATTATGTTTATGTTGGTACGGGGCTTCCGTAGAAACATGACCAGCGACTACCCACCGACCCTCTCGGCGCGGCGCAGCAACCGGACCGACGTGCACCCGACAGTCGGGACCGCCATCGGCGCGGCGCTGGTGAGTCTCGCCCTCCTCCTCGCGCTGAGTTACCCCGTCCTGACGCTGGCTCTCGTCACTGGCGCACTCAGCCCCCGCCTCCTCCGGCGGGCCCGGACCATCGTGACCGACCTCCGGGCACCCACGAGCCCCCCGGTGCGCCGGACGGAACATCGCGCTCGCCCCTGAGGCGGCCAGGCCTGCACGACGACACAGCGCCTTTTCACTCACTCGTCGCGACCGAAACCGAACAGTACAGGTAGCCGGCGCTGTCCGAGGGGGACATGGACCTGGACGCGTTCCGGACCGTCGTGAAGGGACTCATCACCCACGACGGACGGGTACTCATCGGACAGAAGGAGGACGACGAGAGCCACCCCATCGGCGGCGAGTGGCACCTGCTCGGCGGGCACGTTGCCTTCGACGAGCACGTGGAGGTGGCGATGCGCCGGGAAGTCAGGGAGGAGACGGGGCTTGAGGTCACCGTCGAGACGCTCGTCGACGCGATGACCTTTCCGTGGGGCGGGGAGGGCGTCCGGGACAGCCTGCAGTTGGTGTACCACTGTGAAGCGAGTACCGACGACGCGAAAGCGCGGGACGACCTGCAGGCCGTCCAGTGGGTCGCGCCCGACGAACTCGCGGCGACGCTGTTCGAAGAGGAAGCAAAGCGGGTCCGGAACCGGCCACGCCAGGCGTCGTTCGTCGCCGCGTTGGGCGACTAGGGGGTCGCCGGCGTTCAGACGAACTTCCGGATAGTCAAATCCAGCGTGTCCAGGTCGACGATGGGCGCGAAGCCGGCGTCGGGGTCGATGTTGACGCTCTTCTGGAAGTCGGTCTGGGCCTGCCAGCACCCGGAGTTGATCGTGAGGACGTTGTGGTACTTGCCGTAGCCGAGTTTGTGGACGTGGCCGGAGTGGAAGATGTCAGGCACCTCGTCCATGACGAGGTAGTCCCGGTCTTCGGGTGCCAGCCGGGTGTGACCGCCGTACTGCGGGGCGACGTGGCGCTTCTTCAGGAGCTGGTACATCGCCCTGTGGGGTTCGTCGTAGCTGGCCTTCTCGTCCGGGAGTTCCGCGATGACCTCGTCCAGCGAGACGCCGTGGTACATCAGCACGGAGACGCCCTCGATGGTCACGGTGGACGGGTTCGAGACGATGCGGGGGTCGTGGGCCGACATGATGTCCCGGAGTTCCTCGTCGAAGGCGGGCTGGGGCTCTGCGAGGCGGACGGCGTCGTGGTTGCCCGGAATCATCACGATGTCCATGTCGCCGGGGACCTCCTTGAGGTGCTCCGAGAAGGCCTCGTACTGGTCGTAGATGTCGATGATGGACAGTTCCTCGTCCTGGTCCGGGTAGACGCCGACGCCCTCGACCATGTCGCCGGCGAGCAGCAGGTACTCGACTGTCTCGGCCTCCTCGGTGTGGAGCCAGTCGGTGAAGCGGTGCCAGGCGTCTTCCATGAACTCCTGGCTACCGACGTGGACGTCCGAGATGAGCGCCGCCTGGACGTGGCGGTCGGCGGTCGACGGGCTGTAGGTCCGGGGAACGTCGGGGAAGTGGATGGCGTCGGCAAAGAGGATGCCGCCGTCGTCGGCCAGCGTCCCCTCGATGGCGATGACCTCGTCGTAGAGCAGTTCCTGGACCTGCGAGGCGAAGGCGCGGTCCTTCATCACGAGACAGGGGAAGGTCCCGTTGGTGTCTTCGAGTTCGACCAGCCAGTGCCCGCTGGCGGTCGAGCGGATGTCCGAGACCATCCCGACGATGGCGGCGTCGCTGTTGGGGGCCATGTTCTCGATGGTGTCCGTCGGGCGGTGGTTGACGCGCCCGCGGAGCTGTCGGGCCAGGCGCTCGTAGCGGTCCCGGAACACGGCGACGAAGTCGCGGTACTCGCCGGTCCCCGTGCTCTCGCCGGTCATGTCGCCGTCGATGCGCAGGTCCCGGAGCGCCTCGTCGACGGACCGCCCGCCAGACCCCTTCGTTTCGACTGGAACGCCACCCCCATCGTTCCCTGATTCCCCCGCCGTCGTTCCAGTTGAAACAGAGGGGTCTGGCTGTGAGGGCTGAGCGGTTGTCGTCGAGCGTTCGGCGGCGAGGTCGGATTCCGCAGAATCACCAGACGACGAGGTGTCGTCGACGACGGCACGGACGTGGTCGGTGGTGAGCGTGAGCGCGTCGTCGGGGGCCGCTTCGACTGCGCGCTCCATCGCCGTCTCGGGGTCGGGAGCGTTCGAAAGCAGCGTGACCGCCTCGCGCTCGGCGTTGTACCCCCGGCTCGCGAGTTCGCTCACGACGGTGGCGGGGGTCTCCAGTGGCACACCACTACTCCGGGGGAGGGCGGCAAAAAGGATACTGGTCCGGGGTATCCAGAACATTCAAACGCCGTGTCGGACAAGAACGGACGAATGAGTTCCCCCGGTGACGACGACCGGCGCGAGCGGTCGGACGCCGCCCCGTCCGAGGACGCGACTCCGCCCCGCGACGACGCCCGCACCCCTGCCGACGGCCCCGAGCGGTCTGTCGGCGACGCTGCCGTCGACAGAGAGTCGACGAGCGGCCCGGAGCGCCCGCCCTCCCCGGAGGAGTGGCGAACCGAGGAGACCGGCGGGGACGCGCCACCCCGCCAGCGGGGCAGACGCGAGGAGCGAAGCGAGGCGAGGCTGTTCGTCTACGACCTCGTGAGCAGCGTGCTGGCGGTGCTGGTGGTCGGCGCGTACCTCTTCGCGGTCAGCGGCGTCTGGCCCCCGCTGGTCGCCGTCGAGAGCCGCAGCATGGTGCCGAACATGCAGGTCAACGACCTCGTATTCGTGATGGAGGAACACCGCTTCCCGGGCGAGGCGGCACAGCCCGGAACCGGGGTCGTCACGGCCCACGCGGCGTCCGACGGCTCCTACGTGAAGTTCGGACAACCGGGTGACGTCATCGTCTTCGAACCCGACGGGAACGAGCGGACCACGCCGATAATCCACAGAGCGATGTACTGGGTCGACGCGGGGGAGAACTGGTGTGCGATGGGCGACGACAGCCACCTCCGCGGACTCGACCCCGGCGACGAGCAGTGCACCGCCGACCACGGCGGCTTCATCACGAAAGGCGACAACAACGCCGTCTACGACCAGGCGACGTCGCGGAGCGGGCCCGTCAGGCCCGAGTGGGTCATCGGCACTGCGGAGTTCCGCGTGCCCGGCCTCGGCTGGGTCCGCCTGAGTACGCAGTGAGCGCTGGGGAGCGAGTCAGCCGACCGTTCGCCGCTGGTGACGTCCCGAATCGAACGGGACAGAATAGATATCCAGACCAGAGTGCGCCGCGCCCCCCTCTCCGGGTGGTGCTATCGCAAGTCCGCGGGGAGACGATTGCTGTGAGCCACGAGCAATTCGAGGACCGGCGTGACCGTCTCGAATCGCGGACCGGCCGCTATCGTGTCGGTCCGACGGTCCCACTCGATGTACCCGGCCGCGGCCAGCCGCGGGAAGTGAGTGTGATAGAGCGAGGACCTGCCCCGGTCCGAGCGAGCGAACTCGGAGATGTGAACCTCGGCCCCGGGGTCCGCCCGGAGGAGTTCGACGAGGACGTCTCTCCGCACGGGGTGGCTGAGCTGGTCGAACAGTTCGTCCGTCGCATCCATTCCCTGGCCCGCGAGGCGGGGTGCGCCCGCGGTTTCGTTACTCGATGCCATGGAGAGAGACAGCCCAGTGGCGGGAATAAGGGTTGGCGCTAGAAGTCTAGCTCCTCGAAGACCCAGGTGACGAGCTTCGACTCCGCGAGCCGGAGGTGGCGGAGCCACGTCGACGCGGCGATGCCCATCGACGACGCGACGTCCTCGGCCGTACTGTTCCGTGGCCACTCGTAGTACCCGCCCAGGTAGGCGGCGCGCAGCACCTCGAGTTGGCGCTCGGTCACGCTGTCCCCGAGGGAATCACGGTACTGTTTCGTCGTCACGACGGGGCGGTCGAGGGTGCGTTTCGCGGTGACCGTCGCCGCCGGATACGCCGCGGTGAACCGATTGATGAGGTCCTGCATGCTCGCGTCCGCCCCGACCTCGGCGACGACCGTCGTCGCTCCCCCCTCGCTGTGCATCGAGCGCCCGCTCGCACCGAGTTCGACCAGTTTCTGCAGGGGCGAGCGGTCCATGACGAGTTCGAGAACGCACGCCGTGTCGGACTCGAAGACGACGCGGGAGTCGCTCACCTGTGGCGACGCCGCGATTCTCTGCTTGGCCTCCTCCGAGTCGGGTCCCGCCACCTCGATGTACTGGAGGAATCCCCGGTCGGCCGTCGGAACCATGCCCTCGAACGCGCACCGACAGTCGAGCGCCGCCGAGAGGTCGTTGAAGAGGAAGTCCTCGTCGTCGAGACGGATTTCGAGTTCGATGACCACCTCGGCCGCGAGCGTCTGCAGGTACCGTTCGCTGCGCTCTCGCTCCTCGGCCAGTTGCTCTTTCGCCTCCCGGCGCTCGGTCACGTCACGGATGACCGACAGGTGACGCCCCGGCAGGATGTTCGGCGTCGCCGCAAACTCGACAGTCCGGTGCTCGCCGTCCGGTCGAACCAGGGGGAACAGCCCCCTGTCGAGGTTGGACTCCTGGAAGTCGCGCCACGCCTCCTCGAAGTCGTAGCCGTCGGCGGCGAACTCCGCGATGGTCCGTCCGAGGAGCTCCTCCTCGGGGACTCCAAAGAGGTCCGAGGCCGCCGGGTTGACCTCGACGTAGCGCCCCTCGTCGTCGGCTATCATCATCGCGTCGAACGCCGCCTCGAACGCGGCCCGGAACTGCTGCTCGCTCGCGTCGGCGTCTGCCCGACTCCCGGTTCGCTCGTCCTCCGCGCCCGTCCCCGACCGCGGGGTCGGTTCCTCCGGGGGCAGCCACCAGACGCGTGCCTTCGCACCCACTTTCTTCGTTTCGAGGACGCCGGCCTCGGCCAGCCGCTGGAGTTTCTTGTAGGCTGTCGTCCGGGCACACCCGAGTTCGTCGGCGACTTCGCGCGAGGAATACGGCTCCGCGCCGCCGGACTCGAAGACAGGGAGGACTTCGTCGACCGTCTCGGCGAGCGCGGAGTCCCTGGTATCCATGTAGAACGTACCGGACCGAGAGAGATATCGTTGACGGTAATTGCGACGGAGGCGTGGACAAACGGAAATCGGACGGGCGAGACGTCCGCGTCAGTTGTCGAAGCGGGCCTGGACGAACGGCTGGACGTCCTCGATGTCGCCCAGCCGGGAGTCCGACAGCAGGACGGCCTCCGTCTCTTCGACTGGAACCGACAGGGAGATCTCCTTCGTCCGGCCGTAGCGGCCCTTCGAGACGACGACGGCGTTGACGATGCCGAGCATGTCGAGTTCGCTGATGAGGTCGGTGACCCGGCGCTGTGTCAGCACGTCGGCGTCGATCTCCTGGCAGAGGCGCTTGTAGATGTTGTAGACCTCGCCGGTGTTGATGTTGTGCACGCCCTGTTTCTCAAGGAGGATGATGGCGAAGAGGACGAGTTTCGACTGCTGGGGGAGCGTGCGGACGACTTCGACCACGCGGTCGAGTTCGATCTTCTCCTGGGCCTGGCGGACGTGGTCCTCCTCGACCTCGTCGGTCTGGTCGCGCTCGGCGAGTTCACCCGCGGTGCGCAGCAGGTCCAGCGCCCGCCGGGCGTCCCCGTGTTCCTGTGCAGCGAAGGCCGCACAGAGCGGAATCACGTCGTCGGAGAGTGCGTCGCCCTTGAAGGACACCTCCGCGCGGTGGTCGAGGATGTCCCGTAGCTGGTTGGCGTCGTAGGGCGGGAAGACGATCTCCTCCTCGCCGAGGCTGGACTTGACGCGGGGGTCCAGGAAGTCGGTGAACTTCAGGTCGTTGGAGATACCCATGATGGAGACGCGGGAGTTCTCCAGTTCGTTGTTCATCCGGGAGAGGTTGTAGAGGGTGTCGTCGCCGCTTTTCTCGACGAGCTTGTCTATCTCGTCGAGCATGATGACGACCACGCGCTCGCGGTAGTCGACGGCGTCGAAAAAGGAGTTGTAGACGCGGTCGGTCGGCCACCCCGTCATGGGGACGTCCTCGAAGGAGTCGAGGTCGGCTTCGAGCGCCTCGATGCGGTCTTCGACGGCTTCGACGCTGTCGTACTCCGTCTCCGCGAGCGCGTCCGCGTTCGTGCGCCCGCGTTCGCGAAGCGAGCGCAGGCGGTCGAGGTCAGCCTCGATGGCCGCCTCGTTCTTGTCGATGAACTTGTTGGCGAGCTGGGCGAGGACGCGGTACTGGGTGTCGGTGACCTCGCAGTTGATGTACTCGACCTCGCAGGGAACCTCGTACTTCTGGGACGTGCGCTCCAGTTCGTCGCTGACGAACTTCGCGCTGGCGGTCTTGCCGGTCCCCGTCTTCCCGTAGATGAGGATGTTCGAGGGCGTGTCCCCGCGGAGCGCGGAGACCAGGATGGTCGCCATGCTGTTTATTTGCTCCTCGCGATGGGGGAGCTTGCGGGGCGTGTAGGAGGGGCGCAGTACCTCCTTGTTCTCGAAGATGGGCTGGCCGCTCAGGAGGTCGTCGAACAGCCCCTGCGAGGCCTCGTCGGCGTCGCCGTCCTCGATGTCGTCGAGGAGGACGTCGTCCAGCGGGGAGTCGGCCCCCCCGTCGCTGGCCGTCCCGTCTGCCTCCTCTTGCCCGGAATCGGCGTCACCTACGGAATCGGTTGAATCGTTCGTGTCTGTCATACTCGTACTCGAACCCCTCCATTTCAGGTGGAGACGCGTCGCACGCGCGTTAGATAAGGCCCCAGTCCGCCCGTACCATCGGATTTCGCGGGTTTTGGCGATAGACGCGCGTGCAGTTGAACCAGAAGAACCCGTGGTTGAAACGATATTAAAGATTTCGATTGTCAACCATTCGCACAGGAGTTCGTCGGCACTCGGTGAATAAACTCGTAACAACGGTTGACGAATTGGCACGAGTGGGTCAGGTTCTTCGATTCCCGAGGAGTCCGACGAGGCGAGCCCGGTCGACGGGAAGCGAGGGGTGGGGTGTGTTCGAAGAGGAGAGCGTGACGGCGAGGTGTCGGTGGTTCCGGCTGGCGGTGGAGGGGAAACCAGGGGAGGGAGACGGGAACGGTGAGGTTCGACGAACAACGAGATGTGAGTGGTGAGTGGTTCGAGTGGGGCTGCCGGGAGGTAGGTCGGGACTGTGGTGGAAGTGACCCCCCCACCCCTTCGTTTCGGGTGGAACGGAGAACAGCAGGGGAGGGGTGAGAGCGGCGAGAGGGAGTGCCATCTAGCTAGGAAAGTTTTAAGTTGATAGTACTAAAACCAAACCCGTACTAGACAAAAACTAAGGTTAGTGTGAGCTAGTATTAATTACTGCTAGACTCTAGTGAACTAATCTAGAGGAATCTTCCGAGGCGTCTCCCCTCTTGCGGTTCTGGTCACCTTCGGAACAACAGACCTCCACCTCCCGGCGTACTCCCACCCGGGGTATCCTGGGACTCCAGTTGAAACGAAGGGGTGGGGGGCTAGGACACATCCACGTTCTTCCTACGCGCTTCCGTCCCACAACCCGGTCGGTTTCACCTCCCGCTGGGCTCCGGCTGTGGCGGGTAGCAACTGCAAGTGACAGTTCACAGCCCGGGTGCCACGCCGCGACCTCGTATCCATCTCGTGTCGTCTCATGTCGTCTCGTCTCATTTCTCTCCTCTCCTGGGTGTCTCCTTTCCCTCCTGTTTCTCGCCCGCTTGTCTTTCCGCCGTCTCTCGGTCTCCTCTCTCTTTCCGTTACTCTCTCCACTGTTCTCTCTCCACTCCTCCCCTCTGCACTCTCGTCTCCCTTCGTTCCTCTCCAGTCTCTTGGCATCCTCTCTTTCGAGTGGAAAATACCAGAATGCCCGCCCGCTCCTCGGGCCTCACGACTGCCCACGTCGTTTTCGAAATCACACAGGACCGTACGTGCCTCTCCCGACCGCACCACGCTTTCAGCTGCAGATATCGGATTCTTTATGTATGTCTGACGTACGCTTAAGTGAGTGCGCTCGGGTTGTTGTCACAAGCCCCACCCACGGGGCCGGGAGGATAGGATGGGACTGCTCACAAACCTCAAATCAAGCATTTCACGTGCAGCATCGGTGTTGTTCTCCGAGGAGGAGTCGAAGCGCATCGGCATCTACGGCCCGCCGAACGCGGGGAAGACGACGCTCGCGAACCGCATCACGCGGGACTGGACCGAACACGGCGACGCGGTCGGTCCGGAGAGCCACATTCCCCACGAGACGCGACGCGCGCGCCGAAAGGAGAACGTCGAAATCGAGCGGAACGGATCGACCGTCAACATCGACATCGTGGACACGCCCGGCGTGACGACGAAGGTCGACTACACGGAGTTCCTGGAACACGACATGGAGAAAGACGACGCTGTCCGCCGGTCGCGTGAGGCAACCGAGGGCGTCGCCGAGGCCATGCACTGGCTCCGGGAGGACGTCGACGGCGTCATCTACGTGCTGGACTCGACGACGGACCCGTTCACGCAGGTCAACACGATGCTCATCGGCATCATCGAGAGCCAGGACCTCCCGGTCCTGATTCTCGCGAACAAGATAGACAAGGAGGAGTCGAGCGTCCAGCGCATTCGCAACGCCTTCCCGCAGCACGAGACGATTCCGCTGTCGGCGCTTGAGGGAGACAACATGGACGAAGTGTACGACAAGATAGCGGAGTACTTCGGGTGAACAGTATGGCAGAAGTGAAAAATCCCGGTGAGGGCGTCCAGATAGACCTCATCAGCGCCGAGCGCATGGACGGGCTCACGAGCATGGAGAAGATTCGGATGATCCTCGACGGCGTCCGCGAGGGCAACATCGTCATCCTCGAAGAGGGACTCTCCCCCGACGAGGAATCGCGGCTCATCGAGGTCACGATGACCGAAATCAGCCCGGACGAGTTCAACGGCATCGAGATAGAGACCCACCCGCGCTCGGAGACCGCCGACCAGAGCTTCCTCGACCGCCTGATGGGCAAGGAGTCGACGAAGAAACTGACGGTCATCGGGCCGGCCAACCAGATCGAGACGCTCCACAAGGACGAAACGCTCATTCAGACGCTCGTCTCCCGGAAGTAAGGATGCCCCACCAGTGTACCGACTGCGGCCGGACGTTCGAGGACGGCTCCAAGCAGATGCTCTCGGGCTGTCCGGACTGCGGCGGCAACAAGTTCCAGTACCAGCCCGCCGGCGAGGACTCGCCCCCGAGCGAGGAACCCCCGGAGCCACCGGAGCCGCCGGTCGACAGTTCGGTCGCCCGCACGGTCGGCTCGGCCGCTACCGCTGTCCGCGACCTGGTCGGCAGCGGCCAGCCACCCGAGGACGACGCGCCGCCGTCAGCGGACAGTCCCGACACTCCGGACCCCGAAGTGCCGGGCGACGCGCCCGCACCGGAGACCGTCGAGGAGGACGCCGCACAGAAGAGTGCGCGCTCGGACGTCGTCTCGAAGGACGACCTCCCGCCGGCACCGGACTCGCCGGCGACCAGCAAGCGGACGCCGGTGCTGAACGACGACAGCGAGCGGCCCCGCGGGGCGGACCGCGAGCGGGACCGTCCGGACCTCTCGGAACTCCGCGAGGAACTCAACGACCAGTTCGAGTCCATCAAGGTGCTCGACCCCGGCAAGTACGAACTCAACCTGATGGAGCTGTACGACCGCGAGGAGTACATCATCGCGCTGCAGGAGGACGGCAAGTACACTATCCAGGTTCCGGAACGCTGGGAAGAGGACTGATTCGTTACTCCCTGGCCACGTGCCAGGTCGTTCCGTTCGTGTAGGCCCAGGCCTCGACTGTCAGGTCCGTCGACGCCTCCGTCAGTCTCCGCATGTAGCTCCCGATCTGTTTCGAGGAGAGGTCGATGTCCTCCGCGACGAAGCGACTCTTGACGTAGATGTCTCCCTCCTCCTGGACGCGCTCGCGGAGGTAGGCGACCAGCGGGCGGGCCTTCGCCGGCACGGCATCCGTCTCGGGTGGTGCGGCGTTCGGAGACATGGTCAGGGCGAGTAGTCGTGGCCGACGAGCAGGCAGCCGACGTGGACGGCGACGAGCCCGGCGAAGGCGAGCAGTTCCGAGTCCGTGACGGGGCTGGACAGCAGCGGGACGTACACGAGCGGCATGAGGACCGCCGCCCAGAAGGCGAGGCGGCGAATCCCGCCGGCGACAGTGTCCCACGCGGTCGGGGGCGTCGGAAGGGGGACCAGTCGAAAGTTCATCCTGTTAGTGTCCTCGGACGCCAGCATAAAGGGTCTCGTGAAGACTCAAACAGCCGTTTGACCAGTCTCTCCCACGTCGGAACTTCGTACGGAAACAAGAAGAAATCGGGCGTTCTTCGTCGTCGCGTCCGCCTCAGCTAATCTTCTCGTACTGCTCGGAGAGCTTGTCGGCCGCTTCCTGCATCTGTTCGGCCTCGAAGTCGTCGATGTCCCACTCGATGATTTCCTCGACGCCGTCGGAGCCGAGTTTGGCCGGGACGCCGAAGCCGACGCCGTCGTGGCCGAACTCGCCGTCGAGGACGACGGAGGCGGGCAGTACTTCGCCGGTGTCGTGGAGGATGGCCTCGACCATGTGGGCGACGCCGCGGGCGGGACCCCACTCGGTCGCGCCCTTGCGCTCGATGACGTTCATCGCGGACTCCTGCAGGTCGGCGAGAATCTCCTCCTTCTCGTCGTCGGTGAACGTCAGGTCCTCGCCGTCGACGCGGACCTTCGAGAAGACCGGGACCTGGGAGTCGCCGTGTTCGCCGAGGATGGTGGCGTCGACGTTCTGGACGGGCACGTCGAAGCGCTCGGAGAGGACGTAGCGGAAGCGAGCGGAGTCGAGCCGGCCGCCGAAGCCGATGACGTGGTTGCGCGGGCGGGACCCGGACTCGTAGAGGTGGCGGTTCAGGAGGTCGACCGGGTTGGACGTCGTGATAGTGATGAAGTCGTCGTTGTGCTCGGCCAGCGAGGACTGGATGTCGTCCATGATGGGCGCGTTGTCCTCGGCGAGGTCCAGGCGGGTGTCGCCCGGCGAGCGCGGGAGGCCGGCGGTGATGACCACGACGTCCGAGCCCTCGGTCGCCGCGTAGTCGCCCTGTCGGACCTCGGTGTTGGAGTCGTAGGCGATGCCGTGGTTGGTGTCCGCGGCCTGGCCGACGGTGACGTCCTCCTGTTCGGGGATGTCCACGAAGACGACCTCGTCAGCGATGTCTTCGAGGGCGATGTTGTACCCTGCCGCCGCGCCGACGGTGCCTGCCGCACCGACGATGCTTACTTTTGCCATGTCACATGGAAATCCCTGCGGCCCTACGTTAAGATTGTCGGAACGCCACTCAGAACCATACCCATACCCTTCGGTACCGTCTCGCACACCACCGCACAGCGGCACCGACAGCCGGGTGTCGGGTGTGGTCCCGCAATGCCTATTCCTCCTCGTCTGCTCACACACGCACATGAGCGACTTCGACAAGGAAGCAGAGCGGGAGAAACTCCGCGAGAAGTACGAGCGCGACCAGGAGCAACGCGAGGTGGCCGAGAAGATGAGCGAACTCCTCCTCCAGGGGGCGACGATGACGAACGCCCACTGCTCGGACTGTGGCGACCCCATCTTCCGGTACGACGGCCAGGAGTTCTGTGCCACCTGCGAGAAGGCGGTCGACCGCGGGACCGGCGACGCCGACGAGGAGAGCGAGGAGAAACCCGAGAACATCGAGGTCACCGACCCCGACGACGAGGCCCGCGTGGCCTTCGGCGGCGACGCCGCACAGGCGGCCGACGAGGCCCAGCAGGACGAAGCGACGCAGTCACAGCAGGACACCGAGACGCAGTCCCAGCCGACTGCGGACCAGGCCGCCCCCGCCGAGGAGACGCCGACCGAGGCAGGTGGTCCTGCACACGGACAGCCCCACCCTCCCGCTCGCCAGCGCACCCCCGAAGACCACACACACCAGCCGAGCGCCGGGCAGTCCGCAGGTCCTTCGGACCAGCCGCGTCAGGTCCCGGCGTCCGACCCGTCGGCCGCCAGCGACGTGACCGCTGCACGGGAGTCGCTGGTCCGGACGCTGACCCGTTTCAGCCAGCAGGCGGAGGCGGCCGAGGACCCCCAGCGGGCACAGGAGTACCTCGCGGCCGCGCGCGAGGCCGCCGAGACGCTTTCTTCGCTGCGGCGGTAAGTCTCAGTTCCAGGGCGCGGCGTCGAAGTCGACGACCCGTTTCCGGCGCTCGATGGCGTCGATTCGCCGGACGTCCTCGTCGTCCAGTTCCAGGTCCAGCGCCGCGTAGTTCTCCCGGATGTGCGCGGGCGTGGCGGCCTTCGGGATGGGGACGACGTTCTCCTTCCCGTCCAGCCAGGCGAGGCTCACCTGCGCGGGCGTGGCGTCGTGTTTCGCTGCGACGTCGACCAGTTCCGGCACGTCCAGTACCTCCCCCTTCGCCAGCGGGGAGTACGCGACCAGGTAGTGGTCGTCCTCCCGCGCAGTGGCGCGCAGTTCCTCCTGGGGGAGGAGGGGGTGACACTCCACCTGGTGGGCAAACAGCGGGGCGTCGAGGCGGTCCAGCGCGTCCGCGAGCAGGTCCGGCGTGAAGTTCGAGAGGCCGACGTGGCGAACCAGCCCCTCGTCGTGGAGTTCGTCGAAGGCAGCCAGCGTCCCCTCGGGGTCGTAGGTCCGGATGGGCCAGTGGACGTACAGGAGGTCCAGCGTGTCGACGCCGAGTCGGTCGCAACAGCCCAGGGCGTGGTCGCGGACCGCGTCGTAGCCGAGGTTCCGGGAGTCGAGTTTCGTGGCGACGAAGACCTCCTCGCGGTCGACGTCGGCGGCGTCGAGTCCGGCCCCGACCGCCGCCTCGTTCTCGTACAGTTCTGCGGTGTCGACGTGGCGGTAGCCACAGTCCAGCGCGATGCGGACCGACGCCCGGCAGGTCTCGGGGTCGGTGTTCTCGTAGGTTCCCAGTCCGGGCGCGGGGAGCGTCGCGTCGGGCATAGCCGCCGTTGTTCTCCCAGCGTGATGTATGTTAGCAGAAGCGACCTTCAGTTCGCGGAGTGAGGGGACGCCGACGCCTCACTCGCTCCCGTCGTAGGAACTCCCCGTCACTTCCCGAATCCGCTCGGCGGTGACCGCGCCGACCCCTTCCGCCTCCTGGAGGTCGTCCTCCTCGGCGGTCATCACCGCCTCGACGCTGCCGAACTCGGCGAGTAGCGACCGCGCGGTGACGGGACCGACCTCGGCGATGGAGGCGACGACGTACTCCTGTTGCTCGGTCAGCGTCTTCGACTGCTTCTCGCCGTGGACGCTGACCTCGCGGCCGCCGTCGTCCTGTTCGCGCTCGGCGACGGTCTCCAGCAGGTCCGCCGTCTCGGCCTCGTCGCTCGTGCGCATCACGCTCGCGCCGAAGTCGACGGCCAGCGAGGCCAGCGCCCCGTGGATGGCCTTCGGGTGGACGTTGCGCTCGCCGTAGAGGTTCTCGCCCTCCACGACGACGACCGGCCGGGCGTAGTGGCGGGCGGCGTCGCCCACCTGCTCGAACATCGAGCGGTCCCCGCCGGTCAGCGTGTCGAGGAAGTCCGCGACGGTCTTGCGCTCGACGACGACGCGGTCCGAGAGGACGTAGTCGCCGACCTCCAGGGTCTCCAGTCGGGTCTCGATGCCGTCCCTGGTTGAGAGGTCCCGCGCGATAGAAGAGTCCAGTTCCCGCTGGTCGACCACGATTTCAACTGCCTCGTCGTCGGTCCCCGCCTCGGCGACCACGCCGTCTCCGTCTTCGGTCTCGTCCTCTCCGTCGTCGCCCCCGCCACTCTCGTCCTTCTTCTCGACTGCTTTCCCCGCGAACGCGTCGAGGCCGGCCTGCCCGTCGTTGCCGGCGGTCGTCCCGCTCGTCGCTTCCTCGCTCTCCTGGGGCGCGTCGCCCGCCGAGTCATCGTTCCCTCCTTCGTCGTCCTCGTACGCCGCCAGCCCCGCCTGCTCGCTCAGTTCGCCCTCGATTTCGCCGGCGACGTTTTTCAGGCTGCGCAGTTGCTGTTCCATCTCCTTCTCGTCGCGGCGGGCCTTCCAGAAGTAGGCCTCGTCGCGGGTGTCCTCGGCCAGCAGGACCGTCACCGCGCCTTCGGTCTGGCGGCCGGTTCGGCCCTTGCGCTGGATGGAGCGGATGGCCGTCGGGACGGGTTCGTAGAACAGCACCAGGTCGACCTCCGGGACGTCCAGGCCCTCCTCGGCGACGGAGGTGGAGACCAGCACCTCGAACTCGCCGGCGCGAAAGCGGTCCAGCGTCTCCTGTTGCTCGGTCTGTGTCATCCCCTCGCTGCCGTCGGTGTCGGACTGCCCGACGAACTTCTGGGTCTCGAAGTGTGCGCCCAGGAAGTCCGTCAGCGCCTCCGCTGTGTCCCGCGATTCGGTGAAGAGGATGACGCGCTCGCCGTCGTTGATCCCGAGCGTCTCCGCGATGAGCATCCGGGCGCGGCGGAACTTCGGGTGCAGGTCGTCGTAGTCCCGCGCCTTCCGGACCGCCTCGCGGACCTTCGGCTCCGAGACCATCCGCTGGTCGGCCTTCGACGCGCCCGAGGAGCGGGCGGCCTCCTTCTGGCGCTCCATGTACCGCCGGAAGGACTCGACGCTCTGGGTCTCGACGTAGGTGACGGCAGTGCGCAGTTTCCGGACCTCCGCGAGCATGCTCATCCCCTCGTAGCCCTCGGACTGGTCGTTGTTCATCAGGTCCCGGAGCTGGCCCTGGATGCGCTGTATCTCCCGCTCGGAGACGTCCGGGCTTGTCTTGTTCGTCACGCCGAGTTCCTTCAGCCGGGTGAGGCGCTGGCGGACGATCTCGTTTATCGCGTCGCGTATCTCCTCGACCGTCTCCGGGAGGTCGACGCGCTCCCACTCGACGGTGGTCTCGTGGGTGTGCTCGGCCACGTCGGCGTCGTCCTCGGTCATCACCTCGACGTCGTGGATGCCGAGGTTCTCGCAGACCTGCAGGATGGCCTCCTCGTCGTCGCCCGGCGAGGCGCTCATGCCGGTCACCAGCGGCTCCTCGGCGTCTTCGTGGTAGCGCTCGGCGATGTAGTTGTAGGCGTAGTCGCCGGTCGCGCGGTGACACTCGTCGAAGGTGCAGTGGGTGACCCGCGACAGCGAGATGCGGTTGCCCACGAGGTCGTTCTCGACGACCTGCGGGGTGGCGACGACGACGCGGGCCTCCTCCCAGAGGTCGGCGCGTTTGGCGGGGCGGACCTCGCCGGTGAAGACGACGATTTCGTCGTCGGGTACCTCGGCCAGCGCCTCGCGGTAGAAGTCGGCGTGCTGTGAGACGAGCGGCTTCGTCGGGGCCAGCAGGAGGCTCGTGCCGCCGACGTCGTGGAGCCGGCGGGCGGTGACCAGCAGGCTGACCGTCGTCTTGCCCAGCCCGGTCGGGAGACAGACCAGGGTGTGGTCCCGGAGGGCGGCCTGGGCCAGCTGGAACTGGTACTCGCGGCGCTCCAGAAGGCCCTCGGCCAGGAACGGCCAGTCGATGTCACCGTCGGCCTCGCTCGTCGCCATTTTCCCCACCTTGCCTTCGATTGCGGTTAAGGGTTCCCGTGGCGGAGTGAAAGTGAACGCTCAGAGAAGCGGGGGGAGGTAGGTGAGCGCGAGCCAGCCGGTCACGCCCGCGCCGACGGGAATCGAGAAGTTGTCGTCGACGACGAACCCGAAGACGCGGGGCTTGACCGCGTCGGCGAAGACGACGACCACCGAGACGGGGACGGCGGCCCGGAGCGGCATGAGCGGCGCGGTGATGGCGAGACAGACGAGAAAGGTCACGGCCATCACCCACCACGCCTTCCGCGAGTCGACGCTGTCCACGTCGCCGAGGATGCCGGCGATGGGGTCGGCGATGGTCAACACCAGCAGCGCCGGCACGGCAACCTCGGGAGGAAAGGCGAGCACGACGAGGGCGGCACCGACGACCGCCAGCGCGTATCCCGCGGGGTTGTCCTGCTCGTACTCGCGGGTGAGCCGGTCGAAGACCGTCCAGTCGAGCCCCACGTACAGCCGCAACACCTCCAGCACGACGACAGCGACGGCTGCCACAGCCAGCAGGAGCCTGACGTGGGACCACTCGAGCACCCCGACGAGGTACGCCGCCGGGACGAGCGTCCCGCTGAAGTGGATGAGCCGCCGCGCGTAGCTCATGGGGTCGCTACAGGTCCTCGAAGGTCAGGTCGCCGTCGCGGAGCGCGGTGAGCGTCCCGGCCAGCTCGTCGATGGCGACCCGTCGCTGCTCGGTCGAGTCGCGCTCGCGGACCGTGACGGTCCCGGCCTGTGCCCCGTCGCCCTCGCCGTCGCCGAGCGTGTCGTAGTCGACCGTGACGCAAAACGGCGTGCCGATTTCGTCCTGGCGGCGGTAGCGCCGGCCGATGGCACCCGAATCGTCGTAGGTAACCTCCAGCCCCGCTTCCCGGAGGCGGCTGGCGAGGTCACGTGCCTCCTCGCCCATTCCGTCCCTGTCCATCAGCGGGAAGACGCCGACTGTCGTGGGGGCCATCTCCGGGGGGAGCGAGAGGTAACTGCGCTCCTCGCCGTCGACCTCGTCCTCCGCGTAGGCGTGGGCCAGCACCGTGTAGACCAGGCGGCCGACGCCGAAGGAGGGTTCGACGACGTGCGGGCGGACGTGCTCGCCGGACTCCGTGACCTCCTCGACGCCGAAGCCGGTCGCCTCGACGTCGACGGTGTAGGCCTCGCCCTCGACGTCGACGGTCACTTCGTCGTCGTCGAACGCATCGGGGTCGCGTTCGGCCAGGTCTTCGAGTGCAGCGGCCACGGCGGCGGCGTCGCCGCCGAACTCGGGGCCGAGCACGCTCATGTCGGGGTCGACGGTCGGGCGCTCGACGGTGACGGGTTCGTCGTACTGCTTGAACACCGAGAAGTCCTCCCCGGAGTGTTCCTCGTGTTTCTTCAGGTCGTAGTCGCCGCGGTAGGCGAAGCCGGTAATCTCGACCCAGTCGCCGCCGAGTTCGGACTCGGCGTCCCAGCAGTCGGAGGCGTAGTGGGCGAGTTCGCCCGGGAGGTGCTGGCGGTAGCGAAAGCGGTCCATGTCGACGCCGACCCGCTCGTACCAGGCCGTCGACAGGCCCAGGTAGAAGGCCACCCAGTCGGAGGTGACGACGCCCTCGTCGATAGCTTCGCGGACGGTCAGTTCCCGAATCCCGCCGTCCTCGGCGTCCTGCTGTTCGGCGGAGTACAGCGGGAGCACCACGTCCTCGACCCGGGAGAGCGGCGGTTCGTCCTCCTCGGGGTCGATGAAGTGTTCGAGTTCGGCCTGGGTGAACTCGCGGACGCGGATGAGGCCCTTCCGCGGGCTAATCTCGTTGCGGTAGGCCTTCCCGATCTGTGCGACGCCGAAGGGCAACTGGTTCCGGGCGTACTCCGCGAGTTGCGGGAACTCGACGAAGATACCCTGGGCGGTCTCCGGGCGGAGGTAGCCCGGTGAGGACGAGCCCGGCCCGATGTTCGTCTCGAACATGAGGTTGAAGTCCTCGACGGGTTCGCCGGCGAGTTCGGTGCCGCAGTCCGGACAGACCAGGTCGTGTTCGGCGATGATTTCGGCTATCTCCTCGGTGGAGATGGACTCGGCCTCCTCGATGTCGGTGTTGTCCTCGACGAGGTGGTCGGCCCGGTGGCTCGCGCCACACTCCGGGCACTCGATGATCATGTCGTCGAAGCCGTCGAGGTGCCCCGAGGCCTCGAAGACGGCTTCGGGCATCACGTCGGGCGCGGAAATCTCCATGTGACCCTCGCGGGTGACGTAGCGGTCCCGCCAGGCGTCCTCCAGGTTCTCCTTCAGCGTCGCGCCCTGCGGGCCGTAGGTGTAGAAGCCGGAGACGCCCCCGTAGGCACCGGCAGACTGCAGGAAGAAACCACGGCGTTTCGCCAGCTCGGTCAGGCGCGCGCCCTCGTCGCTCATACTCCCTCCAGCAGGTCGATGTCCCGGACGATGCCCGAGAGGCGGTCGCCGCTGACCATCGGAATCTGCTCGATGTCGTGCTCTATCATCAGCTGGGCGGCGTCCTGGGCGGTCCGGGTGCTGCTGACGGTCACCATGTCGCTGGTCATGAACTCCCGGACGGGTTCGGCGGGAATCTCGACGTTCCGGGTCGGCATGTAGCGGTTGCCGACCGCCTTGATGCCCTCCCAGGCCCACTCGTCGTCCTCGCCGGCGATGGACTCGCCGGTGTCGGCCTCGCCCTCGACGACGCGGGCGACTTCCAGGATGTCGACCTCGGTGAGGATGCCGGACAGGTCGCCCTCCTCGTCGAGGACGACGCCGTAGGGCACGCGGGCGAAGAAGAGCTCGCGCTCGGCGACCGGCAGCGGTGCCCCCTCGTAGACGCTGTTGATGTCCCGCCGGGCGAGTCCGCCGACCTCGGTCTCGCCGTTCAGGTTGCCGTTGGCGATGGCGCGGACCACGTCCGTCACGGTGACGATCCCTTCGAGGGTGCCGTCGACGACCGGGATGCGGCGCTCGTCCTCGGCGAGCATCAGGGCGGCCACGTCCGCGAGGTCGGTGTCGGCGGTGGTGGTGGGCACCTCCTCGGTGAGCAGGGCGAGCTGGTCCTCGTCGGGCTCCTCGATGAGCGCGTCGCGGGAGACGATACCGCGGAAGACCTCGCCGTCGTCGGTCTGCTTGATGACCGGGACCGACGAGAACTGCCTGTCCTGGAGATAGTCGAGGACGTCGTCACGCGTCCCCGGTATCTCGACGGTGACGACCTCCTCTCGGGGCGTCATGACGTCTGCAACGTTCATACTGCCACCTACTCCACGCCCCACCCACTAAGTCCTTACACTTCGCCCCGGGGCGGGGCGGTCACCGGCGCACGGCCGCGACGACTCCGGGGTTCCCGTCCTCGGGCATCTCGGGACGGGTCCGCCCGCCGTCTGACGCCCGTCCGACGCCGTCGCCGGACCTTCGGGTGATTGTCCACACCCCCTTTCGGAGGCTTTATGTACCAGTGTTACATGTTGACACGCATGGAGCCGGATACGGTTGTCCCGTCGGAGGTGGCAGCGGACGCGGAAGTCATGGCCTCGGTCGAGAAGGGACCGACAGCCCAGTTCATCATCGCGGACATCAGTCAGGACGACGCGTTCGTAACACTCCCGCTCGACGACGCTGCCTCGCTCCCGGCCTGGCGCTGACCGTCCGGCCACGTTCTCGCAGCCGTCGCCCGGGAGCGGCGACGCCGGTCTGCTGTGTGTGCCATTGACAATCCCGAACCTCCGGAGAACAACCGCCCTGGGGCCCGAGCGGCCGCGACGATAAAACAAGCGTTATGCCGACCCCCTCACTTTCCTCGGGCATGAAGGTACTCGTCACTGACCCCATCGCGGACGCCGGGATTCAGCGCCTGCGCGACGCCGGCCACGAGGTAGAGACAGCCTACGACGTGGAGGGACAGGACCTCCTCGACGCCGTCGCGGACGCCAACGCGCTCATCGTGCGCTCGGGCACCGAGGTCACCGCCGAGGTGTTCGACGCCGCGCCCGACCTCGTCATCGTCGGCCGCGCCGGCATCGGCGTGGACAACATCGACATCGACGCCGCCACGGAACACGGCGTCATCGTCGCGAACGCCCCCGAGGGCAACGTTCGCGCCGCCGCCGAACACACCGTCGCGATGACGTTCGCGACGGCCCGCTCCATCCCGCAGGCCCACAACCGCCTCACCGGCGGCGAGTGGGCGAAAGGTGACTTCCTCGGGACGGAGGTCAACAACAAGACGCTGGGCGTCGTCGGCTTCGGCCGCGTCGGCCAGGAGGTCGCAAAGCGGCTGGGCAACGTCGGGATGGACCTCGTCGCCTTCGACCCCTACATCAGCGAGGACCGCGCCGCCCAGCTCGGGGCCGAACTCGTCGACGACTTAGACGAGTGCATCGACCGGGCGGACTTCCTGACTATCCACACGCCGCTGACCGACGAGACTGAGAACATGATAAGCGAGGAACGCCTCGCGCAACTGGAGGGCGGCTACGTCATCAACTGCGCCCGCGGCGGCATCGTCGACGAGCCCGCCCTCGCCGAGGCCGTCGAGGACGGCGTCCTCCGCGGGGCCGCAGTCGACGTCTTCGCCGACGAGCCCGTCTCGCCGGACAACCCGCTGCTGTCCGTCGAGGACGTCATCGTGACGCCCCACCTGGGCGCCTCCACGGAGGCCGCACAGGAGAACGTCGCCACGTCCACGGCCGACCAGGTCGTCGCCGCGTTCAACGACGAGCCGGTCATCAACGCCCTGAACGCGCCCTCGGTCGACGAGAGCGCGTTCCCGAAGATTCAGCCCTACA
Source organism: Salinibaculum sp. SYNS191 (assembly GCF_037338445.1). Classification (NCBI taxonomy): domain Archaea; kingdom Methanobacteriati; phylum Methanobacteriota; class Halobacteria; order Halobacteriales; family Haloarculaceae; genus Salinibaculum; species Salinibaculum marinum. The sequence continues at coordinate 2,217,984 of NZ_CP147838.1, forward strand.
TCGACCTCGCGGACACGGCCGGCAAAATCGCCGTCCAGCTGTTCGACGACCGCGTCGAGGAGGTCGAAATCGAGTACGCCGGCGACATCGCCGAGGAGGACGTCGACCTCGTGACCGCCAGCGCCCTGAAGGGCGTCTTCCAGCCCCTGGAGTGGCAAGTCAACGCCGTCAACGCCCCACAGATTGCGGAGGAGCGGGGCATCGACGTCTCGGAGACCAAGTCCCACCAGTCCGAGGACTTCCAGTCGCTCGTGACGGTGACCGTCGGCAACGACGACGGCAGCATCTCCGTCTGCGGGACGCAGTTCGCGGGCGACGACCCCCGCATCGTCCGCATCGACGGGTACCGCGTCGACGCCGTCCCCCACGGCCACATGCTCGTCGCGCGCAACGAGGACATCCCCGGCGTCATCGGGTTCATCGGCAGCGTCCTCGGCGAACACGAGCTCAACATCGCGGGGATGTTCAACGGCCGCGAGACCATCGGCGGCGAGGCGCTGTCGGTCTACAACCTCGACGACCCGGTCCCGACGGACGTGCTGGACGAACTCAACGCCGACGAGCGCATCATCGAGACGAAGTACATCTCGCTGGACAACGGCGAGTAAGGTCAGTCGTCGGTGTAGCTTCCCGAGCGCTCTGTTTTCGTCTCCTCGTCGAGGCTGTCGCCGCGCCAGGTCGTCCAGTCGTACAGCCGCTCGACTTCCCCGCCCTGCTGGCGGATGGCGACGGCGGTGGTGAACAGGAACCCGCCGACCAGCACCGTCCCGACCAGCCACAGCGCGTCGACGGCCGCGCCGAGTCCGGCGTACCCGCCGACGACGTCGGCGAAGACGACGACGGTCACGGCGATGACGGCCGGCAGGAGGTTCCTGACCAGCGCGGCGATGCTCGTCCCCTCGTGCTTGCGGACCGCGAGGACGCTGTAGTACAGCGCCCACAGCGACGCCCCGACCCAGCCGACCACGACGACGAGGTGGGCCCACCCCTGGTCGACCAGGAACCCGAACCACCACGAGCCGACGAAGCCGGTGACGACTAGGTGGTCGACCCACGCGGGCAGCGCCCGCGGCGACTGGCTCGCCGCGTAGCCCGTGAAGTACAGGTGCCGGATACCGAGGGCCACGAAGAGGATGAAAAACAGCGTCGCCCCCTCGGCGAACGTCCCGGCCCACGCGAGGTCGGTCAGCGTGTCGACGACGCCGGCGAGTCCGTAGAGGACACCGGCGGCGATGCCGACGCCGAGCAGGAGCCAGCTTCGGGTATCGCTCTCCGCGAGCACGTGCGAGACGTACTGGGAGAGGTAGTACAGCAGGACTGCCGACCCCAGCGCGACCACGGCGTACGCCAGTAGCCGCGCCAGTGCGACGGTCTCTCCGGCGTGAGATGTCGCTGCGGATAGACTCATCATATCGAGAGGAGACCGCGTCCGGATATAAATTGCCAGCCGATTCCCACGCAGTGGGGACGTTCGCGTCGGCGACCTGTCGACAGATTGCGATTCGGTGTCGGTGTGGTTACACTATCTGTCCGTCGGTCGCCGGAGACGGCCGGCGGGGCGGCGGCGGTCCCACACCTCTTTCCGCCTCGGCGCGCACCCTGTCGGGTATGGGACTGAAAGACCGCCTGCTGGACGCCGTGGCGTCCCTGTTCGCGCCGACGATGGACCATCCGACCCGGGGCGGCATGACCGGCGACGCCGACCAGACCGAGGACGGGGGCGAGGACGAGGAGGAGGAGGACGACCGCGCGGAGTAGCGGGAACGTCGGCGTCAGTCGTCGGCGGGGGGCGCGTCGGGCCGACCGGCCGTCGGTACCGCGACGGTGCCGTCACGGTCCTGGTGCTGGAGAATCTGCTCGTACCGCGCGACCGTCTCCTGGAGGCGTTGCTCCGCCCGGTCGAGTTCTCGTTCGAGGCGCTGCACCCGGGCTTCGAGTGCGATGCTCCGCAGTCGGTAGTAGGTCGCCACTCCCTTGATGGCCCGGTCCGTCCGCAGGTCCGCACCGTCCGGACGGTCGGACGCCGTCAACTTCCACGCTGGGGAGCCGCGACCCTCTATGGGACTTTCTGACATGGGGCCGTTGCACTTCTTGTTGCTGCAGTCACAAAACAGTCCGTCAGACGGGCGTCATCGGCGGCGGGCAGTCAGGACCGCAGGTGGTCGAGCACGCCTTCCGTGTCGCCGGGGACCGGTTCGGGTTCGGACCCGGCCTCGGCGGCCGCGTCGGGGTCTTTCAGCAGGTGGCCCGTGGTCAGACAGACGACCTCCTCGTCGGCGTCGACGATGCCCTCCTTCCGGAGTTTGCGCACGCCGGCGATGGAGGCGGCGGAGGCGGGTTCGACGCCGACGCCCTCCTCGGCCAGGTCGCGCTGGGCCGCGGTAATCTCGTCGTCGGTGACGGCGACGGCCGTCCCGCCAGTCTCCCGGATGCCCGGCAGCGCCTTCGGCGCGTTGACGGGGTTGCCGATGCGGATGGCCGTCGCGCGGGTCTCGACGTGGTCCCAGCGCTCGACGTGGTCCCAGCCCTTCTCGATGGCCTCGACCATCGGCGCGGAACCCTCCGCCTGGACGCCGGTGAGTTTCGGCACCTCGTCCTCGTCCAGCGCGCCGCTCTCGACGAGTTCCCGGAAGCACTTGTACAGCGCCGCGGTGTTGCCCGCGTTGCCCACCGGCAGGGCGATGCGGTCGGGGTAGCTCCCCTCCTCGTCGCGGAACTGCTCTAAGATTTCCAGCCCGATGGTCTTCTGGCCCTCCAGACGGAACGGGTTCAGCGAGTTCAGGAGGTACGCCTCGCCCATGCCGGCGAGGTCCTGGACGATGTCCAGGCAGGTGTCGAAGTTGCCGTCGACTTCGAGGATGCGCGCGCCGTGGAGGCTGGCCTGTGCGACCTTCCCCGCTGCGACCTTCCCGGCCGGCAGGAGCACCAGCGTCTCCATCCCGCCGCGGGCCCCGTAGGCCGCCAGCGCGGCACTGGTGTTGCCCGTCGAGGCACAGGCCAGTCGGCCGACGCCGATCTCCTTCGCGACGCGCACGCCGACGGTCATGCCGCGGTCTTTGAAACTGCCCGTCGGGTTCATCCCCTCGTGTTTCACGCGCAGACGGTCGACGCCGATTTCCTCCTCCAGCCGGGGCACGTCGTGCAGCGGCGTCCCGCCCTCGGGAAGGGAGACGCCCTCCTCGAAGGGCAGGGCGGCGCTGTAGCGCCAGACGCCCCACTGGTCGTCGTCGAAGTCGTCCCACGTCGGCAGGTCCTCGTAGCGGACCTCCAGCAGGCCGTCGCAGTCGTCGCAGGTGTAGCGCACGTCGTCGAAGGGCGCGAACGACTCCCCGCACTCGATGCAGGAGAGCCACACCCCGTCGTCGGCCTCCGGCGGTGCCTCGGCCGTCAGTTCGAGACTCGTCATTGGCCGAGGTGATGGTCCGGGCGGGCAAAAGTGGGGCGGTTGTGCGCCCCGTCTTCCGCTATCCTGCGACCTTCGTGCCTCGCGTTCCGCGGCTCCCGTCGTCGCCGCTTCACTTCGAGGACTCACTCGCTACGCTCGTTCGTCCTCGCTGTCCCCAAACTCGTCGATACGCCCGTGCACGTAGGCGGTCCACTCGTCCAGCGTCTTGTGCATCAGGTCCCGGGCCTCCGACAGCGGGGTCGCGGAGTACTGGTAGACGTGCCCGCCGCCGTCGAGGAGGCGGCGCTGGCGCGTGGCCAGGCCCTTCTCCCGGAGCGTCGACAGCGAGCGGTTGACGTTGCTCCGGTCGCGGTCGAGGACGTCGGCCAGTTCCTCGACTGTGCTTCCGGGGTTCGCGAGTAGCGTCTCGTAGGTCCGTGCCTCGTGGCGCTGGATGCCGAACACGCAGGCGAGTACGTCCTGCAGACCCGGCTCCTCGTTGAGCATGAGTTCGCGGAACTGGTCGGGCGAGGGGTCGGCCGCTGGCATACACCACGTTACTCGTCCCGTGTGAATAAAAACAGGCGTTACCCCCGGCTCACCCGGATTACTCGCCGTAACCCTGCCGTTCCAGGCACTTTCGCATCTCGGCAGCGGACTGGTGTTTGTGCAGCCGCGTCGGCGTGTCGCAGTAGTAGGTCTCCCCGTCGTGGCGCAGCGTCACCTCGTGCTCCGAGCCGAGAAACTCCGTCCGGACGACGACGCGCGTGCCGCTGTCGAGCGCGTCCAGCAACGCCTCGGTGGTCATCTCGCCGGCCTCCACGACGAGTGGGTCGGTCATCGTCCCAGGCTACTGGTGCCAACTGCTTGAGTGTTCCCACTCCCTGTGTGGCTGTGTCGCACGCGCGCCCGTCCGACCGAGCGTTAAGTGGCCGCTCGCCGGACGGATATAATCCTACCTCACCCGTGTAACCACCACACGCGACCGGCACACGGCTAAACGGGTCCTGGCAGTATCCCCAGCCGCTATGGACCCACAGAGACGCCGCGTTCTCCAGCTCGGCGGTATCGCCGCGACCAGCCTGCTCGCCGGCTGTTCGGCACTCACCGCCGGTTCCGGCGAGGTCACGCCGACCGAGACTGAGACCGAGACCGACACTGCCACCCCGACGGCTACTGCGACGGGGACTATCGACTACGGCGACTGGTTCGCCCAGACCGACAACTTCGACGGGACGACCGTCGACGCCCGCGGCCAGGACAGCCTCACCGTGACAGTCGGGGCCGAAGGCAACAGCGGCGGGGCCTTCGCCTTCGACCCGCCGGCGGTACACGTCGACCCCGGGACGACCGTCACCTGGGAGTGGACCGGCAACGGCGGCAGCCACAACGTCGTCGCGGAGGACGGTTCCTTCCGGAGCGGTGACCCGACGGACGAGGCCGGCCACACCTTCGAGCACACCTTCGACAGCGAGGGCATGGTCAAGTACTTCTGCGACCCTCATCGCGGCATCGGGATGCGGGGGGCCGTCGTCGTCGGCGACTCCTCGGCCGGTGGCGACGGCGGCGACGGGGGCCAGCAGTACGACTGGCAGGCCGCGACGTTCGACTCGTACTGGTACTCGCTGTACAACATGAGTACGAACATCGCGATGAGCGGGAACGGCGTCCCCTTCCCGCTGAACGAACAGATGCAGCAGTTGGCTGACCAGCGGCTGCCGGCGATGCTGGCGAACGCCGACGTCGACCGCCCCCCGATCGCGAACCCGAACCTCTCGTTCGCGGCTTTCACCGAGGGCGACCCCCACTTCACCCAGCAACCGGTGCTGGAAGACGACAGCGGCCGTCCCGACGCCTCGACGCTTGCCTGGGACAAGTCGAAAGCCTCCGGTGTCGTCAGTCCGTCATCGCTCGCCTGGACGCACCTCAAGGGGGTCACCTGGGCGAAGAACTTCCAGGCGCACTTCGATATCCTGCCCGGCGAGATAGCGCCGAAGTTCCGCGCGCAGTTGCTGTCGACGCTGGCACAGGTCGGTATCAACGCCGCCATCCTCTCCGGGGGCTCCCGCGGCAACGGTGCGCTGACCCACGGTGACAGCTTCGAATTCCTCTCGGAGTACCGACCCAGCGAGGGCCGCATCGAGGACGAAACGCGCCGACCACACCACCACGCTGCGATGCTGTGGTTCCTCTCGGACATGACGAGTCTCGCCCAGAACGGGTGGTTCGGGTACGTCAACCCCCGGCCGCTCCTCCCGCGGGAGGCGGGGGCCGATGCCGTCTTCGACCCGCCAGTCGGTATCCAGGAGATCGCCGACGGCGTCGCCGGGACGACGATGGAACTGTTCAGTCCGGAGGACGTGGCGCAGCAGGAATCGACCCGCTCGGTCGGTCTCATGCTCGCTGCCGCCGGATACTACGGTCCACAGGCCGGCAGTTCGGACAGCCGGGCGGCGGTTACGGAGTACGTCGACGGGCTTGCTCGCGTCGTGCGGGACAACCTCGCGGGCAACGGGATGGTGGAGAACGGCGCGGCCAACCAGGCTGCTACGCAGGGCATCGTCGCCCAGGGGCTGCTGTGGGCGTCCCAGCTGGACGGTGTCGACTACACCGACACCGCCGCGGACGTGCTCGGGTACATGACCGACACGCTGTGGGACGACGACGCCGGCACCTTCGCTTCCGGTCCCGGTGCCGACACCTACGCCATCACCGCGCGCGACGCCGGCGACATCACCGGCGGGCTCAACGCCGCCGACGCCGTCTTCGGCACGTCGGGCGTCAGGGAGACCTTCGCCCGCTTCTTCGACGAGACGTTCAACACCGGCGGCCTCCAGCGCGCCCAGCGGCCGCCGTCGGTCAACGGCCGCGACAACGAACCGCCGCTGCCACCGGCGGCCGGCGGCGAGTTCGGCCAGGCCGCGGTCTACAACGCCGAAGTCGCCTACGATACCGGCAGCGGGTCGTGGTCGGTCACCGACGACACCTTCCGGACGGCCGACGCGCTCTACCTGGCGAACCAGGACATCTGGGTCGGCAACTGGGCCGGCGACTTCTACCAGGGCCGGGGCGTCCCCGGACAGTCCGACTCGCCACCGAACTGAGACGCTCGGCAGCACTCCGCTCGTGTGAACGCCTCACAAACCCCTTCGTTTCGCCTGGAGATTTCGCCTGCGCGTTCGACGTACGCCGACGTTACCGACGGCTGTCGTCCGGTAGGCTGGTCCTGTCCGGGTGCCCGTAGTGGTCCCCGCTGGCGATTTTTGCCCGAAAGAAAGTCCGGTTGTCGTCCGTGCGGTGCGCTCAGCCGCGGAGGCGGACCTCGTCGTCGGTAATCGTGTGGACTTCCTCGCTGTCCAGCGGGAAGTTGTCCTCGTCGATGTCCTCCCAGCCGAGTTTCGACATTATCCTGTCTGTCAGTCCCGGGTCCGGCTCGACGTAGGCCTGTCCGCCCTCGAAGCCCGATATCATCCCGACCGACTCGCCGTCCTGGTTGACCACTTTCTTGCCGATGTCTGTCTCTGTGAGTGTTGGCATGGTGTCGCGTCTCCGACGAGCGCCGGGTCGCACTTTGTTATGCAGCGGCCACTCGCGCGCCCGCCGGGAAATCTGACCTTACTCCGTCAGGCCACCCACGGCGTGTCGGGCGGTTCGAAGCGGTGCCCGCAGGCAGGACACTCGACGGTCCACTCGTCACCGTCGAGGCGCGCGGGAAAGCGCGGCGTCAGGCCGACGTGGCCACAGGCCGGACAGCGCCGGACGACTGGCGGGAGCACGGCTAATCGTCGTCCTCGTCGTCGTCGTCCTCCGCGAGGTTGAGTTCGGCGACGAGACGGCCGGTGATTATCTGCTCTATCATCTCTGTCAGCCGGTCGTCGTCGTCGGTGTAGTCGGCGAACAGCCCGAGTGGAATCTCGCCGCCGGCCATCTCGCGGTGTCCGCCGGCGCTGCCCACGTCCGCGAAGGCGTCGTGGAGCACGTCGCCGATGTGGACCCGCGCGTCCGTCGAGCGGCCGCTGATCTGGACGGTATCATCGACGAGCCCGAAGACGATGGCCGTCTCGACGCCCTCCAGCGTGGCGAGGTAGTCCGCGGCCTGTGGAATCGCGTCGCGCTCGTTCGTGCGCCCGACGTGCGAGAGCAGCACCGGCCCGCGGACGACGCGGTGTTCGATGGCGTCGGCGATGGCGTCGACCGTGGCCGAACTGACGGAGGGGCTCGCCAGACGTTGCAGGAGGTCCTTGTCGACGTGTTCGTGCAGCGTGGCCGCGGCCCTGTACTCGTCGGCGGTGACGCCGCGGAGGAAGCTCAGCGTCTCCCGGCGAATCGCAAAGAGCAGGGCCGTCGCCAGCGTGGTGTCTATGTCCAGGCCGCTCTCGTGGACGTACTCGGTCAGTATCGTCGCCGTCGCTCCGACCTCCTCCCGGTGGTCGACGAACGCCGCCTCGATGTCCTCTGCGGGGTGGTGGTCGATGACGATGTCGACCGGCGTTCCCTCCGGTACTTTGTTGTTCGCCCCCGGGACCGAGTGGTCGACGAACGCCAGTAGTTCGCCCGACTCGCGGCCGGTGACCGCCGCCGGGTCGAACGGCTGGAGTTCGATTTCGAGGAGGTTGACGAACGCGCGGTTCTGCTGGTGGGAGATGTTGCCGCTGTAGAGGATGTGGCGCTCGTCGATGCCCGTGTCGGCCGCCAGCCGCCCGAGCGCGAGGGCACTCGCCAGGCAGTCCGGGTCGGGATTGTTGTGGCAGACGATGGTGATTTCGCTCCCGTTTTCGAGGAGGTTCCGTAGCGCCGCGACGCTGCTCATACCTTCTTTCTTCTTTGCCCAGGCGGATATACTGTCGGCTGCACTCTCCACTCCCCTGTATGTGTCACGGTACCGCGAACCACGACATCACGGGCCCTGGCGTCATCCCTCGCGCACGTCTTATCCCCGTCGGGGACGGAGTCTCAAGTGCAACCATGAAACTGTTAACCCGCCTGCTCGCACTCCAGATGCTGGCGGTCGTCGTGGCTCTCGCCGGCGAACTCGTCGCCAGCGACCCCCTCGTCACCGCCGGCGTCGCGACGTTCTTCGTTGCACTGGCCCTGATGTTCGTCCAGATGACGGCGGCACTGGTCGCCGGCCTCCGGCGTTCGGACAGGCGCGCGAGCGTCCGCTGAGGGCCCGACCCGGCCGTCGGGTCGGCACCGACGAGTACCTTTATTTGATGGTTTCCCGACAGCCAAGACATGGGTTCTCGCATCAAACGAATCTGGAATCGCTCGAAGTACGCAGCTATCGGCGCGGCCATCGGAGCCGCACTCGGTGGCCTCATCAGCCGTAACGCCGCCAGCACCGGCGGGGGCCTGGGTGCGCTCGTCGGTGCCACCGTCGGCGAGAAACGGGTCGACGTCGGCAACCTCGTCGAGAAAGTGAACCAGCGCACCGCCGAGTCGTAGCCGACGACCGTTCTCGTCGGCCGTTCCAGTCCACGGGAAGCGACAGGTTCGTCACCGGCTGATCGAGCGTGTCAGCGTGAAGACAAAGAGCGCGATGACGAACCCGCCGAGAAAGCCCTCCAGCGCGACGACGAAGCTGAGCGTCGACCCGGTGATCTCCGGTAGGCCGAGGATGAGCGAGACGAACCCCTCGACGCTGAACGTCAGGTAGCCCAGCGGCTGAGTGTAGGCGATGGGGGCGTCCAGCCGGGCGTAGACGCCGGCGAAGACGGCGATGAGCCCCAGCGAGAACACGACGGGTCGGAACGGCCGCTCGCCGTAGCCGCAGGTCAGCCGTAGCGCCGCGTTCGACAGCCACTGCGAGACGCCCCGGACTCGCTCGCGGAGACCGTCCCCCGCGAGTGCCCGCTCGCGGTGAGCGGCCCGCCGGTAGGTCATCTCGCGGATGAAAAACTCCGCCGACGCCCGCGTCTCCCCGATTTCGTTCGCGCCGTTTTTCGCGCGCAGGTAGAGGTTCTCCAGTCGCTCGGGCGTGTGCTCTGTCCCGTCGTCGTGGAGTCGCCAGTCTCGGGCGGCCAGGTCGCGCTTGTACGCCCCGAAGTCGAACCCGCTGAAGGTCGTCTCGTCGAAGCGGAACACGTCGAACGTGGCGTCGTCGACGATGTCGAGTTCGCCCACCGTCGCGCCGGTGAGGTCGTAGGTCACGCCCCCGTCGCTGCCCGCCACCTCGCCGCTGACGACGGCCGTCCCCGAACAGTCCACGACGACGCTGCCGGCGGTCGAGATGTCGCCACACCGGAGGTCCCGCCCCAGGTCGCTGTCGGTGACGGCGACGTCGCCGCCGAGAGTCGCCCCGGCCAGGCGGAGGTCACGCTCGCAGGTGACGCCGTCCAGCGACAGCGCCACGCCGTCCCGTCGTTCCCGCTCGGAGCGGGGGCTCCCCGACGCGGAGTCCAGTTTGACCGCCGGCGCGTCGACGTCGGCGTCGTAGAACTGCGCGTTTCCCTCGAAGGTACTGCTGTCGAAGATGGCCCCCCGGTGGAACGTCGCCCGGTAGAAGTTCGCCACGTCCGCAAAGTGCGTGTTCAGGAAGTCGGCGGCCGCGTGGAACGTCGCGTCGACGCCGTAGATACCCCGCTCGAAGGTGGCGACGCGCATGTACGCCGGGCCGTGGAAGTCGGTCTCGCGGAGGTCGAGCCAGGACTCGAAGTCGGCCAGCCGGAGGGAGACGCGGTCCTCGAAGGTCGCGCCGCCGAAGTCAACCCGCCGCGAGAAGGTCGCGTCCTCGAAATCCACGCGGCTGTGGAGGTGTGCCCCGTCCAGTCGCAGCGGCCGCTCGACGGTGACGTACCGCGCCGACAGCGTCCCGTGGACCTCGGTCTCGCGGAGGTCGATGGGGTGGTTCGAGGGCCCGTCCAGGATGGCGTAGTTCAGCGACAGCGACCCCAGGTGTGCGCCGACGAGTCGCAGCGGGCCGTCCTCGGTCGAGACGGCCTCCAGTAGCGCCTCCCGGACCGCCTCGTCGCTCACGGCGTCCGGGTCGGTGTGGAACACGCAGTGTCCGTCCTCGACCGCCTCCCGCGAGCAGGTCCAGGTCTCGCCCGGGACGTCCTCGAACCGCTCGGCGGACACGTCGTGAGTGTACCCACACTCCGTTGCCATACCACTCTGTTGCGATACGGTATCCAAAAAGGGCGAGGAAACTCCCGCTCACTCCCGCGGGTCGTTCGCGGTTCTACTGCTCTGACAACCAGACGAGCAAGCCGTTCTGTGCGTGGAGGCGGTTCTCCGCCTGGTCCCAGACGATTGCGTTCTCGCTCTCCAGCACGTCGTCGGTAATCTCCTCGCCGCGGTGGGCGGGCAGGCAGTGCATCACGGTCCGGTCGCCGACGAAGTCGCGCGTCAACTGGAAGCCGTCGAAGGCCGACAGCTTCTCCTCGCGTTCGTCCTCCTGGCCCATGCTGACCCAGACGTCGGTGTAGATGACGTCGGCGTCTTCGACCGCCGCGTCGGGGTCGGTCGTCGTCTCGGGGGCGGCCCCGAGTTCGTCCGCGCGGGCGAGCACGTCGTCGTCGACGTCGTACTCGGGCGGCGTCGCGACCGTCAGGTCCAGCCCGACCATCGCCGCGCCGAGGACGAACGACTGGCAGACGTTGTTGCCGTCGCCGACCCACGCGACCGAGGTGTCGAAGCCGAAGCGTTCACGGATGGTCAGCAGGTCAGCGAGCGTCTGGCAGGGGTGGGCGTCGTCCGTGAGGCCGTTGACCACCGGCACCGTGGCGTACTCGGCCAGTTCCTCCACGTCGCTGTGGTCGAACACCCGCGCCATGATGAAGTCGGCGTAGCGCGCGACGGCGCGGGCGGTGTCCTTGATGGGCTCGCCGTGGCCCAGGTGGATGTCGTCCGGTCCGAGGAAGATGGCGTGCCCCCCCAGCCGTGTCATGCCCGTCTCGAAGGAGACGCGGGTCCGCGTCGACGGTTTTTCGAAAATCATCGCCAGCGTCTGGTCCGCCAGCGGCTTCTCGGGGTTGCCGGCCGCCCGGCCGGCCTTGATGTCGGCCGCGCGGTCGAGGACTGCGTGCAGTTCGTCGGTCGTGAGGTCGTCGACGTCCACCAGGTCCATGGTTACAGGAGCCGCTCCGTGGCCGTTTCGAGTACCGCCACTGACTTATCATATTCGTCCAGCCCGAGGTGTTCGTTGGGCGCGTGGTCGAGGTCCGAGTCGCCCGGCCCGTACGTGACCATCGGGCAGTCCCAGTGCTGTGCGAAGACGTTCATGTCGCTGGTCCCGGTCTTGCGCAGCAGGCGCGGGTCGCCGTCCTGCTGGCGGATGGCCCCGCGGAAGGCCCGCGCGACCTTCGTCCGCGGGCTCTGCATGACGGGTTCGACCCGGTCGTCCCAGTTCACCCGGTCGGCCACGTCGAGGTAGCCGTCCGTTATCTCGATGACCTCCTCGGTGCTCATCGACGGCGGGACGCGCAGTTGCACGTCCATCGTCGCCTCGACGGAGAGGCCGTCCTCCGAGAGCCCGCCGTCGATGTCGATGGGCTTGGGCGTGACGCGCTCGAAGACGGGTTCCCACTCGTCGGTGTCGAACTCGTCCTCGACGTTGGCCCACCACTGGATGGCGTCCTGGATGGCGTTGTTCTCCGGGCGGGAGGTGTGCCCGGACTCGCTGGTGGCGACGTAGGTCCCGGCCACCAGTCCGCGGTAGCCCAGCGTGATGCCGTCCCAGCCGGAGGGTTCGCCGTTGATGACCGCGTCCGGTTCGGCCTCGCGGTCCTCGATGACGTAGCGGCTCCCCCGGGAGTCGACCTCCTCGCCGACGACGCCGATGAAACTCGCGCCCGTCCGCACGGCCGCGACGGCCATCGACGCCAGCGGGCCCTTCGCGTCGACGCTCCCCCGGCCCCAGAGCACGTCGGCCTCGTCGCCGGGCGGGCTCCCGCCGCCGCCCCAGGCGACGTCATCGCTCGGCAGCGTCTCGACGCGCACCGGGATGTCTCCTGGGACGGTGTCGATGTGCGAGGTCAGGAGGACGCCGTCGTCGGCCGGCGCGCGGACGTTGCCCGCGTCGTCTATCCACACCTCGCGGTCGTGGTTCTCGAAGAACGTCTTGAGCTGTTCGGCACAGGCCCGCTCCTTGTGGGTCACCGACGGGATGCCGACGAGTTTCACCAGCAGGTCCCTGGCCTCGCCCTGGGCTTTGGTCTCCGTGGTGCCGTGACTGACTTCGCTCATGTTATCACGTCCACCAGCGCGTCGACCACCTGGTCGGCGTGCTCCTCCGTAATCGTCAGCGGCGGAAGCAGGCGCACGACTGTCCGCCCGGCGGGCAGCGCCAGAATCCCGTGGTTCAACGCGAGTTCCTTCAGCAGGCGGTTGGCCCCCCGTTTCACCTCGACACCGACCATCAGTCCCTCGCTGCGGATGTCGCGTGCTGCGTCGCCGACCTCGGCTTCGAGTTGCCCACGAAGGTACTCGCCGACGTCGGCGGCGTGACCGGGGACGTCCTCCTCGACGATGGTCTTCACCGTCGCGTTCGCGGCTGCGGAGATGACCGGGCCGCCGGAGAACGTCGAGGCGTGGGAGCCGTAGTTGTCGGCGATCCAGTCCCGGCACAGCGTCGCGCCGACGGGCAGGCCGTTGCCCAGTCCTTTCGCGGCGGTAATCATGTCCGGCGCGACGCCGGCCCCTTCCGCGGCCCACAGCGTGCCGGTCCGGCCCATCCCGGTCTGTACCTCGTCGAAGATGAGCGCGGCACCGGCCTCCTCGGTGGCCTCGCGGGTGGTCTGCAGGAACTCCGCGGAGGCGGGGTTGATGCCGCCCTCGCCCTGGACGGGTTCGACGATGACCGCGGCGGTGTCGTCGTCGACAGCCTCCTGCATCGCCTCGGGGTCGTCGTAGGGCACGAACTCCACGTCCCCGATGAGCGGCTCGTAGGGCTTCTTGTACTTGTTCTTCCACGTGGTCGCGAGAGCGCCCATCGTACGGCCGTGAAAGCCCTGCATCGTGGCGATTATCTTCGAGTTGCCCGTCGCCGCGCGGGCGAACTTCAATGCGGCCTCGTTGGCCTCCGTCCCAGAGTTGCACAGCCACGTCTTGTCGATGGGGTCCGGGGCCGTGTCGGCGAGGCGCTCGTACAGTTCCGTCCGGACGTCAACGGGGTACGACGCCTGCACGTAGGTGAGCTTCGAGAGTTGCTCCTGGACCGCCGACTTCACGGCGTCGTGGTCGTGGCCCAGCGGGACGCAGGCATAGGACGCGCCCATGTCGAGGAACTCGGTGCCGCTGTCGTCGTAGACGTACGGCCCGTCCCCCTCCTCGATTTGAATGGGCTTCTCGTTGAAGACGAACCCACTCATTCGTCGTCACCTCCGTCGGTCTCGGCATCGTCGGGTAGAGCGCTGGGGTAGACGTGCGTGCCGTCGCCCTCCATCGCAGTGGCGACGGGCTGGTCGATGTTCGCGTCTGCGACGATGACCTCTGGCGCACCCCCTTCGAGTGCTTCCCTGATGGCCATCACTTTCCGGCCCATGAAGCCCTCTGCGGCGTCTTCCATGCGCGTCCAGTCCTCGGGGGTTTCGACCTCGCGGATGAGCGTGTCGCGGTCGTCGGGGTCTTCGAGGATACCCGGCACGTCCGTCAGCAGGACGAGCGTGCCGTCGAGTTCCCCCGCGATGGCGGCCGCGGAGCGGTCGGCGTCGGTGTTGACCGGCGTGACGCCGTCCTCGTCTGCCCCGGCCATCGGCGGGCTGACGACCGGCGTGTAACCGTCCGAGAGCAGCGATTCGAGGAGGTCGCCGTTGACCTGCTTGATTGACCCGGAGTGGTCGCCGCGGCGAATCTTGCGCTTGCCGTCCTCGACGACGCGGACCGCGGACTTGCGCGGACCGTACAGCAGCTTCCCGTCCACGCCGGACAGGCCCACGGCGTCGACGTCCTCGCTCTGGAGGCCGGCGACCATCTCGGTGTTCAAAAGGCCCGGCATCACCATCTCGAAGACCTCTATGGTGTCCTCGTCGGTGAACCGGCCGACGACGCCGCTCGGCGTCTCGACGTACTCCGGTTCCATGCCGAGGCGTTCGAGGGTGTCGTCGACGGCGGTGGACCCGCCGTGTGTCACGACGGTGTCTTCGCCACTGTCGACGAGCGATGCGACGTCCGCGAGCGCGCCCGCGGGGTCGACCGCGCGGGCACCGCCAACTTTGATAACTACAGTCATTGGAAAACCTCCGTTACGGGGCACCCACGGGGTGGAGCCCGCGGAAGTTCAGGCCGGCCGTCTCCTCGATGCCCAGCGCGACGTTGGCCGCGTGGAGGGCCTGGCCGGCCGAGCCCTTCATCATGTTGTCGATGGCCGAGAAGGCGACGATGCGCTTGTTCCCGGGGTCGAGTTCGAAGCCGACCTCCGCGCGGTTCGTCCCCGCGACGGCCTTCGGTTCGGGGTAGCGATAGACGCCGCCGCCGCCGGCGACGAGTTCGACGAACGGCTCCTCCTCGTAGGACCCGCGGTAGGCCCCCCAGAGGTCGCCCTTCGAGACGGGCTGACCGGGGAAGACGTGCGCCGTCGCCGACGCGCCGCGAATCATGTCGACGGCGTGGACGGTGAAGGAGACGTCCAGGCCGAGGAACTGTTCGATTTCCGCCTCGTGGCGGTGACCGGTCGGCGCGTACGGGCGGACGACGCCCGAGCGCTCGGGGTGCGAGGAGGCCTCGCCACCGCCGGCGCCGCCCTCGCTGGAGCCGACCTTCACGTCGACGACGACCTGCTCGTCGCCCGAGAGGATGTCCGCCTCGAACAGCGGGAGCAGGCCGAGGATGGTGGCCGTGGCGTTGCACCCGCCGGAGGCGATGAGGTCGGCACCCGGCAGTTCGTCGCGGGTGAGTTCCGGCAGCGCGTAGACGGACTTCTCCAGCAACTCCGGCCGGACGTGGCCGTCGTACCACTCGTCGTACTGCTCCTCCGTGTTCAGCCGGAAGTCGGCGGAGAGGTCGACCACGGTGTCCGCGGCGTCCTGGAAGGCGTCGATGCGCTCCATCGAGACGCCGTGAGGGGTCGCGGCGAACAGCACGTCCACCGATTCCAGGTCCTCCGGGTGCGAGAAGCGCAGGTCCCGGTGGCGCAGATTCGGGTGGGCGTGGCCGACGGTCTTGTTCTCCTTCGACCGGCTGGTGGCCTGTGCGATTTCGAACTCGGGGTGGCCATCGAGGATGCGAAGCAACTCGCCGCCGGTGAACCCGCTGCCGCCGACGACGCTGGCCGTATACGTCATGCCGTCACCTCTGTATCGGTCTCGGATTCGACTTTCGCTTCCAGCCAGTCGACGACTGCGGCGGGCACGTCGGTTTCGACCGCCCCGTCGAGTGCCTTGAACTCGACGTTGTGATTGACCTCGTGGACGGTGTAGCCAGTCGGGTTTCCGTTTTCATCGACACCGGTCTCCATCAGGTCGATTCCGAGCAACCCGCCGCCGACGGCCTCGCTCGCCCGTGCCACGAGGTCGCGG
Organism: Salinibaculum sp. SYNS191; assembly: GCF_037338445.1. NCBI lineage: Archaea > Methanobacteriati > Methanobacteriota > Halobacteria > Halobacteriales > Haloarculaceae > Salinibaculum > Salinibaculum marinum. The sequence goes on from NZ_CP147838.1 coordinate 2,233,824, forward strand.
CTCTCATCGTCCATGTCGAATTCGGTGACGTCTGCCCCCTTCGAGGCGTTCGTCAGCCAGTGGTCTGCCGAACGAACCTCCGCAGCGATTGGCTCGCCGTCGGCCGCCAGCACGCGGATGTCACGACCCGGCTTCTCGACGAACTCCTGGATGTAGAACACCTTGTGCTCGTAGTGGCCGAGCACTTCCTTGTGCTCTAAGACGGCCTCCGCGGCGGAGTCGGACTCCAGTTTCGCCATCAGACGGCCCCAGGAGCCGATGACCGGCTTCAGCACGCAGGGGTAGCCGAAGTCCTGGATAATGTCCATCGCGGCGTCCTTCGTGAACGCGACTTCGGTGTTCGGCGTCGGCACGCCCGCCTGCTCCAGCGCGAGGCTGTTCTTGACCTTGTCCGCGCAGACCTCGGCCGTCTCGGCGCTGTTGACGATGGGCACGCCGTAGGCGTCGGCGAACTCCGTCGCGTAGAGGCTGCGGCTGGTCGCCAGACAGCGGTCGACGAGGACGTCCACGTCCTCGAACTCCGCCGGCGGCTCCGAGAGACCGAAGCGCTGTCTGCGAACGTCTATCTTCGCCACGTCGTGGTCGCGCTCGCGTAGCTCCGAGAGCAACAGTTTCTCGTCTTTCCGGATGCGCGAGTAGAGGATGCCGACTTTCATAGGTGCCTCCGGGGAGTTGGCCGGTCGAGCCCGGCCGCTGTCATCTCACTCACCCCAGTCTTCTTCCAGCTCGGGTGCCGTGTCGAGTTCGACGGGGTCGACCGCCAGCACTTCGAGTTCGGCACCGCAGGTCGAACAGTCGACGATCTCTCCGACTTCGATGTCCTCGTGCAGGGTCACGTCGGCCCCACACTCGATGCATTCTGCCATTGTACCTGCTGTTCGTCCGTCTATCGACTTAAAGCCTTCGAACTTATCAGAACAGAATAGTGACGCATACGCAACTCTAAGCGTGTGAAGTGCCGGTTTTCGCGACGTGCTGAATCAGATGTTCAGTATTCTGGTACATTATCCCCTCGCGGGGGTGGTCGTCGTACTGGGGCCGGTCGTCGGCCGCGCTGGCCGGCGTCTGTACCCGCCTGACCGCTCTCGGCGTCTGTCAGTCGCTCAGACATAGCCGTCCACCTCCGACTGGCGTTCCGCCGCCGCGTCCGCGACGGCCGCCCGGCGGGACTCGACGGCCTCGCGGTCCGCGGCCAGCGCCTCTGTCGCGCGCGAAAGCGACTGCTCGACTGCCTCGGGGGCCGGTCCCCCGCGGGAGTCCCGCATCGCGACGCTCTCGGCGGGGGAAAGCGCCGCCTCGACCTCCTCTCTGGGCACGTAGGCGGTCAGCGACTCGCCGAGGACGTCCTCGCTGGCGGCGTCCAGTTCCGCGAAGCCGGGGTCGTCGCTGTCCGCTGCGGCGGAGGCAACCAGCTCGTGAGCCGTCCGGAAGGGGACGCCAGCCTGCGCGAGCAGGTCCGCGACGCCGGTCGCCGTCGCGAAGCCGTCGCCCGCTGCCTCGGCCAGCACCGCCTCGGGCCAGTCGGCGGTCGCGACCGCGCCGACTGCCACCTCGACGCTCTCGCTCACCGAGTCGATGGCGTCCCAGGCGTGCCGGCCGGCGCGTTGCAGGTCGCGGTTGTACGCCCGCGGCAATCCCTTCAGCGTCGTCAGCAACCCCTCCAGCCCCGCCGTCGCGTCGCCGGTGCGCCCCCGGACGAGTTCCAGCGTGTCCGGGTTCTTCTTCTGGGGCATGATAGAGGACGTCGACGCGTAGTCGTCGGCCAGGTCGACGTGGCCCTTGCTGGCGAAGACGACGACGTCCTCCGCGAGGCTCGACAGCGTCGTCGCCAGGGTCGCCGTCGCGGCGGTCGTCTCCACGAGGAAGTCACGTGCGGCCGCAGCGTCGGTCGCGTTCTCGACCAGGCCGTCGAAGCCGAGCAACTCGGCGGTCCGCTCGCGGTCGATATCGAAGGGCGTCCCGGCGAAGGCAGCGCCGCCCAGCGGCGACTGGTTGACGCGCCCGTAGGCGTCCAGCAGGCGGCCGGTGTCCCGGGCCAGCGCCTCCTCGTAGGAGCACAGCCAGTGGGCCACCGTCGTCGGCTGGGCAGGCTGGAGGTGCGTGTAGCCGGGCATCACGGTCTCGGTGTGCTCGGCGGCCACCGCCAGCAGTTGCTCGCGTGCGTCCACGACTGTCTCCAGCAGGTCCAGCACGTCCTCGCGCAGGCGGTAGCGGATGCAGGCCGCCACCTCGTCGTTGCGCGAGCGGGCGGTGTGCATCCGGCCGCCCTCGGGCCCGACGCGCTCGATGACGGCCGTCTCGATGGCCTCGTGGACGTCCTCGCCGTCGGGGAGTGCGCCGTGGCCGTCGTCCTCGATGTCGTCGAGTGCCGCGAGAATCGCGCCGGCGTCGTCCCCGTCGACGATGCCCTGCTCGGCGAGCATCACGACGTGTGCACGGTCGACGGCGAGGTCGGCGGCGAAGATGCGCTCGTCGGCGGCGAGCGAGGAGAGAAAGTCCCGCGCTGGGCCGCCGCTGAAGCGGTCGCGGCGGACGACGCTGTCGTCGGGCTCGCTCTCCTCGGTCATGTTTACTCGTCCTTGGTGGCGTTCTCGATGGCGGTGTTGGCCAGGCGCGACTGGAAGCCGTGGTACTTCGCGACGCCGGTGGCGTCCTGCTGGGTGATGCCGCCCTGCACGTCCTCCTGGTCGAACGAGGCCGCGGACTTGCTGTAGACGGCGTACTCACTCTCGCGGCTGACCGGGCGGCAGTGGCCGCCCTCCAGTTTCACGGTGACGGTCCCGGTCACGCGCTCGTTCGTGCTGTCGATGAATCCTTCGAGGGCATCGACGATGGGCGCGTCGATGAGGCCCTGATAGCCCTTCTGCGCCCACTGCTGGTCGACCTGCTGCTTGAACTGGCGCTCCTCCTGGGTCAGGACGAGTTGCTCCAGCGCCTCGTGGGCGGTCAGCAGGACCGTCGCGGCCGGGTGCTCGTAGTTCTCGCGGACCTTCAGACCCAGCATGCGGTCCTCCATCATGTCCGTGCGGCCGACGCCGTGTGCGCCGGCGCGCTCGTTGAGCGCCTCGACGAGTTCGACGGAGTCGATTTCCTCGCCGTCGAGCGCGACGGGTTCGCCGCTCTCGAACGCGATGTCGACCAGTTCGGCCTCCTTGCCGCTGGGGTTGTCCGTCCAGTCGTAGATGTCGTCCTCGGGGATGGTCGCGGGGTCCTCTAGCTCCGAGCCCTCGATGGAGCGGCTCCAGAGGTTCGTGTCGATGCTGTAGCGACCCTCGTTGCCGCCCTCGACGGGCAGGTCGCGCTCGGCGGCGTACTCCATCTCCCACTCGCGGGTCAGACCGAGTTCGCGGACGGGCGCGATGACCTCCAGGTCGGAGTCGCGCCAGACGGCCTCGAACCGGAGCTGGTCGTTGCCCTTGCCGGTGCAGCCGTGGGCGACGGCGTCGCAGTCCTGTTCGATGGCGACGTCGAGGATGGCCTGGGCGATGACCGGGCGCGCGAGCGCGGTGCCCAGCGGGTAGCCCTGGTAGGTGGCGTTCGCCTTCACCGAGCGCAGGCAGAGGTCGGCGAACTCCTCCCTGGCGTCGACGACGTAGTTGTCGACGTCTAAGGCCTCGGCGGTCTCCTCGGCCTCGGCGAACTCCTTTTTCGGCTGGCCGACGTCGACGGTGACGCCGATGACCTCGTCGTAGCCGTACTCCTCTTCGAGCAGCGGGACGCAAACTGTCGTGTCGAGCCCACCCGAAAAGGCGAGCGCGACGCGGTTTCCTTCTGGCATTTGTGTGTAGTGTGTCGGGTGAACGATGTCCGCCCCGGAACCCGACGGTGGGCGGCGATTGGTGACCGGTCAGAACGTCGATGGGTGAGTAATAGCGGGCCTAACGGCCCGGTCGTCGTGGTTCTCGCAGAAGTCGAACGGACCCGCCGGTGGCGACGGGCACGCCACGAGCGTCGCGGGTCCGGGTCATGTACGCAGGAATAGCCGGAGTGGACTACAAATAAGTTCCGAGAAGCGCGTGGTGTGCGATTCGCTGACGCGCGTCAGCCTCGCCGTGCGAGCGACACCGCCGCGGCCGGGGCGACGAGCACCGTCCGAGATACGTTCTGGCCGCTGTCGGGTTAGCGTCCGCCGGGCGAGCCGCCGCGAGTGCCGTCTGTCGCGTTGTCCGCGTCGGACCCGTCGGGCCCCATCTGGCCGTCGGCGCCGCCCATCTGCCCGCCGGACTGGTTGCCGTCGGTCACGTTGTCGCTGACCGTGTCGTCACCAGCCGCGTTGTCACCGGGCATGTCGGGCATGTCGCCGTCCGCCACGTCGTCAGGCATCCCCTGCCCGGGTCCGGCGTCTGCCGGCGGGCCGCGGGGCGCGGCGCTCGGGCCGGCGATGCTGCGCGCGATGTCGGCGACCTGCTTGCCGCCGAGTTCGCTGGCGCGCTCTCGCAGCTGCTGGATGGCCGTCGCGTTGATGTCCTTCGACTTGAGCAGGTCGACAGGTAGTCCCTCGGATTCGCTCGCCGTCTGGTTCGCCAGGTCCTTCGCGGTCTGCATCTTCGCGCCCAGTTCGGCGACCTGTGCCCTGTACTTGCCCTCGCTGATGGAGCCGTTCTGCACGGACTCGTTGAGTGCCTGCTGGCGTTCCCGCAGGTCGGCAATCCGCTGCTGGACGTCACCGACCTGCGCGGCGACGACCCCGGCCTTGCTCTCGTTCGACGCCGCCTTGGCGACCTGGAGGCCGAAGGCCCGCCTGTCGACTTCGCCCTCTAGCTCGGCCTGCTGGACGCCGACGACGCCGGAGAGGCGCTCGCCGGGGGCGACGCTCGCGTTGCCGTCGGTGCCGTTGGTCGCCGTCGCGTTACTGTCGTGACTGTCGGCCAGCACGCCGTCGCCCGTCGCGGCCAGCCCCGAAATCGGCACGGCGGCCACGGAGACGACGACGAGCACTGCCATCGTGACTGCGGTGCTTCGTCGCATCGTATCTCGTCCTTGTCCTGCCAACCCTATATAAACGACACTCGCTGAAGCCGACTCTCGCCCGATTAACCACGATTAACGCCGATTAAAAACCCTCGCAGTCTGTCGGTTCGTCGCTGGCGGAGTGCTACTCGGAGGTGAACCGTGGAAATGCTTATATACCGGATTCGTCCTGGCGGAGCCGCTGAACCAGCAGCGACAGCCCGAGCCCGCAGGCGAGTATCACGGCGAGGTTGAACGCCGACTGGAAGAACGGTTCGTAGTCCGACGCAATCCAGATTGAGATGGCCCGCGACGCGCTCAGGTAGAACTGGACGGTCGCGACCAGCGCGAGTCCCGCCAGTCCGACGACTGCGCCCCGGTAGAGGTAGGCCACCATCGACTCGGGGAGCATGACCGTCTGCTCGTCCCCGGTGCTGTTCGCCTCGTCCGTCGTCGATTCTGTCGTGTCACTCATGGGTCTCACCGCCGTGTGCGCGTGCGACGAGCGCGAGCAGTATCGCCACCGCCGCGACGCCGATACCGAACCCGGGTCCGGATTCCGATGGCGTCTCGGTCTCCCTGTCACCGCCGTCTCGGCGGCCGTCATCGCCACCGTCGGTTTCGAAGTCACCGACCTCCAGGCCCACGTCGCGTCGGGTAGTGTTCACCTCGACGGTCTCCGTCGGGTCGAGGCTCGCGCCGGAGCGGGCGGTCCCGACGACGACGCCCCCCGAGTAGAGGACGGCGTCGAGGTAGTAGTTGTACGACGACGGGACCGTCAGGCTCGCCGACGGCGTGGCGGTTTGGCCGGGGCCGATACCGTCCAGTCGGACCTCGGTCCGGTCGGCGACGATGCTCGAGTCGACCTGCCTGGCCTTGAGGACGACTCGCAACTCGCCGGACGGGGTCGCGCCCCTGTTCGTGAGAAACGTCGACACGTCGAGCGTCGTCCGGTTGTCCGCGACGGTCCCGATGCTGTACTCGATGGCCGGCATGTCGTCGATGGCGAAGCGGTGGAACGAGACGCCAGTCTCGGCGTAGGCGGGCGTCAGCGAGTCGATTCCGCGCACCGTCCTGTCACCGGCGTCTAGGCGCTGGCCGTCCTGGTAGACGATGGCCTCGATGCGGTAGTCGCTCCCCCGCCCGACGGTGAGGTTCGTGACCACCGGGACTTCGCGCCGGTCGCTCACCCGCCCGACCTCGACCGTCCGACTCGTCTCCACGATGCCGGAGTCGGTGCCGACCGCCCGGAACTCGACGCTGACGTTCTCCGAGACGCCGCCGCGGTTCGCCAGCCGGACGTCGGTCCGCAACTCGACGGTCTCGCCGCCGACGGCGCCGTCGCTGATAGTTATCTCGCTCAGTCTGACGAACCCGTCGGGCGGCTCCTCGCGCCGCTCGGCCAGCGCCCCGGGGACCGCCAGGGCCGACAGGACCGAGAGGACGAGCACTGCTGCCAGGAGACCGCCCAGGGCGACGTCCCTGCGCATACCCCGTTCCCCGCTGCATCGAATAAAGTGTCTTGTGGTTGTCCAGAGTGTGCTAGACGAACGTCGCCGTCAGGACCGTCACTCCTCGTCGTCGGGGCCGCTCGGTTCGAGTTCCACGTCCGGGAGCGTGAGGACGTTCTCGCGGCCGAGGCGGAACGAGTCGAGTTTGTCCTCGTCGCGGAGGTCACCGACCACCTGGCTGGTCTTGGCGGCCGTCCAGTCCAGTTGCTCGGCGACCGCCTTCTGTTTCATCCGGCCGCCGCTGTCCTCCAGCAGGCGCAGCACCCGCTCCTCGTTGCTCAGCAGCTCGGCCGGCGGACCGTCCGGCTCGTCGTCCGCCCCGGTATCGGGGGCGTCGCCGCTGTCCTCGGCTGGCGCAGCCCCCGCCGTCCCGTCGTCCCCGTCGAGGGGCGTCGACATGCCGCTCTCGCGGACGAACAGCCAGACGGCGCTGGCGACAAGCATCGCGCCGAGCGCCAGCAGCAGGACGAACTGGAGGCTGGTGCCGTCGCCGGTCGTGCCGTCACCGCCGTCGGCACCGTCGCCGCCGTCTCCCGCTCCACCGCCGCTCCCGGCCTGGTCCTCGGGAACGAGCACGACGCGGGGCTGGCCGGCGTCGAAGTCCCGCTGGCCCTGCCAGACGACTTCGTTCTCGTTCGTGACGTCCGCGTCCGGCGACACCGACTCGGCAGCGTAGTCGGCGGGCCAGCTAACGGACAGCGTGGTCCCGCCGTCGAGGAAGAACTGGTCGATGGCGTCGCCGACCTCGACGGTATCGCCGTCGACGGCGGCGAAGTCAGTCCACGCGAAGCGGTAGACGAGCAGGCCGTACTCGCCCTGTGGCTGGGACTCGCGGCGCGTCTCGACGGAGACGTTCCGGACGCTCATCTCCCGGCCAGTGGCGTTCTCCGCGGCGGCGACTGTTCGCTCCATCCGGTCGCGGAACGTCCCGCGGTACGTCGCGGGGTCGCTCGCGACGTCCTGCGCCAGGTCCTCGAAGGCCGCGGTGCGGTTCTCGTCGTCCAGTTGAATCCGGTAGACGACCTCCCAGGAGGCGTTGCCGTCGGCTCCGACGTCGACGTTCAGCGTGGTCGAGTCGGTCTCCACGTCGACCTGGGTGAGCGCGTCACTGTCGAACGCGGCCACGGCACCCGACAGCGCCGCGAGGACCACGACCGCCAGCACCGCTGCCCGCCCTGCGCGTCTCAGCATACGGGCAGGTGGTTTCTCCCGCTGACTCAAACCCTTTACTGCCGACGAGGGGCCAGAAGGGATATGACGGCAGCCGACCCAGTGGCTCCATGCGCGGCGACATCGACACCGACACCCTCCTGAAGGTGGTCCTCGTCCTGGCGGTGGTCTGGCTCGCACTGGAGATTCTGGAGGTCTTCCTCGACACGCTTGCCTTCATCCTGACGCCGCTACCGAAGATACTGGGGCTGGTGCTCATCGTCCTCATCGTCCTCTACTTCCTCGACCGCATCTGACCCGACCCGACGGCCTTTTTCCGGTTCGCGCCCTCCTTCGGGTGTGTACAGCCTGAACGTCCCGGTCCCGAGCGAGGTGTCCGCGCTGGCCGCCGACCTGGCGCGGGACCTCCCCGGCGCTCGCGCTCGCACGCGCGGAGAGCACACGCTGGTTGCGAAGCGACTGGGGACGGGCGACCGGGCGGCGTTCCAGCGACTCTCCGCCCGGGCCCGGGACGCACTCACCGGTGCGCCCGCCTTCGCGGCGCGGGTCTCCGGCGTCGACTACTTCGCCGACCCGGCCACCGGCGCGGCCCCCGTCGTCTACCTCGCGGTGGAGTCACCCGGACTCCGCGACTTCCACGAGCGCCTCTGCGAACAGTTCGACCCCGTCGACGGCATCGAGGGCGACGACTACGCGCCACACGTCACAATCGCTCGCGGCGGGAGCGTCGACGCGGCCGAGCGCCTGGCTGTCCGCGACGTCGACCCCGTGGAGTGGACCGTCTCGGAACTGGTCTTCTGGGACGCCGAGCGGAGCCAGCCCGCGGGGACCGTCTCGCTGCCGGCCGGGCGGTAGGACAGACAACGCTTTTGAGGGTACCGTCCGTCGCTATCGAACATGGATTACCAGGAAGTCGAAGGTGCCAGGGAGTACGTGGCACGTCTGGAACACGGCGCGGACTGGCGCGGCCAGATAGAGGACTTCGCCGCCGAGGAGGACATCGACGCCGCCTTCTTCTTCGGCCTGGGCGCGGTCCAGGACGCGACGCTGTACTTCTACGACCAGGACACCCAGGAGTACGAGGCCATCGAGTTCGACGAGCCATTCGAGGTCGCCCCGGCAGTCGGCAACATCTCCTGGCTGGACGACGGCCGCTTCGCGCACACCCACGTCGCGCTCAGCCGCGAGGACGGCAGCACCGTCGCGGGTCACCTGGAGGCCGCGACAACCTTCGCGGGCGAACTGTACGTCCGCGAGTTCGACGCGCACCTGGAGCGCGAGCACGACGAGGTCACGGACCTCGATCTCTGGCCGCTGTGACGGGCCAGCGATGAGACCGGCAGACGAGCGCTACTTCGCGGAACTCGAAGCCGAACTCGACGAGGCCTTCGACGTGGCCAACGCCGCCCGCGAGCGCGGCGGCGACCCGGCCCCCGAGGTGGAGATTCCGGTCGCCCGCGACATGGCCGACCGCGTCGAGAACATCCTCGGCATCGAGGGCGTCGCCGAGCGCGTCCGCGAACTAGAGGGGCAGATGAGCCGCGAGGAGGCCGCGCTGGAACTCGTCGAGGACTTCGTCGAGGGAACGGTCGGCGACTACGACACCCGCGCCGGCAAGGTCGAGGGCGCGGTCCGGACCGCCGTCGCACTGCTGACGGAGGGCGTCGTCGCAGCGCCCATCGAGGGCATCGACCGCGTGGAGCTGCTGGAGAACGACGACGGCACGGAGTTCATCAACGTCTACTACGCCGGCCCCATCCGCTCCGCCGGCGGGACCGCGCAGGCGCTGTCCGTTCTCGTGGCCGACTACGCCCGCGCGCTGCTGGACATCGACCAGTACAAGCCACGCAGCGACGAGATTGCCCGCTACGCCGAGGAGGTCGCGCTCTACGACCAGGAGACCGGCCTCCAGTACTCGCCCAAGGAGAAGGAGACGGAGTTCATCGCCGAGCACATGCCAATCATGCTCGACGGCGAGGCCACCGGCGACGAGGAGGTGTCGGGCTTTCGCGACCTGGAACGGGTCGACACCAACTCCTCGCGTGGCGGGATGTGCCTCGTCCTCGCGGAGGGGATCGCGCTGAAGGCCCCGAAGATACAGCGCTACACCGGGTCACTCGACGAGGTCGACTGGCCGTGGCTCCAGGACCTCATCGACGGCAACTACAAGGACAAGAGCGCCGAGAACGACGCCGACGCAGAGTCCGAGGATGCGGACGCCGACGGCGATGGCGACGAAAGCGCAGACGAGGGCGACGACGAGGAGGCCGACAGCGAGCGGTCGGGTCCGCCCCGCGTCGACCCGGCCACGAAGTACCTGCGGGACCTCATCGCCGGCCGGCCGGTCTTCTCGCACCCGAGCGAGTCCGGCGGCTTCCGCCTTCGCTACGGCCGGGCGCGCAACCACGGCTTCGCCACCGCGGGCGTCCACCCGGCGACGATGCACCTCGTCGACGACTTCCTCGCGACCGGGACGCAGATAAAGACCGAGCGGCCGGGCAAGGCCGCCGGCGTCGTGCCCGTCGACACCATCGAGGGGCCGACGGTCCGCCTCGCCAACGGCGAAGTGCGCCGCATCGACGACCCGAAGGAGGCCCTGGAGGTCCGCAACGGCGTCGAGAAGATTCTGGACGTCGGCGAGTATCTGGTCAACTACGGCGAGTTCGTCGAGAACAACCACCCGCTCGCGCCCGCCTCCTACACCGTCGAGTGGTGGGTCCAGGACTTTTCCGACGCCGGCGCGCCGGTCCAGGCGATGCAGGACGCCCCCGAGGTCGACCTGGAGGACCCCTCCCCGGCCGAGGCCCTGGAGTGGGCGACCGACTACGACGCACCGCTGCACCCGTCGTACACCTACCTCTGGCACGACGTGACCGTCGACGACGTGCTGGCGCTCGCCGACGCTGTGGAGGATGCTGACCTCGCCGCCAGTGACGGTGCGGTCACCGACACGTCGGCCGACGCCGGCAGCAGCGACCTCGTTCTGCCCCACTCCGAGCGGGTCCGCGAGACGCTGGAGCACCTGCTGGTGACCCACACCCAGCACGAGGAGACGCTGGTCGTCCCCGAGTGGCGACCGCTGGTCCGCTCGCTGGGGTTCGACGCCGACCTCTCCCGCGACTGGACGACGACGGACCTCTCCGAGCGCGCCCGGAGCTACGACGGCGGCGACAACGCCATCCAGGCGGTGAACGAACTCGCCCCGTTTACCCTCCGGGAGCGCGCTCCGACCCGCATCGGTAACCGGATGGGCCGCCCGGAGAAATCCGAGCAGCGCGAACTCTCACCCGCGGTCCACACGCTCTTTCCCATCGGGGCCGCCGGCGGCAACCAGCGCGACGTGGCGAAGGCCGCCCAGCACGGCGATGCCGTCGAAGGAACCAAAGGCGAGGTCGAGGTCGAGGTGGCCCGGCGGGACTGCACCGACTGCGGGACCCGGACCTACCGCGCCCGGTGTCCCGACTGCGGCGGGACGACCGAGCCGGTGTTCGTCTGTCGGGACTGCGAGCGCGAGGTCGAACCCGACGAGTCCGGCCGCGCGGAGTGTCCCAACTGCGAGACGCTGGCGTCGCCGACCCAGTACGAGACGCTGAATATCAACACCGAGTTCCGCGATGCGCTGCAGGGCGTCGGGGAGCGACCCGCAGCCTTCGACCAGTTGAAGGCCGTCAAGGGGCTCTCGTCGGCGGAGAAGATTCCCGAACCGCTGGAGAAGGGCATCCTCCGCGCGAAACACGAGGTGTCGGCGTTCAAGGACGGCACCGTCCGCTACGACATGACCGACCTTCCGGTGACGGCGGTCCGCCCTGAGGAACTCGACGTCACCGCCGACCACTTCCGTGAACTGGGCTACGAGACGGACATCGAGGGCGACCCGCTGCGGTTCGACGACCAGCTGGTCGAACTCAAGGTCCAGGACATCGTGCTCTCCGACGGCGCGGCCGAGCACATGCTTCAAACCGCTGACTTCGTCGACGACCTGCTCTCGCAGTACTACGGCCTGGAGCCGTACTACGAACTGAACGAACGGGACGACCTGGTCGGCGAACTCGTCTTCGGGATGGCACCGCACACGAGCGCAGCCGTTGTCGGTCGCGTCGTCGGGTTCACGACCGCCGCAGTAGGTTATGCGCATCCGTACTTTCACGCCTCGAAGCGCCGGAATTGCTTCCACCCGGAGACCAAGGTCTGGTACGAAGACGTCGACGGGGAGTGGCACCACGAACACATCGAGACGCTCGTGGAGGACCGACTCGACGATCCCGAGACGGACGACTTCGGGACGCTCGTCCAGGAACTCGACGGTCAGATTCGCGTCCCCTCGCTGAGCGACGATGGGACGGAGACCGTCCAGCCCGTCGAGGCCGTTTCCAAACACCCTGCTCCGGACCATCTGATAGAAATCGAGATGCAGAGTGGGCGGAAGCTAACTGTCACTCCAGACCACTCGATGGTGCGCTGGTCGGACGAACTCCAGACAGTTCCAGCACATACTCTGGGGAAAGGTGACCGAGTCCCAGTACTCGGAGCGAAATCTCGGGCCCAGACGGCGGTTCCCAGTGGACTTACCGCCGATGGCGGTTCGGACCTCGATACCGTAGAGACAGTTCAGTACATCTCGTCCGATGTCGAGTACACGTACTGCCTCACGGTGTCCGAGACTCACCGGTTGTCGGCGAACGGGTTGGCAGTCGGTCAGTGCGACGGTGACGAAGACTGCGTCATGCTGCTCCTCGACGGCCTCCTCAACTTCAGCAAGAAGTACCTCCCGGACCAGCGGGGCGGCCGAATGGACGCGCCCCTGGTGATGTCCTCGCGCATCGACCCCTCGGAGATCGACGACGAGGCGCACAACATGGACATCATGCGGGAGTACCCTCGCGAGTTCTACGAGGCCACCCGCGAGATGGCCGACCCCGGCGAGGTCGAAGATATCATGACCATCGCCGAGGAGCGCCTGGGGACCGACGGCGAGTACACCGGGTTCGACCACACCCACGACACGACCAACATCGCGGCGGGGCCGGCGCTGTCGGCGTACAAGACGCTGGGGTCGATGACCGAGAAGATGGACGCACAGCTCTCGATTTCGCGGAAGCTCCGGGCGGTCAACGAGTCCGACGTGGCCGAGCGCATCATCGAGTACCACTTCCTGCCGGACCTGCTGGGCAACCTCAAGGCCTTCTCCGGCCAGGAGGTGCGCTGTCTGGGCTGTGGCGAGAAGTACCGCCGCGCGCCGCTGACCGGCGACTGCCGGGAGTGTGGCGGCGACATGACGCTGACCGTCCACGAGGGGTCGGTCAACAAGTACATGGACACGGCCATCCGCGTCGCCGAGGAGTTCGGTGCCCGCGACTACACGAAACAGCGGCTGAAGATACTCGAAAAGCGCATCGAGCGTATCTTCGAGAACGACAAGAACAAGCAGTCGGGTATTGCGGACTTCATGTGAGTGAACCGCTCGCTCTTTTCGCGCCGCTACTCCAGGCGGTAGCGTCGTGTCGGCTCCCCCTCGAAGTGGGGGCCGGTGCCGACTTCCTCGAAGCCGGCGTCGCGGGCGGCCTGCCGGGCGCGCTCCTCGCTCTCGGGGGCGAGCAGTTCGACGGCCATGTTCTCGGTGCGGGCGAAGCGGACCGGCTCGTCGAGTAACCGCTCGACGGCGTCGGGGTCGCCCTCTATCTGGGTGATGTGGACGGTTCGCTCGCGCGCGTCGTAGCTGACGAACCCGACGATGTCCTCGTCGCGCTCGGCGACGCGGACGGTCCGGTCGTGGATGAGGTTGCGCATCACGTCGCGTGGCGTATCCGTCAGGTCGGCGAGGCGCTCGGCGTCGGCTTCCACGGCGTCCCGGACATCCATACCCGAATCCTTGGGCGCCACGCCAATTAAACCACGTGCCGGTAGCTCCCTGGCCCGGTGCCCTTCCGGCAGATGAACACAGTTATCCTGGGTGACGACAAAGCCGCAGCCAATGAGTCACGGACCCACACAGCGGGTGGTAGCATGCGTATAGTCGCCAAGTTCGGCGGGACGAGCGTCGCCAACGGCGACCGCATCAACCGCGCCGCCAACTCCATCGCCTCGGCCGTCGAGGACGGCCACGAGGTCGCGGTGGTCGTCAGCGCCATGGGGGGCACGACGGACCACCTGCTCGACGAGATGAAGTTCGACGCCAGCGAGGTGGACCGCGCCGAAATCGTCTCGATGGGCGAGCGCACCTCCGTCCGGATGCTCAAGGGGGCACTGCAGGCCCGGGGCATCGACGCGGAGTTCCTCGAACCCGGCCGCCCGGAGTGGCCCATCATCACCGACGAGTACGGCGAGGTCGACGTCGAGGAGACCACCAGCCGCGCACAGGACTGTGCCGAGTCGATGGCCAGCGGGAAGGTCCCGGTTATCACCGGCTTCCTCGCCCAGGACCACGACGGCACCATCACGACGCTGGGCCGCGGCGGCAGCGACACGACGGCGGTCATGCTGGGCAACTACATGGACGCCGACGAGGTCGTCATCGTCACCGACGTCGAGGGCGTCATGACCGGCGACCCCAACGTCGTCGAGGGCGCGCGCAACGTCGGCGAGATCACCGTCGACGAACTCCGCAACCTCTCCTTCCGCGGCGCGGAGGTCGTCGCTCCGTCGGCGCTGCGGTACAAGTCCGGTGACCTCTCTGTCCGGGTCGTCCACTACCAGCACGGCGACCTGCTGACCGGCGGCACCTCTATCGAGGGCGAGTTCGAGAACCTCATCGCCCTGCACGAGCGGGAACTGGTCTGTCTCACCGCCGCCGGCCGTGCCATCCGGAACCAGCCGGGGATTCTCTCACAGCTGTCGACCGCCCTCGCGGACGCCGAAATCAACGTCGAGACGGTCTCCAGCGGCATGGACTCCATCTCCTTCTACGTCGACCGGAAGTACGCCGAGGAGGCCGAGACGCTGCTGCACGACGAGGTCGTCGCCGACGAGACCCTCTCCAGCGTCACCGAGGAGGCCGGCATCGCGGCCATCCGCGTCACCGGCGGGGAACTCCAGAGCCAGGAGGCGGCGGTCAAACAGCTCATCGACCCGCTGGCAGAGGAGCACATCTACCTCCACGACGTCATCACAAGCGCCACCTCCGTCTCACTGTTCGTCCCCTGGGACCAGCGCGAGGACGTCCTCGAGCTCATCCAGCACGTCGTCTAGCGACCCTCTAACAGTCTGGTCCCGATTTCTGTCGGCAGGTCGGTGTCCTCGACAGCCGAGACGACGCGGTCGACGTCGTACTCCACGCGGTGTTCCTCGACGGTCAGGTCCGCCAGGTCCAGCACGGCGTAGGCCGCCCGCGGGTCGCTGTCGCGTGGCTGGCCGACGCTGCCGGGGTTGACGACGACGCCCTCCTCGAATTTCGCGTGGTGCTGGACGTGGGTGTGACCGAGCACGAGCACGTCCTCGTCGCCGAGCAGGTTCGGCGCGAACTCCCGCGGGAAGGTGTAGCGGTCGGGATTCTCCGGGTGGCCGTGGACGATTTTGACCCGGCCGTCCAGTTCGCGGCGCTCGTCGGGGAGGCCAGCCAGCCACTCGATGGCCTCGTCGTCGAGGTGGTCGCGGGCGTAGCGGACGCCCGCACCGGCCTGGCTGTTGAACGAGAAGGTGTCGCCGCCGGCGACCGCCCGGTCGTGGTTGCCCATCACCGTCGGCACGCCCTCCTCGCGGACCCACTCGACGCACTCGGCCGGCCAGGGGTTGTAGCCGACGACGTCGCCGGCACACAGCAGCGCGTCGATGGGGGGCATGTCCTCGACGACGGCGTCCAGCGCGACCCTGTTCCCGTGGATGTCGGAGACGAGACCGACCTTCATTGTCGGGGGGTGGGCCGCCGCGGGCTTCAATCCCCGCCCCCGCTGGGTTTTTGCTCCCCTGTTCCGAACGGGCGGGTAGATGGACCTGGAGTCGATTCCCGGCGTCGGCACGAAGACGGCGGAGGCGCTGGCCGACCTGGACGACCCCGAACGCGCACTCGAAGACGGCGACGTGGCGGCGCTTTCTCGCGCCCCCGGCATCACCGAGGGCCGGGCGGCCCGCATCGCCCGCGGCGCGATTCGACAGCGCCACGACGACCCCGGGGGCTTCGCCGCCACCCCGCGAGCGCGGGAGATACACCGCGAGGCTCTCTCCTTGCTCCAGGAGCGGACGGTCACTGACTACGCCGCCCGCCGCCTGGAGACGCTGTACCCCAGCGGCGTCCGGTCACGCATCGACGAAGTCCGCGAGTTCGCCCGGACAGCGGTGGAGCGCGACCCGGACGAGGAGGTCGCAGCAGCCCTGGCGGAGGTGGCCCCGCTCGACTCGCCCAGCGGTGTCCGGGTCCGGGACCGCTGTCTCGCCACGCAGGACGCCGAGACCTACGCGAAGGCCAAGGAAGCGATTCCCGAGGTCAGCGTCGAGGTGGTCGACGACGCCAAGCAACTGGCGGAACTGGCCCGCGGGTACGCCACCGTCGTCGCGCTGGACGAGGCGTTCGCCGGCGTCGACGTGGAGGGGGACGTCCGGGTCGAACCCGACGCGCTCGACAATCCCGTCGAAGTGGTCCCCGAGCGCGCGCTGCAGTTTTTCGCGACGAACCGGGACCGCATCCGCGCCGCCGCGGCGGTCCACCGCGCCGCCGACATGGACGCCCCCTGCGACCTCGACGCGCTGTCGGCCGCGCTCGACGACCTGGCGGCCGACGGCTCGGTGCGAGGCGACGAGGAACTCGACAGGCTCACGACGGCCGTCGACGACCTCGACGCGGCCGTCTCGACTGCCGAGAGCGTCGCCAACGACCACCTCCGGGAGGCAATCGAGGAGCGCGACGTGACCATCGAGGGGACCGACCTGCTCTCGCTGGTCGAGCGCGGGGCCGGCGTCGACTCGCTGCTCCAGCGCGAACTCGCCGACGAGTACGCCGCGGCCGTCGAGGCCGCCCGCGACCACCTGGTCGACGCGCTGCAACTCCGCGACACAGAAGCGCTGGCCCGGCGGGCGTTCGGCGACGAACCGACATACCCGGTCGAACACGACGAGGGGGCGATCAGCCGCCTGCGGGAGGAACTGACCGCGACGCGGGACCGCCGCGCCGCCCGGCGCAAGCGCGAACTCGCCCGGGAACTCGCCGGCCTCCGCGAGGCCGCCCAGGACCTCGTCGACAGCGCGCTCCAGCGGGACGTCGAACGGGCCGTCGCCCGCTTCGCCCGCGACTTCGACTGCACGATGCCCGAGTTCGGCGGCCGCGGGTTCGAAATCGAGGGCGGCCGGTCGCCGCTTTTGGACGTCCCCTTCGAGGCCGTCGAACCCGTCGACTACGGTGTGGAGGGGGTCGCGTTGCTCTCCGGGGTCAACAGCGGCGGGAAGACGTCGACGCTGGACCTGGTTGCGCTGGTCGTGACGCTGGCGCACATGGGGCTGCCGGTCCCCGCCGACCACGCCCGCGTCGAGCGCGTGGCGGAACTGCACTACCACGCCAAGACCCAGGGGACGCTGGACGCCGGGGCCTTCGAGTCGACGCTGCGGGAGTTCGGCGACCTCGTCCGCGGGGTAGAGCGACGTGAAAGCGACAATGACGACGCCGGTGCGGACCGCCCCGTCCTGGTGCTGGTCGACGAACTGGAGAGCATCACGGAGCCGGGCGCGAGCGCGAACATCATGGCGGGCATCCTGGAAGCGCTCGCGGAGCGCCGGGCGACGGCCGTGTTCGTCTCCCACCTCGCCCGGGAGATACGCGAGGCCGCCGCGACGGATATTTCCGTCGACGGCATCGAAGCCGAGGGGCTGGAGGACGGCGAACTCGTCGTCGACCGGACGCCGGTCAAGGGGCGGCTGGCGCGGTCGACGCCGGAACTCATCGTCGAGAAGCTGGCCGGCGAGGACGACGGCGACTTCTACGACCGGCTGCTGGGGAAGTTCTGACCGTCAATACCCGCTCCTGTTCGACGGTAAGGATTAATTCTCGCGCGTCCCACTAGCGAGTATGACCATCCTCGTCGCAGTGGCCGACGACCCGATGCGCGAGCGCGTGCTGGACGTGGGACTGGACCTTGGCCGGGGGCTCGGCCAGGACCTGTACGTCCTGCATCTGGTCAACGAGACATCTGCCGACTCCGACGCCCGGCGCATCCGGGACGAGGTCCGCGAGTACGTCACCGGGGCCGACGTCGCCGTGACTGTCTCCGTCGAACAGATATCACACACCGGCGCGCGCTCGGGTCCACGCACCGCCCAGGAACTGCTCGACGCCGCCGCCGACGTCCACATCTCCCACATCGTCATGGGGCACACCTCGAAGGGCCTGCTCGGCAACCTCAAGGACGGCAGCACGGCCTTCGCCGTCGCGGACAGCGCGGAGATTCCGGTGACGATCGTCCCGTCGATGGACCAGTAACCGGCCGGGTCGTTGCCAGCCCCAATACTGTTAAGTGGTGGCGAAAGCTCGGTGAAAATAATGACGGACGACCCCGAGGAGGGGATGCTATCCTGGGACGAGTCGGTGTTCCGGGACGAGCACGTCTTCGAGATCGACTACGTGCCGGAGTCGTTTCTCCACCGCGAGAAGCAGGTCACGGGACTCCAGCACGCGCTCCGGCCGGCGGTCCGCGGCTCCCGGCCGCTGAACGTGATGGCCCAGGGCCCGCCCGGAACCGGCAAGACGACGGCGGTGCAGATTCTGTTCGACGAACTGCGCGCCCAGACGGACGTGCAGGCGGTGCGGGTGAACTGCCAGGTCAACTCCACGCGCTACTCGGTGTTCTCGCGGCTGTTCGAGGGCGTCTTCGACTACGAACCGCCGTCGTCGGGCATCTCGTTCAAGGAGGTGTTCTCCCAGGTGACCGACCGCCTCGTCGAGGACGACGAGGTGCTGGTGGTCGCGCTGGACGACGTGAACTACCTGTTCTACGAGTCAGAGGCCTCCGATACGCTGTACTCGCTGCTGCGCGCCCACGAGGAGCAGGGCGGGGCGAAAATCGGCGTCATCGTCATCTCCTCGGACCTGGACCTCGACATCATCGAGGAACTGGACAGCCGCGTCCAGTCGGTCTTTCGCCCCGAGGAGGTCTACTTCCCGAACTACGACGAGGCGGAAATCGTCGAAATCCTGCAGGAGCGGGCCGACCGCGGCTTCCACGACGGCGTCATCGACACGCCGGTGCTGGACCGCGTGGCCGAACTCACCGCCGAGCAGGGCGGGGACCTCCGGGTCGGCATCGACCTGCTCCGGCGGGCGGGGCTGAACGCCGAGATGCGCGCATCCCGCACCGTCGAGACGCAGGACGTCGAGGAGGCCTACGACAAGTCGAAGTACGTCCACCTCTCCCGCCGGCTCCGGGAACTGTCCGACTCCGAGACGGCGCTGGTGGAGGTCATCGCCGAACACGACGGCGAGCGCACCGGCGACATCTACGAGGCGTTCCACGAGCGGACCGACCTTGGCTACACCCGCTACTCCGAGATAATCAACAAGCTCGACCAGCTGGGCATCATCGACGCCGACTACACCGACGTCGAGGGACGCGGGCGCTCGCGGGAACTCACGCTGAACTACGACGCCGGGGCGGTCCTCGACCGGCTGTAGAACAGCCGTTTGCATATTAATACATTGTAAACGCACCGCGGAGAGCGACGGCAGGGGCGTCAGTACCTTCGTGAGAAACGGCTGCCGTCGGTCACTCCAGCGCGCCGGCCGTCCGCGAGAGCCACTCGACGGCGTAGGCCGCGCCGTGGTCGCGGTAGGCGGCGGTGTCCAGTGCGTCGAACGGCTTTGGAATCTCGCCGGCGTGTTTGACGGCCGAACAGGCCAGTTCCGCGGCGTCGCCGAAGTCGGTGCGGCCCTGCGCGACGGCCTCGTTCAGCCCCGACAGTCGCGGTTCCAGGCGTTCGCCGGCGTCTAGCCAGGCGTCGAAGAGGTCGGGGAACTCCTCGCCCCACCCGGCGAAGACGTCGCGGGTCTGCAGGCCGAGGTAGGCGTCGTAGCAGGCGGCGGCGACCTGGTAGACCCCGACGGGGTCGAGGAAGTCACCGGCGGCAGCGTCGAACTCGGGATAGCGGTCCTCGAAGAAGCCGAGGAAGTGCTCCGGTTCGCCGAGGCCGACCTGGACCAGCGCCTCCGCGACGAGGAAGTCGACGAACGACTCCGGGGAACCCTCCAGGCGGGGCTTGACGATGACCACCGGCGGGTCGGTCTGTCGGGTCCAGGCGACGCCGCCGTCGCCCGGCATCCCGACGGTGAAGTCCCCGCCGGCGTACCGCTGGAGGACGTCGGGCGCGTCCTGCGGGAGCCACTCGGCCGGGACGGTCACGGGGTCGAGGCTGTCGACGAGCAGGCCCAGGTCCTCGGCCTGTGCCGGCGGGAGCGTCTCGAAGTCGCGGTCACAGTCCAGCACGAGCGCGCCGGGGGCGTGGCTCTCGCGGACCCCGGCCAGGGAGTCGCTCAGCGGTCGCTCGGTGAACATCAGGTCAGCGCGAGGTTCGCGACCAGCACCAGCGAGATGAGGACGGCGACGGCGAGCGTGCCGATGACGACTTTGGTTGCAGTACTCATACGCGACCGTTCCACCACCAACCCTAAAAAGGCACAGATTCGCCGCGGTCACAAGGACCAATATTAAGACCTGTCCACTGCGACGTACTATCACAAATGCCAGAGGAGACACACGAGACCCCGGTCAGCGACATCATGAGCAGCCCTGTCGTCACCGTTACACAGGAGACGACCATCGCCGAGGCCGCCGGCGTGCTCGCCGACGAGCACGTCGGGTCGCTGGTCGTCGGCGACGACATCATCGAAGGCATCATCACGGAGACGGACATCGTCCGCGCGGTCGGTGACGGCATCTCACTCGACGAGACGACGGTCGCGGAGATAATGACCGACCCCGTCGTGACCATCCGACCCCACGAGTCCGTCCAGGTCGCCGGCGAGCGGATGGGCCACAACGGCGTCAAGAAACTGCCCGTCACGGAGGACGGCGAACCCGTCGGCATCGTCACGACGACCGACCTCGCGCACTTCTTCCCGCGCAACCGCATCAAGATGGCCTCCCAGCCCGAACGCGACGTGGAGGAAGGCGAGTTCGAGTAATCAGTCGCCCGAGGTGCCGACGCCCGCCCGCCGGGCCACGGTCTTCCACTGCCCGGACCAGAACCGCCCCGTGTTCACCGCTGCTTTCGTGTAGTAATCGGCCAGGATGGCCAGGAATATCGCTGGCATGCCCAGCCCCAGCCCCGGCGCGACGCTGACGCCGGCGACGGTCACGGTGAAGCCGGTCGGCAGCGCCAGCGCCGCAATCGGGAGGCGGACGACGTAGGACCCGACGAACATCCCGTACAGCGGCCAGCGGGTGTCCCCGGCACCGCGGAGGCTGCCCCGCATCGTCCGCGCGATGCTGAACGCCGCCGTCACGACCCCGAATATCCGGACGAAGTCGACGGTCAGCGCGACGTGTTCGGTGCCGAAGGCCTGCGCGATGGGGCGGGCGGCCACGACGAGGACGACGGCGATGAGCAACTGCGTGACCAGCCCGATGCGCAGCGTCTGCCAGCCGTAGTCGGTCGCCGAATCCTCGTCGCCCGACCCCAGCGACTGGCCCACGAGCGTGCTCGCGGCCGTCGAGTAGCCCCACGCCGGCATCAGCGCGAGCGACATGACCCGCCGGCCGATGGCGTAGGCGGAGACGGCCGCCGGCCCCAGCACGCTGAGGATGAACAGGAACGGGAACCGGACGCTCGACTGGAGCAGGCGCATCCCGCCCAGCGGCGAGGCGACGCGGACGATCTCCGTCAGTAGCTCGGCGTCGAACTGCTTCCCGCGCAGGGGCAGCGCGATGTCGAACTTCCCCGAGACCAGTAGCCAGAAGAACACGGCGGCCCCGAACGCGGTGGCGACGACGGTCCCGACGGCCGCGCCGACGATGCCCAGCCGCGGTGCCGGCCCGAGTCCGAAGATGAGCACGGCGTTGAGCACGACGTTCGCCGGCAGCGTGAGCATCCGGACGTACATCGGGGTGCGCGTGTCGCCGCTGCCGGCCAGCGCGCGGGCGGCGATGAGCCCCCAGAACCGGAAAGCGAGCGAGAGCATGACGACCTGCAGGTACGCCGACCCGAAGTCGATGACCGCCTGGTCGTCGGAGAGCAGGTCCACGAGCGGGTCGGCGTACACCCACGCCCCGATAGTCAGCGGTATCGAGATGGCCAGCGAGAGCCACAGCGACTGCTTGACCGCCAGGCCCGCGCGCTCGCGCTCGCCCGCGCCCTGCAGGCGGGAGACGACGCTAATGGTTCCGCTGGTCAGCGCCAGCGCCAGCCCGAAGCCGATGAAGTAGTACTGAAAGCCCAGTTCCAGGCCGGCGATGGCCCTGTCGCCGAAGGCCAGGCCGACGAAGAGGAAGTCGGCCATCCGGAGCAACACGCGGAGCCCGCCGGTCACCATCACCGGCGCGGCGAGGTCGAACGCCTCTGTCGCCTTCGCGCGCTCGACCAGTCCCAGTCGCGCGAGCGCCGCCGGAAAGGACTCGAGCACCCACTGAACTGCGCCACGGACGACCATTCACTCGGACGTTGTCCCGCACGGTCACCTTTGTTTCGACTCCGCCGTCGCCTTGAGTCTGGACCGCTTCGGCTGCCGTATGCCCCCGACAGAGGGTGACACCTACACCGCAGAGCGGACGTTCACGGAGGCGGACGTCCGGCGCTTCGCCGCCGTGACCGGCGACGACCAGACACGCCACACCGACCCCGGCCCCGACGGCCGCCTGCTGGTCCACGGCCTGCTCACCGGGAGCCTGCTGACGGAGGTGAGCGGCGACATCGAGATGCTCGCAAGCGAGATGAGTTTCGAGTTCCACCGGCCGGTCTACACCGGCGACACCGTGGTCTGTGAGTGGACGAACGAGTCCGTCACCGAGCGGGCCGACGGCTGGCACGTCGAGGCGCGGGTCGTCTGCCGCCGGGTGTCGGGCGGGGAGGCGGGAACGGTCCTGACAGCCACCGTGGCGGGACTGGTCCGCGAGTGACTCAGGGAATCAACTGCTCGCCGTCGTCGTCGTAGACGGCGATCGCGTCGACGGGGCAGGCCCGCGCGGCGAACTTCGCGTCCAGTTCTGCGTCTTCGGGGACTTCCCGGACGAAGAGGCCGTCCTCCCGCTCCTCGCTGTCGGCCAGCACCGCCTTGCCGGCGTCCTTGTCCTGTTCGAATGCGTCCCACTCGGAGACACACTGGAACATGCCGATACAGGTGTCCCGGTCGTACTCGATGCGCATACCTCCGGTTGCACGGTCAACGGCTAAAAGGTGTAGGGAGAGCGAACGAACGTTTAAATCGGGGCACGCCCGAACCACGGGATAATGGACGTCGCGGACATCCCGGGCGTGCCCGCGTGGCTGCCCGACCACCTGCGCGAGCAGGGCATCGAAGAGCTGTATCCCCCGCAGGCCGAGGCCGTGGAGGCGGGCGTCACCGAGGGCGAGAGCCTGGTCGCCTCCATCCCCACCGCCAGCGGGAAGACGCTCATCGCCGCCATGGCGATGCTCGCCAGCATCGAGCGCGAGGGGAAGGCACTGTACATCGTTCCCCTACGTGCGCTCGCCAGCGAGAAGCAGGCCGACTTCGCGGAGTACGAACAGTACGGGCTCGACGTCGGCGTCTCGACGGGTAACTACGAGTCCGAAGGGGGCTGGCTGGCCGACAAGGACATCGTCGTCGCGACCAGCGAGAAGGTCGATTCCCTCGTGCGAAACGACGCGCCGTGGCTGGACGACCTCTCCTGTGTCGTCGCCGACGAGGTGCACCTGGTCGACGACGGCGAGCGCGGGCCGACGCTGGAGGTGACACTCGCCAAACTCCGCTCGCTGAACGAGCGCCTCCAGACGGTGGCGCTGTCGGCGACAATCGGCAACGCGGGCGAACTCGCCGACTGGCTGGACGCCGCGCTGGTCGACTCGGACTGGCGGCCCATCGACCTCCAGAAGGGGGTCCACTACGGCGACGCGCTCCACCTCGAAGACGGGAGCCAGTCCCGCGTCGCGGTCAGGAACAGCGAGGACCAGACCGCTGCCGTCGTCCGCGACACGCTCGAAGACGAGGGGTCGTCGCTCGTGTTCGTCAACTCCCGTCGCAACGCGGAGGCCGCGGCACGGCGGCTGACCGGCACCACGGAGGGCTTTCTCTCCGGCGAGGAGCGCGAGCGCCTGGCCGAGATTGCCGCCGAGATACGCGACGTGAGCGACACCGAGACCAGCGAGGACCTGGCCGACGCCGTCGAGGCGGGCGCGGCCTTCCACCACGCGGGCCTCGCCCGCGACCACCGCTCGCTCGTCGAGGACGCCTTCCGCGAGCGGCTGCTCAAGGTCGTCTCCGCGACGCCGACGCTCGCGGCGGGGGTGAACACCCCCAGCAGGCGCGTCGTCGTCCGGGACTGGCGGCGCTACGACGGCCAGGTAGGCGGGATGCAACCCCTCTCGGTGCTGGAGGTCCACCAGATGATGGGTCGCGCCGGGCGGCCGGGGCTGGACCCGTACGGCGAGGCCGTCCTCGTGGCATCCAGCCACGACGAACTGGACGAACTGTTCGAGCGGTACGTCTGGGCGGACCCCGAACCGGTCCGCTCGAAACTCGCCGCCGAACCCGCGCTGCGGACGCACATCCTCGCCACCGTCGCCTCCGGGTTTGCCCGTTCCCGGTCGGGCCTGCTGGAGTTTCTGGAGGGGACGCTGTACGCCGAGCAGACCGCCGACCGCGACCGGCTGGAGTCGGTGACGGACAACGTCATCGAGTACCTGGAACGGAACGGCTTTCTGGAACGCGAGGCGCCACGCGCCTCCGAAGACGGGGCGGCCGACGAACTCTCCGCGACCAGCCTCGGCCATACGGTCTCGCGGCTGTACCTGGACCCGATGAGCGCCGCCGAGATTATCGACGGGCTGCGAGCGGCACAGCGGGCCGGCGCGACGGTGCAGACCGGGGCCGACGCCCCGAGCGAGGACGCGGAACCGGCCGGCTTCCAGTCGGCCAGCGACCTCCGCGACCAGCAGGAGGCGGCCACCGACGAGCCCCCGGAGATTACCGCGCTCGGCCTGTACCACCTCGTCGCGCGGACGCCGGACATGTACGAACTCTACCTGCGCTCGGGCGACGAGGAGACCTACACCGAGATCGCCTACGAGCGGGAGGCGGAACTGCTCGGTCGGCCACCCTCGGAGTACGAGGACCGCTTCGACGACTGGTTGTCGGCGCTGAAGACCGCCCGGCTGCTGGAGGACTGGGCCAGCGAGCGCGACGAGGACCAGATAACCGACCGCTACGGCGTCGGCCCGGGCGACATCCGCGGGAAGGTCGACACCGCCCAGTGGCTGCTCGGAGCCGCGGAGTCGCTGGTGAGCGAACTCGACGTGGACGTCGCGCCGGCCGTCCGCGAGGCGCGCACCCGCGTCGAACACGGCGTCCGGAGCGAACTCGTCGACCTCGCTGGCGTCCGCGGCGTCGGCCGCAAGCGCGCCCGCCGCCTGTTCGAGGCCGGTATCGAGACCCGCGCGGACCTCCGGGACGCGGACAAGTCCGTCGTCCTCGCCGCGTTGCGAGGCCGCCGGAAGACCGCAGAGAACGTCCTGGAGAACGCCGGGCACCGCGACCCGTCGATGGACGGCGTGGAGCCGGACGAGGATGTTTCACACGAAGGAACTGATACGTCGACCGACGACGACACCGCCGACGACCAGGCCAACCTGGGTGATTTCTAGTGCAACTGGTCGAGGGGCTGGCGAGGGTCGAGGACGTGGACGCGTTCGTCGAGCGCCTGGGCGAGATTGGGGCGGAGTACGGCGTCGCCGTGCAGGCCTTCGACGCCCGGTACGTCGTCGACCGCGAGCACCTGACGCTGGCGGTCGACCTCGCGAACCGCGAGACCGACCGGGGCGAGGCAATCGCCCGCGACCGCGCGGTCGAGATACTGCTGTACGCCGCGGGCCGCCGGCAGATAAACCGCGCCATCGAGATAGGCGTCGACGAGGGCGAGACTCCGGCAGTGGTCGTCGTCGACGGGGGAACGGAGGGCGACGAGGCCAGTGCGGCCGCGGCCGTCGCGGACCTGCTGGCACCGGCCGAGACGCTGGGCGAACCCGACCGCGAGCGCGTGATGGACTTCTTCGACGTCACCGAACGGGAACTGGCCGCGACCGACGGGACGCTGGCCGACCTGGTCCGCGAACGGGTCGCGCTGCTCGTCGTGGAACGATGACCGTTCTCACCGACCCCCTCTCCATCGGCGGCTGCGAGGTGCCCAATCGGCTCTACCGCGCTCCGCTGCTGGAGTGTGCCGGCAACGGGCCGGATGCGGTCGACACGCTGATCGACGAACTCGAACCGGCGGCCGCCGCCGGGACTGGACTCATCTTCCAGGGCGCGAGCATCGTCACTCCGGAGGGCGGCTGTGCCGCTCCGAACATGACGCGGGTCCACGACCCCGAGTTCGTCGCGGACCTCTCGCGGCTGACGGACGCCGTCCACGACCACGGCAGCCGCATCTTCCTCCAGCTCGCCCACGGCGGCCTGCGGAGCCTGGACCTCTGGCACGCCCAGCACCGCCGCCGGAGCGACGCCGTCGGTCAGAAAGCAGTCTCGAAACCGCCCTGGCACCTGCGGCTGGCCGACCGCCTCGGATTCGTCGACCTCCAGCCCGAGGTGCTCTCGACGGCGGAGGTGTACGACCTCGCGGCGGCGTTCGGCCGCGCGGCCGGGTACGCCGTCGACGCGGGCTACGACGGCATCCACCTCTCGGCAGCGAACATGAGCCTCATCCAGCAGTTCCTCTCGCCGTACTACAACCGCCGCGACGACGAGTTCGCCGACGGCGTGCAGTTCCTGCTGGCGATTCGGGACGCGATCCGCGACCACGCCGGCGACGTCCCGCTCGTGACGAAGGTACCGGCCGAGACGGCCGCGCCGCCCTTTGTCCGTCGCCACCTCACCCGCGGGGACGCCGTGGACATCGCCTCGCGGCTGGCGGCGGCGGGGTTCGACGCGCTCGTCCCCGTCGAGGTCTCGGTCTACTGGGACATGAGCGTCGTCCGCGGCGAGTACCCGGCCCGCGCGTGGGCTGCTTCGGACCTGCAGGCCGACTACGCCGCCGCGTTCGGGGGCCGCCTCCGGGCGCGCGCGGTCCGGGCGGCCAACCGCGTCGAGGAGTACTGGTACCCGACGGAACCGGGCTGGAACGCGGACCTCTGCCGCGCGGTCCGGGCGGCCGTGGACGTGCCGGTGCTCTGCGAGGGCGGCCTCCGCGAGCGCGACCACTGCGAGGGGCTACTCGGTGACGACGGCTCCCCCGCCTGCGACATGGTCGGCATGGGGCGACCGTTCTACGCCGAGCCGCGGCTCCCGGCGCGGTTGCTCGACGGCGGCGGGCGGGTCCTGTGTGAGAGCTGCAACAACTGCACGGTTCCGCAGGTGGCGGGGGAGCCGGGGCGGTGCCGGACGCCCGATATCGTCCGCGAGCGCGCCCGTCTGGAGCGCGACGGGGCCTACGACGGCGAGGAGTGAGCCGTCGGCTGTCCGGGAGCGAGAACGCGAACGGACCGGAAGAAAGAGGGGCTGGGACCGTCCCGCCGGAGGTCAGTCCTGGAGGGTCTCGGGCAGTTCGTCGACCATGATGACGGCCTCGCCGTCGATGGCGACGTCGCCCTCGTTGAGCACGCGCGTGCTGAGACGGTACTGGTTGTTGCCGAGGTCCTCGACGATTTCACACTCGGCGGTGACGCGGTCGTCGATGCGGACCGGGCCGTGGAACTCCAGGTCCTGGGAGAGGTAGATTACCATCCCGGGGACGCGCGCGAGCGCGGCGCTGATGAGGCCGCTGACGAGCGTGCCGTGTGCGATGCGGCCGCGGAAGCGCGTCTCGGAGGCGAACTCCCCGTCGAGGTGCAGCGGGTTCGTGTCGCCGCTGGCGGCTGCGAACCGCTTGACGTCGCCCTCGGTAATCGTCTTGGTGAACTCGAACCGGTCGCCGACGCTCAGCTCCTCGCGCGTCTCGGCTGTCTGCTCGGTGTGCCACTCGGGCAGGTCCTCGTCCGGTTCGATGCGGTCTGTCGGTGTCGCTGCGGAACCGTCCTGCTCCGACGGTTCGACGCCGAACGCGGCGAAGGCGGCTCGGTTGGCCGCGACGACACTCTCGAATACGTGTGACGATGTCTCCGTCCACGTGTCCAGCAGCGCACTCCGGTCCGATTCAGAACTCATCGGACTCACCTTTGGTCATACCCACTATTAAAATGTGAGGATTATTGGGTCGTTTTCCGGTTACGTGCGACGTTCTTGCGGCGGCGTTCGCACGCGTGTGTCCATCCCTACCCACCTGGCCCCGACGGACGGACTCGTTTCTGACGATTGAACTTTTCATGTCTCGTTGTAAGCGTGTCGGCCACTTAATGGTACCGGATGGTATAGAATGGTAATGAGCGTAAGATTTATGCACTCAGGGTTGGTAGTTGGAAGTGACCGATGTCCGACGAGAGCGACGGGCCGATGTGGCCGCCCGCAATGTTCGAAGTGTTCCAGGAGACGAGTGAACAGGCAGTGGAACAACAGAAGAAGCTGCTCCAGCAGATGCTTGGCGGGGGCATGTCCGGCATGGACATGAACCAGATCAGCGCGTTGAGTCAGACTGCGACGTTTAAGACCCGTGTCCAGAGCGGGGGTCGCATCAGCATCCCCGATGCCGAGCGCGAGGCGCTCGACATAGAGGAGGGAGATATCGTCCAGACCGTCGTAATCCCGGTCAAACGCAACAGGAGTGAGTAAGTATGGTAGACTACACGACACCCGTCACTACGACATTCGAAATGCAGCGCCAGTCCATCGAACAGGGTCAGCGGGCCCTCACCCAGAGCGTCGAGCTCCAGAAGCAGATGACAACTGCGATGCTCGACAGCATGGAGAGCACGGAGTCGGCACAGCGCCGGACCGTGGAACTCCTCCAGGAGGGCATCCACAACACCCTCGACGTCATCGAGGCCAACATGCCCGGTGCCGACGCGGGAACCGAGGACGTGCGCGCTGCGGTCGACGAGCAGTTCGAGATGCTGCTGGAGAACCACGCGGAAGCCTTCGATACACTCACCGAGGAAGTCGACGAGGGTGTCGCGTCCTACGACGAGATGACCGGTGACTACCTCACGGCCGTCGAAGACCAGCTCGAACTGCTGCTCGACGCCCACGAGGAACTCGAGGTGCAGTCGGTCGAGGCCGTCGAGCAACTGGCCGAGCAGGTCGAGGAGATGCAGGACCAGATGGAAGAGATGCAGGCACAGATGCGCGACGTCTCGGAGCAGACCGTCGAGGCAGTCGAGGCGTAAACCGTCGGAATTTTTTATTCGCCACAGGTGCGAGGACATTACGATGAGCGATAGAAACCAAATGCAAGACGATTGGAACGAGATGGTAGAACAGATGAACGAGGCCGTCGCCGAGTCGGTCGAGCAGAACATGGAGGCGCAGGCGGCATTCATGGAGTCATGGAGTGACGCCTTCGACAGCTCCGTCCCCGAGGAAGACGTCATCGCCGAGGGGATGGAGGGGTACAACAGCGCCTACGAGGTCTGGATGGACGCCGCCAGCCAGATGTTCGAGAAGACCACCGACGCGGCCGAGGGCGAGGACGTCGACGCCACGGAGTTCCGCGACATCTGGCTCCAGTCGGCCAACGAGGCCTTCAAGGAGGTCATGTCCACGAGCGCCTTCGCGTCCGCGAACGGCCAGCTCGTCGAGGCGATGATGGAGATGCAACAGGAGGTCGACGAGGTCACGCAGGACACGCTCGCGCAGATGGGGATGCCAACCCGCGACGACGTCGAGGAGGTCGGCGAGCGCATCGTCGAACTGGAACGTCGCCAGCACGCGGTCGAGGAGAAACTCGACCGCATCCTCGACGCTCTAGAGGAGTAACACCATGGCATTCAACCCCCTGTCAGCGGCACTGGACGCACAGACGGACGCGCTGGAGGCGCTGACGGACGCCACGAACAAGGCCACCATCGCGCCCGAGCGCGCCGTCGAGATCGAGACCATCGACGTCGGCCAGACGCCGGCCGAGGTCGTCTACGAGGAGAACAAGCTCGAATTGCTCCGGTACGAGTCCCAGACCGACGAGCAGAACGAGGTCCCTATCCTCATCGTGTACGCGCTCATCAACAAGCCGTACATCCTCGACCTCCAGCCCGACCGCAGCGTCGTCCGCCGGCTCCTCGAAGCCGGCCACGACGTCTACATGATCGACTGGAACGAGCCCTCGCGGCTCGACCAGCACCTCGGCCTGCACGACTACATCAACCGCTACATCGACAACTGCGTCGACGTGGTGCGCGAGCGCTCGGGCCAGGACAAGATCAACCTGCTGGGGTACTGCATGGGCGGCACGATGAGCACCATCTACAGCGCGCTCAACCCCGAGAAGGTCAACGCCCTCGGCCTGATGGCCGCGGGGCTGTGCTTCGACCGCACCGGCGGGACCCTCGAAGACTGGGGCAGCGAGGAGTACTACGACCCCCAGGACGTCGTCGACGCCTTCGGGAACGTCCCGGCGGAACTGCTCGACGACGGGTTCGCGTTGATGGACCCCATCGACAACTACGTCAGTAAGTACATCACGCTCTACGAGAACCTCGAAAGCGACGGCTTCGTGGCGAACTTCTCCCGGATGGAGAAGTGGCTCGACGAGGGCATCGACCTCGCGGGGCAGGCCTACGTCGACTTCCTCACGAAAATCTACCAGAACAACGAGCTCTACCGGAACGTTCTGGAGCTAGACGGTGAGCGCGTCGACGTCGAGAACATCGACATGCCGATCATCCAGATCATCGGCGAGTACGACCACCTCATCCCGCCGGAGGCCTCCAAGCCGTTCAACGAGGTCGTCGGCAGCGACGACGTGACCACCATCGAGTACCCGACCGGTCACATCGGGATGTCCGTCTCGTCATCCACCCACGAGGACGTCTGGCCGGAGGTCTGTGACTGGTTCTGGGAGAAGTCAGAGGCCGCAGAGGCCGACAGCGAGGAGGAGACCGCCGAGAGCGAGGTGGCCGAGATTCAGGAACAGGCCGCCCAGCAGGTCGCCGAGAGCCAGGCCGAACCCGAGGTCGACGAGGCGGCCGCGGACGTCGAGACCGTCAACGGCATCGGCGCGACCTACGCGGACCGACTCCGGGCGGCGGGCATCGAGACGGTCGAGGACCTCGCCGAACACGACGCCGCGGACGTCGCCGACGTCGCAGAGACCACCGAGGCACGCGCCCAGGACTGGCTCGACCAGCTCGAATAACGTTCGACCGGCGATTTCGGCTCTTTCCTTCGTGCGAACGGCTGCGAGCAGACAGACTTTTCTCGCCCAGCGGCGAGCACGCAGCCATGGACAGCGGACTCCGCGTGAGCGTCATCGGCGGGTCGACGGTCACCGACGAGGAGTACCGGACCGCCCGCGAGGTGGGGCGACTGCTCGCCGACGGCGGCCACACGGTCGTCTGCGGCGGCCGCGGCGGCGTCATGGCGGCCGTCTGCCGCGGCGCGAGCGAGCGCGACGGCCACAGCATCGGCATCCTTCCCGGGACCCGACGGAGCGGGGCGAACGAGTACGTCGACACCGTCGTCACGACGGGGCTCGGCAACGCCCGCAATCCGCTCGTGGTCATGAACGGCGACGCCGCCATCGCCGTCGACGGTGGTCCCGGAACGCTCTCCGAACTCGGCCACGCGCTCGACTTCGGTCGGCCGATTGCGGGGCTGGGAACCCACCGCGTCGAGGGCGTGGACGGCATCGAGCACGTCGAGACGCCGGCTGCGGCCGTCGAATACGTCGAATCTGCCGTCGAAGGAAACTAGACCCAGTCCGCGAACGACCCCTCGATGAGGGTGCCGTCCTGTCGGTCGATGTACTCGGCCTGCATTCCCCAGATGGCTTCCGGGAGCGGGACGCCGGCCTCGACGCTCGCCGCGACGTGGTCGTGCTTCCAGCGGGCGGGGGTCGTCCGGCGGTCGAGCCGTTCCCTGAGCGGGCGGATGTACTCGCGGGCCTGCTCCGTCGAGAGGCCCCGCAGCTCCAGCCCGTCGCGGGCGAACTCGAACAGTTCGCCACAGATTTCGTCGATAACTGTCGTCCGGGCCCCGTCGCGGGTCACCCAGTCGATGTCGGCCTGGAGGCCGTCGCGGGCGGCCGCGTAGAAGTTGTCCTCCGCCGTCTCCCAGTCGAGCGTCCGGACGGGGTGTTCCCGCCGGGGCAGACTCTCCATCAGGCCGGCGAAGACGGCCTCGAAGGCGATGCAGTCCCGGATGGTCGGCTGGGCCGGCAGCGGGCGGAACTCGATGCGCGCGTTCGCGCCGGAGCGGCTGGCACCGTCGAAGACCGGCCGCACCCACCGCCAGTAACTGCCGTGCTTGTGCCGGAAGTGCGCGAAGCGGTCGTCGAAGCGGGTCCCCGTCGCCACCTCCATCGGGACGATGGTGCGGTCGTTCGCGATGGCGTCGATGGCGTCGTCGACGGTCTCGAAGTCGGGCGGGAAACACACCTTCGGCTCCTCCGGATGGCCGGGCGGCGGGTTCAGCACCGACTCGAAGACGCCGATGCGGTTCTCCATGTGTGCGTCGGCGAGAATCTCGCTGTCCGGCGCGTCGTCGTAGAGGTCCGGCGGGAAGAAGGGGGAGTTGACCCCCAGCGCCAGCAACGGCCCGGCCACGCGCAGGGCGTACCGGAAGTACTCCGGCAGGTCCGGCGCGTGGGGCACCTGGTAGTGGGGCTGGATGGACGTGATGAGGCTCTCGGGCATCACCGTGTCGGCCTGGAGGCTGACGTGTGGGGCGTCCAGCGCCAGCCGCGAGGGGTAGTCGGTGTTCGCCATCGCGTGGTACCGCACCGCGTCGCTCATGTTGGTCCCGATGCGGATGCCGTCCTGCTCGATGGAGTCGGTGAGGTACTCGCTGGCAGTCTCGCCGGTCGGCGGCACGGTCCACATCCCGTCCGCGACAAGCTGGAGGTCCTCGGCGTCGGTCTTCTCCTGGGCCGGCGCGACGTGGGCCTGCAACTCCTTCTCCTGTGCGACGAGGCCGTAGCGGGTCAGCGGCTCCGGGCTCGTCTGCAACTCGGCGTTGTGCAGCCCCAGTTCCTTCTCGAAGCCGATGAGTTCGAGCAGGCTCCGGGGCATCCGCCGGAGGCTGTCGGTCCGGCTGTCGACGCCGTACAGTTCCAGTTCCAGGCCGACCAGCGCCTGCGTGTTGTCGAACGTCCCCGACTTGACCTCCGCTTTGAGGTCCTCGGCCTCCGCCCGTGCTTCCTCGCGGAACGTCTCGGCGTCGACCGACAGCAGCTCCCTGACCCGCGCGGCGAGTTCCGACCCCGACATGTACGCCCCTCTTCGCCACCCACCGATTTCAAAGCCCCGCTCACGACAGCGCCGGGAGCGGCACGACGACGACCGGCCACTCGCCCGCGGCCAGCAGCGCCCGCACCGTCTCCCCCGGCGGGTCGCCGCTGCTCTCCGGGTCGCCGCGCCGTGGGCCGACGAGTACCTCGTCGACGTCGCGCTCGGCAGCGACCGCCCGAATCGTCGACGCGGGCTCGCCCTCGCGGACCAGCGTCTCGACGGCCGGGGTCACCAGCCGCGTCCGCGCGACGTTCGTCGCGTCGCCCGGGTCCCGCGCGTCGAGTCCTGGCTCGGCCACCGCGAGCACCGTCACCCTGTCGTCGCCGCCGAGTCGCCCCTGGAGGTAGTCACAGGCCGCCGCTGTCGTGTGGACCGACGCCGCGGCCACGAGCACGTGCGTCATAGCTCCCCGTTCGCGTACCGGCTGGATACGCCTTTCCACCGGAACGGTATCCAAACATCTATGTGCGCACTCGGTTACGTTCCGATAGTGACAGGCGATACCGTGGCGGTCGGTGGCACGTACACGCTCCTGGTGGAGGTGCTGGAACCGGCGACCGTCGAGGTGGGTGCCCTCGGCGAGCGTTCGTTCGACCCGGGGTGGTACGCCTACACGGGGAGCGCGCTCGGCCCCGGCGGCTTCTCGCGGGTCGACCGCCACCGGGAACTGGCCGCCGGCGAGCGCGACACCCGTCACTGGCACGTCGATTACCTGCTCGGACACCCGGCCGCGGACATCGACACGGTCGTCGACTCCCGCGGTGCCGACATCGAGTGTGCCGTCGCGGCCGCCGTCGACGGCGACCCCGTCGCGGCCTTTGGCGCTTCGGACTGCGACTGTGGCTCGCACCTCCACTACGCGCCACAGCGCGCTCACCTGCTCGACTCCGTCCGCCGCGCCCACCTGTCCTTCCGCGGCACCGACGGCGAGTGCCGGTCCCGCGGCTGACCGCCGGGCCGGTCGTCAGAACTCCCCGGCGCGCCCCAGTGACTCGGCCGCCACGGACGTCGCCCGGACTGGAAAGGTATTTTATCGACGGTCGGCTAGTGTGTCTATCCGTTCAGCCGAACACGTGACGATACTGACAGCGGGTGACAGCCGATGACGGGGCGCATTCTCGTCGCCGGCGACGTTCACCTGGGCTCCGAACACGCGGACGTCGACGCCTTCAATAGCTTCCTCCAGGCACAGTCCCGGAACCAGCACTCGGTGGACCACCTGGTCCTGCTGGGCGACGTCTGGGACCTCATCCGCCGGGACCCCTTCGGCGTGGCCTGGGAGACGAGCGAGACGATTACCCACCTCAAACGCCTGGCGAGCGAGGTCCCGGTTCACTTCGTCTTCGGCAACCACGACACCCATCTCCGCCATCTCGACCGGACGCTGTACGACGTCGAGTTCCGGAACGAACTCGTCCTCGGGAGCGGCGACCACGACATCCGATTCTGCCACGGGGAAGCGTTCGACCGCTTCCAGTCGGACGCGCTCTCGAAGCACCTCTCCGGGCCGGGCGACCGGGGCGACATCGACCCGACGAGGGGTCTGAAGGACCCGGTGGTCGCCTGGGGGCGCGAACTGGTCCAGACGCAGAAACGCCGCCTCAAGCGAGCGCGGACGAGCGTCTTGTCGGGCGACGACGACGGTGAGGTGTATCCGCGCCGCGAGCGCCGCGCTCACGCCTACCTCGACGCCGTCCCGGAGGACAAACTCGTCTACGGCCACACCCACCGGCCGTACGTCCGGCCGGACAACGCCGTGGCGAACCCGGGCACGTGGAAGGCGAGCGCCCCCGACTCCAACACCTACCTCGTCATCGACGACGGCGCGATTGCCCTCTACCGACACGTCGTCTCCGGCCCCGACGAACCCGTCAACGCGGGCGCTGCGGCCGCCGTCCCGGCCGACGACTGACCCGGTCGCACTCCCCGTTCCCGCCGGCCGGTCACCGACGTCTCCGGCCCGCGACGCTACAGCCATCCAGCGGTCGCGCCGGTTCGACCGACGACATGGTTAACTGTCGGCTGGACGTACGCTAGGGGACAACGGAGTACGAAGTGTCACTCGATGGTCGAACACGAACTCTTCGATAACCGCCTCACCGAACGGCTCGTCGCCGACGCGGTCTCCCGCCTGTTCGAGGCGGACGGGACCGTCTACCTGGCGACTGGGTATCTCACCTGGTCCGGCTACCTCGCGCTCCGGGACCCGCTCACGGAGTTTCTCTACCGGAATCCGGAGAACCGACTCGTGGTCGTCGTCTCGACGGGTGCCGACCAGTTCTCCCGCCTGGTGGCGAACGCCCTCTGGGAGCACGAGCAGGCCGACCGCATCCGCCTTCTGACCTACCGTGACGGGTTCATCCACCCGAAGCTCTACCTCCGCGACGGCCCGGAGCCGGCGCTGGTCATGGGGTCGGCGAACCTGACCTGGGACGGCCTCGGGAAGAACCTCGAACTGGCCTTCTACTACGCCCCGGACGACAGCGACGACCGGATATACCAGGACTACCTCCGCTGGATGGTCGCGTTCGTCGGGGAGTCCACCCCGGTCACCGCTCGCGACCTCTCGCGGCGGGTCCGTCTCCGCCGGACGCTCGACACCTGGGGCTCCAAGGGCCGCATCAACCTGCCGACGATGATTCGCGGGGCGCTCCCCTTCGGCCGTCGCCAGCCCTCAATCGACGCGCCTCTGTCTCTAGAGGACGACTCGTAGCCACCCGCCGGGCGAGTCCTTACCCTGGAAAGCCGGGCCTGTCTTCACGCTGTGACAGCTTACCGGGTGAGCGATTGCCGCTCGTGGTCGCCCCGCCGCTCACCGACTGCGCGTGACGGCCGTAAGCCCGGCCAACCGACGCACCGCTCTGCCGTCCAGTGGTCCCAACCGGGCGAACGGAACGCTCATATTACCCGCCGTGTTGCGCAGACCAAGGCAATGAAACAGTGTCCGTACCCCGACTGCGCGTGGCAGGCAATCGCGCCGTCGACGGAGGGTGCACGGCAGGCGTACATGACCCACGTCGTCGACGAGCACCTCCTGGCGACCGATGCGATATCCGTCGACCCGTTCGAAGCGCCCCCGGGTCACACCTCGGACCCGCGCTCGCACGACACGGCGCAGGTCGTCATCGTCTTCGAGGGCGAACTCGTCTTGCACACCGAGGACGCCTCGGTCGAGCTGTCGACCAGCGATTCGATGCGCATCGACGCCGGGGAGTCACACTACAGCGAGAACCCCGGCGACCGACCGTGTGTCGGCCTTCGCGTGTCTACCCCCGGTCCCGAGTTCTCGGGCGGCATCCCCGGGTAGCGCCCGCCCTGGTGGGGAGGCCGGTAAGGTCCACCTTCTTTTTGTCGAACGGGTCGCGGTATCGTCACGGTTCGAATGGCCCGATATCCCGTGCGACTCGTGCGCGTCGTCCGCGAGTTCCTCCCGTTCGTCCTCACGGCCCTGCGAGACCGCCGTCGGTTCCTCGTCGTCGGCGGGTCGCGAACCGTCACGGAGTCCGAGCAACGAGCACGGGCCCAGGACGTGCGCCAGACACTGCTCGACCTCGGACCGACGTTCGTCAAAATCGGGCAGGTCCTCTCGACGCGGCCCGACATCGTTCCGCCCGTCTACGCCGAGGAGTTCGCGATGCTCCAGGACGCAATCCCGCCGGGACCGTTCGGCGAGATGGACCCGGCGGCCGTCCCGGGGCTGGACCTGGACGAGTTCGAGCGGTTCGACACGGACCCGGTCGCCGGCGGCTCGCTCGCACAGGTGTACGAGGCGCGCTATCGCGGCCAGCGCGTCGCGGTCAAGGTTCGCCGGCCGGGCGTCGTGGACTTAGTCGAGACCGACCTCCGGGTGCTCGACCGGCTCATCCCCGTCATCGCGAGGTTCGCCCCGCGACGGCACCGATTCTCGCTGCGGAACCTGGCCGACGACTTCCAGACCATCATCCTCGAAGAACTCGACTTCGAGCGGGAGGGGCGGGTGATGGCGGAGATACGCGAGAACTTCGCGGACGACGAGACCGTCGTGACGCCGCGCCGGATTCCCGCCGTCTCCTCGGAGAGCGTCCTCGCGATGACGTTCGTCGAGAGCACCAAGATTACCGACACGGAGGCGCTCCGGCGTGCCGGGTTCGACCCGAAAGACGCCGCCCGGAAGGTGGCGAACGCCTACTTCACGATGGGTATCGACCACGGGCTCTTCCACGGCGACCCGCACCCGGGGAACCTCGGCCTGGACCGGCGCGGCCGGGTCGTCATCTACGACTTCGGGATGACCGGCCGGTTCACCCCCGAGATGCAGGAGGCGATTCTCGACCTCTATCTCGCCGCCGTCCGGCGGGACGTCGACACGATCATCGACACGCTGATCGACCTCGGGGCGCTCGACCCCGCCGTCGACCGCGCGTCGATCGCCTACGTCCTCCGGCTCGTCATCGCGGACCTGGAGGGCCGCGGGGTCACCGACTGGCGCGACATCATCGAGGAGGCGATGGCGGTGCTCCAGTCGTTCCCGTTTCGCATCCCGCCGGACCTCATGCTGGTCATCCGCGTCGGGACCGTCGGCGAGGGGACGCTGCGCCAGATAGACCCGGAGTTCGACTTCATCGCCGCCGCGCGGGAGTTTCTCGCGGCCCACGGCTACCTGGGGCGGGGCGTCGAGGGACTCACGCGGGAGCTACGGGACGATGCGCTCGCCTCGGCGCAGTCCGCCGTCAGGCTCCCGGCGGCGCTGGAGACGGTGCTCGACCAGCTCGCCCGCGGCGAACTCTCCATCCAGGGGCTGGACCTCCAGGCCCCGCTCGTCGCCATCGGGCGGGTGCTCGCGTACGCCATCATCACCGCCGCCTGGGTCGTCGGCTCGTCGATTCTCACCGACACCAGCCCCGTCTTCGGGGCCATCGGCTACGCCATCGCGACGTTCATGACGGTCCTGTTTTTGCTTTCCGTCCGGAACGCACGCCGCGCGGGCTGAGAACGGGTCGTCGCCGCCCCCTACTCCTCACTGCTGTCCCGTCTCGCTGTCCTGCTTGCGCTCGTCCCGCGGGGACCCGCCCGTCAGTGGACTTCGCCGCCAGTAGAGGGCGGCGAGCAACGAGGTGCCGATCATAATCGTCGTGAACGCGAGGATGGTCTCGTCCGCGTTCGACCCGGGGAACGCACCCGTCGCGATGAACAGCGCGATGTTCACGTTGCGGCCGGCCGTCCCGAGCGCGAGTAGGCGCCGGTTCTGCGCCGTCGGACCGCCGATGAGCCACCCGATTTCGATGGACGCGAACACGAAAAGCGCCATCACCAGCAGTATCCCGGTCCCGGCCAGCCCCGTGAACACGCGCACTGTCCTGCCG
Source organism: Salinibaculum sp. SYNS191 (assembly GCF_037338445.1). Classification (NCBI taxonomy): domain Archaea; kingdom Methanobacteriati; phylum Methanobacteriota; class Halobacteria; order Halobacteriales; family Haloarculaceae; genus Salinibaculum; species Salinibaculum marinum. The sequence continues at coordinate 2,272,207 of NZ_CP147838.1, forward strand.
AGGTCCAGGAACGCCACGATAGCCAGCGCCACGAGCAACGCCGCGTTCGCCAGGATGACGAGCCGCTTCCGGAGCGCGTTCGCCAGCGCCGGTCGCCGACTTCGCACGAGGGCGCCGGCGACGAGCGGTATCACGAGCACGACCAGCAACGGGACGATGAACCGCCACGCCGGGAACACGAGTTCGATCTGGAGGACGGTCAGTGCGGCGGCGACCAGCAACGGCACGGTCAGCGTGGCGACGAGGGTCAGGGCGGCGGTCAGACGGACGGCCTCGTGGGAGTTCTCGCCCGCCAGGGCGGCGAACTGCGGGATGAAGGGCGCACCCGGAGCGATGGCGACGAGGAGGAGGGCGACGAGACTCGGGTCCGGGAGGTTGAACAGGATCCCCAGCAGGACCGCGAACAGCGGGACAGCGAGCAGGTTCGCGAGAATCCACCGCGCGACGAGGTTCGACTCGCGGATGGTCCTGCGGACGTCCCCCTGCGTCAACTGGGTCCCCATCGCGGCCATCATGGCGACCAGGGAGACGGCCACGAGGGTCCCCTGGAGGCTGGTGAGCGCGGTGAGCACCGCATCGACGTCGACCACGCCCGCCTGCACGGGTGCTCACCGCCCGGCGTGAGTCGACGTCGTGCAGTTGCAGACTGGTATGGCAGTGACGCGTCGCGTCTCCCGACAGCACTCCGGCACGGACCCGTCAGTCGTCATAGGTCGCCTCCTCGGCGCTCGGGACGGCCTCGGGCCGCTGGCTGCGTTTCCCGAGTTCGCCGGCGACGACGATGAGCAGTCCCATCAGCGTCGCGCCCACGACGAGCATCACGACGACGTTCGGGTCGTCGAAGTTCGCCGCGCCGACGACGAGCGCCGCCGAGACGTTCCGCTGGGCGGTTCCGAGCCCGAGTACCGGTCTGGTGTCGGTTCCGGGACCGCCAAGCACCCACCCGAGGACCAGCGACCCGACGATGAGCACCGCGAACGCGAGGAGCGCGCCGGTCCCGACGACGCTTATCAGCGTCTGGAAGTTGAGAACCAGCATGAGCACCACCAGGAACACCAGCGCGGTCGAGGAAATCTGATTCACCGTCGGTTGCCAGGTCGCGGCCGTGTCGCCGTAGCGGGCCTTCACGAACAGGCCGATTGCCAGCGGCACGAGCATCAGGACGACGAGCGAACTGGCGATTTCCAGCGGACTCACCTGCACGCCCGGCAGGAGGAACGGGAGTACCACCGGCACGTAGGCCACCGTTACGACCATCAGCAGCACCATCAGTCCCACCCCGAAGGCAACGTCTGACTTCGCCATCTCGACGAGTTTCGGCAGGAACGGTGCGCCAGCGGCCGTCGCCAGCAGGATTAGCCCGATGGACTGCGCATCGGTGAGCGGGATGACCAGCAGAATCCCGTACGCGAGCAGCGGCACGAGGACGAAGTTGGCGACCAGGGCTTTCGCCACCAGCCGGAGGTTCCGCAACGGCTCGATAATCTGCCCGACGGTGAGGCTCAGCCCCATCGCCAGCATGCTGGTCACGACGAAGACCAGCACCGACAGCGTGGCGAGCGATTCGAGGACGACGGCCATCGTCGGTCACTCCCCCACGGAGACGACTTGCGGCACGGCGTCGACACCGGCGACGAGCGACCAGTGCGGGCCGGAGGCCCGGGGTGGAAAGCGAAAATTACCCCCGGGTGCCGGGAGCCAGTTCGCCGCCGCGTCGGGGTCACTCGCGTTCGCGTGCTGGGCGTGGACGACGAGTTCGATGTCGGGATTGATGTTCGTGATTGCCATAGTCTGGGTTCCGGTCCCTTTCCGCTGTCAGCCCTCCCGCAGACGCCTATCCATCGGCCGCTGCAGGCATTGTTATTTGTCACCAATTTTCGGTAGGCCGCACACCGCCAGTGCTACGGTCGCGTTACCTGACGCTTCGATGATGGGAACGCCTCCCCGGCAGTCACGGCCCCCGCTCTTCGACAAGCAGTTCGACGAGTTCCTTCGAGAGGCCGATGAGCACGGGGCCGACGAAGAGTCCGAGGAATCCGAACACGGCGACGCCGCCGAAGATACCGAGCACGAGCAGGCCGGGGTTGAGCCGCGCACCGCGTTGCATCGCCAGCGGACGGACGATGTTGTCCGACCCGCTGATGATGACACTCCCGTACACCAGCAGGCCCGCCGCCGCCGTGACGCGGCCCACGGCGAAGAGATAGACCATCGCGGGAATCCAGACCACGGACGCGCCGATTATCGGCAGTAGCGACAGGCCGAACGTGACGACGCCCCAGAAGACGATGTTGTCGAACCCGAGGACGAGAAAGCCCAGGACCGTCAGTATCGCCTGTACCCCGGCGACGATGACGTTGCCGACCACCGCCGCCCACAGCAGGTCGTCGGTCCGGCCGAACAGTTCGTCCGTCGCCGTCCGGTCGAGCGGGGCCGCCGCCCGGAGCCAGGCGACCAGGTGGTCGCCGTCCCGCAGGAGATAGAAGAACGAAAACAGGAAGATGAAGACCCCGACGAGGAACGCGGGGATGGCGCCGAGCGCTCCGACGATGCCCCCCACGAGACCGCCGACTCCCGTCTCGACAGCCCCGGCCAGCGGCCCGACCAGTGCCGGAAGGTCGACGTCGACCCCGACCCACTCCTGGGCGAGGGTCTCCAGGGCCCCGAAGTCAGGTCGTTCGAACCCCTGAACCAGCGACACGGCTTGCTCGACCGCGACGCCGACGATGAGGAGCAGGGGAACCAGGACGACGGCACCCGTCGCGACCATCGTCAGGACGGCGCCGACGGTCGGCCCCAGTCGCCGCGAGAGGCGCTTGCTCACTGGCTCGACGAGGTACGCCAGCAGTCCTGCCGCCAGGACGAACTGCAGGAACGGCAACACGAGGACGACAGATAGCGCCCCGACCACCAGGAGGAGCATCCTGAGGAAGGTGGTCGAGGAGTGGTCGTCGCCGAGCATAGCAGGTGCCCCTCGCTCCTACGGCCGTCCTCGCCGGCCGGGTCGTCGCCGTGGGTGAGCCAACCCATCGTCGGCGAGCGAGCCGGTCTCCGGTTCGGTGTTGGTCATCGGTTCGGTCGGTTGGTCAGCGGTTGTCCGCTCCCCTGTTCAGTTGACGGTCACGGACGGACTCGGCCATCCGTTCGCCCATCTTGCCCATCCAGTGGAAGATGCCGTGTCTCGCGAATCCGACGTCCTCGTAGGCCTGGCGGACGTGTTCGCGGTCCTCGTCGTCGATCTCGACGAGGTGGACGAGGGGATGGCCCGGCAGCACGCGCGGGTTCGCTAGGAGGCCGACGAGCAACCCGTCGAAGGGCGCGGTGACGACGTGTTCCTCGGTCTTGAAGTGGTCGCTGATGACGCAGATGGTCTCGCCCTCGTCGACGATGGGCAGCGGCCCCCACTTCATCTCCACGAGGCCACCGTTTTCGGCCCGAATCCACTTCTTCTGGTCCTCGCTGGTGAGAACTTTCTGGAACTCGGTACGGCGCGGCGTCGCCTCGGGGTGCATCTCGTGGGCCGCGAGCACGTTCTCGACGGCCTGGAGGCCCAGGTCGATGAGCATCGGCTGGAAGCGATTCGCCTCGCCCATCTCGACGGTGACGATGGGCGTTCCCTTCTCGGTCGCCACCCGGCGCAACATCCCGGAACTCCCCTCGCCCGAGATGACGAGCGGGATGCCCGCCGCCTCGACGAGTCGCTGGATGCCCTCGTCCTCCATGTCGGCCCGGCCGTGGAAGACGGTCATCCGGTTGCGCGTCGAGGTGTGGAAGTCGAGGCCCATGTCGCACTTGCTGACGAAGCGGTCCCAGATGACCCGGGCCATGCGCGAGGCGGTCGACCCGCTGCTGGTCCCGGGGAACGACCGGTTGAGGTCCTGGTCGTAGATGGGGAGGTAGCGCTGCTGGGCGATGAACCCGGGCACGTTCACGACGTGGAGACAGACGATTGCGCCGTGGAGATCAGCCGGTTCGTATCGGTCGGCGACCTCCTGGAGCACCTTGACGCCGTTGACCTCGTCGCCGTGCATGGCCGCACTCAGGCACAGGCGGGGGCCAGCGTGTTCGCCGTTGATGATGGTGACCGGGATTTCGACCGGGCGGCCGAGGTACGTCTCGCCGACCTCGTACTGGATGTGCCGGGTTTCGCCGGGGTCGACCTCCGCGTCGTACCGGAACGGCTGCGGTTCGTCGTGTTCTGAACTCATCGTCATTCCCGCGCCACCGTGCGGTTCGTCGCTGGTTCCTCGTGGACGTTCTGCTCACCGTCGACGTCGACGGTCACCCGCGCGACCGCGAACGGCGCGCGGTCGCGGGTGGTGTCGACGCTGTCGCTCCCGCCGCTCGACCCGGCGAAGACGCCGGTCAGCACTGGACGCATCGAGGATTCCGATTCGTCGTCCGGACGGCCGATTCGGCCGTGAAATATCTGTTCTGGCATGGATTCGCGGTTCTCGCGCTTGCCGACGTGCGGGATACCCTCCGCAGGCATGACACTCCTTGAGAGGGCCGTAGACCGTCCGTCTGGCGTGTGGTACAGTACAGCAGACCGCGATTTGGTTATTCACTCTCAAGTGTCCCTTTGCGTCGGCTTATCGAACCAACGACCGTGGTCGGCCGTCCCGGGCGGTAACGGACGCGACTCGCTGTGGCGGAGCAGAAACGGCGACGGTAACGCTGTATTACCCTGTGGAGGCGTCGTCGGACGTGGCTGACCGGGCGCGCGGTGGACCCGCTGTGCGAGGCTGGGGGTGACGTACCTGTGACGGACAATGCACTCGTCGTGTCGGTTCCTCGTAGAATAGTCCATCCTGGATTCGAACCAGGGTCGAAGCCCCCAGAAGGCTTCAGGATTGGCCGCTACCCCAATGGACTGTGCACTCGTCGGTTACACGCCGGCCTACTTATGAGTGTCGTAAGTGGTCGACGGTAGTCGGTTTCTACGGGGCTGCAGCCGGTTCCTTCCGGCTTCTTCGCGGCGCTGTGTCGTCCTCGCCCGGGCAGCGCACTCCTCCTCTGGTATCGGCTGCGCCAGGCCGCACAACGCTTTTTCTGCGTCCGCCCCTCCCGATGCACATGGCTCCCGAGGCTGCTGCCGAGTCGACCCCGGACGGCCGACCGGCCCCGACCCCGACCGAGGCGGCCGAGGAGTTGCTGGTCGCCTACCGGACGGACGCGGACCCGGAGCCGTATCTGTCGGCGCTGGCCGCGTTCGACGACGCGGCGCTCGCCGAGGTACGGACCGACCGCGCCACCGCCCTCGCCTTCTGGTGCAACCTCTACAACGCGGGCACGCAGCACCTGCTGGCGACCCGCAGCGGGCTCTACGAGAGCCGATGGCGGTCGCTGCGCTTCTTCTCGGTTCCCGCAGTCACCGTCGCGGGTCACGCGCTGAGCCTGGACGACATCGAACACGGCATCCTCCGCCGGCGCTCGAAGTACGGACTGGGGTATCTGCCGCGGCTCGTTCCCGACACCTTCGAGCTTCGCTACCGGCTGGCCGACCTGGACCCGCGGGTCCACTTCGCGCTCAACTGCGGCGCGGCCAGCTGTCCGGCCATCCGCGCGTACACGCCCGACGCCATCGACGACCAGCTCGACCTCGCGACGGAGACCTACCTCGACGCCACCGTCGAGTACGACCCCGACGCCGACGCGGTGCGGGTCCCCCGGCTGTTCCGCTGGCACCCCGGCGACTTCGGCGGTCGACGCGGGACGAGGGAGTTCCTCCGCGAGTACGACGCTATCCCGGCCGATTCCTCCCCCAAGGTGACGTACCTGGAGTGGGACTGGTCGCGGGCCGGAGACGCCTTCGCCGGCCGGTAATCACTGCTTACCCCGGAGCGTTACCGCGAGCGACTCCCGGGGAGTCCCGTAGTAGCTCCCGGCCAGGTCTTCCCCCGTCTCGACCGCAGTCTTCTCGACGCGGCGGGCCGGCACCCGCACGACCAGCGAATCGGACGCGAAGGGGTACGGTTCGACCTCGAAGGTCGTCCCGTCGACAGCGGCCACCGTCAGCGTCTCGTCTCCAGCCAGGGGTATCTCGGTCGTCTCTCCCGGCGGGAGCGTCGCACAGACTGCAAGCGAGAGCCGGTCCCACGCCTGCAGGAGCGCGTAGTTCCGCCACAGCCGGCTCCCTTCGTCGGCCGGCGTCCCCGACTCGTGCAGCGACTCCAGCAGGGCCGCGTCGCGTTCGCTCACGCGCTCGTCGCCCTCCCGTCGCATCTCGTCGACGAGTCGCCGCTGGCGGGCCTCCTCGTCGGCGACGAACCGCTCGTAGCTGTCGTGCTCCGGCGGCGTCGCGTCGGAGAGGCCGTACCGCCGCCGGCGCAGTCCCGATCCGTGTAGCGAGGCGAGCACCCCCGCGTACGGGTCCAGGTCGACGACGCTGTCGATGCCGTCCTCGTAGAACTCGACCCACCTCGCCGGGGGGACGTCGCGGACGCCGACCAGGTCGCCGCTCGCGTCGCGGTGTGGCTGGCGGTCGTAGCGCCACCAGCCGTTGTCGTGGTTGTACGTCGCGGTGACGACGGCGGGGGAGGGTTCGGGTCGGTCGAAGCCGTCCCCGCCCCAGTGTTCGGCGAGTCGGCCGGCCACTCGCGCGTGGGCCGGCTGCGTCACGAAGCGGTAGCGGGCGTCCCGCTCGGCGATGAGCATACCGGACCGTGGAGACCCAGCGACAAAAGCGGGCTGCCAACCGACACGCCCATGTGGGCCCGCGCGCCAGGGACGCGTATGTACGTCGGACGCTTCGTCGTCGTCGGCCCGCAACTCGGTGCCTACCGCGTCTCCTCGCGCTCGTTCCCCAACCGCCGCGCGCTCGACCGCGACGGGACCGTCACCGTCGGCCCCACCGCGGACGCCCCAGAGACGGACAACCCCTACATCTCCTACAACTGCGTGCAGGTCACCGACCGCGGCGCGGTACTGGGCAACGGCTCCCACGTCGACCCTATCGCCGAGAAACTCGAACTGGGCTACCCCGCCCGCGACGCCCTCGCGGAGCCGCTGCTCGCGCTGGACTTCGAGAAGGACGACTACGACACCCCGCGCATCGCCGGCATCGTCGGCCTCGACGACGACCCTACGGCGACAGCCGACGGGAAGAGCGCCTTCGTCGGGACCGTCCGCCGCGACGCGCTGCTCGTCGAGGAGGTCGAGGGCCCGACGCTCGTGGCGACCTACGAACGGGACAGCCCCTCGTCGTTCCCGCTGTCGGCCGGCGACGCCGCCGGGGCCGCACGCGAAGTGTACGACCACGAGTTCGAACACGCCGTCTGTGCCGTCGGCGTCGAGGCGACCGACGGCGGCTTCGAGACGGCCGTCGTCAACGAGTGACGGCTCGCTGAGGGTCAACGGCCTTTTGCGCGCGCAGGCGCAACGGGAGGTATGGTTGCAGAGAAACTGGCCGCCGCCAGGGCCGACCTGGCCGAGCGCGACGGCGTCCTCGTCGCCTTCTCCGGCGGCGTCGACTCCTCCGTCGTCGCCGCTATCGCCCACGACGCCCTCGGGTCGGACGCGGTGGCCTGCACCGCCAAGAGCGAGACCCTCCCCGCCGAGGAACTCGACGACGCCCGCCGGGTGACCGAGGAAATCGGCATCCGCCACGAGATCGTGGAGTTCTCCGAACTCGACAGCGATGCCTTCGTACGAAACGACGACGAGCGATGTTATCACTGCCGCTCGATGCGCCTCTCGGCGATGTTCGACTGCGCACAGGACCTGGACATCCCGGTCGTCTGCGACGGCACGAACGCGTCGGACCCCGGCGAGGGCCACCGGCCCGGTCTGCAGGCCGTCGAGGAACTCGACGCCTACTCGCCGCTGCTGGCCCACGACATCACGAAGGAGGAGGTCCGCGACATCGCCCGCGAGTACGACCTCTCGGTGGCGGACAAGCCCTCGATGGCGTGTCTCTCGTCGCGGATTCCGACGGGGCTGGAGGTCACGGAGGAACGCCTCTCGCGCATCGAGAAGGCCGAGCGTCTGCTGCGGACGTGGGGCTTCGACCAGTTCCGCGTGCGCGACCACGACGGCCTGGCTCGCATCGAAGTCGCCGAGGACGAACTCGACGTGGCGCTGGACCCCGACTTCGTCCGGGCCGCGCGGGACCACATCTCCGACCTCGGGTTCGACCACGTGACCCTGGACCTCCACGGCTACCGGACCGGCAGCGTCAGCCCCGGCGAGGCCGCCGAGGAGGACCAGCCAGCGGCCGAGACGCCGGACCCGCTGGACGCCGAGTACCCGACCGACTAGACAGTCTCGTTCTCCCGCACGAGTTCCGTCTCCTCGCCGACGAGCAGTTCGGTGACGCCGCAGTTGTCCAGTGAGTGCTCCTGCACCGCCGTCAGCACGTCCTGCCCCTTCACGTGGCCGAGTACGAAGTAGATGGGTCCGCCGTGAGTGACGACGAGGACGGTCTCACCGACGGCCTCGGCACAGAGGTGGGTCCAGCCGTCGACGACGCGCTCGTAGGCCTCGGGCAGGCGCTCGCCGCCGGCGGGCTGTGCCCGGAGCGCGACGACGCCGCTCTCGGCGGCGAACTCGGGGTGGCGCTCGAACAGTTTGTCGTAGCCCAGGCCCTGGTAGACGCCGAAGTCGCGCTCGCGCCAGGCCCGCAGGAACGTCGGCTCGGCGTCGACGCCCGCCTCGCGGACCTGCGCCGTCGTCTCCCGGGTGCGCCGGAGGTCCGAGGCCACGACGCGGTCGACGTCGTACGCCGCTGTGATGTGCTCGCCGACCGCCCGCGCCTGCTCGCGGCCCCGGTCGTTCAGCGACGACGGGGCCCACCCCTGAATCCGCCGCTTTCGGTTCCAGTCCGTCTCGCCGTGCCGGACGAGCAGGACCCGCGTCCGGCCGTCCGCTGGCTGTCCCGTCACAGGACTCGCTCGGCACTCGACGCTCTTAGCTGTCGGGTGTCTCCGGCGGCCGGGGGACTACCGCCCCGTCCACCGCAGCAGCAGCAGCGACCCCTCGAACAGCAGGACCATCGTCAGCGCGACGATGAAGGGTGCCATCCCGGTCGGGTCGGGGCTGAAGAGGAAGGCGATGCCGGCGAAGCCGAACCAGAAGTACAGCCGGCGGTCTTTCAGCCAGCGCCGCGTGGTCACGCCCATCATGATGGCGAGCATGATGAAAAGCGGTATCTGGAAGATGACCGCGAACATGCCCAGCATCAGCAGGATGAGCCCGAACGTCTCGCTGAGGCCGAAGGCCACCTCCGCGACCGGCTGTGAGTAGCCCAGGAAGTACTGGAAGATGATGGGCAGGACGAGGAAGTACGCGAAGGCGACGCCGATGCCGGCCAGGATGAGGCTGGTCGGCACGCTCGCCAGGTAGTACCGGCGCTCGTTGGGGTACAGCCCGGGACGCATGAACAGGTAGGTCTGGTAGACGAACACGGGCAACGCGATGATGAAGCCGCCCAGCGAAGCCACTTTCAGCCGCGCGAGGACGAGCGCGAGCGGGTGGTACAGCCGCGGACAGGCGGCGGTGTCGCTCCCGGCACCGTCGGCGGCTGTCCCCGCGGCCTGCTCCGCAGCCGTCGCGATCTGCTGGACGCACTCCGTCGGCGGGCCGGGGAGGAAGGAGTACCACAGGAAGTTGATGAGGCGGTCACCCAGCGGGAAGATGACCGCGCTGACGATTGCCATCACGACGATGACGATGCCGAGCCGTTTGACCATCTCCTCGATGTGCGCGGTCAGCGGCATCTCCTGGTCGTCCGGCGCGCCCGCCTCGGGTTCGAGCGGCTCTGCCGGCGCGGTCGGCGGCTCGCCGCTGGCAGGGACAGTTAGGTCCTCCCCGGGCGTCGCCACGTCGTCGCCGGTCTCGTCCTCGTCCGTTTCTTCGTCGGTCGTCTCGTCGCCATCCGCCCCGTCGTCGGTCGTCTCGCCCTCGGTCCCCTCGTCTGTGTCCCCGTCTCGGCTTTCCTCGTCCGCCCCCGCGTCGTCGCCTGCGTCGGCGTCTCCCGTGCTGTCGTCGTTCTCGTCGTCCTCTTCGGTCCTCGACTCGTCGGACGCCTCGGCTGTCGTTGCCGTCTCGTCCGCATCGTCGCCCTCGTCCGCGTCGTCCGCACCGGCTGCCGTTTCCCGTTCGTCGTCCGGTGTCTCCGGGTCGTCATCGTCTTCCGGACCCGTTGGTGGGGGTGTCTGCTCGTCCTCGTCTGTCCCGGACGGGTGCTCGTCGCCCTCGTCGGGGTCCCCCTCGCTCATTCAGCGGCGATTGGCCGGCAGTTCTTGTAAGCCTTCTCTCTCGCCCGCACGGCTCTAACGCAATAGATTGATAACCGACAGTCGGCAAGATTCCCCCGAGAAATGGCTGGCGCACTCGACGAGGACACTGCGCGGACAGTCGCCAGCGGCCGCGAAACCGTCGGTGCGATGCTCTCGACGGCCCAGAGCGACCTCAAGAAGGTGTTCCTCGTCTTTCTGGTGGGGATGCTGGGGGCCTTCTTCGCCCTGCGGATGTACGTCTGGGACGCGCTGAAGCAGGACATCCTCTACTCCCAGATGAACGCCGAGGCCCGCGAGGCCACCACCGTCGTCGCCGTCACGCCCTTCGACGTCATCCTCCTGCAGGTGAAAGTCGGGATGATAGTCGGGGTCCTCTTCGCCATCCCGGCACTGCTGTTCTTCAGCCGCGGTGCGCTCAAACGGCGCGGGTTCTGGCCCTCGGAGGCCATCCCGCGCTGGAAACTCGCCGTGCTGGGGCTGCTCATCGGCGGGCTGTTCGTCGGCGGCGTCACCTACGCCTACGAGCTGTTCTTCCCCATCATGTTCTCCTTCCTCGCGGAGAACGCCGTCCAGGCCGGCTTCACGCCGACGTACTCAATCGTGAAGTGGACGGAGTTCGTCTTCTTCCTCACGCTCTCCTTTGGCCTCGCCGCGCAGCTCCCGCTCGCGATGAGCGGGCTCTCGCTGACCGGCGTCGTCCCCTACCAGACCTTCCGCGACAAGTGGCGCTACGCCGTCATCGGCATCTTCGTCTTCGGCGCGGTGTTCTCCCCGCCAGACCCGTTCACCCAGATCATGTGGGCGCTGCCGCTGGTCACGCTCTACGGTCTCAGCCTCGGCGTGACCAGACTCGCCGTCCTCTCGAAGCAGGCCGGCGCGAACGTCCCCATCCGGCTGGTGGTCCGCAAGCGCTGGAACGTCCTCGCCGGCACGGCCGTCCTCGCTGGCGCGGGCATCTACGCCTACCTCACCCGCGGCGGTCTGGAGGCGACCAACGGCGCGCTCGACGCCATCGGCTCCTCGTACCGCTTCCCGACGTTCGGTGAACTCGGCTTCCTGGGACTCGACTCGGCCACCGCTGCCGCGGTCATCACTGGCGGGGTCGTCGTGCTCACGGTCAGCGTGGCCCTCTTCGCCCTGCGCATCCGGGAACTCCAGCGGGTCGCCGTCACCGACCGGCTCGCCGCGACGGGCACGCCCCAGTCGGAGGTGACGGCCGACAGTACCGCGGCCAGCGCCGGCGAACCCGCCGAAATCGACATCGACGCGCTGAGCGCGGCCGCCGTCAGGGCCGCGCCGCCGGAAGCGTTCGCCGAACTGTCGGAGGGGGAGGCGCTGCAACACGCCGAACGCGCCGTCGAGGACCAGGACGGCGAGAAGGCCCAGGCCATCCTCGACCGGTTCGACGAGGCCCAGGAGTTCGCCGCCGAGCAGGCCACGGAGACAGAGGAGTCCTCGAACCCGGTCACGTCGACGGCGGCCGGCATGATGGACGCGTTCACCGAGGACGAGACCACCGAGGACGACATCGGCGGCTACTACTACGACATCGCCTTCATCCTCGACTCGCTGACCTCGAAGGCCATCTGGATCGTCGGCACGTTCATGACCGTCCTCGCGCTGACGTTCGTCTACCTCTACAGCGGCGGTATCGGCGACATCCGCGACTCCTTCCTTGGGAGCATGCCCGAGACGCTGGCGGACCAGGTCGACATCGTGACGCTGCACCCCGTCGAGGCGCTCATCTTCGAGATCAAGTTCTCGACGCTGCTCGCCTTCGTCTCCATCATCCCCATCGTGCTCTATTTCGCGTGGCCGGCCATCCAGAGCCGCGGGTTTACGACCGGCGGCAACCGCAACGTCCTGCTGGTCTGGGGCGGCACCCTGTTCGCGTCGGTCATCGGCGGGACGCTGCTCGGCTTCTTCTACATCGCGCCGGGCATCATCTCCTGGCTGGCCGGGGACGCGCTGACCTCGAACATGGTCATCGCCTACCGCATCAACAACTTCGGCTGGCTGGTCATCTTCACCACCATCGGCGTCGGCATCCTCGCGATGATTCCCGTCACGATGTGGCTGTTCGCCCGCGGCAACCTCATCAGCTACGAGACGATGCGGACGCGCTGGCGCGTGGCCGTCCTCGGCTTCTTCGCCATCGGCGGCCTCCTCTCGCCGAAGGGCGTGTTCACCATGTTCATCCTCGCGATTCCCGCGACCATCGCCTTCTTCATCGGGATGGCCCCGATGGAACTGCTCTACCGCTTGCGGCGGTAGGGCATCGTCTCCGTCACTGCGGCGTCCGCGTCTCGATGTCCGCGAGCGATTCGTCCAGCGCCCCCAGGACGTCTTCGTCGCTCGGTCCCTCGCCCCAGGTGTAGCGGTAGGTCGTTACGTCCAGCCCGATTGCGCCCGCGACCAGTAGCTCCGGGTCGGGGTCGCTGTCGGAGTACCCCTCCGTGTCGAAGGTGTCGCGGTAGGCGGCGCTTTCGGCCCAGGCGTGCCACGTCTCCTCGGCGGCGTCGCCGAGCAAAGCGACGGCGCGGCCGTCGGCCAGCCACTGGACGGTCTGTTCGGCACTGCTGCTCGTGTCGGCAGGGACGACGACGAGGTCGGCGTTGACCGGGTCGCTCACGGTCTCTATCTCCGCCGGGACCGACAGGTCCACGACGTCGGCGACGTAGACCGCGGTCGTCGGGAGTTGCCTGTAGGACGGCTCCTCGGTCGCGTCGTCGCCGAGCGCCGAGCAGCCAGCGAGGGCCCCGACGGCGACGACGCCGCTCGCCCGGAGCACGTCGCGACGGGTCGGCTTCGTCATATCGGAACCGTCGACCGACACGATGGAAATACTGTCGGAGGGTCAAACAGCCGCTGTATATTGCCCCTGTCGGCCCCGCTCCACGGCGGCACCGGAGTGGCGCCGTTTAGTGTCTGCGACCCCAAGGGACGCCGATGACACACATCGGTTTCGTCGGTGCGGGCGCGGCCACCGCGGCCGCCGCCTACGTCCTCGATTCGACGACAGACGCCACGGTGACCGTCCTGGAGAAGTCCCGCGGGGTCTGCGGCCGGGCCGCCACCCGCCGCCGGGACGGCATCCGCTACGACTACGGCGCGAACTACGTCAAGGCCGACGACGAGCGCGTCGTCGCCCTCATCACCGAGGAACTGGACACCGACGGCCTGGTCGACGTCACCGAACCCATCTACGTCTTCGACGCCGACGGCACGGTCTCGGAGGGCCGCGACGCCGACGAGCACAAGTGGAGCTACGAGGAGGGGCTGACACAGATTGCCAAGCGCCTGTTCGCTCGCACCGACGCCACCGTCCACACGGAGACCCGCGTCGAGACAATCGCACGCGAGGACGAGCGGTGGACGGCGACGGACACCGACGGCGAGCGGTGGGGTCCCTTCGACGTGCTCTGCCTGAACCCGCCCGCGCCACAGACGGCCGCGTTGCTCGCCGACGCCGAGTGGGACGACCCGTTCCGCGCGGACCTCACCGCGGCCGTCGACGACGTCGACTACCGGACCATCTGGACGGGGATTCTGCACTACCCCTTCGAACTGGACCGCCCATACTACGCGCTGGTCAACACCGACAAGGACCACGCGGTCGGCTGGATTGCCCGCGAGGAGTGCAAGGACGGGCACGTCCCCGACGGCGAGTCGCTGCTGGTCGTCCAGGCCAACCACGAGTGGTCGGTCGAGCACTACGACGCCGCACCCGAAGACAACGTGACCGCGCTGGCCGAGATGACGGCCGATATCATCGGCGACGAGCGCCTGCGTGACCCGGACTGGACCGACTGGCAGGGCTGGCGCTACGCGCAACCGGAGACGGGTGTCCCGAGCGGACTCGTCCAGTCCGCCGAGGACTACGACCTGTACTGCCTCGGCGACTGGGTGGCCGGCGAGGCCCGCCTGCACGCGGCGCTGCGCAACGGACTGGACACTGGCGAACGCCTGGCACACCGACTGTAGAGCGCCGCAGAAAGACTGTCAGTGGTGGGCGGGTTCGTCGATGCGGAGGCCGCCGCGGTAGGCGACGCCGTCGACGTAGGCCCGCCCGTCGTGCGTGACCGTCACGCTGTGGTCCTTGACGCGGAAACTGAACTCCCAGACGCTGTCCTCCATGCTCGCGAGCGTCGCCAGCGCGTCCGTGTCGACGTACTCCGACAAGGTGTAGTCAAGTTCCTCGGGCGCGACGCCCTCCTTCGCGGCCAGCGCCGCGACCACCTCGAAGACGATGTCGTTGCCCGTCATGGCCGACTCACCGCCGCGTGTACGCCGGTCTTCGTGCCAGCGTCGGCCGGTCGGGCCGCGCTCGCGTCCCGCACTGTCGCTCTCGCCGGCCGCCACGCGGTCTCGCTCGTCGACGACACCTCGTCGGAATCGTTCGCGTGCATCGTTACCCCGAGATGACTATTGTCACGTTAATAAAACCATGCCCGGTTATGTGTCGCGTGTTATCACCCCCGAACGTCAAGCATATTACCCGGGTATTCGCAGTAGAATACATGCCGAAGATTAGCGTGGAGGTGCCCGAGGAACTCCTCGCGGACCTCGACAGCCACGTCGGCGAGAACGGGAAGTTCGTCAACCGCAGCGAGGCGATACGCGCGTCCATCAGGAAGACGCTGGACGTGCTCGACGAGATAGACGAGCGCCACGGCCGCCTCGAAGAGGGTGAGCGCTGAGCCGTGAGCCACGACACGCGGAGCCAGCGGGCGGACCTCGACCGGTCGTCGTTCGGCCAGGTCGTGCAGGTGGGACTGCTGTCGCTTTTCGTGACGGCGCTCATCACGTCGCAGGTGACCGCCTCGAAGCTGCTGGCAATCGACCTCCCCTTCGGCATCCCGCTGGCCGGCGAGACGCTGCTTCTCCCGGGCGCGGCGCTGGCCTACGCGGTGACCTTCTTCGCCTCCGACTGCTACGCCGAGCTGTACGGCCGCCGCGCGGCGCAGGTGATGGTCAACGTCGCCTTCTTCATGAACTTCGTCTTCCTCGCGCTGGCCTTCCTGACTATCCAGGCCCCCATCGCGTCCTTCTCGCCGGTGGGGCAGGCGGAGTTCGCGAGCGTGCTGGGCGCGAGCCTCCCCATCGTCGTCGGCAGCCTCGCGGCCTACCTCGTCAGCCAGAACTGGGACGTGCTCGTCTTCCACCGGCTGCGGGAGTACACCGACGGCGACGCGCTCTGGCTGCGCAACCTCGGGTCGACGGCCAGCAGCCAGCTGCTCGACACGGTCATCTTCATCACGCTCGCGTTCGGTCTCGTCCCGCTGCTCGTCGGCAGTGACCCCCGCTCGCTGTCGGCGATTGCGGCGCTCATCGTCGGGCAGTACGTCCTGAAACTGCTCATCGCACTCGGGGACACGCCCTTCGTCTACGCCGTCGTCGGCGCAGTCCGCTCGCGGGCCGGCGACTCGGCCGCTACCGCCTCGCGGCTGGACTGACTACTCGACCGGTTCGGCGAAGGCGTACCGTGGCTTCACGTCGGTCACTTCGACGGTCAGTTCGTCGCCCTCCTCGGCGCCCGCGACGAACAGCGTGAACTCCTCGACCTTCGCGATGCCGTCGCCCTCGTCCCCGACGTCGACGATTTCCACGTCCATCCGGTCGCCCTCGCGGACCGGCGCGGTCAGGTAGTTCTTCGCGACGAGGTAGAGTTCTGAGGAAGCGTCCCGCGAGGCGTCGGGGCGGACCTGCCGGACGTACTCGAACTCGGCCTCGATGTCCTCCTGGAGGTCGGCCAGGTCGCGGCCGTCGAAGACCTTCACTGCGAGGTCCCCGCCGGTGTCGAGCAGGTCCGTCGCCACCTCGAAGGCCTGCCGGGCCAGGTACACCGAGCGGGCGTGGTCCAGGTCGTAGTCGCCGCTCATGTTCGGCGCCATGTCGGAGACGACGGCGTCGACGGGCCGCTCCGTGGGGTCCTCGCCGGTCGCGTCCGCGACGGTCTCCCGAATCTGGTCTTTGGTGCTATCCTCGGTGATGTCGCCGCGGACGTACCGGACCGTCGCGACGGGCTCGTCCAGGTCGTCGATGCGCTGGCGGTCGACGCCGACGACGGTCCCCCGTGATCCGACGCGCTCGGCGGCGACCTGCAGCCAGCCGCCGGGTGCCGCGCCCAGGTCGACGACGGTCCGGCCGTCACCGAGCAGGCCCGCGGCCTCGTCCAGCTGTTTGAGCTTGTAGGCCGAGCGGGCTCGATAGCCCTCCTGCTTGGCCTTGTTGTAGTACATGTCCTTCCCGCTCATAGTCTTGCGTCCGATAGCTGACCGACGCGGTTAGGCGTGTCGCTGTCACGCTGGCCCTCCCTCCCCGAGCCTCGACGATAGTAGTGCGTAACGAATCCTGGACTGCTGCTATATAAAAATAATTATACTACCGTTCCCGGATACTTCCGGTTCACTTCCCGGGTGGTGGACCGAGAGACAGCTATCATTGTTGCTGGCAGACAAGATGGTGTATGACGGACGACCGCTTCACCTGGTACGACCGGAGAGAGGTACTCGCACTCGGCGCAACTGGCATCGCGACGCTGGCCGGGTGTGGCGGTCCGTCCGGCGGGTCGCCGACCGACGCTGGCGGATCCCCGACCGGGACCAGCACGTCGACGGGCACGTACATGAACGGCGTCGGCCCCGACGCCAGCGTCTCGTTCGCAGTGCCGATGGACGGGGCAGGGCTGACGAGTACGTCAGTTCAGTGGGACACGACTGCCGAGGGCGTCACCATCGAGGAGGCCGGTGAAGTCACCGAAGGCGCGGGTCACTATCACGTCATGTTCGACACCGGCCCCGTAACTCCCGGCGAGATCATCCCCAGCGACGACGCCCACATCCACTACGGGACAGGCCAGACAGAGGGCGTCTTCGCACTCGAACCCGGCGAGCACACCCTTCACCTGCAGGTCGCAGACGGCGCACACAGAGCGATGGGGCTGACCGACACCGTCGAGGTCACTGTCGAGGACACAGCCAGCCTGGATCTGTCCACGTCGGTCGACGGCAGCGTCGTCGAGTGGACGATCGAAGCCGATAACTACACCATCGAACCGTCGAGCAACGGCATCAACTCCGACGCCGGCCACCTCCACGCCATCATCGACGCGGAGCTCGTCCCCCTCGGGGACGTGATCCCTAGTGACGCCCGCCACGTTCACTACGGCGACGGCTCGACCAGCGGCACCATCGACCTCGCCGAGCAGCTGGGTGATGAGTACGACCCCGGCGAACATACGATCCGCTTCCAGGTCGGAACTGGCACACACCGCGCGGTAATGGTTCACGTCCAGACGACCGTCACGACCTCGTAAGCATCGGACGGTCCGAGGTCGTGCTCGACCTGCCGCTGGAAAGCGATTGCGAGGGACTCGTCCACGCCGTCGAGCCGGCACGCGGCCGAGCAGTGGATATCGTCGCGGCCCTGGCAGGCGTGTGCTGAACGTCCTGCGCCGCGTCTGGTCGCGGGAGCGCTGGACGAACGGGACTGACGGTCCGTCGTCCGCGCGCGCGAGCGCACATGGCGTGCCTTTTTAGGGGATGGGGTCGTACCGATTTTCAAGATGTTCAACGCCATCGTGAGCGCGGAGACGCTCCAGGCGACACTCGACTCTGTGGGCGTGCTGGTGGACGAGTGCAAGATCCACCTCGAAGCGGACGGGCTGGAAATCCGGGCGGTCGACCCCGCCAACGTGGGCATGGTCGACCTCTCGCTGTCGGCCGAGGCCTTCGAGTCCTACGAGGCCGACGGCGGGCTCATCGGCGTCAACCTCGTCCGGCTGCAGGATATCGCCGGCATGGCCGACAAGGACCAGCTCGTTCACCTGGAACTCGACGAGGAGACCCGAAAGCTCCACATCTCCATCGAGGGGCTGGAGTACACGCTCGCGCTCATCGACCCCGAGTCCATCCGCGAGGAGCCGGACCTGCCGGACCTGGACCTCCCCGCGAACATCGTCATCGAGGGACGCGACATCAACCGCGCCGTCACCGCCGCGGACATGGTCAGCGACCACATCGAACTCGGCGTCGACGCCGCCGACGAACTGTTCTACGTCTCCGCGGAGGGCGACACCGACGACGTCCACCTCGAACTGGACACCGACGACCTCATCGACCTCGTCGCCGGCCCGGCCGCCTCGCTGTTCTCGCTCGACTACCTCAAGGACATGAACAAGGCCATCCCCTCCGACGCCGAGGTGACGATGGAACTCGGCGAGGAGTTCCCCGTCAAACTCCACTTCGACATCGCCGAGGGACAGGGGACGGTCACGTACATGCTGGCCCCGCGCATCCAGAGCAACTGAGCGCCGCGTCTCTCTGCGCCCGCCGTCTTGCGCCCGTCTGACGCATCGTTTTGTACGAGGCTGCCGAACACGGAGGTATGCCGAGTCTCGACGAGGCCTACGACCGGCGGACGTTCACGGAGCGCAACCCGCGACGGGTCGCCGGCGGACTCGCCGTCGGCGCGGCGGGTGCCATCGCCGTCCTCGCCGCCATCCTCCTCGTCGCGGTGGGCGGCGACGCCGTCGCCGCGAAGGCCCAGGCGGGCGTTCTCGCCGGTCTGGGCATCCCCGCGTTGCTCCTGTCCGTCGTCTTCGTTCTGCCCGCGAGCACGCGCAAGCGCGTCGGCGTGGTCGCGGGGTCCGCGCTGACCGTCGTCGGCGTCTGGCTGTTCTGGCACGCCTACCCCGGCCGGTGGACCCGCACCGCCGACTCGATGGCCTTCGAGACGGTCATGCTCTACGCGGTCGGCGCTGCCGTGGCGCTGTGGTTCGTCTTCTCCGCGCTCGCCACGTTCCGCCTGCGGAACAACCCCGCGGGCACCGTCGAACTCGAAGTCGTCCGCCACGGCGAGACGAAGACGGTGGAGGTCAGCCGCGACCGCTACCGGGACATCGTCAGCGACGGCGGGGACGTCAGTCAGGTCATCGAGGAACTGGAGAAGTAGGACGGGCTGACCGCCGGGTTTTTGCTCGCCGCCCTGCAACCGAGTGGCGATGAAGCCGCTCCACGCGCGCTACCCGTTCCTCGCCGCGGCCCGCCGGGCCGTCCAGGAGGCGGGCGTCGACCTCGCGGCCGTCGTCGCCGACGAAGAGGCGGTCGTCCAGCGCGCGCTGGGCCGCATCGAGGGGTCGCTGCAGGGGAGTTCGGTCGGCGAGCCCCACCGTCGCCCGCGCGTGGAACTGCTCTCGTACCCGGTCGCGCGCGTGCTCGTCTCGCTGGTCGACGAGCACGTGCTCACCCGCAAGTACGCCCGCGCGGAGGCCGCGACGGCTCACGAGCGGTTCACCGAGGAAGTCAGAGAGGAGACCGAACTGAAGAGCACGCGGACCGAGTCGCTGTCGCTCGACGCCCTGCTCCGGGAGTTCGACCTCGCTGGAGCGGTCCGCGAGACCCCCGACGGCTACCGCATCGGGGTGGGGACCTACCTCGAACACGCGGCCGACCAGCGCGACGACGGCTGGCGACTGGTCAACCGGGACCTGGCCGACGGCGAGGTTCCCCTGTCCGGGGAGGAACTCCTCCTCCTGGTCCGGCAGGCGGTCCAGCACCGCGTCGAGGACGGCCTGCCGCTCGACGTCCCGGACGTAATCGGTGCGGAACTCGACGAGGAGTGTGCACATATCCGCGAGCAACTGGCCGACCTCGATTTGACCCGGGACATCGACACGGTCGTCCCGGAACTGTTCCCGCCGTGCATGAAGTCCCTCCTGGACCGGGTCCAGAAGGGCGAGCACCTGGAACACCACTCCCGCTTCGCCATCGCCTCCTTCCTGACGAGCATCGGGATGGACACCGACGAAATCGTGGAACTGTTCCAGGTCAACCCCGGCTTCGGCGAGGAGGCGACGCGCTACCAGGTCGACCACATCCGCGGGGAGACGAGTCCCACCGAGTACTCCGCGCCGTCGTGTGCGACGATGCAGTCCTACGGCGACTGCGTGAACATGGACGACCTCTGTGAGACCATCTCACATCCCATGGCCTACTACGAGGCGAAACTGGACGATTCCGAGGAGGACGACATCGTCGACTGGCGCGAGCGTCAGGAGTCGGAGTCGAACTCCTGACGTTCGAGGTAGAAGCCCGCGAGCGCCATCAGGACGATGAAGCCGGCGAGGACGCCGACGATCGCGATGCCGCCCGTCTCGGTGATGACCGTCCCCGCGTCCGTGCCGTTGATGTTCCCGTCGAACTGGCCGGTGACGCGTCGGGTGTCGGCGTCGTAGGTTCCGGTGAGTGTCCCGTTGACCGTCCCGTCGACCGTCCCCGCGGCCTCGCCGACGAAGCGGCCGGTGACGTTGCTGTTCTCGACGGTGCCGGTGAGCGTGCCGTTGACCCGTTCGATGCTGGCGCTGAGGTCGGCGTCGAGCGTCCCGTTGAACGCCCCGTCGACGCTCCCGCCCGAGACCGCGCCCTCGGCGAGCGTCCCGTTGAGGCTGCCCTGGACGGACTCGTTCTGGAGGTCGGGATGGCTACCGAAGGCCATGCTGAGGCCCAGTGCGGCGACGATAAAGAGAGCGACGGCACCGCCGGCGATGAGAATCTGCGTGACCGTCTCCCCGTCGATTTCCATGCCCGCGGATTCCAGAGGGAGGGGCAAAAGGGTGTCGAACCCTCTCCGGCCGAAATCCGCCCGACAGCGGCCCCGCGCCGGCCACACCACCGAACGACTTACCCACCTCCGGAACCTACGTTTCGACTGGACACACCACGCAAACCGCCCGTGTCCGGTGAGCACCATGCCCGATTCCGAGACTCCCGTCACGGACCGCCGCGTCGCACTCGCGCCGGACCTCCGTGCCATGCCAGACCGCGCCGCCCGCGCCTGGGCCGAGCGGATGGCCGTCCGCCCACTCGGCGGGTCGCGCTACGCCGTCGACAGCCAGAGCGGCGCGACCTACGTCGTCGACGCCGCCGAGGGGACCTGCACCTGCCCCGACGCCACCATCCGCGGCGAGACGTGCAAGCACCGCCGCCGCGTCGCCATCGAAATTACGACCCACCGGGTCCCGCCGCCGGGCAAGCGCCGCACCGACTGCGCGGCCTGTGGCACTGAGACGTTCGTCGACGAGGCCGCGCGGCCGCCGCTGTGTGACCACTGCGCACTCGACCCCGGGGACGTCGTCGTGGACCGCGAGACCGGCGACCGCCTGCTCGTCAGGGCCGTCACCGGCCGCCGCGCCGACGAGGTGATGATTCAGGCCGCGGACACGACCGTCGCCGACTACCCAACCAACGAGGGCTACCCCGCGAACGACATCGTGGTCGAGGTGGCCTACCTCGGCGACGCCATCAGACACGACGAGCCGCGGACGTACTCCTTCCCCCTGTCGCGGCTCCAGCGGACCGACGACGCGGCGCTGGTCGACGCCTGAGCCCGTTCCGCCGACTGTCGCAGACCTTGCGCCGACCCGCGCTTTGATTTGGTCGGCCGCCCCCGTTTCAGTATGCGCGTTCACTACCTCCAGCACGTCCCTTTCGAGCCGCCGGCGGCCATCGCCGACTGGGCCGCCGCGCGCGGCCACGACCTGACCGGGACCCACCTCTACGACGGAGCGGCGCTGCCGGCCCCGGACGACGTCGACCTGCTGGTGGTCATGGGGGGCCCGATGGGCGTCCACGATGTCGAGGCGTATCCCTGGCTCCCCGCCGAGCGCGAGTTGATTCGGGCGACCCTGGACGCGGAGACGCCGGTGTTCGGCGTCTGTCTCGGTGCCCAGCAGGTCGCGGCCGCGCTCGGGGCCGACGTCGCCAGCCACGACCGCCGCGAGGTGGGGTGGTTTCCGGTGGAGACGACCGGTGCTGCCGCACACTCCCCGCTCGCGCCGCTGGTTCCCGAGTTCCCGGCCTTTCACTGGCACGGGGACGCGTTCGAGATTCCAGCGGGCGGGACGCTGCTGGCGCGGACGCCGGCCTGCCGCAACCAGGCCTTCCTCGCCGCCGACGGCCTGGCGCTGGGGCTGCAGTTCCACCTGGAGGCGACCCGCGAGAGCGTGGGGGCACTCGTCGAGGCCGTCGACGGCGACACCGGCACTGGCGAGTACGTCCAGTCCGCCGAGGAACTGCTGGCCGACGATGCGCCGTTCGCGCAACTACAGTCGGGGCTGTCTGCCGTTCTGGACGCCTTCACTGCGGGTGGCAGCGTCTGACCGCCGGTCACCCGCCGGTCGTGGCGAAGTACAGCCCGACGAACAGCGTCGCGTTGTAGAGGCCGTGGACGAGCGTGGGGACGAGGATGTTGTCCGTAATCTCGTAGACGGCCCCGAAGACGATGCTGGGAATCGAGAGGATGGTGATGGTGACCAGCGCGGCCTCGATGCTCCCGATGAGCGCGGTGATGTGGATGGGTGCGAACGACGCGGTCGCCAGCAGAATCGCGCCGGCGGCGCTGAACCGCTCGCGGAGCAGCCCCTGGATGACGCCGCGGAAGAGCAGTTCCTCGCCGGGTGCGTTGAGCAGGAAGACCAGCGGGATGAGGAAGGGGATGAACTCGGGGTTCTCGGCGGCGGTCTGGGAGGCGGCGTTGGCGGCCGGTTCCGTCCCCAGCAGGTTCACGACGACGTTCGCGCCGACGAGGACGAGCACCAGCGCGCCGATCCAGGCGGCGATGATGATGCCGACCTGTCGCAGCCCCGGGATTGCGACCGGGACGAACTGCCGGAGCGAGCGGCCCTTGTACCTGAAATACAGGATGGCGATGCCGGGGAAGGCGATGCCCTGGAAGAGCACCAGGCTGATGACCAGCCCGTCGGTGGGCGAGGGCTGGATGCCGAGCGGGACCAAGACGGCCAGGAACAGGCCGAGTAACAGGACGATGCCCAGGACCATGCCGCCGACAGCGAGGCCGAAGGAGGCGAGGACCAGGCGGAGGCGACTTCCCGACTGCTGAACAGCACTCTCCATACCCCTACGTGGGGCCGCAGGCCGAAAAGCGCTACCGCCGTTTGCGCGCCGACTGCCCGGTCGCCGACAGTAGCGCGTTTTATCCCGCCGCGGTCCCTGGTGCCGGTATGTCGACACGTCTCCCCGCTCGCGAGTTCCGCGAGCGACTCGGAGCGGTCCGCGACCGCCTCGCCGCGGCCGACGCCGACGCCGCCGTCTTCTTCGGCGCGACCAGCATCGAGTACCTGACCGGTTTCCACCACATCCAGACCGAGCGCCCGGTCTGTCTCGCCGTCACCGCCGAGGCGGTCGAACTCACCGTCCCGCGGCTGGAGGTCGAGCGCGTCCGGGACAACCCCCGCATCGACGCCGTCCACAGCTACTTTGACTACCCCGGCGGCGAGCCAATCGCGACCGTCGCGGAGATGCTAGAGGGACTGGATGTCGAGAGCGTCCGCGCCGACGCCGACGGTGCGCCGGGCGTCATGGGCTACGAGGGACCGTCGCTGTCGGAGTTCGTCGACGTGGAGACCCAGGACTGGGTGGCCGGGATGCGCGAAGCCAAGAGCGACGCGGAGGTGGACCTCATCCGCGAGTCCGCGCGCTGGGCGAACCTCGCACACCGCTATCTGGCCGACTACACCGAACCCGGCGCGCATCCGGTGACGGTCAGCCAGCGGGCGTCGATGGAGGGCTCGCGGGCGATGCTCGACGCGCTAGGGTCGGAGTACGCCGTCCGCACGCGCGGCGACGGGCCGGTCCACGCCGGCTACATCAGCGGCGAGGAGACCGCGCTTCCCCACGGCCACACGCCCAACGAACGCCTGTCGACGGGCGACGTGCTCGTCACGGGCGCGTCCGCGAACGTCGACGGCTACTACTCGGAACTGGAGCGGACGATGTTCGTCGGGGAGGCCAGCGACGAGGACGAACACTACTTCGAGTTGATGTGCGAGGCCCAGGACGTCGCCATCGACGCGATGGGGCCGGGCGTGCCGGTCAGCCACGTCGACCAGGCGGTCTGGGACTACTTCGAGGAACAGGGCGTCACCGACCTGGCCCGGCACCACGTCGGCCACAACATCGGGATGGAGGGCCACGAACCCCCCTACATCGACCGCGGCAACGACGCCGAGATGGAACCGGGCCACGTCTACACCATCGAACCCGGCATCTACACCGACACCGCGGGCTATCGCCACTCCGACACCGTGGCCGTCACCGACGACGGCGTGGACGTGCTGACCTACTTCCCGCGTGATTTCGAGTCGAACGTCATCCGCGAGTGAGTCGTCGGACCGTCACTCCAGCATCGACTCGGCCTCGTCGATGGTGACGTCCTCGCGCTGGAACGCTTCGAGAATCTCGCGGACAGCGGGGCCGTCGTCCTCGTCCTGTTCGGCGGCCTCGGCCAGTGTGACGCGCTCGGAGTGGCCGGTCAGTTCCGCGAAGTCGATGCCGTCGGCCAGCGCCGTCTCCTTCTTGACGCGGTAGTTGCCGCCGTCGGTCGTGTAGAGGTCGTCCGGGTGGAAGAAGTACCAGTCCTCGCGGTCGAAGCGGACGCCGACGCGGGCGCGGGCGCCGAAGTTCTGGGAGAAATAGAGCAGCGCCTCTATCTCCGCACCGTCGAGGTAGATGGGGTCGCCCGCCGACGACTTCGCCTCGATGGCGTAGAAGTCGCCGCCGTTGCCGGCGAGCACGTCCGGGAGTTCCCGCTCGGTCGCGCTCCCGCTGGCGGGCGCGCGCATGACCGCGAAGCCGGCCTCGTCGAGTTTGTTCACGAGTTCCCGCTCGCGGCGGTCGCCCTTCGCGTTCGACATTGCCACTACGTCGCCGTCGGACGGTTATAAAACGTCTGTCGTCGGCCGCTACGCGCCGAGAACGGTCTCCGCAACCTCGCGCGCGGTCTCGGGCGGCCCGCGGGTCACGACGGCTGTCGTCGTCCCGTCGTCGGTCCAGTAAGCGATGGAGCCGCCCTGCGTCGACGCGACGGTCACGTCCTGTCCGGCGATGGTGACGGTTTCGCCGCCCTCCGCGTCGCCCGCGCCGGCGAACTCGTCGCCGGTGGTGACGCCAACGTAGACCGTCCCGGCGTCGGTCCCGTAGATGGCCGTCGCGGTCGCGGTCCCGTCGTAGCTGGCGACCAGCGCGCCCTCGAAGGTGTAGCTGTCACGGAGGTCCGGCAAGGCGAGGTCGGTCGCCGACTGGGCCGCATCGAAGTCGTCGTAGCGCTCCCGGTCAGCGCCGTCGACTAGCTGGCCGGTCTCGTCCGGCGCGCGGAACGTCGACTCGTCGACGCTCACGTCGAAGCGGGTGTCGGTGAACTGCGTCGTGACGGTCCCCTTCTCGCTCGTGACGCGGCTCTGGAGCACCGTCCAGTCGTCGCGATCGACCCACAGCGTCGCCGTCGAGGTGATGGACTCGTTCTCGGACTCGATGGAGAGGACGTACGCCGCCTCGCCGTCGACGGTCTCGGTGCCGGTCCGCTCGACGGTCACGTTCTCCGTGAAGCGGTCCATCCGGTCGGCGTATCTGCCGTCGTAGCGCGCTTTCAGCTCCTCGACTCTCGTCTCGTCGTCGAAGGTCTGCGTGAGCCCGGTCGCGGGCTGGTAGGTCCAGGCGACGCTGCCGTTGGACCCGACGACCACTGTGCGGCCGTCCGCGTCGGTGACGGTGACGCGGCTGTTGTTGCCGTCGGCGGCGACGTACTCGACGCTCGCAGTCCGCTCCATCGTCTCGTTCTCGACGGTGACCGTCGCCGCGCCGAGGACCGTCTCGGCGCTCTCGTAGCGCTGCTCGACGTTGTCGAGGATGGCGTCACCCGAGGGCGGGCCGAGCACGACCGCCCCGACGGCCCCCGTCGCGGCGACGAGGAGCACGACGAGCACGAGCGGTCCCCACCTGTCAAGTCGTCCGCGAACGTCTGTCATCGACTCTGTTACGGGCTACACGAACATATGTCCTCGGCCGCTAGCGACTCCCGCTCTCGGAGACGCTTCGAACAGCACGAAAGTCCCACCCGTGGCGGCTGGTCGGTCCGGCTTCGTCGGTGGCAGTACCGGCAGTCTCCACCTGCGGTCGTCTGCAGTCGGCGAGCGATATATGCGCCGGGAAGCGCTAGAGTGGCCACAGTGGTCCCAACGAACAGCGGGCGAGTCCCGGCGCGCCCGGCCGAGGTGATGTAGATGCGGGCGCTGGAACTGTTCAGACTCTCCGCGCGCTCGCTGCGCGGGCACAAACTCCGCTCGGCCCTGACGGTCATCGGTATCGTCATCGGCATCGCGGCCGTCGTCACCTTCGTCACGCTCGGTGCCAGCCTGAAGGCCGACGTGGTCGGCGAAATCGACCAGTCGACGGCCAACAACATCTACGTCCTCTCGACGCCCGAGGGCGACCAGGGCTTCCCCAACCGGCCGCAGGCGGTGTTCACCGACAACGACATCGAGACCCTGCGCGGCGTCGAGGGGGTGCGACAGGTCGTCCCCCAGGGGACCGTCGCCATCAGCACGCTCACGCTCGGCAACCAGACCATCGCCAGACAGCAGGTGACCGCGACCACGCCCGAAGCCTTCGAGCGGGCGACCTTCCAGGACGGCCGCGCGTTCGAGGCCGGGGCCGCCGAGGTGGTCATCAACGGCCAGGCCCGCACCGTCTTCGACCGGAACCTCTCGGTCGGCGATAGCCTCACCGTCGGCCTGCGCGGGAACGGCACGGCGACGCTGACCGTCGTCGGCGTCGTCGACCGCACCGGCTCGCAACTCCCCTTCCAGAGCTTCGCCGGCCAGCCGCGCTTCTACGTCCCCGCCGACCGCTACTACGAGACGACAGTCCAGAGCCCGACGTTGCCCGGCAACCCGCGCCAGCAGGCCTACCCGCAGGTGACCGTCGTCGCCGACCCCGCGACGCTGACCAGCACCCAGGAACGGGTCGCGGCGGCGCTGAACGGGACCGACGCCGAGCAACTCCAGCCCGCGGGCTACGCGCTGTCGGCCCGCACCAGCGGCGACATCGCCGACAACCTCGCGGACCTCGTGGACCGGCTGACCCGCTTCGTGACCGGCCTGGCGCTCATCTCGCTGGTCGTCGGTGCCATCGGCATCGCCAACATCATGCTCGTCTCCGTCACCGAGCGCACCCGCGAAATCGGCATCATGAAGTCCGTCGGCGGCGGCCGCAGGGACATCCTCCTGCTCTTTCTCGTCGAGGCGGCGATGCTCGGCGCGCTGGGGGCGCTCATTGCCATCCCCGTCGGCCTGGCCGGCGGGTGGGTCGCGACCGCCTACGCCGACATCGCGCTGACGCTCGCGCCGGGGTGGTTCGCCGTCGCCATCGGCGTGGGCGTCCTCGTCGGCGTCGTCGCCGGCATCTACCCCGCCTGGCGGGCCGCCCGCGTCGACCCCATCGACGCCCTGCGCTACGAGTGACGCCGTTTATGTCGGTCCCGGCCCACCGGACTGACGATGGACTACGCCGCGCTGGTCGCCGTCTACGACCGCCTCGCCAGCACGCAGTCGACCACGGAGAAGACGGCAATCCTCGCCGAGCAACTGGCCGAGACGCCCCAGGAGGACCTGCCGATGCTCGTCCGCCTCCTCCGCGGGCAAGTCTTCGCGGCGTGGCACTCCGCCGACCTCGGCGTCTCCTCCAGCCTCGCCAGCCGCGCCGTCGCGAAGGCGACCGGTCTCTCCGAGGACGACATCGAGAGCGACTGGCGCGAGACGGGTGACCTCGGCGACGCCGCCGCCCGCGCGGTCGAGAAGCAGGTCCAGCAGTCGCTGTTCAGCGACCCGCTCACCGTCGAGCGCGTCTACGACACGCTCCAGTCGCTGGCCGACCTCGACGGCGCGGGCAGCGAGAGCCGTCGGGTCGACGAGGTGGCCGGCCTGCTGTCGGACGCCGACCCCGACGAGGCCCGCTACGTCGTCCGGACGGCGCTGGGCCACCTCCGGCTCGGCATCGGCGAAGGCACCGTCCGCGACGCCATCGCCGAGGCGTTCCTGGACGAACCCGACAGCGAGGCCGTCGAGCGCGCGCTGCAGGTGACCAACGACGCCGGCGTCGTCGCACAGACCGCCGCCAGCGAGGGAAGGGACGGCCTGGACGACCTGGAACTGGCCGTCCACCGACCGGTGAAGGTGATGCTCGCCGAGAAGTCCGACTCAATCGCCGACGCGCTGGCCGACGCCGGAGGCGGGGGCGAGGAGACTGACGACGCAGGTTCAGACGCCGACGCTCCCGACGACGGAACGGTCTCGCTGGATGCCTTCGCCGACGACGGCGATGCCGACGCTGGTGCCCACGAAGGAACCGCGCCGCTGGTGGAGTACAAGGTGGACGGCTTCCGCGCGCAGGTCCACGCGACCCCCGAGGAGACCCGCGTGTTCACCCGGCGGCTGGAGGACGTGACCCACCAGTTCCCCGACGTCGTGGCGGCCGTCGAGGACGCCTTCGACGCCGACTCGTTCGTCCTGGAGGGCGAGGTGCTGGGCTACGACCCCGAGACGGAGCGGCCCGTCCCGTTCCAGCAACTCTCCCGGCGGATCAAGCGCAAGTACGACGTCGAGCAACTCGCCGCGGAGGTCCCGGTCGTGCTGTACGCCTTCGATTTGCTCGCCGTCGACGGCGAGACGCTCCTGGAGGCGACGCTTTCCGACCGCGTCGCCGAACTGGAGGCCCGGCTGGAACCCGAGGACCTGGCCGTCGAGCGGATGCCCAACCGTACCACCGCGGACGCCGACGAGGCGGCGGCGTTCTACGAGGACGCGCTGGCCGCGGGCCACGAGGGCGTGATGGTCAAGAACCCGACGGCGACCTACCAGCCGGGCAAGCGCGTCGGCTACATGCTGAAGGTCAAGCCGACGATGGAGCCGCTGGATTTGACCATCACGCGGGCGAAGTGGAGCGAGGGACGGCGCTCGAACAACCTCGGCCGGCTGTACCTCGGCTGTCGGGACCCCGAGACGGACGAGTTCCGGGATATTGGTCGCCTCTCGACGGGCTTCTCCGACGAACAACTGGCCGATCTGACGGAGCGACTGGAGGACGCTATCGTGGCGGAGGACGGCCGGGCGGTCGACCTCGAACCCCGGGAGGTAATCGAGGTGGCCTACGAGGAGATACAGGCGTCACCGGAGTACGACTCCGGCTACGCGCTGCGCTTTCCCCGCTTCGAGGGGTTTCGCGACGACGTCGGCCTCGACGAGGTGGACTCGCTGGAACGGGTCGAGCGGCTCTACGAGGACCAGTAGCCCGGGGTGGTACCGGCGTCTGGCGCTCCCGAAATTGTCGATGAGAGGAGTTATACTCTCCGTGTTATTATGAGGTGACAGATGGGCGACGACGCCGGGGCGGTCGAGCAGATTGCCTTTCTCACCCGGGCGGAACCGAGAGTCGAGATTCTCACGCACCTGCTGGAGTCGGGGCCGACCACACAGCGGGAGTTTCGCGAGCACGTCGACGCGTCGCGGTCGACCGTGACGCGCGCCCTGTCGGCGCTGGACGAGCACGACTGGATTCGACGCGACGGGGAGGCGTGGCGCCTGACGCCGCAGGGTCGCATCGTCGCTGACGGACTCGGTGACCTGGTCGACACCATCCGGGCGACCGAGGAGATCTCGACGTTCCTCGAGTGGTTTCCCTACGCAGAGTTCGACCTCGACCTGGCGCACATCCGCGGTGCCGAGATACTCTCGCACGCTCCCGGCGACCCCTATCTCCCCGCCAGACGACAGACGGAACTCCTGCACGAGGTGGGGGAGTTCCGCGGCCTGCTCCCGTCGCTCGACATCGAGGGGACCAGGGTCGTCCACGAGCGGATTCACTCCGGCGAGTTCGAGGCGGAGATAGTCGTGCCGGCGGGACTGGAGCCGACGCTCACCACCGGCGAGTACGCGACGCTCTTTCGCGAGCAGATACGGACGGGCCGGCTGACCGTCCGGGTCCATGACGGGGACCTTCCGTTCTATCTCGGCCTCGGTGACGACGGGACCGTCCACGTCGGCGTCGAGGACGACGACGGCTTCCCCCGGGCGCTGCTGGCGACCGACAGCGACGACGTCCGCGCCTGGGCCGAGTCGGTCTACCGGGACTTCCGCGACCGCGCCCGCGTGAAGCCGGCCGACGAGTTCTGAGCCGGCGCTGTGCACGGCCTGCACAGATTGCACGGAGTAACGTGATACGCTTTCAGGCCGTCCACTCACTGGCAATGACAGTCCGAGTGAGCGTCCCGGCGGCCGAACCAGTCGTCGCCCGCCCGCAATGACCTGCACCAACTGCGGCCAGCAACAGCTCTCGATGGCCTACACGCTCCGGTTCTCGCCGGAGACGCGCCGGCCGGTCGAACTCGACTTGCATCTCTGTACCGCGTGTCTCCTCGAACTCCGCGCGGACCCGGACATCGAACTGGTCCGGGACACGGTCGCCGTCGCGGACTGAAAGCCCCACAGCGTTTTGGTTCTGACAGCCCTACTCCGGGTGTGACACGGTCGGTCCGGTACACCGACGGCATCGAAATCGACCTCTCGACCGGCGAGACGGTCGTCGCCGACGCCAGCGCCCCCGACGGCGACGTCAACGTCGTGAGCCACGCCCACGGCGACCATCTCTACGACGACCCGCCCGACGAGGTGGTCTGGTCGTCGCTCACCGCCGACCTCGCTGCCGTCCGCCGCCCCGACGACCCGCTGCCCGAGACGGTCACCGACGACCGCATCACCCTGGTCGACGCGGGACACGTCCCCGGGTCGCGGGCCGTGCTCGTCGAGGACGCCGACCGGACCTACCTCTACACCGGGGACATCAGCACGCGCTCGCGGCACGCCCTCGCGGGCTTTGACCCGCCGGAAGCGGACGTCCTCGTCGTGGAATCGACGTACGGCGACCCCGAATACGTCTTCCCGCCCCGACCAGAAGTGGCCACGGCGTTCCACGACTGGCTGGCCGACAGCGCCGACCACCCGGTCATTGTCTTCGCGTACTCGCTGGGGCGGGCCCAGGAGGTGCAACTCCTGCTCGGCGACTCGGGCCGCGAGCGCGTCTTCGTCACGGAAGCAATCGAGAACCTGAACGAACCCATCGCGGCGGCGACGGACCTCTCCTTCCCGGTCGAACGGTACACCCGCGAGACCACGCTGGGGGCCGGCGATGCACTCGTACTTCCCTCACAGACGAACCGGCTCTCCTTCGTCGAGTCAATCGTCGAGGAGACGGGCGCGCTGCGGGCTGCCCTCTCGGGGTGGGCAGTCGACACCAGCTTCAGGTACGCCGGCGGCTACGACCGCACCTTCCCGCTGTCGGACCACTGTGACTTCGAGGAACTGCTGGCCGTCGTCGAACAGGTGGACCCCGAGGTGGTCTACACGACCCACGGGAGCACGGACACGCTGGCGACCGAGATACGGTCGCGGCTGGGCTACGAGGCGCACTCGCTGAAGCAGAATCAGACGTCGCTGTCGGACTTCTAGAGCGGGAACGACCGCATCAGTTTCGGGAGCGTGTTCTCCAGTCGCCGCCGGAGGCTGCCGGTCAGCCCGTGAACCTCGCGCATCTCCGCGTCCGTCAGTTCGAAGTCGAAGACGTCGAGGTTGTCTGCGAGGTGGTCGGCGCTCGACGAGCGGGGAATCGCCACGACGCCGTCCTGCTGGACGAGCCAGCGCAGCGCCACCTGCGCGGCGGTCCTGTCGTAGCGCCGGCCGATGCGTGCCAGGTCGTCGTTCCCGACGACGTCGCCCGTCGCCAGCGGGCTGTAGGCGGTCAGTGCGACGTCCGACTCGACACAGAACTGGCGGAGGTCGCGCTGCGCTTTGAACGGGTGGTACAGCACCTGGTCGGTCACGATTGGCGCGTCGGCGACCTCCATCGCGTCGGCCAGTTGCGAGCGCGTGAAGTTGCTCACGCCGATGTGGCGGGTCAGCCCCTCCGCGCGGAGTTCTTCCATCGCCCTCAGCGTCTCCGCGACGGGGACGCGCGGGTGGGGCCAGTGAATCAGGAGGAGGTCGACGTAGTCGACGCCCAGGCGGTCGAGGCTGGCCTCGGCGGCGGCGCGGACGTCGTCGCGGCGGAGGTTCGAGCGCCAGACTTTCGTCGTCAGGAAGACGTCGTCGCGGTCGACGGGTGCGGCCGCGATGCCCGCGCCGACGCCCTCCTCGTTGTCGTAGTACTCGGCCGTGTCCACGTGGCGATAGCCGAGGTCCAGCGCCGTTCGGACTGTCTCGCGTGCCTGGTCGCTATCGAGCTGGAAGGTGCCGACGCCGAGTGCGGGAATCTCGGCGTCGCCGGCGGGGACGTACTCCATGCGCGCCCGTTCGAGCGCGGGCCCATAGACGTTGGTGCTTACGTCCCGTGCTGCCAGGAGTCCATGTAGTCGCGCTGTGCGTCGCTGAGGCTGTCGAAGGCGACGCCCTCCGCGGCGAGTTTGATTTCCGCGACCTCGCGGTCGAGGTCGTCCGGCACGTCGTGGACGCCCGCATCGTACTCGTCGCCGTTCTCGACCAGTTCGCGGGCGCAGACGGCCTGGATGCCGAAGCTCTGGTCCATCACCTCGACGGGGTGGCCCAGCGCGACGGGCGTGGCGAGGTTGACCAGCCGCCCCTCCGCGAGAACGTTCAGCCGGCGGCCGTCGTCCATCTCGTAGGCGGTGACGCCGTCGCGTGCCTCGTAGGTGTCGACCGCCTTCGCTTCGAGTGCGTCGAGGTCGATTTCCACGTCGAAGTGGCCGGCGTTGGCGAGCAGAACGCCGTCCTGCATGGCGTCGAAGTGCTCGCCGACGACGACGTCGCGGTTGCCCGTCGTCGTGATGAAGACGTCGCCCTCCGCGGCGGCCTCCGCCATCGGGAGCACGTCGTACCCCTCCATGTGGGCTTCGAGCGCGCGGCGGGGTTCGACCTCGGTGACGACGACGTCGGCGTTCTGGCCGCTGGCCTTCTTCGCGACGCCCTTACCGCAGTGGCCGTAGCCGGCGACGACGACGGTCTTGCCGGCCCAGGAGAGGTTCGTCGTCATGGCGATGGAGGCCAGTGAGGACTCGCCGGTGCCGTGGACGTTGTCGAACAGGCGCTTCATCGGCGTGTCGTTGACGGCGAACATCGGATAGTCGAGCGCGCCGTCGTCGGCCATCGCGCGCAGGCGGTGGACGCCGGTCGTCGTCTCCTCACAGCCGCCGATGATCGTCTCGATGAGTTCGGGGTACTCCTCGTGGATCAGAAAGACGAGGTCGCCGCCGTCGTCGACGGTGATGGTCGGCTCGTGGGCGACGACGGCGTCCATCGCGTCGTAGTAGGCGTCGTCGTCGACGCCGCGCTTGGCGTAGGAGGTGATGCCGTCGATGGCGTCGAGTGCGGCGCTGACGTCGTCGTGGGTCGACAGCGGGTTACAGCCGGTGATAGCGACCTCCGCGCCGCCGGCGGCGAGAACCTCGGCGAGGACGGCCGTCTTGGCCTCGACGTGCATCGCCATGCCGATGACCTCGCCGGCGAAGGGCTGGTCGGCCTCGAACTCCTCGCGGAGCGCGGCCATGATGGGCATGTGCTGGCGCGCCCAGTCCATCTTGCGGGCCCCCTCCTCGCGCTGGGAGGCGGCGTCGTCCAGTTGCTCACTGATGGGTGCAGTCATGCCCGGAAAGAAGGAAAGGGCGGGGAAAACCCTACCGAAGCGGTCCGCGTCGAGGCGTTACCGGCCGGCCTGACCCGGCGGCCCGTTCCCGCCCGGCGGGCCGCGCCTGTCGTCATCGTCCTCGTTGTCGGCCGTTTCGGTGTCCTCGTCCTCGGTCTCGCTGTCGTCGTCGCTTTCCTCGGCGTCGGTCTCTTCGCCGTCAGTGTCCTCGCTGTCGTCGTCGCTCTCCTCGCCGTCGTCGCTGTCTTCTTCATCCTCGGATTCAGTGTCGTCGCCGTTGCCCGGTCCTGCGTGGGCGGGCGGGCCGCGCTCGTCGGTCTCGTTGTCGTCCGACTCGACGTGTTCGGGCGGTCCACGCTCGGAGTCCTCGTCACCGCCAGGGCCGGCGTGTGCGGGCGGGCCGCGCTCGTCGTCACCGTCGTCGTCCATCCACGGCGGGCCGGCGTGGTCCGGCGCGTTGCCGGGGTTGTTCATCGTCGCGAACGTCGCGACCGAGTGCCCGATGCCGCCCGAGGGGTTGTTCATCAGCAGCGTGTGGACGAACGCCGACATCTCCGACCCGAAGGACTCGTTCTCCTCCTCGGCGGCGGTCAGGTTCGCCGTCGTCGCCACGGTGTAGTTGTCGACCGTCGCCGTCACCGCGATGGTGCCGTTCTCCTGTGGTTCCGGCAGGGACACGGTCCCGTTCTCGTCGGTCGTGTAGTCGCCCACGCCGACGTAGGAGTAGTTGTCCAGCCCCACGACGCTCACTGCGGCGCCGTCGACGCCGGTCCCGTTGTCCGTCACGCTCACTGTCGGTGCTCCGTCGCCGGGCTGATTGACCGCGACCGAGAGGGCGGTGTTTCCAGCACCGTCGTCTGCTGCAGCGGCCAGGCCGGGACCGGCAGCGACCAGGACCAGTCCCACGGCGGCGTACAGCGCGAACAATTTGGTACGCATTCTGACTGTACGTGGCACCGTGACCACAGTAAACCCGCCCCCTCGTTCAGGTTCGTTCATCCCGTTCCCGCTGTCTCTGAAACTCTCTCAGAATATTTTATACGGTTTAGAAACTCTTCTCGAAGTTTAACTCTCGCTCGCGCGCTCGATGAGCGCCTCGGCACGCTCGGTCGCCTCGGCCCGTGCGGCAGCGAGGTCGATGGTCGTGAGTTCGCGGTCGCGCATCAGCACCTGCCCGTCGCAGACGGTGTGGCGCACGTCGCTCCCGCTGGCGGCGTAGGCCAGGTGGCTCACCAGGTCGTGGGGCGGCGTCAGGTGCGGGGCGTCGAGGGAGAGCACCGCGACGTCGGCGTTGGCCCCCTCCGCGATGCGGCCGCTGTCGACGCCGATGGCGTCGGCGCTGCCCTTCGTCGCCAGGTCGACGGTCGTCGCGGCGTCGACGGCGCTGGCGTCGTCCGCGGCGAGTTTCCCCAGCATCGCCGCGTCGCGCATCTCGTCGAACATGTCCAGGTCGTTGTTCGACGCCGGCCCGTCGGTGCCCAGGCCGACGGTCACGCCCGCGTCCAGCATCTCCTGGACCGGTGCCATCCCGCTGGCGAGTTTCATGTTCGACGCCGGGCAGTGGATGACGGCGGTGCCCCGGTCCGCGAGGAGTTCTATCTCGGACTCGTCGACGTGGACGCCGTGGGCGATGAAGGAATCGTCGGCGAGCAGCCCCAGGTCGTCGGCCCAGTCGAGCGGGCGGCGGCCCCGCTCGTCGACGATGGGGTCCACCTCGTCGGTGGTCTCGTTGGCGTGGAAGTGGACCGTCATGCCCGCCTCGCGGGCCTCCGGCACGTAGTCCGCGAAGTGGTCCTCGAAGACCGTCGTGAGGCTGTGGGGGTTGAACATCGTCGTGACGCGGCCGTCGGCGTAGCCGTCGTATTCGCGGGCGAAGTCCAGCCCTTCCCGGAAGTCCCCGCGGGCGTCGGCGTCGTCCTTGCCGACGGAGATACAGCCGTGGCCGAGGCGGGCGCGCATCCCCGTCTCCGCGACCACCTCGGCGACCTCCGGCATGAAGAAGTACATGTCGGCGAAGGTAGTCGTCCCCGAGCGAATCATCTCGGCGACGCCCAGGCGCGTCCCGGCGGCGACGTCCTCGGCCTGGAGTTCGGCCTCGACTGGCCAGATGTCCTCCTGGAGCCAGGCGTCGAGTTCCTTGTCGTCGGCGTGGCCCCGAAAGAGCGTCATCGCGACGTGGGAGTGGGCGTTGACGAGGCCGGGGATGACGAGGCCGCCGCTGGCGTCCAGCGTCTCCGCGCCGGCCGCGTCGAGGTCCGTCCCGACCGCTTCGATGGTCCCTGTGTCCTGGTCGACGAGTACGTCCGCGCGCTCGACGGTGGTCTCGGGGGTGAGGACCTGCCCGCCGGCGATGTGAAGGTGGCTCATCGGCGGCGATATGGGGGCGGGGAGTGTCAATCCCCGGGTCTCGTTCGTCAGCGTCTTTCCGCTCGACTTCGTCTCCCCGGGTGTGTCCCCTGGCTCGCCGCGCGCGACCCTCGCTCGCCTCCGCTCGCTCGCCCGCGAGGTCCACGGCCAGGGACGGGGCTGGACGCTGCTGGCCGTCGCCGCGGGCTGGTTTCTCGTTCTCGGCCTGCGGTTCGTCGTGCCAGCGCTCCTGCCCATCATCACCGAGGACTTCCCGGTCTCGAACGCGGCCGCCGGTGCGGCCATCACGCTGCTGTGGATTACCTACGCCCTTGTGCAGTTCCCCGCGGGCGCGCTCGTCGACCGCCTCGGCGAGCGCCGACTGCTCGCCGCCAGCACGGTCGCCGCATCGGTCGGACTCGTCGGGTACGCGCTCTCGCCGACCTTCGCCGTCTTCCTCCTCGCCACTGCGCTGTTCGGATTCGGGTCGGGACTGTACGGCCCGCCCCGCGGGACCGTCCTCTCGCGGACGTTCCCCGACACCGACGGCGTGGCCTTCGGTAGCGTGCTTGCCGCCGGGAGCATCGGGGCCGCCCTGTTACCGGTCGCCGCCATCGTCGTTGCCGACGCGGTCGGCTGGCGGGTCGCCCTCGGTGCGACGATTCCGGGCTTCCTGCTGGTGACTGTCGCGCTCTATCGCGTCGTCCCCGGTGCGGGCCGGTCGGTCCGGGCGGACGGCGGGACCATCTCGCTCCGCAAGCGTGCCGGTGCAGTCCGGCGGGCGATTGCCGGCCGGGGCGTGGTCCTCGCCGTCGTCGGCGCGACGCTGATGCTCTTTATTTTCCAGGGGTTGACGGCCTTCTACACGACGTACCTCGTCGAAGTGAAGGGGTTGACGGAGGGGACCGCGGGCGTCCTCTTCGGGTTGCTGTTCGTCTCCGGGGCGGTCTGGCAGTCCCTCGGCGGCGGCTTCGCCGACCGGTACGGCCACGGGTCGATTCTGTCTGTCGTGGCGCTGTCCGGGATGGTTCCCCTCGCCCTGTTGCCGTTCGTCTCCGGGCTCCTCCCGCTCGCGCTCGTGGCCGTCTTCATCGGCGTGCGCCTCTCGATGGCCCCGATTACGAACGCCTACATCGTCTCACTGCTGCCCGCGAACGTCCGGGGGACGGCGTGGGGCCTGCTCCGGACGGGCTTTTTCACCGTCGGTGCCTTCGGGTCGACAGTCGTCGGCGCGATGGCCGACCGGGGACTCTTTGCCGAGGCCTTCTTCCTGCTGGCCGGGCTGTCCGTCGTCGCTGGCCTGGTCTACCTCTTCCTGCCGGCCCGCGAGCAGGTCGCGGACTGACCGCGAGGGAAAGACAGTTGCCCCGCGAGCGTCACCTGCCCGTATGCGCATCGCCGTGCCCAACAAGGGTCGTCTGCACGACCCGACACTCGATTTGCTGGAACGCGCCGGCCTCCACCTCGTCGACGGTGCCGACCGCAAGCTCTACGCCGACACCGTCGACCCCGACGTGACCGTTCTCTTCGCCCGCGCCGCCGACATCCCGGAGTACGTCGCCGACGGCGCGGCTGACGTCGGCATCACCGGCCTTGACCAGGTCATGGAGTCGAACCCAGACCTCGTGGACCTGCTGGACCTCGACTACGGCACCTGTCGACTCGTCCTGGCTGCCCCCGAGGACGGCGACATCGACTCCGTCGCCGACCTCGACGGCGGCACCGTGGCCACCGAGTTCCCTTCTATCACGCGCGACTATTTCGCCGACAAAGACGTCGACGTGGACGTCGCGGAGGTCTCCGGGGCGACGGAACTGACCCCGCACGTCGACATCGCCGACGCCATCGTGGACATCACCTCGACGGGTACCACCCTGCGGATGAACCGCCTGGGCATCGTCGACGAAGTGCTTCAGTCCTCGGTGCGCCTGTTCGCCCGCCCCGACACCGCCGACGACCCGAAGGTCGAGCAGATCCGGACGGCGCTGGCCTCGGTGCTGTCGGCGGACGACAAGCGCTACCTGATGATGAACGTCCCGGCCGAGCGCCTGGAGGACGTGAAAGACGTGATTCCGGGGATGGGCGGCCCGACGGTGATGGACATCGCCGGCCAGGAGGCGCTGGCGGTCCACGCCGTCGTCGAGGAGCAACAGGTCTTCGAGACCATCTCCGACCTGAAGGCGATGGGTGCGAGTGACATCCTGGTGACCGAAATCGAGCGCCTCGTCGAGTGATGCCCGACAGCCTGGAGACGACCCACCGCGTCAGGGTGGGCGACGCTCGCGACCTCTCGCTGCCTGCGGAGTCCGTCGAACTGGTCGTCACGTCGCCGCCCTATCCGATGATAGAGATGTGGGACGACCTGTTCGCCGACGTCGCGCCTGCTTCCGCGGAGGCGCTCGACGCCGGCGACGGCAAGGAAGCCTTCGACGCGATGCACGACGCGCTCGACGCGGTCTGGCGGGAACTGGAGCGGGTGCTCGTCCCCGGCGGCATCGCCTGCATCAACGTCGGCGACGCCACGCGGAAGGTCGGCGAGAGCTTCCGGGTCTACCCCAACCACGCCCGCATCACGGACGCCTTCGAGGACCTGGGCTTCGACCCGCTGCCGGACGTGCTCTGGCGCAAACCCGCCAACAGCGCGGCGAAGTTCATGGGGTCGGGGATGCTCCCGCCGAACGCCTACGTGACGCTGGAACACGAGTACGTGCTGGTCTTTCGGAAGGGACGGCGGCGGTCGTTCGAACCCGGGTCGACGCGCCGCTACGAGAGCGCGTTCTTCTGGGAGGAGCGCAACCGCTGGTTCACGGACGTCTGGACGGACGTGCGCGGCTGTCTGCAGGACCTGCCCGCCGACGACCTGCGGGACCGCGCCGCCGCCTTCCCCTTCGAGATTCCCTACCGGCTCGTGAACATGTACTCCGTCTACGGCGACACCGTGCTGGACCCGTTCTGGGGGACGGGCACGACGACGCTGGCGGCGATGGTCGCCGGCCGCAACTCCGTGGGGTACGAACTCGACGGGGAGTTCGCCGACCACTTCGCCGAGCGCGTGACCGACGTTCCGGAGATGGCCCGCGACGTCGTGGGCGAGCGCCTGCGGAGCCACCGCGAGTTCGTCGCCGACCGCCGCGACGCCGGCGACGAACCGGCGTACGACGCGACCCACTACGACTTCCCGGTCGTCACAAAACAGGAGCAGGACATCCGTTTCTACGTCGCCGACGAGGTGGCCGAGACCGACGACGGCTATCGGGTGACTCACGAACCCGCCGACGAGATGGCGTCGCTGGAGTAGCGGGGAGCGGTGGCCGGGAGCGCGCTCCGTCGCGCTCCCCGGGGAAGGGCAGGCCTGCTACGAGCATCCGGCGGCGGAGCCGCCGGTTCCCTCCGAGCGCTCTACCGAGCGCGAGGAGCCTTTTTCCCCAAGTTTTTACGAGGAGTGGGCCGCACGCGCCGAAGGCGCGTTGCGAGCCCCGACGAAGTAAAAAGTGGTTCAGATGAACCCAAAGATGTTGTTCAGCGCGACGCCGAGGACGGCGGCGAAGGCGAAGTGCAGGAGCGTGAGCGGGATGGCGGAGGACCACTTCAGGCGGTAGACGAAACTGATGGCGATGGCGTCGGCAATCAGCGTGACTCCGACGGCCACGATGACGGCCAGACTCGGCGATAGCGGCCCGATGCCGCTGAGACCGTACTGCTGGAGGAGGAGACTCGTCGCGGCGGGGACGGGGGCGACGTAGGCGGCCCGCTGGCTGGGGACCTCGCCGATGAAGAAGGTGGCCGCGAGGTGGAGCGTGACCGCGTAGAACAGCGTCGCGACCAGGAAGGTCACGAGGATAGCGAGGAGCCCGCCGCCGGTGGGACTCACCGAAGACTGGAGGAGCATAGGGGAGGTTCGAAGGGAGACGGCTTGAGAGCTACGTTCCCGAGCGGGCTATTCGAGCAGCCCGAGGTCTTCCAGCCGGGAGACGATCTTGTCGACGGCCTCCTCGGCGTCCTCGGGCTGTTTGCCGCCCGTGATGACCAGCTTGCCCGAGCCAAACAGCAGCGCGACGACGTCGGGGTCGTCGAGCCGGTAGACGAGGCCGGGGAACTGCTCGGGTTCGTACTCGATGTTCTCCAGGCCGAGGCCGATGGCGATGGCGTTGAGGTTGAGGTTGCGCCCGAGGTCGGCGGAGGTGACGATGTTCTGGACGATGATTTCGGGCTCCTCGTCGACCTGGATGTTCAGGTCGCGGAGCTTGTCGAAGACGATGCGGAGACTCTGGTGAACGTCGTCGGTGCTCTTCGCGCCGGTGCAGACGATTTTGCCGGACCGGAAGATGAGCGCCGCCGACTTTGGGT
The DNA here is from genome assembly GCF_037338445.1 of Salinibaculum sp. SYNS191. Taxonomy (NCBI): domain Archaea; kingdom Methanobacteriati; phylum Methanobacteriota; class Halobacteria; order Halobacteriales; family Haloarculaceae; genus Salinibaculum; species Salinibaculum marinum. Next base: position 2,312,639 of record NZ_CP147838.1, read on the forward strand.
CCTGTGTCCTGTAGACGAGGCCGGGGAACTGCTCGGGGTCGTAGTCAGCCCCTTCAAGGTCCATCGCCACGCTCTGGAGGTCGAGCTCCTGCCCGATTCCAGTCGAGGCGACGACGTTTTCGATATTAATAGTCTCTTTTGGGTCAACCATGACTCTGTTTAAACGTCGTATTTAAACTATATAAAGGTTCGTGGCACGTCGTCGCCTGTTCACCGCCTGGGATGTAACAGGTCCGTGAAACGTCGTCGCGTCCGGAACGCTGCGGCGTCGATTTAAGTCGACGTGCGGGCTGGCGGCCGGTCGGGTCCGACCGTTACGCTGATACGCCCGCTCCCGTCAGTACGACCGTGTACGTCCTCGAACTCGGTGGACAGGACGACGACTTCGCGGTCTTCGAGGCCGAGAGTGCCGCCTCCGACGTCACCCCGATCGCGCCGGGGCTGGCGACGGCCCGCGGCGTGACCGACCGGATTGCGTCGCTGGCCTACACCCGAGCGGCCAGCGAACTCCTCGGGCGCTGCCCGCCAGACGTCGAGAGCGCCCGCGCGTTGCTTTCGGCGACGACGCTCCAGCGGACCGGGACCGTCGCCGTCCGCGCCGAGGACGTCCGCGGCCGGACCGGCGTGGACACCCAGCGCGCCGAGCGGGTCCTGGGACAGGTGCTCGTCGACCGCGGCTTCGCGGTGGACCTCGACGACCCCGACCACGAACTCCGGGTGCTCTTTGCCGAACCCGACCCGGGCGACGGACGGACCGACACCTGCGCGGTGGGCTGGCTGGTCACCGAGAGCGTCCGCGACTTCGGCGAGCGCAAGCCGACCGACCGGCCGTACTTCCAGCCAGGCAGCATGGACCCGTTGCTTGCGCGTGCGCTGGCCAACGTGGCCGGTGCTCGCCCCGGTGCGACGGTGCTGGACCCGATGTGTGGCACCGGAGGCATCCTCATCGAGGCCGGTCTCGTCGGCGCGCGCGTGGTCGGGACCGACGCCCAGCAGAAGATGGTCGAGGGGACCCGCGAGAACCTCGAAGCCTTCCTCGACGGCGACTGGCACGTCGCCCGCGCGGACGCGCGCTCGCTCCCGATAGCCGACGGCGGCGTCGACGCCGTCGTCTTCGACGCGCCGTACGGCCGCCAGTCGAAGATAGAGGGCGACATCGACGACCTGCTCTCGGCGGCACTGCGAGAGGCCAGGCGCGTCGCGCCCCGGTGTATCGTCGTCGGCGACCGGCCGTGGGCACGCACCGCGAGCGCCGCCGGCTGGACCACCGAAGCAGCCTTCCAGCGCCCCGTCCACCGCTCGCTCACGCGGTACGTCCTCGCGCTCCGCCGGTGACGGTTTCCGTTGGTTACGTAACCGGTATGTCCCTCGCCAACGTATAGCACATCACTATGCCAGTTCACCGCGACCCGGCCTCGGGGGGCGAGTCGCTCTACGAGTGTCTCGACTGCAGTCGCCACATCGAGAATCCGGACGGCCGCCTCTGCGAGTGCGGCGGGTACCTGCAGAACATCGGCGTGCCGCGCCAGCAGTAGAGACGACCGCTCCCGGCCCGTGGCGACGATTCTTCGCTGTGTAGCCGACGCTACCGACTCTTAGACGGCGAGCACCGACCAGAGACGCCGCGTGTCGCCGTCCATCCGCGACAGCAGGTCCCGCGCGCGCTCGGTCGCGGGCCCGTCGACGGCCACTAGCACCATACCCTCACCGGGCTGGCCGTAGACGATGCTGCCTCCGTCGGGGGCGGCGACCAGCGCCGGCAGCGTCGCCAGGTCCTCCTCGCCGTCGACGACGACGAGCGTCGAGGCGTCCCCGGCCCGGTCGAGCGCATCCCGTAGCGCCTCCAGCAGCGGTGCCGTCAGTGTCGCCGCCGGGTTCGCGACCGTCACCTCGCGGTCGAACCCGGTGATGGCGTCCCAGACCTCGGCGTCGACCTCGGCACGCTCGGTGCGCTCGTCGACCAGCGCTACGTCCGGGACGTACCCGGCTTTCAGCAGGTGGTACGTAACCATGTCGCCGACCGTGACGAGCGGCTCGCCGGCCGCGGCGACGAGTTCCTCGGCGTCCGTGTAGACGCGCCCCATCGGCTCTTTCAGCTCGGCGCGCAACTCCCGCTGAAGCTCGACGACGGTCTCCGTCACGTTACCGGACCTTCAGCGCGTACTTGCCGGGCTGGGTGACGCCCATCTCCTCGGCGATGGCGCTTTTCTCGGGGTGGCTGATGACGACGTAGCCCGCCCAGTCCTCGGTCAGCGAGGTGGAGCCACAGGCGTCACAGGCCTCGGCCTCGACGGCCTCCTGGACGCGGTGGCACTCCCGGCAGACGAGTCGGTCGGCCATCAGCTCTCACCTTCCGCGGACGCCTGGCGCTTCTCGCGGTCCTCGCGCAGCCAGCCGTGTTTGCCCAGGCCGACCTGCTTCGCGGTCAGGCCGATTTTCGAATCGCGCGGGTTCCGCTCGTCGATGCTCTTGGTCACGATGCGCGCCCGGACGGCGTCGCCGACGCCCAGCGCGCGGTTGGATTCCCGCGAGGCCAGCATCTGGCCCTCCTCGTCGTAGGCGAGGTACTCGTCGGAAATCTGTGAGACGTGGAGCAGCCCGTCGACGGGCCCGATGCCCACGAAGGCACCGAAGTTGACGACCTCGACGACCTCCCCGTCGACGACCTCCTGCATCTGTGGGTCGAAGGTGAGCGCGTCGAACTCCGCCTCGTAGTAGACGCCGGGCTCGTTGGGCAGCACCGCCCCATCGCCGACGTCGTGGACTTCGATGACCGAGACGACGGAGCCGACGTCCTCGTCGACCCGCCCTTCGAGCTTGTCCTGCAACAGCCGTTTGACAAGGTCGGGGGTCACGTCGGCCAGGTGGGCCGGCGGGACTTCGACCGTGTCGCGTAGTCTAACCCGTTTGTACATGTTATGGTTGAGTGATGGCGAGTTTGTTCTCCCCCCGTAAACATATTACTGGAACGCCCGCGTCGAGCAGGCGGCGTTTCAGGGGTCTGTCGTTCGTCACGACGTGTGTCACGTCGTCGGCCTGTGCGAGTTCGCAGACGGCGTCGTCGGCATACGCCGCCGCCGTCGCCCGTGTCGAACACCGCTGTGCGAGGTCACGACCCACGCTCGCCGCCGTGGCCGCCTCGCCAGCGCCGTCCGCCAATTTTGCCAGTTCCGCGAGGACCGCCTCGGGGACCACGCAGGTCGGGTCCGAGAGCAGCCTGTCGAGTTCCTCGAACACGCGGACGTTGGCTTCGACGGGCATCATCAGTGCGTTCGTATCCAGGACGACGCTCATCCCATCAGGGTGCCGTACCCGATGAGCCGCCAGCGCGCGCCGACGCGGCGGTTGATGGCGATTTTCACGCCCGGCTCGGCGCAGACGGGCCGCTTGAGCGCCACCTCGCACTCGCCGGAGCGCGCGCTCGTGACCGACCCGACGGTGGTCGCCGTGCCCACGGTGAGCATCAGCGGCTCGCCGGTCGATATCTCGTCGACCTCGTCTTCGCCGTCCTCTCCGACGATGCGGTCCAGCAGTTCGACGTCCATCGTGAACTGCTCGTGGACCGGCGGCAGCGTCCCGGGCGGCCCGGCGACCTGCCCGGCGAGTGCGTCCCCCTTCGTGATGGCGGGGTCCAGCCCCGTCCCGACGCCCAGCAGGCCGCCGGGGGTGACCTCGTCGACGCCCTCGCCGCCGGCCTGCAGCGACCGGACGGTCGTCTCGACGGACTGCCACTCCGTCTGGCCGCCCTCCTCGACCTCGCGGCCGGGCCTGAGTTCGATGTCGTCGTCGACTTCGAGTTTGCCCCGCGTGAGTGAGCCGCCGAGGACGCCGCCGGAGAGGTTCTCCCACGTCGTCCCCGGGCGGTTGATGTCGAAGGAACGGGCGACGAGCATCTCGGCCCCCGCGTCCGGGTCACGCTCGGGCGTGGGAATCTCCTCCTCGATGGCCTGGATGAGCAGGTCCATGTTGACGCCCTGCTGTGCGCTGATTGGCACGATGGGCGCGCCCTCGGCGACGGTCCCCTCGACGAACTCCTGAATCTGGGCGTAGTTCTCCTCGGCGGTGTCGCGGTCGACCAGGTCTATCTTGTTCTGGGCGACGACGATGTTCTCGATGCCGATGATGTCCAGCGCCATCAGGTGTTCTTCGGTCTGTGCTTGCGGAACCGGCTCGCTCGCCGAGATGACGAGCACGGCACCGTCCATGATGGAGGCACCCGAGAGCATCGTCGCCATCAGCGTCTCGTGGCCGGGTGCGTCCACGAAGGAGACCGTCCGGAGCACCTCGCTTTCGGTGCCGTCCGGACACTCCTCCTCGACGGTGTACCGTTCCGGTTCGTCCATGTCCGGACAGTGTCGGAACGTCGCGTCGGCGTAGCCCAGGCGGATGGAGATGCCGCGTTTCATCTCCTCGCTGTGCTGGTCCGTCCACTGACCGCTCAGCGCCTGGACCAGGGTGGTCTTGCCGTGGTCTACGTGACCGACGAGCCCGATGTTTACCTCCGGTTGTTTGTTCGCTGTCATCGCGACAGTAATCCTGCTACAGATTCGCCCCCTGCCGGTGATAAACCTACTGTTTGCGCACCGAAGGACCCCCCGACCCCCGTTCCGGACGGACCCACCGGCCAGAACCCGCTCTCCCGTCGCAGGCGATTCGCATCGTCCGCGCGTCCTGCTGGCCGGTATTCCTGTGGAACCGGGGAGTATGGGGCGACAACCGACTTTCCTCGCTCTCCCGAGTGGACGACCATGGACCTCGCATCGCGACCGTTCAGCCGCCGCGAGACGCTCGCGCTCCTTGGCGGGGCGGCACTCGCCGGCTGTTCGGCGGCCGGCAGGGACGCCCGGAACGGACAGGCACAGCAACAGCAGTCGCGGACCGTCCGCGGGTTCGTCGGCTCCTACCACTGGGGGTTTTTCCTCCTCGACGACACCGGGACAGAGCGCGACCGACTGTCGCTGTCGACCGGCGACGAACTCCGACTCACTCTGTTCAACGTCGAGGCCGACGACGCCGTCGCCGCCCTCCCGGCGGCCGTCCGCGAGGGCATCCCGGGCAGCGAGGAGCGCGCCCGGCGCAACGAGCAGTCGATTCCCGCCCCCCGCGGTACCGACCTCGACGCCCTCCACGAGACGGCCGAGGCGGCCTACCCCGACCACGGGCTCGCCCTCGTCCGCGACGAGTACCTCCGCCAGGGGACCGGCGGCTTCGGCGGTCCGGGGCAGGGACCAGGTCCCGGCCCGGGCGGCCATCACGGACCCGGGTGGGGCGGCGGGCCCCACGGTCCCGGGACTGGCCCCGGCATGGGCGGCCTGCCGGGTGGCACCGCCGCCGGGGCGCTCGCGCCGTCGACGTACCTCTGGCACCGCTCGACGGTCCCCGCGGAACTCGGGTTCGTCGTCGACGCGACCGGCTCCTTCGGCTTCGCCTGCACCGTCTACTGTGGCTACGGTCACCCGTACATGGTCGCACCCGGCACCGTCGTCGTCGACGGCGAGTGAGCTGTCGGTCTGCGCGACCCGGCCGCCAGCGGACTGCTTTTGCCGACGCGGCGCCGAACGGAACCCGTGTCGGAGTTCGCCTTCGAACTGGCGCTGTCCGCTCACCTGGAGCGCGCCCGCGACGCCCTCGTCAGCCGCCAGCTCGGCGCGTCCGTCGCCGGCCACCGCGTGCTCGACACCGTCCTGGTCGAACCCGGCCCTTCCTTCGCGGAGCGGGCGGCCATCACCGCGGAGACGATTCCGCCCGCCGCAATCGAGGGAGCGGTCGGCACCGGCCGGGCGCGCTTCTGGAAGGACGCCGTCGACTGCCACCCCGAGCGCGCCCGCGATGTCGTCGACCGGGCAGTCGAGGTGGGATTCTTCGAGCGCGAGCGCCGTTCCGGGCGCACTTACGTCCGCCAGACCGCCCGCTATCCCGACGACTGGTTCGGCCGCATCGTCGGCGTCGAGAACAAGCCGGATCTCGACCGCCCCGGCGACCTGGAGACGCAACTGCTGACCGACGTCCACCTCGGCCTCGTCGACGCGGCGGTGCTGGCGACGGCGAGTCACGTCACCGGCGCACACCTCAATCGCATCCCCGACGCCGTCGGCGTCTGGGAGTTCGACCCCGTGACAGGCGAGCGCACCGTCGTCCGCGACCCCGACCCGCTCCCTGTCGACGAGGCCGGCGTCGAAATCGTCGAGCGGACGCCCGCGCGCACGGACGTCCACGTCGCCACGGCCGAGGAGAAGGCACGCGCCCGCCGCCGCCTCGCGGAGCGCGCCTACGGCAAGGGCTGGCGGACGTTCGACCTGCCGGCGTGTGCCCGCGTCGCCCCCGACGAGGACGGCCTGCCACACTGCCCCTGGAAGGGCCGGGTCGTCCGCCCGGTCACCGACTGCGGCGCGGGGTGCGACGGCCACGACCCCGCCGACCCGCCGGCCAGCGACGCCGCGGCGCTCCGGAACGCGCGGACGCCGTGGGTCGCCGACCCCGACGGCCGCGCCCGCCAGCAGTCGGGGCTGGACCGCTTCGTCGGCGAGTGACTCACCGGCACCAGAGACACGGCACGCTGTCGGGGAGGCATCGCAGCGATCACACACGAGCGACCGCAATGGACGCCGTTCGATGACGGTTGTGTATCGGAAGTAGCGGCATCTCATACGCTCTCTCGTGGCAGAAATTCGATCTATCAATCTCGCAGTGACCGATAGAGAGGTTAAGTTCAGCAGTCAGCCATCGTTGGTTTCACACAGATTCTGATGTACAAGCCAGTCCGTAAACCTGCGTATCACTCGGTGGGGTCGGACTCGGGACTCTGGTCGATAGACATCAGTGACGATATGAAACTTCCAGCAAGTCCCAGTACCCCAATGGTGAGTGAGGTAAGGACAATTGTATTCGAGGTACCGTATCCGCTGGCTTCAATTTGAACTGCCCACAGCATAACCACGATACTGAACAGGAGGGTATCTCTTGAGAGGGACACACGCAACACCGACAACAGCGAGTAGTGTTAGTGTTTCCTAAATCTGCCATATTGACCGATGCGCCGTCTCACTGCTCGGCAGCAAGTTCGTGACCGATACGCGCCCTGTCTCCCTCAGCGCCTTCGCAAACCCCTCGATATCTGTCAGTAACGGCGTGACCGATTCAGAGGGTGCATTCAGCAAGTGATGCTGTTCGTCTCAGAGGACTAGGGATGAAAAAGCCGCAAAGGGGGTGCGATAGAATCAGGAGGCTCATATCGGAGAAGACTCAAATCCCGCTGATGCCCTCCGAGACGGATGAACTCCTTCAGCAGATTCGCCGGTGGTTGCTAGTGATTGCGTTCCTCTTGGGGGTCGGCATTGTCACGCTGGCCCATACTGGATATGTCCTGACTGTGACAAGTCTCCTGTACTGGCAGAGTCTCGTATTCAGTGCTGCTGGCGTAGTCGGGGGAATCGTCGCTCTCACTGCTGGGATACAGCTACTACGAAGCTTCTCAACCCGACGCGCCTTCCCCGAGTAAGCGTCTGACCGAAACGTGCCTTCGCTGTACTTAGCGATTCTCCGCCGCCAGTTCAGCAGTAATTTGGTGACCGACAAGCGCTGTGTATCCATCAGCGCCTTCGCAAACTACCCAACCTCTGTCAGTGATGTCGTGACCGATACAGAGAGTGTATGCAGCACTGTTTTTTATCTGTGCTGTCACTACGCTCTGTATGAAAGCCATCTTCTTTGATCTGGATGGAACTCTGCTTCATTTGACGCAAGAGTACCGTGAGGTGTTAACCGATACGTTCAGTGCTGTTCTCGGGGAGAGCCGAGAGGAATGGATTGAATTGTACAATCAAGCGTTCTACGACTCGTTCAAAGCGCACGAACCAAACCCGTATTTAGACGGATTCTCCGCCGTCAATACTCAGGCTGATCCAGAGCGACTCATCGAAACGCTTCGAAACCGAGAAATAGCGATGTGCCAACCGCCGGAGAACGCACATTCTGACCTCGACAGGCTTGCTGAATCGTTCAAACTCGGGATTTTGACAAACGGCCTTCCAGATTGGCAGATGCAGAAACTCCGGGCCTATGATCTTGAACAATACTTCGACGTATTCGTTGCATCCTATGACGTCGGGATGCATAAGCCACATGTCAGTCCGTTTCACACCGCTGAAAAGCGCCTTCCGGCTGACTCGTACGCGATGATCGGGGACAGCGACGCTGATATTGATGGAGCAACCGACGCTGGTTGGACTACTCATCGTTATCAAGGAGATGGATTCGTGGAGTTGCCAGACACCCTTGACTGGTAGTGGAGCTAATGCGCTTTGTAGAGGTGTAGCAAACTATCTCTTCTCCGTCAAAAGGAGCGTGCGAGATACAGAGGGTGTAGTCAGCAGTCGGCCATCGTTGGTTTCACACTAATTCTGCTGAATGAGCCGGTCAGTAAGCGTGCTCACCGACTATTTCCACCGACTCGGTAGACGACGGTAGAGCGGGAGGAACCCTCCCCAAAACAATCCGAAAGCAACTACAATTGCGACTCCAGCGAGCTCTGTCCCACTTACCCCAAACGCCTGCTGAAGAATCGTGGTCACGCCAATAACGACGAGACCGTAGACAGCAAAGTACAGACTCTGTGGCCACGACATGGCCTGTCCATGAAAATTAAAATCCGACATGTGGGACCTGTAATAGACTGGGCTAAAATAAGTGTAGTGACGCCGTCATTTCGCACCTGCCGCTGATTTCCATCCTCACTGGATGACCACAGCATCAGCCGGATGTGGTCACACCGGCATCTCACAGCAGTCAGTGCTCTATCGTCATGCCTGCGTCAAACTGAGTCCGCTGAAATATCCGCTCGGCAAGATTATTGTATTTCGCACTCAGCGTCGTCCATACTCAGTAATTCCTCGGTGCCGACTATGCGCGTTGTATGCAGCACAGCCGTTCTCTCAGCGCTCAGACTATTCGCGCTCGAATGGGTGGGTCCGTTTGCCAATCTCTAGCCGGTCACGCGCAACGGTCGGGAGCTGTCACAGCCGATACCGCTCGCCGTCGACGGCGAACGGGTCCTCGAACGCCCGGTCGGCGGGCACGAAATGGGAGACGTGCACTGCCCGGAACCGGTCGGCGTTCAGGTCCTCGGCCAGCGCCCGCGCGCCGTCGACGGTCATGTGCTTCGTCCCGAACGTGCGCGGGACGCCGTCGGCGTCGTGGTGCTGGCCGCCGCGGGGGTGGCGCTCGCAGAACTCGGCGTGGACGATGCCGTCGGCGACGAGCAGGTCCGGGTCCGCGAGCACGTCCCGCGAGTCCTCGGGCACGTCGTAGGTGGTGTCCCCCGAAATCGACAGCTTCGCGCCCGTCTCGGGGTCCTCGACGGCCAGCCCGTAACAGACCAGCGGCGGGTGGTCGACGGGGACGAGCCGACAGTTCAGGCCCGCCGCGGTGAAGGGTTCCAGCGGCTCCTGGTCGTGGACTTCGATGGCGTCGAGGTAGTCGTACTGCCGGGCGACGGTCTCCGCGACGCTCTCGCCGGTGGTCGGGTCCACCTCGGCGGCGGCGTGGACGGGCAGCGAGCGGGTCAGCCGGAAGACGTTGCCCGCGCCGTGGAGGTGGTCGAAGTGGATGTGCGTGACGACGGCGGCGTCGGGGACGGAGAGGTCCTCGCGGAGGAACTGCTGGCGGAAGTCCGGGCTCAGGTCCACCAGCAGCGTCTCGTCGGTGCGCTCGTTGCGGACGTGCACGGAGAATCGAGTGCGCTCGACGCCGCGTTCCCTGGCGGCGGCGCAGGTGTCGCAGTCACAGCCGACGGTCGGCGTCCCTGTCGTGTCGCCCGTCCCCAGCAGCGTGACCTCCATCGTGCTGACACAGGGGCCGGGGGTGCCTAAACGGTGCGCTTCCGCTCAGTGGTCGTGGCCGTGGTCGTGCCCGTCGCCGATGTCGCCGCCGGCGACCAGCGCGTCGTGGTCGCCCTCTATCATGTCCATGTTCTTCAGCGTGTCACGCTCCTCGAAGTCCTCGACGGCGTCCATGAGGTCCTGCTGAGTCAGCGTCGTGCGCTCCTCTGTCAGCGCGTCGAGGACTGCCTCCCGGAGCACCAGCCGGAGGTCGCTGCCGGTCAGCCCTTCGGTAATCTCGGCGAGTTCGTCGGGGTCGAAGTCGAGGATGTCCATCTCGCGGGTGACGACGCGCAGGATGTCCGAGCGCATCGTCCGGTCGGGCTTGGGGAAGTTGACGATCTCGTCGAAGCGCCGCCAGGCCGCGGCGTCGAGCTGGTCGGGGTGGTTCGTCGCGCCGATGAGCAACACCTCGTCCTGGACGAGGCTGACCTCGTCGATGCTCTTCAGCAGCGTGTTGACGGCGCGCTTGATGGCGGCGTGTTCGTCGCTGGCGCGGGTCTTCGCCACGAAGTCGAACTCGTCGATGAAGAGGATACACGGCGAGAGCCGTTTCGCTACCTCGAAGGTCTTCTCGACGTTCTTCGCGGTCTCGCCGAGGTACTGGCTGGTAATCATCGACAGCTTCACCTCGACGAAGGGGAGGTCGAGCTTGCGGGCCAGCGCCCGCGCGACGGTGGTCTTGCCGGTGCCCGGCGGCCCGACGAACAGGAGTTTGCCGATTTCGCGCAGGCCGATGGAGGCGAGGTACTCGCGGTGTTTGATCGCCTTGACGATTTTCAGAATCTCGTTCTCCTGGTCGGCCGTCAGCACGATGTCGTCCAGCGTCATCTCGATTTCCGTCGGCGCGCGCACGTCTACGAGGTCCAGCATCTCCCCTTCCTCGTCCTCGTCGAAGTACTCCGAGAGGAGGTTGTCGATGACCGCGCGGTCGGCCCGAGACGGGCGGTTGTACTGGCGGGCGCTCTCGTAGTCGACGCCCTCGACGTCGTCCTCGAAGTGGGCCGCGAGCACCGGGTTCGCCCGGAGGGCGTCGGCGTCGAGCCGGTCGCGCAGCCACTCCTCGGCCATGTCCCGGTCGGTGAACGAGAGGGTCCCGTCGAAGTCGTTCTTGTCGGTGAACATCAGCCCGGAGACGACGTTCCAGGGCTCCTCGACGCCGGTGGCCGCGGCGGCAGACTCGAGGGTCGGCGAGAGCGGGCGCTCGATGCGACCGTCGCTGTAGAAGGCCTCGCGGTAGGCTGGCGGCAGGTCGTCGGGCTCGAACTGCTTGTTCTCCGTGTAGACAGACGCCGTCAGCACGAACTCGACGACGGCACGCTCCGGGTCGTTCATTCTCACCGAGGTTAGCCCGCGACGGAAATAAGTGCCTCGAAGTCCGCGTGGCCGCCCCGTCTCCCGGTTTCCGGTCTCACCCCGTTCAGACGGCCCGGTTGCGGAGGGTCCCGTAGTCACCGGTCTCGTCGATTTGCTGGAGGTTCTCCGCGAGGATGTCCGCCACCCGCTCGTAGTACTCGGGCGTGTCCCCGGAGTTGTGCGGCGTCACGAGGACGTTCGACAGCGTCCACAGCGGGTGGTCCTCCGGCAGCGGCTCCGGGTCGGTCACGTCCAGCGCCGCGCCGCGGATGCCGTTGCCCCGGAGCGCCTCGACTAACGCGTCCGTCTCGACGACGGGGCCGCGGGCGACGTTGACGAGGACGGCGTCCGGCGGGAGCGTCTCGAAGACGGCCCCGTCTATCAGCCCCTCCGTCGTCTCCGTCAGCGGGCAGGCGAGCACGAGGTAGTCCGTCTCGACGCAGGCGGCGTGGACGTCCTCGAACCCCACCACCTCGTCGGTCGGGCCGCCCTTCTCGGGGCTGTAGCGCACGCCGACGGTGTCGACGTCGAACGGCTCCAGGCGGTCGACGACGGTCGTCCCGATTGCCCCCAGGCCGACGACGGTGACCGTACTCCCGTGTAGCTCGCGGGTCTGGAAGTGTCGCCACTCCCGGCGCTGCTGGCGCTGCCAGCCGCGGTGCAGTCCCCGGGCGAACGTCAGCAGCGACCCGAGGACGTACTCCGAGATGTTGGGGCCGTGGACGCCCGACGCGTTCGTCACGGCGATGCCGCGTTCCTCGAAGGCGTCGGTCGGCAGGTGGCCCACGCCCGCGTACAGGCAGGCGAACAGTTCCAGCGACTCGGCTCGGTCGAGCAGGGCCTCGTCCATCTGCAACCCGGTCACGACGGAGGCATCCGCCACCAGTTCCTGCTCCTGCTCCGGTGTCCGCGCCAGCCGAATCTCGCGGTCCGGCAGTCGCTCCCGGAGTGCCTCGACGTAGTTCTCGATGGGGCGGCCGTGGACCTCCTGGCGGAGTACCACGACGTCTCTGTCGGTCATGTCCGGACAGACACGCGCCGTCGCCTTAGTTACCGTGCCGGAGTGAACGGCTTGCCAGTCGTTCGCCGTTTGTGAGATTTTAACAGGGTGGCTCCCCTCAATCCGATCATGGCAACACCAGTTATCGTCGAAGCGGTTCGCACGCCCTTCGGCAAGGAAGACGGCGCGTTCGCCGACGTCCGAAGCGAAGACCTCTCCATCCCGCTCGTGGACGAACTCCTCGCGAGCACCGGCCTCGCCGGCGAGGACGTCGACGACCTGCTGTGGGGCTGTGCCCAGCAACGCGGCGAGCAGGGCAACAACGTAGGCCGGGTCGTCTCGCTGCTCTCGGACCTCGGCGAGTCCGTCCCCGCGGCGACAATCAACCGCTGGTGCGCCTCCTCGGCGGAGTCGGTGATGCGCGCAGCCGACGCCGTCGCCGCCGGCCAGCGACAGGTCGCCATCGCCGGCGGCGTCGAGTCGATGTCCCGCGTGAAGATGGGCGAGAACGTCCACAACGTCCACCCCGGTCTGAACGACCACTACAACGTCGGCGAACTCCAGATGGGGATGACCGCCGAGAAGGTGGCCGCGGAGTTCGACATCTCACGGGAGGACCAGGACGCCTACGCCCTGCGCAGCCACGAGCGCGCGGCCGACGCCACCGAGTCCGGGAAGTTCGCCGAGGAGATCGTCCCCATCGAGACCGACGACGGAACGGTCGAGAAGGACGAGGGAATCCGCTACGACACCAGCATGGAGAAGATGGCCTCGCTGCCGACGGTGTTCAAGGCCGACGGGACGGTCACGCCGGGCAACGCGTCCCAGACGACCGACGGCGCGGCCGCGCTGATGGTCACCTCCCGCGCCTTCGCCGAGGACCACGGCCTGGACGTCATGGCGGAGGTCGGCGACCACAACGTCGCCGGCGTCGACCCGACGATGATGGGCATCGGCCCGGTCCCGGCGGTGCGGGGCCTCGCCGAGCGGACCGACCGCGACACCGACGACTACGACCTCGTGGAACTCAACGAGGCCTTCGCCAGCCAGACGCTGTACTGCCAGCGCGAACTCGGCTTCGACGACGACAGCTTCAACGTCAACGGCGGCGCAATCGCCATCGGCCACCCGCTCGGGGCCTCTGGCGCGCGCCTGCCCGTGACGCTCATCCACGAGATGCAACGGCGCGACGCCGACCTCGGCCTGGCGACGGAGTGCGTCGGCTTCGGCCAGGGCGCGGCCATCGAGTTCCACCTGGAGTAGGCGCGGCGTCGCGCGTCGTCACTCTGTCAGGAGCGTCCGGATGCTGGTCGCGGCCTCCTCGAAGGCGGTCACGTCCATACTGTCGGTCGTCAGGATGACGCCGGCCGCGCCCTGGATGATCCGGGTGACGAAGCCGTCCCGGTGGAAGCGGACGGTGAACTGGTAGGGCCCGATGGGAGCCGGTTCGGTGTCGGCCAGGGCGTCACGGACCGGTCCCTCCGCGAACCCGACGGTCTCCAGGTCGACCAGCTGTGCCTTCGCCTCCCGTGCGTCCTCGTCGGCGTCGTAGAGGTCCTGGCGGACGTACAGCACGTCGAAGGTAGCGGGGGTGAAGTACACGACGCCCCGGAGTTCGTCACCCAGGGCGGTCCGGGCCGCCGAGACGAGCTGGTCGGCCATCTCCGCGCTGACGTCTGTCTCGAATGGTGTCATGTGCATGCATCACGTACGGCGGCTGCGGGCAAAACCCTTCGCGCACTCCCCGCTCGGGAGGGCTCCCGACTGCTATGTAGCAGTCATAGCAACGCTTTGTCCGGCGCGGGACCCTGGTCGAACAACATGCCGACGGTCACCGACGCCTTCGGGGACGAAGTGCTCGCACGAACGGAGACGTACCTCGACCAGGTCCGGGCCGCCACCGCGCACCTGCCGGACGCCGTCGACGCCTACGGGACCGACCGGGACGCCTTCGAGGCTGCCGTCGACCGCCTGAGTACGCAGGAGTCGGAGTGCGACGCGACGCTGCGGGAACTCCGGACGCTCGTCGGCGAGTCGCTCCCGCCGAACTACACCGACGTCTACCTCCGCGCCGACGACGTCATGCGGCTGTACGACTGCGTCGACGCCGTCCCGAACCACGCGGAGTCGTTCGTGCGCGAACTCGCCGCCATGCGCCCCGACCTGCCAGAACGGGTCCACGAGGCACTCGCCGAGATGGCGTCGCTGGCGACCGAGGCGACCGTCGTCCTCACCGACGTGACCGAAGCCTACGTCGAGAGCCTCCTCGCGGCGGGCGAACCCGTCCGGGTGGTCGACAGCGTGGACACGCTCGCGACGATGGAGGGCGACTGTGACGCCCACAAGTACGACGCGCTGACGGCGGCCTTCGGGGCGTGTTCGACGGCGGACGCGCTCGTCGTCCGGGAACTGCTGCTCGCGCTGGACGACGCCGTCGACGCTATCGAGGACGCCGGCGACCACCTGCTGTCGATGAGTTCGACGACGCTGTAGGCGGACACCGCCAGCCGACAGCCGCAACGCCGCTCCCGTTGTCGCCCGTTCGAAGAGTCTTATGGGGGCGGCGGCGCTGGTGGGCCGTATGGACCTCGTCGCGCTGTTCAACGAGATGCCCTTCCACAGGTTGCTGGGAATCGAACTCACGTTCGCGGAGAACGGCGTCGCGACCGGCGAGTTGACCCACAGCGAGGAACTGCTCTCGAACCCCCACGGCGACGTCGTCCACGGCGGCGCGACCTACGCGCTCGCCGACGCAATCGGGAGCGCGTCGGTCATCTCGCTGTCCCACGCGGTCTCGCCGACGGTCGACATGCGCATGGACTACCTCGCGCCGGTGACGACGGACCTCACCGCCGAGGCAGAGGTGGTCAGATTCGGCGAGAGCCTCGCGATGACCCGCGTCGAGATGTACGACGCCGACGACAGACACGTCGCTACCGCACACGGGACCTACAAAACGGGCGGGCAGGGCGAGGAGACGCCGTGGTCGGACGCGGCCACCGTCACGCCGGACGACGGCGGGCAGTGACTCCCGTCAGGACTGGCACATCTGCATCCCCTTCCGGACGGGGTCGCGCTGGCCCAGCAGGGTCAGTTTGTCGCCGCGTTCTATGACGTAGTCGGCGGTCGGCACCTGCGTGTCGCCGTCCTTGCTCACCAGCGCGATGAGGCAGGCGTCGGGCAGCGTCGGCCCGACCTCGCGGATGGACTTGCCGACGACCGCTTCGTTGGTGACTTCGACCTCCTGGACGTCGCCGGTGCGGCCGACGCCGGTCATCCACCGCGCCAGCGCGGGCCGCTCTATCTGGTTGTCGATGGCCCACGCCGTCGCCATCCCCGAGTCGATAGTGTTGACGCCGAGGTCCTCGAAGGCCTCGACGTTGTCGGGGTTGTTCGCGCGCGCGATGACCTTCTCGATGTCGAACTTCGAGTCCGCCAGTTGCGACACGAGCAGGTTCGCGTCGTCGTCGCCGGTCGCGGCGACGATGATTTTCGCGTTCTCCGCGCCGGCCGAGCGCAGGATGTCGGTGTCGGTCCCGTCACCCCACTCGACGGTGAAGCCGGCGTTGCGGGTCTCCTCTACCACTTCTTCGTCCTCTTCGACGATGACGACGTTCTCTCCTCGGTCTGCGAGGCGTTCGGCGAGCGCACGGCCCGTCTTCCCGCCTCCAACGATGATGACTCGCATTGGTATCACGTCCAGGTATTCGGCGATGTAGCGCGCGAAGCCGCCCTCGAAGACGACTGTCACGAGAATCACGAGAAAGACCGTGCCGACGAGAATGTCGGCCTGGCTGGTCAGCGTCTGTGCCTGTGTGAGGGCGTCGACTGCGTCGGGGGTGCCCAGCGTCGCCGGGTCGACGCCCTCCAGACTGGTGACGCTGCGTCCGGTCAGTTCCGCGGCGGTCGTCCGGAACTCCGTCGCCTGCTCGCGGAGGTCGACCGCGAACAGGGTTGCGACCGACGCCGGGATGATGCCGCGGGGGCCGACGAAGCTCATGAACACCCGCTCGCGGGCGGTGAAGCGGCCGCCGACCGTCGAGACGAACACGAGCAGCGGCCGGATGACGAGCGCGACGGCGGCGACGACGACCAGTCCGGGCACGCCGATGCCGAGCAACACGTCGAAATCCAGCAGCGCGGCCAGCGCGATGAAGACGAAGGAGAGCACCAGCAGCGTGATGTCGCCCTTGAAGTCGGTAATCTCCTCCTCGTAGGGGATGTCGGCGTTGCCCAGCAGGAGGCCGGCGGTCGCGACGGCGGCGACGCCCGCCTCGCTGCGCTGTGCGTTCGCCACCGCGAAGGCCATCAGCGCACCCGCGAGCACGAGCAGGCGGGCGTTGCGCGGCGCGTCACCCGGCGAGAGGTCGATGTACAGCAGCATGTAGTAGACGCCGGCGGCGACGACGATGCCGACCAGCACGCCCGTCCCGAGGCGGGCGGTGAAGTCCTCGACCAGCCCCGTCGTCGCGCTCTTGGGGTTGAGGACCTCGAAGACGACGACGGCGAGGATGGCCGCGCTCACGTCGTTGACGATACCCTCGGTCTCCAGGGCCGCCGCGACGCGGTCCCGGACCGGCACGACGTTGAGAATCGGGGTGATGACCGTCGGTCCGGTGGCGACCAGCAGCGCGCCGACGAGGAAGGCAAGCGGCCATCCGGTCTCGAGCGCGAAGCGCACGGCGACGGCGGTGCCGACGAGCGCGATGACCGCGCCGACGGTGATGAGCCGGACGGTCGCAGCGGGCGCTTCGCGCAGGCGGTTGATTTCGAGGTGGAACGCACCCTCGAAGACGATGATGGCGACGGCCAGGCCGACGATGGCCGGCAGCGCGTCGCCGAAGGCCTCCGGCGTGACGAAGCCCACCCCCTCCGGGCCGAGCGCGATGCCGGCGACGATGTAGAAGATGATGCTCGGGATGCCGGTTCGGCTGGCGAGCACCTGCGCAACCACGCCCAGGGCGATGATGCCCGCGACCAGGACGATTAATTCGCTGGCCGCCACGGCTGTCCCTCCATCTGTCCTGTGACAGGAGTGCCCCCTGTATAAACGCACTCACTTCCGCTGACCGGGGGACGGCGCGGTCAGAACTGCCGGTCCCGGACGGCCGTCGTCGTCTTCCCGTCGGCGGTCAGGTCGGTGGTGATGGTGACCTCGTTGTCGTTTCTGGAGACAGTGAGCGCCTCGCTGAGGCCGACCTTGACGCGGACCGTCTGCTCGACGCTCCCGCCTGCTGGCACGTCGCCGATGCGCTGTCGCCCCTCCCAGATGTTCTCGCCGCCGGAGGTGATGGTGAAGTTCGCAGCGACGTCGTCCGCGCCGTCGCCGTCGGTGTCGGTCACCGTGTAGGTTACGTCCCGGCAGGTCCGGCCGCACTCGGTGATGGTCGCGATTTTGAGGGAGAGTCCGAGTTCCGCGCCCACGTCGCCCGTCGCAGTCGGTGCCGCCGTCACGGTCGGCGTGGCGGTGACCGTCGGGACGGCCGTTGGCGTCGCGGTCGCTGTCGTCGTCTCCGTCGGCGTGGCAGTCGCAGTCGCGGTAGCCGTCACCGTCGCTGTGGCGGTCTCGGTCGGCGTCGCGCTCGCACCGCCGTCACCGACCTGCGAACAGCCGGCGACGGCGACGAGGACGGCCAGCAGTCCGATTGCGACGACCCGTCGGGTAGTCGGCATACACCTGCGTAGGCGCGAGCATCCCAATCAACCTGTTGGGACTCAGTCCTCGCGGTTGTCGAGGTAGGTGAGGATTCCCCGGACGTTCATCCGCTCCTCGGCGCGGCCCTTCTCCTCGCCCCAGGCGTCGACGGCCTCTGTCCGCTCGACGAAGTGCTCGATGACCGCCTCGTCGTCGGCCAGGCGCTCGCGTGCGGCCTCCACGTCGGCGACCCACTCCCGCGTGACCTCGGCGTATGCGTCGAGGTTGTCGGCGGTCGGCGAGTCGCCGAAGTGGCCGTAGTACAGCGCCGCGGGGTCGAGGTCGCGGAGCATCTCGACGTCGGCGAGCACCTGGTCCAGGTCGAACGTCGGCGGCGGACTGGTCTGGCGCGGGCCGTCAAGCCCGGGCGTCAGGATGCCGGCGGCGTCGGCGGTGAACACGCCGTCGTTCGCGGGGTCGTGAAAGACGACCTGGTGAGGGGCGTGACCGGGCGCGTGGTGGACGTCCAGGCTGTGGTCGCCGAGGTCTATCGTGTCGCCGTCGGTCAGCTCCACGATTCGCTCCTCGGGGACCGGTTTCGGTTCGGCGTAGTATGCAATCTGGTCCTCGACGGCGGCCTTGGTCCCCTCCCAGAGCCGTTCGGGGTCGACGAGGTGGCGCGCCCCGAGTTCGTAGACGTAGACATCCGCGTTGGGACATTCGGCGGCGAGATAGCCCGCGCCGCCGGCGTGGTCGAGGTGGACGTGGGTGGGTGCGATGACTTCCAGGTCCTCGGGCGCGATGCCGACCTGGTCCATCGCGTCGAGAATCGCCTCGTAGTTCGTCCCGATGCCGGTGTCGACGAGCGCGGGCCGCTCCGCGTCGAGGATGTAGACGGAACCGTACTCCGCGGTGTCGTACATCCCCGTGTCGACGTAGTAGAGGTCCGTCGTCTCGCCAGCCGTCGCCTCGTAGAGGTCGCCGAGTGCCATACCGGACGTGCGCCGACCGCCGGCAAAAGCGTTCCCGTGGGCGGCCGGAACGCGCTTTCCGCCCCGGCCACGCCACGGTGACGGCCCCCCGAGTCCCGACGAGCGGCCCGTCGACCGCAGAATCACATAACTATACGCATCCCAACACATATAAGATTGGTAATTTTACACTTTTCCCATGGGGAACGAGCCGAGCAACGTCTCTGGTGAAAGCAGCCAGAGACAGCACGATAACGTGAAAAACGGGCTGCGTGGGACACTCGTCGTAAGTGACGAGGAGGGACACGTCGGCGATACCATCACGCTCCACGGACGGAACTTCCCGGCAGAGCAACAGGTAGAGGTCCGCTGGCACACTGTCGAGGGCGAGTGGGGCGTGCTGGAGGCCCACGAGATAGTCGGGCCGCAGTACCGCCCGCGAACCGAGACCATCGGCACGGTCGTCACCGACGAGGAGGGGGCCTTCGACGAGGAGTGGACTGTCCCCGAGGACTACGGCGGGCGACACAGAATCGAGGTGACGGACACGGACGGGGATACCGTCGACGACGCCGAATTCACCATCGTCGAGCACTTCGAGCTCGACCGGACGGCGGCCCCGCTGGGGGAGTCGTTCCGCATCCGCGGCTACGGTATCAGCCCGGACGTGATGGCGTCGAACTACCACGTGAGCTGGGACAACAGCGCCGTCGGCTTCGTGAGCGGCGTCCAGAACCGCGGGACGGCCACGGCCGAAATCCGGGCGGCGGGGCCGGTCGGCAAGCACGTCATCGAGGTCTGGCACGGCTACCGCGGCGTCCCGTACCTCCTGCGGGACACCCAGTCCCCGTTCCGCGCTGTCGCCGGCGACCGCGGGAGTACCTGGACGGTCCAGGTGACCGAACCCGAGGAGCCACCCGAGACGGCCTGGCTGGACCCGCTGCTCGACGAGCAGCCGATTCCCGCCCACTATCCGTACCTCGACGAGGATACCGACGCCGAACTCGACATCTCGCCCGAGTGCGGGCAGGCGGGAACCAGCGCCATCGTCACCGGCACCGACTTCCCGTCACACGCCGAGGTCGACCTCACCTGGTACCGCCACGAGGGCCACGAGTCCGAAGGTCGGGAGAAGGCACCCGACCCGACCATCACCCCGGTTGCCAAACCCGACGTGCTCCCCACCGTCAGCACCGACAGCGACGGTTCCTTCCAGGTCGAGGTAGAGATTCCGCGCGATATCGGCTCGACCCGCCCAATCACCGCTGCCGTCGACGGCCGGGAGGTCGCCGTGACTGGCTTCGTGTTGCAACCGTCCATCGAGCGGTTCGAGCCGACGAGCGGCCCGGTCGGGACCGACATCGAAATCGAACTCTCCGGCGTCGGCTGGACGATGTACGAGAACGCGCCCTTCTTCGTCTACGACAACAAGCCCATCGGCTACCTCTGTGGGACGGGTGGCGACTACGACACCGGCATCGTCAATCCGGTGTTGCGCGCCACCGGGGAACCCGGCTGGCACTTCATCGACGTCTACCCGTCGCTGTTCGTCGTGCAGCGGGACAAACCCGACTTCGAACTCCGCCCGCACCTCTCTTATCTCGACAACCACCCGGTCCGCCCGCTGCCGGCCTTCCACTTCGCCTTCGAGGTCACCGAGTGACGGTGTAGCTCCTGGCCGCGGCCGCCTGCCGCCCTACTCGACGCTGAACTTGCCCTCGCTCCGGGCCTTCTGGCCGGTCTTGGCGTAGGCGGCGGTCTCGTAGAACCCGACCTGCTGGCCGTCCGTCTCGATGCGGCTCCGGTTGTAGGGGTTGGTCTCGACGTCGGAGTAGTCGAGGTCGAGCCGAACCGGCACCTGCGTGTAGACGTCCGTCAGGATGCGCTTCTGGACGGGCGCTTCGAGCACCGCGCTGGTGAAAAAGCGCGCCACCCACGGGTTCGGGGCCTCCTTGTTGATAAAGAGCGGGCCGGCGGAGGCGGGCCAGAAGCCGCCGCCGGGGAAGGTCCCCCGGAGCGCGTCGGACTGGGTGATTATCGACTGGACGGTGTTCGGGAAGCTAAAGAGCATCGTCGGCGCCTCGCCGTTTGCCACCTGCCGCGTCGCGGCGGTGTAGGAACTGGCACCCCGGAAGTTCAGGTTGTTCCGCAGGGCCTCGACCCACTCCATCTTGCTCATGTCCGTCTCCTTCGCGTGGCGCTTGACTATCCATCCGGCGTAGGTGGCGACGATATAGCCCGGCACCAGCATCGTCATGCCCTCGTACTGCGGGTCGAGGAAGTCGTTGTACGTCTCCGGCACGTCCAGTCCCTGTTCCTCGAACAGGTCCTCGTTGTAGGGGAGGGTGATGTTGGTTCCGCCGTTGAACGCGGGCACCATGAACGGCAGCAGGTGCCAGTCGTCGAGGACGTCTGCGAACCAGAAGTTCTCGTCGACGCCCATCTCGAAGTAGTTGCTCGCGACCTCCCGTGCCTTCTCCGTGCCCTCGTCGTTGCCGGCGATTTTGATTTCGTCCTGGACGTCGCTGACGTTGCTGAGGATGTCCACCTTGTCGTTGCCGGCCTGGCGCTCCTGAACGAACCGCTGGGAGACCTCACCGCCGGACCCCGCGACGACGCTGGCTTTCAGATTCGTCCCGAACTCGTCGTTGACGACGTTCACGAGGTCCTTCCACTGCGTGTCGTCGCCGGTCCCCGCGTAGATGGTTATCGTCTCGTCGCCGGCTATCTGGTCGGCCAGTTCGTCGGTGGTCCACGGCTTGGACGGTTCGCCGCCACCGCTGTCCGTCGGCGTCGCGCCGCCATCGTTCCCGTCCGACCCGGAGCACCCGGCCAGCGAGGCGACGGTCACCGCCGCCCCCGTCTTGAGGAACGACCGGCGCGTCCGACCGCCCGGTACCCGCCGCGACCTACCGGCACGGCTCCCCTGGCTGTCCCGCGTCGAGGCTGTCGTCGAATCGCCTGACATATTCCAGGACTTACCATTATACCACTTGAATGTTGTGCTATCCCGACAGACTCCCGGTGGTTATCTCTCATAATAACGTGTTATTTTAATATGTAGTAAGCTTAATTACGTGAATCGCAGGGCGGCCAATTCGCTGCAGAATAGCAGTAATTCCGACAGTACGTCCCGGAAGGGGAGTCCGGGCAGTCCGTGGCGCTACGCGTGGGTGACGACGAACCGGAGGGTGCAGGTGTCGCGGTCCTGGACGAAGGCGACCGGCTCGCCGGGGCCGGTCTGGAGTGTCACGTCGCCGTCCAGCCCCTGGACGACCTCGGCGAAGCTCTCGTCGTAGCGGTTCGTGACTGCCGGCCCGGCCACGTCGGCGCGGAGCGGTGCCGAGACGCTCGCGCGCTCGGTCTCGACGTCTACCGCTACTCCGTCGTCCCGGACGTGCAGCGGATAGCGGTCGCCGTCGTCGGCCAGGTCCACCGCCCGGACGAGCCGGTCCAGCTGCGCGACCGTCGTCTCGACTGTCGTCGGCATCGCGGTCCCGTCCTCGTCGAGGAACGTCGCGCCGTCGAAGCGGGTCGGCAGGAACGTCTCGATGTTGTTCAGCACCGTCGGGTCGTCGACGCAGGCGACGCTCACCTCGTCGGTGCCACCCGCCAGGGTCAGTCTGGTCGCGATACCCGCGTCGCCCTCGAAGCGGACGGTGACCCGGTCGCTGTCGACCCAGGACAGCCAGCCGAGCACGTCGTCGACGTCGAACATCGCCTCCACGGCCCCCTCCGAGGGCACGACGAGGTCGTCGAAGCGACCCGGGTCGAGCGTGCAGTAGGAGGCGCGGCGTGCGCCCGTACCGCTGGCCGGCGTCTCCACGGAGTCCTCGGTGACACGGACGAACATCTCCCGGCCGGTCTCGGTCGCCCCGTCCGAGAGGGCCGCGGCCTCGATCGCCCCCGCGATGGCTCCCGGCGCACTCTCGATGACTGCCAGCGTCTCCATGCGCGGAGTGCCGGCCAGCAGCCACTTAATTGTGGGCCGCCGGCCGCGAGAGCGACACGGTTTTGCCACCGCATCGAGAATCCGAGGACATGTTATCGAGGCAGTTCGTCCGCGAACACACCGACGAGGTCCGGGACGCCCTCGCCCTCCGTGGCACCGAGGACGTCGACCTCGACGCCATCCTCGCGGTCGACGAGGAGTGGCGCGAACTGAAAGCCCGCGGCGACGACCTGCGCCACCAGCGCAACGAGGTCAGCAGCGAGATCGGCGAACTCAAACAGGCGGGCGACGAGGAGGCGGCCCAGGAGGCCATCGAGCGCTCCCAGGAACTCAAGGCCGAACTCCAGGAGGTCGAGGACCGCGCCGACGAACTGGAGGCCGAACTGGAGGCCCACCTGCTCGAACTGCCCAACGTCCCGCAGGACGACGTTCCGCCCGGCGAGGACGAGTGGGACAACGAGGAGGTCCGACGCGTGGGCTTCGATTCCCTCCGCGAACTGCCCGACGCGGTCACCCCGCACTACGACCTCGGGGAAGACCTGGAGATACTCGACTTCGAGCGCGGCGCGAAGGTCGCCGGCGGCGGCTTCTACTTCCTGAAGGGCGACGGCGCGCGCCTGGAGCACGCGCTCATCCAGTTCATGCGCGACGTCCACCGCGAGCAGGGCTACAGTGAGGTGTTCCCGCCGATTCCCGTCAACTCGGTCTCGATGCGGGGCACCGGACAGCTTCCGAAGTTCAACGAGGACGCCTACCGCGTCGGCGGCGACGAACACGACGACTACGACGACGACGACCTCTGGCTCTGTCCCACCGCCGAGGTGCCGGTCACCAACATGTACGCCGACGACATGCTGCTGTCCGACGACCTGCCCATCAAGCACCAGGCCTACACCCCCAACTTCCGCCGCGAGGCCGGCGAACACGGCACCGAGACCCGCGGGATGGTCCGCGTCCACCAGTTCAACAAGGTCGAACTGGTCAACTTCGTCGAACCGGCCGACAGCGACGACCGCCTGGACGCGCTCGTCGACGAGGCCGAGGAAGTCCTCCGGCGACTCGACCTGCCCTACCGCGTCGTGAAGCTCTGTGGCGGCGACCTCACCTTCGCCTCCGCGAAGACCTTCGACATCGAGGTCTGGGCTCCCGGCGACGACATGGACTACGGCCCCGACGAGGGCGGCCGGTGGCTGGAAGTCTCCAGCGCGTCGAACTTCGAGGACTTCCAGGCCCGCCGCGCCGGCCTGCGCTACCGGCCCGAGCGCCACGAATCCGCCGAGTACGTCCACACGCTCAACGCCTCCGGGCTGGCGCTGCCCCGCGTGATGGTCGCCGTCCTGGAGTACTACCAGAACGACGACGGCACCGTCACCGTCCCGGAGGCACTGCGCCCCTACCTCGACGGCCAGGCGGTCATCGAGGGCCACGAACCCATCGGCGAGGCGGCGGTCGGCGCGGGCGAACGCGAGTAGTCAGGCGGTGAACGTCCGGATTCGCGCTATCTTCTCACCTTCGAAGGAAAAGACGTCCGCGAACCGCGCAATCGTCGTTCCGTCCGCAGCGAGCAGGCGGCCGCGGACGACGACGCCCTCGCCGTCGACCTGTTCGTAGACGCCGTCGACGGGGTGGGTGGTGTCGTTCATCGGGCGCTCGTCGCGCATGAACTGTACGAACCGGTCGCTGCCTTCGAGAGTCATATCGGGCCGCTCGTGGACGAAGCCGGGGGTCAACAGCCCCGCGAGCAGGTCGTAGTCGTCGGTGTCGAGCGCGCGGTAGTACGCCCGGGCGGTGTCCGCCGGCGCGTGGGTCGGGTCCTCGCTCATCGTCACAGTGAGTCGGGGACCCCGTGGCTCCCGTCCTCCTCGACACCGGTGCTCTCGTCTGTCGTTTCGTCCGCCGCGCTCTCGTCTTCGTCTTCGTCCGTGCTCTCCGCTCCCTCGGTCGGGTCCGCGAGGTCCAGCGTCCCGTCGACCGACAGTTCCTCGTCGTCGGTCTCCTCGCCGTCCTCCTCGGCGGTCCCGGACTGCGACGGGCTGTCGGGACCGGCGCCCCCCGACGTGGCCTTGGCCGCGGGTTGGCCCTGCTCGGTCTGGGCCTCGACTTCGGCGGCTATCTCCGCCAGTTCGGCGTCGTCTATCGTGTCGCCCTCGCTCTCCACGTCGTCCGCGGCTCCGTCGCTGGCGGCCGCCGCCTGGTCGGGTGTCCCTTTCGGCTCCGTCGCGTCGGCTGGGCCTCTCTCCACGCCGTCCTCTGTCGCGTCCGGCCCGTCGTCGATGTCCGCGTCCAGGCTGGCCGTGGGTTCCTCCTCGTCCGGGAGGAGCGTGGTGGCCTCGTCGTCGTCGGTCTCGGCCGGGTCGTCCCCGGGCGGGAAGTCGTCGGGGTCCGGCGGCTCGCGGATGTCACGAGCGGTCTCCAGCGGCCGTTCGGCGTCATCGCGCAGGTCCATGGCGTCGGCTCCCTCGCCGCTGGCGTAGGCGCTGGCGGACCCGGCGAGCCACTCCGCGGCCCGGGACAGCGCCCGGGACTTCTCCTTTGCGCGCTCGAAGTACGGCACCGTGTCGTCGCCCTCGCCGAAGCGGACGGCCGTGTCGAACTGGTCGGCCGCCTCGTCGAACTCCTCGCGGGCGCGCGAGAAGTCGTTCTGGGCCATCATCCACTCCCGGTCGCCGAACTCGTCCATCGCGCTGGTGAACGCGCGCCGCCCCTCGACGTAGTGTGCGTGGCCGACGCGGTAGCGCGCCTCGGCGATGCCGGCCCCGCCGATGTCGTCGACCGCACGCCGGACGGCGTCTGTCGGCGGAAGTTCGCGGAGTTTCTCGGTCTGCCAGGCGTACTGGACCGTCCCCTCGGGGTCGACGACGACCACGGCGCGGTTGCACTGGTAGCCGCTGTCGGGGTCGACGGCCACGCCGTAGTCGGCGGCCACCGCCCCGTCGACGTCCGAGAGCAGCGGAATCCGGAGGTCGTACGCCTCGGCGAACTCCCGGTGGCTGTAGACGCTGTCGCCGGAGATGCCGACGATGGAGACGTCCTTCTGCATCGTGAAGAGGTCGAGTTGGTCGAGGTCGGTCGTCTCGCCGTCGCAGCAGGGATTGAAATCCGCGGGGTAGAAGGCCAGCACGACGATGTCGTCCCCGAGGTAGTCCGCGAGGGAAACCTCGCCGAACTCGCCGTCCGCGACGGCGGGCAGCGTGAACTCGGGGGCCTCGTCACCGTCCTCAATCATTGTCAGGAATTCCCCGCACGCACACTTAACCCTGGGGGCTGCTGGCACCGCGCGGGGCGGGGCGCTTTTGCCCGCCGCCCGACAACGACCGGTGTGGAACTCCACGTCCGCTACGAGGGCGACGACGACCCGAAGAAGTGCACGGCCCGCAAGCTCGACCGGCTGGGCCACGCGACGCTGCACCGGTCGGCCCGGGCGACGCCGCCGGGCATCGTCCTCAACCCCTTCGCCGAGCAGGCGCTCTCGCCCGCGGACGCCGAGTCCGGTCCGGACCGGCTCGTGGCGCTGGACTGCTCGTGGGAGACCGCCGAGCGGGAGGCCTTCGACCTCGACGGTCCCCAGCGCTCGCTGCCCTTCCTGGTCGCGGCCAATCCCGTCAACTACGGGACTGCCTTCCAGTTGAACACCGTGGAGGCATTCGCCGGCGCGCTCGCGATTCTCGGCGAGCGCGAGCAGGCCGCGGACATCCTCTCGACGTTCTCGTGGGGGCCGACCTTTCTCGACCTGAACGAGGAACCGCTCCGGCGGTACGCCGACTGTGCGGACTCGACGGACGTCGTCGCCGTCCAGGACGACTACCTCGCCGACGAGTAGCGGGGCGACGCGTTGCCCCGCGCACTGCGGCTAGAAGCCCGGGCCGTCGGAGCTCACGTCGAGGGGACTCGACGGCAGCCCCGCGGGCGGTTCGGGATCGTTGTACCCGCCGGGAGCCACGTCGTTGGGGGCGTCCGGGTAGAACAGCGCGGCCAGGCGCTGGATGTGCAGTCGACCCACGTCGAGTTCGAACTGCCCGCCGCCGTACATCGCGATGTCGCGCTCGAAGCAGTAGTCCAGCGTCGCCAGCAGGCGCTCGACGCTGCCAAAGCGGGAGGGCTTGATGTTGAGCCAGGACGGCTCGAAGGGCAGGGCCTCGACGTCCTCGATGCCGTGAATCGGTGCGTCCCACGCGACGCGGTCTTCGCGGCCCTCGAACAGTGGCCGCGTGGCATTCGTCAGTGCGGGGTCTTCCACGACCGCGTCCGGGAAGGCATCGAGCAGGCGCTCGTAGAGGTCGGGGTCCGGCGGCGTCTCGACCTCGGTGCCCTCGTAGTGGCCCTTGAAATCCAGCGTGCGGACCGCTCCCGTTTCGGCCAGGTCGTCGATGACCTCCGGCGTCCAGTTGGGCGTCGGGTCGAGTTTGAACTCCACGTCGGGGTCGCGCTCCAGCAGGCGGTGGACGCGGTCGGTCGTCGGCGGCTCGTCGCTCTCGGCCGCCGAGAGGCGGGTGCTGACGACGAAGCGCACGGGGTCGACCGAGCGGTCGAGGAGGTCGGCCAGCGTCGTGTCGGCCTGGCGGAGCGCCAGGTCGAGCGCGGCGCTCTCGAAGCCCCACCGCCGGTAGTTGTGGAACACCTCGCGGTCGATGGGGTCGGGAAAGAGGTCGGTCTCCGCCAGCAATCCCGAGAAGGAGTCGAGCGTGTACTCGCCGGCCAGCGGAAGGTCCAGCGCGTCCCACTTCGCGGGGTCGTGTTCGTCGGCGTCGTAGGTCACGTCCTCGCCGCGGCCGGTCGCGCCGTCGCCCGACAGCGAGACGACGGTCGTTGCGCGGGTGAACCCGCTGGAGGTGTCGCGTTCGTGCCGGTCGACGGAGACTGTCTCGACGGTCAGCGGGAGGTCGGCGACGTGGTCGTAGAGCATAGGATGGACGACGGTCCGCGGAGGAATAACGGCTCGGGCCGAGACCACGACGCTTAAGCGCGCCCGGGAGAAATCGACGGGTATGGCTCGATTCGAGAAGGCAGAAGCGCGCATCTTCACGAAGCAGATTTGCATGCGCTGTAACGCCCGCAACGCGCAGCGAGCGACCCAGTGTCGCAAGTGCGGCTACGGCAAACTCCGCCCGAAGGCACGCGAGACCCGGAGCACGTAGTTCCTCTCTGTTCTCTCGCCGCCACCCGGCACCACTAGCGGCGTCTCCATCTCTTTCCGACTGAACCCCCGCCGAGCGCCTGCTCAGCGGCGGCCCTACACTCCCAGACTATCTTTGGTGGTTAATACCATTAGAAACCATTCAATGGTAATCAGCGACGGGTTTATATGTGTCGCGCGACTATCTTCACGTGCATGCCACCAGTTACCAGCCAGTCGTCGACCACGACGGACGCGTCAGGGCGAAAGAGCACGCTCTTTTGCCCGGCGTGCGGGCACGCGAGCCCTGTGGACGGGGACTGGCGGGTCCAGGCACGCGGAGATCACGTCGCCTACGACTGCCCGGTCTGTGACGAGACGATTGCGGAGCGCCCACGCCATGCGAGCGCGTCCTCGACCTCGATGTCCCGCGGCCCGTCCGTCGACGGGTCGCTGCTCGCCCGGTCGCTCCGGCTCTCAGCCGCCTGGACGGCATGGCCGTACACGCGACGCGCGTGTGCACTTCGGTAGTTCCCCCCCTTACGCAACTACCACCTCTCTCACAACCACACGACAATCCCGTACCGGCCACCCGGACCGTTCACCCCTCCGGGTACTTCGTCCCGTACCGGCCACCCGGACCGTTCACCCCTCCGGGTACTTCGTCCCGTACCGGCCACCCGGACCGTTCACCCCTCCGGGTACTTCGTCCCGTACCGGCCACCCGGACCGTTCACCCCTCCGGGTACTTCGGTTCGCGTTTCTCTGCCCGTGAGAGGGCCGTCTCCACCACGTCGCGCACGTCGCCGTGGAACGTGTCGCCGTGACCGGAGTACATGTACTCGACGCTGTCGGGCATCCGCTCCAGTAGCGTCCGAATCGACTCGATGAGTCGCTCGCGGCTCATCCCGTCGTGGCTCTCCCCCGGGAAGTCCGTCCGACCGAAACTCCCGTAGTCGAACGCGCCGTCGTTGTGGACCACCACGTCCCCGGAGAACAGCGACGACTCGCTCACGAGCGAGACGTGGTCGTCGCCGTGGCCTGGCGTGTACACGACGTCACACGCCTCCGAACCGACCGTCACGGTGTCCCCGTCCGCGAGTTCGTGCGTCCGCACGGGGTGGTCGGCGTAGGCGTAACAGTCCGCGTCGAAGGCCTCGACGACGGCATCCAGTTGCGCGACGTGGTCGCTGTGCTGGTGGGTCACCACCACCTTCGAAAGGTCGTCTGTGTGTTCCCGTATCGTGTCGACGACGCCGTCCATCGCGCCGGCGTCGACCAGCGTCGGCTCTGTCCCCAGCGCGAGGTAGGCGTTGCAGGTGAACACGTCCGCGTCCGCCGTGACGTTGTAGACGTCCATACCGAGGGGTGGGACTGCGCAGGCTTGAAACTGGGGTGGAAAAGTGGCTGTGCGAGTATCCGACGCAGCTACTCGATGTCGATGACGTGGGTGTCGTCCGCGGGTTCTTCCTCCGTCGGGACGACGACTTCGAGGACGCCGTTGTGGTAGGTCGCCGTGATGTCGTCGGTCACCACGTCGCCGTCGATGTGGACGCGCTCGTGGACGTGTCGGCTGTGACGGCGGGTGCCGTGGCTGGTCTCTTCGGAGACGTCGCTCTCGCCGCGGACGGTGAGGGAACCGTCCTCGAAGCTGATGGTGAGGTCGTCCTTCTCGAAGCCGGGGAGGTCGGCCATCACGACGTAGCCGTCGTCGGTCGGCTCGACGGAGAGGTTCGTGTCGGTCCGCCAGTCCTCGGTCCGGGGTCGGGATGTGGAACCGAACGCCGGCGTCTCGTCCAGCATGGACCAGCGCATCTGTTCGAAGAGGCGATTCATCTGCTCGAACGGGTCGTTTCTGAAAGCCATAATCAGGTAGTATTGGGCGAGAATAATATTAAGATTGGCGAGAAATATGCTATCACGTGTTCGATAGACGTAAAAAAATCTCGGTATGTGTCCGGTTTGTGGAATCTGAACAGGTTGTCCGCTCTCGGGACAGCAGCCGTGTGTGGACGAACTCCTGCCCGATTGATTTTTCAGTCTGAACCCCCAAATACCGCGTGTATGGGGTTCGGGAGTTACGACGAATCCGAACAGGAAAATCAGGAGTACGACACTGACCTCGAAGACGAGGACGGTGTAAACGCTGCAGAGAACACACACGACGGCGAAGTCGAGTACGAGTTCACCGCTTCGAACGACGAATTGCTGGACCGACTGCAGGACATCAAGGAGAACACGTAGCCGTGAAGGCCGGGGTCCGCGCCCTCGGCGTCGCGGAGTCGTATCGCGCGGACCGCAGCACGCTCGCCGGTGCCGTCGTCCGGGCGGACCGCGTCACCGAGGACTTCGTCTTCGGGACGTGTACCGTCGGCGGAACCGACGCCACCCCCGCCATCGAAGCGCTCTTCGAGCGGCTGGACCGCGAGGACGTGCGCTATCTGTTCGTCGCCGGTATCGCTCCCGCCTGGTTCAACGTCGTCGACCTCCACGCCCTCGCCGACGCCACCGGGCGACCCGTCCTGTCGGTATCTTTCGAGGACAGCCCCGGGCTGGCGGGGGCGATTCGCGAGGCCTTCGACGGCGACGCGGCCGCGCGGCGGCTGTCGACCTACCGCGCCCAGCCAGAGCGCCGGCGCGTCGCCGTGAACGACGAGACGGTGTTCGTCCGTGGCGTCGGCATCGACGACGCCGAGGCCGCCGACGCCGTGCGCGCGTTCACGCCCGAGGGCGGCCGGCCGGAACCGCTCCGCGTCGCCCGCAGCGCCGCCCGCGCGGCCGAGCAGTTCCGCGCCCGGCTGACCGGCGACGGAGAGTAGCTTCTTTGGTCGCCCGCGGCGTCCGTGGGGTATGGACGACAGCACGGCAGAGGACCTGGCCTGTATGGACGGGCTGACCGTGGCGGGATGCGAGCGCTGTCCCGCACTGGTCGCGTCCCGGAGCCGCATCGTCAACGGGGTCGGTCCCGCGGACGCGGCCCTCCTGTTCGTCGGGGAGGCCCCCGGCGCGAACGAGGACCGCGAGGGCGAACCCTTCGTCGGCCGCAGCGGCGACGTACTCGACGACGGCCTCCGTGAGATCGGTCTCGCCAGGGCGGACGTGCGCATCACGAACTGCGTGCGGTGTCGGCCACCCGAGAACCGCGACCCGCACGTCGAGGAACTGGCGAACTGCCGGGGGTACCTGGAGGCGGAACTCCGGCGGGTCGACCCGGAACTGGTCGTCACGCTCGGGAAGGTCCCGGCCGAGCACCTGCTGGGGCGTGACGTGGCCGTCACGAGCGAGGCCGGCGATGTGGACGACTGCACGGTCGACGGGGAGACCTACCGCGTCATGCTCTCGGTCCACCCGGCGGCGACGCTGTACGACCCGAGTCAGAAAGAGACGTTCGCGGACACGCTCCGGGCGGCCGCAGAGTACGCCGGCGAGGGCGGGCAGTCGACGCTCGGCTCCTTCTAGCGGCTCATCCCGAGCCACTTGCCGGGGTTGAACAGGTCGAGCAGTGCGCCGACGAAGCCACGCTTTTCCTGTTCGCCCGGGCGCAGGTACGCGCGGATGCGCGAGGAGACGAGTTCGATGGAGAGGACGATGACGATGACCGCCACGATACCGGCGGCGGCGGTCGGATACTCGAGCAGGCCGAGGCGGCCGTCGATGTACATCCCGAGGCCGCCGACGCCGAGCACGCCCAGCGTGATGGCGATGCGGGTGTTGATTTCGAGGATGTACAGCGTCCAGGCGATGAAGGAGTTGGTCACCTGGGAGAGCATCCCGAAGATGACGACCTGCGCGCGGTTCCCGCCGGTCGAGCGGATGGCCTCGATGGGGCCGTCGTCGATCTCCTCCAGTTCGTCGGTGAACAGGCGGCCGAGGTTCCCGACGGTGTCGGTCGTGATGGCGAGCACACCCGTGGCGGGGCTGATGCCGAGAATCGGGATGTAGATGAGCAGCCAGACGATGGCCGGGATGGCGCGGATGGTCGACATCGTGCCGCGGAAGATGAAGTTGAAGGGGAACGGGATGACGCGCTCCGAGCCGAGCACACCGAACAGGAGCGCGAACGGGAAGCCGAGCACCGTGCCGGTGAACCCCGCTGCGACGGTGGTGTAGGCCGCGGAGATGATGACGTTCCCGTTTCCGGCGGTCGCCTGTGCCAGCGTGTCCATGATGTGCGTCGGCCAGACGCCGGGAATGATGCCCCATAGCATGCCGAACTCCCAGGTGAACAGCGTGGTCGAGAGCGCGGCGAAGCCCTTGATCTCGTTTTCCTTCGTGTAGGTCGTCAGGTCTTCGAAGTTCGGGGGGAGGAGACCGCCGACGAACCTGCTGAACTCACGCTGTGCGCGTGGTGTGGTGAGGTCGGCGAAGTTGAACCCGAGGAAGTCCAGGAAGACGAAGTACGTGAGATAGACGATCGTCAGGAACGCGGTGACGTACAGCCCCCGGCGAATCATTCGCTTGCGCCAGAGGCGCTGTCGCGCGTCTTCGATGTTCTGTGCCAGCTCTGATGCGTCGTCGGTTGCCATTATGACTCCCTCTCGATGCTTTTTGCGGTCTGGTGGTCGGCCTCGACGGAACTGTCTCCCTGCTCGCTCTGGCCGACTGTCTTCACGACCTCGTCCTCGTCGTAGTAGATGTCGGAGACGACGTCCATCGTGAGGTCGTCCTTCCCGCCGTCGAAGACGACCTCGCCGTCGCGCAGGCCGATAAAGCGCTCACCGAACGCCCGGGCGATGTTGACCTGGTGGAGGCTCGTTATCGTCGTGAGTTCGCGCTCGTCGGCCGCGGCGCGCAGGTAGCCCATCACGTCCTCGGCGGCCTTCGGGTCGAGGCTGGCGACGGGTTCGTCCGCCAGGAGCAACTGCGGGTCCTGGGTGAGCGCGCGGGCGATGCCGACGCGCTGTTGCTGCCCGCCGCTCATGCTGTCGGCCCGCTGCCCGGCCTCGTCGAGCAGGCCGACCGTGTCGAGGGCGTTCAGCGCCATCCGTTCGACGTCGTCGCCGTACTGCGTGGTGACGCTGCGGGCGACGCCGGTGCGGTTGAGCGCCCCCGTCAGCGCGTTGCGGTACGCGCTCATGCTCTCGACGAGGTTGTGCATCTGGAACACCATCGCCACGTCCGACCGGGTGCCTGCCACCGCCTCGTCGCCGACGTAGATTTCGCCCGATGTGGGTGATTCGAGTCCGTTCAGCAGGCGCAGGAGGGTCGATTTCCCGGCGCCGGAGGGACCGAGCAACACCATGAACTCGCCGTCCTCGACGGTGAAGGAGACGTCGTCGAGGGCGACGGTGTCCTCGCCGTATACCTTGCTGACGCCGTCGATGGTTATTGTGGCCATCTAAGTTCCTCTTTGTCTGGTCTGTGAGTAAAAATATGGCTGTTCGTCAAGCTACAGTGTGGAGTGTTACTCGAAGACGTCGGCGCCGTAGCCGAGCGTCTTGGCCTTGTCGATGACTGGCTGGTACTTCTCCAGGGACGCCGGGCGGACGTCGCTGAACCAGAGGTCGTCGTCGGTGTCAGCCTCGCCGTCGGCACCGATGTAGAGTTCGTCCCCGGCCTCGGTGAAGGCCTTCTGCACCGTCGTCTTCTCGTCCTCGGAGAGCTGTGGCGAGACCATGATGGGGGCGCGCGGAATCCCCTCGGCCTGCTCGACCGGCTCGACGCCGTCGACGAAGCCGGTGCGGTCCTCGTTGGCGACGATGAAGTAGCCGACGCCGGCGGCGTCGACGCTGCCGGACTTGAGGGCCTCGGCGGCCTGTGCGTGGGTCGACCACCGGGGCGTGAAGTCAGCGCCCGCGGGCGAGCCGGGTTCCTCGGGAACCGAGAGGCCGGCTTCCTTGAGCATCGAGAGCGGGTACAGCGACCCACTGGCCGACAGCGCGTCGGCGAAGCCGATCGTCTTGCCCTCCAGGTCGGTCAGCGACGAGATGTCCGTTTCGGGGCGGGTCACGATGGCACTGGAGTACGTCCAGGAGCCGTAGCCCTTCCGCTGGAGGAGCACCTCCGCGTTGCCGGAGTTGACACCCAGGGCGGCGGCGAACGGGCCGGTCTCGGCGATGTCGCCGGTGCCCGTGCCCAGCGCGGTCAGCGTCGCCGAGTAGTTGGCGGCGTACTGCATCTCGACGGTGTCCACGGCGTCGACGTAGCTATCCAGGCGCTCCTTGATGGGCGTGTACTGCGCCCGGAGCTGGTCCTGCGGTTCGGAGGGCGACATCAGGAACTTGATCTTGTTGTCCACGTAGGCCTTGCTGTCGGACCCATCGGACCCGGACCCACCGTCCGTGGAGTTGTCGCCACCTGACCCGCTCGACCCGTCGGAGCCGTCACCGCTGCCCCCGTCGTTCGAATCACCTGAACACCCGGCAAGTACACCAATTCCACCGATTGCACCGACTCCCTTCAGGAACGTTCGTCTGGAACGCATACAGTTTGATTAAACAAAAAACAAAGTAAAGCGTTCATATGTTCTCCCACATTTATAACATACTCACATATATCTATATATAGTCTATATATACTTGAACGATACTCGTTACGTCTGGTGTTTTTCGTTCACTCCAGCCGGCTTCCGGGGTCGGTCGCCGACGGGCAGTGGCGCAAGCGGTGGCCCGACCCGAACGCACTTAGTGCGCCCGCGCGTACGCGCTCTCATGAGTACGACGCGGCAGACGGCCGCCGACGTGGTCGTCGTCGACTACGGACTCGGGAACCTCCGGAGCGTCACGCGCGGCCTCGAACGTGCCGACGCCGGCGTGGAGATATCCGACGACCCGGCGGCGTTGCGCGACGCCGACGGCATCGTCCTGCCCGGGGTGGGCGCGTTCAGCGAGGGGATGGAGAACGCCGGCCCGTTCCGCGAGACCCTGGTCGAGGAGGCCGAGGCCGGGACGCCCCTCTTTGGCATCTGTCTCGGGATGCAGATGCTCCTGACGACGAGCGAGGAGGCCGACCACGCGGGCGAGGGCGACGCGGAGGGCCTGGACCTCATCCCCGGCACGAACGTCCGCTTCCCGGACGACGTGAAGGTGCCACAGATGGGCTGGAACGAACTGAACGTCCGGCGCGAGCACCCGCTCGTCGAGGGGGTAGACGGCGAGTACGCATACTTCGTCCACTCCTACTACGCCGACCCGGAGGACCCCGACGCCGTCGTGGCGACGACCGACTACAGCCTCGACTTCCCCAGCATCGTCGCCAACGAGGCCGGCAACGTCTTTGGCACCCAGTTCCACCCGGAGAAATCGGGCGAGACGGGGCTGCGCATCCTGCGGAACTTCGTCGACATCTGTGCCGAACAGTAGGGCCGCGTCCGTCCCGTCCTGTGACTCCCCGTGACTCTGTTTCACACGGGAGTAGCGAGTGACTTCTCGCGGTGAAAACCGACAGACAGCGCCTGTGAGTCCTATCGCAGGCGGTGAAGGAACACCCACTACTATTGTCCTGCTCGTCCAACTGTCCGCCCATGACAGCGAGCCGGGTCTGTTTCGACGCGGGAGGGCACCGTCAGCGGCCACCGTGGCCCGCGACGACCGGGGGGTGGTCGCGGTGAACACGAGCCAGCTGACCGCGGCCGTCGACGCGCAGCGTCGCACCTGGGAACTGATGGCCGAGGCCGTCGAGAAGGCCGAGGTCACGCCGGAGCAGTTCGTGGAACTGCTGACCGTCGACGTCGGCCACACCGACAGCGAGGTGGTCCACGCCGAGAACAAACTCGAACTCCACCGCTACGAGCCCGACGAGAAGCGCCACGAGACGCCCATCTTCATCGTCTACGCGCTCGTCAACCGCCCGTACATCCTCGACCTCCAGCCCGACCGTAGCGTCATCCGCCACCTCCTCGACGCGGGCTTCGAGGTCTACCTCGTCGACTGGGGGGAACCCTCCATCCTCGACCGGACGCTGACGCTCGACGACTACGTGAACCGCTACATCGACAACTGCGTCCAGGCCGTCCAGGAGTACTCGGACGTCGAGGACGTCCACCTGCTGGGCTACTGCATGGGCGGAACGATGTCGGCCATGTACGCCACGCAGTACCCGGAGAAGGTCCGGACGCTGTCGGTGATGGCGATGCCACTTGCCTTCGACGGCAGCGGTGGCATCCTCGAACGGTGGGCGAACCACTACGACCCGGACACGACCGTCGACGCGCTGGGGAACCTCCCCGCGGAACTGCTGGCCGCCGAGTTCTCGATGATGGACCCCATCGACCAGTACCTCACGAAGTACGTCAACCTCTACGAGAACATCGAGGACACCGACTTCGTGCGCAACTTCGCGCGGATGGAGCTGTGGATATGGGACGGCGTCGACGTGGCCGGCGAGACCTACCGCGAGTTCATCAACGACATCTACAAGGACAACCAGCTGGTCGACGGCGAGTACGAACTGGGCGGGGTCCCCATCGACCTCGGGGACATCGAGATGCCGGTCCAGCAGATAGTCGGCGAGTACGACCACATCGTCCCCGCGGCGTCGAGCAAGCCGTTCAACGACGTCATCGGGAGCGAGGACCAGCGCGTCGTCGAGTTCCCCGCGGGACACATCGGCATCTCCGTCTCCTCGAAGGCCCACGAGAACCTCTGGCCGGACGTCTGCGAGTGGTTCGCCGAGCGCGACGCGAGCCGCGACGCCGAGCGGGCCGCTGCGGGCGAGGCCGGCGGCACCCCGGCATCCGACGGGGCGGCGGGCGACACCGCGACGGCGGCCGTCGCGCTCGAATCCATCCGGGGTATCGGACCGACCTTCGCACAGCGCCTCGGCGAGGCCGGCATCGAGACGACCGCCGACCTCCAGCAACACGACCCGGAGGAACTCGCCGACATCGCCGGGACGTACACCTCGCGGACCGAGGACTGGCTGGCGCAGGTCGCCTGACTCAGGCGAACTCACGGAAACCGGCGGCCAGGCCGACGAGGATGCCGCCCATCCCCAGGACCAGCCGCGGGAACACCTGCGTCAGGAAGTCGGCGCTGTTGGTCAGGTGCTTGACCTGGAGGAGGTAC
This sequence comes from Salinibaculum sp. SYNS191, assembly GCF_037338445.1. Taxonomy (NCBI): domain Archaea; kingdom Methanobacteriati; phylum Methanobacteriota; class Halobacteria; order Halobacteriales; family Haloarculaceae; genus Salinibaculum; species Salinibaculum marinum. The sequence goes on from NZ_CP147838.1 coordinate 2,349,546, forward strand.
CACGACTCCTCGTAGCGGACGTTGTAGACGTCGATGCGGTTCGCCGGCGGCGTCAGGCCCTCGGGTGCCTCGGCGACGGTGTAGTTGACGGGACTGGACTGTTCCAGCGCGCGGTCGAAGGTCGCCTGTTCGGCCGGCGAGAGGTCGGCGTAGGCGAGGTTCTGCTGACCTTGCTGGTCAGACCAGTCACCTTCGACGTAGAACTCGACGCGGTCCGGCGGGACGTTCGGACCTACTGCGAGCGGGACGACCAGGAGGACGACGCCACCGAGGAGGAGGGCAGCGTTCAGGGCGGTTGTTCGTTCCATCTCGTCGGGAGTCCTCGCGCCGGGCGAATAAACGCACCGTCTCACGGGACGCCGCGCTGGCGGTCACGCGCCGGTCGTACGGAGACGCGCGGCCAGCGATGCCGTTTCAGGAACTGCCTGCTATCGGCCCAGGATGGTCCCGTCGGCCCACTTCTGCTCGTACTCCGCCTCGTCCGCGAGCAACATCAGAATCCCCTCTATCAGCCCGAGAATCGCCGGAATCGCCGTCCAGAAGAAACACAGGTAGAGGACGCCGTTTCGCATGTTCCCCTGGTAGAACTTGTGGACGCCGAGGCCGCCGAGCAAGATAGCGAGCAGTCCGGCGACCACCTGCTCGGAGTCACGAAGCGACCCCCGCGACGGCTGTTCGACGCCACACTCCGGACACAGCTCCGCCTGCTTGTGGACGAGCGCCCCGCAGTCGACACAGTACTTCTCGTGTTCCCCGCGGCCCCTGTAGCCGCCTTCGAGTCGCGTCGACTGGTTCACGCCACACTCCGGACACACCTCGGCGTCGTCGGCGATTTGCTCCCCACAGTTGATGCAGTATTTCACGGTACTGAAACGTCTCGCGCTGGCGTGGTAAATCTGGGGCCGCGACGGTTCCCGGCTCGCGGGACGAGCCAGTCCTCTCACGCCTGCCGGTCGTGATACCACAGGAGACCCGCGGCCAGCACCGCGTAGCCGAGACCGACGGCGACCACGGGGAGGGTTCCGCGGACGAACAGGTGGCCAAGCCCGAGCCCGTAGCCGTATCCGAGGAGCACCCCGGTGGCGGTCCGTCCCGGATTCGACCCCTCTCGGGACGTGAACGCGCTCAGGCTCCAGTCGACGAGCGCGGGTGCCGGCAGGACGGCGACGAGAAGGAGGTGACTCGGGAGTGCTGGCGCTGCAAAGATAGCCCACACGCCCGCGAGGATTCCGGGATAGATACCGGCACAGCGGGCACACACCCGAACCGTCCGCCCCCGAATCACCGGGGCGTAACAGCGGTCGTAGTCCTCCGGCAGGTGGTGGGACAGCAGGAACGGGCGAGCCATCGCGAGTCCGCGCCGGACCTCCCCCCAGTCGACGGCCATCGTCAGTAGTGTATCGAGTGACCGGCCGCGCCCTTGACGGCCTCGTGGACCGCTTCGGAGAGGGTCGGGTGGATGTGGACCGTGGCGGCCACGTCCTCCAGCGTCGCCCCCATCTCGATGGCCAGTGCGACTTCGGCCACCAGTTCGGAGGCCTCGGGGGCGACGATTTGCGCACCCAGCACGAAGCCGCTGTCCCCGTCGGCGACGACGCGGACGAACCCCTCGCGCTCGTCGAGCGTGAGCGCCCGGCCGGACGCGCGCAGCGGCATCTGCCCGACGGCGGGGTCGAAGCCGGCGTCCTCGGCTTCGGCCTCGGTCATCCCGACGGTCCCGATTTCGGGGTCGGTGAAGACTGCGGCGGGCATGGCCTGGTAGTCCAGCGCCGACGCCCGCCCGGCGACGACCTCCGCGGCGACCTCGCCCTCGCGGAAGGCCTTGTGGGCCAGCATCGGCTCTCCGGCCACGTCCCCGACGGCGAAGATGTGGTCGTGGCTCGTCCGCGCCCGGTCGTCCGTCTCGACGAACCCCCGGTCGTCCGTCTCGATGCCGGCGGCGTCGACGTTCAGCGTGTCCGTCACCGGCTGGCGACCGACCGCGACCAGACACCGCTCGGCGTCGTAGGCCTGCGTCTCCCCGTCGGCGTCCTCGGTCAGGACGGTCAGCCCGTCGCCGGTCGCCTCGTAGTCCTGTGCGGTCTCGCCGAAGTGGAACTCGACGCCGAGGTCCGCCGCTCGCTCGCGGACGACCTCCGTCACGTCGTCCTCGTAGCCCGGCAGGGCGTCGTCCAGTTGTTCCAGCACGGTGACGTCGGTCCCCAGCTTCTGGAAGACCGTCGCCAGTTCCATCCCGATGTAGCCCGCGCCGACGACGGCGAGACTCTCCGGGACCGACTCCAGCGCGAGTGCGTCCCGGGAGGACAGCACGCGCTCGCCGTCGAAGGCGAAGTTCGGAATCTCGACTGGCCGGCTCCCCGTCGCGATGACGGCGTGCTCGAACTCGATGCTCTCGGCGCCCTGGCCCTCGGCGTCCTGGACGACGCGGGCCTTCTCGTGGCTCGCGAACTCCGCACGGCCCTCGACGAGGTTCACGCCGGCGTTCTCACACAGCGACTCGACGCCCTTCGTCAGGCGGCGGACCAGCCGGTCTTTCCAGGTGACCATCCCCTGCATGTCCACCGCGGGGTCGGCGTAGACGCCCATCGACTCCGCGTTGCCGGCCCGGTGGGCGACGTCCGTCGCGGAGACGAATGCCTTCGAAGGAATGCAACCGTGGTTGAGACAGGTGCCGCCGTAGGCGTCCATCTCGACGAGCGTCACGTCGAGGTCCAGTTGTGCGGCGCGGATGGCGGCGACGTATCCGCCCGGTCCGCCGCCGACGACCAGTACCTCCGTCCCCGTAGTTACGTCACCAACGACCATTGCTACAGTCTGGCGGGGGCAGGGACTTCAGTCTATCCCGGCGGCCGGGCCTGCTGGCGCTCCCAGCGAATCGTCGTCCGGAGCCGCGGCAGGTAGTACGCGAGGTCCGTCGTCGTCACGATACCGACGAGGTCGCCGTCCTCGACGACCGGCATCCGGCGCACGGAGTGCTCGCGCATCCGCTCGCCGGCGGCGACGACGGTCTCGTCGCTTCGAATCGTGACGACCGGTGCCACCATGCAGTCCGCGACCGTCGCCGTCTCCAGGTCCCGCCCGCCGGTGACGACCGTGATGATGCTGGACTCGGTGAGGATGCCGACGAGTTCGCCGTCGTCGACGACGACCAGTGCGCCGATGGCAGCCTCGCGCAGCGCTTGCGCAGCCGCCACCATCGTCCGGTCCGCCCCGATAGTGCGGACGGGTGTCGTCATCGCCGTGGCTACATCGACGGGAATCATGACTCACCCTTACCGGCTGCCAGCATAGCTCTATCGCCGAATTTCGAGCGGTCTACTCTAGCAGCAGCAGTCGCGGGTCTTCCAGGTACTCGATGACGGTGTTGACGAACTGCGCGGCCTCCGCCCCGTCGATGACCCGGTGGTCGATGGACAGCGACAGCGGCAGGGTGTGGCGGGCGACGACCTCGCCGTCCGCCACGACGGGCCGTTGCTGGAGACTCCCCAGGCCGAGAATCGCCGTCTCGGGGTAGTTGATGATGGGCGTGGCGTACTCGCCGCCGATGGCTCCGAAGTTGGTGACGGAGAAGGTCCCGCCCTGCATCTCCTCGCGGTCGAGGTCGCGCTCGCGGGCGCGCTCGGTCAGGTCCCCTATCTCCGCGGCTATCTCCAGGATACCCTTCTCGTCGACGTTCTCGACGACCGGCACCATCAGCCCGGCGTCGGTGGCCGTCGCGACGCCGACGTTGTAGTAGTGCTTGTAGACGACTTCCTCGCTGTCCTCGTCGAGGCTGGTGTTGAGCACCGGGAACTGCTGTAGGCCGGCGACGACGGCCTTCACGACGAAGGGGAGGTAGGTCAGCGAGATGCCCCGCTCCTCGGCCCGCGGTTTCAGCTCCGCACGGGTCTCGACCAACTCCTCGACGACGGCCGTGTCGTGGTGGCTGACGTGTGGCGCGGTGTAGACCGACTCCTCCATGTGCTGGCCGATGGTCCGCCGGATGCCGCGGTAGGGCTCCCGCGTCACGTCGCCTTCTGCCGTCGTAACGCGTTCCGTGTCCGCCGTCGCGCTGCCGGCGTCCGGGCCCTCCTCGACCTCTGTAGCGCTCGCTGTGGCCTCACCGACCGCCGCCGCGTCGGCCTGCTGGGCTGCCTGCTGTGCCTCGGCGTAGGCCCGCACGTCACCCGGCTCGACGAACGCTTCGCCGTCGCGGGTCGTCTCCGTCGGCACGGCGTCGAGGTCGACCCCTTCCTCCGCTGCCAGCCGCCGCGTGGCCGGCGCGGCCAGCGTCCGCTCGCGCTCTGTGGCTTCGGTGCCCTCGTGGGTAGCTGTCCGCTTCGAGACGGCGGATTTGGGCTGTAGCTGGTCGCTGTCGTCGCTCACCCGCTGGATTGCGGACGTCGGCCCCTCGCTCTCGTCGGTCTCGCTGTCCGTATCGACGCTGCTGACCGCGGAGGCGACGTCGGCGTCGTCGGAGCCGCCTCTGCTGGCGGCGTCGCGGACGTCGCCCTCGGTGACGCGCCCGCCCGGTCCGGAGCCGGCGACGCTTGCGACGTCGACGCCGAGTTCACGGGCCAGCCGTCGGACGTTCGGCGGGGCGAAGACGCGTCCGCCCTTCGCACTCGACTCCGGTGTCTCGCCGTTCTCGCTCGCCGCCGCCTGCCGCTCGCTCTCGGGCTCCGGGGCGGTCTCGTCCGCACCGGGTTCCGACTCCCCGTCGCCGTCGCCGGTGTCGATGGTGACCACGACGTCGCCGACGGGCACGACCTCACCCGCCTCGGCGTGGAGTTCGACGATTGTGCCGGCCTTCGGCGCGGGCAGGTCGACGACGGCCTTGTCGGTCTCGACCTCCGCCAGCACCTCGTCCTCCGCCACGGTGTCGCCGGGTTCGACCAGCCAGCGGACGAGTTCGCCCTCGGCGACGCCCTCGCCCACGTCCGGGAGTTTGAACTCGAACATCGCTAGAAGTCCACCGTCTCGCGAATCTGGTCCTCGATGCGCGCCGCCTCGGGGAGGTAGTAGTCCTCCAGCGCGTACAGCGGGAAGGGGACGTCGAACCCCGTCACGCGGCCGATGGGCGCCTCCTGGTACAGCAGGACGTCCTCCTGGATGGTGGCGATTATCTCGCCGGCCAGACCGCCCGACTTCGGGGCCTCGTGGACGACGACGGCGCGGCCAGTCTTCTTGAACGATTCTTTGATGGTCTCCTCGTCCAGCGGCGAGAGCGTCCGGAGGTCGACCACCTCGCAGTCGATGCCCTCTCCGGCGAGGTTCTCGGCGGCCTCCATCGTGGGTCGGGTCATCGCGCCCCAGGTGAACAGGGACACGTCGCTCCCCTCCCGGCGGACGGCGGCCTCGCCCAGGTCGACGGTGTAGGTCTCGTCCGGCACGTCCTCGCGGAACGCCCGGTAGATGAGCTTCGGTTCGAGGAAGACGACGGGGTCGGGGTCGCGGATGGACGCCGCCAGCAGCCCCTTCGTGTCCCGCGGCGTCGACGGGATGACGACCTTCAGGCCGGGCTGGTGGGCGAAGAAGGCCTCCGTCGACTCGGAGTGGTGCTCCGGCGCGCGGATGCCGCCGCCGTAGGGCGCGCGGATGGTCAGGGGACAGGTGAACCGCCCGCGGCTCCGGGTGCGCAGGCGCGCTGCGTGGCTGATAATCTGGTCGAAGGCGGGGTAGATGAACCCCATGAACTGGATTTCGGGGACGGGACGGAGGCCGTAGGCGGCCATCCCGACGGCGGTACCGACGATGCCGGACTCGGCCAGCGGCGTGTCGATGATGCGCTGGTCGCCGAACTCCTCGATGAGGCCCTGCGTCGCGCGGAAGACCCCGCCGTTCTCGCCGACGTCCTCGCCCATCACCACCACGTCGTCGTCGCGTTCGAGTTCGCCGTACAGGCCGTCCCGCACCGCCTGCACCAGCGTCAGACTCTGCGTCTCGGTTTCGGCTGTCGTCTCGCTCATTCCAGTAGCACCTCGTCGCCGTGGTCGGCTCGTAGCCGTTCCAGGTAGTCCAGTTGCTCCTGCAGCCGCCGGGGCATGTCCGCGTAGACGTGTGCGAACATCTCCTCCGGGCCGGGCCGCTCTGTGGCCTCGGCGGCTTCGATGGCGTCGGCGACCTCGTCCTGGACGTCCGTCTCGATTGCGTCGACGCGCTCGTCGTCGAGCAGGCCCCGGTCGCGCAGGAACTGCTCCATGCGCGGGATGGGGTCCTTGCGCTTCCAGCGTTCGACCTCCTCGTCGTCGCGGTAGACCGAGGGGTCGTCCGCCGTGGTGTGGGCCCCGAAGCGGTACTGAACGGCCTCGATGAGCGTCGGCCGCGTCGCCGACCCGAGCGCCTCGTTCGCGCCGCTGCCGCTCTTTGCCTTCTCGATTGCGTCCCGTGTGACCTGGTAGACCGCCAGCGGGTCCATCCCGTCGACCTGGACGCCCTCGAAGCCGTAGGCGTAGGCCTTCTGTGCCAGCGTCGCGCTGGCGGACTGCCGTTCGCGGGGGACCGAGATTGCCCACTGGTTGTTGTTACAGAAGAAGACGGCGGGGACGTCGAACACGCCCGCGAAGTTCATTCCCTCGTGGAAATCTCCCTCGGAGGTGGCCCCGTCGCCGAAGTAACAGAGGAACCCGCGGTCCTCGCCCTTGAGTTTCGACGCCCAGGCCGCGCCCGTCGCGTGGGGGACCTGCGTGGCGATGGGCACGGAGACGGTGAACATGTTGACGCGCTCGGGTGCGACGTTGCCCTCCGGGCTGCCCATCCAGTACAGCAGGATGTCCTCCAGCGGCCAGCCGAGCACGTAGCCGACGATGTGCTCGCGATAGCTCGGGAACACCCAGTCCTCCTCGGCCAGCGCGTGGGCGCTGCCGACCTGCGCGCCCTCCTGGCCGGACAGCGGCGGATAGGTTCCCATCCGGCCCTGGCGCTGGAGGCTGACCGCCCGCTGGTCGAAGTGCCGGCCGAGCTTCAGGTCCCGGTACATCTCGACGAACTCGTCGTCGGAGAGGTCGGGAACTGTCGCGCCGTCGCTCACCTGGCCGTCCTCGTCCAGGATGCGGATGCGGTCGTCCGGGTCGCGCTGGAGGGTACTCAGAAGAACCACCTACCTGATACTGACATGTGTTAGAACATCACCCGGCGTCGGTATATGGTTTTCGCGGGTCGGGCCACCTCGCACCGGTGCGCACGCTGACGGATGTGGGCTTTTCCCCGCCCGACGGCGACCAAACTGACCGTCCGTCAGTCGCCGGAGCGGGCGCGCTGGCGGGCGGTATCGGCGGAGAGCCCGTCGCGTTCGAGCGCTTCGACGAACAGTTCGCCGGCGCGGTACGACGAGCGGACCATCGGCCCCGAGGCACAGTACAGGAAGTCCAGTTCCTCCTCGGCGACGCGCTGCCAGGTGTCGAAGGCGTCGGGGTGGATGTACTCCGAGACTTCCAGGTGCGAGCGGGAGGGCTGGAGGTACTGGCCCAGCGTCACGATATCGACGCCGACCGACCGGAGGTCGGCCAGCGTCTGGTAGACCTCGTGGTCGTACTCGCCGACGCCGAGCATGATGCTGGTCTTGGCGTAGGCGTCGCTTTCCGTGGCAATCTGGCGCAGGACGGACAGCGACTGCTCGTAGCCCGCGCGGCGGTCACGCACCGGCCACTGCAACCGCTCGACGGTCTCGACGTTGTGGGCGAGGACGTCCGGCCCGGCGTCGATGACTTTGCCTACGAGGGAACTGTCGCCCTGGAAGTCGGGGATGAGCGCTTCGACCATCACGTCGGCGTTGCGGCGTTTGATGGCCCGGACGGTCTCGGCGAAGTGGCCCGCGCCCTGGTCGGGCAGGTCGTCGCGGTCGACGCTCGTGAGCACGACGTAGTCGAGGCCGATATCGGCGACGGCGTCGGCGACGTTGTCGGGTTCCTCGGGGTCCAGCGGGTCCATCCCGCCGGTCTCGACGTCGCAGAAGTTACAGCCCCGCGAGCAGCGGTCGCCCATCAGCATGAACGTGGCCGTGCCGGGGCCGTCTCGTCCCTCCTCGGCGGCAGACGCCGCCTCGGCATCCGGAGGCGCGTTCGCGCCTCCCGACCAGCACTCTCCCATGTTCGGACAGTTGGCCTCCTCGCAGACCGTGTTCAGGTCGCGGTCGCGCAGGGACTGCTTGATGTGGGTGAAGCGCTGGCCCGACGGCGGGCGCATCTTCAGCCACTCCGGCTTGCGGGACCGACTCATTGTCGGAGCAAGGGGGCCCGCGGACTAAAGCCTGCGGACCGGGTCGTCGGTCGCCGGGACTCACTCACTCGGAGCGACCAGGCGCGTGAGGCTGGCACACAGCGCGAACGTCCAGAGGACCGACAGCGCGACGCCGACACCCACGACGGCGGCCTGCCACGCGAGGGCCGGTTCGAACCCGACGGCGTTGCCGACGACGACCAGCCCGCCGTACAGGACGACCAGCGGCAGGCCGAGGAGAGTGCCGACGGGGGTCACCAGCGTCGACACGATCGACGGCACGCCGCCAGCCATCGCGGCGACGAGGTACGCACCCGCGCCGAGGACGACCGACCCGAAGACCGCGAGCGTCGCAGTCCCGGGGTGGACCGCGCGGTCCGCGAGCCAGTGGGCGCCCGCGATTCGCTCGCCGTCGAGGACCGAACAGAGTCCGGCGGCCGCGAGGTAGCCGGCGACCAGCGAGCCACAGAGCAGCGCCGCGTGATCGAGTCCGAGGCTGCCGCTCCTGCCCGCGTCCCGGAGGACGAAGTAGGCGAGCGGGGCCGCGACCGTGGCCGCCGGGAGGACCAGCGCCCGGCGAGGGTGGAGGGCGTCGACCAGTTGCATGCGTGATACGTCTCGCCTGCTCGTGAAAAGCGTTCGCGATGGGTTCTCGGCTCCAAAAGGTACTTACCTGCGAACGAGGTGACACTTGAGTGAATGGACGCCACGCTCACCCTGGCGTGGTTCGGTGTCGCCCTCCTCCTGGCCGGCCTGGCGCTGCCCGTCGTGGGCTGGCTGTTCCCCGACTGGCCGGACCGGGGCGCCGCGCTGGCACCGGCCACTGCCTTCGCCGTCCTGACCGTGACCGCCTACTGGGTCGGCCAGTTCGCGTTCGGTTCCCACGCGCTCGTCGCGGGCGTCGCCGTCCTCGTCGTCGCGGCAGCCGTCGCCCTTCGCCGCGGGCCCGGCGTCGCCTTCCGCCCTCTGGTCGCTCCGCTGGCGGTGTTCAGCGTCGCCTTCGCGCTGCTGCTCCTGTTGCGGGCGCTCGGTCCGGCGATAACGCCCTACGCCGGCGAGCAGTTCCTCGACTTCGGGCTGATTCAGGCCGTCCGCCGGACGGACGTGCTCCCGCCGCGGGACATCTGGTTCGCCGGCGAGCGCATGCGCTACTACTTCGGCGGGCCGCTGCTGTCCGGCCTGCTCACCTGGCTGACCGACACGCCGCCGCGGTACGCGTACAACCTCGTCCTCCCGACGGTCCTCGCCGCGCTCGCGACGGCCGCCTACGGCGTCGCCGGGGCCGTCGCCGACGAGCGCGGCCTGCCGACGCCGGTGGCCGGCCTGCTCGGCGTCTTCCTCGTCGCGTTCGCCGGCCCGCTCACGACGGCCGCCCGGGGACTGGCGAGTTACCTCCCCCGGGACCTGGTCGCCGAGTGGGGCCGGACGCTGTTCGTCGCCATCCGCTCGGGCCTGTCCTATCCGGAGAAGGTCGACGCCGCGCGCTTCCTGAACGGCGGGGAGTTCAACTACTGGTTCGGGCGCTACTCGGTCCCGGACGCGCCCAACGTCTTCCCCTTCTGGACCTACGTCAACGGTGACCTCCGGCCGCACATGTACGCCGGCCCCTTTCTCCTGCTGGCGGTCGGGCTCGCCCTCGCCTACTACCGGACGGCCCCCGACCGTGTCCGCCGCCGGCAGGCGCTGGTCTTCGGAGCGCTCCCGTTCGTCGGCGGCCTGCTCGCCGTGACCAACACGTTCGACCTCCCGGCCGTGGTCGGCATCGTCTGGCTGACCGTCTTCTTCGCCGACGGCGACCCGACGTCGCTGTTCCCCGCGCCGGTCGCGACCCGTCTGCGTCGCGCCGGGTCGTGGGTCGACGACCGCCTGTCACTCCCCGCAGCGCGGGCGGACGGCGGGCACGCCGTCACCGACGCGGGGTGGCTCGCCGACGAACTCCGCGAGGCCGCGACGGCCGCGGTCGTCGCTGTCACCGTCGCAGCGCTCGCCTGTCTCTGGGCCGCCCCGTTTCTGCTTGACCACACCGCCCAGAACGAGGGGCTCGCGCTGTTCGGCCCGGCGAGCAACGTCGGCGGCCTCCTGCTGGCCTGGGGCGGCTTCCTGCTCGCGTTCTGGCTGGCGTTCGTCCCCCGGCTGGTCGAGGGGTGGACCCGCCGCCGTCGCGTCGCGCTCGCCGTTGGCTTCGCCGCTGCCGTCGGCCTGACGACGCTGCTCGGCAACCCCGCGCTCGCGCTGTTCGTCCCACTGGTCGCCGGGGGCTGGTGGCTCCACCGGTCCGGCCGCGCCCGCGGGTTCGACGTCGTCCTCGTGGTCGCCGGCGGTGGGCTGGTGCTGTTCCCGGAACTCGCCTACGTCGCGGTGTGGCCCTACGACCCCAACGCGCCCCGCTGGAACACCGTCTACAAGATAGCCATGCAGACCTGGGCGCTGTGGGGTATCGCGGCGGCGGTCGCGCTGACGCGCGTGTACTCGCGCGCACGCCGTGCGCTCGCGGGCGCGAACGAGGCGGTCGACGTTCCCCGTCCCGGACTCCGTGCAGTCGCCGCGGTGACTGCGACGCTGTTGCTCGTCGCTCTGGCGACGTTCCCGACCTTCGCCGTCTGGACGGCCACGGACCCGATACTGGCCGGCGACGACCCGGACCTCTCGCTGAACGGGACCGCCCACGTCAGCGAGACACACGCCGACGGGATGCGCGCCATCGAGTGGCTCCGGACCGAGACGGAGGGCCAGCCGACGATGGTCTCCCGGCCGACCGACGACTCGGTCTACACGTGGGGCGAGGGGGCGAACCTCGCGGCCTCCTTTTCGGGCGTCCCCACACTGGCGGGGTGGCGCCACGCCGCCGGCTACCACGGCCTGGACCGCTACCGTGACCGCGTGAATTACACCGAGGCCATCTACGAGCGTGACTGGGCGGTGGCCCGGGACTCGCTGCGGTACTTCGAGGTCGAGTACATCTACGTCGGCCCCTCCGAGCGGGAGGCCTATGGCGAGCGCGACTTCGCCGCGCTGTCGCCGGCGGTCACCGTCGCCTACGAGAACCCGTCGGTGACCATCTACCGCGTCGACCAGTCGGCACTCGCCGACGACGCCGGGGGGTGACCGGCGGACAGAAACGACTATACTTGCCCCACCCTGTCCACCGATGTGACAGGCCACCCCGACGCCAGGACGGAAATTCCCGTCTCCGAGGTCTTACCCGGCTTTGCGGGGGCGTTTCCCTTCGAGCGCTTCAACGCGATGCAGTCAGAGGCGCTCCCGGCGCTGCTCGACTCGGAGGACAACGTCGTGGTCAGCGCCCCCACCGCCAGCGGCAAGACCGCCATCGCGGAAGTCGCCATCTGTCGCACGCTCGACGCGGACGGCACCGCCCTCTTTCTGGCTCCCCTGCGCGCGCTCACGAACGAGAAGGAACGCGAGTGGGAGCGCTTCGAGGACCTGGGCTACTCGGTGTACGTCGTCACCGGCGAGCGCGACCTGAACCCCCGCCGGGCCGAGCGCGCGGACATCCTCGTGATGACCCCGGAGAAGGCCGACTCCGCGACGCGCAAACACGACACGCGCCGCTATTCGTTCATCGAGGACGTCGACTGCTGTGTCATCGACGAGGTCCACCTGCTCGACTCCGACCGCCGCGGGAGTGTGCTCGAGGTGACCATCTCCCGCCTGCGTCGCCTCTGTGACCCCCGCGTCGTCGCGCTGTCGGCGACGATGCCCAACGTCGACGACGTGGCCGCGTGGCTCGACGCCCCCGAGGAGACCACCTTCGCCTTCGGCGAGGAGTACCGCCCGGTCCCCCTGGAGGCGGACGTGGCGACCTACAGCCACGGCGAGAACGCCTTCGCCGACAAGTACCGCCGCCTCTATCGCGCCCTCGATTTGACCGAGCAGCACATCCGCGACGAGGGGCAGGCGCTCGTGTTCGTCTCCTCGCGGCAGGACACCGTCCAGGCCGCGAAGACGACCCGCGACGAACTGACCGAGCGCGACATCCCCATCGGTGCCCGCGGGGACTACGACTTCCACAACGACGCCGCGGACCTGCAAAACGACACGCTGCGCCAGTCGGTGCTCGACGGCGTGGGCTTTCACCACGCCGGCCTCGCCCGCGAGGACAAGAACCGCGTCGAGGAGTGGTTCCGCGAGGGGAAGATACAGATTCTGTTCTCCACGTCGACGCTCGCCTGGGGCGTGAACCTCCCCGCACGCTGTGTCGTCATCCGCGACACGAAGCTCCACGACCCGCTGGAGGGCGAGGTCGACATGAGCCCGCTGGACGTCCTCCAGATGCTCGGCCGGGCGGGGCGGCCGGGCTACGACGACCGGGGGTACGCCTGGGTCGTCTGCGACCGCTCCGACGCCGACCGCTACCGCGCCCTCTTGAAAGACGGCAAGACGATCGAGTCGCGGCTGGCAGAGACGCCCAACGAGGCCAGCGACCCGGTCGCCACGGACCTCGCCGTCCACCTCAACGCCGAAATCGCGCTGGGGACCGTCGGCGACGTCGAGGACGCGATGGACTGGTTAGAGACCACCTTCTACTACGTCCGCGCCCAGCGGGCGTCGGACTACGTCGCCGGCGACGCCCTGCGCGAGCGCGTCAGCGACACGCTCCAGTGGCTGGTCGACCGCGAGTTCGTCGAGATGGACGGTCTCTCGGTCGAACCCACCGCGCTCGGCCGCCTCGCCTCCTCCTTCTACCTCCGCCTGGAGACCGCCCGGCGCTTCGCCGACCTGACCGACCGCGAGGACTTCTCGGAACTCGACGTCCTCCGGGCCGTCGCCAGCACGACCGAGTTCCAGAGCGTCAGCGCCCGCTCCGACGAGGAGGAGGCCGTCGCCGCGGTGCTGGGCGACGCCGCGGCGGACCTGGAGGCCGGCCCGCGGAAGGTGCTGGCCATCCTCCGCGCGGGGATGAACGGGACCACGCCGTCGGCGCTCAAAAGCGACGCGTGGATCATCCGCCAGAACGCGCTGCGCCTGCTGGCCGCGCTCCGGGCGGTCGTCGACCGCTTCGGGACGCCCGAGCAGGCCAACCTCGTCTGCCGCGTCGAGGCCCGCGTCGACCACGGCATCAGCGACGACGCCGTCGGCCTGACCGCTATCGACGGCGTCGGAGCGACGCGGGTCGGCAAACTCGCCGCCGCCGGCTTCCGGACGCCCGCGGACCTCGTCGAGGCGGGGACAGACCGCCTCGCCGCGGCCGGACTGGGCGAGGGTGCAGCCGAGCGCGTCGTCGAGCACGCACGGGAACTGCCCGCCATCGACGTCGACTGGGGCGGGTTCCCCGAGACCGTCGGCCGGGGCGAGCGGGCGCTCCACGAGGTGACGGTCCGGACGACCGCCGGCAGCGCCCGCGCGGGCCTGCGCGTGACGGTCAACGGCCGGGAGATGACACGCAAGGACAGCTACCTCGGCGAGACGACGCTGCCGGTCGCGGTCTTCGGCGGCGACGACGCGGACCTGGAGTTTTCTGTCCACGTCACCTTCCCCGACCTGCCGCTCCCACCGGTCGTCCACAGTCGCTCGGTCCGCGTGGTCGAGTGACCCGTCTGGTAGCGAAACGGCAGCAGAACTGTTCGTAAAACCTCTAAAAGAATCTGGGGTGGTTATGAAACGTCTGTAGAACCGTGTAAAACGTCCCGTATCCGGTCCAAGCCGACGAAAACGACCCGAAATCGCGCTAGCCGTCGACCCGTTATATGGAGGTATGCGTGTATAGGTTGGCGTGAGGAGACCCACCATGTCGAACGCGTCCCCCTTCGAGTCCGATTCCAGCGCGTCACTCCGGCGACGCGTGACCGCACAGCCCTTTCAGAGTGTTTGCCTGCCGGCGGTCCGCTTCGTCGGCTTCTGGACGGCGGTCCTGCTGCCGTTCGTCCTGGTGAGCATGCTCGTCACCGGGCTAGCCGGTCAGTCCCCGTCGCTGGTCGGCGGCCTGCTGGCGTGTAACGTCGCCGGACTGGTCCTCGGGCGCGACTACAACAGCTAGACGCCGCTGGTGGGACTCCTCACCTGCACCGGCACACGACCGACGCCCTCCCACACCACCCCCGCCCCTGCCACGGGGCACTCCCCCCTGGAGTCTTCGGGGCCACACGCCCCACAGTACCACTCCCCTTTCCCGAGACCTGTTGTTTGACCAACAGCGTTATTCGCCCCGTCCCCGTATACGTGTGTGGTGTTACCTATGGGCAAGTCAATCCTGATGATCGTCGGCGACTTCGGCGAGGACTACGAGATAATGGTACCGTTCCAGGCGCTGCAGATGGTGGGCCACGACGTCCACGCCGTCTGTCCCGAGCGGGAGGCCGGTGAGACAGTCAAGACCGCCATCCACGACTTCCGCGGCGACCAGACGTATCTGGAGGAGCGCGGCCACGACTTCGAACTCAACGCGACGATGGCCGACGTCGACCCCGCGGACTACGACGCACTCGTCGTCCCCGGCGGACGCGCGCCGGAGTACCTGCGGACGCACGAACCGGTACTCGACGCCGTCCGGCACTTCTTCGAGGAGGATAAGCCAGTCGCGGCGGTGTGCCACGGCCCGCAGATTCTCGCTGCCGCGGGCGTCCTCGACGGCTACGACATCACGGCGTACCCGGCGGTGCGCGCGGAGGTCGAGGCCGCCGGCTGTTCGTGGGTCGACGGCGTGACGACCGACCGGAACCTCGTGACCGGCCAGGCCTGGCCGGACCACCCCGAGTGGCTCGCGCAGTTCATGGACCTGCTCGGCGACGAGGTCAGCCACGGCGAACCCGTCGCCGCTGCCGACGACTGAGCCGCCACACACACATTTTTCGGACCGGAGACCCGACAGTGCCATCGCTCCGTCCGTAGCTTTACGTACCGGTACGGGACCACGTCCGCCCATGCCTGACTGCACACACGTCATCGCGGGCACCTGCACGACGACGTTCACCGGCGACCGGGACCGCCACCAGCACGGCGACGTCCTCGTGGTGATCAAACCCGACGGGACGACGCTGGTTCACGACGCCGCCGGCTACCAGCCCGTCGCCTGGCTCACCCGCCCCGACTCGGTGACCGTCGACCGCGACTCGGTCACGGCCAGCGACGGCGACCAGCGTCTGACGGTCGACATCCACGACGCGCACACGCGCGGGCGATACCCCACAACCGACGCCGGCGTCCCGGTGGGCGACTGTCCCGACTGCGAGGGCCGACTCGTCGGCTCTCGCGGTTCGGTGGTCTGTCCCGACTGCGGCGACAGCTACGGTCTCCCCGCGGGGGCGTCGGTGCTGGATGAGACCTGCGACTGCGGGCTCCCCCGGCTTCGGGTCGAACGCGGCGCGTCGTTCGTGGTCTGTCTCGACCGCACCTGCGAGTCGCTGGACGAGCGCGTCCGCGCGGCCTTCGACCGCGAGTTCGACTGCCCGGACTGCGGCGGCGACCTGCGGGTGCTCCGCCGGGGCGGTCTCATCCTCGGCTGCGAGCACTACCCCGACTGTGACACCGGGTTCGCGTTTCCGGAGGGCGTCCATGACGGGGCCTGCGACTGCGGCCTGCCGGCCTTCGAGACGCCGTCCGGGCGGCGGTGTCTGGACGCCGGCTGTGAGAACCTGGAGTGACCGGTCACGTCGCGTCGACGCGCGCGAGCAGGTGTTCGCGGAGGTCGGCCGGCGACGTCGCCACGTACTCCGCCCCGCTGCGGTCGGTGTCGTCCGGGTCGCCGTGCTTGAAACCGACGACGTGCATGCCGGCGCGGCGGGCGGCCTCGATGCCGTGGCCCGAATCCTCGACGGCGACGCTAGCCGCCGGGTCCGCCCCGAGCACGTCCGCGGCGTGTTCGTAGATGTCGGGGTTCGGCTTGCCGGGGACGTCCACGGCGTCGGCGCTGACGACGGCGTCGAACTCCAGCGCGAACCGCGCCAGCACGATGTCTATCCAGTGCCGGGGCGAGGAGGAGACCAGCGCCACCGCGACCCCGCGATCGCGGAGGGCGTCGACCAGTTCGACCAGGCCGTCGAGCAGTCGGACGTCCTCGCCGTAGATGGTCTCGGCGGCCTCGTCGTACCACGCGAGGAAGGCCGCGCGGTCCATCGCGACGTCGTAGTTCGCGGCGAGGTAGTCGTAGATGTCGCGGTAGTTCATTCCGGTCACCTCCTCGACGTCGACGTCGTCGTCGGGCAGGAGGGTCGGGAAGAGGTCGTCGACCTCGCGGGGAATCCAGAAGTCCTCGGAGTCGACGACCACCCCGTCCATGTCGAAGCAGACGGCGTCCATGGTCGGGGAGTCGCTACGTACACTGGTGGCTCTTGTGGTCCCGGAGCGGGTGCGCACCTTCCGGGACACCGCAGAGGCTTTGCCTCGTGGGTGCCGACGGCGAGGCATGGATGCGACATACGACGGTGACCTCGTGCGCGCCGACCGGCGGGCCCGCGAGCAGTTCTACGACGCCCGCGGGTACGGCCGGCCCGACGACGGCGGGGTCGCGCTGGACCCGGTGGAGGCCGCGCACCTCCTCTTTCGCGGCGACCTCGACGCCGTCGTCGACCGCCGGGCCGGCGGCGGGGACCGGCTCGACTTCCGCTCGTTTCTCGCCTCGACGGCCGTCTCGGAGGTCGAGTTCTTCGTCTACAAGGACCTCCGGGACCGCGGGTTCTACCTCTCGCCGACCCGCGAGTCGCGGGTCGCGGACACGACCGGCGACTTCGCCGTCTACCCGCGGGGGAAGGGCCCCTGGGACGACACCACCGCCTACCGGGTGCGCGCGGTGAGCGAGCGCGCGGCCATCGCCGCCAGGGAGATGCAGTCGCTGGCCGCCGTCGACGGCGACGGGACGGGCGTGCTGGCGGTGGTCGACGAGGAGAGCGAGGTCACGTATCTGGAGGTCGACTCGCCGACGATAACGGGGTCGACCCACCACTCGCTGCCGGCCATCGAGGGTGACCTGCTGGCCGACCGCGTGCTCGTCTGGGACCCGCCCGTGGAACTCCACGAGCGGGCGTTCTACGGCCAGCAACTCGACCAGGAGGGCGACGCGGTCCAGCTCTCGCTCGTCGAGGCGGCCTACCTCGCCAGCCAGGGAAAGCTCACCGTCGACGACGGCCGGTCCGGCGGCGAGGCGACTGTCGTCGAGCGCGGGCGGGACGTCGAGGGCGAGCGCTTCGACCGCCGCCTGCGGGTCTACAGCGCCTTGCGGACTGCCGGCGTCGTCCCGAAGACCGGCTTCAAGTTCGGGGCGGACTTCCGGACCTACGCCGACGTGGCGGACGTGGACCACCTGGGCCACTCCGAACTGCTGGTGCGGGTGCTGCCGACCGACCACGCGTTCGCGCCGCGGGACCTGGCGCTGGACGTGCGCCTGGCCCACGGCGTGCGGAAGCGAATGGTTTTTGCGCTGACCGGCGCGAACGAAGGGATAGACTGGCTCTCGGCCAGCCGACTCACACCATGACCGACGACAGCGACCCCGCGGACGACGAACAGACGCCCAGCGAGCGCGCGGACGCGCCGGCAGTCACCGCCGACGCGAACGCGGCCTCGTCGGAGCTCCGCCCCGACGGCGGCGCAGCCGGTGCCGACGACGTTGCGCTGGACCCGTGGGGCTCCTCGACGGTCTCCGATTACCGCAAACTGTTCGACCAGTTCGGCATCGAGCGCTTCGAGGACGTCCTCGACGAGGTGCCCAACCCCCACTACCTGATGCGCCGCGGGGTCATCTTCGGCCACCGCGAGTACCGCGAGATAGCTTCGGCGATGCGCGACGACGAGCCCTTCGCCGCCCTGTCGGGCTTTATGCCGACGGGCGACCCCCACATCGGCCACAAACTCGTCTTCGACGAGATAATCTGGCACCAGCAACGCGGCGGCGAGGCCTACGCGCTCATCGCCGACCTGGAAGCCCACAGCGCCCGCGGGCTCTCCTGGGACGAAATCGACGAGCACGCGCGCAACTACGTCCTCTCGCTGCTGGCGCTCGGGTTCGACCCCGAGGCGGGCGAACTCTACCGTCAGTCCGACAACCGCGAGGTGCAGGACCTCGCCTTCGAACTCGGCGCGGAGGCGAACTTCTCCGAGTTGCAGGCCATCTACGACTTCGACGGCGAGACGGACGTCTCCCACATGCAGTCGGTCGTCACGCAGATGGCCGACATCCTCTACCCGCAACTGGACGAGCCGAAGCCGACGGTCATCCCGGTCGGTCCCGACCAGGACCCCCACATCCGCCTGTCGCGTGACCTCGCACAGCGGATGCGGTACTTCGGCGTCACCGAGGCCTACGCGAGTTTCGAGGCCGACGCCGCGGAGCGGGAACTCATCGGCGAGGCCTACGAGACGCTCTCCGAGCGCCACCCCGACGAGACGGTCCGGTGTGGCGACGCCGCCGAGTATCTGGAGGGCGAGCGCGAACCCGGCGCGACCGACGTGGCGGCGACGACGCTGGACAGCACCATCACGATGCTCCGGGAGGCCGGCAAGGAACCACTCCGTCCGCGCGTGCGCATCCTCGACCGCCGGGCGACCGACGAGGCGTTCGAGGCGCTCATCGAGGCCATCGACGGCGAGAAGCGCGTCTACGACAACCACGTCGACACATTCGACCTCTCGCGGGAGGCGGCCGAGCAACTGGCCCGCAACGTGGAACTCGACCACGGCGGCTACGGTTTCCGCTTGCCGTCCTCCATCTACCACCGCTTCATGACCGGGCTGACCGGCGGCAAGATGTCCTCCTCGATTCCGGCGAGTCACATCAGCCTGCTCGACGACCCCGAGGAGGGCTACGACAAGGTGCGGTCGGCGACGACCGGCGGCCGCGAGACGGCCGAACTCCAGCGGGAACTCGGCGGGAAGGCCGACGAGTGCCCGGTCTACGAACTGTACGCCTACCTGCTCGCCGGCGACGACGACGAGTTCGCCAAGGAGGTCTACGACGAGTGCGTCGGCGGCGAGCGCCTCTGTGGCGGCTGCAAGGAGCAGGCCGCCGAACTGATGCAGGAGTTCCTCGAAGACCACCAGGAGAAACGCGCGGAGTGGGCCGACAAACTCGACGAACTGGACATCGACCTCGACTCCGACCGCAAGCGCTGAGCCCAACGTTTTTGTCGTTCTGTCACCTGCAGTCGCACATGGCATCCGAACCCCAGCCACGGAGTATTGCCCGCCAGCAGTCGGCAGTCGCGGGGTTCGGCTTCTTTTTCGCCTGAGTCGGGCGGCGGACTCGCGGCGGCCGTGACACGCCCCCGCGACGAAACCGTCCGCGGCAGCGACGCTCCCGGTAGCTGTCGCCGTCGCTGTCCTTCCTGGTTCGCGGCTTCGGCCGCTCGCCGTTCAGGCGGCGTGGCCGCCCGCTGCTCACGGCTCGCATCACTCGCCGTTCGCACTCCGTGCGCCGTGGGCGCACACAAGTAAGAACCGTTAACTGACGATACTGCGGAAACCCCATCAACGAATGAAACTCCCACACGCGCAACTCGCGGTGCTGAAGACCGCGAGTGCCGACGAGGACCGCCCGCTGACCGAGGTGGCCACAGAGGCCGACCTGAAACCCGCGGCCGCGACACGCGCCGCCTTCGAACTGGAGGACGACGGGCTCGTCTCCGTCTCCGAGGAGACCGACGAGTCCGTCTCCCTCACCGACGAGGGCCGCCAGTACGTCGAGGAGGGCCTGCCGGAACTGCGCCTGTACGCGGCCGCCGTCGACGCCGGCGCCGACGAGTCGCCCGTCTCGCTGGGGCAACTCATCGGCGCGTCCGGGCTGGAGGGCCCCGCCGTCGACATCGCGCTCGCCAACTTCGCCCGGAAGGGCTACGGCGAGGTCGACAGCGGCGAGGTGTCGGTCGACCCCGACGCCGACCCCGACAGCGACCCCGAGCGCCGGGCGCTGGAACGACTCGCCGACGGCGACGACCCCGACGCCGACGAGGCGACTATCGACCCGCTGGAGAGCCGCGGCCTGGTCGCCCGCGAGGAGTCGACCGTCCGCTCGGTCCAGGTGACCGACGAGGGCGTGAACGCGCTGATGGCCGGCGTCTCCGAGGCGGAGACCGTCGACCGGCTGACGCCCGAACTCATCACGAGCGGCGAGTGGGAGGACGTCGAGTTCACCGAGTACAACGTCGAGGCCGACGCCGAACAGTTCCAGGGCGGCAAGGAGCACATCCTCCGCCAGACCGCCAACCGCGTGAAGGACGTCCTGGTCGGGATGGGCTTCGAGGAGATGGAGGGGCCACACGCCGACGCGCAGTTCTGGATCAACGACTGCCTGTTCATGCCCCAGGACCACCCCGCGCGGACCCACTGGGACCAGTTCGCGCTCGAAGAACCCAGCGAGATTCAGGACCTCCCCGAGGACCTCGTCGAGCGCGTGCGTTCGGCACACAAGGACGGCGTCGGCCCGGACGGCGACGGCTACCACTCGCCGTGGACCGAGGAGACGGCGCGCCGGCTGGACCTGCGCGGGCACACCACGTCGCTGTCGATGCGCTACCTCTCGGGTCACCAGATAGGCGAACTGGAGCCGCCACAGCGGTACTTCAGCGTCGAGAAGGTCTACCGCAACGACACGCTGGACCCGACGCACCTGCTGGAGTTCTTCCAGATAGAGGGCTGGGTGATGGCCGACGACCTCTCGGTGCGCGACCTGATGGGCACGTTCACGGAGTTCTACGAGCGCTTCGGCATCACCGACCTCGACTTCAAGCCGCACTACAACCCCTACACGGAGCCGAGCTTCGAACTGTTCGGAACCCATCCGGAGACGGGCGACATCGTCGAGGTGGGCAACAGCGGCATCTTCCGCGAGGAGGTGCTCTCGCCGCTCGGCGTCGACTGCGACGTGATGGCGTGGGGGCTCTCCCTGGAGCGACTGCTCATGCTCATGTACGGCTTCGAGGACATCCGCGACGTGCACGGGACGCTGTGTGACCTTGAACTGCTGCGGGACGTGGAGGTGGTGCACTGATGCCAGTCGTCGACGTCGACCCCGACGAACTGCGGGAGCTGACCGGTCACGAGGAGAAAGACGACGACGCGTTGCAGGCGGACCTGTTCGACCTCGGCCTGGAGTTCGAGGGCTGGACCGAGGACGACGAGATGCAACTGGAGTTTGCGCCGGACCGCCTGGACCGCCTCTCCGTCGAGGGCATCGCGCGCTCGCTGCGCTACCACTACGGCGACGACCGCGGCGTCTACGTCCCGAAGGCCAACGACGCCGACTGGACCATCGAGGTGCGCGACCAGCCCGCCGAACGGCCATACGTCACCGGGGCCATCGTCCGCGGACTGGACATGGACGACGACGCGCTCGCCTCGCTCATCCAGGTCCAGGAGAAACTCCACGCGACGATGGGCCGCCAGCGCGCGAAGGGCGCAATCGGCGTCCACGACCTGACGATGCTGAAGGGCTCGCCCGCGACCGACGAGGGCCGGGCGAACAAGTCCATCGAGTACACCAGCGTCGCGCCGGACGGCGACACCTTCGTCCCGCTGGATTCCGACGCGGAGATGACACTCGCCGAGGTGCTCGACGAGCACCCAATCGGCGACAAGTACGCCGACCTCGTCCGGGATATGGACCGTTATCCGGCCATCTACGACTCAATCGGCCTGTTCTCGTTCCCGCCGGTCATCAACGGCCGCCGGACCGAGGTCACGGAGGGGTCGCGGGACCTCCTCATCGAGATGACCGGCACCGACCAGTGGACCATCGACCACATGCTCAACATCGTCTGCTACGCGCTGTCCGCCCGCGGCGGCCAGATAGAGCGCGTCGAGGTCGACTACGGCGCGGACACCGCCGGCGAGTACGCCGGGGGGACGCTCGAACGGCCGGACCTCTCGGTCGACACTAAGACCGTCACCCACGACCGCATCGAGTCAATCATCGGCGTCTCCATGGAGCCAGGGGAGGTCGTCGACTGCGCCGAACGTGCGGGCCTGAACGCCACCCAGACCGAGGATGGCGACGCCTACGAGGTGGAGATTCCGCCCTACCGCGTGGACGTGCTCCACCCGCTGGACGTCGTCGACGACATCGGCCGGGCCTACGGTTTCAACGACCTGGAGCCGACGTACCCGGACGTCTCGACGGTCGGCGGCCGCCACGAGCGCTCGCGCCTGGAGGACGCCGCCCGCGACGCGCTGGTCGGCCTCGGCTTCGAGGACCTGCTGAACTTCCACATGATAAACGAGGCGGAGAATTTCGGGAGAATGGGTCTGGCGGTTCCACGAACCGCCGAACGAGCGAGCGGCGATAGCCGCGAGCAGACCGACGCCGCCGGAGCCGTCGGCGCAGCGCCGCCGGTCACCATCATGG
Source organism: Salinibaculum sp. SYNS191 (assembly GCF_037338445.1). Classification (NCBI taxonomy): domain Archaea; kingdom Methanobacteriati; phylum Methanobacteriota; class Halobacteria; order Halobacteriales; family Haloarculaceae; genus Salinibaculum; species Salinibaculum marinum. The sequence continues at coordinate 2,372,029 of NZ_CP147838.1, forward strand.
AGCCCTACAGCGAGGACTACACGATGCTGCGGACGTGGGCGCTGCCCTCACTCATGATGGTCCTGGAGAACAACACCCACCGGGCGTACCCCCAGGACCTCTCCGAAATCGGGCTGGCAGCCCACGTCGACGACAGCGAGAACACGGGGGTCGCCGAGCACCGGACCGTCGCGGGCGTGCTCGCGCGCACGGACGTCTCCTACGAGGACGCCAAGGCGCGCCTGCAGGCCATCGCGAAGTCCTTCGGCACAGACCTGGAGACGCCGGCGACGACCCACCCGACGTTCATCGACGGCCGCGCCGCCGAGGTGGTGCTGGACGGCGAGTCCGTCGGTATCGTCGGGGAGATTCACCCGCAGGTGCTCGTCGAGCACGACCTTGAACTGCCTGTGGCGGCCTTCGAGTTCCGGCTGGACGCGCTGGAGTAGTCCCGTCGCACCCGTTTTTATTGCTGTCCCCGGAGCCACGCGAGCGTAACGTCGGCCAGTTGTTCGTGGGCGGCGTCGTAGCTGACGGCGCTGGGGGAGTCGCCGGGCTGGCCGCTGTAGCTCCCGAACTGCGTGTGGTTGATGGGGAATTCGCGCACTGTCGCGTCCGCCGGGAGGTAGCCCAGACCCTCCTCGTACCTGTCCCTGTTCAGGACCGTGTCGGCGCTGCCGGTGACGCTGAGGACGGCCAGGTCTGTCCCGGAGATGTCCCTGTCACAGTAGGAGCCAAAGAGCACCAGTCCCTCGACGGTGTCGGGGTTCGCGTGCGCGTACCGGCACGCCATCGCGCCACCCAGGGAGTGACCGCCGACGTACCAGGTGTCGACGTCCGAGTCGGTGACGTACCGCGATGCCGTCCCCTGGCCGAAGACGGCGAGGTTCAGCGGCATCTTCGGCACGACGACGGTGACGTTCGCCTCGCGCGCCAGCGGTGCCAGGGTGGCGAGGTACGCGTCCGGGTGCACACGCGCGCCCGGGTAGAAGACAATGCCCGTCGCCGACTTCACGCTGGCCGGTTCGAGGACGTAGGTGTCACCGCGCTGTGTGACGGTCACGCCGGGGTCGGACTCGACGGCGTCGACGCTGTCAGCGAAGCCCTGGAACGGCGTTCCGACGAAGACGATGCCGGCCGCGGCCGCGACGACAGCCGCGGCGACGAGCCAGGCACCGAGTCGTCGTCCCAGCCGACGGAGGCGCTGGCCGTTCATCGGTCCCGGCTACTCCCGGCTCCTACCTAAAACTCCCCGTCCCCGGACGGCGGGACTACAGGTCTGCCCCGACGGCGTCGGCGACGGAGTCGAAGCCGTCCCGCTCCAGCAGGTCCAGCAGGCCGCGGTTGATCTCGCGGGCGATGGCGGGGCCGCGGTAAATGAAGGCGGTGTAGAGCTGGACGAGGCTCGCGCCGGCGCGTATCTTTCGGTAGGCGTCTTCGGCGGTGGCGACCCCGCCGACGCCGACGACGGGCACGTCCGTGCGCTCGGCGACGAACCGGACCATCTCGGTGGCGCGACCCTCGATTGGCTTGCCGGAGAGCCCGCCGCCCTCGGTGCGGTTCGGTGACCGCAGCGAGGCCGGTCGGTCCGTGCTGGTGTTCGTCGCGACGACGCCGTCGAGGTCGAACTCCGCGACGAGGTCCAGGGTGTCCTCGACGGCCGGCTCGGGGAGGTCCGGCGAGAGTTTGACCAGCAACGGGTCGGCCCCGGCGTCGACGAGGGTATCGAAGATGGCCGCCATCGCGTCGCGGTTCTGGAGTTCCTCGAAGCCCTGGGAGTTCGGGCAGGAGACGTTGACGACGAAGAAGTCCCCGCCGTCGGCGACCGCTTCGTAGCTCCGCCGGTAGTCCGCGGGCGCGTCCGCGGGCGCGACGTGTTCCGTCTTGGCGATGTTGACGCCGACGGGGATGTCCACGTCCCTCCGGCTGAGCCGGCGGCCGACCGCCTCGGCCCCGTCGTTGTTCAGTCCCATCCGGTTGATGATGGCCTCGTCCTCGCGCAGGCGGAACATCCGCGGGCGGGCGTTGCCGGCCTGTGGCTCGGCCGTGACGCCGCCGACCTCGACGAAGCCAAAGCCCAGCGCCGCCAGCGCGGCCGGAATCTCCGCGTTCTTGTCGAAGCCCGCGGCGACGCCGACGGGATTGGGGAACCGCTGGCCAAAGGCCTCGGTGTGGAGGCGCTCGTCGTCGACGGCGTACCGGGCCGCGAGGAGTCGCCGGACGGGCGTCTGCTGGCTGAGTCTGAGAGCGGTGTGACCGAGAGAGTGGGCCGTCTCCGCCGGCAGCCGGAACAGCAGCGGCCGGGCGATGTCGTAGAGGCTCATGTGAGCGATGGCCCGCTCAGAACTCGTGTTCGACGTCGTCGGCGTCTGCTTTCTGGATAATTATCTTGTTGTCGCGCACGCGAACGAACACCTCGTCGCCGATCTCCATTCCCGCAACGGCGAGTTCGTCCTCGTGGAGATTGATGTGGACGTTGTGGTACTCCCCGTCTTCGTCTTTCGCGCCACTTGGGCTGAGCTTCTTCTTTCGAACCATCGCGGTTTCTTATTCCGGTCTTCGCCGGAGGACGCACTTAAGTCTACCGCGCGGCGGCGACGAGGCTTCCTGACGGCGCGCGCGCCAGCCTGCGACGCGCCCTCTGTGCCCCATTTCGTCCCCGGCTTGCCGGCTCGGCCGCTCCTATCTTATAAAAGCACCGCCCAACGGCAGCCGGATTTGGGGGTATATTTATATTCTGCCATGTGCTGAATTGACATGGAGCGGTGAAAACCATGGCACGAGACAACGATAAGCGTAATTTTGCGCTCCGAACTGATAATGGTGAAGAAACAAGTGTGTTTTCCGGCGGGACGCCTCGGCAGGCGGCCTTGAAAGCGGCGCGACGGCTCGACCCGGCACCGTCCGAGGACGACGCCGACCCACAGAAACTACGGCTGCGCGAGAAGGGCACCCACAAGGTCCACGTCTACGAGGGCTGGGCCTGGGAGGAGGAGGCGCCCGACGACAAGCCCGACTGGATGCCCGGTGACATCACCAAGGGCAACGTCTCCAAGCAGGGCGTCGAGCACCTCGACGAGATCTAGTCGGTCGACCATTCCACATTCTTTGGGCGACAGGCGGGTAGCGACAGCGCCGTGACGGACAGCTATACAACCGTCGCCACCGTTCCCGGAGACGCGTGGCTCCCACCCGGTCAGACCGGACCGGCAAACGGTGGGATGACAGACCGGCCTCCGGCCACGCGACACGTTTACTCACGGTGTGTAACCGCATGACGAAGCGGCTCCCGTTCGACGGTCTTAAATGTACCCCCACCTTCGACTGTGATGCGAAGCGGCGCAGGGCGTGATGCCCACCAGCCCGCCACCTCGGTCCGATGCCCTTAAGTGTAACAGGGCATTCCGGACGGAATGCAAACGCACCGACGCCGGGCGAATCCGGCGACGGACAATCCGATGCCCTTAAGTGGAACAGGGCACTTCGGATTGAATGCGAAGGCGGCCTGGTCGGGCTCACCGACCCTGGCCGTTCGGACCCGTGCCGTCTCGAAGGGTTTAAGTCCCTTTCCGGCATACGATTGGGTCCGAAGGAAATGAGGATTCCACCCCTGCGGTCCGCCGTATAGATGGGATCTGATGTTAGCCCTGGTAGTTCGGTGACACTCGGTCGGTCGAGCGTTCGACGACCGGTGACACTGAACCCCGATAGCTACATAGCTAGCACATCATTACGATGTGCGCCCGCCAACCCTCCCCCTTGTGGGGAGACATTCCGGTTGATCCTGCCGGAGGCCATTGCTATCGGAGTCCGATTTAGCCATGCTAGTCGCACGAGTTCATACTCGTGGCATATAGCTCAGTAACACGTGGCCAAACTACCCTATGGACAACAATAACCTCGGGAAACTGAGGCTAATAGTTGATACGGCTCTCACGCTGGAATAGCAGAGAGCTGGAAACGCTCCGGCGCCATAGGATGTGGCTGCGGCCGATTAGGTAGACGGTGGGGTAACGGCCCACCGTGCCCATAATCGGTACGGGTCATGAGAGTGAGAGCCCGGAGACGGTATCTGAGACAAGATACCGGGCCCTACGGGGCGCAGCAGGCGCGAAACCTTTACACTGCACGACAGTGCGATAAGGGGACTCCGAGTGCGAGGGCATACAGTCCTCGCTTTTCTGTACCGTAGGGTGGTACAGGAACAAGTGCTGGGCAAGACCGGTGCCAGCCGCCGCGGTAATACCGGCAGCACGAGTGATGGCCGATCTTATTGGGCCTAAAGCGTCCGTAGCCGGCCAGACAAGTCCGTTGGGAAATCGACGCGCTCAACGCGTCGGCGTCCAGCGGAAACTGTCTGGCTTGGGGCCGGAAGACTCGAGGGGTACGTCCGGGGTAGGAGTGAAATCCCGTAATCCTGGACGGACCGCCGGTGGCGAAAGCGCCTCGAGAGGACGGACCCGACGGTGAGGGACGAAAGCCAGGGTCTCGAACCGGATTAGATACCCGGGTAGTCCTGGCCGTAAACGATGCTCGCTAGGTGTGGCGCAGGCTACGAGCCTGCGCTGTGCCGTAGGGAAGCCGTGAAGCGAGCCGCCTGGGAAGTACGTCTGCAAGGATGAAACTTAAAGGAATTGGCGGGGGAGCACTACAACCGGAGGAGCCTGCGGTTTAATTGGACTCAACGCCGGACATCTCACCAGCACCGACAGTGTGCAGTGAAGGTCAGTCTGATGCGCTTACTGGAGCCACTGAGAGGAGGTGCATGGCCGCCGTCAGCTCGTACCGTGAGGCGTCCTGTTAAGTCAGGCAACGAGCGAGACCCGCACTCCTAGTTGCCAGCAACACCTTGCGGTGGTTGGGTACACTAGGAGGACTGCCGCTGCCAAAGCGGAGGAAGGAACGGGCAACGGTAGGTCAGTATGCCCCGAATGTGCTGGGCAACACGCGGGCTACAATGGCCGGGACAATGGGAAGCCATCTCGAGAGGGAGCGCTAATCCCCTAAACCCGGTCGTAGTTCGGATTGAGGGCTGAAACCCGCCCTCATGAAGCTGGATTCGGTAGTAGTCGCGTGTCAGAAGCGCGCGGCGAATACGTCCCTGCTCCTTGCACACACCGCCCGTCAAAGCACCCGAGTGAGGTCCGGATGAGGCCACCATGCGGTGGTCGAATCTGGGCTTCGCAAGGGGGCTTAAGTCGTAACAAGGTAGCCGTAGGGGAATCTGCGGCTGGATCACCTCCTAACGATCGGGACTGGGGCGACGCCCCAGCCCACCTTTTGGGAGCGGGGTTCACGTCACCACCGTCACCTCGACCGTCCGAGCACCTATGAACTACCAGGGCTAACACCTGTACGGCGGAAGGGCCCATAGCTCAGTGGCAGAGCGCCGCCTTTGCAAGGCGGAGGCCCTGGGTTCAAATCCCAGTGGGTCCATGTCTCGTCCCCGACTGAAAGCGTGTCCCTTAAGTGGGTCACGGCGGTTCAGTCGGGTACGGAAGACCGATGCACCATCCCGTGCAAGCGCGGGTGGGAAGGGTTGATGCACGCACTCGTTCACCACGAGGTGTGTATATGAAACCGTGTGTACGTGCGATCCAGGCGTCCACTGGACTCGTTCATCGAGTCTCATGACGTCGTGAGTTCATACCGAACTCACACATTCGTGAGCTCCTTTGGAGCTCACACCCACAACGTGGCTACTGTGCCACCTGGTGGATAGCTCGGCTCGGAAGCCGATGAAGGACGTGCCAAGCTGCGATAAGCCCGGGGAAGCCGCACGGAGGCGAAGAACCCGGGATTTCCGAATGGGAATCCCCACCGCAATTGCTTCGCGCAATGGGGAACGCCCCTAACTGAAACATCTCAGTAGGGGCAGGAAGAGAAAACGCAACGTGATGTCGTTAGTAACCGCGAGTGAACGCGATACAGCTCAAACCGAAGCCTTCGGGCAATGTGGTGTATGGGCTGACTCTCATCACCCGACCATCATCGAGAAGTCTCCTGGAATGGAGCGCGAAACAGGGTGAAAGCCCCGTACCGATGGTCAGTACGGTGTGCGTCAGTTCCGGAGTAGCGGGGGTTGGAAATCCCTCGTGAATATGGCAGGCATCGACTGCTAAAGCTAAACACTCTCCGAGACCGATAGCGAACAAGTAGCGTGAGCGAACGCTGAAAAGTACCCTCTGAAGGGAGGTGAAATAGGGCTTGAAATCAGGTGGTGATGGAGCGACGGGGCACAAAAGGTCTCGTGAAAAACGACCGAGAGGCGACTCTCCAGTAGGAATCACGAGAAGCCGGTGTTCCGTCGTACGTTTTGAAAAACGAGCCAGGGAGTGTGTCTGTTTGGCGAGTCTAACCCGATTATCGGGGGAGGCACAGGGAAACCAACATGGCCGCAGCATTGCCAGGGCCGCCGTCTTCAAGGGCGGGGAGCCAGACGGACACGACCCGAATCCGGACGATCTACGCGCGGGCAAGGTGAAGCATGGCGAAAGCCATGTGGAAGCCTGTTAGGGTTGGTGTCCTACAATACCCTCCCGTGACCTGCGTGTAGGGGTGAAAGGCCCATCGAGTCCGGCAACAGCTGGTTCCAACCGAAACATGTCGAAGCATGACCTCCGCCGAGGTAGTTCGTGAGGTAGAGAGACTGATTGCCGTGACCGCCTCCGAGAGGAGTCGGCACGGCTGTCAAACTCCGAACTCACGGACGCTGTCGACGCGGGGAGTCCGGTGCGCGGGGTAAGCCTGTGTACCATGAGGGAGACAACCCAGAGCTGGGTTAAGGTCCCAAAGTGTGGACTAAGTGCGATCGAAGGTGGTCCCGAGCCCTAGACAGCCGGGAGGTGAGCTTAGAAGCAGCTACCCTCTAAGAAAAGCGTAACAGCTTACCGGCCGAGGTTCGGGGCGCCCAAAATGATCGGGGCTCAAGTCCACCACCGAGACCTAGCCGCGCCCGTCACACGGCGGTTGCGTAGGTTGGCGTTCGGCGCGGGTGGAAGCACGGGTGAGAACTCGTGTGGACCGCGTCGAAACGAAAATCCTGGCCGCAGTAGCAGCGAAAGTCGGGTGAGAATCCTGACGGCCGAAAGGGCAAGGGTTCCTCGGCACTGTTCGTCAGCCGAGGGTTAGCCGGTCCTAAGTCACATCGTAACTCGCGTGTGACAAAAGGGAAGCTGGTTAATATTCCAGCGCCACCGTGCAGTAAACGCCGACGCCTTGGGGTCGACCGAGCCGGGCCTTCGCCCGGTCGAACCGTCCAACTCCGTGGAAGCCGTAATGGCACGAAGCGGACGAACGGCGGGATAGCGCAAGTCGGTTCAACCTGGGGCCCATGAAAAGGCAAGTACGGTGTCCGTACCGAGATCCGACACAGGTGCCCATGGCGGTGAAAGCCAAGGCCTGTCGGGATCAACCGACGTTAGGGAATTCGGCAAGTTAGTCCCGTAAGTTCGCGATAAGGGATGCCTGCTCGGGAAACGAGCAGGTCGCAGTGACTCGGACGCTCCGACTGTCTAGTAACAACATAGGTGACCGCAAATCCGCAAGGACTCGTACGGTCACTGAATCCTGCCCAGTGCGGGTATCTGAACACCTAGTACAATAGGACGAAGGACCCGTCAACGGCGGGGGTAACTATGACCCTCTTAAGGTAGCGTAGTACCTTGCCGCTTCAGTAGCGGCTTGCATGAATGGATTAACGAGAGCGTCACTGTCCCAACGTTGGGCCCGGTGAAACGTACGTTCCAGTGCGGAGTCTGGAGACCCCCAAGGGGAAGCGAAGACCCTATGGAGCTTTACTGCAGGCTGTCGCTGGGACATGGTCGCTGATGTGCAGGGTAGGTAGGAGACGCTACACAGGTGCGTGCGCTAGCACGTCGCCGAGTCACACATGAAACACTACCCGTCAGTGACTGTGACCCTCACTCCGGGAGGAGGACACCGATAGCCGGGCAGTTTGACTGGGGCGGTACGCGCTTGAAAAGATATCGAGCGCGCCCCAAGGCCATCTCAGCCGGGACGGAGACCCGGCGGAGAGCGCAAGAGCAAAAGATGGCTTGACAGTGTTCTTCCCAACGAGGAACGCTGACGCGAAAGCGTGGTCTAGCGAACTCATGCGCCCGCTTGATGCGGGCCATGAATGACAGAAAAGCTACCCTAGGGATAACAGAGTCGTCACGCGCAAGAGCACATATCGACCGCGTGGCTTGCTACCTCGATGTCGGTTCCCTCCATCCTGCCCGTGCAGACGCGGGCAAGGGTGAGGTTGTTCGCCTATTAAAGGAGGTCGTGAGCTGGGTTTAGACCGTCGTGAGACAGGTCGGCTGCTATCTATTGGGGGTGTTATGGTGCCTGACGGGAACGACCGTATAGTACGAGAGGAACTACGGTTGGTGGCCACTGGTGTACCGGTTGTTCGAGAGAGCATTGCCGGGCAGCCACGCCACACGGGGTAACGGCTGAACGCATCTAAGCCGGAAACCCACCTGGAAAAGAGGCACCGCTGAGGTCTCTCGTAGAAGACGAGTTCGATAGACTCGGGGTGTACGCACCGAGGCAACGAGGTGTTTAGCCCGCGAGAACTAACCGACCGAAGCCACCATTCATACGTACTGAGACTCGCCGAACGAGTCCAGGCGCAAACTGGATCGCACGTACACACGGTGATCATCAACCGACCGACGCACGGTGCACAATCGTGGTTCGAATCCACGAGTCGGCGTTAAGGCGGCCATAGCGGCGGGGTTACACCCGTACCCATCCCGAACACGGAAGTTAAGCCCGCCTGCGTTCCGGTGAGTACTGGAGTACGAGAGTCTCTGGGAAACTCGGTTCGCCGCCTCCACTCATACCGCGGTGGACGTTCTCCACCGCACTCATTTCCCTCGAACAGTGACGACGCTGTTCGGGGGGTTCTGTATTTATGGAGAGTGGCAACACCGTCACGCGCGCTCGACGCTGTCGACGCGCTGGCTGCCGGGGGCCGCCTTCAGGCACGCTTCGATCGCAGCGGCGTCTGCGTCACTCGTCGTGTCCACGGTTGCCTCGACAGTCACAACTGTCGCCGCGAGTGCCGGTTCGATGCGGCGGACGCTCGTCACGGTCGCCGCGTCGACGCCTGCCGGGGCTTCGAGGCGGCGGCGTGCGCAGCTGGCGAGGTCGTCGGGCCCGTCGCGGGGAATCCGGAGGGCGACGACCGCGCGCCAGGTAGTGGGATGTGTCGATTGCATGGGTGTCTCAGAGACGGCGGCGGGTGGACCGCCGCCTGCGTTTGGTTGTCGTGCAGTGCTGTCTGCCCCGTCGGTGGTGGAGCACGGGTCGTAACATACGGCGAGAGCCGGAGTCGAACCGGCACGGCGAGCCAGGGTCTCGCTCTCGCGCCCCGGGGGAACGGCAGCGCCGTCGCTGGAGAGGCAAGTCGCAGGGAGGGAACGGCGTGGGGACCGCTCGTCAGCGGGGGACGCCGACGCTCCGCGCCGGGGAGAGATGTCGTGAAAGAACGCCCGTGTTCACCAGTCCCGGTCGGGTAGTCCAGACCGGGAGACGGTTATCCGGGCAAGGGACCGAGGTTCAGCGGGGTCCGGCGTCGGGCTGCTGCACGCCGAAGCCCTCGGTCCGGGTGGACACCGGTAGCGCCGTGACGCCCCCGAAAATTTCGACCCCGGCGGCGGCGCGGCTAGCAGCCGCGTCCGTCGTCGGTGTGGGGGTGTTGCGCATCGGTGTCACCTCGAATGTGGTGTGAACGCCGTCCTGACGTTCTGTGTACCCTGTATTGAGCGGTGGATGGTCAATAAATCTACTTGAAGTTTGTGTCACATACCCACGGCCGCCGCCGGAGTGCGCCGGCCCGGAGCAGTACCGTTACGGTTTTAGGCGGAAACTGGGTAGAGTTAGGTGCGCCAAGGTGGCAGAGTCTGGCCGAACGCGTCCGCCTGCAGAGCGGATCACCCCCGGTTCAAATCCGGGCCTTGGCTTTTTCGAACCCGACCACTCCACGCGCCAGGAATCCGTCCGACGGCCGTTCGGTGGTCGCATGCCTCGCCAACTGCGATAGCGACGATAGGTGCTCCGTTGCGTGTCCCCGGGCAATCTATCTAGCCGGTGGTCGCGGCGGCGTCAACCATCGTAGTGACAGAGGCTCTATGAGGGGAGGACGTGACAGTACACATGAACCAGCTCCTCCCACGGAAACCGGACGTCGAGGTGTCGAACGAGGACTCGTTAGTTCTGGGCCTGGCGGACCAGGAGACCAATTCCGTCTTCTCGGTGCTCTCGTCGGAGCTCGCGCGCTCGATACTCGACCAACTGTACGAGAGTCCGGCAACGCAGTCCGAACTCGCCGCGTACGAGGACACGTCGATACAGAACGTCAGTTATCACCTCGAAAATCTCGTCGAGGCCGGCCTCGTGGAGGTCGTCGACCAGTGGTACTCCGAGAAGGGGAGAGAGATGGACGTGTACGCCCCGGCGGGGGACTCCCTGGTGTTGATCGCAGGTAACGCGCGTCAGGTCGACGAAGTCAGACAGATGACTCCGATGGAGCACCCGCAGAAGGTGAGTGATTGAGGTACCCTGCTCCGCTGTCACCCGAAACCGACGGACCCATTACAGCGCCTGCGCGTCGTTCTCGCCACAGCATCCGGACGTGGACCGTGGCACGTCCCGGACTGGCCGACCCGTACTTTTCGACAGCAGACCGTGACGGCGTCTCTCGCCAGGTTCCTTCGACGTCTCGTGTTCTACGTCGGTCTTTCGACGACGTGAGGGGTCGGCAACTCGGTGCGCTTCGGACGGCCGTTCCCGAGTGAAAAGTGGGGGCAGTGTGAGGGGAGTGGGGCAGTGATGCGGGGAACTGTCGGATACTCTCGGACCCGCCTCCGAACGGGGCGGGTAGTCGTCGATTGGTGCCCGGGGAATATCAACCGGGTCGCAGTGTTTCGAGCACTGAAACACCGCCGGGCAGCGCCTCACCCGGGACCGCCTCTCACCAGCGGCGTCCGCTGACCGTCACTGTCCGTCGCCGCGTTTCGTGATCGTCACCGAGAGGCCGTTCGCCGTCACGCTGAACGAGACTGCTTCGAGCGTGGCTTCGAACACCGTCCGGTGATGGCCGTCGGCGTCGTAGAGCATGCTCGACTCGACGAGACCGGCGTCCTCCAGGCTGTTCAACCGCCGGTACACAGTCGTCCGGGACGCATCGCACTCCTCGGCGAGCGCTCGCGCGGACTTCGCTTCGGTCTGCGTCGCTTCGAGAATCGACTGCGTGTACTCGGCGTCCAGCAGACCCAGTATCTCTTCGGAGGACGGCGTCATCTCCGGGGCGGTTCGCTCGACGGACCCAGCGGGTGTCGGCTGTCTGAGTGACATTGCTCTGTTCTTGGACTTTCTGTGTACCGCTCACTCCCCAAAGATACCGGCAACTGACGTTGCCTCCCGAAACCCCGGTGGCTAGGCATATAGCTGCGGGGGTAATTCGCACGGGAACAGTCCGCACGCCTGTGTTCCGCGCGTGTTTCGCTGGGTGAAACACGTCTGGACTACTTAGGTAAGTGCCGGCCGAAGCGCCGGTTACCCCGATGCAAGAGAGTCCGTTGCTGCAATCGAGCCCTCCCGTAGCAGCCGCGTCGTGTCGGTTCGCCAGCTACTCCGGCCAGCGATGGGACGTGACGACCGGCGGGACCGGACACCCACCCAGTTCGACAGCCGGTCCCGCCGACGAGCAGTCGAGCGCTCCCGGGGAGTCGGATGCCTCCCACGGCGACCTCTCGACGCAGTCCGTGCCGAGACGGAACCTGCTTCCCGCGGCCGACGGCCTGCGGGAGGACACTGACCGCCAGGTTCTCGTCGTCGGCGACGGAATCGTCGGACTGGCTCTCACCCACCTCCTCCGGCGGGCAGGCTACGACCCGCTACTCGTTGCACCCCCCCGTCGGGAGGAGACACATCACATAACCTACCTGTGGCCGCCCGCGGGGCGGCTCCTCGCCGCGCTCGGCCTCGGTCAACTGCTTCGCAGTCAGGGGACCGTCGTCGACAGCGTGACAGTACAGTCCGCGGACGCGGGGCAGGAACACACCACAGTCGCACCGGACGAGCGGCCCCCGGGGCGGTCCCCGGCAGTCCTCTTCCCGACCCGGCGTCTCCGTCGGGCTCTCGAGGAGCGCCTCCCCGACGGACAGAGACGGCAGGACCGGACTGTCACGGCCGTCGAGCGGCGTGACGGCGGCCTCGCGGTCGAATTCGGCGACGGCATCGAGGAGTGGTTCGACCTCGTCGTCGCCACCGACCGCCCGCGCACGTCGTTTCGACCCCCCGGAACGGAACACTCCGAACCCGCGGCGCTGACCCACTGCGAGTTCCACGTCGAGGGGGAGACTCTCGACGGGGGGGCCCTTCGGGACCGCTGGCTCGGGGACGCTCTCGTCCAGCGGACGCCGTGTCCGACGGAGTCGGGAACCATCCTCGGGCTCACGACTCCCCGTCACGACCTCGGGGCAGTCGTCGACGAGGTCGGGGACGTGCTGGCGGATTCGGAGCGGGCGGCGCTCGATGTGGACCGGGCCAGGACCGGTCCGGCGACGGTCCGGCAGGCTCGCTTCCCCGAGAGAGACGCCGCCCGGTCGCGGTGGGGCGCTGACCGCGTGGCGTTTTGCGGCGATGCGGCCTGGCCCGTGGCCCCCGCCAGCGGCTTCGGGGTGTCGTTCGGACTCGAAGACGCGCTCGCGCTGGTCTCGGAGTTGACCCGTGACCATCCCGCCGTCGCGAACGTCGTCGACGCCTACGCGGCCCGACGGAGCCGCCGGGTCACGACAGTCCGACGGCGAGCCGAGACGGCCCGACAGGACCACGCGTATCCGGTCTCGCAGGCGCTCGCGTCACCGCTCGGGACCGTCGGCGTGCTCCGGACGGTCGCCCTCGGTCCGGTGCTCGATTCAAGGCTGGGGTCGCTCCAGCGGGACGGATTTCGGTAGGTCGACGCCGGGGACTCACGTGTCGTCGTCGAACAGCAGGCTGAAGATCTTCTTCTCGGCGAGTCGCAGGTGTTTGTTCAGCGTCGGCTGCGTGATGTCGAGTCGCTCCGCGACGTCGCTGCCGTCGTTGTCGCGCGGCCACTCGAAGTAGCCCGCCGAGAGGGCGGTCTGCAGCACCTCGAACTGCCGGTCGGTGAGTTCCGTCCGGACCTGCTCGCTGAGTTCCGCCGGCGTCCGGTCCCGCGTTCTGTGCTGGCGTCTGGCGACGAGTTCGACCGACGGCGCGACCACCTGTAGCCGGTCGACGAACGAGCGGACGTCGGCCTGCTGGGGCACCTCCACTGCGATGGTCGTCTCCTCGGGGGTCGCCCAGGCGTCCCGCAGCACACCGCCGTACTCGGCGAGTGGGGAGCCGAACCAGTCGTCAGTACGGACCTCGACGAGCGTCGCGGAAGACTCGTCGGCGACAACGTCGACGGACCCCGGCAGCGTCCGTTCCGCGATTTCGCCCGCGGTGTCGGGCGCGTCGCCCTCGAAACTGAAGTAGACGCTCACGGGGCCATCCTGTCTCGCGACGGTCCGTTCGTGCCTGACGCGGCAGTCGGCGGCGTCGGCCGCCCGGGCGAACGGGAGCGAGTCGCCGGCGCCGCGAAACTCCAGTTCGACAGTCTCGTCGGACTCCAGCGCGCGCCGCCGTTCGATTGCCGCCAGCGCGTTCGCAATCGAGGTGCCGAGCTGTGCCAGCACGTCCTGCTCGCGGTCGCCGAAGGCGTTGGGTGAGTCGGTCCCGACGGTCAACACGCCGTGGGTGATGCCGTCGTAGCTGAGTGGGACGGCACAGAGCGACTGGTACCCCTCCGCGAGACCGTGCTGTCGCCAGTCGTCGGCCAGGCCGTCGCCGACCAGCGAGTCCGCGACCCGCACCTCGTCGGTCCGCCAGGCCGCGACCGCAGGGTGGGGGTCCGCGCTGTCGTCCGTCGTCGAGAGGTCCATCGACGCGACGTACTGGTTCGACCCGCCGACGACCGCGCGGGCGGTGAGTCGGTCGGTGCCGACCTCCAGACCGCCGATCCACGCGAGGTCGTACGGCCCCGAACTCGCCAGGCGCTCGCAGACCGCCCGTTCGACCTCGCGGGCGTCCGTCGCGTCCGTGATGGCAGCCTCCACCTGCTGTGTCAGGCGGGCGATCCGGTCCAGTCGCTCGGCGCGCTCCGTCTGGGTCCGGAGTTGCTCCTCCTGTGCCGCGAGCCGCTGTTGCCCCTTGAGGTGGTTGAGCGCGGCCTCCAGCGTCGCCGCCAGCATGTGCGACGCCTGGATGGTCTCCGGCGCGAGCGAACTGTCCGGCGACCCCACCAGCAAGACGCCGTGGTTCCCGAGGGCGAGTGCGCGCCACGCTTCGAGGTCGGCCAGCGCCGCCGGGGCCGCGTCGTCCGCTCCGGGGAATCCGCCCTCCCTGTTCCCGCCGTCCGGGGCGACGATGGTCCCGGTCGCGAAACTCTCCCACAGCGGGCCGTCGCCCGGGCCGACAGGGTCGGCACTGACCGCGCCCGGAATCGGGCCGGCGAGCACTTCGGGTCGCAACACGCCGTCGTCGTCGTCGTAGAGGAAGGCACCGACGGCGGGGAGGTCGAGCATCTCGGTGGCGGCCTCGACCGCCGTTCGGGTCGCCTCCGCGGGGGTGTCGGCCGTCGCGAGGTCGTCGGTCGCGTCGTCGAACGACGCCATCCGGCGCTCGCGCGCCTTGCGCTCGGTCACGTCGCGGCTGACGATCACGATTCGCGGCAACCCGCCCTCCCACGTGGTCGGGTAGTAGTCCGACTGCACCCAGCGGACCTCCCCGTCCGGGCGCTCGATTCGGTACTCGTGGGAGTAGCTGTCGGCCGCACTGTCGTCGTCGATGTCCCTGACGATTCGATCGACGAACGGGCGGTACTCGCCTTCGTCGTCGGGGTGGAGCGTCCCGAAGAAGCCGTCCCGGTAGTGCTCGCGGATGTCCGCCAGCGACTGCCCCCAGATATCCTCGTAGCCCGAACTCACGTAGTCCGGCGACTGCGAGGCGTCGGTGATCTCCTGTGCTCGCGTCATGAATATCGCCTCGTCGATGCGGTCGAGTATCTCGCCGAGACGGCGCTCCGTGCGTCGCTGGGCCGTCACGTCGCGCATCAGGGCGAGGTACCGGTCCTCCCCGTTGAGCGTCGCGGGGGTCGCGTTGACCTCCACCCAGCGCCGCTGGCCGTCCTTGCGCTCTATCAGCCACTCGAGGGTCCGGGGCTCACCCGTCTCCATTACCTCCCGGACGATATCCCGTGCCTGCTCGGTGGAGTACCCCTCTTCGGCGACGTTGAGCACGTCCTGTCCCTCCGAGAGCAACTCCTCCCGGTCGTAGCCCGTCAGTTCGCACATCGTCTCGTTGAGGTCGAGCACCTCACCGGTCTCCGGGTCGTGGACCGTAATCGCGTCCGTGACGCCGTTGAATATCTGTTCGTACTCGCGCTCCCGTCGTCTGCGCTCCGTGATGTCGTGCAGGAGCGCGACGATCCGTTGCTCGCCCTCGATCTCCCCGATCTCGTGTCTCGCCCGGACCCAGACCGTCTCACCGTCCGCGGTCTCCAGGGGCCACTCGAACTCTCGTCCTCCTTCCCGGACGGACTCCCGGATCATCTCTCTGGCTTGCTTCCCGCTGGCGCCCTCGGCCGTCGCCTGGAACTCGGCGAGCGGCCGGTCGAGAAATGCTTCACGGTCGTAGCCCAGAAGCTCCGCGACCTGTTCGTTGGCGTCGACGACCTCCCCCGATTCGGGGTCGTGGATGACGATCCCGTCGCCGGCCATGTTGAAGATCTGCTCGTACTCGCGCTCGCGCCGTCGCCGCTCTGTGACGTCACGGGTCAGGGAGAGATACCGACGTTCGCCCCCTATCTCGGCGACGGTTCCCCTGACGTCCAGCCACTTCGTCTCGCCGTCGCTGGTTTCGAGCGCCCACTCGAACTGTCTCGGCTCCCCGGTTTCGAGCACCTCGTCGACGAGTTCCCTCGCTCGGTCCGGCGTGAACCCCTGCTCTGCTGCGCTGATGCCCTCGATCCCCAGTTCCAGGATCTCCTCGCGGTCGTACCCCAGGAGCCCACACATGCTGTCGTTCACGGCGACGATCTCGCCAGTCTCCGGGTCGTTGATCGTGATGCCGCCCTGGACGCCGTTGAATATCTGTTCGTACTCGCGCTCCCGTCGTCTGCGCTCGGTGATGTCGCGGTCGATGGACACGTAGCGGAGTTCGCCACCGAGTTCCACGGTCGTCCCTTTGACTTCGAGCCACCGCTTCTCCCCGTCGCTGGTCTCGACTACCCACTCGGTCTGTTGTGGTTCGTCGGATTCGACAACCTCCTGGACGAACTCGCGGGCCTGTTCCATCGTGTAGCCCTCGTCGTCTGGACTGTACCCCTCGACTCCCATGTCGAGGATCTCCTCGCGGTCGTAGCCCAGCAGGTCACAGAACGCCTCGTTGACGTCCAGTAGCTCCGCAGTCTCCGGGTCGTGGACGGTGATCGAGTCGTTGACACCGTTAAACAGCTGCTCGTACTCGCGCTCGCGGCGCTTTCGCTCGGTCACGTCCGTGTACCAGACGTACGCCTCGGTCGCGTCGTCGGCGTCCGGATCGGTGCTGAAGTGGATAACTCTGAAGCGGAACTGGCGAATCCCGTCGACAGTCTGTCGGGGGACTTCCTTCTCCAGCGACTCACCCCGGGCAACCCTGTTACTGAGGCGCTCGTGTTCCTCGCGTTCCGCGTCCGGAACGACCGCTTCGGCGACGGTGGAGCCGACGACCTCCGCGGACGGAAACCCGAACACGTCTTCGAAGGCGGGATTGACCTCCCGAATCACCGGCTCGTCGCCCTCGAACTTCACCCGCAGCACCGGGTCGGGGTTGTTCTCGAACAGCACGGACCGCCGGTCGCGTTCGCGTTCGAGGCGGCGTTCGTACTCGTGGCGCTCGGTCACGTCCCGGGCGAGCGCGAGCACGCGGTCCTGCCCGGCGATCGTCGCCGGTGCGAGATTTATCTCCAGCCGGCGCGTCTCCCCGGCGGCGGTCCGTATCATCCACTCGACCGTCTCTGCCTCGTCGTTCGCCGCGACCCGCTGCTGTATCTCGTAGGCGCGAGCGCCGGTGAACCCCTCCGACGTGACGCTGAACCCGCCGATGTCGATATCCAGCAGCGTCTCGCGGCTGTACCCCGTCAACTCGGCCATCGGTTCGTTGACGTCGACGATCTCCTCCGCCCACGGGTCGTGAATCGAGACGAGGTCGTTGACGTTGTCGAAGATCCGTTCGTATCTCCGTTCCTGTCGCCGCCGCTCGGTGATGTCGACGGACGTCGAGAGGACGACTTCGCGCCCGCCGACGCGGACCGTTTTGAGCCGCGACTCTATCCACCGGACCGAACCGTCGGCCGTCGTGACCGGCCACTCGACTTCGAGCGGGTCGTCCCGCTCGGCGACGCTCGATACGATGTTCGTCGACCGTTCCTGGTCGTACCCGGGGACGTCTGCGGTGAACTCGCCGACCTGCATCGAGAGGACCTCCTCGCGGTCGTAGCCCAGCAGGTCACAGAGGGTCTGATTGGCGTGCAGTAACTCCCCGGAGTCCGGGTCGTGGACGGTCACGACCCCCGCGACGTTGTCGTACAGGTGCCTGAAACTCTCCTCGGCGTGGTGGCGGTCGAGTACCGAGCGTACCCGCTCACAGAACAGTTCGGGCGATTCGGCGACGATACGCCGGGGGAGCGTCTCGGCTGCCCCTGCCGACAGCGCCTCGGTCGCGAGGTCGCTTCCCGGCTCGTCGACCAGGAACACGACCGGCATCGCCGGGCGCTCGGCCGTCCAGCGTTCGAGCAACGGGACGGCGTCGACCCCGGACGCTCCGCCGTCGATAATTGCACAGTCCACTCCCTCCGGAATCTCGTCTGGCGCTTTCTTCCCCGCGTCGAGAGTCTCGACCGCTATCGACCGACCGCTTTCGCACTCCAGGTGCGACCGCTCCCCTGCGAGTGAGCCGTCTCCCACGAGGAGGGCAGACGCTGTTGAGGGCCCCACCGAAATCATGGGTCATACGTCTACTCCGAGAACTGTAAATATTTTGTATATTATGTGGTTGTAATTTTATCGCACCGGCGGGGAAACCCCCCGGGCCGTGCTGGAGCACGTTCAGACGGTCACTCCTCGTCGTCCCGCGGGAGACGACGCGAGAGGCGGTCGAAGCGGGTCTGTGCCTGTCGCCGCCGGTGTCGCGTCGCGCGCCTGTCGTAGGTCGCGTCCCGCAACGTGCCGTCCTGGAGCGTGACGTCCACCACGGCGTCGGCCCGGCGGGCGACCCGGGGGAGGCAGTCGGCGTTGACGACCAGTTCGTGGAGGTCGCCGTTGACCTCGACTTCGAGCACCGCCAGGCCGTCCTCGATGCGGTCGACGACGGCGCGGTACTGCCCGTCGAGTCTCATCCGTACACCTCCGTGAGGACCGGCGTCCCCGTGTCCTCGGTCACGGTCACGGTGTCACCGTCGTTGTTCCAGACCGGGCGGCCGGCGTCCCAGTACAGCGCCGTCGCGGTGTCGGTCCCGTCGCCCGTGGACAGTCGCACCCGCTCGCCCGGGTCGAGCGTGACGCCGTCGGGGACAGTGTAGACGCTGCCGGCGGCGTCGCTGACGGTCCAGCCGGACAGGTCCAGCGGCGCTGTCCCCCGGTTCTCGAAGACGAGGTACTCGTCGTCGAGGTTGGTCCGGTCGTCACCCGCCGCGTCCGCGTGGACGGTGACCAGCGCAAGCGGCTCATCGGGCGGAGTCGGTCCGCCGTCGGCGGCCACCGTCCCCACTTCCGCCGTCTCCCTGACGGTCCCGTTGGCCGCGAAGATGACCGCGACGGGCTGCAGCGGCGCGGTCGACCCCGGCACGACCGGGTCGGCCTCGCGGAGTCTCGCCGGGTCGGTCGGCGCGGTCTGCTGGGTCGCGACGGTGATGCGCTGGCCGTCGCTGGTGAATCGAACCGTGCCGTGGGTCGCGGTCCAGTACGTGGGAATCGCGCGTGCTGCCAGCCGGTCGAGGACGGCCGCCGCCGGGTGGCCGTACGGCGACTCGTACGAACTGGAGACCGTGGCGGCGGCCGGGGCGACGGCGTCGAGGAAGACGCCGGAGGAACTGCTCGCGCTGCCGTGGTGGCCGGTCTTGAGGACGGTCGTCCGGAGCACGTCGCCGTAGGTCTCGACGAGGTCGGCCTCGCGCTGGCGGCCGGCGTCGCCGGTGAACAGGAACTCGGCCTGTCCGTGGACGAGTTCGAGGACGATGCTGTTCTCGTTGCGGTCCCGCCCCGCGACGTAGGGTTCGGGCGGCCCGAACACGTCGACGTCCGCGTCGGCGAAGTCTATCAGGTCGCCGGCGCGCGTCTCGTAGAGGGGGACGTCGTGGGCCTCGACGGCGTCGAGGTACCGCTCGTAGGTCCGCGTGCTCGCGGCGATGCCCGGGTCGTAGATGGCCCCGACTCCCTTCCCCTCGGTCTCGAAGGACTCGATGATGGCGGCGGTGCCGCCGATGTGGTCCGCGTCGGCGTGGGAGACGACGAGGTGGTCGATGCGGTCGATGCCGCGCTCGCGGAGGTACTGGCGGACGTACCTGCCATCGGTCGCGAAGTTGCCCGTGTCGACGAGCATGGTCTCCGTCGGGCCGACGACGAGGAGGCTCTCGGACTGGCCGACGTTGACGACGTGGACCTCCAGCGTGTCGGCCGCGGTCGCGGTCGCAGTCGCGGGTGACTCCGTCGTGTTCGACGCCAGACCGGCACAGCCGGACACGACGACCGTCGCGGTCAGACAGACGACCGCGAGCGTGCGGGGCAGTTTCACACTCCCCGTACGCCGAGCACGATAAAGACGATTCGCCCGGGGTGGTTGCGGGATACGTCCGGGTCGCCTGTCCGCGGGCGGCCGAAGCGACGCCCATCGCCCCGCACCGGTCGAATCAGAACCGCTCGTAGATGTCCCGCCGGAAGAGGTCGAGTTCGGCGACCGCACCGGGCGCGTCCTGTGCGACGGCCGTCGCGACGGCGTCGGCCACGTCGTCGGTCGAGAGCACGTCCCCGGAGTCGAGTCGGTCGGCGTTGCTCCGCTCCCGGACGTCGCGGCCGAAGTCCGTCGGGACGCCCGTGGGGTTCACCACCGAGACGGCCACGCCGTCGGGACCGACGCGGCCGGCCACGCTCTTTGCGAACCCACGGAGCCACCACTTCGTTGCGGCGTAGACGGGCGTCGACGTGCTGGGGTACTTCCCCTTGTAGCTGCCGACGAAGACGAGCGTCCCGCCCGTCTCCCGCAGCGGGTCGAGCACGGCCCGCGTCGTGTAGAACGCGCCGTCGACGTTCGTCGCGCGCACGCGGCGGTACTCCTCCAGTGGCATCTCCGACAGCGGGACGTTCCGGCGCTCGCCCGTGCCGGCGTTGACGACGGCGGCGTCGAGGCGGCCGAACCGCTCCAGCGTCGCGTCGACCAGCGCCGCCACCGCCTCGGCGTCTGTCACGTCCGTTGGGACGGCGTGGACGGTGACGCCGTGGTCGTCGGCGACCTCACCGGCGACCGCGTCGAGGTCGTCCCGGCTCCGGGCGGCGAGAACTACGTCGAAGCCGTCGTCGGCGAGTCGGTGGGCCGTCGCCGCGCCGATGCCGCGGCTGGCTCCGGTGACGAGCGCGACAGGGCGGTCGGCAGTCGATTCGTCGCCCCCGTCGGCCGTCATTGCGCGTCGGCGGTGAGCACCTGCTCGATGCGAGACGAGGCGGGGTCGTAGTCGGTCTCGCGAAGGCCGGCGACGGCGTCCTTGAACGCGACGTTGTAACTGGCCGGGCCGTGGAACTCCCCGAACTCGCCGTTCGCGGCGGCCTCCCCGGCCAGGCCGAAGGCGACGGTGCCGGCCAGCGCGGCCGCCTCGGTGTCCTCGATTGCACCCGCAAACGTCGCCAGCGTGGCTCCGAGCATACAGCCGGTGCCGACGACGGTCCCCATGTTGGGGTCGCCGGCCGTGACCTCGTAGGCCGCGTCGGCCGTCGCGACCACGTCCGTCTCGCCGGAGGCGACGACGACGGTGTCGTACTTCTGGGCGCAGGCGACGGCCGTCGTGGCGATGTCGCTGTACTCGCCGACGGACTCGACGCCGCGCACGTCGGCGGCCTCCCCGCCCAGCGCGGTCACCTCGCCGTAGTTGCCCTTGATGACCGCCACGTCCAGGTCCGCGGACAGCCGTTCTGCCACGCGGTCCCGGGTCGGCGTCGCGCCGACGCCGACGGGATCCAGCACGACCGGGATGCCCTTCTCGTTGGCCGCCTCGCCGGCGGTGACCATCGTGGCCTCGCCCTCCTCGCTGACGGTGCCCATGTTGAGCAGACAGGCCTGTGCGGCCATCACCATGTCGTCGACCTCGCGCTCGTCGTCGGACATCACCGGCAGGCCGCCCCAGTGGAGGATGACCTGGGCGACGTCGTTGACCGTGACGTTGTTCGTGACGGCGTTGACCAGCGGCGAGCCCTCGGCGACGGCGCTCAGGCTGCCCTCCAGGTCGACCGTCATGCCTGGCCCCCCGTCTCCGCGGCGGTCCCGTCGCGGCGGCGTTTACCCTCCGCGACGGCCTCCTTCAGCGCCCGCGTCGCCTCCCCGGGGTCGTCGGCCTGCGTAATCGCGGAGATGACGGCCACGCCGTCCGCGCCGGCAGCGACCACCTCTGGCGCGCGCTCGGGCGTGACGCCGCCGATGCCCACGAAGGGAATATCGACGGCGGCGGCGATGTCGGCGACGACGTCGAGGCCGATGGCCTGGTTGTCCTCGTCGACGTCCTTCGAACTGGTCGCGTAGACGGCTCCGACGCCCAGGTAGTCGGCCCCGGCGGCCTCGGCCGCCTCGGCGGCCTCGACCGTCGAGACCGAGCGACCGACGATGGCGTCCGCGCCCAGTTGCTCGCGGGCCACGTCGACCGGCAGGTCGTCGTCGCCGAGGTGGACGCCGTCGGCGTCGGCCGCCACCGCGACGTCGATGCGGTCGTTGATGACGAGCGGCACGCCAGCCTCGGCGGTCGGCTCCCGCAGCGCGCGGGCGACCGCAAGCTGCTCGCGCGCGTTGCGGTGTTTCTCGCGGACCTGTACCACGTCGACGCCGCCCGCCAGTGCAGCCTCGACGACTTCCTCCGTGCTCCGACCTGCGGAGAGGTCGCGCTGTGTCACCAGGTACGTATCAAAATTCGTAGTCATAGCGCTGACGACCTGTACACACCACGCGGTTTTACTACTGACGATTCTCCGGGCGGGTCGAGGAAGATGCCGTTTTTCGGCCTGCCTCGCCCGGTTTCACAGCCGTCGTGGCGTAGCGTCACACACTCCCGGGTGTGACCGGTCACCGGTCCGGTGCGCGGACGTTCAACCAATCTGTTATGTACCTCTCACACGTAATGGTGGTCGCACTATGCCAGACGTAGGCGACACCGCACCAGACTTCACCGCACCGCTCGCACACGGCGATGGCGACACAACAGAGTTCTCGCTCTCGGACGTCCTGGCCGACGAGGCCCCGGTCGTCCTGGCCTTCTTCCCCGGCGCGTTCACCCCGCCGTGCAAGCAGGAGATGGCGCAGTTCCAGAACGACATCGACCAGTATCGCGAACTGGGCGCGACGCTGTACGGCGTCAGCGTCGACAGCCCCTTCGCGCAGAACGCGTTCCGCGACGAGAACGGCTTCGAGTTCGGGATGGTAAGCGACACGAACAAGGAGATAATCGCGGACTACGACGTCTCCATCGACATGGCGGACATCGGCTACCACGGCCTGGCGAACCGCGCGGTGTTCGTCGTCGACGCCGACGGCGAAATCACCTACAAGTGGGTCGCCGACGAACCCGCCGACCAGCCCGACTTCGACGCCGTCGAGGAAGCGGTCGAGGCAGCGGCCTGACCGGACCCGAGCGCCCGTTTTTCGCGTCGAGTAACGCCGCTCCGACCACCGGCAGGCGCTGCTGGGGCCTCACGCGTAGGCGGGGAACTCCTCCCCGAAGACCAGAAAGAGTCCGGTCCCGAGCAGGCCGATTGCCGTGGCGACGGCGAAGGCGACGGTCGGGTCGAAGCCGTAGAGCAGTCCCCCGACGACGCCGCTGGGGATGACGACGGTGTTCCGGACGAGGTAGTACGTGCCCGTCACGCGCCCGCCGGTGTCCTGCTCGGCCGGGCCGACGATGAGCGCCTTGTGGGCCGGGAGGCCGGCGAAGCGAAGCCCCGAGAACGCGAAGATAGCGCCGACGACCAGCGGGTCCGGCGGCGCGGTGATGAGGACGACGGGGAAGACGGCGTAGACGACGAATCCGAGGCCGACGACGGGTTTCAGCCCCGTCCGCTCGGCGAGGCGGGCGACGGGGTACATCGAGAGCAGCGCCACCACCATCTCCACGGCCAGCAGGACGCCGAAGAAGGCGGCGGGGCCGAGCGCGATGCCGAACACGGTGGCCTCCAGTTGCCAGATGTCCGTGATGACGAAGATGACGAAGGCGTATATCATCCCGTTCCCGAAGCGCACGAGCGTGTCCCCGAGCAACAGCGGCTGGAGCGGGTCGGGCATCTCCCGGAGGTCACGGCGGATGCCGGCGATGCCTTCGAAGGATTTTCCGATGGTGTCGGCCGCGGAGTCGTAGAGGAAGTGCTGGACGACGGTGCCGGCGACGGCGAAGACGATGGCGACGGCGAGGATGGCCTGGAAGCCGACGACGAAGGAGGCGGTCACGGCCAACAGCGCGGTGGCGGCCAGCAGGCCGAGCAGGAAGCCGACCCGGCGGAACGTCTCGGTCGAGGCGAACCCGGCCGCGAGGTGCTGGGGCTCGGTACTCTGCTTGACGACGGCGAAGGTCGCGCCGAGGCCGAAGGACTTCCAGGCCTGCACCAGGAACAGGCCGACGAAAATCCAGACCCAGCCCGGAATCGTGACCGGCCCGAGGGAAAGTGAGAGGCCGGGCGCGACCAGCCAGAAGGCGAACCCGAGCGCGGAGACGAACCCGAAGACGGTCAGCGCGACGCGGGAGCCGACGCGGTCCGACACCGCCCCACCGGGGTAGGGGTAGACCGCGCCGATGAGGTCCCCGAGGCTCTTGTAGAGGCCGACAACGACCGGGCCGGCCCCGAGCACGCGCATGTACTCGGGGACGTAGCGGGTGGTCATCTGGAAGCCAAGCGAGAAGGCGAACATCGCGACGGAGAGCACCAGCACGTCCCGCGGCATGGCGACGAACTGGCGAAAAGAGTCCAGCGGGTCCGCGTCGCCCTCGGACTCCGCCGCGGTGGACTCGGCCATCGTCCGTTCCACGGCCGCCGCCGGCCTAAACGGTTCGCTGGCGGCGACCGCTTTCGGGTACCTCACCCCTGCCAAACGTAGTTGCGGGGAGCGCTCGGTAGTTCCCGGCGACTGCGGCGGAGTTTTCAGCGTCGGGTCGCAAGGTGCGGTCATGATAGACCTCCGCAGCGACACCGTCACGCGGCCCAGCGACGCGATGCGCGCGGCCGCCCGCGACGCCCCCGTCGGCGACGACGTCTACCGCGAAGACCCCTCCGTCGAGAAACTCCAGGAGCGAGCGGCCGACGTGCTCGGTACCGATGCTGCCCTGTTCGTTCCCTCCGGCACGATGGGCAACCAGGTCGCCGCCCGGACCCACACCGAGCGCGGCCAGGAACTGCTCTGCGAGCGCGAGAGTCACATCTACAAGTGGGAACTGGCCGGCCTCGCACAGCACGCGGGGGTCCAGCCCCGGACGATAGACGGCGGGGACCGCGGCGTCGTCACCCCCGAGCAGGTCCGCGCGGGCCACGTCGCGGCCGACGGTCACCGACCCGGTACCGGCCTGCTCGCGCTGGAGAACACCCACAACAGCAAGGGCGGCACGGCCATCGCGCCCGAAGCCATCGCCGCGGCGGCCGACGCGGCCCACGACCTGGGCGTCCCGGTTCACCTCGACGGCGCGCGCCTGTTCAACGCCGCCGTCGCCCACGACCGGCCAGCCGCCGACTTCGTCGCACCGGTGGACTCGGTGATGTGCTGTCTCTCGAAGGGCCTGGGCGCGCCCGTCGGTTCGATTCTGGCGGGCGAGACCGAGTTCGTCGAGGACGCCCGTCGCGTCCGGAAACTCATGGGCGGCGGGATGCGCCAGGCCGGCATCGTCGCCGCACCGGGCATCGAGGCGCTGGACAATCGCAAGCGACTCGCGGAGGACCACCGCCGCGCCGAGCGCCTGGCGGCGGGGCTGGACGACATCGAGGGGCTCTCGGTCCCCGACCCAGAGACGAACATCGTCATCGTGGAGACCGACCGACCAGCAGCGGCCGTCCTCGACGACTGCGAGGCGGAGGGCGTGCTGGGCGTCCCCTTCGACGAGCACGTGATTCGCTTCTGTACGCACTGGGATGTCGACGACGCGGACGTCGAGGAGGCGGTTGCGGCCGTCGAGCGCGCGGTGTGACCCGGACCGAACGGCTTAGGGTCGCCCGTCGTCTACGGTCGACCGGCAGAGGGAGCCCGGCCCCCGTGCCCCAGTCGGGGTATGAGGAAAGTCCCCCCACCGTCCGGGCGGGCGACCGGGCGCAAGCCCGGGGCGGGAGACCGCCGGCTCTGGAACAGAAACGAGACCACTCTCCGCGACCGATGAGGTGCGCGAACCCCGAGCGAGACGAAGCGAGGGGGAGTTAACCCACCGAGGGCGGCGTGCCGACCCGTGTCGGCACGTCACGCGGTGCGGCAGACGCCGCCCGCCATAACGTGCTGTCCCAGCACGCTGACCGGAGAGAACGGATGGAACGGCGAACCCTCGCCGGTGCAAGTCCGGACCGCATGGTAGCCCGGACACGGTTCGGACGCTCAGCCGAATGCCGGGTCGAACAGAAGGGGGCTTACTCCCCTCAGCCGCCACTTTCTCGCGAGCGCCGGCTATCCCTGCCGGCTTCGCCGACGCCACCGTCGCCTCCTGGCCAACGTTGAAGACGGGGCCAGTCCAATAGCGGAGCGTGGACAGAGAACGCCTGGAGTCGGAACTCGAAGCGGCCTTCGGCGGCGAGCCGGCGGTCCGTCGCGCCATCTCCCGGCAGGCCCAGGACCTCGTGGACTCGGGCCGCATCGCCGAGGACTTCGGGTACGACCTCACCGTCGAGACCATCCTCGACCACCTGGACGATGCACCCGACGACCGCTCGCTGGGCGAGCGCTGGAACTGGTGGGTCGGCTCGCTCGACCTCTCGAAGGGCGGCTACCAGCGCTTCCAGGTCCGCCTCGATATCGCGTAGGTAACCCCAAAAACGCCGTCTGCGGCGTCATAGGCCCCGGCAAGTGCTGCTTTTGCGGGAGAGGTTTTCTCCGCCGGTCCCCCCTCTCGGTGTATGACGACGCTCTCTCGTCGCCGGTTGCTCAAGAGTGCTGGCGCAGGTCTCGTCGGACTGACCGGTGGGCTGGCCGGGTGCAGCGGCAACGGCGGCACCGACGGCGGCAGCGGCTCCGCCCCCGACTCGCTCACGCTCGGGACGCTCAACGTCTTCCCGATGATGCAGTACTTCGTCATCGACCAGCAGGGCTGGTACGACGACCTCGGGCCGGACATCGAACTCAAAACCTTCGGCGGCGGCCCGCCGCTGGTCCAGGCCTACGCCTCTGGTTCGCTCGATTTCGCCTACGTGGGAATCAGCCCGGGCTTGGTCGCCATCGCCAACGGCGTCGCCTCAAAAGTGGTGGCGGCGAACGTCCTCGAACCGAACGTCATGGTCGGCGACAGCGAGTTCCGCTCGTACTGGACGGACCACGGCGCGGACGCCTTCGAGCAGTTCCGCCAGGACAAGGGCCGCAAACCGAAGTTCGCGACGCTACCGGCTGGCTCGACCCCCGACGTGTTCCTCCGCTTCTGGATTACGGAGGCGCTGGGGCTCTCGCTGGACGTGGTGGAAATCGTCGGGCAGAGTCCCAGCGCGCTCCAGTCGACGCTGGCGACGGGCAACGCCGACGCCGGCAGCGCCATCGAGCCGATTCCGACCCTGCTGCAGGAGAACCCGGACAGCGACATGCAGCCGTTCTCCTACGCGGGCGAGGTCATGCCCGGCCAGCCAGGGGCCGTCCTCCAGCCCTCCCAGGCACTGGTCGACGACAACCCCGACCTCGTGCAGGAACTGGTCGACATCCACGTCCGCGCGACGGAGTTCATCCACGAGAACCGCGCCGAGGCCGCCGAGATGGCGAGCGCGGTCATCGGCTCGGACGTCCTCTCGTCGTCGGTGGCCAGGACCGCTATCAACTCGCCGGCCTCGAACTTCATCTCGAACCCCCGCCGCATCGTCGACAAGTCGCTGGTCTACAACGACTTCCATCAGCAACTCGACTCCGTCGGCGAGGACCTCTCGGAGGGCGACATCTTCGACCACAGCTTCTACGACGAGGTGAGCGATGGCGGGTAGCGTCGAACCGGAAACGCTCGACGTCCCCGGCACCGGTAGCTTCCGCCTCGGCCAGCTCCGCAACCTCGCCCTCCAGACGGGGGCGCTCGTCGCCTTCGTCGCGCTGTGGTGGGGCGCGGCGCTTTTCACGCCGCAGACGCTGCTCCCACAGCCACCCGCCGTGCTGGAGGTGCTCGTCGCCGACGTCACGTCGGGACAGCTGTTCGAGCTGGTGGTCCAGAGCCTGCGTCACTACCTGCCCGGGCTGCTCGTCGGCTCCGCGCTGGGGATGGCCGTCGGCATCCTCGTCGGCTGGTCGTCGCTGGCCTCACAGACCGTCGGTACCGTCGCGGGGTTGCTCCGGCCGGTCCCGCCGCTGGCGTGGATCCCCTTCGCCATCATCTGGTTCGGCCTCAACGACAGCGGCGCGGCCTTCATCATCGCCATCGTCGCGTTCTGGATAAACTACTACAACGCTGAGAGCGGCGTCCGGAGCGTCGACGACCAGTTGCTCGAGGTCGGCCAGTCGCTGGGCACGAAGTCCGACCTCGGGCTCATCCGGCGCATCGTCCTGCCCTCGGCCACGCCGGAGCTTTTCACCGGCTTCCGGACCGCCGCGGGCCAGGCCTGGATGGTGATGGTCGCGGCCGAACTGCTGGGGGTGCCCGGCATCGGCAAGCACCTCTGGGACGCGGCCAACTTCCTCCAGATGCCGGTGGTCATCGCGTACATGCTCGTCATCGGCGTCCTCTTTCTCCTGTCGGACCGGCTCATCAAACTCGCGGAGACGTACACCCTCGCCTGGCGGTGACACCGATGACGACCAACTCATCACACGCGACCGACCGAACCCGCAGCATGGACACCGAAATCGCCGTCGACGGCGTTTCGAAGACCTACCGGAGCGAGCGCGGCCCCGTGCAGGCGCTGGCGGACGTAGACTTCGACGTCGGCCAGGGGGAGTTCGTCTCCATCGTCGGCCCCTCCGGCTGTGGCAAGTCCACGGCCTTCCGCATCGTCGCCGGACTGGAGGAGGCGACGGAGGGAGAGGTCCGCGTCGACGGCCGGCGGGTCACCGAACCGGGACCCGACCGCGGGATGGTGTTTCAGGACGACGCACTCTTTCCGTGGCGGACCGTCGCTGGCAACGTCGCCTACGGGCTGGAGGAGGTCGGCCCGCCGGAGGGGGCCACCGTCGACGAGCGCGTCGACTACTGCCTGGACCTCGTCGGCCTGGCCGAGAAGGCCGACGCCTACCCGAAGGAACTCTCCGGCGGGCAGCGCCAGCGCGTCGGCATCGCGCGGGCGCTCGCGGTCGACCCGCCGATTCTGCTGATGGACGAGCCCTTCGGCAGCGTCGACGCCCGCACGAAGACATCGCTGCACCGCGAACTGCTGGACATCTGGGCGGAGACCCGCAAGACCATCTGCTTCGTCACCCACGACATCGAGGAGGCGGTCTACCTCTCGGACCGCATCGTCGTCTTCTCGGCCGGCCCGGGGACGGTCCTCGACGAGATTCCGGTCCCGCTGGAGCGCCCCCGCGACCGCACGGGCGACGCCTTTACCGACATCAAAGCGGACGTTCTCGCCTACTTCGAGGACGAGGAGGACTGAGGCTCAGACCGACACCGTCTCGCCGAGTTCCGGTGCCGCCGCGTCGAACCCGTCCCCGCGCAGTTCCTCGGCGAACGCCCCGCAGCGGTCGCCGTGGTTGACGAGAATGGGGGTGTCCCGGTACTCGCCGAGGACGGCGAGCAGTCCGTCGCGGTCGGCGTGGGCGGAGAAGTCGTACTGCTCGACCTGCGCGCTGACCGGCATCCGCCGGCCGTCGATTTCTGCGCTACCGGTCTCCACCAGGTCCCGGCCGGGTGTCCCCTCGACCTGATAGCCGGTCAGCGCTATCTTGTTCGTCGGGTGCGTCCGGATTTCGGGGATGTAGGTCATCGCCGGGCCGCCGGAGAGCATCCCGCTCGTGGTGACGATGGCGGCGTTCTCGTTAGCGATGCGCTTGCGCTGGCCGTCCCGACCGTCGACGACGCGGGCGTGGGAGGCCGCCCGTTGCAGCGCGTCGGCGTCGCGGACGAACTCGGGGTACTGCCGGAGCATGTCGGTCACCCGGACGCCCATCCCGTCGACGTAGCAGGGGATGTCGTACGCCTCGCAGATGAGCAGCATCTCCTGGGTCCGGCCGATGGCGAAAGCGGGGACGACGACGGTGCCGCCCTCCCACAGCGTCGTCTTCACGCTCTCGGCGAACCGCCGCTCGACTTCCTCGCGGGGGTCGTGGTCCACGTCGGAGTAGGTGCTCTCGGTGACCAGGACGTCGGCGTCGGGACGGGCGGTGGTCCCGGCCATCAGCCGCTGATTGTCGGTGTGGTAGTCGCCGGTATAGAGCAGGCGCGTCTCCCCGTCGCTGACGAGGACGTGCGCGCTCCCCGGGATGTGGCCGGCGTCGAAGAACGTGACCTCGTGGCCGGCCGCCTCGAAGGTCTCCCCGAAGCCGTGAGTCCGGGAGACCTGGGTGACCCGGCGGAGTTCCTCCTCGGTGAACGGACAGCCGTAGGTCCCGCCGTGGAGCTTCAGGGTGTCGCGGGCGAGCGTCAGCGCGAGGTCCCGCGTCGGCGGCGTCCAGTGAATCGGCGGCCGGCGGTCGCCGGCAAGCAGCGCGGGAATCGCGCCGACGTGGTCGAGGTGGCCGTGGGAGACGACGACGGCGTCGGGCGCTACCGACGGGCCGCCGCCCCGCGAGAAGCCGAGCGGGAACTGCGGCGGGTTCCCGGTCAGGGTACCGTAGTCCAGCAGCAGGGAGTCGTTGACGAGGATGGCACTCCGGCCCACCTCGCCAGCGCCGCCGAGAAACCGCAGGTCCATTGCCCG
Source organism: Salinibaculum sp. SYNS191 (assembly GCF_037338445.1). Classification (NCBI taxonomy): domain Archaea; kingdom Methanobacteriati; phylum Methanobacteriota; class Halobacteria; order Halobacteriales; family Haloarculaceae; genus Salinibaculum; species Salinibaculum marinum. Next base: position 2,402,313 of record NZ_CP147838.1, read on the forward strand.
AGGCTAGCCGCTGGCGTCGTTTCACGGCGTCGGTTTCGCCTCGCCCGCTGTCTTGCGACGGCCGCCGCTTCCGGCGGATGTCGCCGGGTGACCAACCGTTTCACGCCCGCGGGCCGACGCTTCGCCGGAGGCTCACCAGTGGACGAGGACACCATCGCGACGTATCTGGACCGCTACGCGGAGACACAGGGCGTGTTGCCCGAGCGCCTCGACGACTTCGGCGACCGGTACCGCGACCAGGGCCACCTCACCCGCGAGCAACTCTACGACATCGCCTACGAGTCCTCGACGCGCAGCGCCTACCACGTCGAGTCGAACCCGGAAGCGCGGTGTCGCGAGGTGACCGCGAACGTCCTCGCGGTCGACGGCGACTTCTCGAAGATTCACTTGCTCTCCGGACTGTCGGGGTTCAAGGCCCCGACCGCATCCTGCGTCCTGACCGCCCTGGACCCGACCCGCCACGCCGTCGTCGACACGCGGGTGTGGGCGACGCTGGAGCGCTTCGACTACCTCGACGGCCGCAAGGAGTCCTTCGACGCCGCCGACTACGTGGCGATGATGGGCCCCATCAGGGACATCGCGGCTGACACCGACTTCACCACTGCCGAGGTCGGCTACGCGCTGTTCGCCTACGACGTCGAGCACCGCGAGGGCCGACTCCACTGACCGGCCACGCGTATTATCCGCCTGGCTAACGTACTGGGGGTTATGACCGCCGGGACCTCGCTTCTGCCACCCGACACCGCCGTCGGCAGGGTCGCCCTCCGGGTCGACGACCTCGACCGCCTGGTCGACTTCTACACCTCCGTCGTCGGCCTCGCCGTCCTGGCGCGGACCGACGACCAGGCCACGCTGGGGGCGGGCGGTCGGCCGCTGCTGGAACTGGTGCGCGGGCCCGACGCCCACCCCCGGTCGCGCGAGGAAGCGGGGCTGTTCCACACCGCCTTTCGCGTCCCCGACCGGGCCGCTCTCGGGGCGGCGCTCTCCCGGGTCGAGACGTCCTGGCAACTCACCGGTGCGTCGGACCACCGCGTCAGCGAGGCGCTGTACCTCTGGGACCCGGAGGACAACGGCATCGAGATATACCGCGACTTCCCACGCGAGGAGTGGCCCACCGCCGACGGGCGCGTCGGGATGGACACGCTCCCGCTGGAACGCGACGCCCTCCGCGCCGAGTCCAGCGGCGACGACGCACTGCCCGACGGGGCCGACGTCGGCCACGTCCACCTGGAGGTGACGGACCTCGACGCGGCCAGGGCGTTCTACGAGGACACGCTGGGGCTGGGCGTGCGCGCGGAGTGGACTGGCGCGGCCTTCCTCGCGGCGGGGGACTACCACCACCACGTCGGACTGAACGTCTGGAGCGGCCGCACCGCCCCCGCCGCCGGCCGGGGTCTCGACTGGTTCGAACTGGTGGTGCCGGCGGACGCACTCGCCGCCGTCCGCGACCGCGTTGCCGAGGCTGGCATCGCGGTCACCGAGACCGCCGAGGGCATCCTCGTCCGCGACCCCGACCGGCTCGCCGTCCGCATCTCTGTGGGCGAGTGACCTGCCCCGGGTGCCCCCGCTACGCTGGGGCACACAGTTTATACTGGTCAGCGAGGCGAATACCCCGACCCACCGTGGTCGGGGATGAAGCCGACAATCTGCAAAAAAACATTAAGTAGACACACTACAAATCAGCAGACAGCGATGGAATACAGTCACCGCTACCGCGCTTACCCGACAGACGAGGTAGCGGAGCGACTGGAACACCATCTCGACATTCATCGCCAACTCTACAACCACGTCCGATGGGACTACGAAAACAGTCCTGAAGACGACAAACCGTCTGAGTACGACCAGAACAACAAACTCCCCGAGTGGAAGCGCAGGTGGCTGGTGTTCGGTGACCTGCACTCGAAAGCCGCACAAGCCACCGTCGCCCGCTTCCACCACAACCTCACCGTTCTGAGCGAACTCAAAGAGAACGGGTACGATGTTGGTCGGCTCAAACGGCAAGCACCCAGCGAGTACCGAAGCGTGACGTACAATCAGTCTGGTTTCGACCTCGATGAAAAGCGGGGTCCACACCAGCGACGGCAAGACCGTGGATTGGCTCAACCTCGAAGACGAGTACGAGCGTCTTCGACGCGAGCAACGCAAACTCTCGCGGAAAGAACACGGTAGTCGGAACTACGAGAGACAACGCCAGACGGTCGCCAAAGTGAAGCGCCGGATTCGTCGCAAAGTGCTAGACTATCAGCACAAACTCACGACGTGGCTCGTCAAGACGTATGACGCCGTGTTCGTGGAAGACCTCAACGTTCAGGGGATGCTTCAGGGCGACGGCAACGCTCGGAACAAGCAGGATGCGGCGTGGCGACAATTCATTCAACTTCTCGAATACAAGGGCGACCTGTACGGCACGCACGTCGTGCAGATCGAAGCCGGGGGGACGACGAAGGAGTGCGCCCGGTGTGGTGTGGAAACCGCGAAACCCATCTGGGTCAGGGAACACTCCTGCCCGGCGTGTGGGTTCGAGACGGATCGGGATGCGAACGCGGCGATGAACGTCCTCCGACGCGGCTTTGCTGAACTAGGGTTGGGATGGCCCGAAGACACGCCTGTGGAGACTGTGACCGCTACGGACACCACTGATTTCCAGCGCGTGTCTGCACGTCACGTCATCGAAACAGGAAGCCTGCCCTCGTGAGAGGGGGATTCCCCGCGCCACCGTGCGCGGGGTAACATTCAAACTGCAGTGACGTGTCTGTCCTCAATATGCTTCCGCCGGGGCGACTGAAGCAACTCGTCCTGTTCGTGGGGCTGTATCTCCTGTTGTCGCTGCCGCCCTATGCGGCGCTGAACCCCGACGTCGTCACCGGCGTCGTCCGCCGGTCGCTCCCGCCGGGGCCGTTCGTCGCCGCCCTGCTGGTCGGGGCCGCAGCCGTGGTCGGAGCCGGTCTCGTCCGCGGGTCCGCCGGCGTCGAGCGCTACGTCCGGTTTCTCCTCTCGCCGACCGACTGGCTGTCCGTGCTGGTCGCGCTCTCGTTCGTGCTGGCCGCGGTGTCGTGGTGGGCGGTTCCGGAACTGGTCCTGCGCTACGTCGGGCGCGTGGACCTCGGCGTCCTCTACTTCCTCGTCTTTCTCGCGCACTCGCCGATGCTGCTGTTCCTGTCGCTGTTGACCGCTGCCGGGTTTACGCAGGGTGAGTGATACTGTCGGCTCCACTCCCCCGCAGCATTTCGGCACCACGGGTACCGCATCTCTCTCCGACGGCATAGCAAACAGTATGGAGGGTGTGGCACACCGGTTCCCATGCCCGTTCTTCGCTCTTCCTATCCGTTCAATACAGAGTACCTTTTTCCCGGTCGGGTTTCCTCGCTCGCTTCGCGCGCACGGCTTCGCCGTTCGCGCATCCGAGACGCTCCCGCTGGTCGCGTCTCGCGCTCGCTGCGGGAACCACTCCCGGCAAAAATCTACGCTAAAAAGGCTGAACGCTCGGCTCCGGCTCGCGTTCAGTGAACCGCCTCGCTTCGCTCGGCGGATGCTTGTCGGACTGCAGACCGCTCAATTAGCTGGCTGACTGACCGGCCAATACCGAGGAGGCGTTACGAAGCATCGACGAAGAATGAGAAACGACTTTGCAGGATGGGGAGTAGCGCGGGATATGGCCGATAGTGCCCTCCAGCATCAGTTACAACGAATCCAGTTGCTGTTGGTGTTAGCCGTGAGCCTCCTTAGCGGGGTAGTCTTCGGGAGAGACCCCGGTGGTGAAGTGGTTTTAGCCATTTTGAGTTTTGCTGGTCTCAGTCTGGTACTACTGGCGATTGTAGCTTTACAGGCTCCCGTCTCGGAGTAGACAACCTGTCGGCACATACGCACGCTCACTGCGCAGGTGATGCACTCAACGGAACCCGAATCAACTACTCGACGGAACTCGAATCAACTACCTCCTGAGCTGTTCTCTGACGACCCCAACAGTACGAGCTACAGCAGGCGGTCGACCATCCCGGCGACGTAGGTCAGTTCGTCCTCGTTGACGCCGTGGCCCATGCCCTCGTAGATGCGCTTCTCCACCTCGGCACCCAGGCGCTCGAACACCTCCGCGGTCACGTCGACGCGCTCGACGGGGATGTGCGGGTCGACGTCGCTACAGCCCAGGAACGCCGGCGTGCCGTCGAGGTCGCCCTCGTAGTCGTCGGGGTCGACCGTCTCGCCGATGAGGCCGCCGGAGAAGGCGACGACGCCGCCGTACCGGCGCGGGTTGCGCGCGACGAACTCGCTGGCGAGACAGGCCCCCTGTGAGAAGCCGAGCACGACTACCTTCTCCGCCGGAATCCCCGCGTCGGTCGCCGTCGCGACGGCGTCGCCGACGGCCTGCAGCCCCGACGAGCGGCCGGGTTCGTTCCGCTCGACGGGTTCGAGGAAGGAGTGGGGGTACCAGGTGTTGCGCGCGGCCTGGGGGGCGAGCATGGCGACGCCGTCCCGGCCGAGGCGCTGCATCGAGGTGACGATGCTCTGTGCCGTCGCGCCGCGGCCGTGGACGAGCACCAGCGCCACGTCGGCCTCGTCGACTGGTGGGCCGACCGTGACCACCGGCTGGTCCTGGTGTGGGCCTGTCATGGGTGAGGGGTCTCCATGGCCACTCTCAGGTCCGCCACGGGGATGAGTGTCCCGCTGGTGGACGGACCCCGCGGTCTCGGGAATCGCGGCGCTGTCCGCGGACTCTCACGACGCAGGAGCTTCCGTCGTGTTACCTGGTTCGGATACGAACCTTCTTGGGGGCCAGGGCCGAACGGAGGGTAATGGCAATCGAGGAACGCCGTTCGCAGTCCGAGCAGGACGGTCCGTGTTCGGTCATCGACTCGCTGGAACAGATCGGTTCGAAGTGGCGACTCGTCGTGCTCCACGACCTCCAGGAGGGCGAGAAGCGGTTCAACGAACTCAAGACGTCCACCTCGGCCAGTTCGCGGACGCTCTCGCGCGTGCTCGACGACCTCCAGGAGATGGACTTCGTCGAGCGGCGGATGGAGGAGGACGCCCCGGTGGCGACCTACTACTCGCTGACGGCGAAGGGCCGGTCGCTGTGTCCGGTCTTCGATGCCATCGAGTCCTGGGCCGACGAGTGGGTCGAGGTTTCGGACCCCGCCGACGACTGATGGAGGGTGGATTCGAGGCGGTGTCCGTCGGCGACGGCTTCACCACCCGCGGGCGCACGGTCACCGAGGCGGACGTCGTGAACTTCGCGGGCGTCAGCGGCGACTTCAACCACCTGCACACCGACGCCGAGGTGATGGCCGACTCCCCCTTCGGCGAGCGCATCGTCCACGGCGCGCTGGTCTTTTCGGTGCTGACGGGACTGGTCTGGCAGTCCCGCAGCGACGCCGCCCGCGAGCACGTCGTCGCCTTCTACGGCATCGACCGCATGCGCTTCGTCCAGCCACTCTTTATCGGCGAGACGATACACGGCGACGTGGAGGTCGTCGACAAGGAGCCGACCGACCACCCCAAAGCTACCGGCGTCGTCCGCCAGGAGGTCGCCGCCGTCAACCAGGACGACGAGACGGTCCTGTCCTGTGAGTTCCTGCTGCTGGTCGAGTGAGTCACAGCCCCAGCAGGTCCCGGGCCTGTTTCGGCGTGGCGACCGGCCGCCCCAGCGTCTCCGCGACGTCGACGACCCGCTCGACCAGTTGCGCGTTGCTCTCGGCCAGTTCGCCCCGCCGGTAGTAGACGTTGTCCTCCAGGCCGACGCGGACGTGCCCGCCGAACAGGAGTCCCAGCGTCGCGAAGGGAAGCTGGTGGCGGCCGAATCCCAGCGTGTTGAACAGCGCGCCGTCGGGGAGGTTGTCGATGGCGTTGATGAAGTTCCGCGGGCGGGGTCGCGTCAGCGTTCCGGGGCCGAAGATGAGCGTCGCGTAGACGGGGTCGGCTACCGCCCGGCGCTCCAGCAGGCCGTGGACCTCGTTCAGGTGGCCGTCGTTGAACACCTCCAGTTCGGGTTTGATGCCGCGGTCGACCATCTCCGCGTGCAGCGAGTCGACCAGCCCGCGGGTGTTCTCGCTGGTGAGGTGGTCGTAGCGGTTGAGCGGTCCCATGTCGAGCGACGCCATCTCCGGCGGCGGGTCCGTCCGCAGCGGCCGGTGGCGCAGGTCGTCGGGCGCGCCGGTCCCGCCCGTCGAGTGCTGAATCACGATGTCGTCGGCGTGGCGGCGCACCGCGTCGTCTATCTCCTGGAAGCGCTCGGTCGAGAACTCGCGCTCGCCGTTCGGCCGGCGGGCGTGGAGGTGGACGACGGCCGCTCCCGCGTCCTCGGCGGCGGCCGCGGCCCGGCCGATTTCTTCCGGGGTCTCCGGAATCGCCGGGTTGGCTTCCTTCCCGTGGACGCCGCCGGTCAGCGCCGCCGTGACGATGGCCGGTTCGCCGGCCAGGAAGTCGTCGTAGGTCATGGTTCCCCCTCGCCGGCCGCGTCGCTCCCGGTCGTCCCACGGTGCTCGCGGTAGATTTCGCAGTCCGTCGCGTGGTCCAGCTCGTAGCGGTCGTTGCAGACGTCCGCCCGCATCGGCTGGACGAACTCGGCGGCGGCGGTGCAGTAGGCCCGCTCGCCGTCGAACGCGTGCCCGTCGCCGGCCGCGCGGTACTCCAGGTAGGGGCAGGTCACGTTCCGGTTTGGGCGCGTGTCGAGTTAACGATTCCTCGCGGTGACATCGACGTCACCTGGTGACGCCGGCGTCGGCGAACAGTCACGTTCGTCCGGCCCCTACATATCTGCATGTCACCACAGACACCTGGGCTGCACCACGTGACGGCCATCGTGGGCGACCCCCAGCGCAACGCGGACTTCTACGTCGGCACGCTCGGCCTGCGGATGGTCAAGCGGACGGTCAACCACGACGACACCGGCACCTACCACTTCTACTTCGGCGACGGCGAGGGCACGCCCGGGACGAACATCACCTTCTTCCCCTGGGGCGAGGCGGGCCGCCGCGGCGAGTTCGGCGCGGGCCAGACGCGTACCACCGCCTATCTCGTCCCCGAGGACTCCGTCGACTACTGGGCCGACCGGCTAGAGGCTGCGGGCGTCGAGTACGAGCGCGAACAGCGCTTCGCGGAGACGGTCCTCCGCTTTTCGGACCCCGACGGCATCGAACTCGAACTGGTCGCGGCCGACGCCGACAGCGACGCGGTCCCCTGGCGAGACAGCCCCGTCCCCGAAGCGCACCAGCTCCGGGGCTTCTACGGCGTGACGCTCGCGGTGGGCGACGTTGGCCCGACCGAGGAGATTCTGACCGACGTGCTCGGCTACGAACGCGCAGACGAGGCCGACGGCCGCCTGCGCTACCGGAGCGCGACCGGCGGCCCCGGCTCAGTCGTGGACCTCGTCGAGACCGACCTCGGCCGCGGACGGATGGGCGTCGGGACGGTCCACCACGTCGCCTTCGAGGCCGCCGATGTCGACGAACAGGAGCAGTGGCGCGAGGCCTACGCCGCGGCGGGGGTAGAGCCCACGCCGGTCATCGACCGGACGTACTTCCGGTCCATCTACACCCGCGAACCCGGCGGCATCCTCTTCGAGATGGCGACGCCCGAACCCGGCTTCACCGCCGACGAGGACCTTGCCGACCTCGGGTCGCGGCTCGTGCTGCCGGAGCGCCTGGAACCCGACCGCGAGCGCATCGAGTCACGGCTCCCCGACTTCGACGGGCCGCCGGCGGGCGGCGACTGAGCGATGCCCGCCGACCCGACCGACGCGCGCGTCACCGACCCCTTCCGCTTCGACTACGAGTCGCCCGTCCTGCGCTGCGGCCGGGACAGCGCCGCCGGCCTCGCCGACGAACTCGCCGCGCACGGCCTGGAGCGAGCGCTCGTCGTCACCGGGCGGACCGTCGGCACGACGGCAGATGTCGTCAATCCCGTCCGCGAGGGGCTGGGCGACCGCCTCGCGGCCGTCTTCGCCGAGACGACGCCGGAGAAGCGACTCGCGACCGCTGCGGCCGGCGTCGCGGCGCTCCGGGACGTCGACGCAGACTGCATCGTCGCCCTCGGCGGCGGCAGCAGCCTCGACGTCGCCAAACAGGTGAGCGTCCTCGCCGCGCGCGTCCGGGCGGCCGAAGCCGACGGCGAGGCGGTCGAGGAGGTCATCGCCGCTGCTGGCCGTGAGTTCCAGGAGACTGGGACGCTGGCCGTCCCGGACGAGGGGCTGGTCCCCATCGTCGCCGTCCCGACGACGCTTGCGGGCGCGGACGTCTCTCACGTGGCGGGCATGACCGCGACGCCCGATAACGGGCTGGTGACAGAGCCCACCAGCGGCGGCATCGCCGATTCGGGTCTGATGCCGGTCGCCGTCGTGGCTGACCCCACCCTCGTGGCGACGACGCCCGACCGCGTGCTGGCGGCGTCGGCGATGAACGGCTTCGACAAGGGCATCGAGACGCTGTACGCCGCCACCGCCACGCCCGTCACCGACGCCACGGCGATGCGCGGGCTGTCGCTGTTTCGCGAGGGGCTGCTCGCCTTCGGTGCGGGCGAGCGCGACGACTGGGTGTTCGACGCGCTCGTCCGTGGCTGTACGCTCGTCCAGTACGGCATCTCCCGGCCCGACGAGGGGACGCTGTCGGTCATTCACGCCTTCGGCCACGGGCTGACCCGGACCTACGACGTCCAGCAGGGCGCGGCCCACGCTGTCGTCGCGCCCCACGTCCTGCGGTACCTCTTCGAGCAGTGCGACGCCCGCCGGGACCTGCTCGCGCGGGCCTTCGACGTCGCGGACGCCGAGGACGCCGCTTCGGCCGTCGTCGACGCCGTCGCCGAGGTCCGGGACGCGCTCGACCTGCCGACGCGGCTCCGCGACGTGGACGGCCCCGAGCGCTCGGCGTTCCCGGCCGTCGCAGAGCACGTCCTCGCGGACAGTTTCATGTCGAACGCGCCGCCCGGCCTCGACCCGACCCCCGCGGACATCGAGGACGTCCTGGCGGCGGCCTGGTAAGCGGCGGGCCGCTCAGACAGAGGGCGTCGTCACGGACTCGTGGGCGGTGGCGTGGCACTGCCGGCACAGCGTCACCAGGTTGTCGACCCCGACCGTGCCGCCGTGGACCGGGGGGACGACGAAGTGCGCCTCCAGGCTGACGCTCCCGGTGTCGAAGTCGACGCCGCAGTTCCGGCAGGCCCGTCCGTCGCGCTCGAAGACTGCCTCGCGGAGGGACTCCCAGGACTCGACGTCGGCGGCGGTCGAGCCGGCCTCCACGTCGTCGATGGCCGACTCGACGGTCACGTCGGTGCTGCGGGTCACGACCACCGGGCCCTCGGGGTCGGTCGCGACCACTTCCAGCGGCCGCCAGCTTCCCAGGACGACGCCGAAGGGTTGCTGTGGCCCGACCATCACCCAGACGCGGGACCCGGCGCGGGTCGGCGTCTCCAGCAGGTCGTTGTGGACCCGGCCGGCGTGGTCGGCCCCGATGGGACAGCACTGGGCGGCGACCGGCCGGAGGGTGAGTTCGGCGGCGTCGTCGGCGGCGACCGGTTCGACGGTGACCGTCTCGCCGGGGGCGACGCCGGCGTTCTGTCGCGCGAAGCCGTCGACGTGGACGACCCCAGTTGCGTCGCCGTCCCTGGCCGGCCTGGCGGTGACGACGGCCCGGTCGTCCCCGACGAGTGCGACGGTGTCGCCGTCGGCGACGCCGATGTCGCCCATCGTCCCCCGGTCGAGGTGCGCGACGGTCCGGCCTTTCGCGGAGTCGTAGGCCTGCTCGACCGTCAGTTCGATGCTCATACACCGGCTTCGGTCGACCGGGGCAAAAGCGCGCCGGCCGGGAACAGCTTTTTGCGTGGTGGTGTGACACGAAGCGTATGGACAGACTCCAGACGGCCGGTCTCGGGCTGTCCCTGGTCTCGCTCGCGGCCTACGCCGTCGCGCTGTGGGTCGCCTACCCCGGCCGGTCGCTCTCGCTCACCGGGCTCATGGTAGGGCTGACGCTGTTCGCCTTCGGGGGTGTCTCGCGTGATTGAGGCCATCGCCTTCGAGAGCGGGAGCGTCGACGCCTACGACGACCTCGCGGCCGCGCGCGAGGCCAGCGGGACGACCTGGGTCCGCGCCACCGACGCCACCGTCGCGGAGTTCGAACGGGTGGCCGAGGCCTTCGACATCCACCCGCTGACCGTCGAGGACGTGCGCAGGGACGTCCGCCCGAAGACCGAGGAGTTCCCCGGTTACTCCTTTACCCTCGTCAAGGACGCCGAACTCCGGCGGGGCGAGCAGACCTTCGAGGAGGAGGTCGACGACGAGCCGGTCGGGGTGTTCATCGGTCCGGGGTGGCTCGTCACGCTCTCGACGGCGTCGGTCGCGGCCGTCGAAGCGGTCTGGCGGCGCGTCGAGCAGGAGGACCAGCGGCTGCTCACCCGGGGTGCCGACTTCGTCGCCTGCCGCGTCATTGACGGCCTCGTCGACGAGTACCTGGACATCCTCGACCAGCTCGAATCCCAGATAGAGAGCATCGAGGAGGCGGTCGTCACGTCGACCGACATCGAGACGCTCGAACGCATCAACGCCGTCCGGCGGGACCTGCTCGCCTTCCGCAAGATTGCCTGGCCGACCCGCGAGGCCGTCGGCGTGCTCGCCCGCGGCGACTCCGCCTTCGTCGCCACCGAGACAGAGAAGTACTACCGCGACGTCTACGACCACCTCGTCCAGGTCGTCGACCTCACCGAGACCTACCGCGACCTCACCAGCGGCGCGCGCGACATCTACCTGAACACGCTCTCGCAGTCGACCAACGAGGTGATGAAGGTACTCACCGTCGTCGCCACCATCTTCATTCCGCTGACCTTCGTCGTCGGCGTCTACGGCATGAACTTCGGAGACTCGCAGTTCAACATGCCCGAACTCGGCTGGCCGATGGGCTACCCCGCCGTAATGCTCGGCATGGGCCTGGTGATAGCTATCATGGTCGTCCAGTTCCGGCGGCGCGGCTGGCTGTGAGGGGTCCGGGCTGGCACGTCTCGCCGCCCTCGCGGCCGAGACCACACATTCAAATCACCGTCACGAGCATTGGTGGGTATGGCGCAGGCCCAGGACATCTTCGTCGACCTGGTGGGGACGGACCCCCTGGTCCAGGGCCTGGTCGGGGGTATCGTCATCGCGGCGCTGAACCTCTTCGGGGCGTCGCTGGTGCTGGTCTGGCGCGACCCGAGCGAGCGAGCGCTGGACTCCGCCCTGGGCTTCGCGGCAGGGGTGATGCTCGCTGCCAGCTTCACGAGCCTCATCCTCCCCGGCATCGAGGCGACGCCCGGCGGCAGCCCCATCCCGGTTCTCTCGGGGGTGGTCCTCGGCGGGCTCTTTCTCGACCGCGCGGACATGCTCGTCCCCCACGCCCACTACCTGCTGACCGGCCGGCGACGGCCCGACGCCGCCGACCCGCCAGTGGACCTGCCCGTCTCCGAGGAACGGCTCGCGTCGCTCGTCCTCTTCGTCCTCGCCATCACGCTGCACAACATGCCGGAGGGACTGTCCGTCGGCGTCGGCTTCGGCTCCGGCGACGTCGCCAACGCGCTGGCGCTGATGCTCGCCATCGGCATCCAGAACATCCCGGAGGGGCTGGCGGTGTCGGTCGCGGCCATCAACGCCGGCCTCGACCGGCGGGCCTACGCCGTCTTCGCCGGTGTCCGCTCGGGCGTCGTCGAGATCCCCCTCGCGGTGTTCGGTGCCGCGGCGGTCACCCTCGCCTCCGGGATACTCCCCTACGCGATGGGCTTTGCCGCGGGCGCGATGCTCTTCGTCATCAGCGACGAGATAATCCCGGAGACGCACACGCGCGGCCACGAGCGCATCGCCACGCTGGGGACCATGCTCGGCATCGTGGTCATGCTCTTTCTCGACGTGTCGCTCGCGGCCTGAAACCGACTCACAGACCGGCACCGAACCGCGCCGTTTTCAAGTCCCCCGCCCCAAACCCCATACGTAATGGGCTTTGGTAGTTACGACGAATCCGAGCAGCAAGACCAGAACGCCGGGGACGTCGACGACAACGACGGGGTCACTGTCCACGAGCACACACACGACGGCGACGTCTCCTTCGAATCCGACGCATCCCAGGAGGAACTGCTGGACAAACTCGAGGACATGAAGTAGGGGCGGACGGCCGACCCACTGTCGCCGGACCGTATCGACCCGTTCCACCGTGACTTCTCACTCTTTCGCTCTCCCGTAGCCGACGGTTCTGGCCCGCGCCGCGGTGGTTTCGCCGTTTCTCTCTGGCCTGCCTCGCGGCGGCTCTGTCGTTCTCCTCGCGCACCTCGCGGGAGCGGCCGGACTCCTCTCCCGACAGCGCCACGACGTGACACCCACGAAAACAGGTGTTTGTTGCTGGTTTTCCCACACGCAGACAGCCCCGGAAACCGTCCCCGGAGTCGCTGGCTCGCCGGTCTGGCGGCGTTTCTCGCCGCTCCCCTCGCAGTGACGCGCTCCGGCCGGGTTCGACGGGGTGAGCGGGCGCTGGTGCGGCGGACGAGCCGCAGTAGTGGGACGGAACTGGCGCGTTCGCGCCGTCGGGCGACGCAACTGGGCCAGCGTCACTGCCGTATCTGTCCGTCGTAGGTAGGGGAACGTGTTGCTGGTAGACGGGAGTCAGGGTAGCGTTTACAGGGGAGAGCGGCTTTAAGACGTGGGAACTGGTACAGTGGGGTGATGACTGAGAGACGTGCGCGGGTCCGTGCCGACGCGGTGTGGACGGCCGTGCGAATCGCGGAGGACGAGATATGACGAGCGCATCCGACCCCCGTCCCGACGAGGAGTCAGCGACCGACCACCTCGACGACGTCGAGGACGGGTGCGGATGTGCGGAGGTCTGGGAGCACCTCTCCGAGCAGCGCGACGACAGTTGAGCCGTCTCACAGCCGCGAGACGTTTTTGTTCCTGCCCACCAATGACAAACCGATGAGCGACGACGGGAACGAGACCAGTCCGCCGACGGGCCGCGAGTCGCCGGTCGGCGAACCGGTCATCCGCGGCGACCCGACGCTGACCGGTGAACACGCAGAGCGCGCGGTCGCCTTCGACCCCGAAGATGCCGAGAGCCTCTCTCTCGCTGCCGAGACGGTCGCCGCGTTCGCGAACAACACCGCCGGAGCCGACGACAACGTCCTGATGCTCCGGGGGGCCGCCGCGTGTGCCGCGCTCGTCCGCGGCGAGGGGTCGTACAAGGCCGCCGCCGCGCGTGCCGGCGACGGCGTGACGGTTTCGTTCATCCGCAAGTGGTCGCGGGTCCACGACCTCCCGCAGTCCATCCGCCGCCACGTCGCCAAGGGCGACATCGCGCCGACGGCGGCGAAACACATCGCCCGCGTCTCCGGCGAGGCCCGCCTCCACCTCGCGTGGGCGGTGCTCGACCACGACCTGACCGTCCGGCAGGTCCGCTCGGTCGCCAGCACCGTCAACGACGGGACCGACGTCGAGGTGGCGCTCAGACAGAACGGCATCAACCTCGGCGAGATAACGATGGTGCTTCCCCCCGAGCCCTACTGCGAACTCCGCCGCATCGCGTCGCTGGAGGACCGCGACCCAGGCGCACTCGTCGGCGAGATACTCGACGCCAGATTCGGGGACGACCAATCGTAAACCCTTAGCCGACGACACCCCCACGTTCCTTCGAGGGCCGGTAGCTCAGTTAGGCAGAGCGTCTGGCTTTTAACCAGATGGTCGGGGGTTCAACTCCCTCCCGGCCCGTGCAACGAACCACCGAGTGACAACGAGGTGGTGAGTGAACCGGCAGGAAGGAGTTGAACCCGGGGAGTCGCGCACAGCGAACGATGTGAGCGAGCACGTCTCCACTCGGTTCAACTCCCTCCCGGCCCGCTACATTTCACTCCCTCCAGTATCCGCATTCGCGTCGCTCGCTGCGGGTACAGCCCAGTCACAACCCGCAGCCCGTCACGCGTGCGCTCTCGCCGGGGACGAGGTCGACAGTCTGGCGACCGAGGCCGGGCGTCTGACCCGTCGGCCGGTCGAGACGCGAAACCACGCAATTTACGTCGGGGAGCGCCGGAGAGGGTGTATATGAACGTACTCGATGTCAAGGACACGCTGGAACCGCTCGGCATCGCCGTCGGTGCCCTCCTGATTCTCGTCGGCGTGGGAACGCTGGTCGGCCAGCCCTGGGCGACGAGCAACAGTGCCGGCGCGACGGTGCTCCAGCTTCTGGGCGTCCTCGTTCTGTTCGTTCTGGGCGCCGGGCTGGCGTGGTTGAGCTACGACGCGTGAATCGCCTGTAGAGGAACAGACGCAGAACATTCTGGCTGTCGGACGACGCGAGAAAAGCGAAGACGGAACCGTTACTTGTTCGGGAGGTAGGCCGCCGAGACGAGCACGATAGCGGCCAGGAAGCTGACGATGACGATGCCCCACATGCCGTTTGTCCGCTCGTGGAAGTAGTCGATGTTGTCGAGGACGGTCTGGTACTGGCTGTAGTACTGGTCGCTGCGCAGCACCTGGACGGTGTCCTCGCTGGGGAAGTGTCCGAAGAAGCTCTCGCCGCCGAGCGTGATGTTGCCGCCCTCGCCGAACTCGATGCTCTCGTTTGCGGGGTTGTTCCAGGTCAACGTGACCTCGCTCTGGGTCACCGCGTCCACGGTCGTGGTGACGTTCTCCTCGGCGTAGAAGAACTCGTCACCGACCGCGCGGGTGGCGGTGTCCGGCGTGGGCAGGTACTCCGACAGCAGGGCGGTCGACCCGTTCTGGAAGCGGACGAAGCGCTCGCCGGTCTCGTCGTCGGTCACGATGGTAGTGGCGTCGGAGTCGTTGGCGATGATGGCCGTGACGTTCTGCGTCTCGACGAGGGAGAACTCCGAGACGTTCGTCTCGTTGGCGACCGTGACGGTGTAGGTGCCCTCGCGGAAGGGGACCGTCGACCCGTTCTCGAGCGTCGCCGTCTCCATGTTCGACTCGTTCAGTGTCGTCAGCTCCCCGGTGTAGGACACGGACGTCCCGCCACCGTGACCGCCGGACTCTGTCTCCGCTTCGACTGTCGTGACGGTGTAGGTCGTCCCCCCAACTGTCAGCGTGTCGCCCTCCGAGTACGTCGTCGCGTCCTCGAAGTCGACCGTCGGGGCGCTCATCCCGACCTGCATGAAGCCGTACGCACCGCCGCCAATCACCAGGAAGAGGACGAAGTAGACCGCCGCGGCTCGACGTTGCATGTTGTGTCGCTCCGGCGCCCCGGCCTATAACCGTTACCTTTCGTTCGAAACGGCGGCCGCGGGTCGGCCCGAGCGACCACCCCGACCTACGTGCTCGTGTTGCTCTCGTTGCCCAGTACCGCGCCCGGCGGTGTCTCGTCGGTCGGCGTTCCCGTCTCGCCGGGGAACGCCCCCTCGTCGGCCGTTTCGGTCTCGGCTCCCGGCGTCTCTGTCTCGATTCCCGGGGTCTCAGTCTCGACGCCTGGTGTGTCAGTCTCGACCCCGGGCGTCTCGGTTTCCTCTTCGGGGGCCTCCGTCGCTTCGTCAGGCGTCACTTCTTCCGGCGTCCCCTCCTCGGCGGTCGCCGTCTCTTCTTCGGGGGTCTCGGTCACTTCTTCCTCGACGGCGTCGATGCGTTCGACGTGGACCAAGCCAGCGGGTTCGTCCCAGTCGTATATCGACGCGTCGAGGTCGCCGCTCCCCTCGATGCCCGGGTGGGGTCGGATGACGTCGTCTTCGGCGAGTTCGGGGTTGCTCTCGGTCGTCCCCTCCGGTTCGCCGCCGGAGATGAGCGTCTTCGCCGGCGGGACCAGGTCGGCGTACAGCTCGGTGTTCTCCTCCGTTCCGACGTCGTAGCCGTTGGCGTACAGGGTCTTGGACTCGTTTACTTCCGTGGGCAACTCCACGGTGTCGACCCCGACGATGCCGTCGTTCGTGGCGATGAGCATGCTGACGACGGTCAGGTGCGTCGCGCTGGCGTCGGCCGACAGCTCTACGGTGGTGTAGTAGGGGTTGCCGGTGTCGCCGGGGTCGTCTTTCGGAACCAGCGGCCCCTCGCCCACGGCCGCCGCGCGAATCGCGTCGGTCTGTTCGATGAGGCCGAGCAGCGGGTCGAGGTTCCCGTTCTCGGCCAGTTCTTGCGTCGGCTCGTTGGCCGGTTCGCCGACGGAGAACACCTCTACCGAGGGCTGGTGGAGGGCGACGGCCGGCGGCGTGAACGGCTGTCCCGGCGTGAGGTTGGCCACAGTCACGCGGTAGGCCCGTGCCTCGCCGTCCTCGCCCTCGTCCACCCCGTCGTCTGTCTCGTCGTCCGTCTCGTCCCCGTCGTCGGTCTGTGCCAGCACCGCGTCGCCGAGCGCCAGCCCGCCGACGGTGGCGCCGCCGAGTGCCAGTGCGCGCCGTCGGGTCAGGCTGGGTCCCGTCCCGTCGTCGGTCATGCGTGCACCTCGTCTGTCCGCCGCTGTGATGTCTGTCGTGTCATCTGTGTATGGCCCTCGCTGTCGAGGGTGTGGGTTGTTGCCCTGCTCGGAGATTTGTTATGTGTGACATATTCGAGAGTAAGCCCGGCCCCGTCGCCGGGGGTGGTTTCGGTAAGCTTGCGTGTAGTACGGTCGGCGCACGACCGCAGACGGCCCGACAGCGTGCGGTAATCCCGGATTGTCCGGCGGGGTTCGAGGGCCGTACCAAAACCGTCTAACGGCCGTGTTCCCTAGACGTGTCCGATGAATCCGAGTCGCAACGGTGGGGTCTCCCGGCGGGCGTTCGTCAAGGCAGCGGTCGCCATCGGGGGCACGGCCGCGCTGTCGGCTTGCCTGGGTCGCGAAGAACCCGACCTGTCGACCGGACCCGACGACCCCGCGAGCCTCCCCGACCGCCAGCACGCCTGGAACGCGGCCCTCCCGACGGACGACCACGGCAACGACGTCCCCCCGCGCCACCACGCGCTCGTCCAGTTCGACTACGACGACGACACGCCCACGGCCGCCGACCGCGAGGCCGTCGAGGCCGCGCTTCGCTCCGTCGAGCGCGCCTATCCCCACAGCAACGAGGGCCTGCTGCTGACCGTCGGCTACTCGCCGGCGTACTTCGACCGGTTCGACGACGCCCTGCCCGACAGCGTCGACCTGCTGGAACCGCAGGCGCTGGCCCCCTTCGAGGACCCCGACCTCGACACCGCCGACGTGGCCGTCCACCTCGCCAGCGACTACGGGTCGGTCGTCCTCGGCGTCGAGGAGGCGCTGCGGGGCGAGCGCGAGAAAGTCAACGGCGTCGCAGTCTCCGGGTTCCCCGACGCGCTCTCGCGTGTCGACCGCCGGACGGGCTTCATCGGCGACGGCCTGCCCGCGGAGAACCAGGACGTGGCGGGTATCCCGGATTCGGAGCCAGTCCCGGAGGACGCGCCGATGTACATGGGCTTCAAGTCCGGCTTCGAGAAGAGCCAGGCCAGCGAGGACAGCGTCACCATCACGGAAGGTCCCTTCGCCGGCGGAACCACCCAGCAGGTCTCGAAGATTCGCCTGAACCTCCAGCAGTGGTACGAGCAGGACGACCGCTTCCACCGCGTGGCGACGATGTTCTGCCCGGCCCACGCCGAGGAGGGGGCCGTCGAGGGCACCGGCGAGAACCTCGGTAACTCGAACGGGATGGAGGCACACGGCTGTCCCGCCCACGCCAGCGAGGACGCCGAATCCGGCGTGGTCGGCCACGCCCAGAAGAACGCCCGCGCCAGGCGGGACGGCGAACCGCTCCTCCTCCGGCGCGATTTCGACTCGACCGACGACGACCAGGCCACGGTCCACTTCCTCTCGCTGCAGGCGGGTATCACCGACTTCGTGACCACGCGGTCGATGATGAACGGGACCGACCTCGCCGCGGATGGCGCGGTCGGCCAGCGCACCAACAACGGCATCCTCCAGTACATGACCGTCGAACGCCGCGGGAACTACCTGATTCCGCCGCGCGCCCACCGCGCGCTGCCGACGCCGCGGCCGGCGTAGCGCACCCGTCGACGATGCAGGTCGCGGCCGACGTAGCGCACCCGTCCGTTCCGGCGGCGTTTCGAGGCGCGTACCAGAACGGGCTTGGTCGTCGCTCCGCTAGAACGGTTCGATGAGACGACGGCAGTTCCTCGCGGCCGGCGTCGCCGGGTTGTCCGCGGCGACGGCAGGCTGTAGCGGCTTCTTCGAGACGGCGACGACGCGGACCCCGCCGCTGGTAGAGAACAGGCCCGAAGCGGTGTACGTCCCGACCCACGTCGAGGGGATGGAGATGGCGGGGATGGCCTCCAGCGGCCGCTACCGGTTCGCGCTCACCTACAGCTTCCCGCATCGCTTCTGGCTGGTCACCGGTGACCGGGTCCGGCAGGTCGCCATCGAGGACGAGCAGACGGTCCACCTGATGCTCACCGCCTGGGACAGCGAGACGGGGACGGTCATCCCCAGTTCCAGCGCCAGCGTCACCGCGACGAAAGAGGGCGAGACGGTGGTCTCGAACAAGCAACTCTGGCCGATGCTCTCCCAGAACATGGGCGTCCACTTCGGCGACAACGTCGCGCTGGACGGCGACGGCACCTACGAGGTCCAGGTCACCTTCGGCCCCGTCGAGACCCGGCGCGCCGGTGCGCTGGCCGGCGCGCTCGCCGACCGCGCGGAGCCGACGTTCACGCTGGAGTTCAGCCAGTCGGAACTCGACGAGGTGTCCTACGAACGCCTCCCCGACCGGCAGGGCGAGCGCGCTGCCGTGGACCCGATGCCGATGGAGATGGTCCCCTCCGGCCAGCTTCCGGCCGCCGAGGCCCTGCCGGGCACCCTGCTGGCGACGGGTCGGGGCGTGGGGGAAACCGGCGACGGCATGTTCGCCATCACGACGCTGGACTCCCCCCCGGAGGGCGTCGACGGCGAGGGGACCTACCTCGCCGTCTCCGCGCGGACGCCGTACAACCGCTACCCGCTCCCCTTTATGTCCCTCGCTGCTACGCTCTCGAAAGACGGCGAGACGGTCTCCGACGGCGACCTCACCGAGACGCTGCACCCCGACCTGGGCTATCACTACGGGGCTGTCGTCGACAGCGTCCCCTCGCAGACCACGGCAGACATCGCCGTCGACGCGCCGCCCCAGATCGCCCGTCACGAGGGCTACGAGACGGCGTTCGTCGACATGGACGGCATCTCGCTGACGGTCTGACGCCCTCACGACGACGCGGGACTCCCGCCGCTCAGCGCTTCTCCCAGGAACTCGGTGCGACGCCCAGCCGCCGCACGACCGGGGCGTAGAGGGATGCGACGACGATTACGACGACCAGTTCGACCCAGAACCCGAGGTTGCCGACGAAGCCCCGGAGCACGATGAGGACGAGAAATATCACGGCCAGCATCGCGAGGTAGTGGGGAATGCTTTCGAGGAGACTGGCTCGGTCGACCATACTCTCACTTCGACCCGCTGTTCAATAATCCCGTGGGTCCTCCCCGAAGCGGACGTTCTCGGCGTCGATAGCGGCCCGTTCGGCCGCGGCGTCGACGTCGAACTCGCGGACGACGTCGCCGTCGCGGACCAGCGGCCGCAGGAGGGCGTCGCCGTCTGCCGGACCGTCGCGGTCCGCGAGGCCGACGTGGTGTGCGCCGTCGGGGGTCCGGTAGACCTCCTTCTTGCCGTCGAGTTTCCCCCGCTTGGCGGCGGGTTCGCCGTCGACCTCGACGATGTCGAGCGCGAAGTCGACGGGGTCGGCGTTGCTGACGTAGCTGCCGACGCCGAAGCCCTCGGCCACGTCCCGGAGGTCACGGATGCTCTCGGGGTCGATGCCGCCGCTGGCGAAGATGCCGACGTCCTCGTGGCCGCGCGCGTCGAGCTTCCAGCGGAGTTCCCGGAGGATGTGCCGGAAGTCGCCACGGCGGGACCCCGTCGTGTCGATGCGCACGCTGTCGAGGTCCTCGACGGCCTCGACGGCCCGCAGGGTCTCCTCCACCTCGTCGTCGTAGGTGTCACACAGCGCGACGCGGGGCACGTCCTCGGCGACGGCCTCGTCGAAGGCCCGCCAGGCCTGCTCCTGGTTGCCCCGGCCGAAACAGATGACCAGCGCGTGGGGCATCGTCCCGCCGGCCTCGCGGCCGATGACCTCGCCCGCGGCGACGTTCGAGATGCCGTCCAGCCCGCCGACAAGCGCCGCCCGCTCGACCATCGCGGCGATGGATGGGTGGACGTGGCGGGTGCCGAAACTGAGGACGAGCGACTCCGGCGCGGCCCGGCGCGTCTCCAGTGCGTTCGTCGCAACGCCGGTCGGGTGCGAGAGGAAGCCGAGCAGCGCGGTCTCAAGCCGACAGAACTCCAGGTACGGCCCCTCGATGCGCATGACCGGGCCGCCGTCGAACAGGCGGCCCTCCGCCAGCGCGTCGACGTCGACGGCGTGACCCGCCAGCAGGGACGCGGCGTCCCGGACACCGGCGAAGACGTTCCACTCGCCGGTGGGGAACTGGTCCATCGTCACCTCGGCGACGACGTGGGGGTTCTTGCCCGCGTGTTCCAGGGCCTCCACGGTCCGGTCGAAGTACGCATCAGTCGCCCGACCCTCGGCGATTGCCGACTCGGGGACGATGTCGAACGCAGCCATGTCCGTGTTCTCGGCCCGTCGGCTGAAAGCAGTTTCTCTTCAGACGGCGGTGATGCAGACGAAACGTCTCCAGTCACCCGTCGATGGCGGAGAGTGCGTCGACAGTCGGCGCGTTGACGATGCGGACCCGCGTGCCGTCGCGGGTCACCCGGAAGGCGTCGCCGAACGTGCTGGAGTCGGGAACCGTGTAGACGTCCCCGTCGCGGGTCGCGTCGAACCGGCCCAGCAACTCGCGGTAGGCCTCGCCGAACTCGCGGGCGTCCTCGGGAGTGTCCCAGGCGAGTTCCCAGACGTAGCCGTACTGGTCGCCGTTCCTGTAGGGTACCAGCGCGTCCCCGGCCCAGCCGTCGGTCGCCGGGTGCTGGTAGCGCCCGCTCCCGCTCGCGATGACGCCGTTGTCGGCGAACATGACGTACAGCGAGGCCTGGCCGACGGTGTCCGCGACGGGGTCGTGGTCGAACCGGTCCCACTCCGGGTTCGAGCGGTCGGCAACGCTGACGTTCACCGGCTTCTCGCCGGGGAACAGCGACGGCCGGGTGACCTGCTCGGTGCTCGCGGGGTAGTCCTCGTGGAGCGAGTCGATGGCCTCCCAGCCGCTGTCGTTCTGGACGGTCTCGACGAAGGTCGGGCCGACGACGTAGGGGTACAGCACGACGTCGAGCAGGCCGCGGTCGACGCCGCCACCAGCGACGCTGGTCGGGACCGACTCGATGCAGTCCCAGGACTCGCCGCAGTTCGCGCGGTAGCGGTCCTCGATGATGGAGGCTTCGCCCTCGACGACGCCGTTGCGCGCGAGCTGTCTGTCCTGCGTGTCCGGGCTCTCGTCGAGGCCGAAGCGCTGGTCCTGCAGCGCGTGGACGAGTTCGTGGACCAGCGTGTCGCGGTCGACCGTCGGCGTCTCGCTGTCGCTGACGACGACGATGTCGCCGCTGCCGGGCTCGTAGTACCCCAGGACAGCCCCGCCGTAGGTCTCGTTGAACACGTCGCTGATGTCGCGGTCCTCGCCGACGATGAACAGGCCCTCCCAGACCTGGTTGTTCCACTGCGAGTGGGTCGCGTTGGTCCCGAAGGGCTGGTCCTCGCGGTACTCCGCCCGCGAGATGACGGTGACGTTGACCGACTCGGTGAACTCCAGCCCGCGCATGCGCTCGATGCGTGCCATCGCCCGGGCTACGACAGCGTCGCGCTCGGAGGCGTTGAGGCCATCGTCGACCGTGACCGACACCGGGTCGTCGTAGCTGTAGCCGGCCTCGACCCCGAGGTCGCCCGCCGGCGTCGCGGCGGACCCGCTGTCGCCGGTCGACCCGATGGCGGCACAGCCCGCGAGCACGACCAGCAGGGTCAGGAGTGCGACTCGCTTCATCCCGCCCCCCGGTACACGTCGCCCAGCGCGCTCCGGCTCGGCGCGCCCACGATGGTCACCGTGTCGCCGTCGACCGTGACGTCGACTGCGCCGGCGAAGGGGCTGTCGTCGGCGACCCGCCAGACGCCGTCACCGACCGCCTCGCCACCCCAGTGGCCGACGAGGCGCCGGTAGCTCTCGGCGAACTCGCTGGCCTCCGCCGAGGACTCCCAGGTCAGCCGCCAGACGTAGGCGCGCTCGTCGCCGCGCGCGTAGGCGTGGAACCGGTCGCCGGTCCAGCCGTCCACCGCCGGCAGCGCGTAGTCGAACGGGTCCGAGCGGTCGACCGTCCCGTTCGCGTTCAGGTTCAGGAACTCCTGTGGCGCGACGACGCCCCGCGGTTCGTAGTCGTCGTACAGCGTGTACGCGAACATGGCGGTCAGGCCCGACTGCCCGAGGACGCCGTGGTCGGGGCGGCTCTCCGGCCGGACGCGCTCCCAGCCGCCGCTGTTCCGGTCGCGCAGTTGCACGTCCCGGGGCTCGAAGGAGCCGTAGCGGTCGGGGTAGATGACCTCGACGGCGCTGCTCGGCGGGTTCTCGAAGGCGTCGTTGACCGCGGACCAGTCGTCGCCGTCGGCCAGGGCCCGGACGAATCCGGGACCGTCGCTGTACGGGAAAAATTCCAGGATGTACACGCCGAGGTTGAACGGGGCGGCGCTGGCGTTGCCGCCGGCCCCGGTGCTAGTGTTCTCCCGGGGCAGACACGACCAGGTGTCGCCACAGCGGTCGAGGTAGGCGTCCTCGACGGCGCCGGCGTCGCCCTCGACGAGGCCGTTGCGGCCGTTGTACGCGTCGCGGCTGGTCGGGCGGTCACGCGAGAGGTCGAACTCCTGGTCCTGCAGCGCGTGGACGAGTTCGTGGGCCAGCGTTCGCTCCCCGTCGAACTGCGGGCTGTCGGACTCGGAGACGATGACGATGTTCCCGCGGGCGGGGCTGTAGAACCCGCCGATGGTCCGGTTGCGCGTGTCGTCCTGCTCGGCGATGGAGTCGGTTTCCTTCCCGATGAGGTGCAGCGCCTCGAACTTCGCGTTGTCGAACCGGCGCAGTGCCTCGCCGGTCTCGCCCCCGCCACCGGCAGAACCGGCGTCGAACTCGTCGCGGCTGATGACGCTGACGTTGACCTCGCGGTCGAACTCCAGATTGCGGACCACCTCGACGCGGGCCATCGCCCGGTTGATGACCTGGGCGCGCTCGCTTTCGTTCAGCCCGTCGGCGGGGTCGACGGCGACCGGGTCGTCGTGCCAGAGGCCGTTCTCCCAGCCCAGCCGGTCGCTGTCGGGGTCCGGTCGTTCGTCGTGCGTCACTGGCGTTGGCGTGCCGGCGGCCGTCGAGTTGTCGTCGCTGGCCGCGAAGGGCGTCGCACACCCGGCCAGGACGACGAGCGCCGCAAGCAGGAGGAGTCGCCGCATTGCGTTCCCTTCGGGCCGAGACACGGATAAACCTTTAGCGCTGGCCCGCCGCTCCCGCCATTGCATCAACATCTATTGGCGCCGGTGCCCTAGCGTCGGCCATGCAACTGGATACCGACTCGACGGCGGTCGTCGTCGTCGACATGCAGAACGGCTTCTGTCACCCGGAGGGGAGCCTCTACGCGCCGGGCAGCGAGGACGCAATCGAGCCCTGCGGCGAACTCGTCGAGCGCGCCCACGACGCGGGTGTGCCCGTCGTGTTCACCCGCGACGTCCACCCGCCCGAGCAGTTCGAGGACGCCCACTACTACGACGAGTTCGAGCGCTGGGGCGAGCACGTCCTGGAGGGCTCCTGGGAGGCGGAACTCGTCGCGGAACTGGAACCGGCCGAGGAGGACCTCGTGGTCGTGAAACACACCTACGACGCCTTCCACCAGACGCAACTGGAGGGGTGGCTGGAGGCCCACGGCATCGACGACCTGGTCATCTGCGGCACGCTGGCGAACGTCTGCGTCCTGCACACCGCCGGGAGCGCGGGGCTGCGCGACTACCGCCCGGTCCTCGTCGAGGACGCCGTCGGCTACATCGAGGAGGGCCACCGCGAGTACGCGCTCGACCACGCCGACTTCCTGTTCGGCGAGGTAGAGACGCTCGAAGCCGTGGACTTCGCGTGAACGTCCGCCGCTATCGGCCCGGCGACGGCGAGGCGGTCCGTCGCCTCCACGAGCGGGTGCTCCGCGACGCCGGCACCGACCCCGCAGACATCCCCCACCCGGAGGACATTGAGGACGTCCGGGCGTCGTACATCGAGGCCGGCGGCGAGTTCCTGGTCGTCGAGGACGACGGCGAAATCGTCGCCATCGGCGGCCTCCGAGTCGACGGGACCGAGGGCGAACTGTTCCGGATGCGCGTCGCCATCGACCGCCAGGGCGAGGGCATCGGGTCGAGACTGCTCGACGCGCTGGAGACGGCCGCCCGCGAGCGCGGCGTCGAGACGCTGCACGCGGAGACGGCACAGCGCCAGGAAAAGGCCGTCGAGTTCTACCCCGCCAACGGCTACGAACAGGTCGGGACGTCCCCGCGCGGCGAGTACACGCTCATCGCCTACGAGAAGGACCTGACAGCGACGGCGTAGCCCGGCTGCTCGAAGCCCGGCTACTCGATAGTGACGCGCACGCGCTCGCCTGCGTGCAGGCCGACCGTCTCGCCGACCAGTTTCACGCCGAGGCGGTCCCGCGCGCAAAACAGCGCGACGCCGGTCACTGCCTCGCCGTTTGCCAGCACCGTCACGTCGTCCCACGTCACGTCTCGACCGGAAACGGTGCCCACGCGCCCGCCGGCGAGTTCGGCCCGGTCGCCACCCCCGAGCAGTCCCCCGCCGTCGTAGTGGGGGAACCCGCCGTCGAGGACGCCGCCCCCGCTCTCGACGCCGGCGAATCCCTCGCCGGGCGCGGGATGGACAGGCGCGTCAAGCCACGCCCACGTCTCGCCAGCAGCGGTGACCGTCCCGGTGCCGTCCCACGGAACTGGGGTCACTTCGACCGCGACGTCGACGGGCAGGGACCCCGACGCACGGTAGGGGTTCGCGTCGTACTCGCGGAAGCCGAGGTGAATGTGGTTGGGCACCCACGGCGCGAAGAAGCCGGCACGGACCAGTTCGCCCAGCGGGTCGCCGACGGCCACCACGTCGCCGGCCTCGACCCTTGGTTTCACGTGCAACAGCCGCGCGACGTACTCGCCGGTGTCGACGAGAATCAGGTGGTCCTCCTCGGCGGCGTAGGGCTGCGGTGGGGCCGTGACCGTCCGGGTCTCCAGCACCTCGCCAGCGACCGGGGAGGGGGCCGTCTCGACTGTCGTCTGCTCGTCGCCGGGATAGAGGTCGATGGCGCAGCCGCGGTCGTGGGCGACGAACGGGGAATTGTACAGCGAGAACCGGCGGTACTGCAACAGGGCGTCCCGGCCGAGCGTGACTGCCATCGCCTGCCAGTTGGCGGGCGCGGGCTTAGACCCCTCGCTCCGGCGGAGGTTTATCAGTGAGGAAGGGGCCAGACCGCCCGTGCTCTGACACTCGCCGCGGAGCGGTCTGCGCTTGTGCGACACACCGCTTCGCGCTCCCGCCACGTGTCGCCTGTTCGCCACACTTGACAGCCGTCGTCCCGTAGACAGTCGCATGGACATCCGCCCACTCGCGACAGACGGCGTGGTTCTCCTCGACGGCGAGGTCCTGCTCATGGAACGGAGCCACGACCCCCACGAGGGTCAGTGGGTCCTCCCCGGCGGTATCGTCGAGCGCGGCGAGACCGCCGCGGCCGCCTGCCAGCGCGAGGTCGCAGAGGAGGTCGGCCTCTCCGTCGAGCCGATTCAGTTCGTCGGCCTCTACGACGCGCCCGGGAGAGACGAACGTGGCAACGTCAGCGCGGCGTACCTCTGTCGTCCGCGGACCCCCGGCCAGTCCCCCGAGCCACGCGAGGAGGCACGCCGCGTCGACACCTTCGACCCGACGGACCTCCCCGAGACGGGCTTCGACCACGCCGCCATCGTCCGGGACGCTGTGACGCCCTGACTGTCGGGATGGTTTTGCCCGTCCCGCCCCAACGGCGACCATGCGCGTCATCCGCGGCCGGGCCGGAAACGTCGACGCCGACCACGACCGGACCGGGGCGATGGTCCAGCGTGCCGTCGAGACCGGCGAGCCGGCGCTGCGGGTCTGGACGCCACACCGGCAGGTTGCCTTCGGTCGGCGCGACGCCCGAACGGAGGGGTACGACAGCGCACGCGCGGCCGCCGACCGGGGGGGCTACCCGCCCGTCGAACGCGATGTCGGCGGTCGCGCGGTCGCCTTCACCGGGTCGACGCTCGCAGTCGTTCACGCCGACCCCGGTGCCAACCGGACGGCAATCCAGTCCCGCTACGAGGCGGCGACGGCCCGCTACCGGCGGGCCTTCGATAGCCTCGGCGTCGACGTCCGCCGGGGCGAACCGGACGCCTCTTTCTGCCCGGGAATCCACTCGCTGCAGGCGACGGGCAAGCTCGCCGGCCTCGCCCAGCGGGTCCGCCGCGACGTCGCCGTCACTGCCGGCGTCGTGGTCGTCCGCGACGACGCGGCCATCGCCGACGTGCTCGCGCCGGTCTACGACGCGCTCGACGTTCCCTTCGACCCGGAGACGGTCGACAGCGTCGCCGCCGCGGGCGGTCCGTCGGACCCCGAGGCAGTCGCGGACGCCATCGTCGACGCCTACGGCGGGGACGACGCGGCAGTCGAGCGCCTCCGGGAGACTTAGGACACCCGGGCGTGGAGATGGGGTATGCTCTTCCAGAACGCCACGCTCGCGGACGGCCGAACCCGGGACGTTCGGGTCCGCGGCGAGCGTATCGACGCCGTCGGCGAGGACCTGGAGGCCGGTGACGAGCGCGTCGTCGACGCCTCGGGCAAGCGGCTCCTGCCGGGGATGATAGACACCCACGTCCACTTTCGGGAACCCGCCTTCTCGCACAAGGAGACGTGGGTGACCGGCTCCCGTAGCGCCGCGGCCGGCGGCGTCACGACCGTCGTTGACCAACCCAACACCGACCCGCCGACGGTGGACGGCGCGGCCTTCGACGAGAAGCGCGACCTCGCTGCCCAGTCGCTCGTGGACTTCGGCATCAACGGCGGCGTCACGCCGGACTGGGACCCCGACGAACTGCTGGCCCGCCCGCTGTTCGCGCTCGGCGAGGTCTTCCTCGCGGACTCGACCGGCGACATGGGTATCGACACGGACCTCTTCGCGGACGCGCTCGAACGCGCGACCGAGGCGGGCGTGACGGTCACCGTCCACGCCGAAGACGCCACGGCGTTCAACGAGAGCGCCCGCGAGCGGACGGACGCTGACGCCTGGAGCGCCTACCGCACTGCCCGCGCCGAGGAGGTCGCTGTCCGCCGCGCCTGCCACATCGCCGACGAGGTGGGGACGCGCATCCACATCGCCCACACGTCGACGCCCGAAGGAATCGATGTCGCCAGCGCGGCGGGGATGTCCTGCGAGGTGACGCCCCACCACATGCTGCTCTCGCGCAACGACCTGCCGGAACTGGGCACCCACGGCCGGATGAACCCGCCGCTGCGGCGAGAGAAGCGCCGCCAGCGCGTCTACGACCGCGTCGCCGACGGGACGGTCGACATGATAGCCACCGACCACGCGCCACACACCAGCGAGGAGAAGGACGCGAGCATCTGGGACGCGCCGAGCGGCGTCCCCGGCGTCGAGACGGCCCTGCCGTTGCTACTCGCGGAGGCACGCAACGGCGACCTCTCCTACGAGCGGGTCCGGGACCTCACCGCCGCGAACCCCGCCGACGTCTTCGACCTGCCGGACAAGGGCCGCATCGCCGAGGGCAACGACGCCGACCTCGTGCTGGTCGACACCGCGACGACCGAGCCTATCCGTGCCGCGCAGTTGCACACCAACTGCGACTGGACGCCCTTCGAGGGCTGGGAGGCCGTCTTCCCGGAGATGACGCTCGTCCGGGGCCACGTCGCCTACGAGCGCGAGGACGCCGCGACCGAGACCTTCGGCGACCACCACGGGCAGTGCGTCCGCGACCAGGGGGACGGGTCGGTCGACGCCGCTGTTTCGGAGTCAGAAGCGGGGGAGACGCCCTCGGATGACACCGAATCCGACGAGAGTCCGGACTCGAACCCGGAATGACGTCTCGTCGCGTTCAGAACGGCCCTTCCGACCCGACGTTCTCGGTGACTCCCCCGGCCTGCGCAAGGCGCGTCTCCGGAACTGGCCTGACGAGACCGTAGACGGCCCGGTAACTCCCGAGACCGACACCGGAACCGACGAGCAGCGTCGCGGCTGGCGACGCGACGACGGTCCAGCCGAGGACGAGCACCAGGCCGACGGCAAGCACCGCGCCGAACCCGACCAGCAACGACAGCGGTGTGTGCTCGTCGACCAGTGTCAGAAGGGGGGTCTGCTCCGCCAGGAAGAGCCCGCAGACGGTGAAAGCGAACCCGAACGCGGCGATGCCGACCGACCACGCGGGGCTGCCACCGAGACCGAGCGCACCGACTGCGGTCCCGCCGGCGGCCAGTACGAAGTCGACGGCGAGCGCCCGCCTCCGGGGGTCCATCTCAGTCCTCGGTCGCCTCGAAGTGATGGCCACACTCCGGACAGGTCACTTCGTCGTGGCGCAGCGCCGCGGAGTGTTCGCGGACCTCGCGCATGACCTCGGAGATGCGGTCCTCTGCGGCCAGTTCCTCCTCGACGGAGAGGTCGACGCCCTCGACCTCCAGCAGGAACTTCGCCACCTCGGTGGCCTCGTACATGACGTCGTCCAGTTCCTCGGCGGTGAAGAAGTCGCTCATCGCCCCGTAGAGGAAGGTCGCACCCGACTTTCGCACCTTCTCCTCGAAGGCGGCGCGGGCCTGGTTGACCGCCTGGGGCGTGTACGTGTCGGTCATGAAGGGCACCAGTTCGGGCAGGTGCTCGCCGATTTTCGTCATCTCGACGCCGGTCTCGGTCCGGAAGTCCGCACAGAGGCGCGCGATTGCCCACTCCCGGGCGGTGATGTAGGTCCGCTCGCGCAGGAACTCGTTTGCCCGGTCGTAGGTGCTGCCGTCGATTTTCGTGAAGCGGTCGTACGTCTGGACGTCTTCGGGGACGTCCGGTGTGGGAGCCTGGTCGACCGCTGTCGCGTCCTCGTTCGCGTCCTGTGCTCCGGTCGTCCCCGCGTCCCCGTCACCCATCCCGGTGTCGGCGTCGCCGTCGCTCTCACCGTCGGCGTGCTCGTCCGTGCCGTCTGTCATGACCGTGGGTGCGTGCCGGGCGCGAAAAATACTGTCGCCTGTCGGTGTGTGGCGGGTTCCGTCAGTGTGGCCCGTGTCGGGAGACTTTTGACCAGGGCGGGCCTGCAAGGACGTATGCACATCCTACTCGGTATCGGGGACGCCGACGACGGGCTGCGTGCGCTGGAGCGAGTCGTCTCCCGCGCGCAGACCGCCGGCGACGACCTCACCGTGGCCGTCTACGGCGACGGGGCCACGCCGGTCGACGAACTCGTCGCGCGCGTCCACGACCGGCTGGACGACCTCGACTTCGACGCGGCCGTCGAGGAAGTCGACGGCGACCCCGGTGGCAAAATCGTCGAACTCGCCGAACGCGAGGCCGTCGACCGAATCGCCCTGCCCGGTGGCGAGCGGAGTCCACTTGGCAAAATCCGTCTCGACCGCGTGACCGAATTCGTCCTGCTGAACGCATCCATCTCGGTGACCTTGATACGATGACACCAGAGTTTCCCGACGAGACTGTCGACGACTTTCCGACTCCCCCGCGGGAGTTCACTGACGCCGAGGACAGGGACATAACCGTCGAACGCGCCGGCGACGAGGCGAAAGACGCCCTCTTCGAGATGTACCTCGAGTTCAACCCCGAGGACAGGGCGCAGGGGATTCCGCCCACGCGCGACGACGCCATCCAGGACTGGCTGGACAACGTCGTGATGGAGGACTGCCTCAACGTCGTCGCCTGGCACGAGGGCGAGGCCGTCGGCCACGCGATGCTCGTCCCCGACAACATCGGCTCGTACGAACTCGCCATCTTCGTCCTCCGGGCGTACCAGGGCGCACAGATCGGCACCGAACTGGTCCGCTCGCTGCTCGGCTGGGGCCAGGAGGAGGGCATCGACAAGGTCTGGCTGACCGTCGAGCGGTGGAACGACCCCGCCGTCAGGCTCTACGAGAAGGTCGGATTCGAGACGACCGAGAGTCAGAGCTTCGAACTGGAGATGGGGATTCGACTCGGCTAGACGGACAGTACCGGCTGGCTCGCGTACTCGAGGACGTACAGCGCTGCCTTGCCGAGGGTGGCGCTCTCCGATTCCATCCGGGACTCACGGGGGACGACGAGGAAGTCGGCGTCCAGTTCCTCCGCAGCGTCGAGGATGACGCTGCCGGGCGTCTGCGTGAGTCGCTGGTCGGAGAACCCGGCTGCAGAGGAGTGCGAGAGGTGGACGTCGTCGAGTTGGTCGCGGATTCGGGCCGTGAACGCCCGGTGCTGGTCGGCGACGGTCTCGGCGGAGACGTCGCCCGTTTCGATGCCGCGCGCGACGCGCTGGTCGAGAACGTGCAGGAGATGCATGTCCGCACCGTAGCGTTCGGCGATCGCGATCGCGTACTCGACGCCGCGCTCTGCCTCCTCGCTGCCGTCGACCGGGGCGAGCACGAGGTCGATTTCGATATCCATTGTTCGGCCGTGCGAGCGGCACGACAAAAAAGCCGCCGGTGCCCGACGAACCGGGGTTCTTTTTTAGCCTGCCTGCGGTAGCAGATGTATGTTCGAGACGGTCGTCATCGCCACGGACGGCTCGCAAAGCGCACAGCGGGCCGTTCGGCTCGCTCTCGACTTCGCCGACCGGTTCGACGCCACGGTCCACGCCCTCTACGTTCTCGACACCGGCGAACTCGACGAATCGCCAGCGGACGTCCGGTCCGACCTGGAGGACGCCCTCGACGCTGCCGGCGGCGAGGCCCTCTCGTACGTCGAGGAACACGCCATCGAGACCGCCGACCAGCAGGACGTCGTCACCGGCGTCCGAAAGGGCGACCCGGCCAGCGAAATCATCGACTACGCCGAGGAGTACGACGCCGACGTCATCGCCACCGGGACCCGCGGCCGCCACGGCGACCACGCCTTCCTGCTCGGGAGCGTCGCCGAGGCAATCGTCCGCCGCTCGCCGATTCCGGTCCTCACGGTCCGTCAGCTCTCCGACGAGGAGATGCCGAGCTGAGCACCGACCGAGGAGTTCTTACCGCCCGCCCCGCAGTGGTGGGGTATGGACGACTGGCTCATCGACGACGACCGTCTCTCGCTCGGGCGGAAATCCGTCCTCCCCGGCGAGGGCTTCTTTCACCCCGACTCTATCGAGGAGCAACAGGCCGAGCGCGAGGCCGCCGAACGCCTGACAGACGCCGGCGTGGTGGTCATCGCCGACCCCGACGCTGACGGCCTGGCCTGCACTGCCTTGGTCCGCATCGCCCACGGCGAGGGCTCGCTGGTCCCCGCCGGTCCGCACGAACTGGAGGAGGCAATCGAGTGGGCCGCGACCTACGCCGAACCGGAGGCGACGGTCTACGTCTGCGACCTCTGCCCCGACAGCGAGTACGACATCGCCGACGTGGACGCGCTCGCGGCCCGCGTTGAGCACGTCGCCTGGTACGACCACCACCAGTGGCACGACGATCTCGCCGCGCAGGTCCGGGACGCCGGCGTCGACCTCGTCGTCGGCGACAGCGACGAGGTCTGCACCGCCGACGTGGCACTCGCCGAACTCGACCACGACTTCGACGACCGCTACGCCGAACTCGCCGCGGTCACCCGCGACCACGACCTCTGGATTCGCGACGACGAGCGCAGCGACGACCTGGCCGACTACTCCCACTGGGCCGACCCCGAGGAGTACATCGCGACGGTGCTGGACCACGGCGCTGACCTCCCCACGGAAGTCGAGGAGTACCTCGCCGAGCGCCGCGTCGAGAAGGAGGCGCTCATCGAGAAGGCCGTCGAGCGCGCGGAGCTGCGCGACGTCGGCGACTGGACGGTCGGCGTCACCTACGGCCGCTGCTCACAGAACGAGGTCGCCGAGGCGCTGCGCGAGCGGGGGGCCGACGCCGCAGTCGTCGTCAAACCCGCCGGCTCGGCCTCCATCCGCGGCACGGAGAACTTCGAGCGGTGCCACGAGGTCGCCGAGCAGGTCAACGGCGGCGGCCACCCGAAGGCCGCCGGGTGCAAGCCCGACATCTACGACGACATGCTCGACTACGCCCACCACTGGACGACCCGCGGCGCGACGGCGAAACAGGCCATCATCGACGCGTTCCGGCGGTTGCCCGCGGAGAGTGCGGCCGACGACACCGCGGAGTAGCACCGCGAACGAGCGACGCGAGCGAGCGGCGTTTTTCACCCACGTTTTTGCGGTGAGTGGTGCGCGAGAGCAACGAGCGCACCCGAACCGGAAAAAGGTGGTTCTGACGCGTTCCGGCGGTTGCCCGCGGAGAGTGCGGCCGACGAGGCCGCTGAGGAATAGTCCGCCCTACTCTCCGGCGACCCACTTCTCAGAGTAGCGCTCCCCGCACTCGCAGGCGACGTAGGCGTGGACGACGTCGCCCTCCGCGTAGAGGTCGCCCACATCCTCGTTTTGCTCCTCTGCGAACGCGAAGACGAGGCGCGCTTCGTGGCCCTCGCCCTCCCCTTCGGGACAGACGCCACCGGTCAGGTCCCGCGACACCTCGCCCTCGGTGCCCATCGCCTCCTTGGCGAAGCCCATCGGGTCGATACCGGTCGCGGACTGGAAGGCCGCCCGGCCGGTGTCACCCGGGACGACGAGGACGACGCCGTCGTCGGTCCGCTCGCCCTTCTCGGCGAGTGCGTCGATGCCGGAGACGGCCGTCTCGTGCAGGAAGAAGGCGACGTCGTCGGGGCGTTCGCCGGCCAGAAATTCGTCGCGCTTGCTGTCGGTCATTACCTTCTGCGAGAACACCGAGGCTGAAAAGGGACTTGTTCCGGGGTAGCGAGGCGGTTAGCAGTGCGGTGGCCACGAGCGCGTCCCGAGCAGTACGAGACGGGAGCGAAGCGACCGTCTCTCACGCGAGGGCGCGCGAGTCGGGGAAGGGCAGGCCTGCCGTCGTGCGGTCGCGGTAGCGGTAGTGAGAAGCGCAGCACCTGCGAGCGGCCTACCGGCCGCGAGCAGCCTTTTTCCCCACGTTTTTACGAGGAGTGGTGCGCCCGCGGCTTCGCCGCGGTGCGACACCCGACGAAGTAAAAAGTGGTAGTCATATGGCAATAACCGACGTAACGAGCGTCTTCGTGATGATGGCGACGAGTGCGCCGATCCAGGTCAGGATGACGAAGTGGATGTAGGTGTTCATCTTGTGGCCGCCGTCGACGGTGCGAATCATCAGAGAGGACAGCATCGCGCCGAACATGATGACGATGACGAGCAGGAACTCGATGAGCGGGATGTCGTAGACGCCGGTGTTGATGAGCGTGCCGACGTCGAACTCCGAGCCGGTCTGGAGGTCGAGACTCATGCTCGAGAGGATGTTGACGACCTGGAGCCCGATGAAGAAGGCGAACGTCGAGGCGGCGGTGATGCCGTACAGCAGGCCGACGAGCGTCGTGGTCGCCTGCCGGCGCTGCTGGCGGAGTTGCAGCACCTCGTTCATATTCGAGGAGATGAGTTCGCCGAGCAGCTTCGGCGAGCCACCCATCTCGCGGCCGACGAGGTACATCTCGGAGAACACCTGGATGAGATACGAGCGGCAGTCGGCGGTGAAGTAGCGCCAGGCCTCAGCGGGCTCGATGCGCATGTTCAGGCGCTTGTAGAGGCTGTTGACGTTGTCCGTGAGCGCCCCGAAGTCCTTGTGTCGCAGCGACTTCAGCACTGCCGAGGTCGTCGACTGTTTGGCCCCCTCGGTCGCCCCGAGCGCGCGGATGAAACTCGGGAACTCCTGGTCGCGACTCTTGACCTGCTGTTCCTCCCCGCGGAGGACGATGCCGGGGATGATGAGCGGCGTCACGGGGATGGCAGCGTACAGCGGCAGCGACAGCGGCTCGGAGACGAAGGGGACGACGTCGCCGAGCGCGACGGGGCTGAACCCGAACATCCCGCCGAGCGAGATGAAAAGCAGGACGACCGAGAGGCCGACGCCGGCGTAGAAGCTCTTTCGCATCTTGCCGTCTGCGGGCGAGGACTTCTCCGGCGGGTGGTACCACAGCGGGTCGTAGGGTGCCATCGAGCGGATGGCGAGGAAGAAGCCGGTCTGGACGAAGACGTACAGGACGATGACGGCGCTGACGGTCAGCGTCGGGTCGGTCCCGGTCAGCACCGGCAGGACGACGGCGAACACCAGCGCGAACGTCATCGACAGGACCATCGACAGGTAGAGGTCCTTCATGACGTCGAGGCTGTCCAGCGAGGACTCGTAGACCGTCGAGTACTCCTGGATAATCTGCTCCTGCTCGGAGAGGAGGTAGTCCTCCAGTGACTGGCCGGCCCCGAGCGTGTACGCCAGCCGGTCGAGGAAGTCGGAGACGGCGTTGCTGGGAATCTCCTTGGCCCGGCGGCGACAGGCGTCGTCGAGGCTCTGGTTCCAGGTGTCGACGAGTTCGACGATGCGGCGCATCTCGTTCGCGAGTTCGCCGTACTCCTCCTCCTGAGAGAGCGTCCGGAAGACCTCCATCCGGTCGATTTTCGTCGTCGCCAGCACCGTCATGTGCGTGACCATCAGGTGAAAGCGGTTGTTGAGCTGGCGCTTGCGCTGGGAGAGCAGTATCTTCGGGTAGAAGACCGCAGCACCGAACGCGAGCAGGCCGAGCAGCGGAATCGGCAACCGAATCATCAGCGGCAGGTCCAGCAGGAGTGCGGCCAGCAGGCTGAGAAGCAGGAAGCCGAAGGAGGGGATGAGGATGAAGGAGACGTACTGCCCCATCGGCATGTGCATGCGCCGGTAGGAGTCCACCAGCCCCTGGACGGTCTGTGAGACGGTCAGGTCCAGCCCGCCGCTGTCTTCGGTCGCCATCAGTCCTGTCTGTGGATGTCGAAGGGGAGCCCCTCGACGCCGTCGCGCTGGTAGTCTGCGATCAGGTCGTTGACCTCGTGGTAGCCGACGATGCCCTCCTGGATGGCCCGTTCGATGATGCTCGCCCGGAAGTCCAGGTCGTCGTAGATGTCGCGGGTGTCCTCGTACCCCAGGAGCGTCGCAATCTGCTCTTCGAGGACGTAGGAGTTGTTCATCCCCTGGAAGACGATTTCGTCCTCGACGGGGTCCCAGTAGAAGGCCTGCCGGGTGACGACGCCGTCCATCTCCTTGGAGTAGCCCTCGATCTCCTGGACGGACGTGACACGGCGCAGGACCTGGTCGCCCTGTTTGACGCGGTTCTGGAACAGCGCCACGTCGGCGACGTCCATGAACGTCTCGGGGACGTTGATGGGCTCGCCGGTAAAGCGCTGAATCATCGAGACGATGTCGCTGGCGTGGAAGGTCAGCATGACAGGGTGGCCGGTCTGGGCGGCCTGGAAGGCCATCCGCCCCTCCTCGCCACGGACCTCACCCACGATGATGTAGTCGGGACGGGACCGCAGCGCGGCCGCGACCAGGTCGAACATGTCGATGCTGGTCCCCTCGTCCTCCCCTTCGCGGGTGAGCAGTTGCTGCCAGGTGTCGTGGGGCGGGACGACCTCCGCGGTGTCCTCGGCGGTGTATATCTTCGCGTCCCGGGGGATGAAGGCCATGATGGAGTTCAGCGTCGTCGTCTTCCCCGACGCCGTCTCGCCGACGACGAACACCGTCTGTTCATTCTCCAGACAGAGCCACAGATACGCCGACAACTGCGGGCTGAGCGTGCCCCACTTCGTAATCTGGAAGATGGAGAGCGGAATCTCGTCGCCCTGGCGGATGGTCAGCGAGGGGCCCTTGATGCTGACGTCGTCGGAGTAGATGAGGTTGAGACGCGACCCGTCGGGCAGCGTCGAGTCGACGATGGGGTCGGAGTCGGAGACGGGGTCGCCGATGCGCTCGCCCATGTTGCGCAGCCACTGGTCGAACGACTCCTTGCTCTCCCACTCCACCGTCGTCTCCAGCATGGAGTAGACGGAGTGGTCGACGAAACACTGGTCCCGGCCGATGACGTGGATGTCCTCGTTGGCCGGGTCGCGCATGACCGGCTCCAGGGGGCCCAGCCCGACGATGTCACGATTGAGTCGGTAGCGGATGTTCTCGTAGGTCGCCTCCTTCAGTTCGACCTTGCCGATGTCGGTAATCTTCGACAGGCGCGTCAGGACCCCGTTGCCCGACTCGTTGTTCTTGATGCGCGTGGTCTCCTGGAGGAGTTCCTCGATGCGGTCGTCGTACTCGGCCTCGTTCTCGGGGGCTGGTTTGGTGACGCTGCGTTCGAGCAGCCGGTTGCGCACCTTGTCGAAGACGGTCCGCTCCTCCTCGCCGAGTTCGGGCTCGATGGCGTAGTACTTCATGTCCTGCCCGATGTCGCCGTAGATGTGACAGTAGATGGGGCCGCCCACGGGGTAGAGCACGTTCGGCCGGTCGGACTCGTAGTCGTCGTCGGCCTCCTCGATGAACTTCGGGAACTCCCCGGTGATCTGCTTGAACTTCTGGAGGTGTTCCCGCAGGTGTGGCCGTCTGGCCGCGTGCTGTCTGAGTTCGTCCGATGGGTTCGGTGTTCCGTGTTCAGTCATGTGGTTGCCTCCTCATGCGACGCTCCGGCTCTCGATGACGATGCCCGTCCCCGAGCGCACCGAGTACCCGATGGTGTCCCCGACCTGCTCGCCCATCCCGGCAAAGCGCATCACGCTGATCTGCCGGCGGACGTCGTTGCCGACCTCGACCATCTCCAGTTCGAGGAAGACGTCGGCGATGGAACGGAACGGGCCCAGCGCCTCCTCGTCCAGCGTCGTCGGGTCGACGGTCAGGACGATGACCTTCCCCTGGGAGATGACGTCCCGGAAGAAGGAGATAATCTCCAGGGCCGCCTGGCGCTCCTCGTTTTCCCGGACCAGCGCCTCGAACTTGGGGTCGTTGCGGAGGATGGCGTCGAACGTGTCGATGATGACGACGTCGGAGTCCCACATCACCTCCGCCTCCATCAGACGCTTGAGCAACTGCTTGCGGTCCTCGTCGCCGCCACCGCCGGAGAAGTTGTTCGAGTCGCCGATGTCGGCGTGGAGAAAGAGGACGTTCTCGTCCAGCATGTGGTCGACCATGTCGTAGTCCAGCGAGTGCATCTGCTCCAAGAAGCTCCCCACCGTGAGTTCCGTCGACAGCATCGTCACGGTGTGGCCCTCCTCGCAGAGACCGTAGGTAAAGCGCTGGCTTATCGCGGACTTGCCCGCCCCGTAGTCGCCCTCGATGAGGACGATGCTCCCGGGCGGCAGTCCGCCGCCGAGTTCCTTGTCGAGTCTGTCCCGTTCTTTCAGCCCGATGGAGAACAGGTCGTTCTGTGCGAGACTCATGGGATTCTGAACTCGAACACCTCCTCGTCGCCGTTCAGGATGACCTTGGCGCGGTGGTCACCCGAACCCAGCCCCGGTTCGGCGATTTCGATGCGGACCACCGCGTTGGACCGCCAGACGTCGTCGTCACCGAGCACGGTCACGCTGACGTCCCCCGGCGGCTGGAACTGGTTGTTCACCAGCACGTCTATCAGGTCCCCTCTGGCCGGTAACTGCTGTGTACCGGTGTTTTTCACCAGCAGCGTGAGGTTGCCGTTGCCGGAGCAGTTGTAGACGCAGGCCCCGGTGCCGTTGTCGCTGATGACCTCGACGTCCGTGCGGACGCTGTCGCTCACCTCCAGGCCCTGGTCGGCGATGGCGTTGCTGAGGTCGTTCACGCTGGAGGTGAACACGCCGGCGACGCTGGCCGCGATGACCATGCTGGCGATGAACAGTATCATGTGGGAGATGGAGACGCTCGCCATCAGGCACGCACCTCCCGGAGCCGCGACCCCGTCATGGGACCACGGTCACCTCCGCGACGTCGGCCACGGCCGTCTCGGTGACGACCTTCACCCGCCCGGGCGCCGCCGGGAAGTCGGCCACGGTGTCGGCGTCTTCGAGGACCAGCACCTCGCCGGGCCGCCAGGTATCGGTCGACACGCCGTCGACGTCGGCGCGTTCGAACACCTCGACGGGGACGTACGTGCCGTCGACCACGACGTCGGTGTGTTCGACCGACAGCGCCCGTTCGCCGCCGTTCTCGACGGCGACGGTGAGGTTCGACTCGGTGGTGTTCCACTCCGCCCGGGTGACGGTCACGTCGGTCTCCTGGGCGGCGAGGAACCGTTCGTTCTGCGTCTCGCCGGCCTCGTTCAGTTGCTCGCTGACGTTGCCCGTGGCGGTGTACAGCGTCCCCATCGCGATGAACAGCCCGGTGAAGACGACCAGCAGGCTGCCGCTCGTGCCGAATCCCATCAGTGGTCACCTCCGCTCATGCCGCGGTCACCCCTGCGGTGTCCGAGACGCCGGTGCCGGCGACCACTTTCACCCGGTCGGGCTGACTCGGCAGCGAGACGGTGACCGTCAGCACCTCGCTGCCCAGCCACAGCCGCGTGTCGGCGTTGCCCTCGACGGTGGCGTTGTCCTGCCAGTCCGTCTGATACTGACCGTCTACGAGCAGGTCCGTCGAGTCGAGCGTCAACTGTGCCGCACCGGTGTTCTCGACGGTCACGGTCAGTTCGTCCGTCGAGGCGTTGTACGTCGCGTTCGTCACGTCGACGCCCGAGCTTCCCGCTGCGCGGACCGCGTCCGTCCGGTCCGACTTCGCGTCGTTCAGTTGCTCGAAGGTGTTCGCCGAGGC
Source organism: Salinibaculum sp. SYNS191 (assembly GCF_037338445.1). Taxonomy (NCBI): domain Archaea; kingdom Methanobacteriati; phylum Methanobacteriota; class Halobacteria; order Halobacteriales; family Haloarculaceae; genus Salinibaculum; species Salinibaculum marinum. The sequence continues at coordinate 2,441,006 of NZ_CP147838.1, forward strand.
GGTGTACCACATGCCGAAGGCGATGAAGAGCGCGGCGAAGATGATGGCCGCCGAGCCGCTAACGCTGAATCCCATCGAGACCACCCCCCATCATACCAACTGCGGCACTGCCACCGTTGAGCTGGCTGATGTACTTCAGGCTCTGCGTGTGGTGGTCGATGGTTAGCGTGCCGGTGTCGCCGCCGTCGAAGCCGCGCAGGTACTCGTGCAGGTCGTCGGCGACCGCCTCGTCTATCCAGTCGATGTTCTCGTAGTAGTCGATTGCGCGAGCCGTCTCGCGGACGCCTGCCTCCTCGACGAGGAACTCCAGCCACTCCACGACGATGAGGTCCGAGGCGAAACCCTCCGGGAGCGTCGCCAGGTACGGTTTCCCCTCGTCCGAGGACTGGCCGGTGCTCGGTTCCTCGGTCTCCGCCGTCGGTTCTGGTTCCGGCTCGGGTTCCGCGACCGGCTCGGGTTCTGGTTCGGGGTCCGGCGTCACCTCCGTGGTCGGTTCGGGCTCGGGTTCTGGTTCGGGCTCGGGTTCGACCGCCGTTTCGGTCGTCTCCTCGACGGCGTCGGCACCGCCGTCGGCCGGTTCTTCCTCGTCGATGACGTCGTCGAACAGTTCGTCGTCGGCGAGGTCGTCCTCGAAGGCCTCCTCGTCTGCGTCCTCCAGCCCGTCGTCGGCATCCTCGAACTCCTCGTCCATCGCCAGTTCGCCCTCGTCGTCCGCGGCGTCGTCATCGTCGTCCGCCCAGTCGGCGTTACCCGATTCGTACTCGTCTTTCAGGTCCGCGAAGGACGTTCCGCCGCTGTCGTCGGAATCGGTGTCGTCGTCCATGTCCATTCCTCCGAGGTCGTCACCGCCGTCGTCGAAGCCCTCGTCGAACGCGTCCTCGAAGTCGTCGCCACCGCCGTCGCCGCCGAGGACGTCGTCGACGTCACCGTCGGGCTCCATGCCTCCCTCGTCCTCGACGAGGTCGTCGTCGAAGAAGCCCTCCGCGTCCGCCTCGGCGATGTCGGCGTCGAGTTCGTCGTCGCCGTCGCCGTCGTCGCCGTCGTCGTCGAACAGGCCGAAGGAGCCTCCGTCGCCCATGCCGCCGCCCATCCCGGCGTCGATGTCGTCGGCGAAGGGGTTCACGCCGCGGGTCACCATCTCGTAGATGTCCAGCAGCTTCCGGACGTTCTCCTCGACCTCCTCGACGCTCTCGGAGATCTGCTCGTTCTCGTTGCGCACCGTGTTGACCGTCGAGGAGAGGCTCCCGACCTCGTTTTCGAGTTCGTCGAGGCGGTGTTCGAGTTCGTCGACGTTGCCCCCGCCACCGCCGCCGTCGTCCATGTCGCCGAACTCGTCGTCGCCGAAGCCACCGAGGTCGTCGCCGCCGTCGTCGAGGCCGCCCAGCCCGCCGAGGTCGTCGCCGCCGTCGTCACCGTCCTCGGCCATCAGTCCGCCGCCGCCGAGGTCGTCGTCGTCGCTGGTGTCCGGGTCGTCGTCCTCGTCGCCGACGATACCCTCCAGCATGTTCCGGATGCTCATGCCGACGAGTCCGCCCGTGAGAAGCACGAACAGCCACACTGCATCCGTCACTTCCGGCACGACGGTCTGCAGGGGCTGGGCGAACGCGGCACTACTCATTGGCTGAAAAGTAGATACTTACACTCTTGAATGTACCGTCTAGCCTATCATCGTTGATAATATACTAATTTAATACGTACGTTTAATGGTAAATTACTCACATAGAAACCGAAATTTATGTCTGACGTTGATTTCGGCGCTAAACTCGCGAGCGCATGGTGTGACGTATCAATCGTAATAACAGTGTCGGCCGGTCGTCTGACGGGGACGCAGCCCCCGACTCAGAGGCGGGAGTCCTCCTGGTTCGCGCTCTTGACCACGAGGTCGCCGGTCCGGGATTCCAACCGGAGCGAGCGGCCGTGGTCGCCGCCGACGTCCTCGCCGACGATGGGGATGCCGTACTCGGACAGCGTCTCGCGGACCTGCTCGGCGTTGCGGACCCCGATACCCGTCCCGCTCTCGGAGAAGTCGAGCATGTCGCTGCCGCCGGCGATTTTCGCCTCGATGCGCCGGGTGGATGCGCCGGCCGCCTCCAGTTCCTCGACGAGCAGTTCCGTTCCGGTGTCCGCGAACTTCGCCGCGTTCCCGTCGTCCATCTCGTCGGCGGAGGGGAGCATGACGTGGACCAGTCCCGACACGCCCGTCTCCGGGTCGTGGAGCGCGACGCCGATGCACGAGCCGAGTCCGCTCGTGGTCAGCACCGCCCCGTCGGTCGTCACGTCGTACTCGGCGATGCCGACTTTCACCCGCTCGGGCTCCGCCTCCTCCGCCTGTTCCGACTGGGTGCTCCCGTCGTAGACTTTCATGACTAGAATATCTGTTCGACGTCCGCCTCGGTCTGGTCGGCGCGGTCGACCTCCAGGGCCTCCAGCGCCTCGCGCAACTGTGCCTCGTTCGGGAGCGCGTGTATCTCGCTCTCGAACTCCACCTCGTCGGTCTTCATCTTCGAGTCGATGATGAACGCGTGACGCTGCTGTTGGCCGAGCTGAGCCGCCAGCGGGTCGATGATCGCCTGTCCCATGTCGTGGACCAGCCGCGGCGGCGTGTGGTCCACGGACTGCTGGAGCACGTTCGCCCACCCGTCGACGAACCCGCTGGTCATGATGTTCCCCAGCTCCTCGATGGCCGCCTTGTGCTGGTCGGTCAACCCCTCGCCGTCGACCTCCATCGGCATCAGCGCCTCTGCGACGGTCACCGCGGACGGTTCGTCGAACAGCACCAGCAGGAAGCCACTCGGGACGCCGGTGAACTCCACCACCGTCCCCACGTAGGTGTCGTTGCCCACCTGCTTCGGCACGTCCTCGATCGGCGCGAAGGATATCTGGCTGACCTCCGCCTCCGTCTCGATGCCGGCCATCATCTCGACGTTCTCCGCGGCCTTCTCGGTCCCGCGGCGGGTCATCTGGTTGAAGACCTCCAGCTTCTCGATGGGGATGGCGTCGTCGGCAGCCTCGGCCTGGTCGCCCATCAGCTTCGCCAGCGGGCCGTACTCCGGGAGCATGTAGATGTAGAAGTTCACGGACTCGTCGAGCCACTCGATTTCGCTCCGGAAGACGAATATCTGGTCGTTCTCGCTCGCCGCCGGCGCGTCCGGCAGGACGCGCGCACCCGTCCGCTCGATGTACTCCGGCGGCGTGTGCTCGATTGCCGCCCCGAGGTGGTCGGCCCACCCGTCGATGAAGCCGCTCATCATGATGTTGCCGATCTCCTCGACGGCGGACTGTGCCATCCCCGGGTCGTCGGCACCCGGCATGAGCGCGTCGACGATGGTGTCGCTGCTCCCGCGGTCGAAGACGAGCACCGTCTCGCCGCTCAGCGCCCCCTCGAAGCCGAACTGGACGCCGACGAACTCGCTGGTCCCGAGTTCCTCGCCGATGTCGGCGCGGTCGACGAGCGATATCTTCGTCACGTCCACCGCGGCCTCGATGCCCGTCATCTGGGACATCGAGCGGGTCGCCTGCTCTGCCCCCTCGTGGGCGAGCTGGTTGAACGTACCGAGCGACTGGACGTCTACCTTCATCCTAGGATGGCACGACGTCCTGAATCGCTTCCATCACGCTCGGTTTCTGGAATGGCTTGGTGATGTAGCCGTCAGCGCCGGCCTTGACGGCTTCTTTCATCTTTTCCTCCTGGCCGACGCTGGTACACATGATGACGTTCGCCTCCGGGGCTGCGGTCTTTATCTCGTCGGTGGCCTCGATGCCGTCCCGGATGGGCATCACGATGTCCATCATCACCAGGTCCGGCCGCTCCTCCTTGAACACTTCCACCGCCTCGACGCCGTTTTCCACCTCTCCGACGATGGTGTGGTCCTCCTCCAGAATCTCCCGCAGGAGATTGCGCATGAACTCCGAGTCGTCGGCTATCAGTACTTCTGCCATACCTGCTCGTCCCGTGTCTACTCCGAAAAGCGGGATAAATGTGTCCCGTAAATTATCGGCGTTGATATTCGCGTGACGGCGCAGGGACAGATACTACAACTTTGGCAGTCTCGCGCTTCTCTCTCGCTGCCTACAGTTCCACACCGTCGTCTTCGTCGACAGCGGCGAGGAGGTCGGCGATCGTGTCGTTTGGTCCGAGGCCGGTCGACTTGACGAGATTCTTCAGACTCTGGGGAGGGTACCGAATCGGGACGTTTGCCTCCATGAGCAGGATGCCCAGTATCTCTTCGACTGGTGTGTCCTCGTCGACCTGTTGTGCGTACCAGAGAATGAGACTCTCGAAGATGGTCACCACGTCGTTCGATGCCATCCGCCGCTGACTGACGGCTCCGTCGAACGTCGCCGTCACGTCGAAGCCGTAGCGGGAGCCACCGTTCTCGAAGCTCTGTCTGAGCCACTTGTGTACATCGTCGCGGGATATCTCCCGTCGTTGCTCTCGGGGATTCTGTTCCGCTCGACGCGGTTGCGGTGACGTTGACTCTCGCTGCTGGCTCGAGGGCTGCTGTGACGGGTCTGGGTCTGGCTGCTCTGCAGACGTCGTCCCTGGTTGATGAGATTGGTCACTATCTTGTCGGGCATCAGGTGAGACGACGAACCGGCCCTCGTCGAGCTGGGTGACGTGTTCGTCCTCGGCGATTTCCAGCTCTTCGGGCGAGAGAATAGGTCCATCCTCGGGATTCCCCCCATCGTCGGGCTCGATATCCTCTGGCCCGTTTGGCATACTTCGTTATCTGTCGTAGAGCGGTATAATTCCGTCGGCGATGTCTGACGCTTGGCTGTTCTCGCGTGTGCAAGAACGGAAGAAAGGGAGCGGCGTTAGGGCGAGAGAGTGACAGCGGACTTCCCGGAGAGGGTGTCGGGTACCCTGATGCGGACCTCGGTTTCGCCGCCGGCGCGCGTCGTGATCGTCATCGTCGCTTCCTCGCCGGTCGTCATGTTGACGAGTGCCGGATCATTTGAACCTTGACCGCCAAGGTTGATACCGATTTTCGCTTGGTCTGTCTCGTCATTTAGGACTGGGTCCCTTTCAGCAGTGTCAAGACTGTTATCATTGTCTTGCACCTTGCTTACATTGAAGTTTGCCTCACCCACGCTTACCGTCTCATTGTACGTGAGGTCGGTCACTCCGTTTGGACCAACGAACTGGATGGTGGTGTCACTGAGGTCGATGTCTTCTGCACCTTGCGCCCGCTTGACATTCATCGAAATGTTTGTGACATTGTTTCCAATTACGTCTCCCGTAACGCTGGATGCGACGGTGAGGCGGTTGGTGGTCTGTTCGCTGGCACCTTGGCCAGTGTCTTCGGCTGAGCTTTGCAGGAAGCCAGCGGTGTTGATGAGGACGCCGGCCGCGATGGCAGCGACCAGGACCATCGCGATGAACACGATGAGGGTCCCGATACCGACCTGGCCTCTGTCTCGCTTGTGTGGCATTTCCAGTTTCATTTTTCTAGTTAAGGTGAGAGGGTGACGGCGGATTTCCCGGAGAGAGTGTCGGGTACTCTGACGCGGACCTCGGTTTCACCGCCGGCGCGCGTCGTGATCGTCATCGTCGCTTCCTCGCCAGTCGTCATGTTGCCCATTGCGTCAACGCTACCACTGCTGTTCAGATCAATTATTATCTTCGCCTGATCCGTAGCGTCGTTTAGGACTGGGTCCCCGGTGGTGAGACTTTTGCCGTCGTCCTGCACTTTCTCCACAGTAAAGTTAGCGTAGCCGCCACCACCATCAAGTGAACTGTTGTATATCAGGTCTGCAACCCCGTTTGGACCAACGAACTGGATGGTGGTGTCACTGAGATCGATGTCTTCTGCACCCTGTGCTCGTTTCACGTTCATATTTATTTTGCCGACGGCAGCGTTAGGGGATGATGAATTGTTCACCAACCCAGTAACGCTGGATGCGACGGTGAGGCGGTTGGTGGTCTGTTCGCTGGCACCTTGGCCAGTGTCTTCGGCTGAGCTTTGCAGGAAGCCAGCGGTGTTGATGAGGACGCCGGCCGCGATGGCGGCGACCAGGACCATCGCGATGAACACGATGAGGGTCCCGATACCGACCTGGCCTCTGTCTCGCTTGTGTGGCATTTCCAGTTTCATGGTTTGTCTCGCCTGGGCATCTGCCGCAGACTTATCCTGACGATTCCTATCCAGTGTTAATAAGGGTAACCCGCTAATTATCGACAATGAAAACTGAGGTAACTGGCATATAGGCCAATTCAACCGTTGAAAACCGGGATTCAAAGTTGATATTGGTTGTTTTGGGCGCTGAAAAGCGGGAAACCGATCACGGTCGTATTCGAGCACGACCGAGCAGGTGACCCCCGATTCGACTCCTGATAGTTGTCGGCTATGTGGGAGTATTCACAACCCGACAGTCTCGTTCCCCCGGAGACTGTCCGGAACACGGAGCGAATAGGTCGTCGTCGAGTCCGTCACGATGTCCACACTGACCCGGTCGCCGGGCTGGAGTCCCGCGCCAGTCTCCTCGATGTCGACTGTCTGCCCGTCTATCCGCGTCGTCGCGTTGATTGCGTCACCCGGGTCGATAGTGAGCGTCGCCCGGTCGGTGTCGTCAGCCAACACTCGCTGGCCTGCCGACCCGACCATGGTGATGCCGAACGTCGGACCGGTCGCGTTTGCGCCCGCCCACACGAGCGTCGCTGCACCCGACGGCCCGACCCACTGTATCGTGGCGTCGCGCAGGTCGACCGCCTTCCCGTCGGCAGACTTCACGGTGACGTTGACGACATCGACGGTGGTCCCATCGTACACCTGTCCGGAGACTGCGATTATCTCTATCTGCCCGGTTATCTGGTCGGAGACGTCGCCGCTCGCCGACGCCGTCTTGCCCTGGAGCAGTCCAGTCGTCTCGAACATCACTCCGACAGACAGCGCCGCGATCAACATCGCCGCGATGAGAATGATGAGCGTCCCGATGCCGGCCTGTCCCCGCTCCCGGGTGTGTGGTGTCACCGTGGAGAGGGGGCTGAGAGGGGACACGGGTGTATTCTTGCGCTTGCTGTCACTCGTAGGTGACGAGACTGTACATCACGAACAGGAACCCGAACGTGGTGAAGCCGCTGTTGACCAGCAGGAGGGATTCGAGGTAGCTCCCGCTGAAGTTCAGCAGGAAGGCGCTGATCATCGTGGCAGCAGCGCCGGCCACCGCCAGCGAGAATCCGACCGAGAGGTGCAACATGGCGCGACGGGCGGTCTGGACGTACGCACGCACGGCCATGCCCACCATCGTCAGTCCAGCGACTACGAAGACCAGCGTCGTCACCGCGTAGAGGACTTCGACTATGTTGGTCACTACCTCGTAGTTACTACCATCGTCTCTTAAATCCACCTTCGAAAATATCTCTCGTGATAACGGCATCCAGCGAGTGATAGCAAGGCGTCAGAACGGCGATAGCGTCATGCTGGGGTCGTACTGGCGCGCTGGGGGGTCGTACTGGCGCGCTGGGGGGTCGTACTGGCGCGCTGGGGGGTCGTACTGGCGCGCCGGGGTCGGCGGGTCGCGCGCGTGGGCGAAGACTATGAAATCCAACCTAACTTAGCTCTCCGAGAGCGTCCGCCACGCCTCGTCGAGTTTGTTGGTGACCTCGGAGCGCTCCTCGACGTTCACCGAGAGGTCCTCCTCGAAGTCGACGCGAATCGCCTCCACGTTCCGGCGGTACACCTTGATTCGACGCCGGTCGTCGGAGAGGATGTTGTCGTGCAGTTCCAGCAGGTCGTGTTCGGTCAGTTCGTCGATGCGCCGATAGCACGTCGCGATCGGAATCTCCAGTTCGTCGCTCAGTTCCTGGGCCGAACGTGGCTCCTCGGTCGCGTCCAGAATCTCCGCGCTGTATTTGTTCCCCAGCGTCTGGAGCAAATCCACGGTAGCCATCGGTTATCAAAATCTAAACCACGCATAGTATAAAAATATCGGGTATTGAAATGGTGCGTTTTCGCTACTTTCCCGCAATAATCCTCTCACGAGCAGAGTGGACTCTTGCGCTCTAAAACACTCAAAAACGGCCGTTTTTACTGGCAATAATTACTCGCAGCGCTCAGATCGGCGAGTCTTCCTCGCTCATCATCGAGAAGGCGCTGGCGTTCTGGTGGACCTTCATGCCACCCTGCCCCAGTTCCATCGGGAAGATGTCGGTGTCGATGTTCTGCTTACGCATCTTCGCGACCCAGACGTAGCGGTTCACCCCGGAGTCGGTCGGCGTCTGCAGCAGGAAGATGTTGCCGTCGGTGAGGAAGTTCTCCAGGCCGATGTCTGTCTCGGGGAAGACGGTCCCCTGTTCGTTGGTCATCAGCGTGGTGAGGTTGTTCTCCCGGAGGATGTCCGTGAACTTCAGCAGGTAGGTCCGCTTCTCGCGCTCGTCCTCGAAGAACAGCTGGAACATCGTCAGCGAGTCGAGCACCAGGCGCTCGTACTGCTCGTCGTCGAGGTCGTCCAGCAGCAACTCCAGCGCGGCACTGAAGTCGTTCTCCCGGAGCAGCGCCTGCTTGTCGTACACCTTGATGGTCCCCTCGTCGACGTGCTGTTGCCAGTTCTCGAACCCGATAGACTCGGCGGCCTGTCGCAGGTCGCTCTCGTTCTCCTCGAAGGAGAGGTAGATGCCCTTCTCGTCGAACAGTTCGACCCCGTTGTAGATGTACTGCAGCCCGAAGATGCTCTTGCCTGCCCCTGGATTCCCGCTGACGAGCGTCGTCGAGTTCTTCACGATACCGCCGTTGAGGATGTCGTCGAGACCGTCGATGCCTGTTTTCGTTAGTTCAATCATGTTTTATAAGTTGGTTGTGACGAACTGTGGCTGCCGTGTAGAAAAGTCTTGTTCTACCCTGCGTGGACGGATTTCGGGTCGACCCAGATGACGAAGTCGCCGTCGCCGCGCTTGACGACGCCGCGGATGGCGTCGTCGTCCTCGGCCGGAGAGGTGTCGACGTCGGCCTCGTCGACCTGGACAACCTGGTACACCTCGTCGACCAGCCACCCGGCCGCCCCCTGGTCCTCCACGATGTCGGGGTCGTAGACGATGATGCGCCGTTCCTCGCCGTTGCCGCCGATGTTGAAGACGACTTTGGGGTTGACGATAGAGGTCGTCCGACCGCGCAGGTCCATCACGCCCTCGACGTGTGGCGGCGAGTTCGGCACCGTCGTCAGGTCACCGATGTCCACGATTTCGGTCACGTAGTCGATGCTCACGCAGTACGTCTCCTCGCCAAGCTTGAATTCGAGTACTTGCCCGTTGGTTGTTGACATAGTCTCCCTCGCTTCTCACCACCCGACGGCGGTGTTGCCAGTAGTTCGTGAGAACTGGCAAAACGTCTTAAATCTGCCCTCCAGGCTATCACATTTGATTACGGGAGCGGTGTATTTATCCCCCACGTAACCGCATTTCGGGACGAGAATGGAGCCGATTGCGTCGCGCCAGCAGCCCCACCTGACCCGGGTGACCGTCTGATGGTCGGGAGACGCCCCCGGGCGGTCGTCGCCGACGACTCCCACTTCATGCGGAGTGTCATCTCGGACATGCTCGAGGACGGCGGCATCGAGGTGGTCGGCGAGGCACGAAACGGTCGCGAGGCCGTCGAGACGGTCGCTGACCTTGACCCCGACGTCGTGACGATGGACGTCGAGATGCCCGAGATGAACGGCATCGAGGCGGTCGACCGCATCATGTCCGAGCACCCGACGCCGGTCCTGATGCTGTCGGCCCACACCGACGAGAACGCCGACGTGACCTTCGAGGCGCTCGACAAGGGTGCCGTCGACTTCTTCACGAAACCCGGCGGCGAGGTGTCGATGGAGATGTCTCGGCTGGAGGACCAGCTCGTCGACATGGTGACGAGCGTCGCCGAGGTCGACCCCGCGGACTCCGGCGGGGACGACGGCCCCTCGCGGACGGGGACGCCGTCGACGCGGACCTACGTCGACAACCCGACGCTGCTCATCGGGTCCTCGACGGGCGGCCCGAAGATGGTCGAACGCGTCATGTCGGAGCTCCCGCTGGCGGCGGACTTTCGCGTGCTCGTCGTCCAGCACATGCCAGACGGGTTCACCGGGCGGTTCGCACAGCGCATCGACGCCCGCAGCGACTACGACGTTCGCGAGGCCGGCCACGGCGACCGCATCGGCGGCGGGGAGGCACTCGTCGCCCAGGGCGGCAAGCACATGGTGGTCTCGAACTACCGCAGCGGGCGCATGCGGGTGAAACTCAACGAGGACCCGCCGGTCAACAGCGTCCGTCCCGCCGTCGACACGACGATGACCTCCGCCGCGGAGGTCGTCACGGACCCGCTGGTCGGCGTCATCCTGACCGGGATGGGCGAGGACGGCGCGGCCGGCATCGAGGACATCAAGGCGGCCGGTGGCCGGACCATCGCACAGGACGAGGAGACGTCGGCGGTGTTCGGGATGCCAAAGCGGGCCATCGAGACGGGTACCGTCGACGAGGTGCTCCCCATCGAGGACATCGTTGACGGGATTCTGCACACGGCACGAGCAGAGGTGAACTAACATGGACGACCAGTATCTCGACGCATTCATCCGCGAAAGTGAAGAGGAGATAACGAAACTGAACAACTCGCTGCTGGACCTGGAGTCCGACCCGAGCGACCGGGAGGCCATGGACCAGATTTTCCGGACGGCCCACACCCTGAAGGGCAACTTCGGCGCGATGGGCTTCGAGGGGGCCTCGAACCTCGCTCACGCGATGGAGGACCTGCTCGACGAGATGCGCCAGGGCGAGATGGAGGTCACCCCCGACGTGATGGACCTCATCTTCGCCGGCGTCGACCAGATAGAGGTCATCGTCGGCGAAATCGAGGACACCGGCGAACCCCAGACCGAGACGGACGAGATGGTCTCGCAACTCCGCGCGGTGCTGGAGGAGGGCGTCGAGGTCGCCGGCGAAGGCGGCGCGGGCGGTGACGCCGGCACCAGCACCGCCGGCGGCGGGTCCGGGGCAGGCGCGGCGGACGTGGACCTGGACGCCGTCGACGTCGACCCCGACGACGCCGACGAGAAGGTCGTCCACGTGGCGGTCGACGTCGGCGAGACGGACATGCCCGGCGTCGACGCCATCTTCGCCATGGAGGGCGTCGAGGAGGTGTTCGACATCCTGGCGACCAGTCCCGACCGCGCGGCCATCGAGGACGGCGAGTACGACGACACCTTCAGCCTCTTCATCGACGCCGGGGACCTGGGACGGGTCGACGCCGAGATGGAGTCGGTCGGCAAAATCGCGGCGGCGACGGTCACCGACGTGACCGACGACCTCGGCGGGTCTGACGACAACTCCTCCGCCGGGGACAGCGGCGGCGACTCGGACCACTCCGTCGACGAAATCAAGTCCGTCCGCGTCGACGTCGACCAGCTGGACGACCTGCACGGCCTGGTCGAGCAACTGGTCACCAGCCGCATCAAGCTCCGCCGGGCGGTTGAACAGGAGGACCTCGACTCGGCGGGGGAGACGCTGAACGAACTGGACAAGATTACCGCGAACCTCCAGAACACGGTGATGGACATGCGGCTCATCCCGCTGAAGAAAGTCGTCGGGAAGTTCCCCCGCATGGTCCGGGACCTCTCGCGGGAACTCGGCAAGGAGGTCGACTTCGACATCGAGGGCGAGGACATCGAACTCGACCGCACCATCCTCACCGAGATCTCCGACCCGCTGATGCACATCATCCGGAACTCCCTGGACCACGGGGTCGAGCCGCCGGAGGAACGCGAACGGAAGGGCAAGCCCCGCCAGGGCCAGGTCACGCTGCGGGCCTCCCGCGAGCGCGACCACGTCATCATCCAGGTCGAGGACGACGGGGCCGGCCTGGACGTTGAGGCCATCGAGCAGCAGGCCATCGCCCAGGACGTGCGCTCGCCGGAGGAACTGGAGACGATGGACGACTCGGCCATCTACGACCTGGTCTTTCACCCCGGCTTCTCGACGGTCGATGAAGTGACCGACACCAGCGGCCGCGGCGTCGGGATGGACGTCGTCCACGACACCGTCACGCAACTGGACGGCTCCGTCGACGTCGAGTCGACGCCCGGCGAGGGGACGACCGTCTCGCTGCGCCTGCCGGTGACGATGGCTATCGTCAAGGTGCTGTTCGTCGAGGTGGGCGACGAGGAGTACGGCATCCCCATCAAGAACGTCGACGAGATTACCCGCACGGAGGACATGAAGCGGGTCAACGACCAGCAGGTCATCAAGCACAACGACGAGATCTACCCCGTCATCGACCTCGGGGAGGCCTTCGACGTGCCCGGCCGCGCGGCGACCGACGGCAGCGGCGAGGACCTGGACCTGGAGAACGTCGAGGAGGTGGACGACGGGATGCTGGTCCGCATCCGCGAGTCCGAGCGCCAGGTCGCGCTGAAGTGTGACTCCGTCAACGCACAGGAGGAGGTGGTGGTCAAACCGCTGGAGGGCATCCTCAGTGGCACCCCCGGTCTCTCCGGGACGGCGGTACTCGGCGACGGCAACATCGTCCACATCCTCGACGTGGTGACCCTATGAGTCGCCAGGAGGACCGGGCCTTCACCAGTCTGCTAGAGTACATCGAGGCGGAGATGGACTTCGAATCGGGGTTCTACAACGACGCGTACCTCGACCGCCGCATCACCGCGCGGATGCGCCGGACCGACGTCGACAGCTACCGCGCCTACCAGCGCCTGCTCGACCGCGACGCCGACGAGCAGGACGCCCTGCTCGATTCGCTCTCTATCAACGTCACCGGGTTCTTCCGCAACCCCGATGCCTGGGAGAAGCTCCGCCTGGTCCTGCGCGATTTGACGGCCGACTCCCGGCGGGTGCGCATCTGGTCGGCCCCCTGTGCCGACGGCCGGGAACCCTACTCGGTGGCGATGCTGGCGCTCGACGACCCCGACATCCGGGACCGCGCAATCGAGATTACGGGGACGGACATCAACCGCGACATCCTCCGGGAGGCCCGCCGCGGCCAGTACGAGACCTCACAGACGACCGACATCGCGGAGGAACTGGAGCCGCTGGAGGACTACTCGACGTACATCGACCAGGACGGCGACGAGTTCGCCGTCCGCGACCGGGTCAAGGAGAAGGTCACGTTCGAACAGCACGACCTCATCCGCGGCGACCCGAAGCGTGACTTCGACCTCGTGCTCTGTCGGAACCTGCTCATCTACATCGACGCGGACTACAAGATTCCCATCTTCGAGACCATCCGCGGCTCGCTCCGCGACGACGGGCACCTGATGATAGGCATGACCGAGACCCTGCCCTCGGAATCGCGCGAGCACTTCGAGCCGGTGCACAAGCAACACCGCATCTACCGACGGGACTAATTGTCGACCGGTCGTACCCCCTGCCAATGTCGCTGTACGAGTACGAGCGCGAGGGGAACGCCCAGGAACTCATCGGGGCGCTCCGGCGCTCGGAGAACCCGCGCGTCCGCCAGCGAGCCGCCGAGATGCTGGGGCGGCTGGAGGACCACGACGACCGCGACGACATCGTCAGAGCGCTGGTTCAGGCTGCCGACGAGGAGGAGGGGCAGGTCGCCGCCGAGGCCATCGACGCGCTCGACCAGCTCGGTCAGGACGCGCTGGAGCAGCTGCTCACGCGGATGGCGAACGTCGACCTCGACGACGACGCCGCCGACTGGATGAAGGCAAAGGCCTTCGTCCGCGCGCTGTCGGCGGATGTCCCCGAACTCCGGATGGCCGCGGCGAACGCGCTGGGGGAACTGGAGGTGGAAGACGCGGTCCCGGAACTGGCGAAAGTGTTCGACGACAGGGACCCCCGGGTCCGTGCTCGCGCCGCCCGCGCGACCGGCGTCATCGGCGACGCACGCGCGACTGACCCGCTCACGGGACTGCTCTCGGACCCGAAGGCCGGCGTCCGCCGCGAGGCCGCGGAGGCGCTGGGGAACATCGGCAACCGCCAGGCGCTGCAGGCGCTTCTGGAGCTGTACGACGACAGCGACGAGCGCGTCCGGCGCATCGCCGTCGCCGGCTTCGGGAGTTTCGACAACGACCGCCCGGTCGAGGCGCTCATCAACGCGCTGGGCGACGAGTCCTCGGCCGTCCGGCGGACCGCCGTCTACTCGCTCATCCAGTTGCTCGCGAACGTCCCGACCGAGAAGAGCCACGAGATTCGCGAGACTGTCGTCGAGCGGCTCTCGGAGACCGACGACGCCACCGTGGTCGAACCGCTGGTCGAGATTCTCCGCCAGAGCACCCAGCCCGCCCAGGTGCGCAACACGGCGTGGCTGCTCGGCCGGGTGACCGAAGACCAGACCAACCACGACGCAATCGACGCGCTGGTCGACGTCCTCCAGGAGGGCGACCAGATGGCCCAGCAGTTCGCCGCGACGAGCCTCGCCGAAATCGGCGGCAGCCACGTCGAGCGGAAACTCCTGGAGATAGCCGAGGACACGGACGGGGACAGCACGGCCCGCGGCCACGCGGTCTTCACGCTGGGGAAGGTCGGCGACGAGGAGACGGGCCGGCGCATCGAGCAACTGCTCGACGACACCGAGGACGAGCAGGTCAGACAGAAGGCCTTCTCGGCGCTGTCGAAGCTGGGCGGTCACTCCGGGATGTGATGCCGGCGTGGGCAGCCGAACCGTTAATACTGCCGTGCCTCCAACGCACGAACAGCGCAGCCACAGATGAGCGAGGGTGAACAGAAGCTGGCGGACCAGCGCGGCCAGTTCGCGCAGGTCGTCAAGGACGGGCGGAAAGTGCCCGACGTGGAGTGGGTCGGCGGCCGTATCCTCCTCTCGACGAAGCGACTCGTGCTCGTGAGCAACGAGGGCAAGCGCACCATCCCGCTGTCGCGCATCCGGACCATCAAGGGCCGCCAGGACGCCAACCAGCCGCTCGCGCAGGTGTCGAGCTACATCTCGCTGCAGATGGGCGGGGACGTCACGCTCATCTCGCCGAAGGACCACGAGGCGTTCGAACACACCCTCTACAGGGCGATTCTCGACCAGGAGGTCATCCTCGCGAAACACCCCGCCGTCGAGGGCGGCGTCGTCCAGGACACCGGCTGGGAGAAGGGCCGGCTGAAGATAGACGAGGGCGAGGTCGACCTCGCCATCGCCACCGGGCAGTTCGTCGAAATCGACATCGACGACGTCGGGTCCGTCGAGCAACACGAGGCGACGGTCGCGGGCGAGGAGCGGGCGGTCGTCGAGGTCGAACACACCGAGGACGCCACCGCGGTCCAGACGAACATCTCCGGCAAGCGCCAGCACGTGCAGGTACTCGCCTCGCTGCTCCGGAAGGGCGAGCAGAAGAACACCACCGACGTCGAACTCTCCGACGAGGAGAGCGAGGTGTTGATGGCGCTGTACTCCGGCGTCTCGCCGTTCCAGATTTCGGAGTTCGTCGGGATGGACGTCGAGACCGTCGAGGAGACGTTCGACGACCTCATCGAACAGGGCATCCTCGAAGAGCGGCGCGTCCGCCGCGAGGTGACGCTGAAAGCCCGCGGCCGGCACATCGCGAGTGAAGCGATGGGTGAGGAGTAGCGTGGTTCTGACCGAAGGGAAGAACCACGGAGCGCGAACGGGGAGCGAAGCGACCCGTGAGGAGCGAGGCCGAACGAAGTGAGGCCTCGGATAGCGAGCGGCGACACTAGGAGCCGCGAGCAGCGAGTAGCGTGGTTCTGACCGAAGCGAGGAATCACCAATAGCGAGCGGCGACCCGTGGCTGTGAGTGCACGATATCAGAGGGTGCGCGCGAGGGCACACTGAGCGGGTGGCCGTGCTCCGGTCGTGCCAGGAAAAATCACCGGGCCGTCGACGACGGCCCGAATCAGGTCGTTTCGGCCGTCTCTGTCGCCGTCTCCATCTCGGACCCGCCTTCCATCGTCTCGTTTCCCGCCGGCGACGCGGTTTCCATTCCGGTTTCGGTCTCTGTTTCTTCCATTCCGGCTTCGGTCTCAGTTTCGTCCATTCCGGCTTCGGTCTCGGTTTCGTCCATTCCGGCTTCGGTCTCCGTCTCCATCTCCGTCTCTGTCGCTTCAGCCATCTCCGTCTCGGTTTCGGTCTCCACCGCTCCTGCCATCTCGGTTTCCGTCTCCACGTCAGTGTCGTTGATTCCGTCTGTCTCGTTGACGGTATCCGGGGAGCCACAGCCGGCGAGGAGCACCGTCGCTCCGATGGCTGCGCCGGCCGTCAGTACGGTTCGTCGGTCGTACCGCTCTCTGTCGTCCATCTGGGGTTACCGGGCGCGATGGCCCGTGCGAAGTCTCACCGGTCAGGCGAATAGTTATGGCCCGCGTACAGCGGACTTTTTAGATACTTCACGTTCGCGTGGAAATAACTCGACCTTTCCCGGCGCTGTCTCGTGGTTCAGGCGTTGACGTCTTCGAGGTGGTTGCTCACGACGACCTGCCCTTTCGGGGTGAGTTTCGTCCCTTGCTTCGAGTCCACGACGAGTTCGTCGGCTTCGAGGCTGTTGAGCATCATCGTCACTTTCGAGGGGTCCTTGCCGACGACGCTCGCCAGCGACATGCCCTGCTCGCCCGCGCCGGAGTACAGCGCGACGAGAATCTCCTTCTCGTCGTTGTTTATCTCGACGTCTTCGAGTTCGCCCATGAGGTCCGAGTACTCGAGCCGGAGGTACCGGCCGAGGATGGACATCTTCCGCGGGGAGTCGGTCGCGGCCATCGTCAGCGTCGACTGCCCCTCGTCCATGTGGCGGACCTCCAGGACGGGTGCCTTGGTGCCGTGTATCTCCCGCGTGCTCCGGCTGAACTCCGTGACCGTCGAGAGGCTGATGTCCACGCTGCCGTCGCGTCCCCTGAACTCGACGGTCCGGGGCTGGAGAAAGAGTTTCGCCGGGGCGTACTCGCTGTCGGTCACGCGGCCGCCCACCCGCGCCGGGTGCTTGACGGTCATGTCCGTGCCGTTGAGGATGGCCTTGAACAGCACCGTCGAGAACTTCTCTATCTTGTCGTCGCCGGCCTCGACGGCCGCGACGTAGCGGTTCCCGTTGCGCTCGAACGCGATGGTGACCGTCGAGTCGAAGAAGTCGCCGAGGTCGTCGGGCACGTGCCCGACGGCGACGTCGAAGACGGCGGAGAGCGGAATCGTCGCCTTCTCCTCGTCGTTCGCCGCCAGCACCAGCCGTTTCTGGCTGAGCACCACCCGACCCGTGGCGGGTTTGCCCCGGGCGGTGCTCTCGGAGTTGAATTTGGCGACGAAATCGGCGATGACGGACTCCGACATGTGTTCCTGACGGACAATTACTCCGGCCGTATATTGAGCGTTTCGTGCCAGTATCAGTTGAGAAAACGAGGTGTCGCCGCGCGCTAGCCGTCGAGGTCCCGCGCGATGTCGGCCAGCGACCCCGACGGCGCGTCCGTCGCCTCGTAGACGACCCGCTCGCCCGGCCGGCGCAGTCCGATTTTGAACCCCGGTGTCACCACGTCGACCAGCACGGGGTCCCCAGCACTGAGTCCGACGGCTTCGGTCCACGGCCGGAGGTGGTCCTCGCCCTCGTTCGGTGTCCGCGCCAGGCGCGCGTTGGCGAAGGCCCCGCGGATGTCGGGCGTGCCGTCGAGGGCCTCCGCTATCTGTGTGTGGTACGTGTCGCCTTCCAGCGAGAGTCGAATCACGTCACCGACGGCGAGGTCGATAGCTTCCGGCACCGGCACCCGCGGGCGGGCGGTCCGCCCGACCGTCTCGACGTGCGCGCGGTGGGTATCGACGGCGTCGCTGTCGGACGGGACGCGGTCGCTCACTCCTCGTCGCCGAGCAGGTCCGCGACCTCGCCGCCGCCGCGGCCGGTGATGGTGGCGTTGATCTGGCGGGTGGCGTTGCTGACCTCGCGGCCGCGGACGGTGACGCGCTTGCGCTCGCCCTCGGTCTGGGGCTTGTAGCCGGTGCCGCCCTCCAGCAGGACGTTCTTGAGGTCCGCGCCGAGGACGTCCTCGCGCATCGGTCGGCCGGCGTCGTCGGACCCGCCGGTGATTTCCAGCGTGTAGCCGTCGAGGCCGACGGCGCTCCCGTCGACGTCCTCGCCGATCTCCTTGCCGATGAAGCGGTTCGCGTCCTGGTCTGCCACGTCTACCTGATAGGTCGTGCCGTCCTCGGGGTCCGCGACGGCGACGGTGAATTCTGCCATTGTCCACTCGAAACCGGTCTGGCCTAAAAAGCCCACCTTTTTCGAGCGGCCACCGACACCCGAACATACTCACGCTGACCGCTGGTGAGTGCCGGCATGCGCGCTGCCCTCCGTGTCCCGCCCTGGGCCACCCTCTGGCGACACCTCGAACGTGTGGTCCGGCGGCATGGTCGCCATCGCCGCCGTGGCCTACGTCCTCGCCGCCGTCGTCGTCTGGTCGGACGTCCCCTGGCCGGGCGACCCCGAGTGACCGCTACTCGGACTCGGCGGCCACCAGCGTCGAGACGCGCGCGTTCTCCTTGATGCGGATGCCCGCGCCGCCGACCGACAGGGGCACGCGGGGCAATTCCGTGACGTGCAGCGTCGGGTGGAAGGCACCGCGGGCGAGCAGTTCGTCGCGGGTCTGGAGCGTGAACGTCATGCCGTCGCCGGCGATGGCCTCGTTGTACTCGATGAGGTACTGTCCGGCGTCCAGGTGCCACCACTCGTAGTCGTCGTCGGGGTCGCGCTTCTGGCTGTCGTGGGGCGTCGTCTCCGCCTGTTCCAGTTCGCCGCCGCCGAAGTCGACGCGACCCGGTCCGGTCACCTCGTACACCTCGGCGACGGTCAGGTCGAACCCCCGCCCCTCGGTCTGTGTCGGTTCGTGGACGACGTCGGTCAGGAACTGCGCGTAGTCCATGGCGTGTGGGCGTGTCGCACGGCGCGTCAATAAACGTCTGGCCGTCAGGTTGAGGTGGGCGGCGGCCGCGCTCGTACGTATGACCGACCTGACAGTGACCGTCGACGGCCACGAACTCGCGGCGTCGTGGACGGACGAGAACCCGGAGACGCGGGACGCCATCGCCGACGCGCTCCCGGTCGAGGGCGACGCGGCGCGGTGGGGCGACGAACTGTACTTCTCGATTCCCGTGGACGTGCCCCCGGAGAACGCCCAGGAGGAGGTCCCGGTCGGTGCGGTGGCGTACTGGCCCCAGGGCGACGCGCTCTGTCTGTTCTGGGGACCGACGCCCGCCAGCCAGGGCGAGGAACCGCGGGCCGCCGGCCCGGTCTCCGTCGTCGCACGACTCGACGACGTGACCCCGCTGGCGGACCTCGACGGCGGGGCAACAGTGCGAGTCGACCCGGCGTGACCTCGCGGGCGCGGGACCCGGTGGCAGTGTGACCCTGTCGCTATTTGAGGCCGGCGCGAGCACGTCGTCCGCATGGAACTCCGCTCGCACGACGTGCCGGCCGACGACGGCCTGACGCTGAACTGCTGGGAACGCTCGCCCGCCGACGCCGACGAAGCGGTGCTGTTCGTCCACGGCGTCGTCACCAACGCCCGGGCGCTGTTCGTCACGCCCGTCGAGGGCGACACCTCCTACTCCTGGCTGCACGCCGCCTCGGACCTGGGCCGGGCCGCCTTCGCGATGGACCAGCGCGGCTACGGCGACAGCGACGTGCCGGCGGTGATGGACGAACCGCCGGAGGGACGGGACCCGCCGACGCGCGCCGACCAGGCCGCGGACGACATCGCCGCGGTGGTCGACTGGATTCGCGAGGACTACGACACGGTCCACCTGGTCGGCGTCTCCTGGGGGTCGCACACGACGGGGCGCTACCTCGAACGCGACGACCCGCCGGTCGCGTCGCTGGTCCACTGCGCACCCGTCTACGAGCCGGCCTACGACTTCGAGACCGGGCTGGATGCGCTCTCCATCCCGGACGCCGACCGCGCCTGGTTCGAGCAGGACCGCGAGACGGTCCGGGCGCGCTCGGACCACGACCCGGAAGTCTTCGACGCCATCTGGCGCGCGCAGGTCGAGTCCAACCAGGGCGTCGACGACGACACCTACGTCGCGCAGGCCGGCGGCATCGCCGACTGGAGAGAGTCGGTACGGGGCGACCCGGTCTGGGACCCCGCGAACATCGACGTGCCGACGATGGTCTTCTACGGCACCGACGACACTCTCGCGGATCGCCAGGGGTCGCTGGCCTGTTTCGACCGGCTACCGGTCGACAAGGCCGAGTACGTCGAGATGGCCGGCGTCGACCACTACATGATGCACGGGGAGCGACGGCAGGAGGTGTTCCGGCTGGTCAGTGACTTCCAGGACCGGGTGGCGTGACGCCGCGTTCGGTCACGGTCTGAGTGCCGTGACCGACCCCGCAGCACCGACGTACACAGTGTCCTCGACTGCCACGAGTTCCGCGCTCCCGGGGACCGTCCGCTCCCACAGGGTCCGCCCCGAGTCGGCGTTGAGGGCCGTCACCGGCGTCGTGCTCTTGGCGTAGGGGCCGGCGACGACGACGTCACCGCCGACCGCCGGCGGTGCGATACCGCCGCCGACCCGGTACTCCCAGCGGCGGCTCCCGTTCCGGTCCAGCGCCACGAACCGCCCCGCGACGCCGAGGTCGCCCGCCGTAATCGTCGCCGTCCCGACGAACACCCGGTTCTCGCCGACAGCGACGCCGAACGGGACGTGGTCGAACGGCTGTCCACCCTGTCTGGCCCCGTCATCGACGCCGTACATCGAGAGGCGTCCCCCGGGCGCGTCACTGCCGGAGAGGGCCCGTTCCGACTGGTAGAGCACGTCGCCGACGACGACCGGCGGCGCGTACGCCTGGTACGGTCCCGGAATGTCGCTCGTCCACCGGTTCGCCAGCCCCCGGTTGCGCAGCCTGTATCTGCCGACCGTTCCGTAGTCGGCCCCGTAGAGCCCGTCGGGTCGGACCGCTATTCGCCCCATCTCGCCGTCTCTGTCGCGGACGACTTCGCCCGTGTCGGCGTGGAGTGTCAGGGACCCGCCCCCCGTCGGGAGGAGGACGTACCCGTCCTGTTCGTGGACGTCGAGTGGCAGTTCGGGGACCGACGTCTCCCACTGTTTTTCGCCGTCGGCCGACCGGGCCCGGACCCGCTCGGTGTCGCGTTCGTACAGCCGACCGTCGGTGTAGGCGAGTTCGCTCGTCCCGTCGGCCTCCCGCGTCCACATTCGGGTTCCGTCGGCGGGGTCCAGCGCGACGACCTCCTCGTCGGTCCCGGCGTACACCCGCCGGTCGCCGACGACCAGCGAGGTGACGTTACCGCGCGTGAACTCGGTCCAGGCCGCCGTCGGCGGCTCTCGCGGCGGCGTCGCGTGCGGGTTGTACCGCGTGTTCGCCGGTCCGTAGCCGCTCTCGGGCCACGTTCCGGGGGCGGGGCTCCAGTCCGGCGTCACACGCCGGTCGGGCGGGTCGCGGAGCAGGTCTTCGAGTGTCGTGCAGCCGGCGAGCGCGGCCGTCGCAGCGCCGAGGCTCGCCAGCGTCGCGCGGCGGGTGGAGGGCATACGGGGCCGCCTTTCGGCTGTGGCCGCAAAATACTTTTTCGCTGTCGTGTTCGCCCCACTCTCGGCTCACTGCACCACCGCAGTCCGGCAGATGCCCTGGAGGTCCGCGAGTGAGTCTATCTCGTAGGTCGGTTCCGGCGTGGGCTCGTACCCGGTCCTGTGAGGACGGCGGACGAAGGCCGAGTCGATGCCGAGGTCCGCCGCGGCAGCGACGTCGACGCTGCTGTCGCCGACGTAGAGGGGAGTGGCTGCGCCGAGGTCCTCGACGGCCTGCCGGAGGTAGTGCGAACTGGGTTTCATCCGCACGAGACCGTCGAGGGTCGGTTCCCGGCCGTAGTGGGTCTCGACGCTGCGGTCCAGCCCGTAGTACTCGACGAGGAAGTCGATGGTCGCCTGCTGGTTGTTGCTCACGATGCCGACCGGCGGGGCGAGCGAGTGGAGGACGTCGACGTCGTCGTAGGTGGTCTTCCCGCCGCGGCGGAACTCGTGGCGCTGTGCGCGGGCGGCGTACGCCTCGCGGCGGCGCCAGAACTCGTCGGTCGCGACGCCGTAGTGTGCACAGCGGCGGACGAGCACCGAGAGGCTGTACCCGCCCATCCGCTCGATGTCGTCGGGGAGGGCGTCTAACACGCCGAGGTCCTGGAAGGCGAGTCGGCTGGCGGTCCGCCAGAGTTCGCGGGCGGTCGGCGTCACCAGCACGCCGTCGTTGTCGAAGATGATGGCGTCGTAGTCCATGGGTTCCCCACCGGCGGTCGGCGGTCACCCCTGGATTCCACCGACGAGGGAAAAAGCGTCGCTATGAGCCCTCTGCCGCGCTCAATAGCCGGCCGTAGCCGACCCCATCGCTACCCCTCCCCGCCGAGCCACGCCATCTCCGCGCGGAGTTCGTCCTCCGTCAGGTCGTAGAAGTCGGCAGCGTCGGCAAAGGTAAACGCCTCGGGGTCCCGCCCGAAGCGCAGCGCCGTCAGCCGGGCGTACTCGGCCTCCGTGATGGTGCCGGCGTCGAGTTTCGCCTGGAGTCGCCGTTCCTCACTCGCGCCGTCGGCCCTCTCGGTCATCCCTCGAAGCCGTCCTCCCACCGGAAGACGCCGTCGCGCTGAATCACCTCGCCGTCGACTTCCAGTGTCGTCCCCTCCTCGCGCATATCGGTGATGAGGTCGACGTGGACGGCGCTGTCGTTGCTGGACTCGCCCTCGGGCAGGCAGGCGTCGTAGGCCCGGCCGAGCGCGAGGTGGACGGTGCCGGCCATCTTCTCGTCGAACAGTATCTGGTCGGTCGGCCGCGTGATGCCGCGGTTCATCCCGACGCCGAGTTCGCCCAGTTGCTTCGCGCCGCCGTCGGTCTCCAGCACGGACTCGATGACCTCGCCGCCCGCGTCGGCCTCCCAGTCCACCACGACGCCGTCCTTGAACACGAGGCGGACGCCCTCCACGCGCTTGCCGCGGATGGTCATCGGCACGTCGAAGACCACCTGCCCGGCGGTGTCGTAGGGTGCGGTGAACACCTCGCCGCTGGGGAGGTTGTGCGAATCGTCGGCGACGCTGGCCGTCGAGTTGACCGCGGTGCGGCCGTCGACGAACAGTGTGAGGTCCGTCGCGTCGCCGTCCTTGCGGATGCGAACCTCGCTGCCGTCGTCCAGAATTTCCTTCAATTGCGCCATCTCGGCGGCCAGACTCTCCCAGTCCCGCAGGACGGCGTCGTAGACGAACTCGCGGTAGGCCGCGAAGCTCATCCCGGCCTGCTGTGCGAGCGCACGGGTCGGGTGGACCGTCGACACCCAGTCGGTGTCGAGGCGGGCCTCCCGGATGTCCTGGCGGGCCGTCGCGTACGCCCGCTGGGTGTCGTCGGGGACGTCGGCAGCGGCGGCCGTGTTGCGCGTCCCGCCCAGCGCGAGGACGCTGTCGGCGCGCTCGTACATCGCCAGTTCGTACGCGGGGTCGGCGTCGAAGTCGCCGTCGTGGGCGGACAGGTACGCGCTGGTCAGTTCGTCGCTGTCGTAGCACGCGAGCAGGTTCGCCCCCCGCTCACCCAGTTTCTCGGCGACGGCGACGCCCAGGTCGTGGGCCCCCTCGCCGACGCGGACGACGACGTCGTCGCCGGCCTCGATGCGTGCGCTCCAGTCCACCAGCGTCTCGGCGTGGTCGCGGACGCGCTGGTCCATATCTGACGGTCGGCGCGCCCGCATAAAGGCGCTCCGTCGGACCCACGCTTATCTCCCGTCGTGCAGTACTCTGTACTGTCTATGTGGGGTCGGGATGGCGGGGGTGCGTTCGGTGCCCGTCGTTGACGCCGCGACGCTCCTCCAGCTCGTCGTGGGCGCGCTCGCGCTGGTCGGCCTGGTCCGCGGAGCCGGCCTGGCCGTCGAGAAACTGCTCGCGCTGGCCCGTCACTTCGGCCTCTCGGAGGTCCTGGTCGGCGTCTTCGTCCTCTCCTTCGGCACGAGCCTGCCGGAAATCGGGACCCACGTCATCGCCTCTCTCGGCATCCTCAGTGGGACGCTCGACTACGCCGTCGCCTCCGGGACCGTCATCGGTGCCAACATGGGCTCCTCGACCGCCCAGCAGTTCCTGCTTTTCGGGGTCTTTCTCGTCGGCTTCGGCGACTGCACCCTCTCCTGGGGGTTCGTCCGGGCGAGCTACCTCCCGATGCTCGGCGCCTTCGCGCTCCTGCTGGGGGTCGCCGTCGACGGCACCATCTCCCACCTCGACGGCCTCGTCCTGCTCGCCTCCTTCATCGTCTACGCACACTTCAGTTTCACCCGGACCGCCCGCGTGCCGCGACTCCCGGAGGAACCGGTCGAGAGCCGCCACGTCCGCCGGGACGCCCTCGTCGCGGTGGCAGCGCTCGGCGTCGTCCTGGCGAGTGCCTTCGTCGTGCTCTCGGTCGTGGAGACGGTCGTCGACCGACTGCGCCTCAGCGGGTCGATGCTGGCCGTCGTCACCATCGGCATCGCGTCGGCGCTCCCGGAGTTCTCGACGGTGCTGGAGTCGATTCGCCGTCGGACGCCGCTGCTCGCGCTGGGGACGCTCCTCGGGACCAACGTCGTCAATTCGCTGGTCGGCATCGGCCTCGGCGGCGCGCTGTCGACGTACGCCGTCCCGCCGTCGGTCGTCCTCTGGGACCTGCCGTTCAAACTCCTCGTCGGAGCCGGCGTCCTCGGCTACGTCTGGTTCCGCCGGGACGGGTCCTTCACCCGGCACGACGGGCTC
Source organism: Salinibaculum sp. SYNS191 (assembly GCF_037338445.1). NCBI lineage: Archaea > Methanobacteriati > Methanobacteriota > Halobacteria > Halobacteriales > Haloarculaceae > Salinibaculum > Salinibaculum marinum. The sequence goes on from NZ_CP147838.1 coordinate 2,465,637, forward strand.
TCGCTCGTCCTGGTGTACCTCGTCTACGTCGCCGGCCGCCTCGTCCTGTTTCCCGGGTAGCGACGGTGTCGTCCGTCACGGACTCCAGACGCCTCACTCCCCGTCGGCCAGCAACGAGTCGACGTAGGCCGACCAGCCCCGCTGCAGGTCCTCGCCCACGTCCATCTCCAGTGCGACGTGAAAGCCGGTCGAGCCGTCGGCGGCCGCCAGCAGGAAGGCGGCGGTGGCGCGGGGGTCGACGTCGCGGAAGACGCCGCGTTCGACGCCGTCGCGGACGATACCGGTCAGCGCGTCGAGCGTCGCGGACTCCAGCGCCAGCAGCGGGTCCCGAAGCGTCTCGTTGTACGGCGCGTGCGAGAGCAGTTCCATGATGGCGACGTGGACCCCGGCCTCCGCGTCGCCGGGCGAGAGAAAGAGGTGTTCACACGCCGCACGGAGCTGTCGTTCGGGGTCGCCCTCGCCGATGGCCGCCAGGTCCTCGCCCAGCTGGCCCGCGGTGTGTTCGAGGAAGGCGGCAATCATCTCGTCTTTCGTGTCGAAGTAGTAGTACAGGCCGGCCTCGCTCTTGTCGTACTCCGCGGCGATCTTCGCCGTCGTCAGCCGCTCGTAGCCGTGCTCGGCGAGGGCCCGCCGGACTGCGAGCGCGATTTCGGCCTTCGTCTCGGGGGCGATGCCGTCGCTCATACGTCCGAGTGAGTGCTCGCTCGCTTCAGCCTTGCGCTCACGGTTCCACCGGAGCCGGGTCCTCGGTTCCGTCGAGGCGCCCGGCCGCCGACTCGCGCTGTCCGGTCGCGGACACCAGGTCGCTGCCCGCCGCCGCGCCCAGCCCGCGCGGCGGTGTGTGGTTGTAGACCGTCTCGTACTCGTCGGCACCGACGCGATAGGTCTCGTGCCAGATGCCGACAGCGCCGTCCTCGGCGTCGGCGTTGTAGTCCGCCCAGGCGTCGAGGTGCAGGTGGTCGCTGTCGCGGGCGTACGCTCGCAGCGATTCGAAGGAGTCCCAGTACTGGACGAACCCGACCGTTCGCAGCGGCGAGACGAACGTCCAGCTTCCGAGCAGCCCCGAGCCGGGGTCCCGGCGGAGTTCCCGGACCATCCGGGGCGCCACCAGGAAGACCGGCAGCCAGCGGTGGACCTTCCAGAGGGCGTTGATTCGCATGCCGACGACGAAGACGACCACGTCCGCGTCGCGCTCGGCGTGGACCCGGCCGGTCCGCTCGTCGGCCCCCAGCAGTCCGCGCAGTCGCTCCGCGAGGGTCCCGAGCAGCCTCACGCCGACCCCTCGCGCTGCATGGCCGTCTCGACGGCGCGCTCGAACTCCGCCTCGTCGATGTCGCCGTCGACGTAGCGTCGCTTCGCCTCGGCGAGTCGGTCCGGCTCTCCTCGCGCTCGGGATTCGCGGGGCTCTCGCCGTCGGCGCTTCGCGTAGCCGATAGCCAGAGGCAGCACGACACCGTAGCCCAGCGGCCAGACGACCCACGCCATCGGGACGTCCGCCGCGGTCACGACGAGTCCGACGGCCAGCACCACCATCGACACCAGCCCGGCGACGGCCGCTTCGTTTTGCTTCGGTTGGGTTCTCATACCCGGCTCTATACGCTCCACCGACATAAATCTTGAGTAAGTACTTACTCAAAAGGTCACTTCGTCACTCCCCAAAATATCCGGCATGACTTACTCGGCGGTCGTGTACGAAGGGGTCAATATGGGCAGCAGCACACTGGCGGGTCACGGCGCGGAGGCACCGGTCCGACGGCAGTCGAGCAACCCCGCGCTGACGCTCTCCCGGGTCGCGCTCGCCGCCGTCGCAGTGTTCTTCCTCCTCCTCGGGGGGCTCGGCGTCCGCCTGTCGCTGTCCACCCAGGCGTGGATATACCTCTTCGGCATGGTGGCGCTGAACCTCCCCCACGGCGGCTACGAGCACTTCTCGAACCTCCGCCGGCGCGACCTGGACTTCCGCTGGCGGTACCTCGCGCTGTACGTCGGGATGGTCGCCGCGTTCGTCGGCCTCTTCTTCCTCGCCCCGGTCGCGGGGCTGGCGCTGGCTATCAGCGTCGCCGTCGCGAAGGGGGGCCTCGGCGGCGTCTCCGTCCTCGACGCGACGACCGGTACCGACCACCTCCGGACGCGCCCCCAGCGCCTGCTCGCGGCGGCCGTCCGCGGCGGCGCGGTCATGGCCGTCCCCATCTTCGCCTGGCCGGGCGTCTTCCAGACGTTCAGCCACTACATGGTCGGCATCTTCGAGGAGGGCGCGCTGATGGCCGTCGCCCCCTACTTCGACGTGACCCGGTGGCTCATCGGCGGCGCGTGGGCGCTGGCCGCCGTCGTCCACGTCGGCCTGGGCTACGTCCGCGGGGGCGGCCGGGGCTGGCTGTTCGACGCCGGCGAGACGGCGCTGCTCGGTGCGTACTTCTACCTCGTCCCCGTCGTCGTCGCCGTCGGGCTGTACTTCCCGCTGTGGTACTCCACCCGGCAGGTCGGCCGGTCGATGGCTATCGACGCCGAGCGTGGCACCGGCGGCCCGGACCTGCTCGACTTCGACCGGCCCGAGCACGTCACGCTCGCCGCCGGCGGCCTCCTGCTCGCGGGGGCCATCCTGACCTTCCTCATCGCGGGCGTCCTCTTCCGTGTCGCACCGCATCCCCTCGGCGGCGCGCCGACGGTCATCGGCGCCGTCGCGTTCTGGAGCGTCTTCGTCAGCATCATCGCCCTCCCCCACGTCGTCGTCGGCTCGCTGTTCGACCGCGACCAGGGCATCTGGTTCGTGCCGTAACTGCCGCCGCCGTCGCCCGACCGGCCGCCGCTCCCCGTGGCAGTCACTCACACGGCGAGGCGCGCCTTTTTGCTGCTAGTTGCCGTACTGACACGTATGCTCTCCACTGTGACCGCCCCGGTCCTCCAGTCAGTCAGGGTACCAACCACAGACGTCGACCTCGTGTTCGGGCTCGGCAGCGGCGCTGTCGGTGCGTTCGTCTCGACGCTGATTGTCGGGGCCATCCTGGTCGCGATTGCCCCCGACTACGTCGAGCGAATCATGGACGCGGTGCGCGAGGACCCGCTCACCTCCTTCCTCTACGGCCTCCTCGCGATAGTGCTGGTCGTCGTCCTCATCGTCGCGCTGGTCATCACCATCGTCGGTATCCTCCTCGTGCCCATCCTCGGCCTCGTCGTCGGCCTCGTCTGGGCCGTCGGAGCGGCCATCGCCTTCCTCGCCATCGCGGACCGCCTCGTCGACCACCGGGACGGCTGGTTCGTGCCGCTGCTCGTCGCCGCGGCAATCAACGGCGGGCTGACGCTGACCGGCATCGGTGGCCTCGTCTCTTTCGCCGTCGGCGCGGCCGGGTTCGGCGCGATTCTGTCCGACCGCTTCGGGTGAGCGGGTCCAAAAGAAAGCGAGTGTTTGCGTCCACAGTAGTGAGCGACTGTGTTGTACTGCGAGCGGCCGACCGGCCGCGAGCAGGGCGAGACCGAAGGTCTCGCTGGAGCTTTGTTCCCGCGGTGCTTTTCGCCCACGTTTTTGCGCCGAGAGGTGCGCGAAGCGCACCCGAGGCGGAAAAAGGTGGTTCCTTAGTCGTCAGCCGGCGCCGCGCCGCCCTCGTCGTGCTGCTGTTTGACGTGGGTCAGCTTGCCACCGTCGGCGAGGATTTCGCGCTCGCGCTCGGAGGCGTCCAGCGTGCCCGTCGCTTCCCAGTCGTCGTTCACGCGGATGGTGAACTCTTCCTGGCCGGAGCGGACCGCTTCGGCGACGTCGTCGACGATCTCGATGTCGTCGCCCTGGTCGATCTTCTCGTAGGTCTCCTCGTCGATCTCCAGCGGCAGGAGGCCGAAGTTGAACAGGTTCGCCTTGTGGATGCGGGCGAAGCTCTGTGCGAGGACGCCCTCGATACCGAGGTACATCGGGCACAGGGCCGCGTGCTCACGCGAGGAACCCTGGCCGTAGTTCTCGCCGGCGACGAGGAAGCCGCCGTCGGCGTCGAGCGCGCGCTGTGCGAAGGTGTCGTCGACGCGCGAGAGGGTGAACTCCGACAGTTTCGGGATGTTCGACCGGTACATCAGGATGTCCTGCGTGGCAGGGATGATGTGGTCGGTCGTGATGTTGTCCTCCATCTTGAGGAGGGCAGACCCTTCGAGGTGCGCGTCGAGGGGGTCCTTCAGCGGCACGTCGCCGATGTTCGGCCCCTTGACGAGGTCGTCGTCGACGGCTTCCTCGGGCTCGATGATGTCCGTCTTCGACCCGTCGAACTGGTCGGGCAGTTCGAAGCCTGGGTCTTCGAGGTCGCCGAGTTCCTCGGCGAGGTCACGCGGGTCGACGATTTCGCCCGCGATGGCTGCCGCGGTGGCGACTTCCGGCGAGCACAGGTAGACGTTGTCGTCCTCGATGCCGGAACGACCCTCGAAGTTGCGGTTGAAGGTGCGCAGGCTCACGGAGTCGGAGCCGGGCACGTGGCCGATGCCGATACAGGCACCGCAGGTGGCCTCGGAGAAGTTGACGCCGGCGGCCATCATCTCCGCGGTCCAGCCCTGCCGGGCCAGGATTTCGGAGGCCTGCTTGGAGCCGGGTGCGACGATCATCTCGGTCTTCAGGTCGACTTCGCGGCCCTCCAGCATCTTCGCGGACGGGAGGATGTCCGGGTAGCCGCCGTTCGTACAGGAGCCGATGATGACCTGCTCGACGTCCTCGCCGGCGACTTCGCGGACGGGGACGACCTTGTCGGGCATGCTCGGGCACGCGATGAGCGGCTCGAGGTCCGAGAGGTCGATGGTGAGTTCGTCGGCGTACTCGGCGTCGTCGTCGGGCTGCAGTTCGACGTACTCCTCGGCGCGGCCGAGGCGTTCGAGGTAGTCCTGCGTGTTCTCGTCGGTCGGGAAGATCGAGGAGGTCGCGCCGAGTTCGGTCCCCATGTTGGTGATGGTGGTCCGCTCGGGCACGGACAGCGTCTCGACGCCCGGACCGGTGTACTCGAAGATCTTGCCGACGCCGCCTTTCACGCTCAGGCGCCGCAGCATCTCGAGGATGACGTCCTTCGCGGTGGCCCACTCGGGCAGTTCGCCCTCCAGGCGCACGTTGACGACTTCCGGCATGTCGACGTAGTAGGCACCGCCGCCCATCGCGACGGCGACGTCCAGGCCGCCGGAACCGATGGCGAGCTGGCCCATCCCGCCGGGGGTCGGCGTGTGGGAGTCAGAGCCCAGCAGCGTCTTGCCGGGCGCGGCGAAGTTCTCCTTGTGCACGTTGTGACAGATACCGTTGCCGGGCCGCGAGAAGTAGGCGCCGAAGGTACCGGCCGCAGAGCGCAGGAAACGGTGGTCGTCCGTGTTCTTGAAGTCGAACTGGTAGGTCTGGTGGTCGCAGTACTGGGCTGCGAGTTCGGTCTGGACCTCGTCGAGGCCGAGGGCCTCGAACTGGAGCCAGACCAGCGTTCCGGTGGTGTCCTGTGTGAGAACCTGGTCGATCTCGATACCGATCTCCTCGCCGGGCTCTAGCTCGCCCTCGACGAGGTGGTCATCGAGAATCTTTTCGGTAAGTGTCTGTCCCATAGCGTTCTTAGGTCGACTATCCGCGGACATAAATCATGTTGTTCCGCTGTATCGATCGGCAATATTCGCCAAACGCCGGCGGGAGGCGTGACCGCCACCGTTTTGTCCCGGCCAGCGTACTTTCGGCCATGTTCAAGAGCGGCCGATTCGTCGCCAGCCACCTCGGCGACCTCCGGGAGAGCCAGGTCCAGCCCAACGGCGTCGACCTCACGCTCGGGACCGTCTTCGAGCAGGTCGAGCCCGGGCGCATCGAGCGCGGCGGCAAGACCGTCGGCGACCGACGCGAATGCGACGCCGACGACGATGTCTACCACCTCGACCCCGGCGGGTACGTCGTCCGCTACGGCGAGCGCATCGCGATTCCGGAGGGCCACGTCGGCTTCCTCTACCCCCGGTCGTCGCTGTTGCGCAACTCCTGTATGCTCGACACGGCGGTCTGGGACGCCGGCTACGAGGGCCGCGGCGAGGGCCTGCTGGAGGTCCACCACCCAATCGAAATCGAGGCCGGGGCCCGCATCGCCCAGCTGGTCCTCGCGGAGGCCGCACACGAAGGGACCTACGAGGGGTCCTACCAGCAGGAGAACCTCTGACAGACCGGCCTCCCGACACTGTAGCGACCTGCGACGACGGGTCCCCTGAATATACAGGCGTCAGATCTATGTACGTCACAGACGAACTGTGCGTGCCGCGTTGGGGGGAGAGAAACCCGGACCGTGCCTCTGACAGATTCCTACCGGCGACATCGCCTCCAACCGGCGTTTCGGACGCAGGGCGACCCGTCCTGCATTTCTGTTCATGCAGGAGTTACAAGTGTGCCACGAAGATAACGTAACACGGCCCAGATGAACGTAGAATTACAGTTCGGGGCGAACCTGCTCGGGCCGACGCTGCAGGAGGCGCGGGTGGGGGAGGTCGTCCTCGAGGGACTGGACGCTGCCGATGGCGTCCCGCTGCGGACGGTCTGCTGGCTCGCAGACCACAATCCCGACAGGTTCGCCGCCGCCCTGGCCGCGGACCCCACGGTCGCGGACGCGATGCAGGTCGTCACGACGCCCCACGGCACCCAGTTCCAGGTCACCGCCGCCGCCGAGTGTCCCGCCGCGGAACTGTACGCGGCGGCCGTCGGGAACGGTGGCGTCTTCCTCACGGGCACGGCCGAGCAACGGCGCTGGACCCTCCGGTTTCGGTTCCCCGGCCGCGACGCGCTCTCCTCGTTCCGCGCCGCCTGCGAGCAGACGGGGCTCGACGTCACCGTCCAGGACGTCCACGAACAGGACGCCGCTGCCAACGCCGGCCGCCACGGCATCAGTCCGGCCCAGCGGGAGATCCTCGTCCTCGCCACCGAGGCGGGCTACTTCCAGGTGCCCCGCGAATCTTCGCTGGCCGACCTGGCAGACGAACTCGGCGTCTCCAGCCAGGCCGCCTCCGAGCGACTCCGCCGCGGCCTCGACTCGCTGGTCGACTCGGCGCTGCTGACTCCCGAGTGACGCGGTCCCGACGCTGGAGCGCGGTCCTGCGGCGGCCATGCCGGTGGTCTGTGTTGGGTCCCGGAGTCGTTTCACAGCCTGAAACCGCTCGCCGTCGTTATGTACCCCCGGTCGGTACTCCGGCGTATGAGCCAGGACGACGGTGCGGTCTACATTTTGCAGGAGTCCGAGGACGAGGAGTGGGTACGGCCGACGCCGGCCTGGACTGCAATCGTCGAGGCCGTCACCGGTGCGACCGACCTCGACGCCGACCGTCTCGACGACGCGGAGGCCTACGTGGACCTGACCGCGCTGGCAGCCGCGCTCGACGCCGGCGAGCAGCTACAGTTCTCCGTCGAGGGCCACGACGTCACGGTCGGGCCGGACGGCACCATCGACGTCGGGGACTGACCGCCCTCAGACGCCCTCGACGAGGCGTTCGAGGTGCTCGGGCGGGACGGCCCCGCGAGCGGCGTGGTCGTCGTACGCGAACGTCGGGACGCCGGTGATGCCGGACCGCTGTGCGTCCCGGAACTGGTCTCTGAGTTCCGCCTGGAGCGCGTCGTCGGACAGCGCCGTCTCGACGACGTCGGCCGACAGACCGACGTCAGTCGCGAGGTCACGCAGGACGTCGGGGTCGCCGATGTCCCGTCCGTCGGTCCAAAGCGCCGCGAGGATGGCCTCGTCGAGTTCCAGCCACTGCTCGTAGTCGCGCTCCTGTTTGACGTGATAGGAGACGAGCTGTGCGTTCAGCGAGTCTACGTCGGTCGCGAGGTCGAGGTCCATCTCGACGTCGTAGCGCTCCTGCAGGCGGCGGACGTTCTCCCTGGCCTGCTCGTAGTACGCGTCGTCCTTGCCGTCGTCCGCGCTCTCGTCGATGCTGCCGTCGGGGGCGCGCGTGCTCGCGCGGAGGTCGAAGGGGTGCCAGTCGATTACCAGCGGCTCCGTCCGCTGGGTCTGGTACTGCCGGAGGGACTCACGCCCGAGGTAGCAAAACGGACAGACGTAATCGGAGTAGACCGTGATGCTCGGGGTGGGCTCTGGTTCGCTCACACACCGAATATGTCCCACCACCAGTTAAGTTCCCGGCGTGGATGCGCGGTGGCCGGCCGCACTCGTCGGACCGGCCGCTGACCGGCACCGCGCGCGTCGTGCTCGTCGCCCGCAGCGGCGCGCTGGATTGATGTTCGTCCCGGCCGCAGGGACTCCCGTGACCGCCTACGGCCCCGGCTTCCGCTCGCTGACGACCGAAGTCCACGACCACCGCCCGACGGTCGAGGGGACCGTCCCCGACTGGCTCTCCGGCACGCTGGTCCGCAACGGCCCCGGCCGCTTCGACGTCGGCGACCGCCGCGTCTCCCACTGGTTCGACGGACTGGCGATGCTGCGCCGCTACGCCTTCGCGGACGGGACGGTGCGGTACTCCAACCGCTTCCTCCGGTCCGGTGCCTACGAGGACGCGCTGGACGGTCGCCTGACCGGCCAGTTCGGCACCGACACGCGCGGGTGGCGGCGCGCCCTGTCCTGGCTGCGCTCGCTCGGCGTTCCCGACCCGACCGACAACGCGAACGTCCACGTCGCACGCATCGACGGCGAGTACGTCGCGCTCACCGAGGCCCCCCGCCGGGTCGCCTTCGACCCCCGGACGCTGGAGACCCGCGGCGAGTTCACCTTCGCCGACGACCTGACAGAGCACATCACCGCGGCCCACCTCGTCGACGACCCGCACCGCGGGGAACTCGTCGGCTTCGCCACCCAGTTCGGCCGGACGCCGCAGTACCACCTCTACCGCCTCGCCCGCGACAGTCGCGAGCGGGAGGTCATCGCCTCGCTCGACGCCCGTGGCCCGGCCTACGTCCACGACTGCAGCGTCACCGCCGACCACGTCGTCGTCGTGGAGTCGCCGCTCGTGCTCTCGGTGCTGCGGGCGCTGAACCCGTTCAGCGAGGGCGCGATGGACATGCTCGACTGGCAACCCGACCGCGGGACGCGCGTGCTCGTCGTCGACCGCGACACCGGCGAGGTGGTCGCGGACCCGACGCTCGACCCCGCGTTCACCTTCCACCACGTCAACGCATACGTCGACGGCGACGCGGTACTGGTGGACCTCGTCGAGTTCCCCGACGGCGACATCGTCGACGCGATGTCGATGGACGAACTCGACGGCGAGGGGTTCCCGGCGGTGCCCGACGCCCACCTGAAACGGTACCGCGTCGACCCCGCCCGGAACGCCGTCGACCGGACGCGGCTGTACGACGGCGGGATGGAGATGCCCCGCGTCGCTCGGTCAGTCGTCGGCCGGCGGCACCGCTACGCGTACGGCCAGGCGACCGACCGCGCGGGCGCGAACGGCCTGGTGAAGGTCGACTGCGAGACCGGCACCGCACGCGAGTGGTGGGAGCGGTCGGTCTACGTCGAGGAACCGGTCCCGGTGCAACACCCGGACCCCGACAGCGAGGACGACGGCGTCGTGCTGGCGACGGCGCTGGACGTCGACCGCGAACAGACGATGCTGCTGGTCTTCGACGCCGCCACCCTGGACGTTCGCGCACGGGCGTTCCTCCCTCACGCCGAACCCTTCGGGTTCCACGGCCGCTTCTTCCCGGAGGTCTGACGGTCTGCCCCGTCGGTCGACACGGCTGTCGGGACGCGCTACCCCTCGATGGCGTCGACGCTCTCGACGATGCGCGCCGCGACCTCCCTGAGACGGGGGCTGGCCGCGACGGGCGACTCGCCGGTCAGCGCGGCCTCGGCGACGTCGTCGTCCTCGCCCATGGTCGCGACGACGGGCACGTCGAGTTCGTTGACGACCCGCTCGGCGTTGCCCCGCGTGCGGTTGACGACCGCCTGGACCGCCGGAACCCCCAGGTCGTCGGCGAGGTCGCTCACCCGCTTTGCGGTCTCTATCGAGGCCATCGACGGCTCCACGACGACGAGCATGACGTCCACCTCGTCGGCGGTGCCCCGCCCCAGGTGCTCGACGCCGGCCTCCATGTCCATGACGAGGTGGTCGACGTCCAGCGCCGAGCGGACGAGCGACCGGACGAAGCTGTTCTCCGGGCACATGCAGCCGGTGTTTCCACCGGCCGGCGCGCCGATGGTGAGCAGGCGGCCGTTCTCGCCGAAGCCGGTCGCGTGGGTCTCGAAGACGTCGTCGACGTCGGGCGAGAGGCTGACGAGGCCGCCGCCGCTGCCCGCGCGGTCCTCGATCAACCCCTCCTGTTCCGTGATTGCCGGCGGCGTCTCGACGTCGAGCGCGGACGCGAGGTTCATGTCCGGGTCGGCGTCGAGCGCGACGACCTCGCGGTCCGGGTCCGCCGCCAGCGCGTCGGCGATGGCCGCCGAGAAGGTGGTCTTGCCGACGCCGCCCTTCCCGGTGACGGCGACGCGGAGGGTGCCGCCGGTGTCGACGCCGGACTCCTCGCCGACTGCGTCGGCGTCGGTGCCCCGACCATCCTCGTGGCTGTGGCCGTGGTCGCCGTGTTCGTGGTCATCGTGGTCGTGGTCGCCGTCGTGGCTGTGGGGGTGGGCGTGCTCGTGGTCGCCGTGGCTGTGGGTGTGGTCGTGTTCCCCGTGGCTGTGCTCGTGGTCGTGGTCGTGGTGGTCACACATGGTGGTGAGTTCGTGGGACTCGTCTGGACGCGACGCGACCGGACTACCGGACTGCGGGGTCGCCGGACGCTACGACTCCGGCGCAGCAGCCTCGCGCTCGTGGCGGTCGATCGCTTCCTCGCCGAACAGGTCGGCCCGCCGGTCGTCCAGCGCCGCCAGCAGTTCGTCGGCCGCCATCTCCGGGTTCTCCTCCTGGATGAGGTAGCCGCCGGTGATGTCCTCCAGGTCTTCGGTCATAATCTCGCTGACCGTCTCGCTGTGTTCGATTCGGAGGTCCGGCGCGGTGTGAAGCGGCAGGCCGAGCGCGAGCGCCCAGGTGCCGATGGAGACTGCCTTCTCGGCGATGAGTTCCGGTGCGCTGGCGGCGACCGGCAGGTCCCGCGTCGGCACGTCCGCGGCCTCCGACAGCGCACGGACGACGTTGCCGATGCGGGAGTTGTCGACGCACGAGCCCATGTGCCACACCGGCGGGAGCGGGCCGTCCAGCCCCGCCGCGTCGCCGAGCGCGTGCAGGACTTCCGCCAGGCCGTCGCCGGCGAGTTCGTCGGTCATCCCGGGGTCGAGGTAGCCGGCCTGGGCGGTGATGTGGCCGATACAGCCCGTGACGACCGGGAGGACGTTCGCCGCGAGGAGGTCCTCGATGAGCCGCTCGGTCATCTCCGCGGTCCGGAGTTTGGGGTTGGGACAGCCGACGATGCCGACGATACCCCGGAGGTCGCCCGACTCCATCGCCTCGACGACCGGCCGGGCGGGGTTCTCGGGGTCGGCGTTCGAGAGCACGTCGAGCACGAAGTCGTCGGAGACGCCGACGACCGCTTCGGTCTTCTCGTCGGGAATCTCGACCTCGTAGCTCTGGCGACTCTCGCGGTCCTCGTAGGCCGCGATGGCCCGCCGGACGATTTCCTCGGCGTCCTCGGCGGCGGTCTCGGGGTCGAAGGAGATGTGTTCCGCGCCGGGAATCTGGACGTAGTCGGTGGTCGTGAGCAGTTTGGTGTGGTGACACTCCATCACGTCGCCGATGCCCGGCCAGATGCACTGGATGTCCGCGACCATCGCGTCGAGCGCGCCCGTGGTCACAGCGAGTTCGGCCTGCGTGGAGTGGGCCGCGAGGGGAATCTCCTCGCGCTCGGCGAGTTCGTTGCCGGTACAGCAGATGCCGACGAGGTTGATGCCCTCGGCCCCGGCCTCCTTCGCCGCTTCCTCCAGTTCGTCGGCGTACTTGACGACCATCTCCGAGAGGACGGGCGAGTGGCCGTGGACGGCGAGGTTGACGTGGTCCTCCTTCAGCGTCCCCAGGTTCGCCTCGGTGGTCACCGGCTGTGGGGTGCCGAAGATGACGTCCTGGAGGTCCGTGCCCATCGTCAACCCGGCGTAGCCGTCGGCCAGTCCGGCTTCGATGCCGCCCTGGAGGATGTGGGCCGGGTCGGCGTCGTTGCCCTGTGTCGTCCGGTGCATCGCACGCGCCACCTCCTGGTCGGCACTGGGCTGGGGTTCGATGCCCTGCTCGTCGAGGAACTCGCGTTGCTCGTCGGGCATCCGGTCGAGCCAGTTGAGCGTGTCGCCGCCCTCCTGGAAGTCTGCGAGGGCGGCCTCGGCCACCCGCTTTGCGACCGTCTGCACCTCACCCTCCGGGTCCAGGCCGAGGTCCGCGGCCACGCTCCGTAGCTTCTCCTCGTCGCGGACCTGGTAGGCCGAGAGTTCGCCCTCGCCGATGGCCTCCAGCACTTCCGCGACTTCACGCGCGTGGTCGGCGTGGCTGGCCGCACCGGCGGCGATCTCCCGGTAGAGATTGCGCGCCACGACGGTCCCCGGTGTCGCCCCGCAGACCCCCTTGTCCATCCCCCGGGGGCCGTCGGTCACACGACAGGGGCCCATATAACAGATTCGGCAACAGCCCCCACCCTTGCCGAACGGGCACTGGGGCTGGCTCTCCTCCAGTCGCTCCTCCGGTAGCTGGTACTCCTCGCCGTCCTGGGGAGTCTCCTGTGAGGACATGACAAATCCCTAAGTCGGAGTTGTGGGTATCTCTAAATACATTCACGACCGATTTCCCATCCCCCAGTAACTCGCCGCCAAATATTTGTATCACGCACGCGGCGGCAGTTCGATTTTCTCGCGCTCTCGGCGGACTCGGTGGACACTCGACGACTGTATGACACGAACGCCGTGCGTTCCGGCAGGGAGAGTCGCGTCGCTCGGTGTCGGCGTTGGGAATACAGAAAACGTGACGAAAACAGCACACGGGCGGAAACAGGCAGTTGGCTGGGACGAGGACGGGTGGCCTACTCTGTGAGTTTCCCCCGAAGTACCGGCTCGTACATCGACGGGCGGTTGCGGCTGTACTCAGTACTCGGTTGGACTCGTGTCGTTGTGTCCTTCTTTTCCTCCATACACCCACTGTGTGTCCAGTGTATATTAAATCTTCTGCCCGTTCGTCCATGAAATAGCGACAGAATTTGCCACGAGGGTTTCGAACTCGTGCCGAAGTTGACGGTCTCCGGGGTATTGACACTCGAATGCGACGAACGTCGATTCGCGCGCCGGTCGCAGCGTCACGGCGACTCCGGACACGGTCACCCGTCGCGGCGGTCGCTGGTCGCCACCTTGATATCGAGTTTCTCCGTGCCGCGAATCCACTCGACGTAGTCCGCCAGCCGCTCCGCCTCGCGCAGCGCCTCGATGGTGTCGTACTCCTCGCGGAGTTCCGCGTTGCTGAAGAGGGCGTGAATCTGCTTGTGGCAGGGCCGACACAGCAGCACCGTCGGACTGTCCTTGCGGTTCTCGGGTACCAGGTGGTGCTCCTGGACGACCTGCGGGTCCGGGATGCGCTCGTCGGGCACGACCCGCTGGCACAGCGCACACGTCGTCGTCATAGCTCGTCGGCGGCCGCCATCGCACGCAGGTCTGCGACCCGCTCGCGTATCGCCGCCATCTCGCCCGACTCCTGCTTGGCGTCGACGTGGCTGTACATCAGCCCCATCCGGTGGTTGCGCCGCAGGCGCTCCTCGTTGCGGTCGAGGAAGTCCCAGTACAGCGCGTTGAACGGGCAGGCACCCTCGCCGGTGGCCTTCGTCTTGTAATACCGGCAGTCCCCGCAGTAGTCGGACATCCGGTCGACGTAGTTGGCCGAGGAGACGTACGGCTTCGTCGCGAAGACGCCGTGGCCGAACTGGCCCATCTCCACGACGTTCGGCGTCGTGACCCAGTGGTAGGCGTCGACGTAGGTGGCGTGGAACCACTCGTTGAGTTGCGCCGGTTCGACGCCCCACAGCGTCGCGAAGTTGGCGAGCACCATCAGCCGCTGGATGTGGTGGGCGTACCCGCGCGCGTGTACGTCGTCTATCGTCTCCGACAGGCAGTGCATATCGGTCTCGCCACTCCAGTACAGGTCGGGGAGGTCCCGGTCGGCCTCCAGCTGGTTGGCCGTCGCCAGCGCTGGCATGGTGTGGCGGTAGACGTGGCGGACGAACTCCCGCCAGCCCAGCACCTGCCGGATGACTCCCTCGGCGGAGTTGAGCGGGACGTCCTCGCGCTCGCGGTAGGCCGCCTCGACGGCCTCGACGACCTCCAGCGGGTGCAGCAGGCCGAGATTCACCGCCGGACTCAGGAGCGCGTGGGCCATCGCCCAGTCGTCGGCCCGCATCGCGTCCTGATATGGGCCGAACTCCGGCAGCCGCCGGTCGACGAAGTGGGCAAGCTGGTCGCGGGCCTGCCGGCGCGTCACCGGCCAGCAGAAGTCCTCGGTGCTGCCCCAGGTATCGAACGCTTCGGACACCCACGCCGCCGTCTCCGCCGTGACCGCGTCGTAGTCGAACTCGGGGACGGGCGGCGCTTCCCAGTCGTCCGGCGGGACCTGGCGGTTCTCGTCGTCGTAGTTCCACTCGCCGCCGACCGGCTCGCCGTCTGCCATCAGGACGCCCGACTCGCGGCGCATCCAGCGGTAGAACTGCTCGTGGCGGAACGCATCGCGCCCGTCGGCCCATTCGTCGAAGGCCGCCCGCGTGCTGGCGAACAGTTCGTTTTCGACGAGGCGCAGGCCACCGCCGGCGTCCGCGACCAGGTCCGCGAACCGCTCGCCCGACCCGTGGCTCGGTGATTCCATCGCCACCAGCGTCGCGTCCGGATTGTCGGCGAAGAACTGCTCGAAGCCCTCGCCGAACGTCTCCGTCTGGAGGTAGGTCACGTCGTAGCCGGTCTCCAGCAGGCGGTCACGGAACTGCCGCATCGCGGCGAAGACCAGCGTCAGTTTGTGGTGGTGGTAGGGGAGCCGTCGGGCGAAGCCGTGCGCCTCTATCATGAGCACCCGGCTCCCCGCCGGCGCGCGGGCGAGCGGCCCGGACCGCTCGTTCAACTGCGTGCCCAGCACCCAGGGGACGTCGTCGTCGCCCAGCGCGTACTCCGGCGGGTCGCCGACCGTCGGCTGTCGCATGGCCACCCTAGGGCCGCGAGCGGCATAACTCCCCGCCGGCTCCGGACAGAGACGCAGCTTCGGGGATGTGCCGGGTCTGCAACTCTCAATCCGGGTTTATGTTGCCTCCCGTCGAAAAGAGTCGCGCATGGCAGACATCACCATCACGACCACGGACGGTCTCGACGGCCGGGAGGTCACGGAGTACCTCGGCGTCGTCTCCGGCGAGGCGGTCATCGGCGCGAACGTCGTCAGCGACATCGCCGCCGGCATCCGCGACGTCGTCGGCGGGCGCAGCGGCTCCTACGAGAAGAAAATCGAGACGGGACGCAACGAGGCGCTGAAGGACATCCGCGAGGAGGCGACGGAACTCGGCGCGGACGCCGTCGTCGGCGCTTCCTTCGACTACGAGGAGATGGCCGAGGGGATGCTCTGGGTGAACGTCGCCGGCACCGCCGTCCGGACCCGATAGCCGGACGACCGGCGACGCGGCTCACCTGCCGCCTTTCTTCCGGTACCAGACGCGCTCGCCGACCGGCGAGGTTCCCTCCTCGATGTCCAGCCGCGAGACGAACAGGTCCCGGACCGCCAGCGTCGTCGTCAGTTCGGTCCGCTCGCCGTCGGTCTCGACGGTCACGACGCAGTGACCGTCCCGCTCACCGATGTCGACGACCGTCCCCTCCGTCCAGCGGTCGGCGTCGTGGGTCGGCTCCCGTGCGTGAATCCGGTCGTGGGTCACACCGGCGATACGGGCTCCGGTCGGTCAGCCCTTTCGCCCAATTCCTGCGGGACGCCGGGATTCGTCGGCTCCAGCCGCTCCAGCCGCGGGCGTCGAAACGTGACTCTCGTCCCCGCTACGTCTGCAGTTTCGGACCCGGCTTCCAGGTGTTGCCTTCCAGCACCACGAGGTCGTAGCGCTCGAGGACCTGCATCGTCTCGACGACCGCCTGCGCGTCGTAGGTGACGGTCATGTCCGACGGGAGTTCCTGCGCGATTGCGCTGCGCGTCCCGCCGCCCATCTGGGTGACCGTCTCCAGCAGAATTTCCAGGTCGTGCGTGAAGGGCTTGAGCGTCTCCGGTTCGGACTCGTCGGAGCGCAATTTGGTTATGACGTCCTCATAGTTGCCCGTAATCTCCATTGATACCGACACGTTGTCTCCATTCTCGCTGTCTTCGTCGCTCATATCACAGACCTGCGCACATACGATAAAAAGTATTTCTCTCTCTCTCACATCGACGCCAGCTGACCCATCAGATATTACCGTATCGGCTACCGGTCTGTACAGACGGTGGCACGTTCGGCGACGAGCACGCCATCCCCGCAATTGACCGGTGGCTTCACGATTGCGTACCCTCGCGACCGGTTCGCCGGCGGTGACGAACGGGACCCCCGCGGCGGTTCCGCTGGTCGGGACGTGTCCCGCGTCGAGTGACGCGCACCCTCTCCTGCCGGACCGGCCGCTCAGAGTCCCCAGAGAACAGTCTCACACGAACGGCAGACGACGACCATCTCGTGCTTCCCGGCGTCGGTCATCTTGTTCTGCACGTCCTTTCTGGTGTGGCTACACTGGGTCACACCCGAACGTCGCGTCCGCCCCTCCTTACACCTGCGCCGCAACTGGACGGGGACATTTATATCAGGCCCGCCGGGGTCCGCCGGCCACTGGCCGGGTGACACTATCGACGACGGCACTCCGGCGGCGGGGACGCCGCTGTCGAGAGCAACTTCCACACCGTCCAGACCGCTTCAAAAAGGTTGTCTCGTGCCGCTGCGTCTCACCGGGGCGTCCGCCCGTCGACGCGGGAGCGCTCCGGTCCGCTCACTCCAGGTCGAAGCGGTCGAGGGTCATCACTTTGGTCCACGTGTCCACGAAGTCGTGCACGAACTGCTCCTCGCCGTCGTCGCTGGCGTAGACTTCCGCGATGGCCCGGAGCCGGGAGTGCGACCCGAAGATGAGGTCCGCGCGGGACCCCTTCCACTTCAGCTCGCCCGTCTCGCGGTCGTACCCCTCGAAGACGGTTCGCTCCTCCGAGACCGGTTCCCACTCGGTGTCCATGCCGAGCAGGTTCACGAAGAAGTCGTTGGTCAGCGTCTCCGGCTGGTCGGTGAAGACACCGAGGTCGGACCCCTGGTAGTTGGCGTCCAGCGCCCGCATGCCGCCGACCAGTACCGTCATCTCGTCGGGCGTCAGATTCAGCAGGGCCGCCTTGTCCACCAGGGCCTCCTCGATCCGGCGGTCGAGGTCGTCACTCGCGTAGTTCCGGAACCCGTCGGCGTCCGGCTTGAGCGCCTGGAACGACTCGACGTCGGTCTGCTCCTGGGAGGCGTCGGTCCGGCCGGGCTCGAACGGCACCTCGACGTCGTAGCCGGCATCTGCCGCCGCCTGCTCGATGGCCGCAGCACCGCCCAGCACGACGAGGTCCGCGAGCGAAACCTGCGTCCCGTCCGAGCGCGTGTCGTTGAACTCCGCCTGAATCTCTTCGAGGGTCGAAAGCACCGTCTCCAGCTGTTCGGGCTCGTTCACTTCCCAGTTCCGCTGGGGTTCGAGACGGATGCGAGCACCGTTCGCCCCGCCGCGCTTGTCGCTGTCGCGGTACGTCGACGCCGACGCCCAGGCGGTCTTGACGAGTTCGGAGACCGAGAGGTCCGACTCCAGAATCTCGGCTTTGAGGTCGGCAATCGCCTCCTCCCCGATGAGGCCGTAGTCGGCGTCGGGGACGGGGTCCTGCCAGAGCATCTCCTCGTCGGGCACCTCCGGGCCGAGGAACCGGGACGGCGGGCCCATGTCGCGGTGGATGAGCTTGTACCACGCCTTCGCGAAGGTCTCCCGGAACTCCTCGGGATTCTCGTGGAAGCGCTCGACGATTTCCCGGTAGTCCGGGTCCCGCTTGAGCGCGATATCCGTCGTCAGCATCATGGGGTCGACCATCTCGTCGGGGATGTGGGCGTCCGGCACGCTCTCGTGGAGGTCGTCGTCGACCGGCGTCCACTGCCAGGCACCGCCGGGGCCCTTCTCGGGCTCCCACTCGTGGTTGAGCAGGTTGTCGAGAAAGCCCATGTCCCAGCTGGTCGGCGCGTCCGTCCACGGGCCCTCGATGCCGCTGGTAATCGTGTCGGGGCCCTTGCCCTCGCCGAACTCGTTCTCCCAGCCCAGCCCCTGCTTCTCCATGGGAGCTGCTTCGGGTTCGGGGCCGAGGTTGTCGTCGGAGTCGGCACCGTGGACCTTCCCGAACGTGTGTCCGCCGGCGATGAGTGCGACCGTCTCCTCGTCGTTCATCGCCATCCGGTCGAACGACTGTCGGATGTACTTCGCCGACTCCTCGGGGTCCGGCTCACCGCCGGGGCCTTCGGGGTTCACGTAAATCAGGCCCATGTGGTCGGCGGCGAGGTCGCCCTGGAGGTTCCCCTCCTCGTCGTGGCGCTTGTCCGCCATCATCTCCTCTTCCGGGCCCCAGTCGACACCCTCGTCGGGCGCCCAGGCGTCCTCGCGTCCGCCGGCGAAGCCGAACGTCTCGAAGCCCATCGACTCCATCGCGACGTTGCCGGAAAGCACCAGCAGGTCGGCCCACGAGAGTTTGCGGCCGTACTTCTGTTTGACCGGCCAGAGCAGGCGACGCGCCTTGTCGAGGTTCGCGTTGTCGGGCCAGCTGTTGACGGGTGCGAAACGCTGCGTGCCGCCGGAGGCCCCGCCGCGGCCGTCGGTGGTGCGGTACGTACCGGCGCTGTGCCACGCCATCCGGATGATGAGCGGCCCGTAGTGTCCGTAGTCGGCCGGCCACCACTCCTGGGACGTCGTCAACGCGTCCTCGATGTCCTCCTTCACGGCCTCCAGGTCGAGCTTCTGGAACTCCTCCGCGTAGTCGAAGTCCTCACCCAGCGGCTCGGCCTGCTGTGCGTTCTGGTCGAGCATATCCAGTTTCAGCTGATTCGGCCACCAGTCATGGTCGGACCCATTCATACGTTGATGGTTGCCGCTTTCACATCTTAAGGGTGTCCATCCGGGAGGAAATCTTGGTCGCACTCCAAGAAATATACTGGATTCGTCAATCTCTGCCGACGACAGATTCGGGCTCTGGAGCCTGTATGCCGTCTCCGAGACGGACGACATAGCAGACTCGAACTGCGGCAAGCAACGCCCGTACCCGAGACGAGACCAGTTCTCTCCAGCGTGCTCGAACGCTACTGACAGAGTGATCCGGACGGTTCGGGAACCCTTCGGCAGTGACTGCTACTTGCGCTTCGAGAGGGGTTCCCGGAGTCGCCACTCGTCCGCCTCGGGTTCCAGATTCGACGGCTCGGCACCACGCTCGGTGAGGATGCCGGCGTGGTAGAGCATCGCTTTCAGCTGGAAGACGGTCGGCGAGTGGTAGGCGGTGCCATCTTCGAGAACGCTCGCTCGAAGGTTTCCGTCGCCGGTGAGCGCCCGCTCTCGAACGTCGTCGTCACCCCGCAGAAACAGTTCCACGGTGAACGTCGGGTGGTGGACGTGGAGCCACTCGACGAGTTCGACGAGCGACGGACTCTCGATGCCGTCGACGTACATCTGCTGGAGTTCCTCGACGAGCAACTGGGTCGCCGGATAGGCAAAGACCACACGCCGCGTGAGTTCGCCCCACTTCGGCGCGACGTCGATGAAGCGCTTCCGCGACCGCTTCCACTGCTCGAACGCGCCCAGAGCGGCGTCCAGCGACGTGTATTCCCGAAGCGCAAACCGCACGACTTCACGGCCCAGCGGCGTCAACTGATCGTCCAGATGGTCGACGAGTCCGAGAAACTCGGCACCCTGGAAGGCGCTGTCGACGGCACCAACCACGTGTTCCTCGACGAGTGCGCGCGCATCGCTCTCGTGGGAGACGGCCAGCGGAACTGCGAGGTAGTTCTTGGGGTGGTTGAGTCCGAAGTTCTTGTCGGCGACGCCCTGCGCGCTGGCCTGGAACCGGATTGCAGTCGCCTCGTCGGCTGTCCGGTTGCCGACGACGCGTGGTCGTTCGAGGACGCGGAGGTCGCCGTCGGGAGTCACGCCGAGGACGCCGACGTTGAGTTCCCGCGCGAGCGTCTGCGCAGACTGGGTGATCGCACCGGCGGGTGCAGTGACGTACGCGACGTTGGCTTCATGCAGACGGTCGTGTGCCTGCACGACGCCACGCTCCACGTCGACCCCGCCGCTGGTGTATCCCTTCGCTTCGATTGCGACGAGTGGCGGGTCCTCACCGAGTCGGTCGACTGCGAGGAAGTCGTCGTCGAGATGCCGCACACCGACGAGGTCGGGATACCCGGAGCCGACCTGCACGTGATTGAACGGAGCGAGCGTCGACTTGATGACTTCCTCTATTGGCTGATCGTCGATCCAACGTTCCTGTGCGAACTGCGTGTCGGCGACGACGTACGTGTCTTCGCTGGTCTCTGGAAAGAGATGCTCCTTCGTCTGGGCGAGCACGTGCGGTTCCGTCAGCGAGGCCGCACTCGACATAGCTGGCCTTCGGACACCCTCCCCAAGAGTGTTCGGTCACGAGGGGTGGCCCGAGATTTAGTTCCGGTACACAACGGGTCGGTGGCGAATAGACTCCAGCCCGGGATTGGTCGCAGAAAGCGGGCGGCGAGGGATTTGAACCACGCCCACTTCGGTCGCTTCGCTCCCTCGTGTTCTAATTCAAATCCCTCGGTGGCGCTTTCGCTCCTCACGTCCGTTCGTCGCAGAAAGCGGGCGGCGAGGGATTTGAACCACCTGAACTTCGCTCACGACGGTCGCTCGTTCCGTAGTTCAAAATCCCTCGCTGCCGGTTCGCTCACTTCGTTCGCTGCACGGGCGGCGAGGGATTTGAACCCCCGACCATCTGGTCCGGAACCAGGCGTTCTGTCCGCTGAACTAGCCGCCCTCGAAGCACAGTAACAAACAGCGTAATAAAACCGTTGTGACCTACGGCGACTCGCTGGTCTCCAGCGTGAAACTGTCCGTGGGACAGGCCGTGCAGGTCAGGCAGTACCCGTTGTCCATCTCCTCGTCGCTGAGGGTGTCGTTGTTGGCGTGGCGGATGTAGTCGTGGGCGTCGCCGTCCGCGATGTGGCCGGCACAGGAGAGACACGAGCCCTCGCGGCAGGCGTAGGGCAGGTCCCAGCCCTCGTCCTCGCCGGCGTCGAGCAGCGTCTCGTTGTTCGCCACCTCGATGGTCGTGCCCTCCTTGGCGAACTCGATGTCGTAGACCTCGATTTCGTCCTCCGGGATGGCGGCGGGGTCGAAGCCCGCATCCTCTTCCTCGCCCTCTTCGAGTTCCGCGCCGCCCTCGCCGGCACCGACGGCGCCGACGGCACCGCCGCCGCCGATGGAGCGGTTCATGGGCTCGGGGAAGTCCGTCTCCGGCACGGATTTCGCGCGCCGTTCGAGGACTTCCTGAGAGATGTCCTCGGCGGGTTTCCACTCGGTTCCCTTCGAGTAGTGCAGGAGCACGGCCACAGACGTGAACACGACGCCCGTGATGACGCCAACCGATGTCAGCTGGACCAAGTCGTTCCACCAGAAGCCAAGGAAAACGACCCACAACAGCAGGGCACCGCCGATTAGAATGGCGTCTCTGTTCATGTACGCCGGTATGGAACAACGGTATAATTAACTGTTGTTTCTGCGCAGCCCCCGCGCCGACGTGCAGTCTTCTTGACGCCGTCAATGTCAATCGGGAGAAATCTGTCCGATCGAATCACGTCCTTTTATTAGCTGTCGTGTCAGTGATTCGTGATGGTATGGTCCCCGAACAATTACAGCGGTTGATGCCAGCGGTACGTGGCTGGGCCGGTCGGACCGGCTTCGCCCTCCTGGCGGCGGGTGTCCTCCTGTTCGGCTACGAGGCCGGATTCGTCCTGATGGAAGTCAGGCTGGACCTCTTCGTCGCTGTCCTCGCTATCGGCCTCCTGCAGGCGGAGTTCGCGGTGCTCTCGTTCGCCGCGTTCATCCTCTCGTCGGCGGCCGTCTTCGCGGGCTGGTCCGCCCGTTCGTGCCGGTACGACCCCCTCCACGACGCCGGCACGGTCACCGCCATCGTCCCCGTGTACCGCGACGCAGCAGTGCTCGACCGGAGCGTCCGGAGCCTCCGGAATTCGAACTACCAGGACCTCGACATCCTCGTCGTCTGCGAACCTGACGACGCGCCGACAATCGAGCGGGCGAAGGAACTCGCCTCGCTCGACGGTGTCGACTACCTGATAAACACCGAAAAGCCCGGCTCGAAGGCCGGTGCCATCAACTACGCCGTCTCCCGGACCGACGGCGAGTACGTCGCCATCCACGACGCCGACGAACTCGTCCACGAGGGATTCCTCTCGCTCGCGGTCGCGAAACTCCAGGACGCCGACGTGGTCCAGGGGCGGACCGTCCCCGAACCCGACGGCTTCATGGAGTCGCTCGCCTACTACGAGTCGGTCCTGCTGAGCTACGTCTCGCGGCGAATCCTCTACGTCTTCACGGACTTCAAGATGGCCGCCTCCCGCGCCGTCGTCATGCGCCGCGAGGCGCTGGAGTCCGTCGGCGGCTACGACGAGGAGATGCTCACCGAGGACTTCTTCTTCGCCTACCAGTGCTACCGGAACCGCCTGGACGTGCGCGAACTGCTCGACGCCCCCTCCCGCATCGACGCCGCCCACAACATCACGGACTGGTGGGGCCAGCGCAAGCGCTGGATGACCGGCTACGCGCAGGTCCTCCACCGCCTCATCGCCACCATCCGCCCGGTGACCGACTACCGGAACCTCTTCTCGGTCGCCATCGGCGCGAGCACCGTCGTCGGGAGCCTGCTCATGCTGACCATCCTCTCGAAGTTCGCGGTGCTGGTCGTCGCCGGCTCCGGTGCCCTGTTCGTCGCGCCGATGGCGGCAATCACCGGCGTGACGCTGGCCATCCACTGGCACGACTACCGGCGCGGACTCGTCAGCGCCCCCACGTACGTCTGGCTGCTGGTGCCGCTTCTGTTGCCCATCTACAGCCTGTCGGCCATCAAGGCCGTCTTCGAGTACGTGTTCTCCTGGAGCGGCGAGTGGTACCGGGTCTCCAAGAAGGCCTAGAGGAACTCCTCGACGGCGTTCCACCGCTTGTCGTTGTACGTCCCCTGCTCGGTCGTGTCGAACTCCCGTTCGATGCGCCGCCGGAGCGTCTTCTTCCCCTGCCGGTCGATTCGGGCCAGTTCGTCGGCCTTTCCGACCGGGAGCGGCGGACCGCGCTCGCCGGCCACCTCCGAGAGGAGGTGCGTCGTCAGGTCCGCCCGCAGGTCGGCCTCGCGCGTGAACGCGTACGGCGCTTCGACGCGGTATATCAGGTCGTCGCGGGGGTCGTAGACGACGAAGAAGGTCACCTCGTAGGCCTCGGCGTCGAGCGCGCGCTCGTGGTCGACCGACAGCGACCCGTCACAGAGCATCCCGTCCGTCCCCACGCGCGAGCGGAACCAGTTGGTAAAGGTCAGGTGGTCGGTCTTCGGGTCGCCGTCGTCGTCGAGTCGCTCCAGCACGCGCCGGAAGAAGGCGTCGTCGTTGACCCACGGCGCCCCCAGTTTCGAGCGCAGCGTCCGCGTAATCGCCTTCGAGGCGCTGTTCTTGACGAATCCCACGAGCGGCACCTCCCGCTCGGCGAATATCTCGACCAGTTCGAGGTAGTTCGCCACCACGTCGCGGGGCTGTTCCTCCTCGGTCAGCAACCGCCGGAGCTCGGGGTCGCGCTCGCTCCACTTCAACAGTCCAGTCGGGTAGATGGGGCCGTCGAGCACCAGCAGGTCGTCGACGACGCCGGCCTGCTCGATGGCGTGTTCGCTCTCGGCCAGGTACAGCGCCAGCGCGTGGACGACAGTCTGCTCGTAGCGGTCGACGCGGGGGGCGTGCAACACCCGCCGGCGGGCGTAGCCGCGGTCGCCGCCGCGCCAGTCGTCGTGGACGTCGACGCTCGGGTCGTTCGTGTGGACGGTCATCACGATGGTCCGCCCGCGGTGCAGTTCGACGTCGGAGGGGACGGCGGCCATCGCCGCCTGCGAAACGTCCAGTACCAGCCCGTTCTTGAACGTCGTCGGGTTGATGGTGCCGGCGTCGAGGCCGTGCTGGGTCGGGAAGGCCGTGTCGGTCAGCGCGATGTCCTCGACGGGGACCATGTGTCGCTGCACCGCGTCCAGCGGCTCCAGAACCACGTCCTCGCCGTCGTACAGCGGGTCCAGAAATTCCGCCCAGGCGCGGTCGGCGATGTCGCCGTGGTCGGTGTCGTCGACGTCCTCGCCGACCTGGCCGGCGAGTTGCGCGATGCCGTCCACGTGGACGGGGTCGAGTGTCATGACGGCCTATTCGGTGCTCGTCACAAAAGTACCGGGGGCACGGACTGCCTCACTGCCCGGAGTCTTCTGCGAGCATCCGCTGGAGCGCCTCGGCGATCTCCTCGTAGCTCTGCATCGAGAGCCCGTCGGTCGTGATGAGCACGCCCTTCCGGTCGGCGGCCACCCGCAGGAGGTAGCCGTTCTCGAAGGCCCGGACGGTGAACTTGTAGCGGCCGAGTTCGGAGTTCTGGTAGGCGTTTTGCGTCTCGCGGTAGCCCCGCCACTCGTGGCCGACGAAGGTGTTGAGGTCGGCGTCGCGTTCGAGGTCCTCGCGCAGATAGAGCTGGTCGAAATCCGACCGCGTGAAGTAGGTGACCGAGCGGAGGCTGTCCCCTGTCGCCGTCCGGGCCGTGGTGACGATGTGTTCAGCCTGCTCGTCCGACAGCAGTTCCGATTCCATGTCCTGACACTCACGGCCCGGACACATAACTCCGATGTTCGCGGCCACCCCCGGGGGCCGACGCCTATATAAACCCCGGTCACGCCTGAGGCGACGAGCCGACAGTCCGAACGCACCAATCGTCACCTGCTATGGGAATCCTCACGGCAGTCAAGACGTGGACGACCGGCACCGAAGGGACGGAGACGACTGACGGCACTGCGGACAGACGCGCCCGCTGTCGCAACTGCGGCCGGTACTACGGGGCCGACGAGTCGCTGTGCCCCCACTGCGGGTCGGGCAACAAGCTTCTGCAGGGGCCGCCGTCGGGCCAGCGGCCGCGGTAGTCCCGTCTCAGAACGGGCCGCTGTCCACGAGGTTCGCCATCACGGTCCGCTCGGCGCGCCGGAGCAGTTCCGCGGCCGTCCCCGTCGAACAATCCAGCCGCTCGGCGACGGCAGACAGCGTCGCCTCCCGCGTCGCGCTGTAGTATCCCGTTTCGACGGCCGCCTCGACGGCGTCGAACTGCCGCTGCGTGAGTTCGAGGCGGCTGTCCACCCGGCCGGCGAGGTACTCCCCGACCGCGAGCACCTCCACCCCCATCGTCCCGGGAACCGCCTCCACCGCCGACTGGACGGCGTCGGCGGGGCCGACGGCGGTCACCCCCACCGTCCCGTCGGCCCGGTACGCGACGGGCATCACGAGCAGCAGTCCCGGCTGTGCGAACGCCTCGGAGAACTCGCGGTCGTCGGTGGTCAGCGCCTCCCGGACGTAGAGGTAGAACGAGTCGTCGGGACAGGTGTCCAGCGCGTACGCCTCGACGGCGGCCCGTTCCTCCAGCGCGCTCCGGTAGGGCTCCTCGGGCCCCTCGACGTGGAACAGCAGCGCGTGGGCGTCGTCGTACCGCTCCCGGGCGAGCAGGCGCGCGGCCGCGTACTCGTCGTGGGCGACGAGAAAGTCGTGCATCGGGTTCCGCTCCGTGGGGGGCTGGTCGATTTCGACTTCCAGGTAGCGCATCCTCTCGTCCGTCCACAGCGGGCCGGGACACATAACGGTCGGCCCCCTGGACCGAAAGTGTCTCGGGCCGCGCTCGCCACGCACTGGTATGGACGTAGGGCTCGTCATCCTCGACGGCTGGGGGCTGAACCCCGACGCGGACGCCCGTGACGCCGTCGCCGCCGCCGACACACCCACCTTCGACCGCCTCCGCGAGACCGGCGCGTTCGGCACGCTGGAGACGCACGGCCGCCGCGTCGGCCTCCCGGAGGGACAGATGGGCAACAGCGAAGTCGGCCACCTCAACATCGGGGCCGGCCGCGTCGTCACGCAGGAGTCGGCGCGCGTCAGCGACGCCATCGCCCGGTGGAAACACGAAGCACCTGCAGATGTCGACTCCGGCGACCCGCCGATAGACGAGAACGAGGCCATCCAGTCGGCGCTCGACTACGCCGCCGACAACGACGGCCGCCTCCACCTCCTCGGCCTCGTCTCCGACGGCGGGGTCCACTCCTACCAGGACCACCTCCACGCGCTCGTCGACCTGGCCGCCGAGCAGGGCGTCGAGGCGGTCACCCACGCCTTCACCGACGGCCGCGACACCGCGCCGAAAGGCGGCGCTGGCTACCTGGGGGAACTGGCGGCCCACGCCGCCGAGCGCGGCACCGGGGACGTGGCGACGGTCACCGGGCGGTACTACGCGATGGACCGCGACCAGAACTGGGACCGGACCCGCCGCGCCTACGACGCCATCGTGAACCGGGAGGCCGACCACACCGCCGCCTCCGCCGTCGAAGCGGCCGAGCAGTCCTACGAGCGCGGCGACACCGACGAGTTCGTCGAGCCGACGCTGGTCGAGGGGGCGCCGGCGATGGCGGACGGCGATGCCGCGATTTTCGTGAACTTCCGGTCGGACCGCGCCCGGCAGTTGACCCGACTGCTCGCCGACATCCGTCCCGACGACTGGGCGTTCGAGACCCATCCCCCGGACGTGCGCCTGGTGACGATGACCGAGTACGACGCCACCTTCGACGTGCCCGTCGCCTTCCCGCCGCGACAGCCGACGAACACGCTGGGGGAGGTGCTGTCCGACGCCGGCAGGACGCAACTGCGCATCGCGGAGACCGAGAAGTACGCCCACGTCACCTACTTCTTAAACGGCGGCCGCGAGGTGGAGTTCGACGGCGAAATCCGCGAAATCGTCGAGAGCCCGGACGTGCCGACCTACGACCTGCAACCGGAGATGAGCGCGCCCGAGGTGACCGATACGGCAATCGAGGTCGTCGAGACCGAGGACCCCGACGCGTTGGTGCTCAACTACGCCAACCCCGACATGGTCGGCCACACCGGCGACTTCGACGCCGCCGTCGCCGCCGTCGAGGCCGTCGACGAGCAACTCGGTCGGCTGGTCGAGGCGCTGGAGGCGGCCGGCGCGCACGTGCTGGTCACCGCCGACCACGGCAACGCCGACGACATGGGTACCGAGGAGGAACCCCACACCGCCCACACGACGAACCCGGTGCCGTTCGTCTACCTCTCTCCCGACGGGGAGTCACGACGTGACTCCGAACGCGCGAGCGGTGGAGCCGCGAGCGACGGTAGCGACGGCGGCCGGGAGGTCCGCGCAGGCGGGACGCTCGCGGACGTCGCGCCGACGATGCTGGCGCTGGCGGGCATCGAGCAACCGCCGGAGATGACCGGCGAGTCACTCCTCCAGTAGATGCGCGCCTACCGCGTCGCCTACGACGGCCGGCCGTTCCACGGCTTCCAGCGCCAGCCGGACGTCCACACCGTCGAGGACGCACTTCTCGACGCGCTGCGTGACCTCGACGTCCTGGCCGGCGACGCCGACGCGCCGGCGGGCTACGCCGCCGCGGGTCGCACCGACGCCGGCGTCTCTGCCGTCGCGCAAACGGTGGCCTTCGAGGCTCCCGAGTGGCTCACGCCGGCGGCGTTCAACAGCGAACTCCCGGCGGACGTGCGGGCCTGGGCCAGCGCCGACGCGCCGGGCGACTTCCACGCGACTCACGACGCCGTCGCGCGCGTGTACACCTACCACCTCCACGCACCGGAGGCGGACGCCGAGCGCGCCCGCGACGCGCTTGTCCGGCTCTCGGGCGAACACGACTTCCACAACCTGACGCCCGACGACGCGGGCACGGTCAGGGACCTCGACGGAGCGGTCGAGCGCGACGGCCCCTTCCTCGTCGTTCGCCTCCGGGCGGGCGGCTTCGCCCGCCAGCTGGTCCGCCGGGTCGTCGCAGTGGTCGCGGAGGTCGCCCGCGGCCAGGCCGGAACGGACCGCATCGACGCCGTGCTCGGCGACGACCCACTGGCGGGGCCGGAGGGGGTCGCCCCCGCGCCGGCGCACCCGCTCGTGCTGACCGACGTGACCTATCCCGGCCTGGACTTCGCGGTCGACGACGCGGCGCTCGCGAGCGCCCGCGAGGTGTTCGAGACGCGGCGTGTCGAGCACGCGACGATGGCCCGCGTAACCGGCGTGCTGGCCGACTGTGGACCGCCGTAGGTGTCAGCAGAACGGACGGTAGCGGGCCCAGCGGGCGCGTTCGACTGGAAACGGTTTTGCGGCTGGGGGCAAATGCTCCGGCAATGGCCGAGTCGATACGGGTCCTGCACGTCGAGGCGGACGGCGACGCCGCGACCCGGACGGCGCGAGCGCTCCAGGAGGTGTACGACCGCTTTTCGGTCGTCACTAGAGAGAGCGCGCGGGCCGGGCTGGCGTACCTCGACGAGCACCCGGTCGACTGCATCCTCAGCGGCTACCACCTCCCGGACAGGGACGGGCTGGCGTTTCTCGACGCCGTCCGCGAGGTCCGGCCGGACCTCCCGTTCGTGCTGTTCACCGACGACGGGTCGGAGGCGGTCGCCAGCGACGCCATCTCCGCGGGCGCGACGGAGTACTTCTCGCGGGACGGCAGCGCCGAGCAGTACGACCTGCTCGCGAACCGCATCGTCACCGTCGTCGAGAGCTACCGCGCCATCGAGCGGACGGCCCGGCTCGAACGCATCCGGACGCTCGTCCGCGACGTCAACCAGGCGCTCGTGCGCGCGACCACGCGGGACGAAATCGAGTCCCGCGTCTGTGACATCCTGGCCGGGGCCGACCCCTACCAGTTCGTCTGGATCGGCGAGGTCGACCCGGAGACCGAGCGGCTGGAGCCCACGACGTGGGCGGGTAGCGAGCGCGGCTACCTCGACGACGTGACCGTGACGACCGACGACGGTCCGACGGGCTGGGGACCGGCAGGGTCGGCGCTTCGGGAGTGCGACGTCGCCATCACGCAGAACATCCAGGAGGACCCGGCGTTCGAGCCGTGGCGCGAGGCGGCCCTCGAACGGGGCTATCAGTCGGTGGCCGCGGTCCCGCTGGTCTACCAGGACACCCGCTACGGCGTCCTGAACGTCTACGCCGCACGCCCCCACGCCTTCGACGACGACGAGCGTGCGCTGCTGGCCGAGGTCGGCGACGACATCGCGCACGCCTTCCACGCGGTCGAGGTCCGCGACCAGCTCGCCCACGAGCGCGAGCGGTTCCGCCGGCTCGTCGACGAGGTCGAGGAGTACGCCATCTTCCGGCTCGACACCGACGGCACCGTCGTTAGCTGGAACGAGGGCGCCCGCCGGCTGGGGGGGTACACGAGCGACGAGATACTCGGCGAGCACGTCTCGACGTTCTACCCGCCGGATGCCGAACCCGACGCCGCGACGACGCTGGCGGTCGCCGCCGAGGAGGGCAGCTGCGAGAAGGAGGGTTGGCGCGTCCGCAAGGACGGCTCGCGGTTCTGGGGCGCGGTGACGGTCACCGCGCTCCACGACGACGGGACGCTGCGCGGGTTCACGGTGATAACGCGGGACATGACAGAGCAGCGCGACCGCGAACGCGTCCTGCGCCGGTTCGAGCGGGCGGTCGAGTCGGCCGGACAGGGCGTCTACATCACCGACGCCGACGGCGAAATCGAGTACGTCAATCCCGCCTTCGAGGAGATTACGGGCTACAGCCGCGAGGAGGCAGTGGGGAAGACGCCGCGAATCCTCAAGTCCGGCGAGATGCCCGAGGAGTACTACGAACAGCTGTGGGCGACGCTGCTCGACGGCGAGCCCTGGGAGGCGGAGATAACCGACCGGCGCGCGGACGGCGAACTCTACTACGCGCACCAGACCATCGCCCCGATTCTCGACGACGAGGGCGAGCCACAGGAGTTCGTCGCCATCCAGACGGACGTCACCGAGCGCAAGGAGCGCGAGGAGGACCTCCGGGTGATGACGCGGGCCATCACCGAAGCCCCGATCGGCTTCGTCATCACCGACCCGGACCGGGAGGACAACCCGATCGTCCACGCCAACGACCGGTTCCAGGAACTGACCGGCTACGACGAGTCGGAGATCGTCGGGCGCAACTGCCGGTTCCTCCAGGGGGAGGGGACGGACGCCGAGGCCGTCGCGGCGATGCGCGAGGCGGTCGACCGGGAGGAGCCGGTGTCTGTCACCCTCCGGAACTACCGGAAGGACGGCTCCGAGTTCTGGAACCGGGTCACCATCGCGCCGGTCACCGACGAGACGGGGTCGGTCACCAACTACGTCGGCTTCCAGCAGGACGTCACCGAGCGCAGGGAGCGCGAACAGCAGTTGCAGGTCCTCGACAGGGTGTTGCGGCACAACCTCAACAACGACCTGAACGTCATCCGGGGGCGGGCGGAGACCATCGAGTCAGCGGCCCCGCCCGAGATCGCCGACGAGGCGACACACATCGTCGCGAAGACGTCGGAACTCTCGGCGCTCGTCGACAAGGAGCGAGCGATTACGAAAGTCCTCTCGGAGAACTTCCAGCGGCGGCCACTCGACGTCTCGGCCCTCGTCGAGGGGACGGCAACCTCGACGTCGACGGACTACCCCGACGCGGCAGTCGACGTCGACGTTCCCGACGGGGTCACCGCGCTGGCGACCAGCCAGTTCAGCCGGGCCCTCGACGAACTCGTCGAGAACGCCATCGTCCACAACGACGCGGACCGCCCGGAGGTGTCGGTCTCGGTTACCCGGGACGGCGACACCGTCGCCATCGACGTCGCGGACAACGGTCCGGGCATCCCCGAGATGGAACGGAACGTGCTGCTCGGCGAGGAGGAACTCGAACCGCTGTACCACGGGAGCGGGCTGGGGCTGTGGCTCGTCTACTGGATCATCCGCCAGTCCGGCGGCACGCTCTCGTTCACCGACGGCGACCCGACGGGGAGCGTCGTGACCATCGAACTCCAGGCCGCTCCCGGCGTCGACGCCGACGGGACGACCGAGTAGCGCCGTCTCACTCCCGGGCGCTCGTCCCCGGCGCTCGTCACTCCCAGTCGCTCGGCCAGACCCCCGCCGCGCGCATGCCCGGTTCGGCACCGGCGGCGTCCAGGTGCTCCCGGACCGTCGCCGTGTCGACGGCCACCTCCTGCTCGGTCAGCGCCCGCACGAGCAGCGTCGCGAGCATCGCGTGCTCGCGGACGTTCCGGCGGTCGACCTTCTCGCGGGTGTCGGCGCGGGTGTGGGTCCACCCGCGGGTCCAGTGCCCGTCGTCGTCGGCCGGGGCGCTGTGCAACTGCACCGCGGGGACGCCCCGGCGCAGGAACGGCCAGTGGTCGCTGTAGGCGTGGGGACGCTGCCGGATGCCGACCGGCTGGTCGGCGGCCGCGGCGACGGACTCCACGACGTGCCGGACGCTGCCGGAGGCATGGGTGAACGCCTGGAGGTCCCGGAACCGGCCCGCGCCGTCGACGTTGACGACGGCCCGCAGGCGGTCGGTGTCGATTCGCTCGGCCAGCGCCTCGCTGCCCAGGAGCCCGACTTCCTCACACCCCGTCGCCGCTACCTCGACGCGACACTCCAGGTCGAGGCGTGCGAGCGCGCGGACCGCCCCCACCAGAACGCCCACGCCACAGCCGTTGTCCAGCGCCCCCTCGCCCACGTCGTGGGCGTCGTAGTGCGCGAGGACGAGCACCGCGTCGTCGGTCTCGGGGCCCAGCGCCGCACGGACGTTCTGGCTCTCCGCGCGGTCGGTCGTCGCCTCGACCCGGACGTGTGCCGTCGCGCCCTCGTCGGCGTACTCGCGGAGCCACGCACCGGTCTCGGCGGAGACGCCGACGCCCGGGATGGCCGCCTCGTCGCCGAAGCGCAGCGCCCCCGTCGGCGGGAGTTGCCCGGGCCGGTCGTTGACGAAGAGGAAGGCGGCGGCCCCGGCCTCGGCGGCGTGGCCGACCTTCTCCATCCGGTGGACCCGGCGGTCGGCGTCTTGCGGCGTCTCGACGTTGGCGACGACGACGGCTCCCTCGACGTCGCGCTCGGCGACGGTCGACGGGAGGCCGTGTCCCACGTCGACCAGCGGTCCCGAGACGTCGCCGGACGGGGAGTACGGCAGCGCCAGGGCCTCGAAGGTGCGCTCGCCACGGTCGGTCGAGACAGTCAGCGTCGTCGACCCGCGCGTCCACCGCAGCAACTCGAAGGAGTCCTGTCGTACGTCGGCGAGACCGGCAGTCTCGAAGGCGTCTGCCACGCGGTCGGCGGCGACGGCCTCCCCGGGGTGGCCGCCGAAGCGGTCGTCGAGTTCCGCCAGGCTACTCAGCAGGTCCCACGGGGCCTCGTCGTGCCAGACGCGCCCCAGGACACGCTCGACGGATTCGTCCATGTATCGTCTACCAGCGGCGGCGGCAAAACGGTACTGCCGACCGGCTCCCGGCGTGGGTGCGCGTCCCCTATCGTGACCGCCAGCAAGCAAGTCTTTAGCCGGGCCGGTCCCTACTCGACCGCATGAGTAGCGTTCCCGAACGAGAGGACATCGCAGACGAGTACAAGTGGGAGCTGGATTCGCTCTTTGCCAGCGACGAGGACTGGACCGAGGCCTTCGAGGCGGCGCGGGACCGGCTCGACGACCTCCGTGCCTACGAGGGCAGGACTGTCGAGAGCGCCGCGACTCTGCGGGAGGCTCTGGAGACCTACGAGACAGTGATGCGACAGGTCTCGGACGTCGCCGCCTACGCCCGCATGCGCAAGGACGAGGACACCCGGGACGACGACGCGCAGGCGATGGCGACCCGCGCGCAGGCGCTGTCCTCCGAGGCCGCGAGCGCATCCTCCTTCATCGAACCCGAACTGCAGGAACTCGACCGCGACGAGTTCGAGTCGATGGCCGCGGAGGAGCCAGCCCTCGCCGAGTACGACCACTTCATCGACGACGTGTTGCGGATGAAACCCCACACCCGCTCGGCGGAGGTGGAGGAACTGCTGGCCGACCTCGGCGAGATTACGGGTGCCTCGGGCGAGATCTACAACATGCTGACCAACGCCGACATGGAGTTCCCGGCCGTCGAGGACCCCGACGGCGAGGCCCAGCCGGTCACGCTCAACAACTTCACGACGCTGCAGAAACACCCCGACCGTGACTTTCGCCGGCGCGTCTACGAGACGTTCTACGACGAGTGGGCAGACGTGCGCAACGCTGTCGGCACCGCCTACCGCAAGAGCGTCAAGACCGACGAGAAACTGGCCGCCGCGCGCAACTACGACACCGCCCGCGAGGCGTCGCTGCACGGCCCGAACATCCCGCCGGAGGTGTACGACACGCTCGTGGACACGGTGCGGGACAACCTCGACAAACTCCACCGCCACGCCGACCTCAAACGGGAGTCCGTCGGTGCCGACGACCTGCAGATGTGGGACCTCTACGTCCCGCTCGTCACCGAGGAGAGCCCGGACCTGCCCTACGAGGAGGCCTGCGAGTACGTCGTCGACGCCGTCGCGCCGCTGGGCGAGGAGTACCAGTCCCGGCTGGCCGAGGGACTGGAGTCCCGGTGGGTCGACGTCTACGAGACCAAGGGCAAGCAGTCGGGCGCGTACTCCGGCGGGACCTACGACTCCCAGCCGTACATCCTGATGAACTACCAGGACGACGTGGAGTCGATGTACACGCTGGCCCACGAACTCGGCCACTCGATGCACTCGGAACTGGCGAGCGAGGAACAGCCCTACGTCTACGCGGACTACGAGATATTCATCGCCGAAATCGCCAGCACCGTCAACGAGACGCTGCTGACCCACCACCTGCTGGAGACTGTCGAGGACGAGCAACTCCGCCGGCACGTCCTCAACGAGTACCTCGAACGGTTCCGGTCGACGCTCTATCGCCAGACGATGTTCGCGGAGTTCGAGCACCGCGCCCACGAACTCAGCGAGGCCGGCGAACCGCTGACGCCGGACCGGCTGAACGACCTCTACGCCGAGTTGAAGGGGGACTACTACGCGCCCGCCGAACTCGACGAGCGCATCGCCCGCGAGTGGATGCGCATCCCGCACTTCTACCGGGCATTCTACGTCTTCCAGTACTCGACCGGCATCTCCGCGGCTGTTGCCCTCGTGGAAAACATCCTCAATGAAGGTGAGCCGGCCGCCGAGCGCTATCTCGACTTCCTCCGCAAGGGCTCGCGGGAGTACCCGCTCGACCTGCTGGAGACGGCCGGCGTCGACATGACCGACCCCGACGCCGTCGCTTCGGCCCTGTCGGTCTACGGTGAGTACCTGGACGAGTTCGCCAGCCTGTCCTGAGTGGGGGCGGACCCGACACTTCTGACCCTCGTCAGGCGACGCAACCGGGTCCGCTGCCGAAGAACCTATGTCGTGCGACCGTAAACATTCACCAATCAGATGTCGCGCAGTCCGTCACTTCCCGAGCGCCCGCGGCTCGACCTCGACCCCGACATGTCGGCCGAGGAGCAACTGGAGGCGCTCAGGGAACACTACGTCGCGCTCGTGAACGTGCACAGCAAGCTCGAAGACCAGCTCGAATCCGCCCGCGACCGCCAGCAGGACCTCACGGAGCGGGCCGACCGGCTGGAGCGGGAGAACGAGACGCTGAAATCCTCGTCGCTGTACGTCGCCACGGCGGAGGAGCTGACCGACGACGGCGTCGTCGTCAAACAGCACGGCAACAACCAGGAGGTGCTCACGGAGGTCTCGCCGACGCTGCGCGAGGACCTGGAGGCCGGCGACCGCGTCGCCATCAACGACTCCTTCTCCATCCAGAGCATCCTCGACCCCGAGACGGACGCCCGCGCGCAGGCGATGGAGGTCACGGCCAGCCCCGAGGTCACCTACGACGACATCGGCGGCCTCGAAGAGCAGATCGTCGAGGTCCGCGAGGCCGTCGAGGAACCGCTGATCAACGCCGAGCAGTTCGTCGACGTGGGCGTCGAACCGCCGTCGGGCGTCCTGCTGCACGGCCCGCCCGGCACCGGGAAGACGATGCTGGCGAAAGCGGTCGCCAACCAGACCGACGCCACTTTCATCAAGATGGCCGGCTCTGAACTCGTCCAGAAGTTCATCGGCGAGGGTGCCCGCCTGGTGCGGGACCTGTTCGAACTCGCCAGCGAGCGCGAGCCGGCGGTCATCTTCATCGACGAGATCGACGCCATCGCGGCCAAGCGCACCGAATCGAAGACCTCGGGCGACGCAGAAGTCCAGCGGACGATGATGCAGTTGCTCTCGGAGATGGACGGCTTCGAGGACCGCGGCGAGATTCGCATCATCGCGGCCACCAACCGCTTCGACATGCTCGACCGCGCCATCCTCCGGCCCGGCCGCTTCGACCGTCTCATCGAGGTGCCCCACCCCGACTGGGACGGCCGCAAGAAGATTCTCGAAATCCACACCCAGGAGATGACGATTCACGACGACGTCGACATGGCGATGCTGGCCGGCGAGACCGAGGGCTTCTCCGGCGCGGAACTCGCCTCGCTCGCGACCGAGGCCGGCATGTTCGCCATCCGCGACGAGCGCACCGCGGTCCGCATGGCGGACTTCGAGGACGCCCTGGAGAAGGTCCGCGAGGAGGACGACACCGCCGGGACGCCGATCGCGTTCGCCTAAATTTTTACCTCGTCGGGTTCGCGCTGAGCGCGAACCACTCCTCGCAAAAATTTAGTACAAAAACTCGCTCCACGCTCGGCGATGCCTCGCGTGGAGTGAACCGGCGCGCTCCGCGCGCCGGATGCTGTTGCTTTTCGGGTAGATACGCTGACTCGGAAAACTTCCGTGTTTCAGTCTTCGGTCGTCGTCTCGTCGAGGTCCTTCTCGCCGAAGTAGATGTCGACGCCGTCCTGTGCGACCTTCTCCGCCAGGACGGCACACTTGACGCGCATCACGGAGATGTCGACGCCGAGCATGTCGATGATGTCGTCACGGTCCATCGCCTGCAGGTCCTCGACTGGCATCCCCGCGAGCTCCTGGGAGAGCATCGATGCGGAGGCCTGCGAGATGGCACAGCCGTCGCCCCGGAAGGCGACGTGTTCGATTGTCTCCTCGTCGTCGTCCAGCACGACGTCCATCTCGATGGTGTCACCGCACATCGGGTTCTCGCCGGTGTGGGTGAACGTGGGGTCCTCGATTTCCCCGTAGTTCCGCGGGTTCTTGTAGTGGTCGAGAATCTGCTGCCGGTACATGTCGGAGCCGCCGATACCCATTGTTATCACTCGTTACGGCGGTCCGACCGAAAAGACTTCCGAGGGAGGCCGTCGCACGCCGAGACGGTAGAGTTTAGTTCGGCCACCGGGAAGCACTCCACTGCGGGCCCGTAGCTCAGTCTGGTAAGAGCCCCCGGCTCATAACCGGGTATGCGGTGGTTCAAATCCGCCCGGGCCCACTGCTTCTGCGACGAACGGATGTGAGGAGCGACGCAGTGACGCCCGAAGGATTTGTTCAGGAAAGACGCAGCGTGAGCGGAGCGAACGACCGTCTTTCCGAGGTTCAAATCCGCCCGGGCCCACTTCTGACGGCGACTGTGACAAGCGAGTCACCAGCGCCGTCTGTGTGGCCGACGAGGGTTTGAAGCAGGGAGTGGAGCGAAGCGGAACGACCGGGGTTCAAATCCGCCCTACTGCGAACGGTGCCCGAGTGGCGACCGGTTCACACCTCAACCTGCTCGGACGCAGGCTGGAGTCTGAGTTCGACGGTGCTGCCGCGGGGGTGGTTCTCCTCGAACACGATGCGACCATCTGACGCGTGGACCGCCCAGTGGATGAACCAGAGACCGAGGCCGTTCGAGTGTTCCAGTTCGGTCTCCAGCCCCCGCTGGAGCAGTTCGAGTTCGTTCGCCGGAATACCGGGGCCGTTGTCGGAGACGCGGAGCACGACCGTCTTCCCGTCGCCGTTCGCGACGGAACCGTGCTGTGTCCACGTGACGGTTATCTCGACCCGTGGCGTCGGCGCGTCGTTGTGCTCGATTGCGTTCTCGATGAGTTCCTCGACTGCGTCTTCGACGAGCGAGACCGCACGGACGGGGGCCGACTCGGGGACGTTCACCTCGAACCTGGCGTCCGGGTACTCCTTCGCGAACCGGCTCACCTGCGACTCCAGCACGTCGCAGACGTCGACACGGGTCCTGCCTCTGGATTCGAGTTCGAGCAACTGCTGCAACTGACGCGCCCGGTCGCTTCGCTTGTGGAGTTTCTCGGCCTTTGACCTGATCGTCCGCGCTGCCGTGGCCGGCTCCTCGACGTCGTCCAGGATGAGCGTCGCGTTGGCCTGGACGACGTTGACGACGTTGCGGATGTCGTGTCGCACGAACCGGTTCAGGATGGTGAGTCGGTTACTCAACTTCTCCGCGCGTTCCCGTTCGGATTCGAGGTGGCGCCCGCGCTGGTGGCGCTGGTGGTCGTAAATCCCGACCAGCGAGCCCAGGACCGCGCCGACAGTCGCGTGTGCGGTGACGACGAAGCGGACGTCGACCATCGAGACTCCGTTCGCGCTCTGGTAGCCGACCGACATCGCACTCACGCCGGTGAGCGTGAGTGCCCCGACGAGACACCAGCTCCCGACCCGCAGCGCCATCCGCCCCGAGTGCTGGCGGTACACCCAGACGCCGATGACCAGCAACAGAAGCGAGAGCAGTCCGGGGATAACCGAACCAGAGAAAAGGCTGAACAGTCCCTCGCCCACGGTGGCGAGCCCGACGAGGTGAATCGCCAGCGTGGCGACTCCGATACCGCCGACGACGCCGACGCCGAGCACGGCGGACCACTCTGCGACGTCCGCTTGCCGAGACCCCTTCACGACTGCTCGATACAGTCTCCGGAGGAGGGCACCGTCGGTCATTTGTCTGCTGAATGTTCGCTGGGAGTGCCGGACGTGACAATCTCGAACCGCGCCCCGCCCTGGAGGGAATCGCCGACGCGGACGTCCCAGCCGTGGGCCTGGATAATCTGGTCGACGATCGCCAGCCCGAACCCGCTCCCGCTGTCGACGGTCGTTCGTCCGTTGTCGAAAATCCGCTCGCGGTGGCCCGGAGGGATGCCCGGGCCGTCGTCCTCGACGACGATGCCGGTAGCCGCGGGATGGCTTTTCACCGAGACAGTCACCCCGGGTCCGCCGTGTTCGACGGCGTTCTGAAACAGGTTCTCGAACACCTCGCAGAGACGCGAGCGGTCACCCGCGACGGTCACGTCGCGGATGTCGTCATCAATCGCCAGCGTGGCGTCGGCCGTCGGCGTGTGCTCCCACGCGTCCTCGACGACCGCCGCGACGTCGACCGGTTCCGGGTCGTCCACCGTCCGACCCTGTTTCGAGAGCGTGAGCACGTCGTCTATGAGCCGGTCCATCCGTTCCAGCGCATCGAGCGCCCGGTCGAGCGGGCGTTCGGCGTCGTCCTCCTCCAGCGCGAGTTCGACGTAATTGTGCGCGACGGTGAGGGGGTTCCGGAGGTCGTGCGATATCGTCCGTGCGAACGTCTCCAGCCGGTCGCGCTCGCGTTGCAACTGGCGCTCGAACTGCTTCCGTTCGGTCACGTCGGTGTTGATGGCGACGAACCGGTCGACCGACCCCTCGCCGTCCGGTATCGGTGCGATGGTCTGCTCGATGTAGTACTGCTCGCCGTTCTTGCGCTCGTTTTCGAGTTCGCCTTCCCACACGTCGCCGGCCAGAATCGTCTCCCACATGTCGTCGTACGTCGCGTCGTCGTGTGCGCCCGACTTGAGCAGGCTCGGCTGTTCCCCGAGTGCCTCCGCCGCGTCGTAGCCCGTGACCTCCTCGAACGCCGGATTGACGTACTCGATGGTCCCGTCCGCGTCGGTAATCATGATGACGTGGCCGGCCTGCTCGACGGCTTCGCGGAAACTCCGGAGCGTCTGTTCCCGC
Source organism: Salinibaculum sp. SYNS191 (assembly GCF_037338445.1). Taxonomy (NCBI): domain Archaea; kingdom Methanobacteriati; phylum Methanobacteriota; class Halobacteria; order Halobacteriales; family Haloarculaceae; genus Salinibaculum; species Salinibaculum marinum. The sequence goes on from NZ_CP147838.1 coordinate 2,504,548, forward strand.
CGCTTTCGCTCGGTGACGTCACGGGCCAGGCAGGCGACCCGCTCGGCATCGCTGCCGGGCCGCGGAATCGGGGCCGTCCGCGCCTCGAACCACCGGGGTTCGGCTCCGTCCTCCGGGGTGGCCCGGAATTCGAACTGTTCGCGTTCGCCCCGTTCCAGGGTCCGCCGGATGCGTTCGCGAATCCGCTCCGGCTCGTCGGCCGGGGGCGCGTGGCGGTCGTCGACCGCGTCGTCGGGCGCCACCCCGGCCGGCTCGGACCCGCGACGCGCGAGTATCTCCTGGGCCTCGCCGTCGGCGTCGTACACGGCCGCCCTGTCGGGAATCATCCCGATGAACGCCCGGAACGCCCGCTGGCGGTCGAGCCGCTCGCGCAGGTCGCGGAGGTGGACGTGCACGAGCGAGCCGTCGTCGCCACCCTTTGTCGCGGTCACTTCGACCGGGACTCGTCCGTCTTCGGCCGTCCTGACGGAGACGGGGCCGTACCCGGTGGGGAGCTCGTGCGTCTGTCCGTCACTCCGTCGCTCGGGCTCGAAGTGCTCGCGGAGACGGTCCCACTCCGCTGCCGGGTAGAGTTCGGCGTGGGCCATTCCGACGACGTCCTCGCGCGGCCGACCCAGCAGCGCCGCGCCGGCCTCGTTGGTGTCGACGATATCGCCGGTCGCCGCGTCCGTGACCAGGACGGCATCCGGGACGGCCTCCAGCAGTCCCGGATACGGCCGCTCCGGCCGGCCGCTATCCACGCCCGGTGCACACTCGTCCTGGGTGGTCATCACGGCACCCCCGGCACAGCGCAGACTCGGTCGATTCGGTCGCCTCGGCGGAGAGACGACGCCGGTGGGGGTCCACGATGCCCGGGTCTGCGCGTCGCTGTTCGGGCCACGGGCGGTTACCTCCCGCCGTCGCGCTCCGTCGTGAGCCGTTCGACGGACTGCCGTATCTCCTCGACCCTGGCGGTCTGCTCCTCGTTGGCCGCTGCCACCTGCTCGACCTCGTCGCGGACCTCCTCGGCCTGGTCGAGCGCCTGGTCGACCATGCTGGCGACCTCCTCCGTGCTCGCCGCCTGGTCGTCGGTCGCCTCCGCGACCTCCTGGATGCCGTTGGCGGCGTCCTTGACGGCCTCGACGATTTCTGTCAGGTTGTCCATCGCCTGCTCGACCTGGCCGATGCCCTCGTCGATGACGGCGTTCGTCTCGTCGAGACTCTCGACGGTCTCCTCGGTGTCCTCCTGAATCCGCTCTACCATGTTCTCAATCTGGCCGGCCTGCTGCTGTGACTCGCCGGCGAGGGACTTGATCTCGTCGGCGACGACCGCGAACCCCTCGCCTGCCGCGCCGGCGCGGGCGGCCTCGATGGAGGCGTTCAGCGCGAGCAGGTTGGTCTGCTCGGCGATGTCGTTGATGACCTCCACGACCTCGTCTATCTGGTCGACGCGCTCTTTCAGCTGTTCGACGTCGTCGGCGACGTCGGTCGCCGCCTCCTCCACCGTCTCCATCGCGTCGATGGCCTCCGTGGCCGACTCCTGTCCGTCCTCGGCGAGGTCTTCGGCCGTCGTACTCGTCGCCTCGACCTGGCTGGTCGTCGAGGCGATCTCCTCGACGGTGGCACTCAAGTCGGACACCTCGCCCGCAACCTCCTGCATTCCCTCGGTCTGCGTCTCGGCGACGTCGCTTATTTGCTGTGAACTGTCCGCGACGCTCTCGGAGGTCTCCTGCAGTTCCGTAATCGCGGCCTGGACCTCCTTCGAGACCTCCTCGCGGCGCTCCAGTTCCTCCTCTATCTGCTGACTGAACGAGTGGATGTAGGTGTCCATCGCGACCTGCTGGTCGAGCGTGAGTAGCTTGAGCACCGACAGCGACCGCTCGACGACCGCATCGACCGCCTCCGTCGCTGTGAGTCCGCCCTCCGCAGTCGCTTCCGACCCCCCTCCCGAGGCGTCTTCGGGGTCGGACGCCGCCGCTGGCGGCTCATCGCCGCTGTCGGCGAGTTCCTGCTTGACGTCCGCGGCTATCGCGTCGAGCAGTCCCTCGTAGTAGACGGAGTAGGCCCCGAGGTAGATTTTGGGGCCAAGGTCGAGCATGTCGTGAATCTTCCCGATTCTGGCCCGGCGCTCGAAGTAGCCGGTGCCGTACTCGCCGCTGCCGAGGTCGGTCAGGTACTGCTGCTGGGACCGTTTCAGCGCGTCGACGGACTTCGTGGAGGCGTCGAGAATCGCGACGCTCTCGGAGTAGTCCTGGAGGTGGTCGTAGAAGTCGTCGACGAGGTCGTCGGCGACCCGCTCGAACGTCCCCGACATCGATTCGAGCCGCCGTCTGTCGGCGGCGTCGAACTGCGTGAACTCCTTTCGCCAGGTAATCTCGCCCCGGTCGATTCCGATTTCGTCGGTGAGTTGTCGGCCGTCTACCTGGCGGCGGTTCTCGTCAGTTACCTTGTACGACTCCTCGGTTGCCATACGACAACAATCGATTCTAACACTAACAACTCGGGGGTTGAAATGAGCATAGTACCCAAATAAATGGGGTTTAAATTTAAACTATAGGCTGTATCAAAGTAAGTTACCCACACATCTTTGATGAACGATGATATGATTCGCCCACGTCACCGACGTAGAGTGTCCCTCCCACCGTCAACCCTCTCACCCGCCGGATGTGGGCCACTCCGAGGAGCGTAGCCGATGAACACTCGCTGCAGCGCCGCAGAGATACGAGACGCCAGAGCGCGACTGGCGTCGGCCGAGTCCCGTGATGCACTGCTCCGCCGGACGGTCGACGAACTCGCGGCCCGTCTCTCCCTCGACGCCTGCGCCGTCCTCGACCGGGACGGACGGCGACTGGCCGCACACGTCGCCGACGAGACGGCCGACAATGCCGGCGAGTCGGGGCCGTTCCGTGTACTCGTCGAGCGGACGGGACACCCGAAGCGGCCGGTGCTGGTCGCCGATACGACCCGGGACGACCGGTTCGGCCCCGGCACCGAGTACGGGTCCGTTCTCACGGTCCCGCTGGACGGGCACGGCGTGGTCGTCCTCGCCAGACAGAACCCGGGGGCGCTGGACGAGGAGACGCTCGCGCTGGCCGACCTCTTTGCCAGTTACGTGTCGCGCGAACTCGACAGACTCCCGGCCGAGTCGACTGCCCGGCTCTCCTTTGCGGACGCCGCTCACTTCCTCGACATCGCCGACGTCATGATGGTCGCCATCGACGCGGACGGCGTCGTCACCTACGTGAACCGCAAGGCGGAGGCGGTCCTGGGCTACGACCGGGCGGACCTCGTCGGCCGCGACTGGTTCGAGACCTGTCTGCCCGACGGGACGCGAGCGGCGGTCCGGGAGGTATTCGACGATCTCACCGCCGGCACTGTGGAACTGCCGGACCGGTACGAGAACTCGGTCGTGACCAGGGACGGGGACGAGCGCGTCGTCGAGTGGCACAATACGGTCCTCCGTGACGAGGACGGGACCGTCACCGGGACGCTCAGTTCGGGGCTCGACGTCACCGACCAGCGCGCCCAGCAGCAGCGACTCCAGCGCGAACGGCAGAAGTACGAGACGCTGGTCGACCAGTTCCCGAACGGCCTCGTCACGCTCTTCGACGAGGACCACCGCTATCAACTGGTCGGGGGCACCGCCTTCGAGGACCTGACGACGTCCGTGTCGGACCTGGAGGGGAACCGGCTGGAAGACGTCTTCCCGGCGGAGAACGCCGCGGAACTGGCACCGCTCTACGACCGCGCGTTCGAGGGCGAATCCAGCGTCACCACGCTCGACCTGCAGGGGCGGGTGTTTCGGGTCCGCATCGTGCCGGTCCGGGACGGCGATGGCGACGTCGTCGCCGGGATGACCGTCTCGCAGGACATCACGGAACAGAGCAGACGCCGGGAGGAACTCGAACGGGCGCGAAAGCGGTACCGGACGCTGCTCGAAGCGGCACCGGACCCGGTCTTCGTCGCCGACGCCGAGACTGGCACGATACTCGAAACGAACGAGGCCGCGGCAGCGTTGCGAGGCGAGGACAGGGCGGACATCGTCGGCCGCTACCAGTCGGCGCTACATCCGCAGGAGGAGTCGGAAGCCTATCGCGCTCTCTTCGAGCAGTTCGTCGCGGAGGGCGGTGGGAGAGTCCGCAAACTCCCCGACGGAACACAGATACGGACGGTCGACGGCGACGGGGAGACCATTCCCGTCGAGGTGAGCGGCAGGACCGTCGAGTTGCCGGACGGGCCGGTCGTGTACGGCATCTTCCGCGACGTCACGGACCAGCTCGAATACGAGCAGACGCTCACCCGGTTCAACGAGACGCTGACGGAGTTGTTCGAGATGACGACGGGCGAGAACATCGGAGAGACGGTCACGGCGGCCGCGACGAGCGTGCTCGACGCCGACGCCGCTGCGCTGTATGGCTTCGACGAGGCGGCGGGCGCCCTCTCCCCCGTGGCCGTCTCGGCGGCCGACGACGTCTCGTTCGTCGACGACTCGCCCGTCTTCGAACCCGGGGACAGCATCGCGTGGCGGGTCTTCGTCGAGGACGAACCCGAAGTCGTCGACGACGTCCACGCCGACCCGGACGCGTACAACCCGGACTCGCGGTTCCGGAGCGAAATCGTCGTTCCGGTCGGCGAACACGGCGTCCTCATGGCCGCACGGTCCCGACCCGACGCGTTCGACCGCCGCGCCGCCGAACTCGTCGAGATTCTCGGCGCGTCCACGGAGGCTGCTCTCGACCGGGCCGAACGGGAGCGACGCCTCAGGCACCGGGAGTCGCAACTGCAGGAGCGGACGGACCAGCTGGAGGAACTCGAAACTCTCAATCGCAACATCCGGGAGATGGCCCGGGCGATACTCGACGCGGACTCGCGGGAGGAACTCGAACGGGAGGTCTGCGCCCGGCTGACGGACATCGACCCGTTCGTGTTCGCGTGGGTTGGCGACATCGACCGGGTGGACGACCGGGTCGTCCCCCGCACGTGGGCCGGGGACGACCGGGGCTACCTGGCGTCGGCCCCGCTCGCGCTCGCCGACGACGCGGGGGCCGAGCCGGCGGTGCGAGCGGCACGAACACGGGAGCGGGCCGTCGAATCCAACACCGCGACCCACCTGCAACGGGACGAGTGGCGACGGGAGGCGGTCACCAGGGACTTCCTGTCGGCCGTCAGCCTCCCCGTCGTCTACCGGGGGACGCTCCAGTGCGTGCTGACCATCTACGCCTCGACTCCGCGGGCCTTCTCGGACCGGCTGCAGTCGGTGTGTGCCGACCTGAGCGACCTCCTCGCGAACGCGATTGCGGCGACCGACCGGAAGTACGCCCTGCTGTCCGACCGCGCCACAGAGATGGAGTTCGAAGTCCAGGACGCGACGTGCCTGTTGCTCCGCCTCGCACGTGCGCTCGACTGCACGCTCGAAGTCGAACGGATGACCACGGACCCGGGCGACCGGCTGACCGTCCTGCTCCGGGCACTCGACGTTTCACCGGAACAGTTGCGTGACCGTGCCGCACGCGAGAGCGCCATCGCGGACGCCAGACTCGTGGACTCGGACGACGGCGCACGCATCGAGTGTCGCTTCGCCGAACCGTTCCTCGCGTCCACGCTGGCCGAGCAGGGCATCGTCGTCCGGGAGATTACGGCCGAACCCTCGACCTGCCGGCTGACGGCCGCGGTCCCGTCCCACTTCTCCGTCCGGCGGGCCGTCGACACCATCGGGGCGATGTATCCCGACGCCGAACTCCTCGCCAAGCGCGAGCGGCGCGGGTCGCTGGCGGCCAGGGACGCGTTCGTCGAGACGATTCTGGAGCAACTCACCGGCCGTCAGCGCGAGGTGGTCGAACTCGCGTATCGCCGGGGCTACTTCGAGTCGCCCAAACAGACCAGCGGTGCGGAACTGGCAGACGAACTCGGCTTTTCCTCGTCGGCGCTGCACAATCACATCCGCTCGGCACAGCGGAAGCTGTTTGCCGCACTCTTCGAAGACGCTCCGCCAGCGTCCGAGGGCCGGACGGGCGAGTCGAGCGGGTGACCACCCCCTCGCTGGTCGCGGGAGCATGCAGCCACGCCGACCGGACGCGCCCTCGCCCAACAGCGTTACTGACATGCCGGCGTTTCGACGTCCCCGCTCTCTGACCGTACCCCGTCAGTCCAGCACTCGCGTGCGTGGAGATGCCGACTTTCACGGAAGAGATATCGACATTTGCGGGTTATTCATCTCTAGATACAGAAATACAGAAGCATATATTGGAAAAATGGGACTAAAAGCGTGCAAAAACACTCTAGACTGCTGAAAATTGACGTTTCCCATGCTTCAACATCTAAAATAGGGGAGAAAAAACTCTATTTGAGTTATAAAAAGACAATCACGATTATCTTCTGAACTTGCGTCACATCTCACTTCTATCGGAAACTCCACGTGTAGCGACAGTTTCGTTGCCGAGACGTCGAAAACCGACAGGAACCCGCGAACCCACAGCGGGACTACGACGCCCTCTCCGGGGCACGATTGACGCTCGCGTGGCTCGGGCCGTTCCCCGACGGAGAGGCGGCGGTGACGGTGTTCACTCCTCCGTCAGGTAGCTCCTGGCCTCGTCATCGCTGACCTGCCCGAACGAGTCGTAGAACTGCCCGACTGCCCCGAAGTACGGCGGCGTCTCGACGCAGATGACCTCGTCGGCCTCGTCGCGGAGTCGCTCGACCGTGTCCGGCGGTGCGACCGGGACAGCCAGGACGACGCGTTCCGCGTCGGCGTCCTGAACCTGTCTGATGCAGGCGATGGTCGTCGCACCGGTCGCGACCCCGTCGTCGACGACGAGGACGGTCTTTCCGCCCACGTCGAGCGGCGGGCGCGTCCCCCGGTACCGCTCGACTTTCCGTCTCGCGGCCTCGTGTTCCCGTTCTATCTCCGCGTCGATGTACGAGTCCGCGACGTCGAGTTGCGCTATCAGCGACTCGTTGAGCCAGACGCTCCCGTCGCTGGCGACGGACCCGATGGCGAGTTCCGGATTCGCCGGCGACCCGAGCTTGCGCGCGGAGACGATGTCGAGCGGGACGCCGAGTCGCTCCGCGACGGCGTGCCCGACTGGCAGGCCACCGCGTGGAATCGCGAGGACGATGTCCGCCTCGACACCTCGCTCTTCGAGCAGGTCGGCGAGCCGTCGGCCGGCGTCGGTTCGGTCCGTGAACATTGTCAGTCCCCGCTAGAACTTCGCCGGCCAGCCAATTGAACTATTCGGGGACCGGTCACGACGGGACCCGGCCTCGGTCGGGCGACTGCACGACGACAGACTCGGTCCGCCCTGGCGGCGGGTCATTCGACGTCGATGTCTATCTTCCGGGCGGCTTCGGCCTCCGTCTTCGGGAGCGTGATGGTCAGGACGCCGTTTTTCATTCGTGCCGTCACGTCGTCCGCGTCCACCTTCTCCGGGAGTGGCACGGACCGCTGTGCGAACTCGTGGTGACGCTCGTGTCGCAGTACTGTTCCCTCCTCCTGATCGACCAGCTGCTCGTGTCCGGCCTCGATGCGGAGCGTGTGTTCCGTGACCGTGACGTCGACGTCGTCGCGCTCGAAGCCGGGCAGGTCGACGGTCACGACGAACTCCCCCTCGCCGTCGACGAGGTCTATCGGCAGCGACTCGCCCTCGGACCACCACGCGAGCGTTCTCCCAGATTCCCATGCCTCCGACGCTTCGTCGAACTGCTGGCTCATGCGTTCGAACAGCCGCTCTAACATCTCGAATGGATTACCACGCTGGCTCATTCTCTGACTCTCCACGTCTCACTACGCCGACCAGCATCATATACTGGCGGGCCAACCGACGCCGAGGCGGGGAGCGTCGCCCTCCCGGCCGGGAGTGCGAGACCCCGACGTGTCGCTGGCGTCACCGCGCCGGCTGTGCACACGGGGGTCTTATTTCCCAGAACCGCCTACGTAGTCCTGTGATGGCATTTGCAAACGTCGGGCGCGAGAGCGTCCGGAGGGCACGCGAGCACCTGGAGGAGTGGACGTTCGAGGCGCGCGACCGCGCCTACGGCGAGCGCTTCGACGGGCCGGACGCCGTGGTGACCGACGAGGAACTGCAGTTGCTCGACCGCATCGACTCGGACCTGACCCGTCGCAGCGGCGAGGGCCTCTGGGACGCCGACGAATACGCCATCGTTCCGGCCGGCGGGGCCGACGCGGGGGACGCTCGCGTGGTCTGCACCTACCACCCCGAGATTCCCTACGAGGGGTTCCGGGGCGAGGAGAGCCTCAGCGAGGCCACGCGGGAGGAACTCAACGACGTCCTCTGGGACTACGCCGAACGCGTCGCGGCGCTCGTCGAGGCGGACCTCGAGACGTTCCTCCAGACGTCCCGCTCGGACGGCGGGGACTAGCCGGCGGGACGTGCCACGACAACGGCGCGAGCTGTCGAGCCCGCGCCGTGGCACTGGCGGGCGAACATCTATGTGTGCAACTGCCCGATACAGCAGGTATGGAGGAACACTACGTCGACCAGATAATGTCACAGCCGGTGGAGACCGTCTCGCCGACGACGACGCTCCAGGACGCCGCAGCCGAGATGGTTCGACACGACGTCGGTGCCCTCGTCGTCCTGGACGACGCGGACCGCTTCCGGGGACTCCTCACCGAGGCCGACTTCGTCCTGCTGGCCAGAGACGGGCGGTCCCCCTCCGACTCGGCCGTGGCCGAGGTCATGCGGACCGACGTCGTCACCACCTCGCGGGTCACGCCGGTCAGCGAGGCCGCCACGACGATGCTCGACCATCTGGTTCACCACGTCCCGGTGGTCGACGGCGGCGAGGTCGTCGGGATGCTCACGAGCATGGACGTCGCGTCGTCGTTCGTCCGTTGACCGTCACCCGGCCACACGACAGTCCCGCCCGCTGCCCCTACTCTGGGGTTCCCGTCTCGTCCGCCGAGTGCATCGAGTGCGTGACCGACTGCCGGGTGTGAGCGCCGAAGACATCTGACGACTGCCAGGACCTGCCGGGACGGATTCGGTAGTCGCGGGATACCTGCCACACACGCCGCGCTTCGACCGGGTGTCCCTCGCTGCAGCCGTGGGATCTGGCGTCCCTGACAGTAACCGGTTCCTTCGAGGCTTACATCTATATCTGTGTCATTGCTACTGGGGAGTAATTCCGGCTTATCGGGCGCGACCGGACCGTCCGCCGGGCAATGCTGGCGGGACCCGGATGGAGCGCTGCGGAGTAGTCGAACCGCTGTCGGTGCCGTCGCTCGCCGGCGCGCCCGCCGGTCCCCGGGCAGCGATAGCCCCGTCGGGGGCGCTTCAGCCGTCGACTCGATACTCGGTGATGCGGATGTCGACGCTCCTCGCGGTCCCGCTGAGGTCGTCCTCGACGTACTTCTCCTCGAAGTGTTCGGCCGCTTCCTGCGTGGCGAACACCCGTCCACCGACGACGGTCCAGCCCTCCTCGGTTCGCTTCTCGACCGCGTAGACCTCCTGTTTCATACTGACTGTCGGTGCGACCCTTACCCCCGCTACCCTTCACCTTCGGACTGGTACGGTTCGCCGACCGCCTCCCGCGGCAGGAGGTTCATCACCTCGGTCGAGACGTCGTTCTTCGACTCGAAGACGTCGTCGCTCGACTCCGCGAGGACGTTCCCGAGGTTCTCCTCGCCGTCGGCCAGCACGAGCGTCACGTCCTCCCACTCGCTCACTAGTTTCTCCCGCGTCGCAGGGAACTCGACGCCCGAGAGTACCGTCTCCAGTTCGTTGAGCCTGATTTCCCGCATGGTTGTCAGCACGCGCCCGCGCATCTTATAGCTACCCTCCGGCACTGGAGGGACCGGCTGTGTCGGGTGGTTCGTCGGGGCACGGGTCAGAGGCGTTCCCGCGGCCGGTCACTGCGAGCTTCCGAGTGCGTCGGAGACGTTCCGCAGTTCCGCGCGCATCTCCCGGTGTTTGACGAGCGCGAAGCCGACGAAGATGGTCAGGAACCCGGCGACGCTGAGCGGGCTGAGCGTCTCTTCGAGCAGCAGCCAGCCCAGGACTGCGGTGAAGACGGGCGCGGCGTAGGACACGAGGTTTATCTCGACAGCACCCAGTTCGTCGAGCAACTGGAAGTAGAGGACCGCACTGAACGCGCTCCCGACGACGCCGAGATAGAGGATTGCACCGAGTGCTGCACCCGTCAGTTCGACCCCGGCCAGCGACTCGTCGGGCAACCCGACGCTGATGCCGTGCAGGAACAGAGCCCCGAAGACGTTCGACCAGGCGACGAACCCCTCCGTCGAGAGGTCGCTCCCGGCGCGTTGCACCAGCACGCTCCCGAAGGCGAGACAGGCCGTCGACAGCACCACCAGGAGCGCACCGATGGACTCGCTCCGGAAGGGCGGTGTCAGGTCCGGTCGCGCGACGAGTGTCACGCCGAGAAAGCCCAGGGCCAGCCCCACGATGCCGAGGCCGGAGAGGCGGTCCTGTGGAAGCAGGACCCACCCGAACAGCGCCGCGAGAATCGGGTTCGTGGCGACCAGGATTGCGGCGACGCCGCTGGTCACCCCCTGCTGTCCGACGAACAGGAAGCCGTTGTACAGCCCCACGAAGAACACGGCCCCCAGCGACACGAGCCACCAGTCCGCTCGACTCCGGGGATACCACCGCGTCGTGACAGTTGCCGCGTACCCGAGCGTGAGCACTGCCGCGATGTCGTGTCGCAGCGCGGCGAACAGCACCGGCGGCACGTGCGGCAGACCGATTTTGACAAACACGAACAGCGACCCCCATATCAGGGCGAGAATTGTGAAGAGAATCGACACTCGTCGCGCGTTCACCGACCGACACCTCGAACAACCGACCGTTTTTCAGAAATCTCGACTATCGTGTCGTTCTTCCAACCGGTACTGTCGATAGATATTGATACATCCGTGCCTCGTCCCGGGTGTCCACGCGGTTCCCGGCAGTCATCACGTCGACGGTCCTGCCGTGCTCGCGCGCGCTTCCCGGCCCGACTGTGGTATTCCAGAATCATAGAACGTTGCGTGGACGGTGCGATAGCCTTCCCGACTCCTGTTTTGTGAGGGGGTGGTATATACATCACGACGCACATGTGCGAATCTTAAGTGGCCCCGCTATCGCGACAGAGAACTCGCCTACGGAGACCCTCGCCGCGGCCGACCACGCCCTCTCGCCCGGGACCTCCTCGCGGGTAATGCAATCGAACCGCCACGTATAGCCTAGCTAACCTGACCAAAGGGTGTTCGCTGGACCGGGCGCGAGGATTCGGGACCCGGCGTCTCGGGCAGACGGCGACTCGTCGGAACGGTTCTGACGTACTTACGGTCGTATGGCTGTAATGGAAACTATTCTGTGTTGATAGAACTGGCGGTCGGGTCGCGGGTCAGCGGTCGACGGCCGAGGCACCGTTGTACTTGATGCGGATGATGTCGGCCGCTTCCGTGACTTTCCCCGGGAGCACGTCCTCGAAATAGTCGCCCTTGATGCGGCTCGCCGGTCCCGAGATCGAGACCGTTCCGATGACGCCGTCGAGTCCCCGGACCGGTGCGGCGACGCCGCGGATACCGACGGCGGACTCCTCCCTGTCCCGTGCGACGCCCTCCTCGCGTATCGTCTCCAGTTCGGCCTTCAGTTCCTCGCGGTCGGTGATGGTGTTCGGCGTCATGGATTTCAGCCCGTGCGTGTCGAGTACCTCGTCGACTCGCTGTTCGTCCATGTGTGCGAGGACCACCTTCCCGCTCGCCGTCGAGTTCAGGTGCCACCGGCTTCCCATCGTGTACGCGCCGCTCTCGACGGCGTCGTCGCCGCCCGTCTTGTAGAGGTAGTAGCCCCGGCCCTGCTCTTCGACCATCAGCCAGACGAACTCACCCGTCTCCGCCGCCAGGTCGTCCGCTGGCTCGGTGCCGTGGACGTACAGCGGGTAGTTCTGTTTGATCCTGTTGCCGATTTCGTAGTATCTGAGGCCCGGCCGGTAGCGGCCGTCTTCTTCCACGGCGAATCCGCGCTCCTGGAGCGTCCGCAGGTGCGCGAGTACGTTGCTCGGCGACCGGTCCAGCGCCTCTGCCAGTTCCGTAATCGTCATCGGCCCCTCGTTCGTCAGCGCCATGACGAGGTCCAGGGAAGCCCCGACCGACTGTATCTTGCTGTGCCCGCCGTCCCCCGGTCTATCGCTCATGTGCCACCATTCTCCCGGGGACTAATCAGCGTACCGCCGGACCGGCGGTCACACACGCCCGCCGACCTCCCACTCTGTCGGCGTCCCCTGCTGTTCTCTCATACAAAAACGCTACTGTCTCCAGGTCAACTGCTCCTTCCCGCCCGACGGCAGTGTGCTCTTTTCCAGACAGAACTTTCTCTATTAGAGAACTACTATATTCCGACGAACCGCCATCTCGTGCCCTCTCTTTCGTATTATCGAGACTCGACTTGCCTTCCCGTGTGGGCTGTCGACACCCAGGACTGGCTCTTGCGCTCTCTGACTCTCCTCTCGTGGACATCGACTCTCGGAGGTGCGATAGTCGACATTCGGTTCTCTGATACAGAATCTATAAGGAAAGTGTATTATATACTCTCGGCGACCCGGGACCCACACCCGACGAGAACGGCAGACAGGGGCGCTCTGGACTCTCTATCGGCTCGTCGCTGCCGGCGCGGCCGGAGAAAATATTGCAATGCCGACAAAATTTTTAATTACCCGGTCAGACTGTACCCACTACGGATGAACGTAATCCCCGACCTAGAGGCACGAGTAGGCGACCCGCTGTCTGTCGCTCTCATCGGGCCCGGCGTGTACGGTTCACACCTCGCGTACCAGATCGAGCAGACACCCGGGGTCCGCCCGACGGTCCTGGCGGACCTCGACCTGGACAAGGCGACGGAGACGTTCCGGACCGCCGGCGTCCCCGACGAGGACGTCGCCGTCGAGGAGTCCGCTGCGGGCGTCCGGGACGCGCTCGCGGCGGAGATGCGGGTCGCGACGACCGACGGCGTCGCGGCAGCCGGCGCGCCCGTCGACGTCGTCATCGAGACGACCGGCGACGCGGCGGCGGCCGCACGCCACGCGTGGGAGGCCATCGACGCGGGCAACGACGTCGTGATGGTGAGCGTGGAGGTGGACGCGACGGTCGGGCCGTTGCTCTCGCGCTTTGCCGCCCACCGCGGCGTGACGTACTCGATGGCCTACGGGGACGAACCGGCACAGGTCGTCGAACTCTGTGACTGGGCGCGCACGCAGGGACTCGACATCGTCGCCGCCGGCCAGGGGACCGAACTGACGTTCAAACCCCACGCGACGCAGGAGGACTCGCTGGAGCGGTACGACCTGCCCGAGTCGTTCATCGAGAACAGCCAGCCGGACGCCCGGATGTACAACACGTTCCTCGACGGCACGAAGGTCGCAGTCGAACTCTCCGCCGCGGCGAACGCGCTCGGGTTCCCGCCGGACACGGACGGCATCCACATGCCCGAGACGGACCGGGACGGCCTCCTCGAAACGCTCCGGCCGGTCGAGGACGGCGGCGTGCTCGACCGCACCGGCGTCATCGACTCTGTGACGCCGACGGGCGACAACCCCAGTGCCTTCGTGGTGACGGAGGCGACCAACGAGGCGACGCAGGCGTACTTACAACAGCGCTACAACATCAACACGGCCAGCGACGGCCGGTACCAGATCTTCCACCGGCCGTACCACCTCCCCCAGGAGACGATGGTCAGCGTCGCGATGGCGGCGCTGCACGACCGGCCGACCGGCGTCGTAACCGAGCAGACGACGGAGGTCGTCGCCGCGGCCAAGCGGGACCTCGAACCCGGCGAGACCATCGTCGGCGGCGGCGGCGACACCATCTACGGCCGCCTCCAGGACGCGACCGTCGCCGCGGAGGCCGACCTCGTGCCCTTCGAACTGCTCGCCGGTGCCGAGGTCGAGCGTCCGATTCGCACCGACCAGCCCATCGCCGCGGACGACGTCTCCCTGGACACCGACTCCGTGCTCTATCACCTCCGCCAGCTACAGGACTCGCTGCTCGGCTAGTGGCCGCGGCCGACCGACCGTCGGCTGCTCCGGTTCGACCGCTCGCGCCGATTCCCACCGATTAATCCTTATAAATACTGTGCCATGTTCACGTGTGTCTTTGAGTGGCAAACGTGGATATGTCCGTCCCCGCGTCCTCGTTCCGCGTCCGGACGGACCAGACCGCGGTTGCGAGCCCGGACCGGCCGCCCGACGGTGACCGGTGGACGGCCATATCCCCCCGAAGAACTAAACAGGCCCTCACAGTAAGAGCGTCTATGGTGGAGACACCCGAGACCAATCACTACATCGACGGAGCGTGGCGAGCGGGCTCGCCAGAGATAGACGTACTGAATCCGGCGACAGAGGACGTCGTCGCGACGATTCCGGACGCCGACGAGGATGTCGTCGCCGAGGCGCTGGCCGCGGCCCAGGCGGCACAGGACGAGTGGGGCGCGACGCCCGGCGTCGAGCGCGCCGAGGTCATCCGCGACATCGGGTCGGTCATCGAGGACCACGTCGGCGACATCGGCGACGTGCTGATGGCCGAACAGGGCAAGCCCAAGTCCGCCGCGGACGGCGAAGTGACGGGCACGCTCACCCTGGCCGACTACGCGGCGGGGTGGGGCCGGCGCATCGAGGGCGACATCGTCCCGAGCGACAACCGCGAGGAGCAGATTCAGCTCCAGCGCCACCCGATGGGCGTCGTCGCCGCCATCGTCCCCTGGAACTACCCCATCGCCGTCCTCATGCGGAAGATTCTCCCGGCGCTCATCGCCGGCAACGCCGTCGTCGTCAAACCCAGTTCGACCACGCCGCTGTCGGCGATTCGCGTCTTCGAACTGCTGGACGAGGAACTGGACCTCCCCGACGGCCTGCTCAACCTCGTCCTCGGCGGGAGCGACGTCGGCGACGCGCTGGTCACCTCCCGCGACACCGACATGGTGACGATGACCGGCTCCACGCGCGTCGGCAAGGTCATCATGGAGGCCGCGGCGGAGAACCTCACGCCCGTCTCGCTCGAACTCGGCGGGAAGGCCCCCGCCATCGTCGCCGCCGACGCCGACCTCGACGCGGCCGTCGAGGACATCCTGACCGCACGCATCACCAACGCCGGGCAGGTCTGTACCTGCGCCGAGCGCGTGTTCGTCCACGAGGACGTCGCCGAGGAGTTCACCGAGAAGTACGTCGCCGCGACCGAGGCCCTCGACCTCGGCGCGCCCGAGAGCGACCCCGACATGGGCCCGCAGGTCACTCGGGGGGAACTCGACTGGACGCACTCCTCTGTCGAGTCCGCGGTCGACAGCGGCGCGACGCTGCTGGCCGGCGGTGAACCGCCGAGCGGCAGCGACTTCGAGACCGGCTTCTGGTACGCCCCGACCGTGCTCGGCGACGTCGACCCGTCGATGGACGTCGTCGAGGAGGAGGTGTTCGGTCCCGTCACGCCCATCGTCACCGTCGACTCCGTCGAGCAGGCCGTCGAGTACGCCAACCGGTCGCGCTACGGGCTCTCCTCGTACGTCTTCACCGAGGACTACCGGACGGCGATGAAGACCGTCCAGGACCTGGACTACGGCGAAACCTACGTCAACCGGACGCTCGGCGAGGCCTGGCAGGGCCACCACATCGGCTGGAACGAATCGGGCATGGGCGGCGACGACGGCAAGTACGGCGTCCTGAAGTACACCCAGATAAAGAGCGTCTACTACGACTACAGCTGACGACCCCGCCTCCCGGTGGCGGTTCTCCCCGCTCCGGCAAAGAATAAAGTGTCCATGCGTCGAGCGTCACGGTGTTGGAGCATTCGACAGACATGGAAATCACTGGCATCAACTCCTACCACATCGACTACGAGATGGCGGCCCCGTTCGAGCCGTCCTGGTATCCGGGGTTCGAACAGCACGTCCACAAGGTACAGCTCTACGAGGTGGAGACGGACGCGGGCATCAGCGGCATCACGTCCGTCACCGGGGACGCCTCCCGCGTGGACTCGCTCGACCTCGCGCGGGAGTACCTCGTCGGCACGGACCCACGGAACATCGAGAAGCGGCTGGACGACCTCGCCTCGCTGAACTCCTACGGCCCCCGCCCCTGGCACTTCGAAATCGCCTTCTGGGACATCAAGGGCAAGGAGGTCGGCAAGCCCGTCTACGAACTGCTCGGCGGTGACGACGAGCCGATTCCGGCCTACGCGTCCAGCGGCGAACTCCGGCCAGCGGACGAGCGACTGGCGTGGGTCGACGAGCGCGTCGATGAGGGGTTCGAGGCGGTCAAACTCCGCTTTCACTCCGACGACATGGCCGACGACCTCGCCGTCGCGCGCGCGGTCAGAGACGCGTACCCCGACCTGACGATCATGGTCGACCTGAACATGGGCTGGAGCGTCTCCCACCCCGGCGGCGGCACGTGGACGTTCGACGACGCGCTGTCGGTCGCGCGGGAACTGGAGGACATCGGCAACGTCGGCTGGCTGGAGGAGCCGTTCGACCAGCTGAACTACGACGCCCTCGCCCGGCTTCGGGAAGCGACAGACGTGCCCATCGCGGGCGGGGAGTTCAACAACGGCGTCCACCACTTCCGCGAGTTCGTCGACCGCGAGGCGCTGGACGTACTCCAGCCGGACGTGATGCTCAGCGCCGGCATCTCGAAGACCAAACTCATCGCCGGTCTGGCCGATGTGCACGGGCTGCAGTTCGCCCCGCACACCTGGAACGACGGCATCGGCTTCGCCGCGAACGTCCAGGTGCTCGCCTGCACGAACCCGAGCTGGTGCGAGTACCCCATCGAGCCGCCGGGGTGGTCCATCGAGACGCGGGACTTCCTGCTGGAGGAGCCGCTTCTCGCAGAAGACGGCGCGGTGTCACCGCCCGATGGCCCGGGACTGGGCATCGAACTGGACTGGGACCTCGTCCACGAACTCGCCGGGAACTGACGCGTCCTCCGGGGGCGGTTCCGCTCGACAGCGAGCGTCAGAACGAGGTGACGACTTCCATACCGAGCGTGTCGTAGTCGTCCATCGACGCCAGCCGGTCGGAGACGTCCCCGAGGCCGACTTCGCTGGTGACGAGGTCCGCCGGCGTGAGTTTGCCGCCGGCAATCATCCGGAACAGTTCGGGGTAGCGACTCGGCGGCATCCCCTTGACGCCGACGAACTCCAGTTCCGCGCCGACCATCTCGTCGACCGGGAGCGCGATTTCGCCGGCCTCGTCGTCGGTCGTCATCCCGACCTGGACGTGCTGGCCCTTGGCTGCGAGGCAGTCGATGGAGTTGCGGCAGGTTTCGGCGATGCCGAGCGCGTCGACGGAGACGTCCGCGCCGCCGTCGGTGACGTCGGCCACGGCCTTCGGGACGTCCGTCTCCCCGGCTACGACCGTCTCGGTGGCCCCGACCTGTTCGGCGAGAGCGAGCGCGTCCTCGTCCAGGTCGACGGCGACGACGTTCGCGCCGAGGGCGGCCCCGATGTTGACCGCCGAGAGGCCGATGCCGCCACAGCCGTGGACGGCCAGCCAGTCGCCCGCGTGGACGTCGGCCTTGTGCGCGAGGCCGTGAAACGCCGTCGCGAAGCGACAGCCGAGGCCGGCCATCTCCACGGCGGTCATGCCGTCGGGCAGGTGGACGGCGTTGAAGTCGGCCCTGGGGATGGCGAACTCGGAGGCGAAGGCCCCGGGGAGTTCGTCGGTGAACCCGAGGCTGAGCCCGTCGGAACAGAGGTGGGAGTCGCCGGACCAGCAGTTGTGACAGCCGCCACAGGCGACGTTGAACGGGATGCCTACCTCGTCGCCGACGGCGAAGTTCTCCACCTCGTCGCCGACTGCCGTGACGGTGCCCGCGGGTTCGTGGCCGAGGATGTGACCGTCGGTCGGGACCGACGGCCAGTGACCTTTCCAGGCGTGCCAGTCGCTGCGGCAGATGCCGCAGGCGTCGGTCTCGACGACGATGCCGTCGGTCCCGGGCGCTACGCCGTCGACCTCTGTCACCGCGAGCGGTTCGTCGTACTCCGTGAGGACTGCTGCGCGTCGCATGTCTCCACGGAACGCGCGGTCGGGTTTTAAACTTTCCCGGGACATCTGTGTGCCGGCAATTCTTTCGCCGCGCTCACTCCTACCCACGAGGGAACTATCCGACCTCAGCGGGCCGCGATTGCCCCGTTTCAGCGGGCCTGTCGGCGAATCTTCACGTCGCTCGCTGACTGTCCTGATTTTGTATGATATTTAATAACATGGCTATATCCACCAAAGATTTTATTACATACGATTCCATGGTTGGTTATCGTATGCCACCGGTAGACACTGACACGACGGTAACGACAGACAGGCGGTCGATTCTCCGACTCGGTGCCACGCTGGGGACGCTCGGAATCACTGGACTGGCCGGCTGTTCGAGCGGGGACGGCGGCGACGGCTCCGATGGGGGGGACACCATCCAGTCCGACGACGACTCGACGGGGACCGCGGAGTCGCTCCCGCAGGGCGGGACGTTCACCATCGGTGCCCAGCAGGGGGTCCAGACGATGTCGCCGTTCCGTGGGTTCCTCGCCGACTACCTCATCGCCGAGTCGATGTACGACCGGCTGACCCGCGTCGACCAGAACTTCGAGGTCCACCCGAACCTGGCGAAGGACTGGGAGACGAACGACGACTACACCGTCTGGACGTTCACGCTCGTCGAGAACGCGACGTACTCGAACATGGACGGCGAGACGGTCACCGCGGAGGACGTCAAGGCGACCTACGACTTCCTCACCTCCGAGGAGTTCTCCGGCTCCGCGTCCAGTCTCAGCGGCGTCGACTCCGTCGAGGTCGTCGACGAGACGACCGTCGAGATAACGCTTTCCGAACCCGACCTGAACTTCACGAAGCGCATCTCCGAGACCGGTGGTGCCTTCTTCATCGTCCCGAAGTCGGTGCTGGACGACGACCCCGAGCAGCTCCAGGACACCGACTACGGGAGCGGTCCGCTGAAACTGACCGAGTGGAACCAGAAGAACAACATCGCCTTCGAGGCGGCGTCCGACTACCACATCGACGGCGTCAACGGCGACCCGCTGCCGTACTTCGACAAACTGGAGTGGGAGATTCTCTCCGACAACATCCAGCGCGCCAACTCGCTGTCGGACGGCAGTATCGACGCCGTCAGCCGCATCTCGCCGAACGTCGCCGGTCGCGTCCAGGAGGACTCACAGCTCGTCAAGCAGACGTCGGGGCTGCAGTACCCCATCGTGCTCAACACGACGGTTGAGCCGCTGGACAACGCGAAGGTCCGCAAGGCAATCAAGTACGCACTCGACCGCGAGCAGATTCTCGAAGCCGTCTCACCCGAGGGCGTGCTCGGCCACCACTCGGGCGTCACGCCGGTGCACACCTACTACGACGAGGACTTCGACGTCGGCGACACCTTCGGCACGACGGCCAACACTGAGAAGGCCCAGCAGTTGCTGGAGGAGGCCGGCTACGGCGACGGCCTCGAGATGCAGACCTTCCACTACGACGACGGCGTCCCCGCCAAGGAGGTCATCGCCCAGCTGTTCCAGCAGCAGATGAAGCAGGTCGGCATCGAGTTCGAAATCAACCGGCTCACCGAGGAGACGTGGCTCTCGGAGTACTGGAACACCGACGGCGTCTGGTACATCACGAACTACTCGACGCGCGTGCTGGGCAGTACTGTCCCCCGCCTGGCGCTGCGCTCGGAGGGGCCGTGGAACGAGGCCAACTGGAGCAACGACGCGTACGACGAGGCCTTCCAGCGGGCCCAGTCCGCGACCGACGAGGCGACGAAGGCCGAGGCGATGAAGGAGTGCCAGAAAATCAACCACCGCGAGGGTGCCTGGGTCGGCACCTTCCATCCGAAGATCTACGGCGGGTACAAGAACTACGTCAAGAACTACGACCTCTACCCGACCTACATCAAGGACTTCATCAGCCGGTGCGCAGTTGATAAGTAACTGCTCTGTGAGGGAACGGATATGAATTACCTGTATCTGTTGAAGCGGACGGCAATCGCGCTTCTGTCGATACTCATCGTCGCGTCGGTCGTCTTCGGGGTGACGACCCTCCTCCCCGGGAGCGCCGCGAACATCGTCCTGGGGACGGAAGCGACGGAGGAGGCGATTCAGCAGGTCAATCAGGACCTCGGACTGAATCGGCCGCTGCCGGTGCAGTACGTCGACTTCGTCGGTGGCGTGTTCACCGGTGACTTCGGCGAGAGCCTCATCTCCGGCCAGTCGGTGTCGGCGATGGTCTGGCCGCGACTGCTGCGCACGCTACAGTTGGCGGCTGTCGCCATGCTCATCTCCGCCATCACGGCCATCCCGCTGGGGATACTCGCCGCCGCCAAGCGGAACACGTTCGTCGACCACATCGTGACCAGCGGGTCCTACGTCGGGTTGAGCATCCCGTCTTTCGTCAGTGCGACGCTGCTGTTGATGTTTCTCACGACGCCGCCACTGGAACTGTTCCCGAAGGGCGGGTACGTGCCGCTCAGTCAGGGGGTGGTACCGTGGCTCCACCACCTCCTCCTGCCGGCCATCGCGATGAACACCATCATCCTCGCGTACGTGTTGCGCCAGACCCGGTCGTCGATGGTCGAGACGCTGGAGTCCGACTACATCCGGACGGCGCGGCTGAAGGGCGTCGCCGAGCGCAACGTCCTGTTCAAGCACGGCCTGCGGAACGGACTCCTCCCGACCGTGACGGTGCTCGCGCTGAACTTCGGGTGGATGATGGGTAGCGTCGTCATCATCGAACAGATATTCGCGTTCCCCGGGATGGGGGAACTCATCGTCCAGGCGATAGAGAACCGCAATCTGCCGGTCATCCAGGCGGGGATTCTCGTCCCGACCATCGCGTTCATCCTCGCGAACTTCGCGGCGGACGTGGTGTACACGCTCCTGGACCCGCGCATCAGCCTGGGGGAGCAATAGATGGCGACTGACAATCCAACGCAGGACGACTCGGCGGGGCTGACACTCCCGCCGATTGTCGGGAAACTGCTCGGCAACCGTCGTATCCTCATCGGACTCGCCTTCCTGGTGCCCATCGTCCTCGTCGCGATTCTCGGCGAGTCCGTCGCGCCCTACGACCCGACGGCGACCCACGTCGCCGACCGCTTCGCCGGCCCCGGCGGCAAGTTCCTGCTGGGAACGGACCACCTGGGACGGGACCTGCTCTCGCGGGTCATCCTCGGCGGCCGGACGAGCCTGTTGCTCGGCTTCGGCGCGACTGCGCTCGCGCTCGTCCTGGGCGTCCCCATCGGCCTGATGGCCGGCTACGCGAAGGGTCGCGTCGACGAGGTCCTGATGCGCGTCATGGACATCATCATGAGCGTGCCGACGCTGTTGCTCGGCCTGCTCATCCTCGTCGTCCTCCCCTCGAACATCCTCAACGTCGTCATGGCCATCGGCGTCGTCTACGCGCCCCGCATCGCGCGGGTGACGCGCTCGGCGACCCTGTCGGTCAGCGAGGAGGAGTACGTGATGGCCGCCAAGGCCCGCGGGGAGTCGAACACCTACATCTTGTTCCGGGAGATACTCCCGAACGTGACCGGCCCCATCGTCGTCGAGGGCTCGGTTCGCGTCGGCTACGCGATCATGATCGGTACCTCGCTGTCGTTCCTCGGCCTCGGTGCCGGGCCGCCGAACCCCGACTGGGGATTCATGATTTCGACGGCACGGGACTACATCTACCAGACGCCGTGGTTCCTCATCTGGCCCAGCGTCGCGCTGCTGATTACGGTCATGGCGACGAACCTCATCGGCGACGGCCTGCGGGACGTCCTCGACCCGCGCGAAACGGGTGATCATCAATGAGTACGCAGCAACCGACCCGGCGCAGCGAGCAGGAAACACTCCTCAGTGTCGACTCCCTCGACGTCAAGTTCGAGGTTCCGGACGGCACGATTCACGCGCTCCGCGACGTCTCGCTGGCGGTCCGGAAGGGCGAGACGGTCGGCCTGGCCGGCGAGAGCGGGAGCGGCAAGAGCACGCTCGCGCTGGCCATCGTCCAGTATCTCGACGCCAACGGCTGGGTCGACGACGGCTCAATCACCTTCGAGGGTGAGGACCTGCTGTCGGCGTCGAAGAGCGACCTGCGCTCGATTCGGGGCAACCGTATCGCCCACGTCGCACAGAACCCCGCCCGGTCGCTCAACCCCAGCATGACCATCGGTGCGCAGGTGCGCGAGACCATCGAACTCCACCAGGAGACGGGGAGTAGCGAGGAGACCGACGAGCGCGTCTACGAGGTGCTCGACCAGGTGAACCTCCCCGACCCGGCGGGCATCGCGGAGCGGTACCCCCACGAACTCTCCGGCGGGCAACAGCAGCGCGCGCTGCTGGCCATCGGCCTCTCTTGTAACCCCGACCTGCTCATCCTCGACGAGCCCACGACTGGCCTCGACGTGACGACGCAGGCGAAGTTCCTCGACCTCGTCGAGGACCTCAAGACCGAGTACGACGCCGGCATCCTGCTCATCACGCACAACCTGGGCGTCATCTCCGAAATCGCCGACCGGGTGAACATCCTCTACGCCGGCGAGATGCTGGAGAAGGGGCCCGTCGACGACGTGTTCACCGCGCCGGCGAACCCCTACACGCAGGCGCTGCTGGCGACCACGCCGGAGATCGCCGAGGACAAGGAGGTCAAACCCATCCCGGGACGGATTCCCGAACTCGACGACATCCCGGACGGCTGTATCTTCGCCGACCGCTGCGAGTTCGCCACCGACGAGTGTACCTCGGGGGACATCGAGACGGAGACGGTCGACGCCGAGCGCGACCACGAGTCGCGGTGTCTCCACTGGCAGGACGTGCTGGACAACCCCATCGACGTCCCGGAGAAAGGAGCCTCCCAGCGGACGACCGGCGAGCCGATACTCACCATCGACGACCTGAGCAAGTACTACGACGAGGGCGGGTTCGTCCAGAACCTCCTCGGCGACCACGACCCGGTCAAGGCCGTCGACGACGTCTCGCTGGACATCCACGAGTCGGAGGCCGTGGGCCTGGTCGGCGAGAGCGGGTGCGGCAAGAGCACGCTCGGGCGGACGCTGCTGAAACTCCACGAGGTCACCAGCGGTCGCATCGAGTACGACGGCGCGGACATCGACTCGCTGTCCAAGCAGGAACTCAACGAGTTCCGCTCGGAGTGTCAGATAATCTTCCAGGACCCCGAGGCGAGCCTGAACCCCAACCGCACGGTGCGGGAGGTGCTCCAGCGGCCGCTGAAACTGTTCACCGTCATGAACGCCGACGAGCGCCGCGAGCGGACCGAGGAGCTGTTGAACCAGGTGAACCTCGGCAGCGACATCATCGACAAGAAGCCCCACGAACTCTCCGGCGGCCAGCAACAGCGCGTGGCCATCGCCCGTGCGTTCGCCGCCGACCCGTCGCTCATCGTGCTGGACGAGCCGGTGTCGTCGCTGGACGTGAGCGTCCAGGCGAGCATCCTCAACCTGCTCGAAGACCTCTGCGAGGAGTACGGCACCTCCTACCTGCTCATCAGCCACGACCTGAGCGTCATCGAGGCCATCTGCGACCGCGTCGCGGTGATGTACCTCGGCGAAATCATCGAGACCGGCTCGACCGAGCAGATATTCGAGCCGCCCTATCACCCCTACACGCGGGCGCTGCTGTCCAGCATTCCGACGCTGGACCCCCACGAGGAGCAGACCCGAATCCGCCTCGAAGGCGACGTGCCCAACGCGCGGAACCCGCCGAGTGGTTGCTCGTTCAACACGCGCTGTCCGCAGAAAATCGGCGAGGTCTGCGAGACCGACGACCCGTCCCTGGCGGACCGCGGGGGCGGCCACTGCATCAGTTGCCACCTCGACGACGACGAGATGAACGACCCGCTCGACACCGAACTCGACGCGTCGTAAGCTCCTCCATCCCACCGTCGACGGACGGCACGGGACTCGCACCCCGGCGTGAGCCGACGGTGCGGAAACAATTATTGAAATTATGTGGGGGATATGTAGATTTTCGAAACGCATCGGCCCAAACTGCTGGACATTCCCAAAAACTTAAGCGGGTCCGACCGCGTACTCGCACTACGAGTGATACCCGACACACTGAGCGAGAACGACGAGGTACAGAATTACGTCGACGGCGCGTGGCACACCCCGTCCAGCACTGACGGGCAGGCGGTGACGGACCCGGGGACCGGCGAGGAACTCGCCTATCTGCCGTTCAGCGACGAGGACGACCTCGACGCGGCAGTCGCGGCGGGCAACGCCGCCTTCGAGGACTGGCGACAGACCGCCGTCGAGAAGCGCATCCAGCCGCTGTTCCGGCTGAAGCAGTTGCTCGACGAGCACATCGACGAACTGGCAGCACTGCTGGTCCGCGAACACGGCAAGACGCGCGACGAGGCACGCGGCGAGATTCGCCGCGGCATCCAGAACGTCGAGGTGGCCTGTGGCATCCCGAAGATGATGCAGGCGGGGACCCTCTCCCACGCCGCGCCGGATATCGACGAGAGCGCCGTCCGCGAACCGCTCGGGACGTTCGTCGCCATCACCCCGTTCAACTTCCCGGCGATGATCTCGCTGTGGTTCCTCCCGCACGCTGTCGCCACCGGCAACAGCTTCATCCTGAAGCCCAGCGAGCAGGACCCGCTGGTCACCCAGCGCATCTTCGAACTGGTCGACCGGGCCGGCTTCCCGGACGGCGTCGTCCAGCTCGTCCACGGCGGGCCGGACACCGTCAACAACATCCTCGAACACGACGGCATCGAGGGTGTTTCCTTCGTGGGCAGCACACCTATCGCCCGCCACATCTACGAGACGGCGGCGGCAAACGGCAAGCGCGTCCAGGCCCAGGGCGGCGCGAAGAACCACATCATCGTCACCGAGAGCGCGGACATCGAGTACGCCGCCGAGAAGACCGTCTCCTCGGCGTGTGCCTGCGCGGGCGAGCGCTGTCTCTCCAACGACGTGGTTGTCGTCGAGGAGGCCGTCTACGACGAGTTCGCCGACGCGCTGGCCGAGAAGACCCGCGAACAGGTCGTCGGCTACGGCCTCGACGACGGGGTCGACATCGGCGCAATCATCAGCGAGGACCACCTCGACACGCTTCACGGCTACGTCGAGTCCGGCGTCGAGGAGGGCGCGGAACTGCTCGTCGACGGCCGCGAGGTCACCGTCGACGACTACGACGGCACCTTCATCGGCCCGACGCTCTTCGGCGAGGTGAGCCCGGAGATGACCATCGCCCGCGAGGAGCACTTCGGTCCCATCATGGGGCTCGTCAGTGTCGCGGACTTCGACGAGGCCGTGGACGTCGTCAACCAGAGCGAGTTCGGCAACGCGGCCAGCCTCTTTACCGACAGCGGCCACAAGGCCGACCGGTTCAAACACGAGGTCGAGGCCGGCAACCTCGGCGTGAATCTCGGCACTGCAGCACCCATGGCCTTCTTCTCCTTCGGCGGGCGCAAAGACTCCTTCTTCGGGGACCTCCACGCCCAGGGCCAGGACATGATCAACTTCTACACCGACAAGACCAGTTACATCGAGCGCTGGCCGAACCAGGAGTGAGTCGCCGCCGTCGTCCCCCCGCGGGACGACACACACCAGTATTCAGGACGCGTCGAGTTCCTCGATGAGGTCCCAGTCCAGTTCGACGCCCAGGCCGGGGCCGTCGGGCGGTGACACCGCCCCGTTCTCGGCCAGAATCGGCTCCTCCAGCAGGAAGTCCCGCGCCTCGGGCGTCCAGCCCGGGGGGTCGAGCGGGTACTCGCACCAGCGCGCGCCCGTCGCGGCGAGCAGGTGGAGGTTCGCGGCGAAGCCGAGCCCGTCGTTCCAGGTGTGCGGGGCGAATTCGAGCCCGTGCGTGTCGGCCATCGCGGCGACCTTCGTGCCGCCCTTGATGCCCGTCGCGAGCACGGCGTCTGGCTGGAGCACGTCGAGCGAGCCCTGCTTGATGAACTCCCGGAAGTGGTGGATGCCGTTGTTGAACTCCCCGCCCGCGATGGGCACGTCCGTCGCCTCGCGCAGGCGCGCCAGCCCCTCGTAGTTCCGGCGGTCCAGCGGTTCCTCCAGCCAGCCGACGTTGCCGATGTCCTCCAGTTCCCGCGCGACCGACAGTGCGTCGTCGAACGACCACTTTTCGACGTCGACCATCGGGACGCTCCAGCCCATGTTCGCGTCCATCATCAGCGTCAGGTCGGGGTAGGCCTCGCGGATGCGCCGCGCCACGTCGAGGTCCGGGGACGGGTCGTCGCCGTGACAGCGGAGCTTCACCGCCTCGAACCCCTCGTCGACGCGCTCGTCGACGTACGCCAGCCGCTCCTCCGGCCCCTGTCGCTCCCCGGTCGAGGCGTAGGCCGGAATCGGGTCGGCGCTCCCGCCGAGCAGTTCGTAGATGGGCTTGCCGGCGTCCTTGCCGACGATGTCCCACAGCGCGACCTCGAAGTGCCAGGGGCGGGGCCCCCAGAGGTTGAGCGGGTCCAGTTTCTCCACCAGCGACTCGACCTCGCGGGGGTCCTCGCTGACGAGGAACATCTCTGCCAGTTCCAGGTAGTCCATCCGCCCGGCGAAGCCGGAGGCCGTCGCGACGCCGGAGATGCCGGCGTCCGTTTCGAGTTCGAACAGCAGCACCTCGTGTTCGGTCTGCTCGAAACCTGGCTTCCAGGCCGGCCGGAAACTGTCGTCCATCCCGTAGCGAAGGTGGTACTGATTGACGCTCGTTATCTCCATTGTCACCAGTCTGGACGGCCCGGTGTGATAAACGTTCACCGACACATGTTCACTCCGGGACGACCGGCTATACCGGGGTATTAATGCCGGGACATGTTCAGCGAAACCAGAATACGGCGAGAGGGCGCAACGGTACCCATGGCGACCCAGACAGACCTCAGTACGTACGACCTCCTCGTCGACGGTGACCTCGTCCCGTCGGAGGCGGAGGAGCGCTTCGAGACAGTCAACCCGGCCACCGAGGAGCCCTTCGCGGCCGTCGCACGGGCGCGCGCCGCGGACGTCGACCGGGCCGTCGGCGCCGCTCGCGAGGCCTTCCCGGAGTGGCGCTCGACGCCACCCCAGGAGCGCGGCCGCCTCCTGAACGACCTCGCGGCGGAAATCCGCGCCCACGAGGAGAGCCTCGCGCTGCTCGAAACTCGCGACAACGGCAAACCCCTCTCCCACGCCCGCGCGGACGTCGAGACCTGCGCCCGATACTTCGAGTACTACGCGGGCGTCGCCGACAAGGTCCACGGCGACTCCATCCCGCTCACCGACGAGTACGTCGACTACACGGTGCGGGAACCGCTCGGCGTCACCGGCCAGATAATCCCGTGGAACCTCCCGACGAACATCTTCGGGCGCAGCGTCGCCCCGGCGCTGGCGACGGGGAACACGGCCGTCGTCAAGCCCGCCGAGCAGACGCCGCTGACCGCCGTCGAAATCGGTCGGCTCGCGACCGAGGTCGGCATCCCCGACGGCGTCCTCAACGTCCTCCCCGGGTTCGGCGCGGAGGCCGGCGCACCCCTGTCGGAACAGTCCGAGGTCGACGGCGTGAGCTTCACCGGCTCCGTCCCCACGGGTATCGAGGTCGGCAAGTCGGCCATCGAGAACGTGACCAACGTCCACCTCGAACTCGGCGGGAAGAGCCCGAACGTCGTCTGGCCCGACGCCGACATCGACTCCGCTGTCGACAGCACGATGACCGGCATCTTCGCCAACGCCGGCCAGGTCTGCTCCGCAGGGTCGCGGCTCATCATCCACGAGGACGTCAAGGCGGAGTTCCTCGACGAACTCACGCGCCGCATCGAGGCGATGGACATCGACAGCGGCGAGGTCGACCCCGACATGGGCCCGCTCGTCTCGGCGGAGCACTTCGAGAAGGTGACGAACTACCTCGACGTCGGCCGGACGGAGGTCGGCGAACCGCTCGTCGGCGGCGACGCGCTCGACCGCGACGGCTACTTCGTCGAGCCGACGGTCTTCGACGGCGTCGACAACGACATGCGCATCGCCCAGGAGGAGATATTCGGGCCGGTGCTGTCGGTCATCGAGTTCAGCACCGAGGCCGAGGCGATGGAGATTGCCAACGACGTGGACTACGGGCTGGTCGCCGGCATCCACACGCAGAACATGGGCCGTGCCCACCGCTTCGCCCGCGACGTGCGCGCCGGCCAGGTCTACATCAACGAGTGGTTCGCCGGCGGCGAGGAGACGCCCTTCGGCGGCTTCAAGGAGAGCGGGTTCGGCCGCGAGAAGGGCCTCGCCGCCGTCGACGCCTACACCCAGGTCAAGAACGTCTGCGCCGACATCACGCCGAACTGACTGCAGGCAGTTCCGACCGCTGTTCTCTTGGCGGTCCCGCGTCCTCCCGACGGTTTGGGCCGAGACCGCCTCGGGTGTCGCCCGGTGACGTGCGTGCGACTCTCTCGCTAGCATAAAAAGGAGGCACTATGTTCGCCTCAAAGGGTATGGGAGACGGTCGAATACTCCAGGACAGATGAGCGTCGAAGTTGCCAAGCGGTACTTTGAGCTAATGGACAGCGCGGACGCAGGAACCGAAGACGTCCTAGAACTGTACGGGGACGACCCGGTCGTCCACTCCTCGCGGGCCGGCGTGGTGCGCGGCATCGAGGACATCCGGCAGTTCTACGAGGACAACTCGGAGTTCTTCACTGGCGGCGAACACCACATGACGAACTTCCATCAGGACGGCAACGTCGTCGTCTGCGAGGGCTACCTCGACGGCGAGACGGCGGTCGGCCGCGAGGCCGACGGCGTCCCGCTCTGTGACGTGATGGAGTTCAACGAGGACGACGAAATTGTCGCGTTCCGGGCATATCTCGACTACCGCGGCTACGTCGACGAGGTGCCCGAGGAGGTTCCGAACGTCCGCGCGGAGGCAGAATGAGCAGTGAGTCCCGGATGGCGGACGAGGAGGCCGAAACCGGCGAGCTAGTCTACCTCAACGGGCCCCGTGACCTCGAATTCCGTGAGTACGAGGTGCCGGACCCGGAACCGGACGCCGTCGTCACCGAGGTCGTCAGGTCGAACGTCTGTGGCTCGGAACTGCACGTCTGGAAGGGCGACCATCCGCTCCAGGACTGCGTGCTCGGCCACGAGGCGCTGTGTCGCGTCAGCGACCTCGGCGAGAAGGTCGAGACCGACAGCGCCGGGAATCCCGTCGAGGAGGGTGACCTCGTCGCCCCGGTCTACTTCCAGACCTGCCAGGCCTGCGAGTTCTGCCGGCGCGGCGAGTTCTACGCCTGCGACAACGACTACGAGCACACGGGGAAATCCCCGGACATCTGGCCGCACTTCCACGCGCCCTGGGCCACGCACTACTACATCTACCCGGACAACCACTTCTACAAGATTCCCGCGGAACTGGAGGACAACCTGAACGTCGCCGCGGCGGCCAACTGCGCGCTGTCGCAGGTCCTCTTTGGCATCGAGGAGGTCGGCATCGAGTACAACGACACGGTCGTCGTCCAGGGCGCGGGCGGCCTCGGGCTGAACGCGACCGTCGTCGCGAACGAGTACGGCGCGGAGACCATCGTCATCGACGGCGTTGACAAGCGCCTCGAACAGGCCGAGGCCTTCGGTGCCGACCACGTCATCGACTTCCGCGAACTCGACACGGTGGCGGCCCGCAAAGCGCGCGTCGACGAGATTACCGACGGCGTCGGGGCCGACGTCGGCATCGAAGTCGCCGGCGTCCCCGAGGCGTTCGTCGAGGGAATCGACCTGCTCCGCAAGGGCGGGCGCTATCTGACGATGGGCAACGTTCGTCCCGGCCACGAAGTCGACTTCGACCCGGGCAAACTCACGCGGAAGTCCATCGACATCACGACGGCCGTCGAGTACGACCCCTGGGTCCTCTACGACGCGCTCCAGTTCCTGGCGAACACTATCGACGAGTACCCCTACGAGCGCCTCATCGACGCGGAGTACGACCTCGAAGACATCGAGGAGGCGCTGGAAGCCTCGGAGAACCGCGACCTGACGCGTGCGACGCTGATTCCCTCCCGGTAGCGCCGCGTCCGCGCCCGATGATTAATTTAGCTCGCCTGTCTGTGGGCACACACTGATGCTGACTGCAAAACTGAGCGTCCGATACGAGGGGGACTGGACCAGCAACCTCGTCAGCTACGACGTCTCCGGTGAGTTCCTCGCCTCGACGTTCCGCGACCGGCGGTACTTCGGCCTCGTCGCCCTGGAGGTGGCCGAGAGCGACTACGACGACGTCATCGAGACGATACGGGAACACGAGTCGACGATGTCGGTCGACGTCATCGAGAAGTACGCCGTCGGGGGCGTCGACCGGCTCTCGGCGACGCTGCTCATCCGGAGTCAGCACTTCGAGTACACCCCGCTGCAGGTCCTCCTCCACGAGGGCTTCATCCCGCTCGGTGGCTTCGGCGAGCTACGTAACGGAACTGAAAGCTTCGACTTACTATTGACGAACAGAGAAGACCTCTCGGAGGCGGTCGAGTTGCTGGAGCGCTTCGGTCCCGTCAAGATAGAGTACGTCTCGTCGGACTTCCAGCGGCGCACGACGCCCAGCGTCACCGAGTGGAGCGAACTGTTCGAGTCGGTGACGCCACGTCGCCGTCGCGTCCTCAACAAGGCGCTCGAAGCGGGGTACTTCGACATTCCGCGGGGATGCACCCTCCAGGAAATCGCCGACGACCTCGGTATCGCCAAGACGACGGCGTCCCAGCACCTCCGCAAGGCTGAGAAGCGCATCATGCAGTTTTTCATCCAGTACGTGAACATCTCCGCGGCGAACGGCGAGTAGAAATATAGCATAGATTTTCATACTGTAATTCTGTTACTAATACTCTCGCGACCGCTCTGTCGCTCTCCGCAGACCCGGCTCAGATTGTCCGTCGTCTCGACTGTGTGACCGGCCGGTGACGTCGGCCGACACCTGGATTTCGCTCGAAGGTACTAAGACTGTGACAGACAGTGACGTGAATATGCTCGATTACGTCTCGCTGGAGGGCGACCTGGACGCGGAGGAGCGGCTGATTCGCGATACCGCACGGGAGTTCGTCGCCGAGGAAGTCGGGGACGTGGGGGAGCACTGGCTCGACGGGACGTTCCCGACCGGTGTCATCGAGGAGATGGGCGAACTGGGCTTTTTCGCGCCGAATCTGGACGGGTACGGTCTGCCGAACGTCAGCGAGACGGCCTACGGGCTGCTGATGCAGGAACTGGAGGCCTGCGACTCCGGCCTGCGCTCGATGGCCAGCGTCCAGGGCGCGCTCGTGATGTACCCCATCCACGCCTACGGCAGCGACGAGCAGAAAGACGAGTGGTTGCCGCGGCTCGGCACCGGCGACGCGGTGGGCTGTTTCGGCCTCACCGAACCCGAACACGGCTCGAACCCGTCGGCGATGGAGACCTACGCCGAACGGGACGCCGACGGCTACCGCCTCACCGGCTCGAAGACGTGGATTACGAACGCGCCCATCGCGGACGTGGCGCTCGTCTGGGCGCGGGACCGCTCGGCCGAGGGCGACCCGGTGCGGGGCTTTCTGGTCGAGACCGACCGCGACGGCGTCAGCACCGGCGAAATCACCGACAAACTCTCGTTGCGCGTCTCGGTGACCGGCGAGGTGGTCCTCGACGACGCCTTCGTCCCCGAGGCGAACGTCCTGCCGGGCGTCGAGGGGATGCAAGGCCCGCTGTCCTGCCTGACGCAGGCGCGGTACGGTATCGCCTGGGGCGCCGTCGGGGCCGCGCGGGACTGCTTCGAGACGGCCCGGGAGTACGCCACCGACCGCGAGCAGTTCGGCAAGCCCATCGCCGGCTTCCAGCTCCAGCAGGAGAAACTCGCGGAGATGGCGACCCAGATAACGCTCGCGCAACTCCTCGCGCACCGCCTCGCTGACCTCAAGGAGGCGGGTCGTCTCCGCGCGCCGCAGGTGTCGATGGCCAAGCGCAACAACGTCGCCATGGCGCGCGAACAGTCCCGCGTCGCGCGGGAGATGCTCGGCGGCAACGGCATCACGGCCGACTACTCGCCGATGCGACACATGGCGAACATGGAGACGGTCTACACCTACGAGGGGACCCACGACATCCACTCGCTCATCCTCGGCCACGACCTGACTGGCATTCCGGCCTTCGAGTGAGGCCACTCGCCGGCCATGCCGCTCCGACCTGTGGCCGCCACACTCCCGGACTGCGGGCTGATTGTGCCTGATAGCTTCGCAGAACGAAGAGGGTAGACAGTTGGGTTATGATACTGCAACCCTCTGGCCGCATTCCTGCGGCGTGCGTGTCGTCTGAGCACAACGTTATATACATTTCCCCTTCGGTCGACGTCGCGGCCAGTGCGCACCTTGGTTGTCACCGCATCGCAATTTTATATTCGTCGCCGACCAACGTCCGGTATGGAGATTACAGACCTGCTCCGGGAGGACGTGGTGACCGTCTATCTCGACGACAGCGTCCTCGACGTCGCCGCGGTGCTGCGCGAGGAGGGCGTCGGCAGCGCCGTCGTCCTGGACGCCCACGACGAGGTGCTCGGCATCGTCACGGACCGTGACCTCGTCGTCTACGGCCAGGAGTTCGTCGACTCGCTCGAACAGACGACGGTGAACCAGGTGCTCTCGATGACGGTCTTCTCCGTCGCGCCGGACGTGAGCGTGCGCGAACTCACCGAGCGGATGCGCGAGGCGGGCGTCCGCCGCGTGCCGGTCATGGAGAACGGGGACCTGCTCGGCATCGTCACGCTCGACGACATCGTCGTCCACCTGGCCGGGCAACTGGACAGCCGCGAACTGGCGAACCTCGCCGCGGTCATCGAAGGCGAGTCGCCGCCGCGCGAGGACCCTGCCTAGACGCCGTTTCTCACCCGGACGGTCGTCCCCACTCGCGTCGCTCGAACCCCATCTCTGACGGTGCTGGGGCGCGTCGGCCGACGTATGGCATCCTGGGACGAGCGGTTCCGCGACGGTTCGTATCCGACCGACCCCGACCCATCGCCCGTGCTACAGCGGTACGTCGACACCTTCCCCGACGGCCGGGCGCTGGACCTCGCCACCGGGACGGGCCGCAACGCCGTCTTTCTCGCAGAGCGTGGCTACCGCGTCGACGGCCTCGACCAGTCCCGCGAAGGACTCCGCATCGCCCGCGAGAACGCCGCGGCGGCCGGCGTCGTGGACCGGACGAACTGGATTCAGGGTGACGTGCCATCCTACGCCTTCCCCGAGTCGACCTACGACGTCGTTACCGTCAGTTTCTACCGCGCCATCGACCGCTTCGCCGACATCAAGGAGGCCCTCACGCCGGGCGGTGTGCTCTTCGTCCAGCACCACCTGCGGACGACGGACCCGGTCGAAGTCGGCCCGGACACCGACCGCTACCGCTTCGCCGCCAACGAACTCCTGCACGCGTGTCTCGACATGACCGTGCTGTACTTCGACGCGAAGACCGAACGCCGCCCGGACGGCCGCCCGTCCGCGACGACGGAAATCGTCGCCCGCAACACCACCGGCCACCGACAGTCATACCCGGAACCGGACGGGTGAGCCCCGACCCCGCTCGCCCACAGCGTGAGCATACGAAACGCGTCATTTCCCCTCGCGTCTCGGACGACTGTCTTTTCGTCCCCAGTCGAACCCACTCTCGCTTGAGTCGGCCCGAAATTTCACGCTTCAGACGGGTAGCGCGCCCGTGTTCTGGTTTTCCCGTCCGCGTCGACCGTCAGCTACCATCCGTTCGGATAGCGTGTGGCTGACGACGCAATCGGAGGTGCGGCTCTACTGCGTGGCGATCCTCGGACTCCTCCTGCACTGGGTCGCTGGGATTCGTCCAGACCAGATGCCGGAAGTATAGACTTTTGAGGATATACTGGAAATCTATATTTCTGGTGCGACAGTCTCCCAGTACGTGCAGGGTAGTTGCGGATTTGCCCCCTGTTTCCACTCCACGAACGCCGGGCGGTCGCTCCGCCAGCGTTCTCACTCGGTGGCCGGCCGGACCTGTGCGCGGGCGACCCGGCCAAGCAGGACGAGGATGGGGACGAAGAGGACGCCGGCGACGACGAAGGGCGTCCAGTAGGCGACGGCGACGTAGAGCAGGCCGGCGGCGGCCGGGCCGAACGTGCGGGCGAGGCTCGCGGCGGACTGCGTGAGGCCGAACGCCCCGCCCTGTTCGTCCTCGTCGGCGTTGAGCGACACCAGCGCGTTCAGCGAGACGTTCGTCAGCGCGTTCCCAAAGGCCAGCGGCGTCGAGACGGCCGCCAGCGCGACGCCGCCCGAATCGACCGGACCTATCGACGGGACGAACGACCACGACAGCGAGAAGGGGACGGCGGCGAGTGTCACCACCTGGATGGCCGCGCCGGTCAGCGCAAGGCGGTACTCGCCGAAGCGGTCGGTCAGCGGGCCGATGAGTCCGCCCTGGACGATAGCGATGACGACGCCGATGTACGTCAGGAGGATGGCGTTGGCAGTCGTGCCGTAGCCGAGCTGGTCGTTCGTCAGGAAGATGAACTGGCTCTCGAACGCCGAGAAGGCGAAGGAGGCCAGGAAGAACGCCGCGACGAGCGAGCCGATGTCGGGCGCGGTGACGGCGTCGTAGAGTTGCCGCAGCCGCGACCCGGCCGACGCCTCGACGCTCGTCTCGCGTCGCCGGGGCTCCGGCAGGACGACGAAGGCCAGTCCCAGGTTCGCCGCCGACAGTGCCGCCGCGGTGAAGGAGGGGATGGTGAACTCCGTGACGGGGACGACCGACGGCAGGAGGTCCCGGAGGACGTCGAGTGCGAACGGGCTCGACACGATGCCGGAGATGGCCGGCCCGAAGACGAACCCGAGGCCGAAGGCGGCGCCCAGGATGCCCAGCCCCTTCGCGCGCTCGGACGGCGGCGTGATGTCCGCGATGTAGGCGTTGGCGGTGGCGATGTTGCCGCCCATCGCGCCGGCGAAGGCCCGGGCGGCAAAGAGCACGACGAGGCCGTTGGTCGCCCCCAGCAACGGGCCGAGTTCGCCCGCGACGCCGAACAGCGTCCACGCGACGACGCTGCCGGTAATCGACAGCAGGAGGACGGGTCGCCGGCCGCGTTCGTCCGACAGGCGGCCGAGGATGGGCGCGCCGACGAACTGGAACAGCGAGTAGGTGGCGATGAGCAGGCTGCCGACGAACTCGTTGGCCCCGAAGAACTTGGCGTACAGCGGGATGACGGGGATGAGGATGCCGAACCCGAGCAGGTCGATGAAGACCACGAGAAACAGCGTCCCAACGACCCGCCGTCGGCCCATCCCGGCCACGGCGTCCGTCTCGTCGTCTGACACGGCTGTCGGTTGGGATAGCCCCGACGTAATACTTTCTTCTGGCCCGGCCGCCACGCGGGTAGTTTCATGGGTCCAGCGGGCGAAGTATCAACGATGGCACCCTCCAGTTCACGCCGACGGACGGCGGTGCTAGCCGGCCTCGGTCTCGCCGGCCTGGCCGTCGCCCGCTCCCGCAAGTACTCCTTCGAGCGCGACGTCCAGCGCCGCGTCGGCGACCTGGTCGCGGACGCGGACCCCCAGCACGGCGCACGGTTCACGAGCGAGGACGTCGCGGACGTCCCGGCTCCGGTCCGGCGGTACGCCGAGCGCGTCCTCGACGACGGCCAGCCGTACGTCAGGCGCGGGCAACTCCACCAGGACGGCGAGTTCCGTCTCGGCGACGCCTGGCACCCGCTGACGGCGACCGAGTGGTTCTCGACGCAACCGCCCGGCTTCGTCTGGGACGCGACCATCGACGTGATGCCGCTGCTCCCGGTTCGCGTCATCGACTCCTATCAGGACGCGCAGGGGGCCCTGGAGGCGCGGCTCCGCTCGACGCTCCCGGTGATGCGGGCGGGACCGAGCCCCGAGATGAGCCAGGGCGAACTCGTCCGCTACCTCGCCGAGGCGGTGTGGTACCCGACCGCGCTCCTTCCGACGCAGGGGGTCTCCTGGGAGCCCGTGGACGACGAGTCGGCCCAGGCGACGCTGAAGGACCCGCACGTGACGGCGACGGTCGTCTTCCACTTCGACGACGCCGACCACATCACCGCGGTGACCACCGAGCGGTACCACCAGGAGGACGGCTCCTTCGCGCGCTGGCGCGGCACCTTCGACGACTACGAGGAGCACAACGGGCTGGAGATACCGACGACGGCGGCGGTGGCCTGGGAGTCCGAGGACGAACCGTACTGGCGGGGTGACCTCCGCTCCATCGAGCACGTCGTCGCCAACGACGACCACGAGCGGTAGCGCAGTCGGTCCCGTCCGCCCGCGACGGCGCTCACCCGTCCTCGACGGCGCCCAGTCGCGGCGGCTGGAACCGCCGCAGACCGAAGTACGTCACCACGGCCGCCCCGACTGCCGTCAGCAACACCAGCAGCGGGACGAGGCCGCCGACGACGGGGACGTAGCCCAGCAGTTCGCTCCCGACCAGGAACGCCACCGCGCCGGCGGCAGTCGCGAGGCCGGGGCGGTCGGGCTGGAGTCGGTGGCCGACGAGGTAGCCGACGCAGACGTAGGCGTAGAGGAAGACGACCAGCCCGCCGACGAGTCCGAGCACGGTCACCGGAATCAGGACGATGGTGAAGGCCATGAAGACGAAAAGCGCCAGCAGCGTGACCGTGGCGAGCACCCCGACCGTCCCGCTGACGACCGGGTGGTGGCGCATCGAGTGACCGACGTTCGCGAGCAGGTCCGGGTAGCGCCGCCCGACCAGCCCCCCGACGAGGGCGAGGCCGACTGCCTGCATCAGGAGTATCCCGGCCGCCTCGGCCGGCGACCGCTCTTGGGTCAGGGGCTCGGCGACGACGCTGACGGGGACGCTCGCGCCGCTTGCGACGGCCTGGGTCCCGCCGTAGACGTCGACGCTCCCGGTGACGCGCGCATCCGCTCCCGCGGTGAGGTTCCCGGATAGCTGGACGACCCGCCCGTCGACGGTCCCGTCGATGTGGGCGGTCCCGCCGAGGACGTACAGCGACGAGTCGACGGTGGTCCCCGACTCGACCGTGACGGTCCCGTCGAGGACGACCACCGCGTCGGCCCCCGTCTCGATGTCCTCGCTGCCGCCGACGACCGTCGTGACCGTCTCGACGCCGGGTTGCGCTGCGATGAGCAACAGCGCGACCACCAGCAGCGGCACCGACTCGGGCCTCACGACGGCTCACCCCGCTGGTGGGCCAGGCGAACCATCCGGTGGGCGTACACCGTCACCAGCACCAGGAAGAAAAAGAGCAGGGAGAGCGCGTCGACGATGGTGAGGTGGCGGGCCAGTCCCACCGACTCGCTCTTGATGTAGAGGACGACGGCCGTCGAGAGGAAGGTGGCGAGGAACCCCGCGATGCCGACGCCGATAGCGGAGTGGCGGCCGATGGTCTCGGGCGTGGACATGTCGGGCCAGATGGCGAAGTTGAGGACGGTGTAGAAGCTCACAGCGCCGGCGTAGAACAGCGGCATCAAAAGCGGCGCGTCGCCGATGCCGGCCCGGACGTCGAAGACGTACATGAGGTGAGTAAAGCCAAAGAGGCCGAAGACGAGCAGGAACAGCCAGCGGCGGCCGAAGTTCGTGTACAGCACCCCGGCCATGACGGCGGTCACGACGTGGACGCCGCCGATGAGCAGGTGGACGCCGAAGTCCGGCGACTGCCAGGACGTGTAGATGTAGGCGGGCGTCTCGATGATGCGCAGAAAGCCCAGGCTGTCGATGAAGTAGACGCCGAACATGAGCGCCAGCGCCGAGAGGAAGGCGTAGCTCCCGGTCCGCACGCGGTTTGGACGGCAAAACCGTCCAATCCCGAACGACGGCCGCTCGTGGGTGCCCGCCAGCGCGTCGACGAGGGCGTTCTCCCGGAAGGCGAGGTAGCCGAGCACGAGGACCGCCGGAGCCATCGCCGCGCTCATGATGATGCTGAAGGACTCTATCTCCCACTGCGTCGGGTAGACGTTGGCGAGGAAGTAGGCCGCGGCAGTCGCGGCGGCGGCGACGGGGCCGCGGTCCGCGACGGGGACGAGGTCGACGACGAGGCTGAACGTCGTCGGCATCCCGACGCCGATGGAGGCGGCACAGAGCACAATCCAGCCGCCGAACTGCGCCGGGGACGCGAGCACCGGCGCGGTCAGCGTCAGCGCCAGCTGGACGACGATGACGCCCCAGAGGACCCGCAGTTTCGCCCGGAGGTCCGTGCTCAGGCCGTACCTGTCCAGTGCGACCCCGGTCACCAGGGCGACGACGACGGCGACGAGCGCGAGGGCGGCCATGCCGATGGAGACCTGAAAGCGGGTGAGCCCGACCAGCCGCGTCCCGAGGTCGATGAGGCCCAGTTGGACGAAGGTGAGGTTGTAGTAGTACCCCGCGGCGAGGACGGCGACGAACAGCCCGTACCCCACCACCGTCGGCCACCGTCGCTGCCGGACGAACTCGGTGAACTGCATCTACGGCCCTCTACTCGCTCCTCCGCCTAATAACTGGAGCGTGTCAGACAATCGATACCACTGCTACGGTTAAGCGCCAGTCCGGCGTATCTCCAGGCGGTGACTGGCAATGACTCAGACACTCGCCCTCCGCCGCTGGCAGGTCCGCTCGACGCTCGCAATCCTCGCGCTGTCGGCCGCGTCGAGTCTCCTGGGACTGTTCCGCGACGGCCACTACACCGACCCGTCGTCGCTGCTCGCCCGCATCACCGCCGAGGACGCGGTGATCCTGCTCGTCGCCGTCCCGGTGCTCGCAGTCGGGCTCTGGGGGGCGTTGCGCGGGTCCCGCGGGGGCCGCGTCGTCTGGCTCGGCGCGCTCGCGTACATGACCTACATGTGGGCGACCATCGGGCTCAACCGGTCGTTCAACGACTTCTTCCTGGGCTACGTGGCGCTGTTCGCCCTGTCGCTTTTCACGCTCGCCGCCGGGATGGTGCGGACCGACCCGGCCCCGTTCTATCGCACCCTCCAGGGCCGCGCGCGCCGGCTCTACGCCGGGTTCCTGCTCGTGACGGCCGGCGGCCTCGCGGCGCTGTGGGTCTCGGACGTCGTTCCCGCTATCCTCGCTGGGACGACCCCCTCCGTCATCGAGCAGTTCGGCCCGCAGGGCGTCGTCACGTACGTCGTCGACCTCGGCGTCGTCGTCCCGTCGCTTGCCGTCGTCGCGGTGTGGCTGTGGCGGGACCGCCGGTGGGGGGACCTCTGTGCCGGCGTCCTGCTGGTCTTCGCCGCCCTGCTTGCGCCGGGCATCTCGGCCATCACCGTCGTCGACCTCCAGACCGGCGTCGAGATGACCGCGGGGATGGTCGTCGGGTCGATACTGCCGCCGGTTCTCGGTGCCGCGCTGGCGCTCGATTTCCTCCGTCGCCTGCCCGGTCGAGGGCCCGGGGACGCCGGCGAGGGCCCGTCGCTCGCCGACTGACGCGCGTACTTCCGAGACCGGTACACTCAAATCGTCGTGTTGCTTTGAATAGGACACGATGATGCTCCCGACGCACGCGCTGGCCGGGATGGTGCTCGCACTCCCCGTGGCAGTCGCCGTGCCGGAGTTCGCCGGCGTCGCGCTGGTCGCCGGCCTGGTCGGCGGCGTCGTCCCCGACCTCGACATGTACGTCGGCCACCGGCGGACCCTGCACTACCCGGTGTACTACTCGGCGCTCGCGGCCGCGGCGGTTCCCGTCGCGGTACTCGCGCCGATGGCAGCGACGGTGGCGCTCGCGCTGTTTGCGGTCGCCGCGGCGGTCCACAGCGTCGCCGACATGTTCGGCGGCGGCCTCGAACTTCGGCCGTGGGAGGGCACCTCCGACCGCGCCGTGTACGACCACTACCGGGGCCGGTGGCTCTCGCCCCGCGGGTGGGTGCGCTACGACGGCGCGCCGGAGGACTTCCTGCTGTCGGTCGCTCTCGCCGCCCCGCTCGTCGTCGTGGTCGACGGACTGCTCCAGTGGGTCGTCCTCGCTGCCGTCGGCGTCGCTGGGGTCTACGCCGCCGTCCGCCGGGTGCTGCCCAGCGTCGCACAGCGGGTCGTGACCGTCCTGCCGTCGCGCGCACTCCCGTACGTCCCCGGCCGGTACCGCTGACGGTCGGCCCGTCCCAAAGACCCTTGGCCGGTCGGGGGCACTCTCCACCGGAGTTGCCATGACCGACTTCCTCCAGGCTGGCACCGCGATGTTGCTCGTCGCCATCCTCGGCACGGCCGCCGAGGCCCTCCGCCGCCGCGACGGTGCCGCTGCGGTCAACTCGCTGGTGGTCGTCGCCGTCTCCCTCTCGCCGTTCGCCGTGGAGGCTGTCAGCGCTCCCTCCGTCACCGTCGGCCCGGAACTCACCGTCTGGCTCGCGACCGCCGGGTTCCTGCACATGGTCGGCATGCTCGGCGTCTACGAGACCGTGTGGTGGTGGGACCACGTCACCCACACGGTGTCGGCGGCCCTCGTCGCGGCGCTGTGGTACGCGGGTATGGCCGTTGTCGCTTCCCCGTCGGGGTCGCTGCTGGCGGCGGCGACAGTCGGCTTCGTCCTCGCCGCCGGCGTCTGCTGGGAACTCGTCGAACTGGTGGCGCGGGCGCTGGGCCGGCGCTTCGACGTCGAACCGGTCCTGGTCCACTACGGCTGGCGCGACACCGCGTTCGACCTCGTCTTCGACGTGGTCGGTGCCGCGCTCGTCGTCGCGCTGGACCTCCGCCTGTTCGCGTCGCTGGCCGAACAGTCGCCGGACGTGACCGCCGCCGTCCTGGCCTGGAGCGCCGGCGTCGTCGTCGCGGGCTCGCTGGTGATGGCCGTC
Source organism: Salinibaculum sp. SYNS191 (assembly GCF_037338445.1). Lineage (NCBI taxonomy): Archaea > Methanobacteriati > Methanobacteriota > Halobacteria > Halobacteriales > Haloarculaceae > Salinibaculum > Salinibaculum marinum. The sequence goes on from NZ_CP147838.1 coordinate 2,545,224, forward strand.
GCGCTGACGCTCGCGGACGCGTGGCCGGCGTGGGAGGGGTGACCGCTCAGGCCGGTTGTGGCCCCTCCGAACTCTCCTCGTCAGGCGGTGGCTGCTGGCCCGCTGCGGGGGCCTCGCCGTCCCCGCCCCGGCGCACCGCGAGCGCGGACAGGACGAACGCGCCCAGGCCCAGCAGCGTGTAGAGGAACGAGAGGATGCCGCCGAGCCAGACGACCGACAGCACGGCGGGCACCAGTAGTCCGAGCGCGAGGCCGCCCCACGTGGAGTCGTAGTCTGCGAGCGAGAGTAGCCACGTCCCGGTAATCAGGGCCCCGTAGACGAAGGCCGCCCACAGCAGGAGGAGGTACCCGAACAGCCCCGCCAGCGACAGCGGGATGCCGATGATCGTTATCGCGACGATCACCAGCACGACCGGAATCGCGAGAAACGTAACGATTCCCGCGACGCCGCTCTCGACCGCTGTCTCCCGCCCCGTCTCGGTCACGCGGGCGGAGAAGCGCGGGCCGGCCAGCAGCAGGGCGGCCCCGAGCAGGAAGTTCACCAGGAACCCGAAGATGGCGAAGACCCAGCCCGTGAAGACGCCGAACAGGGCGAGGTCGCCGACCACCGGGACCCCGACGTCGACCGAAAGCGAGTCGACCTGCCGGGTCGTCCCGTCGACTTGCGCGCCGTCGGCTATCGCGACGGTGTCCGCGGCGTAGGTCAGGTCGCCGCCGATGCGCGCGGTGTCGCCGACTGTCAGCGTGCCCACGCCGGCCCTGACGTTCCCGTCGACCGCGCCGTCGAGGGTGAGACTGCCAGCACCGGCCTCGACGTTGCCCCCGACGCGGGCCCCGTCGAGGACGGAGACCGCACCGGTGGCGGACTCGACGTCGCCCTCGACGGTGCCCCGGATGGTGACGGAACCGGCGGCCGCCCCGACGTCGCCGGTGACGGTGCCGCTGACGACGATGGAGCCGGCGACGCCCTCGATGGAGCCGTCGACCGTCCCGTCGATGATGACGGTGCCGCTGACGACGGTGAGGTCACCCTCGTGGACGGTGCCCGCGGGGACTGTCACGGTCCCGCCGCCGCGGACGGACTGTGCGCTCGCCGGACCGGTGGCGAGGAGCGTTACGACCAGCACGACGACCAGCAGGCGGCGGAGGAGTGTCGAACTCATGTTTCACCTCTATAAATTCACATCAGTTCACACTACGCCGGAGGAGGATATAATACCGCAGGCCGGGCCGGGTTAGACCCCGGGCGGGGACTCCTTTCGCCCGGTCAACTCGTCGGGGGTGAGCCGGAAGAACTCGAAGGAGATGTTGCGCGTCGACTCGCCGAAGATGTCGACCAGCGGGATGTGGACCCGGTCGAGGCCGTCGAGCGTGTCGGTCTCGATGCCCTCGGTGTCGGTCGACTCTAGTTCGCCGGTCGCGACGACGCTTTTCCACCGGTCGTCCTCGTCGCCGAAGACGACGAAGGTCACGGGCCGGTCGAGGAGGTCGGTCTTCGTGCTGTCCCCGCCGACCGACAGCCGGAAGTAGAACTCGTCGTCCTCCGCGTCGTACCCGTACGAGACGGGGACGGCGTGTGGTGCGGTGTCCGCGTCGGTGGCGAACGAGAGGACGCCGGTGCCGCCGCGGCCGAGAAAGGCGTCCCGCTCCTCGGGGTCGAGTTCCACTGGCACTTCATCGCTCATACACCCACGTAGGGCCGCTGTCATGATAAACGCTCACACAGGCTGCAGTCGCTTGACGGCGACGGCGACCGCGAGGTACGCGGGCACGCAGATGGCGAAGACGCCGGCGAGCAGCGCCCAGTCGCCCAGCCCCAGGGGTATCGTTCCGAAGTACTGGTTCAGCGGCGTGTACAGCACCGACAGCTGCAACAGAAGCGAGAGGGCGACGGCACCGGCCAGCCACGGGTTCGCGAACGTCGGCGTCTCGCGCAGCCACCGGATGACGTACAGCTTCCCGAACTCCAGCAGGACGAACCCGGTGAACACCATCGTCAGAGCGTAGGGAGTCACCGCCGGCGCGCCGTCCAGCGTCAGGAACATCAGCCCGAGCATCACCGCCGTCGTGACGGCACCGGTGCCGCCGATGAGCCCCAGCATCTCCCGGCCGATGATTCCCGACCCCGCCTCGCGGGGCGGGCGCTCCATCACGTCCTCGCTGCGTGGGTCCGCGCCCAGCGCCAGCGCCGGCAGGCCGTCGGTCAGGAGATTTATCCACAGCAGTTGCACCGCGGGCAGGATGAGATAGCCATAGAGCGAGGCGATGAAGACCAGTCCCACCTCGGCGACGTTCGCGCTCAGGAGGTAGGCGACGAACTTCCAGATGTTGTCGAAGATGGCCCGGCCGCGCTCGATTGCGCGCTCGATGGTCGCGTAGTTGTCGTCGAGCAGTATCATGTCCGCCGACTGCTTGGCGACGTCCGTCCCGCGGACGCCCATTGCGACGCCCACGTCGGCGTTTTTCAGCGCCGGCGCGTCGTTGACGCCGTCGCCCGTCATCGCGACGACGTGGTCGTGGTACTGCAGCGCCTTCAGGATGCGGACCTTGTGCTGGGGGGACGTGCGGGCGAAGACGTCCACGTCCACGACGCGCTCGCGCAGCGTCGCGTCGTCCATCTCCTCGATGTCACGGCCCGACAGCACCTCGCCGGTCAGGCCGAGTTCCTCACCGATGGCCCGCGCCGTCCGCACGTTGTCGCCGGTCACCATCTTCACCGAGATGCCCGCCCGCTTGCTGGCGGCGATGGCGTCGGCGACGGCCGCCCGCGGCGGGTCTATCATGCCGACGAGGCCGACGAAGACCAGGCCGGAATCCAGCGTGTCCGGGTCGTCGGTGGAGGCCACCGCCAGCACGCGCAGCGCGTCGTCGGCGAACGCGCCGATTTGCTCCTCGATGCGCTCTCGGCGCTCGTCGTCGAGCGGGGCGGGACCGTCGGCGGTCAGCACCCGGTCGGCGTTGTCGAGGACGACCTCCGGCGCGCCCTTGACGTAGCCAACGTCGTCGTGGACCGTCCCCATCCACTTGCGCTCGGAGGAGAAGGCCACCTCGTCGGTGCGGGGGTTGTCGGCCCGCAACTGCTCGACGTCGATGGCCGCCTCCTCGGCCGCGCCGACCAGCGCCCGCTCGGTGGGGTCGCCCTCCTCGGCGGTGGCGTCGTTACAGAGGGCCCCGATGCGCAGCGCCCGCTCGACGCGGTCGTCCTCGTCGCCCTCGCCCTCCGGGAGGTCCACGACGGCGTCGTTCACCCACACGCGCGTCGCGGTCATCTCGCCTTTCGTCAGCGTCCCGGTCTTGTCGGTGCAGATGACGTCGACGGAGCCGAGCGCCTCGACGGCGGGCAACCGGCGGACCAGCGCCTGCTCGTCGGCCATCGCGCGCACGCCGATGGCCAGCGTCAGCGTCACGACGGCGGGCAACCCCTCGGGAACGGCCGCGACGGCCAGCGACACCGCGGTCAGCGCCGCCTGGATGGCGTCGGTCCCACGCCACAGCAGCAGCGGCGCGACCAGCGCCGAGAGCAGGACGACGCCGAGACCCAGCCGTTTGCCGAGCGTGTCGAGGTTGCGCTGCAGCGGCGTCTCCGTCTCCCCGGTCGCCGCCAGTTCCGTCGCGATTGCGCCGACCTCGGTGTCCATGCCCGTCCCGGTCACGACCACGCGGCCGCGGCCTCGCGTGACGTTGGTCCCCCGGTAGACCATGCCCGACCGCTCGGCCAGCGGGGTGTCCTCCGCGACCGGGTCCTCGTCCTTGGTGACGGGTTCGCTCTCGCCGGTCAGCGCCGCCTCGTCGACCTGCAGGTCGTTGGCTTCGAGCAGGCGGGCGTCGGCCGGGACTACGTTCCCACCCGAAAGCAGCATCACGTCCCCGGGGACGAGTTCGGTCGCCTCGACCTGGCGCTGTTCGCCGTCGCGGACGACGGTGGCGGTCGGGGCCGACAGTTCCCGGAGGGCTTCGAGGCTCTGCTCGGCGCGGTAGTCCTGGACGAACCCGAAGACCCCGTTGGCGACGACGATGACTGTGATGAGCACGGCGTCGACGCCGTGGCCGGCCCACAGCGAGAGGATTGCGGCACCCACCAGCACCCAGATGAGCGCGCTGTCGAACTGTGTGACGAAGATGTCGACGGCGGTGCGCTCCTCGCCCCGCTCGACGTCGTTTCGCCCGTACTCGGCGAGGCGCTGCTCGACCTCGGACGCGGAGAGCCCGTCGCTGTCGACCCCGAGGTCGCTGACAACCTCGTCGGCGGGCGTCGCGTGTGGCGGCGATGACACTATCGGACCTACCGTGTCATCACTAATGGAACTAGGCCCGTCATGCCAGTGTCGTCGTCCGGCCGGCTAGGGTCTCGACGTCGAGTTCCACGATGGTGATGTCGATGTCCTCGATTGCCTCGTCGAACACCCGGATGGGTGCGAACTGTTCGTTGATTTCGGCCGTGTCGAAGCGGCCGTGCTCGGCGGGCGGCAGTTCGCGCACGCGACCGGTCACGTGGATGCTCCAGGAGTCGAGTTCCTCCGGTCCCTCGGTCGGCTCGGCGTCGTAGACGACGTACGTCGCCGTCCCTGGAGTCGACAGGGCCTCCCACTTCTCGCTGCCCTCGGTCTTGCCGAGGCGGAAGTACAGCCGCTCGCCGTCGTAGTAGTGGGCCAGCGGGATGGCGCGGGCGTCGCCGTCGTCACAGAGCGCGAGCACGCCGGTCGGGGCCTCGGCCAGGCGCGTCTCGACCTCCTCCTCGCTCATCCCGCTCGTGTACGCGTATTCGATGTGGTCCATGTCTATACCGACTGTACGGGCGACAGGGGATTAGCTACTGTCCCTGGGTGAAGTCGATGAGCGGCTTGATGATGTCGTCCTCCTTGCTCTCCATGAGTTCGAAGGCCTCGTCGGTCTCCTCGAAGGCGAACTCGTGGGTCGTCATCGGCGTCGGGTCGACGCGACCGGTGTCGAGCAGGCGCAACAGCCGCCGGAGTCGGGCCCGGCCGCCGGGGCAGAGGTCCGTCACGATGTCCTTCTCGGCCATGCCGACGCCCCACTCCTCGCGGGGTATCCGGACGAACTCACCCTCGCCGTGGTAGCCGACGTTGGAGATGGTGCCGCCGGGCCGGGTCACCGCGACGCACTGCTCCAGCGTCGTCGACGACCCCAGCGCCTCGATGGCCGCGTCGACGCCCTCCCCGTCAGTCAGCGCGAGTATCTGCTCGACGGGGTCGCCGTCCTCGTAGTCGACGATGTCGTCGGCCCCGTAGGTCCGCGCGAGGTCCTGCCGCTGTGGGACCGTCTCGACGGCGATGATGTGGCCCGCGCCCTGCAGCGCCGCGCCCTGCGTCGCCATCAGTCCGACCGGCCCCTGCGCGAAGACGGCGACGGTGCCACCCATCGGGATGTCGGCGTTCTCCGCGGCCGCGAAGCCGGTGCTCATCATGTCTGTCACGTACACCGCCGCCTCGTCGGCGACGCCCGCCGGAATCGCCGCGAGGTTCGCGTCGGCCTCGTTGACGTGGACGTACTCCGCGAAGATGCCGTCCTTGACGTTGGCGAACTTCCACCCGCCCAGCGCGCCGCCGGACTGTGAGGGGTGGCCGTCCTGTGCGGCCAGCGACCCCCAGTCGGGCGTGATGGCGCCGACGGCGACCCGGTCTCCCGCCGTGAAGTCCTCCACCTCGTCGCCGACGCTGTCGACGACGCCGACGACCTCGTGGCCCAGCGTGATGTCGTCGCGCTCGCCGATTGCGCCGTGGACCGTGTGCACGTCCGAGGTGCAGACCAGGCCCTTCGTCGGGCGGACGATGGCGTCGTTCGGCCCCGGTTCGGGTTCCTCTTTCTCCACGAAACCTGTCTCGCCGATGTTGTGCATGACGAATGCTTGCACGTGTCTCACCACCACGCCACAACGGGGGCATCCACATTAGTTCGAGACAGCGTATCGGGCCGCTCGTGTCTCTAGGCACGTCTTACTCGGTGGCGAGCGCGGGCGTCGCCGGCGTTCAGCCCGGCAGGAAGACGTTGATGACGGCGACGACGAGGCCGGCCAGCCCCATCCGCAGCGCCGAGACGTACCACCGCTGGCCCGAAATCGACCCCATGTAGGCCCCGAACGCACCCAGCACCCCGATACCGAGACCGACGGCGATCAGCGCCGCCTCTTCCATCGTGAGGACCGTCCCCTCGAACAGGAAGGGCACGAGCGGAATGAGGATGCCGATGAGCGGCCCCAGCCCGCTCATCGTCGCGTGGAAGATGCGCGCACCGCTCTGTTCGCGTTCGATGCGCGTGTCGTCTAAGTCGGTGAGCATCGCCTCCTCGATGCGCCGTATCTCCGCGCGGGTCTCGGCGCGCTCTATCTCCCAGACGCTCCAGACCGCCGACGTGCCCAGCCCCACGGCCGCGCCGACGCCGATTTTGACGACCGTCAGACCGTCGGGGACCCCGGAGAGGACGGCCCCGACGATGATGCCGATGGCCGTCAGCGTGCCGTCGAAGCCGTTGGAGATGAAGTAGCGCCTGGCGATAGAGCGCACGTCGGGCTTGCCCAGCAACCGCGCGAGGCGCTGTCGGAGAGAGGGCACGGCTGGTCAGCGGTCCTGGTGGGTCCACTGCTCCTCGACGACGAACTCGCCGCAGGCCACCTGGTCGACGGAGTGGACGGTGCCGCTGAGTTCCTCGATTCGCTCCTCGATGGCCGTGACGTCCAGCGACTCACCCTCAAAGGTGAGTTTGACGTTCTGGACCTCCTGGTCGAGTTCGATGAGCGACGCGCTGACGCCCTCGACGCCGTCGACGTCGGCGGTCTGCTGAGTGAAATCGACCAGCGGCGGGTCGTGGGGCTTCAACACGTCGATGACGAGCCGTCGGACGTTTGTCATTGCTGACCCTACGCGGCCCCATCACGAAAAAGCGTCCCTCGGCCGGCACAAGCGTCTTGTCAGGGACTCACATAGTCCGTCTATGGGCGACCCCGCCTGCTACCGCGACTACTGTCCGGACTGTGACGCGCAGGTGACAATCACCGACGGGACCTGCCCGGACTGTGGCTACTCCCTCGACGAGGACCGGTAGTCACTCCGCTTCTTCGGCTGTCAGCCGCTCGATTTCGACGTCGGCCTCGGGGACGCCGAGGCGGGCGAACTGGGTCCGCAGGTGGTCCTCGGCGGCCTCGATGGCCCGTTCCTTCGTCTCGAAGCCCCGCGGCAGCGGTTCCTCGAAGGCGATGCGGAGTTCCCGGTCGTCGATGCGCTGGACCTGCCCGCCGCTTTCGACCTCGTAGAAGCCGTCGCAGACCCAGGTGTAGGGTGCCCCCTCGTCGGGCGCGCCCCGGTAGGTTGGAGCGCGTTCCCCCCGCTCGTAGAGAGTCCCCGTCAGGGCCGTCCCACCGGCCTGCCCCCGAATCAGTAACATGACAAACACTAGGCGGTCCCCGGGTAAAAGCTCCCCGGCGCTGTCGTTCACTTTCGCTCCGGTGGGGAAACGACGAAGTGCCGGGCCGTCGTTGTGCCGGTCATGTCCGACCTCGGGGATTTCACTGAGTTCGACGGCGACGATGGCGGGGGCGAGAACGACGGCAGCGGGGAGTCCTCGCCCGACGCCACCGCGCCGGACGCCACAGACGACGAGTTCGAGCAGTTCGAGGCCGCGCCGACCGGTCAGGACCGCGGCATCGGCGTCCTCTCGGCCTCCGAGGGCCTGCGCATCGACGAGGAGCCAGACGACACCCGCCTCCGGGCGTACGTGACGGTTGGCAACCGCGCGGACGTGCGCATCGGCTCGTACCTCATCGCTCCGTATCCCGACGAGGCGGCGAAAGCCGCCAGTCCAGAGCGGGCCGGTCGGCCCGCGGACAACGAGCGTCTGTTCTGTCGCATCACCGGCCTGGAGTACGCCCAGGAGTACCGCGCCGACGACGCCACCGAGATTCACGCCCGCCGCGCGATGCGCTCGGCTGGCATCGACGAACAGGACTTCAAACTGATGGCGACGCTCGAACCCGTCGCCGTGCTCTACGAGGACGGCGGCGAACTCAAGCGCCGGATGACCGACCGCGTCCCCAAACCCGAGACGGTCGTCGCCACCGCCGACGACAAGACCGACATCAAGACGGGGCTGAAGATGCCCGAAGACGGCGTCTTCCTCGGTCACCTCGCCGTCGGCGGCGAGAAGGTCCGGACCGCCGCCCAGCCCCCGACAATCGACTACCGGCTGAAGGACGACTACGACGCCGGCGACCCGCTGGTCTTCCGGCACACCCTCGTTGCGGGTGGAACCGGGTCCGGGAAGACCCACGGCGCGAAGAACGTCCTCCGGCAGTACCTCGCCGACGACCGCGAGTACCCCATCGAGACCGGCGGGGACCGGACCGTCTCCCCCGCCGTCGTCCAGTTCGACCCGCAGGACGAGTACGCCCAGATGCACGACGACAACCCCGACCTGGACGGCGACTTCGCCCGCCGCCTCGACCGCGAGGGCGTCGCCCACGGCGGCGTCGACGACACAGTGGCCTTCGTGCCGAAGGTCGGTGGCGCGACCTACAGCGCCAGCCACCACCGCGCCGAGCAGGTCGAGTTCACCATCCCCTTCTCGATGGTCTACTCGAACCCGTGGCTCATCGCCGGCAGCGGCCTCAACGACAACCAGTACAACGCGCTGGTGAACGTCCTGCTGGACCGCTTCCGGCGCGAGCGCGGCCGCGACGGCACCTACCAGCAGTTCCTCTCCTTTCTCGACGACCCGGCGCTGAAGGAGGAACTCGACGAGACTGGCCGGGTTCACGAGGCCACCTTCGACGCCGTCGCCCGCCGCGCCCGCGGCTTCGGCGGCATCTTCGACCAGGACGCCAGGCCCATCACCGAGTGCATCCACGAGTTCGTCCGCCCCGGCGGCCTGACGGTCGTCCCGACCTACCACATCAACGAGAGCCGCCACGCGGAGACGGTGGTGCTGGCGCTTGCCTCGCTTTTGGTCGACCAGAAGCTCTCGAACGACCCCCGTTTCGACCGCATCAAGGACACGCCGGTCGTGCTCGGGATGGACGAGGCCCACAACTTCCTGACCGACGCCGACAGCGTCCAGGCCCGGAAGGTCATCGGGAAGTTCACCGAGGCAGCCAAGCAGGGCCGCAAGGAACGGCTGGGTCTCTTTCTCATCACCCAGGACCCCCAGGACATCGCCGACCCCGTCTTCAAGCAGATAAACACGACCGTCGTCCTCAATCTCGGCGACGAGGACGCCATCTCGGCGGTGAACATCCCGAGCAACCTGGAGTCGAAGGTGCCCTACATGGAGAAGGGGCAGATGGTGGTTTACTCGCCCGACAACTCCGAGCCGGTGGAACTCATCGGGCTCTCGAAGTGTGTGACGAAGCACGGGCGGGAGTAGCGAGGACGACGGAGCGAAGCGACGGAGTCCTCGAAGAGCGAACGGCGAGCGCAAGCGACCCGCGAGTAGGGAGGTTCTGACCGAAGGGAAGACCTCCAAAAGTGAGCGGGGAGCGCAAGCGACCCGCGAGTAGCGAGGCCGAACCTTCTTGCTACCGGGGGTGCCAGTTTCGGGTATGGTAGACCGCGTCCTCGTCCCCGTCGACGGGTCCGAACAGGCAGACATCGCCTGCGAGTTCGTCTTCGACACCTTCCCCGACGCGACGCTGGTGCTCCTCCACGTCGTCAACCCCGCGGAGGCCAGTTACGGCGCACAGGTGTCCATCCCGACCGCCTCCGAGGAGTGGTACGAGAACGAGAAGGCCCGCGCACAGCGGGAGTTCGACGACATCGTCGCGCGGGCCGACGAGCGCGGCATCGAGACGGAGACGGTCATCGAGGTCGGCAAGCCGACGACGTTCATCGTCGACTTCGCCGAGGAGAACGACATCGACCACGTCGTGATGGGGAGCCACGGCCGCAAGGGGGTCTCCCGAATTCTGCTGGGCAGCGTCGCCGAGACGGTCGTCCGCCGCTCGGCGGTTCCCGTCACGGTCGTCCGCTAGTCGAAAAAGAAGTCCGTTCCGGGAACTCTGTCCGCGTCCTCGGGAAGCGCGTCGAACCAGCCGGCTTCCTCGACGCCGTCGCCCTCTGGCGTCGCCGCGTCGAGGTCGTAGCCATCGAGGGACGCGCCGCCGAAGACGACGAACGCTCGCGAGGCAGTCCGCTCGCCGTCTTCGGTGCGCACGTGGAGGTCCCAGACGCCGGCCACCGTCTCCAGAGCGACGGTGAGGCCGATGGTCTCGGACACCTGGTCGCGAATCGCCGCGGCGTAATCCTCGTCGGGCGCGACCGAGGCGACGGGCAGTTTCCACGAGCAGGTCTCGGTCAGGCGGCGCAGGAGGACGTCGCCGTCGTCGTTGGTGACGCCGACCGCCGCGAGGTCGGGCGCGTCCGCCTGGAACTCGACGATTTCGTCGTCGACGACGTCGCTCTCCTCGTGGTAGGGGACGCCGTCGCTGTCGCGCAGCGATTCGTGGTCGGTAATCGGTTCGAGGGCGGTCACGGACGCGTCTCCGTGTGGGTGGGATGTCATTGGTCTGGTGTCGTGGCTGCGGGGCAGTCGCTCGCGTGCGATACTGGCGGGGAACGAGTGACGTCGTGGGCGCGTGTCGTGTGAGAGGCGGCGAATGCGGCGGTACGAACGCCGATACTGTCGCTAACGGGAAACTCCTACAAAAGAGCGGCGATTTAATTACGCCTATTTATTCGTGTAATAATTCGTTGCGCCGGGTAATAAAGGTAGGGGAGGGTCGGGCCAGACGGGCGATGCCACAGAAGATACTTATCGCAGTTGGCACGAGTGCGGGACATGGCCCCGCCCTCCAGACGCGCTCTCCTCCGTAGCTGTGGCATCGCCCTCGCCGGCGGACTCGCCGGCTGTCTGAACGACGGCTCTGACCAGGGGACCACTCCGACCGGAACCCGGACCGGGACCCCAACCGAGACCCCCACCGAGACGCCGACCGGCACGCCGGCGGCGGACGCCGCGGTCGGTGCGCGCAATCAGGCCGGCCGCGAGGTCTCGGTGACGGTCACCCTCTCCAACGGCGGGAGCCAGGTGCTCGAACGCACGCGAACGCTCTCCGACGGTGTGAGTGGGCTGGTCGGCGACGCCATCGCTGCGGGGGAGTACACCGTGACGGCGACGCTGCCCGACGGAACGAGCGCCAGCACGGAGTGGTTCGTCGCCGACGACTACAGCGGTGTACTCACGGCCGTCGTCACCGATGATGGCATTACGTTCCGCGAGACGCTGCGCGAGACGGACTGCTCGACGGCAGACCTGCCGTACGCGATTCCGGACGCCGAGGAGACGTTCTCGACGAGCGGGGCGACCATCAGCAACGAGAGCGGGGAGGCGGCGGACGTGACGCTCGCGCTCGCCCACGACGGCGAGGTGTTCTTCGACTGCACGACGACGCTGTCCGCCAGGCAGAGCCTCTCGCTGGACGGGGTGACGGCCACCGCCGGCGAGTACACGGTCACCGTCGATGTCGGCGATGGCGGCCGCACGGAGTACGACTGGCGCATCCCCGAAGCACACAACTGGCCGTCGCTGACGGTCACGATTCCACGGAACGGCGACCCGGTCGTCGGGTGTGGCCCCGACGGCGAGGTTCCGGTGACGGTCGAGAACCCGACCGACAGCGACCGTGCGGCGACGCTGCGCCTCTGCCGCGACGGCGAGACGGTCGCCGAGTCGTCGGTCACGCTCACCGGCGGCGCGACGACCGACGTGCAACTCCCGCATCCGGTCGGCGACTTCTACACGCTCGACGTGACCGCCGGCGGGACGACGGTCAGCGAGGAGGTCGTCTACTGCTCCTGTTACTCGGAGTTCGAGACGACAGTGACTCTCGGCGGGTCGGAGCCGACGATAGAATCGACGAAGGCGGTGTGCGATTAGTAGGTGGTGCAGTCGTCGCCGTTGCGGTGGCCGGGAGCGCGTGTCCGCGCAAGCGGACCGCGCGACTCGGGAAGGGCAGGCCCGCCACAAGCATCCGCGCGAGCAGGGCGAGACCGAAGGTCTCGCTGGCCGTGCGGCGCGCGCTCGGGCGCGCCGCAGACGCCGCGAGCGCGGTTCCCTGCGAGCGGCCCACCGGCCGCGAGCAGCCTTTTTCACCCACGTTTTTGCCGCGAGTGGTGCGGTGCGCGCCGCAAGGCGCGCCCGACACCCGAGCGGGAAAAAGGTGGTTTCAGAAGATATTCGCCTGCTGGTAGACGCTGATGCCGTCGTCCGTGATGTCGTAGGGTTTCATCTCGCGGGAGTGGTTGGCGTTGCGGATTTTGAGGATTTCGACGGCCAGGCGGGTCTCCTGTGTCTCGCCGCGGATGTACTGGAGGACGAACACGGCGTCGGTCAGGTACTCGATGATGCCGTGGCGGGAGGCGTAGGCGTTGGCCTCGCTGGCCTCGCTGGTGAGGAAGGTGGTCACGTCGGCCTCCTTCAGCGAGCGGGTGAAGTCGAACACCTGCGTCCGCCGGCGGGCCTGCTCGTCGTACATCATCTCCAGCAGCGAGACGGAGTCGAGCACGATGCGGTCGGCGTCGAACTCCCGGATGAGTTCGGGGAGTTCGCCGCGGATGTTGTCGAGGCTGTTGGCCATCTCGACGGGGTCCAGGTCGACGACGGCGAGGCGGTTCTCCGCCTCGTAGCGGTCGAATTCCCAGCCGCGCTCGTTGGCGGTAGACATGATGGCCTCCTTGCTCTGTTCGAGCGTGATGAAGACGCTGTTCTCGCCGTTCTCCAGGCCGTGGTGGAGGAACTGCAGGCCGAAGGTGGTCTTGCCGGTCCCGGCGGAGCCGATGGTGACGATGAGGTGCTTGTGCGGAATCCCGCCCTGTATCATGTCGTCCAGGCCCTCGATACCGAGGTCGATGCGGGGGATGTCCGACTCGAAGTCCTCGTCGTCGAACTCCTCGTCGCTGCCGGCGTCGAAGGCGCTGCCGAAGCTCTCGTCGAACAGTTCCCCGCCGTCGTCGTCGCTGAACGGACTCTCCCCGCCCCCGGCGTCGCCCCAGGGGGACTGGGTCCCGCCGTCGTCACCGAAGGGACTCTCCCCGCCGGTGTCGCTCTCGGGTTCTCCGAACGGGTCCGCGTCCGCGCTGTCGCCCTCGAAGGGACCGTCGCCGTCACCGTCGTCGTCGGCGTCACTGTCCTCGAACAGGTCCGAGGCGTCCGACCCGGCACTGTCGGTCGCGTCCTCGGATTCGGACGGCTCCCCGGACGCGTCGTCCTCGTCGTCCGAGAGGGCCCGCTCGAACCAGTCGTCGTCATCGTCGCTCACGACCGACCCTCCGGGCCTCGGTAGGCATGCGCGGAGCTAATCGCGGGGGGCAAATTAACCTTGCCCGGTGCGAACAGCGACGGTTTATCTGTCTGGGGTTGCAATCCATCGCCGATGAAAGTCGGTATCGTCGGACAGCGGGGGAACCATCGGGCGGTTTCGCTCGTGGGCGACATCGCCGAGCGCCTGCACGAGCTGGGTGTCGACGTGGGCGTCGACGAGTCGACACACGAGGAGTTCCAGCGCGGTGACGTCTGGCACGAGGACGGGGCCGACAGGATTGCGATGCCCCACTGTCTCCCCGTCGATGCGTTCAGCGAGTGCGACCTGGCGGTCAGCGTCGGCGGCGACGGCACCTTTCTCTACACGGCCCGCGGGGCCGGCGGCACTCCCATCATGGGGGTCAACCTCGGCGAGGTCGGCTTCCTGAACGCCGTCTCGCCCAACGAGGCGGTCGCGACGATCGCGGCGGAGGTCGAGCGCATCCACGAGACCGGCGAGCCGCGCTTTCGCGAGATGGCCCGTCTGCGGGCCGAGAGCGAGGACTGGGAGCTCCCGGCGGCGCTCAACGAGGTGGTCGTCCAGGGAGCCCAGCGCGGCCACGGCAACGGCGTGAGCGTCGAGGTGCGCGTCGACGGCTCGCTGTACACGAGCGGCCACGCCGACGGCGTCCTCGTGTCGACGACGACGGGCAGTACGGCCTACAATCTCAGCGAGGGTGGCCCGCTGGTCCACCCGTCGGTCGAGGGGTTGCTCGTGACGGAGATGTGCGCCGAGGAGGAGATGCCCTCGCTGGTCGTCGACACGGACGCGACCGTGACGGTGCGGGTCGACGACGCGGAGACGGCGGTCGCCGTCAGCGACGGGCGCATGCGGGAGACGGTTGCGCCGCCAGCGGAGATTCACATCGAGCGGGCCGCAACGCCCGTGCGAATCGCGGGGCCACCACTCGATTTCTTCACTGCACTCGGAAAGCTGGAGTGACTACCGCGAGGCGGTCGTGTAGAGAACGGGTCCGATGACGAGCAGTCCGAGGCCGAGCATCTTGTACTGTAGCACGCTGCCCAGCAGGTGTGCCCCGTCGCTGGAGACGGCGAACATACTTCCGGGCAGCAGCAGGAACAACGCCCCGAATCCGATGATGTGGAGCATCGTCACCTTCCGTGATTTCAGCGGTAGCGTCGCCAGCAGCCCGAGTACGAAGACGATAAGCAGCGCGTCGCCGACGTTGTACTGGAGCAGGAAGCTGTCGATTACCTGAAGCGGTGGCGCGAGCATCCTTGTTCGGAACTGGCCTTGTGGCAATCTTTAAACTTCCGTTACTCTCCGCATCGAAAGGCCGCTCTCAGGAGAACACATACTTATTACCGGTGGAGTTCGGAGTGTCACGTGTGTCATCGGGGAGCAATCGGGCGACTGTCCTGGTCGTCGACGACGAACCGGAGGTCGCCGACGTGTACGCCCTCCGGCTCCGGGGGGAGTACGAGACGCGCACTGCCTACGGCGGCGAGGAGGCTCTGACAGAGCTCGACAGCGGCGTCGACGTCGTGTTGCTGGACCGGCGCATGCCGGACATCTCCGGCGACGACGTCCTCGCGGAGATACGCGACCGCGACGCCGACTGCCGGGTCATCATGCTGACCGCCGTCGACCCGGGGATGGACATCCTGGAGATGGACTTCGACGACTACCTCTGCAAACCCGTCGAGAAGGCCGACCTCGTCGCGGCAATCGACCAGCAACTCCAGGTCCAGCGATACGACGAACGCCTCTCCGAGTATCTGGAGGTCACCTCCAAACTCGCCCTGCTGGAGGCCGAACTGTCGAGCCAGGCGGTCGACGACAACGAGGAACTCCAGGAGCTGTCGGCCCGTGCCGAGGAACTGAAGGGGAAGATGGACCAGACCATCGACGAGTTCGAGGACATGGAGGCGGCCTTCCGCGAAATCGCCCGCCATCCCGGCTAGCCACCGGACCACCCGGTCCGCCGTCGCCCCGCTGTCTCGACTATCCGTCCGTGCCGACCGGCGTGTACAGCACGTAGCCGCGCGTCCCCGTCGGGCTGTCCACCGTCGTCGTCCTGACCCGGAACTCGACGGTCCCGGTGGGTGTCTCACAGGCGACCACGTCGTCGAACTGCTCGCCGCGTTCGGCGGCCGCGACGACGGCGTCGCTCCGCGCTGCCAGCATCAGGGCGTCTCTCAGCGCCGCGTTCTCAACGGCGCTCGCGCCGACGTCGAAGGTATTCGCGAACGCCGGGTTCGCCGCGCGGACGACGGGTCCCTCGCCGGCGTCGTCGAAGTACAGAATCGGGTCGGGGCTGCCCTCGAAGAGGTCGACGGGTTCGGGGTCGGGCACGCTCTCGGGCTCCCCGCCGACGGTCACCGACTCCGGCTGTTCGGTGTCGGTCGTCCCGAAGACGAACAGGCGCACGACAGCCCCGAACCCGCCGCCCGTCGCGGCCCCGAAGACGACGGCGAGCGTCTCGGCGGCGGGGGCCATCGCGCGTGCGACGCCCAGTCCGATGGCACCGCCGGCGACGGCACCGCCAACAATCCACCCGACGAGGACCACCGCGCGCCGACGGCTCCCCCCTGGGCTGGCGAGCAACACCGGCGTCGCGGCGACGAGGGACCCGTCTCCGGCGAGGACGGCACTCGCGGTCGCGACTGCGGCGGCGAGGCCGACAGCGCGGACGAGCGACCGTCCGGGGTGGGACTGACGCCACATTACGTGTGGTGACACTACCTCCCACGTTTTAAGGGTACGTCATCTCCTTCCGCTTCCCGTCGAATATTTACCGGTGCTCGGTCAACGACTACCCGACGTGACACCGACGTCCGAGGACCGGCGGGTCGTGCTCGTCGTCGACGACGAGGCGGCCATCGCGGACACGTTCGCGTTCCAGCTACAGGGCCCCTACGAGACCCGCGTGGCCTACGGCGGGGAGGAGGCCCTGGAGATGGTCGACGAGAGCGTCGCCGCCGTCCTGCTGGACCGCCGGATGCCGGACATCCACGGCGACGAGGTGCTCGCGGAGATACGCGACCGCGGGCTGGACTGCGTCGTCATCATGACGACGGCGGTCGACCCGGACCTGAACATCCTGGCGATGGACTTCGACGACTACCTCTGCAAGCCGGTCACCGGGGAGACGCTGCTGGAGACGCTGGACCAGCACGTCGGCCGCCCGGACCGGGCGGAGGGAAAACTCGACGAGTTCTTCTCCATCGACTCGAAGCTGTCGGTGCTGGAAGCAGAGAAGACGCCGGCGGAACTGGCCGACAGCGAGGAGTACGAACGCCTCGAACGGCGGGCCGAGCGACTGGAGAGCGAACTCCGCGAAGAACTCGCGGACTTCGACGACCTCCTCGCGACCTACCGCGACATCGACCGCGGGACCTGACTACCGCGGGTCGGGGCCGGTCTCTGACGGGGGTTTGAGGTAGGTCTCGCCCCACGCCGCCATCTCCTCGATGACGGGGCGCAACGCCGTCCCACGGGCCGTCAGCGAGTACTCGACGCGAAACGGCTTCTCCGAGACGATGTCGCGGGCGATCAGCCCGGACTCCTCGAGGTCGCTGAGGCTGTCCGAGAGAACCTTGCTGGAGATGCCGTCGACGGCCTCCTGGAGGGCGTTGAACCCGAGCGGTCCCTCGTCCAGCAACCGGTGGACGATGACCGGGTGCCACTTCTTCCCGATGAGCATCGCCGTCGTCGTCACCGGGCACCAGTCCTCCCCGACGCACTCGACGGGGTGCCGTTCGGGGTCGTCCGTCTCGCTCATCGGTCGGTCCCGGGTACGTCGCCCATCGTTACACCATGGCCCTGGCCTCGACGGCACCGTCGGACTGCAGCCACGCCTGGTGGTTGCCGCGGTCGTAGATGACGGTGCTGTCGCTCAGTTCGAGTTCGGCGTACTGTGCCTCGTCGTCCGCAGTGGTGTCGTCCTGTTCCATGCTGGGGAGTGCCGGACGGGCCGGCGTTTCACTTCACCACTAGGTAACCCTTCGTCATTGTTAAGACTTAGCACACCAACCGGTAACCAGGTTACAGATAGTAACCGATGTGGGGGTTTCCCGGACCTCACCTAGATTCAACTCTCGGCCGGTCGTGGGGTCCGTATGAGCATCCACGTCGCCATCGTCGGTGCGTACGGGAGCGCCGGTACCGCCGTCGCCGACAGACTGGTGGAGGTCTCGGACGTCGAACTCACGCTCGTCGACGACGGTGACCCCGGCGGCGGCCTCTGCATCCTCCGCGGGTGCATGCCGTCGAAGGAGGTCCTGTCGGCGGGCGCACACCGCTTCCAGGCGCGCCACGACCACCGCGTCGGGGAGGCACCGCCGGTCGACCTCGACGCTGTCGTCGAGACGAAGGACGAACACATCGCGAACTTCGCCGAGCACCGCCGCAGCGCGGTCCACGGCTGGGCCGAGCGCGAGGACGTGACGCTGCTCCGGGACACCGCCCGGTTCGTGGACGACCACACCCTCGCCGTCGGCGACGAGACGGTCGAACCGGACTACGTCGTCGTCGCGACGGGGTCGACGGTGAACCTCCCGGACCTGCCGGGCATCGACGACGTCGACGTGATGACCAGCGCGGACGTGCTCGACGCCACCGAGTTCCCCGACAGCGGCGTCGTGATGGGCTTTGGCTACATCGGCATGGAGATGGTCCCCTACCTCTCGGAGGCCGCCGGGATGGACATCACCGTCATCGAGCACGACGCGCGACCGCTGGACGAGGCCGACCCCGCCTTCGGCGACGCCGCCCTGGACATCTACCGCGAGGAACTGGGAATCGACGTCAGGACGGAGGTCTACGAGGAGCGAATCGCTGAGACGGCCGACGGCGGCGTCGCGCTCGACCTGGACGACGGGTCGACCGTCGAGGCCGACCAGCTGTTCTGTTTCACCGGCCGCAAACCGACGCTGGACGGCCTCGGCCTGGAGAACACGGCGATAGAGCCCGGTCCCGACTGGGTCGCCGATACGATGCAGGCCCGCGACGCCGACCACGTCTTCGTCGCCGGCGACGCCAACGGCAAGGAGCCGATTCTCCACGTCGCCAAGGAACAGGGCCACCAGACGGCCGCGAACATCCTCGCGGACGCCCGCGGCGAGTCGATGGCGCCCTACGAGAACGTCCACCACCACGTCATGTTCTCGGGGCTGGGCGTCTACCCCTTCGCCCGCGTCGGCCACAGCGAGGCGTCCGCCCGCGAGGCGGACTACGACGTCGTCGTCGCCACCCGCGAGGCGAGCGACGACGGCGTGTTCAAGACCAAGGACACCCCCGAGGGACTGGCACGGCTGGTCGTCGACCGCAGCGACGGGACGGTGCTGGGCTATCAGGGGTTACACTACCACGCCGACGTGATGGCGAAGACGATGCAGGTGGTCGTCGAGATGGGGCTGGACGTCCGCGAGGTGCCCGACCGCTCGTACCACCCGACGACGCCCGAGATACTCGACGGCCTCCTGCGGGAGTGTGCCGACGGGCTCGCGGACGACTGAGCGGGGTCGCGACGCTTTCTCCCGGCGCTACACGGGTTTCTCCCGCTGTCGGTCCACTTGTCCTGCCCCAAGGGTAGGCCTATATCCTCGCACGACCAACCTCTAGATAGAGTGTCATCAATGTACGAGACGATACTGTTTCCGACGGACGGCAGCGAGGGAAGTGCTCGGGCCGAACAGACCGCGCTCGGCCTCGCCGACCAGTTCGGCGCGGAGGTACACGCGATGCACGTCATCGACACCCGTCACTACAGCGAACCGGCGCTGAGCGCGATGGAACTGGTGACCGACGAGGCCGAGGACCGCGCGATGGACCTCCTCGCCGACGTCATCGACACCGGGGAGGAGCGCGGCGTCGAGGTCACCTCACACTGCTGCCACGGCGTCCCGCACGACGAAATCATCGCGTACGCGGACGACATCGACGCGGACATCATCGTCATGGGCTACCGCGGCCAGACGCACAGCCAGAAGATGGGGAGCGTCGTCGACCGCGTCCTGCAGGACACCGAGCGGCAGGTGCTCGCGGTCTGACCCGCCGGTCTGCGTGACGGGGAGAGAAAAGGGTCCGATGGGACGGACCCGTCGGATTCCGGGCACCGCCGGAGCGGTGCCGCGACTATGGCGTTTCTGGGGCGGTCATCGGCTGGTCCGTTTGACGTCGTGAGGGATGATTGCGTCCGGGTCAGTCGACGACCACCACCGGCGAGGTCGAGGCGAGCCAGGCATCCGGGTTACCGCGTTCGTGAACGATGAACCGGCCGTCGCTGTACAGTGCTTCGGTGGCTGGAATGGTGTGTTTCATACTGTTTCTCGACGGCCAGCGATGCCGGTCGCCACACTGTCAATGGCGTGCGACCGTATTGGGTATGCGTACCGATGCCACGAGACACGATGACACTACCGGTCTGCCGGCCTCGGCGACGGCAGGGTATGGACACCATGCCGTCCCCGGCGGAGGGGGTCGATTCGGCGTATCTCCGCCGGTTTCACGGTCGAACGGGTCGTTAGAGGGTCCGGGTCGGTTGCGCTCCGACTTCTGACAGCCCCAAGCGCAACCGCTACGTGCGGGGGACCGCTACCCGGCGTGTGGACGAGACTGTCGACTGGCTCCGCGGTCGCCCCTACTACGAGGGGCAGGTGACCGACTACCGGGTCTTCGACGGCCGCGACGCGCAGTTCCGGGACGTGGACGTCGACCAGCGCCTCGAAGGGGCTCTCGCCAGCGACGGCATCGACCGGTTTTACGCCCACCAGGCCGACGCTATCGAGGCGGTCCGCAACGGCGAGAACGTCGTCGTCGCCACCGAGACGGCGAGCGGCAAGAGCCTCGCGTACACCGTCCCGGCGTTCGAGCGTGCGATGGAGAACTTCGGCACGACGCTCTATATCGGCCCGCAGGTGGCGCTCATCAACGACCAGGCGGAGACGCTCTCGGCCCTCGCCGACGGCCTCGGCTTCGGCTCCCGCGTCACGGTCGACCGCTACACCGGGCAACTCTCCCGGACCGAGAAGGAGGCGGTCCGCGAGCGCCAGCCGACGGTGCTTCTGACGACGCCGGACATGCTGCACTACGGCATTCTGCCCCACGCCCACCGGCTGTGGGAGTGGTTCGTCGAGCGCCTGGAGACGGTCGTCATCGACGAGGTCCACGCCTACCGCGGCGTCTTCGGCAGCCAGGTCGCGCTCGTCTTGCGCCGGCTGAACCGCGTCTGCGAGCGCTTCGACGCCCACCCGCAGTACGTCTGCGCGTCGGCGACCATCGGCAACCCCCGCGAGCACGCCGCCCGCGTCACCGGCCGCCCCGAGTCCTCCTTCGCGCTCGTGGACACCGACACCTCGGCGACGGGGCCGCGCCACTGGCTGTGCTGGAACCCCCCGGAGTACGAGGACGACGGCTGGGGCAGCGGCCGCCGGAAGTCCAGCCACACCGAGGCGAAACGGCTGTTCGTCGACCTCGTGACCCGCGGGCTCCAGACGGCCGTGTTCACCGACTCCCGCCAGACCGTCGAGCGGTACGCCACCGACAGCGCCGACGAACTCCGCCAGCGCGGGCACGCCGACCTCGCGGGACAGGTCGGGGCCTATCAGGCGGCACTCACCGACGACCGCCGCGAGGACATCGAGCAGCAACTCCACGACGGCAGCCTTCGCGGCGTCTGGACCACCAGCGCGCTCGAACTCGGCGTCGACGTGGGCGGCCTCGACGCGGTCATCCTGGACGGCTACCCCGGCACGCGGATGCAGACCTTCCAGCGCGCCGGCCGCGCGGGCCGTGGCACCGACCCCAGCCTCGTCGCGCTGGTCGCCGGCGAGGACCAGCTGGACCAGTTCGTCGTGCGCAACACCGACCGGCTGTTCGAGACCCACCCCGAGCAGGCGGTCACCAACCCCGAGAACGACGCGCTCATGCCCGACCACGTCCGCGCCGCTGCCCGCGAGACGTGGCTCCGACCCGACGACGACCGCCACTTCGGCGACACCTTCCCCGACGTCGTCGCGGACCTCGAATCGCGGGGTGACCTCGACCGGCGGACGACCGACGCGGGCCTGCGCTGGCTCTACAGCGGCGCGGGCAGCCCCCAGCACGAGATGAGCCTCCGGACCGCCGCCGACCGCGAGGTCCAACTCAGGACCCGCGACGGCGACATCATCGGCACGCTGCCGTTCGACGACGCGCTCCGGGACGCCCACCCCGGCGCTATCTACCACCATCAGGGCACCACCTACGAGGTGACCGACCTCGATTTGACCCACGACGTGGCCGAACTCGACCGCACCTGGGCCGACTACTACACGCGCGTCCTCCACGACAAGACCATCACCGTCGAGGAAGACTTCGAGGAGAAAGCCGTCGACGCCTACCCCGAGGTGCCCGTCCGCTTCGCGGAGGTCACGATGCGCAAGCAGATCACCGGGTTCGAGCGCCGCGACAGCAACAGCGGGGAAGTTCTCGGCGAGCGCCCCTTGGACCTGCCGGAGACGACGCTGCGCACGCGGGCGCTGTACTACACGCTCCCGCCGGACCTCGACCGCGCGCTGCGCGAGCGGGGCGACTTCGCCGGCGGCATCCACGCCGCCGAGCACGCCATGATCTCGATGTTCCCCTTCCAGTTCCTCTGTGACCGCCGGGACATCGGCGGGTTATCGACGCCGATGCACCCCCACACCGACCGCTCGACCATCTTCATCTACGACGGCTATCCCGGCGGCGTCGGCCTGGCCCGCAGCGGCTACGAGACCATCGACGACCTCGCCGAGACGACACTGGAGATGGTCACCTCCTGCGGGTGCGAGCGCGGCTGTCCGGCCTGCGTCCAGTCACCTCACTGCGGCAACGCCAACGACCCGCTCTCCAAGTCCGTGGCGACGGATCTGCTGAACGCGCTGGTCACCGGTGACCTGCCGACGGACGGCGGGAACTGATAGGGAGTATTGGAGCAATCCACAGGTTTGCGAGAGTAATATAAGATAGTTGTTGTATTTGCCGTGCAAGATACAGAGCGCGAGTCTTGCACGAGGATCTGCTCGAATAGCGGCCAAAGAGCATCGGTCGATACAGATGGTATAGATAGCGCGAGTATCTCAGTCAACCAAACTGATTTGATTCGAGCAGGCAAACTGGGTGTCATGCCCTCCCGACGTGACTACCTTGCTGGCCTCAGTCTGATCTGGATAAGCGGAGTTGCTGGCTGTACGGCTCTGAGCGACTCTGAGCCACTTAGTCAAGTCGAACTGGACAATAACACTGACGAAGACATTGAGACACTCGTGGAGGTAACCGACGAAGCGGACGAAACGATATTTCGACAGTCATTCATGATTGAGGCGGGAGATCAAGAGGAAGATACCGAGTGGTTCGACGGAGAACCAGCACGGATTTCGGTCGTCGTGGATGATGCAGAACCGCTTACCGCAGAGTGGCCGTCCCAAATCACCGAGGTTCGAGCAGGAGAACGACCCGAGAGACTCGGTGAGAGTCTCTGCGTCCAAGGGGGCGACTCAGTAACCGGAGTGTTTGTCCGTATCAGTTCCACCGAGTTGGTACGACTCGAACCGACCTGTGGAGACCCTCAATAGCACAATGCGAGATTCATGCTCTGAGTCGGTCACCTCGATTTCATTCAGTCACGAATCTGCCACGTTAGAACGTACGAATACTTCTGCAAAGCACTCCGAGACCTACAGCCGGAACCGCTCTAACACCGGTATCTCCGCGATGCGCTCCTCCGAGAGCAGGGCCCAGTCGATGCCCGCCGGCTTGTAGACCTCCCCTGGGCGGACGACCCGCTCTGGCGTCACCACGAGGTCCATCCCGACGTCGTGGGCGGCGGTCTCGACCGGCCCCTCGACCACCTGCCGCTCGTGGACCGTCGTCGCCACCGGCGTCTCGCCGTCGACCAGCCCGAGTTCGAGCAACAGCGCGTACTCCAGGTCGCTGTAGCCCTCGCCCTTGCCGATGCGGTCGCCGTCCTCGGTGACTGCGACGCTTCCCGAGACCACGAGGTCGATGGGAGCCACGTCGTCGGGGGGTACCTGCACGCCCTCCTCGTCGGCCCCGCCGATGGTCGTCGCGTTGTCGATATCGTCGATGCGGTCGGGGTCCAGTTCCACGAAACACTCCTCCTCGGCCAGCCGCGGCACCGCCATGTAGAGGGTCTTCCCGGCTTCCAGTGCCAGCCGGCGGACCGGCCGCTGGGGCGAGTCCGGGTTTATCTTGATGGCGTCGGCCGCGCGAAACTCCGGCTCGTCGGCGAGTCGCTGGGCGGCCGCGTCCGCGCCGGCGAAGTTCGGGATGCGGCCGTGGGGTGGGAACGGGAACCGCGCCTCACCGGACGCCTCCAGGTCGTCCCAGACCCGCTCGCGGAGCGCCTGCTTGTCCATGGCATCGCTTGCGCTGGCGACTACAAAAACCTGGAGTCGCCGCGGTCAGGGTTGCGGGGGCGGCTACAAAAACCTGGAGTCGCCGCGGTCGGGCTCGCGCGGGTGGCTACAAAAAAGTCGCCGCGGTCAGGCCCCGTCGAGGTGGCGCGCCATGATGGCGAACTCGACGTCGACGCCGTCGATGGTGCGGACCTCGGTGTCGAGGTGCCAGTACCCCAGCGACTCGTAGAACCCCGTCGCGTTCAGGGCGGCGACGACGTCGAGACGGTCGACGTCGCGCATCTCGGCGCGGGTCTCCAGTTGTCCCACCAGCGAACTGCCGATGCCCTCGCCGCCGTGGTCGGGGTGGACGTAGGCGGCCTCGATGCGGCCCGCGTCGGCGTTGAGCACGCCGTAGCCCGCCGTCTCGCCGTCGGCCTCCGCGAGCAGGACGGTGAACCTGTCGCTGCCGATGGCCCGCTCGAAGTCGGCGAGGCCGTCCTGGTCGGGTGCCCAGGCGGCTATCTGCTCGTCGCTGTAGTGAAAGCCGGCGACTTCCCGGATGGCGGCCCGCTTTACCGCGAGGACGGCGGCGGCGTCGTCCGGCGTCGCCTGCCGGAACTGGACGGCCGACATACTGTGGCATTTACTGGCATGGTACAAGAACGTTGCCGGCCGGGGCCGTCACCACTCGTGGAGCGGTCGCTGCTCGATGCGGTTCCGGAGGGTGTCGAGGTCGTCGGCCGTCACGCCCTGGCCGAACTGGGCCATCACGGCGTGGACCTCCGCCCGCGAGATCTTCACGTTGCCCTCGCGGATTGGGTCCTCCGGTCGCGCTTTCAGTTCGCGGATGGTCCCGACCGCCAGGAGGAACGGAATCGCCCAGGCCGACAGGGTGTTGCCGCGGTGTTCGGGCATGGCTTCGAGCCACGCCTGCGTCCCGTCGAGGTAGCCCTCGGCGTGGGCGGTGACGCGCTCGACGACCGACGCCAGCCGGTCGACGGCGGCGGGGTCGTCGATGTCCGACGGGCTGACGCCGGCGTCGTCCAGCCACGCCTCCGGCAGGTAGACGTTGTTCTCCTCGGCGTAATCGGTGCCGACGTCCTTGGCGACGTTGACGAGCTGGAGCAGGAGGCCGAAGTCGCGGGCGTGTTCCTCCAGCCGGTCCGTGACCGCCGTGCTGGCCTCCTGTGCGACGAGGTTGGTGACGAGATCGCCGACCGTGCCGGCGGCGTACCAGCAGTACTCCTCCAGTTCGTCGACGGTCTCGATGCGCAGGCCGCCCTCGTCGGCGTAGCGCTCGACGAACTCCGCCATGCCCGAGACGAGTTCGCGGACCGGCGGCCGGATGCGGTCGCGGGTGTCGGCGTCGAGCGCGCGGAACGTCCCCAGGACGCGGGGAGCGCTGGCGACGACCCGCCAGTCGGCGCCGGGGTCGGACGGGACCCACTCGCTCACCGCCGACTCGAACTGCCCGGCGTCGGCGTCGCTCGTCGGGTCGAGCACGTCGTCGTAGATCCGGAGCAGGCGGGCCTTCTCCGACGGCGGGATGTGTGGGTCGTCCTCGATGGTGTCGGCGACGCGGCAGACGAGGTAGCCGACGCAGATGTCGCGCGCCATCGGCTCGTCGAGTTCGGCGATGGTGATGGCGAAGGTGCGGGAGACGTCCGTGACGGCGTCGTAGCACCACGCGAGGTCGGCGTTGCCGGTACTGCGCTGTGTCATCGCTCGACCACCGTAGAGCAGGGCGGCTGAGGGCTCATCGATTTTCTTGTCTATACTATGGTATCATCGGTTATATACTACCGTTGTTCGCCTCGCTACTCTCCCCCCTGGGCCGACACGTTTATGTGACAAATAGCCGAACTTTATCGCATGGTCCCCGACCACTCCGACTCCGGCTGTCCGAAGTGTGGCCACACGGAGACCGACGTCGGCACCATCGCGGCAACCGGCGGCGGCCTGAGCAAGATGTTCGACATCCAGACCAACGAGTTTCAGGTCGTCTCCTGCCTGAACTGCGGGTACTCGGAGCTGTACCGCGACACCGGCTCGCGCGGCAGCGACATCGTCGACGTGTTCCTCGGCTGATGAGCGCCGCCGGCGTCTTCGTCCTCGCTGTGCTGGTCAGCGTCGTGCTCGGCCTCCTGCTGGCGGTGCTGGTCTGGAGCGAGAACGA
Source organism: Salinibaculum sp. SYNS191 (assembly GCF_037338445.1). Taxonomy (NCBI): domain Archaea; kingdom Methanobacteriati; phylum Methanobacteriota; class Halobacteria; order Halobacteriales; family Haloarculaceae; genus Salinibaculum; species Salinibaculum marinum. The sequence continues at coordinate 2,571,048 of NZ_CP147838.1, forward strand.
GCGCGAACCGATGGACCGCCGGGAGGCCGAACGCGTCGCGCGGCGGGACACAGGGGAGCACGGCCGCGAGACCGACCGCGAGGACTCCCGCTGGGAGTGACGACCCCCGGTTTCTTGCCCGTTGGGAACGCACAGCAAGTGTGGCCGACGACCCACCTGCCGACGTGCTCGCGGTCCTCACGCAGTTGCTCGCGGAGACGCGCACGGCGCTCGCGGAGGGCGACAGGGAGACGGCCCGGGAGACGGTATCCTCCGCGGAGACCGTCGCGTCGAACAAGCTCCCGGGCGGCGAGCGCCGCGACGCCCTCCTCCACGGCTGTGGCCGCGTGCGCTCGCTGCTCGACCCCGAGGACGGCGACATCGAGGCGGACGTCGCCACGGAATACGTCGCCGCGATGGAGCGGCGGCTCCCGGAGGAGTGACTACTGCTCGCGGTCGGCGTGGGCGTCCGGCTGGAACGCCGGCGGCAGGCCGGTGTGTCTGATGCCGTTTTGCTCGGTTATCTCGAAGATGTACACCTCGACGCCGGCCGAGAGGTCGGCCCGCTGGAACACGTCCGGCCGCCAGGCACGACTCACGCCCTCGGCCGGCTCCGTCGGCTCCTCGGGCCGCGGCTTCCGGAGCGTCCCCGTGAGCATGACGCTCTCCCAGTTGAACATCGAGTCCGCGCTGAACACGAGAAAGCTCGCCTCATCCGTCTGCTCGCTCAGCGTCGCCTTCCGGCTCTCCGACCCCAGCAGATAGGTGAAATACAGCCGCGACTCCCCGTCGTAATCGTACGACAGCGGCAGCACGTACGGTGCCCCCTCCGTGGGCAGCGCGAGCACGCCCAGCCCCTGACCCGCCAGGAATCCACGAATCTCCGCGTCGCTCATCCGCTCCAGTCCGTACTCGTGCAACTCGTCCACTGACATACGTTACCGTATGTCCGAGAACCCGATAAAGTATGACCCGACTACGCGGACGTGTACTGCCGGTGCTCGACGCGTTTCCGTGGGCATCCGGCAGGTATCCCGCTGGAACAGCGGCGTCGGCCGGCACACTGCGGGACAATCATCTTGACGCAGTGTCACGACAGTACGGAGTGATGCCCTTCCCGATTCGCGTGGCCGACGTGATGCAACGCCCCGTCTACACCATCACACCGGAGCAGACCGCGGCGACCGCCGCGGCCCGCTGTGACGAGGAGGACATCGGCTCGCTGGTCGTCGTCGACGACGGCGAGCCGGTGGGTATCGTGACCAACGCCGACCTCGTGCGCCTGCTGGGCAGCGCCACGGACCCCGGGACCCGCCCGGTCGAGGAGTTCATGAGCGCGCCGGTGGTGACCGTCGCGCCGGACGCGACGGTCGGCGAGGCCGTCGAGCGGATGCGCGAGAACGACATCGCACGGCTCGTCGCCGTCGACGACGCTACAGTCGTGGGTATCCTCTCGACGGACGACGTGGCACGCGTCGTTCCGCAGATTCTCCACCGCAGCGAGATAGAGCCGTCGGATGGCGACACCCGGTATCGCGTCCGCCAGGAGACGGCCTACGAGAACGAGGACTGGGACGTCGAGTGTGTCACCAGCGGCGAGGAGGCGGTGACGGTCGGGGACCGCGTCACCTTCGAGAAGACCCTCTCCGAGGAGGACGTGCGCACCTTCGCCGCCGCCAGCGGCGACACGAACCGCCTCCACCTCGACGACGAGTACGCCGCGGAGACGCGCTTCGGTCGGCGCATCGTCCACGGCACGCTCGTCGGCGGCCTCATCAGCGCCGCCCTCGCCCGCCTGCCCGGCGTCTCCATCTACGTCTCGCAGGACCTCTCCTTTCTCGCGCCGGTCGAGGTCGGCGAGCGCGCCCGCGCCGTCTGCGAGGTGGTCGGCGAACTCGACTCCAACAAGTACACGCTGACGACGGACGTCTTCGGTGCCGACGGCGAACCGGTCATCGAGGGCCAGGCCGTCGTCCTCGTCGACGCCACGCCCGAGACGGGCCGCGTCGAGGTGGAGGCGCTGGCCTGACCTGTTGGCGCGACAACCGTTTTGTCCGTGGCTCCCGCAGTTCCAACGGATGGCCAGACTCGGACTGACCGGCGACGTGATGCTCGGCCGGCTGGTCGACGAGCGCCAGCAGCGCCGTCCCGTCGGGGCCGTCTGGGGGGACGTGCTCGACCGCCTCACCGCGCTCGACGGGCTGCTCGTCAACCTGGAGTGCTGTCTGTCGACGCGAGGGGAGCCCTGGACGCGGACGGAGCGGGCCTTCCACTTCCGGGCCGACCCGGACTGGGCGGTCCCCGCACTCCAGCGAGCGGGGGTGGACTGCTGTGCGCTGGCGAACAACCACGTGCTCGACTTCGAGGAACCCGCCCTGCTGGACACGCTCGGCTACCTCGACGAGGGCGGCATCGCCCGTACCGGTGCCGGTCGGACCCGCGAGGACGCCTTCGAGCCGGCGGTGTTCGCCGTCGACGGCTGTACCGTCGCCGTCGTCTCGCTGACCGACAACACCCCCGAGTACGCCGCCGGGGACCGGTCGCCGGGGACCGCCTACGTCGAAATCGACCGCGAGAACGAACGGACGCGGGCGGCCGTGACCGACGCGCTGGCCCGCGCCCGCGCTCGCGACCCGGATCTCGTCGTCGCGTCGCTGCACTGGGGACCGAACATGGTGGAAGCGCCGCCGCGGCGCTTTCGTGCGTTCGCCCGGTGGCTCGTCGACGCGGGCGTCGACGTGATTCACGGCCACAGCGCCCACGTCTTCCAGGGCGTCGAGGTGTACGACGGCCGCCCCATCTGCTACGACACGGGCGACTTCGTCGACGACTACGCCGTCGGTGACCTCCGCAAAGACCGGAGCTTCCTGTTCGAACTGACGGTGACCGACGACGGGGCCCTCTCTCACCTCCGCCTGCACCCGACCGAGATATACGACTTCTCGGTCCACGAGGCGCGCGCCGACGTCGCCGAGTGGAGCCGCCAGCGGATGCGCCGCCTCTCGGAGCCGTTCGACACCGCGTTCGACCGCGACGGCGACGCCCTCCGGGTGGCCCTCGGCGGCTGAGTAACTTCCCAGCGGCCGGGAAGTCCCGAAACGGCGACGGACGACCGAGCGGACTATCCCACATGGTCGAGACCCACTGGGACGACCTCCGCGGGCGGGAACTGCGCTACGACGGACACACGTGGGAACTCACTGGCGACGTGGTGGTCCGCGACCGCGGCGAACTGCTCGCGGTGGACGTCCGACAGGTCGACGGCTCGAAGCACGGCCACGCGACGCTGTCGTTCGCCAACGAGAATCCGCCGAAGTCACTCAATCCCGGGACGCTCGGCGACCACTTCCACCGCCTCGAAACCGACAACGGGCACACGGTCGTCGTCCGGACCGAGGGACGGACCTACCGCTACGAACTCCACAGCATCGAGTACGAGTAGCGCCCGTCAGGACAGGTGGTCGGCGAACCACTCGCCCGCCAGGTCGGCCACCGTCTCCAGTTCGCCCTCCCCCTCGAAGAGGTGGCCCGCGCCCTCGACGACAGCGATGTCTGTCTCGCAGGTCAGCGCGTCGAGCACCTCCCGGTTCAACTCCAGCACCTGCGTGTCCGCGCCCCCGACGATCAAACGCGTCGCGGCGGTCACGTCGGGTGCCTGCTCGGCCGCGAGGTCGACGCGACCGCCCCGCGAGACGACCGCGGCGACGTCGTCACCGCGCTCGGCGGCCGCACGAAGCGCCGCGGCCGCGCCGGTGCTCGACCCGAAGTAGCCGAGGGTCAGCCCGGCGGTCGTCGGGTTGTCGCGGACCCACTCGGTCGCCCCGAGCAGGCGGTCAGTCAGCAGGTCGATGTCGAAGCGGGTCTCGCGGCGCCGGTCCTCCGCTTCGGTGAGCAGGTCGAAAAGCAGCGTCCCGAGGCCGCGCTCGCGCAACTGGTCCGCGACGAACGTGTTCCGCGGGCTCTTTCTGCTGCTGCCGCTGCCGTGGGCGAAGATTACGAGACCGGTGGCGTCCGCCGGCACCTGGAGTTCCCCCTCCAGTTCCACGCCGTCTGTCTGAATCGTGACGAGACTGTCTGACTGGTCGGTCATGGATTGTGGTGTGCGCTGTGTCGTCGGCTGGTCGTGTGGCTGTCCCGACTCACCCGACGGCGACGGAGACGGTCCCCCGCTGGTGCGTCGTGGGTCGTGACAGGACGTGGTTCTCCACCTGAAACGACGGTCGCCCGGCGCTTAATGGGCGGTGTCACTCGGGGGTGTACTCGGCGGCGAGGTCGGCCCGCAGCGACTCGGTCACCGACGCCAGCCCGTCGCCGACGTCGACCGGGTACGGGTCCGGGTCCCGCAGCGCCCGGGTCCCCTCCGGGAGGCGTTCGCGCTGTCGGCGGGCCCGCTCGCGGGACGCGTCCAGCCCGGGCAGGTCGTAGACGAGGTCTCCGTCCTCGAAGACGTCGACGAGCTGGTCCTCGCCGGGCGCGGACTCGTCGCGGGCCGCCAGCACGTCGCGCTCGAACCGGCCGTCGCGCTCCACGCGGTTGACGCTCTTCTGTCCGGGGTAGGTCACCTTCCCCGTCGAGAGTTTCATCGTCGGCGCCAGCTCCCCGTCGCGCTCGACGGCGACGAGCTTGTAGACCGGGTCCAGCGTCGGCGCGTCCTTGCTCGTCACCAGCGCGGTGCCGGGACCGAACCCCGTCGCGACGCCGCCGTCGGTGAGGAAGTCCGCGATAGCGTACTCGTCCAGCCCGGAGCTGACGAAGATGCCACAGTCGACGATGTCGTTGACCTCCTTCGAGAGCGCGACGAGGTCACCCGAGTCCAGGCGGACGCCGCGGATATCGACGTCCCTTTCGTCTGCAACTGCCGCCGCCGTCTCCGCGCCGCCGACGGTGTCGTAGGTGTCCACCAGCAGGACGGACTCGTCGCCGTAGACGTCGACGAAGGCCTCGAAGGCGGCCCGTTCGGTCGGGAAGCTCTGGACCCAGGAGTGGGCCATCGTGCCGAAGACGGGGATGTCGAAGGCCCGCCCGGCGGCGACGTTCGAGGTGCCGGTGACGCCCCCGAGGTAGGCCGCGCGGGCGGCCTTCAGGCCCGCGTCGGTCCCGTGAGCGCGCCGGGAGCCGAAGTCGACGATGGTCTGGTCGTCGCCGTGGCGGTCGACCGCCTCGCGCATCCGCGCGGCCTTCGTCGCGACGAGGCTCTGGAATCCCACCTGGTTGATGAGCAGCGTCTCGAACAGCTGTGCCTCGAAGATGGGCGCGGTGACTTCCAGCAACGGCTCGTCCGGGAAGACGACGGTCCCCTCGGGCAGCGCGCGCACGTCCCCCGAAAAGTCGAAGTCGGCCAGCGCGTCCAGCACGGCGTCGCCGAAGCCCTGCGTCGCGAGGTAGTCCAGCGCGGCGTCGGTGAAGGTCAGGTGCTCCAGGTAGTGGACGGCCTGTTCGAGGCCGGCGGCGACGACGTAACCCCGGTCGGTCGGCAGGTCCCGGAAGAACAGGCTGAACGTGGCCTCGGGGGTATGTCCGGTCTCGACGTACCCCTGCATCATCGTCAGTTCGTAGAGGTCCGTGAACAGTGCGAGCGCGTCGTCGGTCACCGGGGCGAACGTCGTCCGTGCCATGGGTTGTCCCGGTCCCGCCGGAGACGGAACCGTGGTTTCCCCCGCAACGGACCGCCGTCGTATTGTTATGAGCCGAATACGACTGCCCGCGCCACGGCGCGGATTGCGACCGCTGACCCGTCCCGGGCCGGGGTAGCCGCAACCTTCCGTTATCTCCCCGCCCCGCACACGGCGGCTAGTAGGGTGTTTCTCTCGGTACGGGGTCTGAAACACCAATCAACGGTTAGCTCTGTTTATCGGTCGGCCCGGCGAAACACCGGCTACGATGAAACGATTACTCGTGACCGCCATCGTGGCACTGGTCGGGATAGTTGCCATCGTCGCGATAACCCGCCGTCGCCGCGAGCACGCGCCGGAAGCGTAGCTGACCCCAACCGCGGCACAGTGCCGTCGCTCGCCGGCAGCACAGGAGCGGTTGCTCAATCGAAACGCACCCACGGGTGCCAGCCCGGCCACGGAGGATAACCTGTCTGTTACAAAGCCGGTCCGCGGCGAGCAGTCACCTGGTTAGCTGGCCCCCGGTCGCTGCCTCCGACGACGCAACAGGGCGCGGACGGCGTTCGTTCGTCCCCGGGTGGCCGTCGCCCGGTCCCTGGCCCGGCCGCCGTGAGAGAGCATGGATTCCGAACGTTCGTTCGAACTGTTGTTGCTCGCACTCGCGACAGTCCTGACGCTGTTGCTGTTGCGGCCGTTCGTCCCCGTCGTGCTGGCGTCGATTCTCCTCGCGTACCTGCTGCGGCCGCTCTATACGCGGCTGGAGCCGCGACTCGGCGCGCGCCCGAGTGCCATCGGCCTGATTTTCGCGACGCTCGTCCTCTTCGTCATCCCGTTCGTGCTCCTGTTCAACGTGGTGGTGTCGGGGCTTCGCGACCTTCTGGCGACGATACGCGAGAGCGGCGTGACGACTGGCATCGACTTCCAGGGGTTGCTCGAATCGACGTTCGGGCCCGGCTTCGACGTCCAGACGTCGCTGCGGGACTTCCTCCAGGACGCACAGGGCGCCGACATCCTGCAGGCCGTCTTCGACGCCCTCGGCGGGGTCTCGTCGGCGTTCATCCGGCTGACGATACTGCTTTTCCTGTTGTACTATCTGCTCAAGAGCGGTGCCGACCTCGTCGCGTGGGTCGTGGACCTCGCGCCGCTCTCGCCGGACGTCGCGGAGACGCTGCTCGACCGGTCGGACAGGCTGCTGTTCGCCGTCGTGGTCGGCAACACGGCCATCGCCGTCGTCGACGGACTCCTCGTCGGCCTCGGACTCCTCATCACGGGCTTTACCGACGTGCTGTTCTGGACGTTCCTCTCCATCTTCCTGGCGCTCATCCCGCTCATCGGGACGACGGTCGTCTGGATACCTGCAGCTATCTACCTCCTCCTCATCGGGAACACGGCCTCCGGGGTGTTCCTGTTTCTCTACGGCGCGCTCGTCGTGGGGGCAGTCGACAACGTGTTGCGCCCGTTCCTGGGGTCGAGCGAGGTGGGACTCGACCCGCCGCTTTTCATCTTCGGGGTGTTCAGCGGGCTCGTCGTCCTCGGGTTCGTCGGGCTCTACTTCGGCCCGGTCATCCTCGGACTGACGAAGATACTCTACGACACGCTCGGGAAACGCGTCACTCGCGGCGACAGTTCCGGGTGAGACCACCGCCGGCGGCGGGGCCCCACATGCCCCCGCCAGCGACCGGCGAGTCTCGATGCCCGCAGCCCACTCGCGGGTCGCCGTGCTGGCCTCGCTTCGAGGCGGTAAGGTCGTGCTTCGGCCGGAGGCGGCGTCGCCGTCCGCCTGCGAGTGCTCACACTCCCGGCGACGACCCCGCTCGGTAACGGACCGATACCGCGGCTGTCGCTGCCCGGCACGCGTCTCACCCGCTCGCTTCGCCGGGTAAGCCCGGCCAGTGGGGCGATTGCGCGCGAATAACAAAACCGCACAGCGGTGTACCCGGGACACACGCCCCCGAGAACGACACCGACGGCTCCCGACCCCCGTGGCCGGTCCGGGGCGCAGTTCCCGGCCTGGGGCCGGCCCGACGGAGCACCTCGGCGGCACCACGACCGATTCGACCCGGAGCACCTATGGATACCTCGAAACTTCCTTCGCGGACGACCGCAGCAAGCATCGTCGTGACGCTGCTGGTCCTGGCGGCCGGGGCGGCGGCCGGGACTGCGGCACTCACCACCGAACACGCGGGCGAGGCGGCCCTCGGAGCGGGACCGTCGCCGGTGCCGGTCCAGCAGGTCCAGGTCGACCCGGGTGAACGCGTCCGGTTCGCGCCGACGGTCTTCCAGGACGTCGCCGGGCAGGTCGCGCGCGAGGACGGCGAAGTGACCGTCCAGGGCAGAGCGACCGGTGTCGACGAGGTACTGGCCGTGCTCGTCGACCGCCGGGGACGGATCGCCTCGGAACTGGTCACCGTCGACGACGACGACGTCTTCGAGGAGGACGTCGCGCTCGTGACGCCGGACGGGACGGAACTCAGCGAGGGGGTCATCGCGGCGGCCGTGTTCTCGCCCGGCCGCGACGGCGTGGTCGGCGACGGGGAACTCGCAGGCGTCACCCGGGCAGACCTGGAGGCGCTCGACGAGAACACCCGCCAGCGGGCCAGCCTGATACTCCAGAACCGGACGGTGGTCCGGACCCGCGCGCAGGTGTTGCAACTGTTCTACGAGGAGAGCATCAACGACACCGCGAGCGACGACCTGGCGCTTCTGGACGCGTTCACGTACACGGACGGCCGGACCACTATCCTGTCGGTCGCCCCCGATTCGCAACTGAACCGGACGGGCACCAGTCCCGTCCCGGTCGGCGAGCGGATGGTGATTCGCGGGCTCACGAACCGCAAGCCCGACGACAACACCATCACGGTCGAGGCACTGGAAGGGCCGACCCCGGAGGCGTTCGACTTCGCCGCGACCGACCGCTGGGGACTCAACGGCGTCTGGGCGGTGCAACTCGACACCGACGGCGTGGAACCGGGGACCTACGTCCTCGAAGCCGACGACGGCGACAGTTCCGACCGCGTCGAGGTGCGCGTCCTCCCGAACGCCACGGCGTCTGTCAACGAGACGGCACCGCCGTCTCTCAACGCGACGCCGACCCTGGACGCCAACGCGACGACGCCGGACGCCAACGCGACCACGCCGGCAGCCAATGCCACGGCGACACCAGCAGTCAACGATACGGTGATGCCGGCGATGAACGCGACAGCGATGCCGGCAGTGAACGCGACAGCCACCCCGGCAGCCAACGCGACGGCGACGAACGACTCGACCAGCGCGAACGGCTCGACGTAGGCCACACCACCGTCGCCGACCTGGCTGCAGTTCCCCGGCCGTTGTCGGTTCCACCCTCGATTCGGCCAGTCCGGGGACGCTCGCTCACGCGAACACGAGTACCAGGGTGAAGCTCAGCGCGCCGGCGGCGAACGCGGTGAACCGGCTCTCGGTGACCTCGGGGAGTTCCTCTTTGAGCACGTTGAACACGATAGCCCCGGCGAGGAAGGCGAACAGCATCGCCACCCGGAACGTGTCGAGTCGGGTCGCGAACCCGATTACCGCTCCGACGACGGTCCCGGCCGCCAGTATCACCCGGCCGTTCGTGTCGAACCTGGTGCCGTAGTGGCGGTGGAAGCCGTAATCGGTGATACCGAAGTGCAGCGCCATCGCGAGCCCGTAGAACAACAGGTTCGCCAGCCCCGCTCGTTCCTGGTGAAAGAGCAGGTAGCCGATGAGTCCGCTGTAGGCCACGAACACGAACAGGTGTGCCCGGTAGACCGACCGGGACGATTCGACGTCCGCACCGCGTCGGTGACTCACGGCGACTTCGAGGCCGTAGAAACTCACGAACCCCACGAGCGCGACGAGGAACACGAGCTGTTCGGCGAGAAAGAGCCCGCGTCCGAGTTCCGCGACGACTGCGGCCGTCTCGCTTATCTCCGGGAGGATGAGGACGAACACGTACGCCACTGACGCGCCGGCGCCGGCGGACAGGAGCGTGCGCCGGTGCTCGGCCCGGCTGACCGTCCACCGGGCCGCGGTGAGGTGGACGACGACGAATCCGAGCACGACCACGGCGGCGGCGACAGTGTACTCGCTGTCGACCGTTTGCGTCAGCACTGGGGCGTCGATGCCGGTGTTCCAGAGCACTGCAGTTCGTCCCCCGACACGTGATGTGCGCCCTGTCGCCACTGCGGTATTTTGTTATGCCGAGAATATCGGCCACACCCCGCTCGCCGGCGCGCCGGAGCCCGGATAACCTCTCATTACCCGGGTTCGACGGGGCCTCCAGCAGTCCGGACGACCCCGCACGTGGCCCGGGAGACACCGTCTGCACCGGCGTCGCGGCCTGAGAGGCGACCGAACACAGTCCCGTCGGCATCACACGTCTGCTGCTCGCACGCACACAGTCGTTCTACTGGAGTGTCAGGAAAGCCAGGATTTATATCTCACCACCGCCGGTAGGACGGTACCACTCTCAACTATGACTGTCCCACCTGCCGATTACGCGGACGCGACGACGAGAATCGACTGCGAAGTCACCGGGGGATACAACGTCAAACCGGGCGCGTTCGTCTACGAATACTGCCCCTTCTGTGGCCACCCCGCAATCGAGGGCGAGGACCACGAAATCGAGATTTCGGTTCCCGAGTGAGCCACGGCCACAGGGGTTGGCCGTCGATATCTCGTCCAGGTAGGTGACGGTATGTCGACCGATGGCGATGCAGTCCGCGCGCGTCCCCGCCGGTCGCGCTCACTCCGGCGGCACGATACAGCGGAAGCCGACGTGACTCGTCGTGGTGTCTATCGGTTCGGGATACCGCGCGGCCGGCCGGTAGCGGAAACAGTAGTTCGGCGCACAGAGGTGTGACCCGCCCTTCAGGACTTTCCGCGGGACATCCGAGGGGTCGCGGGGGTCGACGCTTTGCTCCATATCGACCCCGCCCGGGTTCGTCGGCGTACAGCACGCCGCAGTCTCGCCGGCCGTCGGGTCAGCGCTGAACCAGTCGCGCGTCCACTCCCAGACGTTGCCGGCCACGTCGAAGAGACCGAAGCCGTTGGCAGGGAACGCGCCGACCGGCGAGGTACGCTCGTAGCCGTCGAGGAGTTTGTTCTCCGTCGGGAACTCCCCCTGCCAGGTGTTGGCCAGCAACTGCCCGTCCGGGACGTGTTCGTCCCCCCAGACGAACCGTTTGCCCTCCAGGCCCCCGCGGGCGGCGCGCTCCCACTGTGCCTCGGTCGGCAGTTCCTTGCCCGCCCACTCGGCGTACGCGCGGGCGTCCTCGTACGCGACGTGGACCGCGGGATGGTCCAGTTTCCCGTCCAGGGAACTGTCCGGTCCGAGCGGTTGCAGCCAGGTCGCACCGGGAACGTACTCCCACCACTCGGAGGGGTTCCCGCGGTCCACCGGTCCGTCGGGCGAGGTGAACACGGCCGACCCCGCGACCACGTCGTCCGGGTCGGCACCGGGATAGTCGTCGGGGTCCGGGTCCCGCTCGGCGAAGGTCGTGTAGTCCGTCTCGTCGACGAACTCGGCGAAGTCGGCGTTCGTTACGGGCGTCTCGTCCATCCAGAAGCCGTCGACGCTGACCTCGCGCGTCGGAGCCTCCTCCGGGTAGAACTCCTCGGACCCCATCGTGAACGTGCCGCCCGGAATCCAGACCATCCCGTCGGCCGGCGGCTCCGACGGCGCGGTGTGGTCCGCCTCCGAGCGCGTCATCGCGCTCCCCCCTCGGTGGCACTCCCCGACCGGGCGGGAGGACAGGGGGCGGCGTCGACCATCTGGCGGCTCTCGTCGTCGGCGTGACTCGTCTCACCGGGGGCGGCCGCTGTGTCGTCTCTGCACGGGCGCGTCGTGTTGGGTGCAGGACTCATGCGTAGGGAACCGTCTGCCTGCCGCCACGCGACGCCGACACTTTGTTAGGAAGGGAGAACCGCCGGCGAGCCATCGGTGGCCCGGCGATAACTCCGGCTTACGGTGAGCGCGCGCCGCCGACTCGCGCTCACTCCTCGCGTGTCTCCTCGGCGTTCGTCGCGGTCACCGGTTCCGGCCCGGACTCGTCGGATGAGCGCTCGGTCCGACGGTAGCTCCGGTAGGCCAGGCGGGTGACGGCTCCCAGCCCGAGGACCAGCACGAGGCCGTCGACGACGGGACCGACTGCCGGAATCTGGAGCAGAATCTCCACGATGAACGCGCCGACGACGAGCCCGACCCAGCGGTTCTCGACCGGCGAGACGTCGACGTCGACGTACGACAGCCCGCGAGGCACGGCGGCGAGGGTCAACATCCCGAGGGCGAACCGGCCGTAGACGGAGCCGACCCACGACAGCACCACGAACAGTGCGCCGCCGGCGAACGCGATCGGCAGTCCGAAGAGGCTCAACCCGAACACGACCAGCACCAGTGGCGTGAGGAGGGTGACGGCGAACCCGCTCACCCAGGTGCGGGCGGGTTCCCGACCGACGAGGTCGGACACACGGGTCGAGAAGCGGGGGAACGCGCCGACGAGCACCGCACCCAGCAGCAGGTTAGCCAGGAACCGGTAGGCCTCGACCCACGACACTCGCAGGAGGTTCCCGGGGCCGAGGCTGACCAGCGGCGAGGGCTGTGCGACTGTCCCGGGGAGCAACTGCACGAGGCCCGCACCGACCGACGACGCTGCCAGCATGCGCGCCGCGCCCGCGCCGTCGTCCCCGGTGCCCGGGCCGCCGGTCAGGGACCGATTGAGTATCGGCCCGCCACCGAGGACCGTTCCGTTCACGCGGGTGCGGACTGCCGTGGTCTGGAACCGACCGGTGACCCGTCCGTCCTCCTCGACGTCGACGAAGACGCCGACGGCGTCGAGGACGCCCCCGACCCGTCCCGCCACCGAGAGCCGGCCGCCGATGGAACTGAGACCGTCGTCGACGTCGCCGCCGACGTCGGTTATGCCGGCGATTGCGTTGACTTTCCCACCCACGCGGCCGCTCACGTCGACCCGCCCGGCGAACGCGGTCACGTCGCCCGTCACTTCGCCGCTGACGACGACGTCGGCCGACAGCGCGGTCACGTCGCCGTCGACGGTCCCGCGGACGAGCACCCTCCCGGCTGTCGCCGTCAGGTCCTCGTTCAGGGTCTCGCCCGCCGGCACCTCGACAGTGGGCCGGACCGTCGTCTCCGCGGCGACCATCCAGGGCACCATCGCCAGGACCACGAACCCGACGGCGAACACGGCCCGTCCGGTGTTCTGACGCGTCATCGGGTCGGCCCCCTGGTAGTGCCACTCGTCCGCTCCCCGTTCGCGGCGTGACGTGTGGTCCGCCGTGGTGGGTGTGTCATTTATTGTCGGATTGTGTCGATGGCGGCGGCGATGGCGAGGACCAGCGCGTCGTCTTCCCCCGCCATCACCTCGACGCCGTAGGTGTCACGGACGCGGAACCACCGCTTCGAGACCGTCGCGACCGGCTTCCCGTTCCGCGTGATGGTGTACTCGTGGTCGAGGATGTTCCCCTGGACGTGCAGGGGCGGGCCGCCGGCGACCTTGACGTCGAAGCGGTCCCGGAGCGGCGTCACGAGCGCCTTCTTGATGGTCGCCGCCGTCCGGCCGTCCGCTCCCTGTATGACCATCGTCTCCTTGAGGCGGAGGACGCGCTCCTGGACGCGGTAGCGCAGGCCTCCCTGCCGGTCTCGAATCTGGATGGTGTTGCGGACTCTGAGCGCCTTCCCGTCGACTTTGAACGCCGGCTGGCCCCCGGCCGTCTCGATGACGAAGTCTTCGCCGATGGCGAGCAGTTTCTCGCGCATCCGGTACCGCGTCGGCGCGGCGGGAATCTCGGCTCCCTGCTGCCGGGCGCGCCTGCGTTCTCGCCGCCGTCTCGGGCTCATCTGCTCACCTCGCCCGCCGCGGCGACGCGGGTGTCGTGGTCGTGGTCGTGGTCATCCGGGCTCACTCCCGCGCCATGATGCGGTCCAGTTCGGCCTCCTCGTGGACGAACGGTTCGCCGCTGACGTCGACGGTCACGCGGGCGATGCTGCCGGTGAACGGGAACGGTGTCTGCTCGCGGTACGCGTCGGTGACGGCGTTCACACTGTCCTTCCCACAGCTCAAGCCGGCGGTGAGGCCGGTCGTGATGGGGGTCGTGACGGGCACCTCGCCTTCGCCGACCTGCTGGTCGCCGTAGAACAGGCGCACGGTCCCGGGGACGCCCTTGCCGGTCGCGAAGTCCGGTTCGCCGGTCACCTCGAACTCCATCCGAACCGAGACGTCGCCCTCCGGAAGCGGCTCGTCGGCGACCACCTCGTACTCGTCGACGCCGACGTAGTTGTGGACGTACACGAGGCGGTTGTCCATCACGTACAGCGAGTAGCCGCCGGACCGGCTCCCGTGCGCGAGCAGCGCGCCTTCCGCGCCGCCGACCGGCACCGTCAGATCGGCGGTGATGCTGTGATCGCGGTTGAACACCTTGACGGCTGCATTCTCGGGGATGTACTGACCACCGGGGTGGTAGACGTACGTGTCGCGTGGCTTGCCGGGTTCTGGCCGTGCTTCGGCGAAGCGCTGGACGCTGCGGCCGTCGAGGGGCAGGACGTCGTGCTTGCCGGCCTCGGTCCACCACAGTTGGGCGAGTTCGAGCACCTTCTCGGGGTGCTCGCTCGCGACGTCGTTCGCCTCCGCGAAGTCCTCCTCGACGTGGTACAGCTCCCACCCCGAGTCTTCGAGGCTGGTCGCCGAGAGGTCCTCGGCGGTCATCGGCTCGCCGAACGGCCACGGGTGGACGGCCCGCCAGCCGTCGTGGTAGATGGCCCGGGTACCGAGCATCTCGAAGTACTGGGTGGTGTGCTGCTCGGGCGCGTCCGGTTCGTCGAAGCTATAGGCGAAGCTGGTCCCCTCGATGGGCGACTGGGAGTACCCCTTCACCTCGTCCGGCGGGTCGATGCCGACCGCCTCGTAGATGGTGGGGGCGAGGTCGATGGCGTGGACGAACTGCTCGCGCACTTCGCCCTCGGCCTCGATGCCGTTGGGCCAGGAGACGACCAGCGGGTCGCTCGCGCCGCCGCGGTAGGTCTCTCGCTTCCACCGGCGGAAGGGAGTGTTGCCGGCCCACGTCCAGCCCCAGGGGTAGTGGTTGAAGTACTCCGGGCCGCCGAGGTCGTCTATCGCTTCGAGATTCTCCTCGAGGCTTTCGGGAACGTTGTTGAAAAAGCGGTTCTCGTCCACGGAGCCGGTCGGGCCGCCCTCGGCGCTGGCGCCGTTGTCCGAGACCAGCATCACGAGGGTGTCGTCGAGTTCACCGATCTCTTCGAGGTAGTCCAGCACCTTCCCAATTTGCGCGTCGGTGTGTTCGAGGAACCCCGCGAACACCTCCATCATCCGGCTGCAGAGGCGCTGTTCGTCCTCGGAGAGCGAATCCCAGCGGTCGACGTCTTCGTTCTGCGGGGACAGTTCGGTGTCCTCGGGGACGACGCCCATCTCCTTTTGCTGTTCGAGGATCTGCTCGCGGGCGGCGTCCCAGCCCATGTCGAACTCGCCCTCGTACTTCTCGATCCACTCCTGTGGGACCTGGTGGGGGGCGTGACAGGCACCAGGACAGAAGTAGGTGAAGAAGGGCTTGTCGGGGTCGACCTGTTTGGCGTCGCCGATGAACTCGATGGCGCGGTCGGCGAGGTCCTCGGTGAGGTGGTAGCCCTCCTCCGGCGTGGCGGGCGGCTCGGTCTGGTGGTTGTCGTGGATCAGCGCCGGCGTGTACTGGTCGGTGTCGCCGCCGAGGAACCCGTAGAACCGCTCGAAGCCGCGGTTGAGCGGCCACTGGTCGTAGGGGCCGGCGGCGCTGGTGGACTCGGCGGGCGTGAGGTGCCACTTGCCGAGTGCGTAGGTGCTAAAGCCCTCCTCGACGAGCGCCTCCGAGACCATCCCGTTCTCGTGGGGGATGTGACCGTTGTAGCCGGGGAAGCCCGTGGAGACCTCGGTGATGGCTGCCAGCCCGTTCGAGTGGTGGTTGCGGCCGGTCATGAGACACGAGCGGGTGGGCGAACAGAGCGCGGTCGTGTGGAAGTTGTTGTAGCGGAGGCCGTTCTCGGCGAGACGGTCGATGTTCGGGGTATCGATGAGCCCGCCGTAACAGCCCAGTTGCCCGAAGCCGACGTCGTCGAGGGTGATTAGCAGGACGTTCGGGGCGTCTTCCGGGGCCCGGGTCTGTTCGGGCCACCAGGGTTCCGATTCGTCGTACGTACGGCCGATGTGGCCGTGAAATTCTTGTTGTGGCATTGCTGTGGTGCGTCGTGTCCCGCCAGACGCGGGACGCCCTCGCCAGGTCCGCCTCCACGGCGTCGAGTCGCGCGGGGCCTGGGGGGCGGGAGTTCTCCCGACAGCCGCTCTATCCCCCGAATCGGACTTTGTAATTCCCTGGGTATCCCCGGATTCGGTCCGCTTACCGACCGGTGGGTCGAGGTTACCGAGCCGAGGGCTGGCGGTCTTTGCCACTTACCTGGCGTTCGGGAGCCTTACCGACCGTATCGCAGTCCCGGGCCGCGTCACCGTGCCCGGGTCCGACGCCGACTCGCCCGCTCCGGGGTGACTATCGGCTCACGAGCACTCCCAGCGTGAAGCCGACGGCGAACCCGACGACGAACGGTGCCGCCCGGTCCTGCTGCCGTCGCTCCTGGGCCTGCTCCGGGAAGTACTCCTCCAGCAGCTCGAACGCCCGTCGGCCGACCTCCGTCTTCGCTTCCCTGGCCGTCTCTTGTGCGTGGACTGTCGCCTGTGACTGAGCGGTCTCTAGCATCAGTTCTCCCGTCGTATCGCTCAGTAATTGTAATGGACTCGTTAGGTGGTCCATGCCGGTGCCGCCTCACACTCTCCGGGTCACGGTGTCGCGACGAGCGCTCCGCGAACCCCGACATCGCGTCCGCGAGAGCCGGTACCGCGCGCATAACTAAGCGGACCGTCCCGGTAGTGCCGATGTCAGGCTCATGGCGAAGTTACGACCCGAGCGACCGGTGCGAACCGCGGCTGTCACGTCGGTGCTCGTCCCCGGCGGGGCCAGCCAGCGGCTCTCCCGTCCCGACAGCCACGGAGACACCGATGGCTGACGTGTACTACTTCATCAGCGACCTCCACATCGGCGGCGACGAGCAACTCCAGCAGGTTGACTTCCTCGACGAACTGCTGTCCTTTCTCCGCGACCTCGAAACGACCAGCGAGGACGCCGAACTCGTCATCAACGGCGACGCCTTCGGCCTGTGGGAGTTAACGCAGGTCGACGGGCTGGCGAAGTTCGACACGCTGGTCGAGCAGTACCCCGAACTGTTCGAACAGTTCCGGGCGACCGGCGAGCGGATACCGATTACGCTCATCCCCGGCAATCACGACTACGAACTCGCCGCCTACGACGAGTACGTCGACAGACTCGCGGCGTACAACGTCACGCTGGAACAGGAAGTCTCTCTCACGCGGGAGGTCGGGTCGTCCGTCGTCCACGTCGAACATGGGATGCAGGAGGACCCGGGCAACCGGATTCCGGACTTCGGGAACGCCTACGCGAACCCGCCGGGCTACTTCGTCAACCGGCAGATAACGAGCCGTGCGGGACGCCTGTCGGGCCGGGGGAAGTACAACTGGCTCAAGGACATCCAGGCGGTCACGCCGATGACGCAGATTCCGGACTGGATGATGTCGAACTACTTCTACCGGGAGATGAGCGCCTGGCTCCGCTACGCCGTCGTCCCCTTCCTCCTGTTGTTCAACGTCGGCCTGCTCTACGTCGTCATATTCGGCCTCGACAGGGCGGGTCTCTGGTCGCTTCCCATGAACGCCATCGAGCGCGTCCTCCGGCTCTTCGGGCCCGTCGGGGACCTGGTAAACATCGTCCTCACGGCCAACCTGGTCGTCATCGCGCTGTTGCTCGTCATCGCCGTCCCGCTGTCCGTGTTCTTCAGAGACGTCCGGAAGACGCTCCGGCGATTCGGCCTCGTCCGGCCGAGCGACCGCGAGGAACCCGTCGAGAAGTACCACGACAGGGCGCGGGCGGTCTTCGCGGCCGACCCCCGGGTCGCCGTGTACGTCTACGGCCACACGCACCGCCCCTCGCTGCACGAGGTGGAGGGCCGACTCGTCCTCAACACGGGGACGTGGTTGAAACGCCTGCACCGGGTCGACCCGTTCTTCGGCCTGCTCCCGCCGGTCTACTACTCGTCCTATCGGCTCAACTACTTCCGGCTCACCGCCACGGCGGACGGGGGCGTCCGCGTCGAGTACGACGTCATCGACAAGCCGAACCCGGCCGACGAGACGCTCCTCCAGCGCCTCACCACCCGGACGCCGACGCGGGAGCGGACGATACCGGCCGAGACCGTCGTCGCCCCGCCCCACCGGCGGGAATCCGACCCCGAGCCCTCGAACAGGTAATCGAGACGGGACGTGCGACACGAAGCAGAACGCGTGCCGTCAGACTCCCGTCGCGAGCCGGCCCTCTGGCCGTGGCTGTCCCGCCGGCGTCCGCCCGTCCGAAATCTGTGCCTCGATGAAGCCGACGCGGACGACGACGTCCCGGCCGAACTCCGCCGTCAGGTCGTCGTCCCAGCGCTGGGCGAGGTCGGGTGGCGCTTCGAGGTCTCTGGGGATCCCGACGAGCACGCTGACCCGCGGTTCGTTGCCGAGGACCAGGTCGACCGGCGTGTAGTCGACCGTCACCGAGACGAGGTCGACGCCCTCGATGTCCGCCTCGTCGAAGCGCTGCTGGAGTTCGTTCTGCGTGCGCTGCTCGAAGTCCTGGGTCTGGAACGTCGTCCAGGTGACCGCGCCGAGGACGATGGACAGCACCGCGATGGCGATGCCGATGACGACGATGCGCGAGAAGACGGAGGCGCGAACGCCCTCGAACCTGCCGGCCTCCAGCGGCTTGAACCCCGCCAGGAAAAAGAGGACGAGCGCGGAGACGTTGATGGCGAGCAGGTTCACGACGACGAGCACGGCACCCGCGATGGCGACGCCCGGCAACCCAAACGCGATGCCGAGTCCCGAGGTCGCGGCCGGCGGGACCAGCGCGACGGCGATTGCCACGCCGACGAGCGTCGACCCGGAGCCGCGCATGATGCTGAGCGACCCGGCGATGCCCGACCCGAGGGCGAGAAAGAGCGACAGGAAGTTCGGGCTCGTCCGCTCCGCGACCTGGGGGATGGTCCGGATGTCGAGGCCCGGCGGGATGAGGACCGTCTGCTTGAGCAGCCAGCCCATGACTGCGGCCGTGAGGATTGCCGCGAGGAGGCCGGTCACCTGGAGCGTGACGCCCCGCGAGGCCATCTTCGGGTCGTCGAGGATAGCGCCGACGCTCGCCGAGATGGCCGGCCCCATCAGCGGGGCGACGACCATCGCGCCGATGATGGTCGCCGCGGAGTCGAGCAACAGCCCCGTCGTCGCGATGACGGTACTCAGGATGAGAAACGCGAAGAACGTCGAGTTCGCCGGTGCGAGGTCCTGTGCCCGCGCGTACAGTTCCTCGCGGGAGATGCGGAGGCCGGGGAACCGCTCGACGAGCGCGGACAGCCGCTCCGAGACCACCGTCTCCGTCGGGAGGACGATGGTGTAGGCGTGCTCCCTGATGCCCGCCTCGACCAGGTCCTCCATCACCGGTTCGACGCCGCTGGGCGGGACGGGGAACTGGACCATCGCCTCGAAGTCCCCCCGCCCCACCTCCTCGAAGACGGCGTAGTCGATGCCCTCCTCGTCGAGCGCGTCGAGGACTGACGAGCGGTTACCCTCCGGAATCAGCACTTGAACGAGTCGCATCTCTGGGTCAGGGGCGGCGGTAGTCGAGCGACGGTTCGGGGTAATCGAGTGTCGATTCTGCGCCCGGGGTCGGGCGTGCCGTCGTCGGTCCGGGGCGGTGTGGTCCCGACCCGACGGTCCCGGTGTCTACCCGGCGACCTCTTCGGCGGCGAACGCTTCCCGGAGCCGCGTCTCCTCGTCGGGCGAGAGGTTCGTCTCGATAATCTCGAACGACATGTCCGAGGTCTCCTCGACGATGCGATCCAGCTTCGCGTCCCGCGTCAGGAGGAACAGCGCGGAGTTGCCGGGCTCGATTGCCTCGCTCACGTTCTTGATGAACGAGTCGTCGATGCCGATGTCACCGAGTTTCCCGCTGACTGCGCCGGCCGCTGCGCCCGCAATCAGGCCGAGCCACGGGGCGAAAAAGAGCAACCCTATCAACATTCCCCAGAACGCGCCCCCGAGGGCTCCCGCCCCGACGAGGCTGTGTGCCTGCTTGACCTTCGCCTTCCCCTTCTCGTTGCGGACGACCACCGCAGCGTCTTCGAGCGTTATCAGTTCGCGCCGTTGGAAGTCGTACATCTTCTCCCGCATCTTCTCGGCGCCGTCCATGTCGTCGAACGCGAGCACTACGAGTGAACTCATACTTCACCGGTCTCCCTTTGTGGGGATAGTAATGCGCTGGCAAAGTCGAAGAAAGGTCGTCTTGTTCGCCGTGGACGCGGCAGTCAGTCCCAGTAAGCCGACCCAACCCGGGTGTGGACAGCCATCGTGCGCCCCCGGCGCCCGCCACGACGACGGACTGCCTGCGCCGTCGCTGCTACGCTCTCGACGGGTCGTCTGAGGCCGATGCTGAGCGCTACGTGTTGCACGGTTCGTCCCCGATTGCTGCGAGTAGCCGTCGAGTCACACTGGTACGGGGATTCAACCGGTCCCGGAGAGACGACCAGGCGTTACTACGGGGCCACTGTCGGTGATATATATCGCTGCACTGTTGGACTACGGTTATCCTTCTGTCTGTCCAACACCTATACGAGACACAATGAGTACAGACACACCATCGATGTCGCCGACCGTCTCGGACGAGGGCGCGCAGGGCCAGCGGGGCCTCCTGTTCGTCGGAGCCCTCATCGCGGTTCTCGGCGTCCTCGCCATCCTCGCACCGTTCGTCACGGGTATCGGACTGTCGCTCCTGCTCGGGGCGTTGCTCGTCCTCGGCGGGCTCGCACACGTCGCACACGCGTTCAGCGCGTCGGGCTGGACAGGCTCGCTCTGGCAGATTGCGCTCGCAATCATCTACGCGTTCGCGGGCATCTCGCTGCTCGCGAACCCCGTTATCGGGCTGGCGACGCTGACACTCCTGCTCATCTTCTACCTCGCCATCATGGGGCTCGTCGAAGTCGTCGGCGGGCTGCTGACGCGCTCTGACCCCCGGTGGGGCTGGGTCGTCGTGAGCGGCGTCATCTCCCTGCTCCTGGCCGGGTTGCTCTGGGCCGGGTTCCCGTCCACGGCGGAGTGGGCTCTCGGCCTCCTCGTCGGCATCCACCTCCTGTCGACCGGTATCATGCTGGCACTCGTCGGGTACTTCGGCCGCGAGGGGTCGACGACCAGCGGCGGGGAGATGCCCGGCGGCGAACTCGGGAGCGGGTGACCCGAGTCGACACTCCTTTTTGCCGCTACTGGCCGCAGACGTCGCTGTCCGGTCAATGGTGAAGGTATTTCGAACGAGACACGGTTTATCGATATCGGGGAATCGCTCACACTGGGATGTACCGTACTCCTGCTCGTAATCTGGCATCGACATAATCGTCTCTCCGTAAGCCCGCTGTATCTCAGTCAATCCGTTGGGCTGCGCCGCCGAACGTGTGGCTGCCAGCACAATCCCCATCTCGACACCATTATATGAGAGACTGTTCAACCAGTCATCTATGAGCTCGCAAACGGAACGACTCGAACGCCTCATCACCGAGGAAAGCGGTGGCTGCTGTGAAGCCGATATCGAGGAACGGCTCGATTCGCTGCGCTCGTACCAATCGGAGACACCGACCAATCCCGACGCTGACCTGACCGCACTCAAGACGTTGGGGAACGATACGCGATACAACATCGTCCGGTTGCTGACGGCCGCGGATCGGGAGCTGTGTGTCTGCGAGATCAATCCGATCGTCGACGTCAGTGACAGCGCGATCAGTCACGCTCTTTCGGATCTCTACGACGCCGGGCTCGTCACGCGGCGAAAAGACGGGACGTGGCGGTACTACGAGACGACCGATCGGGCCGAGGCGCTTCTGACAGCCCTCGACGAGACGCGAGAGGCCGACCGATGACCGACACACAGGTCCGCGTAGCGTTCATGTGTGTCCAGAACGCCGGGCGGTCGCAGATGTCGACTGCGTTCGCCGAACGCGAGCGGGAGCGTCGAGATCTCGACGACGTAGTCGAGATTCTCACCGGTGGAACCCATCCTGCTGAACACGTTCACGATGTCGTCGTCGAGGTGATGCGCGAGGAAGGCTTCGATCTCTCGGAGCGGACGCCACGGAAGATTTCGACGGACGAACTCGAGTCGTGTGACTACGTCGCCACGATGGGCTGTTCGACACTCGAACTCGATGCTGACGACGCCGACGTCGACGTCCGTGACTGGGCACTGGCCGATCCCGACGGGAAAGACCTCAACCGGGTTCGAGAAATCCGTGACGAGATCCGCGACCGTGTGAGTTCGCTTTTCGACGAGATCGAACAGGGGGTAGCCACGAGTGCCTGAAACGAACGACTCCCCGACGGAGTCCGGTCTCGACGCACAGACCCAACGGAAGGTCGTCCGGGAGCGGTACGCAACCATCGCCGCGGAGAAGGCTGAAGAGGCCGGTGGCTGCTGTTCGAGCGACGATTCCTGTTGCAGTCCCGCAGAAACGGCGGCTCCCACTGATGAGACGGCCCGCCAACTCGGTTACTCCGAGAGCGAGTTGGAGAGTGTCGACGGGAACGCAAACTTGGGGTTAGGGTGTGGGAATCCCCAGGCGATTGCGTCACTGACCACCGGCGAATCGGTACTTGATCTCGGATCGGGTGCGGGTTTCGACTGTTTCCTCGCGGCCCAGGAAGTCGGTGAAGCGGGCCGTGTAATCGGCGTCGATATGACACCCGAGATGGTCGAGAAAGCCCGTGTGAACGCCAGTCAAAACGACGCCGAAAATGTCGAGTTCCGTCTCGGTGAGATCGAACATCTCCCGGTCTCAGACGAGCGTATCGACGTTATCATCTCGAACTGCGTCGTGAACCTCTCGCCGGACAAGCCCCAGGTGTTCGACGAGGCGTTTCGCGTTCTCCGTCCGGGGGGGCGACTCGCGATTTCCGACGTCGTACTGACTGCAGCGGTGCCACACGACGTTCGGGCTGACCCGGACTCCGTGGCATCCTGTGTCGCTGGCGCTTCGACCATCGATCGACTCGAGACGATACTCACCGACACGGGCTTCGAGGCGGTGAACATCTCGCCGAAAGACGAGAGTGACGAGTTCATCCGCGACTGGGATGACGACTACGACGTGAGCGAGTTCCTCGTCTCCGCGACCATTACCGCTCGAAAACCGGAGGTCGCCGATGGGTAACGTCGACGCCCACGACCACGGGCCGAACTGCGACTGTGAGAGTTGTGGTGACCCGCGGTCGATGGACTTCCTCGATAAGTACCTCACTGTCTGGATCCTCGGTGCGATGGCTGTGGGTGTAGGACTCGGATTCGTTGCCCCGTCGGTAACCCAGCCGATTCAGGACTTCCACCTCGTCGAAATCGGCCTGATCGCAATGATGTATCCGCCGCTGGCGAAGGCCGATTACTCGCAACTTCGCGCGGTGTTCAGCAACTGGCGGGTGCTCGGACTGAGCCTCGTCCAGAACTGGCTCATCGGCCCGACGCTCATGTTCGGGCTGGCCGTAATCTTCTTCAGCGGACTCGTTCCAGGTCTTCCTGCACGTCCCGAGTTCTTCCTCGGTCTCGTGTTCATCGGGATGGCCCGGTGTATCGCGATGGTGCTCGTCTGGAACGAACTCGCAGAAGGGTCAACCGAGTACGTCACCGGCTTGGTCGCGTTCAACAGCCTCTTCCAGATCATCACCTACGGGGTGTACGTCTGGTTCTTCGGGTTGTTCCTCCCCCCACTGCTCGGGATGGAGACGCTCGTCGCTGGCATCGAGACGTTCAACGTGACGCCGATGCAGGTGTTCCAGGCGATCGTCGTCTTCCTCGGCATTCCCTTCGTCGGTGGGTTCCTGACACGGTACGTCGGCACGCGAACTAAGGGCGAGGAGTGGTACGACGAGGAGTTGGTCCCGAAGATCGACCCACTCACGCTCGTCGCGCTCCTCTTTACGGTCATCGTGATGTTCGCCACGCAAGGCGAGAACATCGTCGCCTCGCCCGGTGACGTACTCCTGATCGCTGTCCCGTTGACGATCTACTTCGTCGTGATGTTCCTCGTCAGCTTCGGGATGGGCAAGGGCATCGGCGCGGACTACTCGACCACGACGGCCATCGGCTTCACGGCCGCCTCGAACAACTTCGAACTCGCAATCGCGGTCGCCGTTGCGGTGTTCGGCGTCGGCTCCGGCGTCGCGTTCACGACTGTCGTCGGCCCGCTCATCGAGGTCCCTGTCCTGTTGGCGTTGGTCAACGTGGCCCTGTACTTCCAGCGCAAGTTCGACTGGAGTGGTGCCACGACCGGACAGCTCGGTTCGTCTCCTTCCACCCCGCCTGCTGAAGACGACTGAGGTTCGGACACACTGATGGCATCACACACAGACGCCTTCGATCGCCTTCGCATCGGGGTCATTTGCGTCTGATATTGGTGGTGATGACTATCGACTGAAAGGGTGTGAAAGCGAAAGCCCACGGATGGTTGATTCCATCCGCGGGTGTGCTAAGTTGGTCCCCGCTGACGCTTCGGCCCTCCAAGACGAAGCGTCAACTGAGGGGTTTGATTTCGAGCCAACTAAGCGTGGTGGTTTCGCAGCATCGTGGCTCCGCGAAGCCTCTCCGTAGCGTGTTATCGAACCGTTCCCAATCCCGTACCAATCATCTGTGAGTGGTCAAGCAAGGGGGCTTCACTTATTGGTGCAGGCAGCGTATCGTTCAGTATGCCTGAAGAAGTCCTGTTCAAATCAGAGAGTAACCAGAGTCGAGAAGAGATTGCATCGTACCTCCGGAAAGTCGCGGACAATCTTGAGGGTGGGAACGCTATCAGCCTGACAGCAGGCTCCGAGTCTGTAACACTGAATCCCCCTGCACGACCGACCTTCGAGGTCAAAGCCGAGCGCGAAGGCCCCGCTGGCAATATGTCTGAATTAAGTGTCGAGTTCGAACTCGAATGGGACGAGAACGCTAGTGGGGAGAGCAGCGAAAGTGGCCAGCTCGAAATCGAATAGTCACTCCGCACGCTTACTGAGCAGTCGATTCACTCAACAATCGATGAAACAACTCTCGTGAGGCTATATTTTTCTTCAGAACTGTACAGCGGGTCTGGGTGCTCTGTCAGACTCGGTCTGGTTCGGTCGTCTCGTAGACCTGAATCCAGCCGTCACTTCTGGTTTTCACGAGATAGTCGGCATAGCGGAACTTGATGGTGACCGTTCCCTGTCGGGACTCTGTCTCTGTCTCGGAGTTGAACAACGCCGCTTCGATTGCTGGCACGTCGGCCACAGCGTATAATGGCGGGGACTTCACTTCGTCTGGTGAAACGTCCCTGGCTTCTGCGATGGCAAAGACGAGTACGGTCGTGAGTTCACCGTCCTCGTCGGGGTCGTAGTGTCGTTGGGCGACTTGTCGCCAGTGTGTATCGTGGTCGAGCGTCGGGTCGTCCTCGCTGCCGGTACCGCCGTCGTCATTCCGTGTCATCCATCCACGGCTGAGGCCGTGGGCTTCCTCCTTGAATCTCTGTGACTGCGTTCGAGGAACTGGAACGCGGTGACATCGTGTGGGCGACCGACCCACTCTCGGAGAAAGGTCGCCCGATGCTTGTGCTGGGGGCGCCTCAACTCCCGAACCATGGTACCCAACTCATCACGTCCTGCTCCCCACGAAGACCTACCACGAGGAGGCACTCACACTCCGAGACGATGACTACGAAGGTGACCCACTCGGTGAACGAAGTCACGTCCTCCCGTGGTCGCTCGCGACCCTCAACAGTGCTGGCGATGTTGAGCACTATCTTACCTCTCTCATCGACGAACGAACTGAGGATGTGGCCAGCCAGTTGATCGACTACATATCGTCTTGATGTGACTGCTCGTTGCGGAGCATCTCTACGTCGACGGAAACAAACGAACAGCGCTCCGAACGCCGGCTGAGCAGAAGACATATTCCCAGATTATTATACAACTGCCTTGTCGTACCGGTGTTCAGGTCACTCATCAACCAGCGGCAACTCTACGACAAACACACTCCCTTGAGGATCGTTGGCTTCGACCCACACGTCGCCTCCGTAGCGGTCGACGAGCGTCTGGACGAGGTAAAGGCCAATCCCGCTCCCCTGGCTGTCCAGCCCCGCTTCGCCCTTCCCGAAGATGGTTTCTTTCTGCCCGTCCGGGATTCCCGGACCATTGTCAGCAACCTGAATTCGTGCAACGCTGTCGGTCGTCGTCGCCGATACCGTGACTTTGGGCACCTCCTTGTCGTTGTGGACGATAGCGTTTTTCAAGAGGTTACGAATCAGTGATTCGAGCATATCGTCAGCCAGCACCTTGACGCGGGGGAGGGGTTCGACGGTGACCAGTGCTCGCTCGTTGCTCGATCGGATTCCCTTGACCTCGCTTTCGATGACGCGATCGAGCCCTGTCGGCGAACGATCGGTGTCTTGCTGAAGCAACACCTCAGTAATGTCTCTGGCAGTCGTCGTGATATCCACAGCCTCTCGGGCCGCCTCCCGAACCTGGCGGACGTACTCCTCGCCACCCTCCTCAACGTAGTCCTCCAGCATCTCGGCGTAGGCAGTCACGAGCTGGAGGTCGTTGCGGATGTCGTGGCGGACGACCTGGTTGAGTACTTCGAGGCTGTCCCGTTGTTCTTCAATGACCCGTTGGTATTCTTTGAGCTCGGTAACGTCCCGAGCATATCCAAGCACAGCGTCTTCACCGGTGCCGGGAATTTCGTACGGAATCTTGACAGTCTGGAGTGTCTTTGTTTCGCCATCGACAGTGGTCAGTTCCTCCTCGGGGATCTCTTTTGATTCGTCCGTTTCGATGACTTCCAAATCGTCCTCATGGAACCGCTCAGAAGCCCGGGCGTCGGGGAGGAGTTCAGATTCCGGATTTCCTTCGACTTCTTCAGGGGAAAGTCCGTACACCTCTGCAGTTGTTTCGTTGGCCAGCAAGTACTCGCCCTCGCGGTTTTTTGCGAAGATCAGGTCGGGAACCAGGTCGATGACCTGTCGGAGTTCCTCACGCTTGTCTCGGGCAGAGATATCCCGGAAAATACCGTAGATGACAGGCCCATCAGGAAGTGGTATCGTATTGACGCTGATTTCGATCGGGATGGTTTCATTGTCGGCGGTCACCAGTTTCGGCCGCGATCCATCTGGAAACGCTTGGATTGTCTCTCGTCCTCCTGTAGCACGCTCGAACGCTTCGCGGTACAGTTCGGCGTCCTCTTCGGGATGGAGTGTACTCTGGTGGCGGCCGATGATCTGGTCACGTGATTCCCCGAGCAGCGTTTCAGCAGCCTCGTTTATCTCGATTATCTCCCCTGTCTCGGCATCCGCAACGAACACCGGATCCGGAGCCGCAGCAAGCAACGTTTCATATCGCTCTTTCATCGCCATCAGCTCCCGTTCGCGCTCGTCCCGTTCGGTAATATCCCTAAGGATAGAGAGGTGTTGGCTTTCGATGATGTCTGGTGTCGCGGCGTATTCGACGGTTCGTCTACTCCCGTCTGGTCGCACGAGTGGAAACGTCCCACGCTCTTGCTCCGACTGAGTGAACTCTTCCCACAGTTCATCGAACGAAAAGTCCTCAGGGGCGAAATCGCGAATCGACTTTCCGATTAACTCCTCTTTTTCGCATCCGAACAGCCGCGTTGCACTTTCGTTCACCTCGATGTATTCGCCTTCCTCATCTGTGATCACGATTGCATCAAAGGCACCCTCGAATACAGATTGGAACCTATCACGCTCCTGCTGGATTCGCTGCTCGCGTTCCTTCCGTTCGGTAATATCTCGAATCATCCCTCGCAGAATTGGGTGCCCCTCAGTCGTGACAACTTCAGCCACCGATCGGTACCAGCGAATTGTCTCCTCTCCGTATTTCGCCCGGTATTCGATGTCGTAGTCGCTGGCTGTTTCAGTTATTTCTTGCATGCGAGCTCGTACCCGCTCACGGTCGTCCGGATGGACATGTTGGAGTGCTGTCTCTACAGTTGCAAGATGTCCCGGGGTAAGACCGTCGAGTTCGTCGATTCCGCTATGGCGTCGCAAGTGCCCGGTTTCGAGGTCGAATTCGAAACTGGCGGCACTTGACATGTGCTGCACCCGTTCGAACATCCGCCGAGTCAGCGCTAATTCCCGTTCGCGCTCCTTGCGTTCGGTAATATCTCGACCGACAAAGAGGTGCTCTCCAGTGACGATATTGGCTTTCCCGGTGTATTCGACGACGTGTTCCTCTCCACCAGCATCGACAAGCCTGAGGGTGCCGCGAATGGACCCGGTTTGCTGGAAGTCACGCCACTCGGCTTCAAAATCGAATGTCTCAGACGCAAACTCCGGCAGTGACCGTCCGAGTAATTCCTTCGAAGCGAGTCCAAAGAGCGTTTCAGCCGCTCTATTGCTGTTCAGTATTCTGGCGTCGTCATCGAGAATAACTATCGTGTCGTGGGCTTCTTCGAAGGCGGCATGAAATCGATCTCGCCCCCGTGTAATCTCGGGTTCCTGTTGTTGGATGCTAATGTTCGGACTTCGTGGGATCGAGAGCGTGACTGTCGTCCCGTTGTCCGTGACGGTCGTGTCAATCGACCCGTCGTGGCCTGTCACGATCCAGTGGATCAGCCACAGCCCCAATCCGCTTCCATGGGAGAGCGGCGTCTCTTCGCCGGTAGTCAGTACTTCGGCTTCCATATCGGGGAGTCCGGGACCGTCGTCGGCGATCTGAATCTCGATGGCATTCGGCACGGTCTCGATGGTCACCGAGACAGTAGGGGTTTCACCGCTGTGCTCGATGGCATTTTCGAGTAGTTCTGTGATGGCCCGCTCGAAGCTCGGTCGCAAGGCTGTACTGATGTCTTCGTCGTATTCGACGGAGAGTGACGCGTGCGGATATTCTCTTCCGGTCGACTCGACGATGTTCTCGACGAGTCGGCCAACCGCGGTGGGCTGTCGCTCGAAGTCAGACGTGATGATCCGTTCCAGTTCACGGGCTTTTTCACTCAAATCGAGGAGGGTATCGACATGGTCGAACGTAGTATTGACAGCGGTTTGATCCGGGAGTTGCTCGGCGATCTGTTGTATGTTTGCCCGGATAACGGCAATGTCATTCCGGAGGTTATGCCGAAGAACTCGGTTGAGAACGGCAGAGAGGTTGGTCTGACTCGTGAGTTCGGCCTCAACGTGTTCGCGTTCGAGTTCCCGTTCGAGTAACCGTGTGAGATGCTCAGCAAACCGCACCTCGGCCTCGCTGAAGGGCTCAGAGCGGGGGTCCTCAGCGACGAAACAGACCGTCCCGTAGGGCTTGTCCTCAAGGATGAGTGAGCTGCCGAGGTAGGTGTGGCGGTCGCTAGTCTCGAAGGCCTGGTCGTCAGCCCATCCCTGGTTCGGTGCATCGTGAAGTGCGAGTGGAACGTTTTTTTTTGATTGTTTTCCGACAATACGTCTCCTGGAGATCCACAGCTAGTGAAGGCGGTATCTGTCCGTTTGCTGTGTCGGTCGTGGTTTCAACTCCCCAATGGTTGGTTTCCTGGTCAATTCGTGCAAGAAACCCGCTATCCACGTCAAGACACTGTCTGGCGAGTTCCAATGCTTCACGTGCCTTTTCGTCGAACGGGATATCCTTCCGGACGATTTCGTGGAGTTGCTGTCTGGCTTCTGCAACTGGTCTCGCTGTGTCTGTCATCTGGTTTTCTCCCCGGCAATCTCTAATCGCGCGCCGTCTGCGGCTCGGTCAATGATGCGATTCTTCCTCTCGTGGCCCTCAGAACTCACTTGGCCGATTATCGAGGCTGATTCGTCTTTGAGGCCACCTTGGTGAAGATCCTGATTCGAACACGCTCTCGTGTTCATGTCTGTACAGGCTTCAGTGTACCAGCGGACCTCATCTCCTCACTTTCCTCCAAGAGATGAGTCTACACCGTCTTTTGGCGTGGAAGTCCCTCCACCGTCAGCTTGGACTGATGGTTGGCTTGCGGTATCAGCTGCGCTTACTCCTCCGGCAGCTCCGTCGCCGCGAATGTTGAACATCGAGACCTGGTCGTGAAGTGTCTCGGAGAGTTGCGAGAGACCCTGGACGTTCTCAGCGACTTCCGCGAGTGACGCAGTCTGTTCTTCAGTAGCGGCAGAGACGTTGCTCGCTTCTGCCGCGGTCTGCTGACTCACACTCGACACATCGTCCACCATCGCAACGACCTCTTCTGATGAGGCTGCCTGGTCATCGGTCGCGTCACTAATCTCTCGAATACCCGACTCGGCCTCTCGAACAGCGGCGGCAATCTCGTCGAACATCTCGATCGCATCTTCGATTGTGTCCGACCCGCGCTCGACGCGCTCGCTCATCATCTCCATCCCTTCGACAGTCTCTGTCGTCGTCGCCTGAATGGCAGTGATTCGCTGTTCGATCTCGGTCGTCGCATCGGCAACTTCCTCCGCGAGCCCTTTGATCTCATTTGCAACAACGGCGAACCCTTCACCAGCCTCCCCCGCACGAGCGGCTTCAATCGAGGCGTTCAATGCAAGCATGTTGGTCTGATCAGCGATCTCGTTAATCATCTCGACGATCTCCCCAATCTCGTCCATCTTCTCGTCGAGTGTCTCCACGTGCGTCGTGGTTTCTTCTGCTTGTACTTCGATTGCCTCGATTTCTTCGGTCGCGTCAGCAGCGTATGTTTGGCCTGTCTCACTCCGCTCAACAGCGGTAGTGGCTGTTGAAGCGACTTCTTCTGATGAAGAAGCAATCTCTTCGACAGTTGCTGACATATCATTCATTTCGCCGGCGACTTCTTGCAAGTTCTCGTTTTGCGCCTCCGCGCCGCGCGAGATCTCTTCAACTGAGTCGGCGACTTCTTCGCTAGCCTGCTCGATTTCTTCTGTGCTGCTCGCAACTTCTTCACTGGAGGTGGCGACTTCGTCCGCGATTTCCTGTACGGATCGAACACTCTCGCTCATTTGCTGGAGTCCCTCGTCGAGATCACGGAGAACCTCACCGTATTGTCCGGGGTAGTCAGTCTTGAGGCGTTTGTCGAGGTCGCCAGCTCTGAGTCCGTCACTGGCTGTTGCGATTTGTTCGAAGCTATCGGACAGTTGGGCTGTCCCGTCATCGATGTTTTTGAGGACGGTTCCATACTGCCCCGGTTGATCCGTGTCGATGGTCTGACCGAGTTGCCCGCTCTTCAACCCCTCGCTCGCAGTAGTGATCTGAGCAAAACTCTCAGAGAGTCGGTCTGCACCAGTGTCGAGGCTTTCGAGTACAGCCCCGTACTGGCCTGGCTGGTCCGTTGTAATCGATTGG
Organism: Salinibaculum sp. SYNS191; assembly: GCF_037338445.1. Classification (NCBI taxonomy): domain Archaea; kingdom Methanobacteriati; phylum Methanobacteriota; class Halobacteria; order Halobacteriales; family Haloarculaceae; genus Salinibaculum; species Salinibaculum marinum. The sequence continues at coordinate 2,602,075 of NZ_CP147838.1, forward strand.
TCAAGTTCGCCGTTATTCAGGCCGTCACTCGCTCGTTGTATTTCCTCGAAACTAGCGGTGAGTTGATCGGTGCCCGAATCGAGGCGTTCCATGATGTCTCCATACGTGCCAGGGTAATCTGTCTCGATATCCCGTTCCAGTTCTCCGGTTTCAAGGTTCTGGCTCACAGCATCAAGTTCGGTGAAGACACCTCGCAGATTTGCTTGCATATCTGTGAACGCCGCAACCATGCGACCGAGTTCGTCACTTTCAGGGTGCTCATCAAGCTCGGTATCGAGATTACCGTTACTGGCGGCAACAGCAGCCTCAGAGAGTTGCGTGACGGGTGACGTGATGCGCCGAGCAACGAACAGACCGATGACGATGGCGAAGACAAGCGCACCGACGGTTAGTCCGATAATCTCCATTTGCGCGGTCTGTGTCGTGCTATCGGCAATCGCGACTTGGGATTCTAGATCTTCCTGTGCCGATTGCTCGATGGAGTGCGCGTGTTCCTCCATTGGGGAGGATAATGATTCCATTTCGTCCGCTTTCTGCTCAGCGAGTGCAGTATCGTCCGTTGCTCTCGCTTGGAAAAACTCGCTCCCAAGCGCGTTGTACTCCTCATGTTGTGATTTGAGGGTTGAGAACTGTTCTTCTTGCTGTTGGCTCAAGTCCGTTTCTTCGAGATTCTCTGCCTGTTCGTCGAAAAGTCGATTGGCTTCCTCGAATTGTTGCTGTGCGTTTTCGTCACCGAGTTGGGCAGCCTGTATCGCACCCTGTTGCTGTTCAATGGCAACAATTATCTCTGCGGCCGCGTCCATCTTCTGCCCGTCTTCTGCAATAATGTGTGCTTCCTTGTCAACGGTGGCAACCGATGTGTATCCAATCGCCCCGGTGATGGCAACTAGAACAGCGACGAGGACGAACGCGAGGATGAGTTTTGGTCTTAAATCAAGACTGTCGATTTTCAGTTGTTCCAGCATGACTCTTCCTCCTTGAGAGATTCAATTACCGTGAGCTGACCAGGGAGCAGACTGGACTGGTTCCAACGGTTTCCGACCTCGAACGGTTCTCTAGTATAATCTGCAATATGACTACTAACCAAATGAATGTTGATTATTGGCATAGTTCTGATACACAAAAAGGAAATTCTATATATTAGTTCTTTCTCGCTGATTATCGATAACGAAAATTATCTTCTCAAAATTAAAACAATATAGCTACATTAATATACTCATGATCAATATGATGTTCGATTTGTTCCGGGATGTTGATTGAATAGAGAAATCCCCGTAAGACACGAAGTCGCTGTGTTTATTGTATCCTCTAAGCCCATATCCGCCCCATCATCACCCCTACCAAAGTGAATAGAGTCTCCACGACGAGCCCGGAAACGTTTTTCAGAGGGTCGGTCGAGGGTTGTTGCTATGGGGATAGGAGGCAGCAAGACCGGACCACAGGACACTCTCCCAGACTCACTCGATCGACGGCGTGCGCTGCAATGGATTCTTGGCAGCCTTTCGACAGGGCTTGCGGGCTGTGCTGGAACGGACTTTCCAAATACGCAGCCAGAGACCGCCCGACCCACGTCTTCGCCACGGCCACGAGAGACTGTCCAAGCGAGAGCCCATACAGCAACACAGAGGGCGGCCGAAACTGAAACCCCGACGCAGGCGACATCGTCGCCAACGCCGTCACCGACCGAATCACCGTCACCCACCGCAACACCACGCGCCGTGGAGCCGGTGTCGACGACCGGATCGCTCCCGGTCCAACAAACTGAAGAACTGACCGCCGACCCCCAGTCCAGCGGGATTACCGACGACGAGCGAGTGAACTTTCCGACCAACGAGGCTGCGCTCTCGGATGACAGCAAGGCACACCTCACGGTCTACGGGGCAATGGATGGGACAGGCCGCTTTGGCATGAACGCCGGTGCTGCGTTCCGGACGTACTGGCGTGCACCGGAGAGTGGAACCTACACCCTGTCTGCAACCTACTGGGGCAACGGTGCCTACGAGTATCACCCACCAGATAACAGTAAGCGCGACTATACGCTCTGTTCGGAGACGAATCTGGCCGTCATCAACGCCGACAGCGTCGTTGCCGAGACAACACGGCCCGACCTCCAGCGTGGCAATCGGGGACTCCAGCGCGCTGCTGCAGAGGAGTTGCTCGAATTCCTCGCCTATCGACTCGTCTCGCCATATCTCGGTCTCGTCGGTGGCCTCATCGCGAGAGCGCTCATCGAGTGGGCGATCGACCTGGATCGTCGAGACCCAACGACGGGCTCGTTCTTGACGACATCACTCGACCCGTATCACGTCGACGTCCAATTCACTGCAACCGAAGGGACAGTCTACGAATTCCAGGTGACGCCCTCGGTCGGATTTGCCGGCCGCTCGCGAGCGGACTGGTACACCACCGGGAAGGTGGAATCGATCTACCGGCTGGAAGACATGGCCATCCGTAGTGAGTGAACGAATGAGTGAGTGAGCGAATGAGTGAGTGTGGTCGGTGGACTCGACCATCCGACTCGCCAGGAATTCACCACTCGGTACAGCTGGCCTGGAGCCGACAACGCTACTTGTGGCAACCCCGTACAGCCCGATGGTCTCGTCTATCGGCACATGGCAGTCCGGTGTGAGACCAGCCGGCAGCGAGCGCGCGCCCAGCCCAGTCTTGTCACTTCACGCGTCCGGCATCACGCGTGGCGCGTGCTCGGTCCTGCCGGATTCGTCGAACGTGTAGATGAACTCTTCTCGTACGCCTCGAAGGGGCCGAAATGCACAGTACAGAGTTTCATTTTGTTCTGTCACGTCACAGCAGCAGCTTCTCAAACCCTGCGAACGAATCTCGGAGTAAGAGCGTATCAGTCGTAGTAACTCACACGCTCAACAACATCGGCAAAGGCCACGTTCTCCAGAACGTCACTAATCTCGACAGTGACGCGCTCGCCCTGTTCGGTGTCGGGAACGATAACGACGAAACCGCGCTCGACCCGAGTAATGCCGTCGCCTTGGTCGCCAATGCCTTCGATTTCGACAGTACGCTGTTCTCCCTCTTCGACCGGTGGCTTCGGTGGCCCACGTTCGCGCTCTGGTCGGGTTTCAGTGTTACTGGTGTCGTCGCTGGATGGTGAAGAGAGAACAGCCACACGATACGTCTCGCCCTGCTGAAGGTCGCCGAGGCGAATCTCTTGTTCGGGGACTTCGACAACGTAGGAATCGCCCCGCTCTTCGACGGGAGCAGAAAACAGACAGCGGAGTTGGTCGGAAATTTCCATGAGTAGTGTCTTGAACGGGATACGCGACGGAGAACACTTGACTCTGCTGTCTCCGACTACTCCGGAGCCACTACGTCCTCACACGCCGGACACTCCGCCCACACACCCTCGGTGCCGTCGTCTCTCTCGTAGTCAATGAGACGCCACGCAGTAGGGATACGTTCGCCGCAGTCCGGACAGCGACCGAGTATCTGCGTGTCGTCGGGCATGGAAAGGGGATGGAAGGTGCGTGTGACAGTGTTCCTTCCAAGCGAAAATCAATTGTCCTCGAACGTAAGCCTTTGGCGGGTTTGCAGGGCGAACACACCGGATTTCCGGTGGATATGACTCACCAGTAGGAGTAACTCACAGCCACTGGAACATCGAAAACCCATGAGTGTCCGCACGGTACTCGCTCGGCTACTCTCCGTGACGAGACAGAGGTAGTCGTGGAGTGTCGGCAGTGTGGGGCGAATCTCCCAACCGACGCGGACGAATGCCCGGAATGTGGGTCAAGAGAGATAGGCCGCTATCGAATTTCGGAGTAGTAGGTAGACGCATTGAGGGTGTCATAGAACTCTCCACAAGGAGGTTATTTTCAGCGTGGAACTGGCTGAACACGCTGTTCACTAAACCTGCGTACTAATCGGAAATCATGCCTATTTTTGCTTGCTTGGTCATCATCCCACACTGATGGGAGCCGCTGATTCATCTTCTGGGATGTTTGAGGTGTTAGATTCACCAGAGCTGACCTTTTCTACACCACCGCCTCTATAGTAACAACTGAAACGATCTATACATCGACTGGACTCCCGTTCCCTGCGGTCGTGCGTGCAATGGCTTCCAGTGACTACTATCGATAATGTGGGGCCGACGAAAAGTTAAACCATTTATGTATTGCGAACAACAAATAAATATGGGGTTGTCCCGGCGTGAAGTCCTCCAACTCGGCAGTGGGCTCATAGCAATCGGAATGGCAGGGTGCACAAACATCCTTAGTAACAAGAGGTTACGCATAGAGATATTGAATTTTGACACAGCAAGCCACAAACTTTCCCTCGAAGTTATCTCACCGACAGGTGGTAATAATTTAGCCCCTGTTCTTGAAAAAATGTACGACCTCCCAGATCCCAACGATGAAACAGCAACTACCGTCTCGGTCAAGGAGGATCTGCCTGCAAAGAAGTATCTCATCCGAACCTATTTAGGAGACAATCCTTCTGTGAGGGAGAATTTTATTTTCTATGCTAACCAAGAAACTGGGCCGGAAGCTGAACTGTACGTTGAAGTTCGCCGGGATGTGAACGACGCGGAACCATACATCGTATTCCGCTGAAAATTTCATCCCTTCGGCGAACCACTGAGCAGACGCAACTACAGGGCACACAGTAGTTGAGACCGGCCGCCCCAATGCATATGCCTCAAACCCTCTTTTGCTCAGTCGTTCAGAGCTGATCGATCGGCTTATTGATGATCTGGAAGACTTCGCTCGCCCGGTAGAACCGATTCCGGTCTTTCCCGGTGAGTTCTTCGAGTATTCCGTCATCTTCGAGCTGTCCGATCAGTCGGTTAGCTGTGCTGTATTCGACATCCAACCAGTCGGCTGCTGTGTTCACGTCCAGATACGGATCTTCGAAGAGCCGCATCACCAGTTCAAGGATATTCTCAGACCGCTCGCTCTGATAGCGCTGTTGATAGTCTTCTCGGAGGTCGACTAGCAGGTTGGCCCGCTGGTGGGCCTCATCTGCTTGCGACTGCACGCCACGCAGGAAAAACAGGAGCCACTCTTCCCAGTCACCGCGTTGACTGACTGCCAAGAGATGATCAACGTAATCTGACCGTCGTGTGTTGAAATAGGAACTCAGGTAGAGATACGGCTCGGGCAAGAGACCGTCACGTTGTAGCAGGAGACTGATCAATAGCCGCCCGAGTCGTCCGTTCCCATCGAGAAACGGGTGAATCGTCTCGAACTGGTAGTGAATCAACCCGATTCGAAGAAGTGGATGCAGATTCGTCTCTTGGTTCGCATACTCGAGCAAGTCTTCGAGAAGGTCTGGGATCTCGTTCGGTGGTGGCGGCACATATCTGGCGTCTTGGATGTATGGCGTACTGCCGATGAAGTTCTGGGTCGTGCGGAGTTCCCCTGGGTCTGCCTCATCTCCACGGACACCCGAAAGCAACCGGTCGTGCATCTCGCATAGCAATTCGACGGTGATTGGATCGCCAGCTGTGATTGCATCCAATCCGTGCGTCAGCGCGTGCAGATAGTTCACGACTTCTTGGGTGCCCTGCTGTCTGTCTTCATCGATGAGAGCTTCCTGTCCGGCCTCATAGGCGTAGATATCCGAGAGGGTGGCATGTGTCCCCTCGATTTGGGAGGATTCCAGTGCTTCTTTTCGGATAAACGGCTCGATAAGGATTTCTCTTGAGCCAACACGTGGACCGATGCCATGGAGTCGACCGAGTGCCTGTGTAGCCTCCGCTAGCGGCGTAATGAGCTGTTCAGTATTGATTGAGGGCGGAAGCGGGTCTGGGCGGAACGCCGAATACGTCCCCTTCGATGTCGTCGTGGGAACGATCTCACCGGGAGCAGCCTCCTCGAAGTCATCTCGCTCCATTAGTGCTATCCCTACGAATACGCCCACCACTATTGGTATTTTTGGTACTAAATCAAAATAATGGGGTGACCGATTGCACCGTCACAACTACTCAGAATCTCTGGGTCCAAGTTTGGAGACACATATTTTTCTTCTCTATAGTAGCAATTAGAACTAATTGCTCACCGTTGGAATGGAAAGTTGGTCGAGAGCTGTATCAATCGCTGTCGTAAGCTCGCCGAGTGAGTCAAAGAAGCGGTTGCTAAGAGACGCTTGAAGCTGTCTCCAGCATTCCTCGACAGGATTCAACTCTGGCGAATACGCCGGTAACGTCACGAGATCGAGGTCGTCACGGGCCGCCAGGTCCGTGACGGCCGACGCCTAGAAGTACGGCGCTCCATCCAGCACTACGATCAAATCATCTTCAAATTCGTTGCATAATGCGAGAATGAAATGTTTCGCGTGATCGGCGGTAACGTACTCTTCGAATCGGGAGAAAAAGCGCTCACCGTCCTCGGTGATCGCGCCCAAGAGACACGTCCAGTCGCGTTGCCCGGAGAGTTCGACGGACGGCCGCGTGCCGCGCGGAAACCACGCGGCACGCGGCTCGACCTGTACAGATTTCTTAGTTTGTTCGATACAGACTACCGTGGCGTCCATCTCCCGCCGCTTTTTTTGAGTTCGTCGCGGAACTCCTCTTGCTCGTTTTCGTCGGCTTCGGCGGCTGAACGGCGTGGCTTTTGATAGCTCAATCCCGCTTCTTTGAGCAACCGCCGACAGCTCGGGATTGAGTATTCAACGTCGTACGTCTCCTGAAGATATTTCTGTGCGAGCGCCGGCGTCCACGCCGGCGCGTCGATTCCGACTTCTTCGGGCGGATCCCGAACCGTTTCTTCGAATTTTTCTTGCTGTGATTCTGAGAGCTTACGCTTTCTTCGAGTTCGCTTATCATCAGAAACGGCCTGCTCAAGCGACTCGTCGGTGTCGAGTCGCTTGAGCCAGCTATAGATTGTGCGTCGCTGAACATCGTACCACCCGGATAGCTCGGTTTGCGAGACTCCATTTTTGTACGCGATTGCCGCTAGAAGCCGTTGTATCGGCTTCTTTCCCTCTACATTGTCCAGAGCTGCTTGCAGCTCTTCGACAGAGATCTCGTCAAGGTGTTCCACTAACTACTGCAACACACTTCGAGTAAAAAGTTCTATCGGCTACTATAGCTCCCTTATCGAACCGCTACTGCTTCGAGCTGACGTCGACGGCGTCGAGATCGGGTTCGTCGAACTCAAGTGCCTCAGCAACCGCCGCTGGAAGCTCCGGGCGTGGTGCCGATTCGTGGCGCTCGATTTTCTCGGTCTTACGCGTGTTCTCGTAGAGGGCTCGAGCGACCGGAAGCCCACGTAGATACTTGTAGTCGTGGAGTACCTCGACGCCCCGCTCTGTGAACCCGTAGAACTGTGCCGGGAGATCACGTTTTCCCTCACTTGGTTCGTGCGTGTAGCGTGCGAGGAGGCCGGCGTCGCTCAGCGTCTCCAGCTGATCTTTGATGGCTGCTTGACTTTTCCCAGTCATATACTCGAGTTCGGCGAGCGACATGAGATGTGCAGGATGGCCCAGCAACTCCTGGATGATGAGATGGCGCGTATCCTGAGACAGCAGCTTGAACAGCCGCTGCTGTTCCGCAAACGGCCCCGCATCGGCCGCGCCAGCGTCGGTTTCGCTCATAGGTGAGCTTACGTGAGGCGATGCTATAACAGTTAGGGTCATCCAAGTTGGTTAAATCAGAAAAAACCAAAGTAATTCAGAAGGGATAAGGTGGAGTGGTTTGAATCGGCACCTAATGACCGATCCAAGCCCTCCGCCGGAAGCTGGGGACATTATGACTCTCGTTCACGAGGCCGTCGGGGGCATCGAACTTGAACCAGGGGAGAAACGGGAGATCTGGCGGTTCACCCAGCGTGAATTGCCGTATCTCTGGAGTCAGCGGACGTCGTATTTCATCCTCGGGAGCTATCGCGACCCCTATATCCGCCGGCTTCGCGCCGTTCAGAACGAACTCACGAAGCAGCTCGGGGCCTATCCGTTCATCATGGGTGATCTTCTCGAACTCCCGACTGACCGGCTCAATACGTTCGATATCATGTTTTCGTTGCTCGCGACATACAGCGACTACATCGTCGGCGTCTTGGAGAAGGAGAGTGGTGGTGAGGCTCCTGAATTGGGCGAGATCGATGACCCGCCGTATTTCGCCAAGTCGTACGTGTTCCCGCGTGATTATGCGTGGGTGACTGACGCAAACCTTGACTCGAAACAGCACGTCATTCAGGCCGCCCTCGAGATTGCATTCGCAGACGATTTGTCGGCGGATGAGGTCCAATCAAAGGTCGATTCGCTCGTTGATCGCGCACAAGAGATCGGTCTTGACTGCGACGAACAGGAGGTTTGGGGCGTGATCGACGACCGGGCAGATGAGGGCGAAGAGCCAGCAACGTACAGTTGGGTCCATCTCAACAAGTTCCGGAAATTCGAACTCCACGAGCGGTGCTTCTCGTGGACGACAGAGAATGAACTTCGAACTCTGGTTGACGAACTCCCGTCTCCGACACCACGTCCGGAGTGGGAATCGAGGGGGTAACCAGTGAACTACCTTGGCTTACAGAGATTCAAGGAGAATGCCTGACCCTTTTCAGTAGTTGCCGAAGTAGCTGAGACTTGGATTTCTCTGGTGGCACCGTACGAAGAGTATAGCGGCTGTGTCACTGAGCGTCGAGCCCGGTTGAACAGGTTCTTTGTTACGGCCCGCCCCGCGCGCCCCTTTCCGCTCTCCGCTTGCTCACGGCTCACTCCGTTCGCCGTTCGCGTCGAGGCGCTCCCTGCGGTCGCGCCTCGCTTCGCTCGCGACCGACCATTCCGGGCTGCGCCGAGCAAGTTCGCCGTTCCGGGCTAAAATGAATGTGCCCTCGGCGCCAGCATTAAGCGCGTTTTCGGTTGCGCCCCTTGCGGGCCGGACACGAGAAACGGCTTAACGCTGGTCGCTCGCTCCGGGCGGGTCGTCGCCAGACTCACGTCGTTCGTCTGCCGAGCCCTGCCTCGCTGCGCTCGGCCGGACGGCGCGCGGTGCTGGTTGGGTCCTTCTCTGGGGCGCGCACCGCTCGCGCCCTGACGGGCGCTCGGCGAAGGCGCGAGCGGCGCGCGCAGACGTCTCTCGTCGGTTCGTTCCGAAGAAACCGCGATGGTAGGACATCGCGGTGTTGGGCGTGGTGCAAACGCCTTCAGGTCTGGTAAGACCAATGGCAAGTAAGAACACTCTCATTAAAGAAGATTCGGGTGTACAGGAAGACGAACAGAACGAGGATTTCGCGGTCGTTGGGGAGTCCCCCGAGCTGCGGGCCTCTGTTGTGCAGGATATTCAGGCGAAGGTGGATACCAACCACCCCAATGCGAAGCCGGACGGCATGACGTTAGAAGCGGCTGAGCGGATGCAGGCCCGCGAGGACGAAATCGAGCGGACGGCACGTCGGTTCGACAGACGGCAGGACTCAGACCGGGAAGCGCGAGCACGGCAGACGGCGGCAGACGTGAGTCGGAAGCGGCGACAGGCCATCGACGCACGGGCGGTTGTCGGAAACCCAGCTCAGGAGGCGGCTGATCCCAGAGCACATCTCTCCCAGGCGGAGTTGGCGGTAGTCAACCAGGAGGCAGACAGGCTGGCGAAGAAACTCCCAGAGTGGTCGCGGGCCGCGATCAGTCGGCGGCTGGGAAAGCGAGTGCGTAAGGGGATGGAGCTATCGAGTGCGGTGCTGTCGGTGTTCGAAGATCTGCGGCGGTCAGGTCGGTTCGTACCGATCAACGCTATTGGCGACGTGAACCGTGGCGAGGTGGACATCGAAGGGACTGTTCGTGAACTCTGGTCTCCCTCCAGTGCAACGATTTCTCAAGTGGGGTTGCTCGAAGACGACAGTGGGCGAGTGAAGTTCACGGCCTGGCAGGCCAGTAACCAACCGTGGCTGGAAGAAGGCGAGCGGGTGCGGCTCTACAACGTGGCTACGAACTGGTACGAAGGGCGCGTCTCGGTGGCACTGACTGGGTGGAGTCGGGTCCACTTCCCCGAGCGCGGTCAGTGGTGGACTGAGTAGGCAGGTCAGTCTTCCTTCTTTTTTTGTTTGCCGGGCCGACCCAGGCCCCACCACCCCACCCACCGCTCCGTGCTCGCTGCGCTGCGCGCGCAGCCACGACCATCTGCTTCAGTTGATCCTATGATAAGTCAGTGAGTGAGTCGAAAACGATCACAACAGACGGGGAGACATTATCAAACCTGCAGAGACGGTGTTCCCCCGCGAACGCTGGGCGAAGACTTTCCGGTCTCTCGCCCAGCTCATTCTCGAAGATTTGGCCTGATCGTTCGGGTATCCACCGCGGAACCTGTCGCAGTTGATATTTCGTGACGCCCGCCAACCAGAGAAATCACGCCTCTTACTCGCCGAACGAGTGGCTGAAGCCTTCATGAGGCGATCCAGTGCTTAACCGAACACCGATAGACGCTATACATAAATTGTCCCAATCGAGTAACAAAAGTCCCGCGTCGCCCGGCTCACTAGGGAACCGTAACGGTCATTGCTCGATTCCGTTCGCCGGAGACAGGGCGAGAGTCACTCGACTTCCGCGGGGATCGTTCTCGTCGAACGTAATTCTCCCGCCCGAACGGGTGATAATCCAGTTGACAAGCCAGAGTCCGATTCCGTTCCCGTGTTTGAGCGGGGTCTCTTCTCCTTCGAGGAGCACCTCACGTTGCTGGGCCGGGATACCCGGGCCGTTGTCGACGACGGTCAAGTACACCTCGCTCGACTCCGCACTTGGTGGTCGCACTGTCACCTCGATGCGTGGGGTATCCGCATCGTTGTGCTCAACCGCGTTCCGGAGCACGTGATCAATAGCCACCCGCAGTTTGGGGGCTGCCACGACCAGCTGGTCGTCAGGGAGATCGACATCGAACGTCGCCTCGGGGTAGGAGTCGGTGAGATCAACGATTGTATTTTCGAGAAGTGCCGTCAGATCGAACCGCTTCTGGGTGACTCTGGACGATTGTAGAATATCGTTGAGGTCTTTCGTGTAGGTCGTCGCGTCGTGAAGATTCCACGCTTTTGAGAGCATGGTTGTTGCGGTTGACGCAACCTCGGGGTTATCGACGTTCGAGAGCCGTTCCGCGTGGCCGATGATGACGCTCAATTCGTTCCGGAGGTTGTGTCGCATCGTCCGGTTGAGGACGGCGGCCTGCTGCTGACTCTCTTTTTCGGGTGTGATGTCACGTGCGTTTATGACGAATCCCGTGATCGGTTTTTTCGGACGATAGCTCACCGCACCCTCCAGCCACGCCCACGACCCGTCACGGCGGCGGAATCGATACTCCAGCCGACGGACGACACCCGTCGAGGAGTCTGCCATCTGAGCCAAGGATGCCCGCACATCTTCTTCGTCCTCGGGATGAACGAAGTCGACGTACCGTTCGTCTCGTAGATCGTCCGATGCATAGCCCAGAACGGTGTCACTCGTCTCGCTTTGATATCGAATTGTTCCGTCTGGTTTCACGACTGTGATGAGGTCGTTACCGTGCTCGATGAGGGCCTCGAACCAGTCGCGCTCTTCCTCATCGGTGCGCTGACGGACGAGGTTGACTACGTGAGGGCGACCTTCGAGTTCGACTACCGACGCCGACATCTCCGCTGGGAGGATGTCCCCACTCTTGCAGTAACAGGTTATTTCATCCGTCCAGCTGTGGCCGCGTTCGAGAACGCTCTCGGCAAAGTCCATGAACTGCGGGAGGTTGTGCGGATGGAGGTCAGAAGCAGGCATCGAGAGCAATTCTTCGCGAGAGTACTCGACGAGTTCCTCGGCAGCAGGATTGCAATCGACGATGGAGTCGTTCTCCAGGTCGACGACGAATATCGCGTCGTTTGCGTGTTCGAAGACTGTCTCGAATGTCCGCTTAGGAGCCTGGAGAATTTCCTGATGGGAGATGGACTTGTCAGGCATTAGTATGGATTGAAAGTTATATCTGCTTTAGGAGCACTACCACAGCACTCGATAGCTTCGGTCCGGTTCTCGGTCGTGAACGTGTCAAGGCTCCTGGTGTCGATCTTGCTACTGAGCGAGAGTTTCTTGATTCCGTCTGAGACGGCGACCCACCTGTCGACGCCCTTCTGCGCCGCGCGTTGAGCGATGTGTTCCCTGACTTGGAACACCGAATCGTTAAAAAGATCGTCGAGATCCTCAACGGTCACCATACCGGTCACGTCACGACTCGCGACGATCCGCTTGAAGACCGGGAAGGCATCCTCTCTGAACGATTCGAGGTCCATCTCGACGAGGAACTCCCAGATCATGACGCCATCAGTCACTTCTACGGTCCAGCCGTCGCCCTGTTCTGTAACCGACATAGACCACACTGTGATGGTGATATATATAATCATCAACTGCGTGTGTGACTTGATTACAGACCCGGGGACTATTATTAAAGATTCAGCACGATTATTGCCACATTAGGGACAAGCCCCACTCTAGATACCAACCCGCGACTCTTCACTTAACAAGGTGTCCGGGACTGTGTAATCGACTTGCACGCCCGCATGCATATTATTAAAAGCTGATGAGAACGGAAAGATACGATGGCAGAACTGGAGTTGTACGACAGGCGAGACTGTCCGTATTCGAGAAAGGTTCGCAACAAACTTGACGAACTCGGACTCACCTACGACGAGACTGTGGTTCCGGACAAGCACACTGACCGCGAAGAGTTGTACGAGCGGACCGGACAACGGGGCGTTCCCGTACTGTTCGACTCCCACCTCGATGGTGGGTGGCTAGCCGACAGCGAAGACATTGTCACTCACCTCGAACGACACCACGGCTAACACTTATTTGACACAATTCATTCCAGATACAAGATGTCGATGACGAAATTCCCCGATCCAATATGAGTGCAACGAGTCATGGCGGCCCCGATAGAACTGATCTCGGGAGGCTCCTACCTGACGACGAGGGACAGAGAAGTGCTCTCATTGCCCCAGCGATTACGCCGGAACTACTCGAAGACAGCCAGGTTTCCAAGAGGGAACTCCGGGACCTCGCCCTCAAGTACGTTACGTCGGTACTCCCGACTGGGACCGACGAAACAGTCACCGACTTCGCCCGAACGTGTCGGGACTGTGGCCTTAACGAAGGAACGCTTGCGACGTTCCTGACCGATCTTCAAGCGTGGGTACTTGAAGCGGCTGACAGAGAAGGGCCGGTACCCCAGGAGAGAGTACAGAGAGCGACCGGCCAGGACATCGCTCGGATCTCCGCTGCGTTCGTCGGGGCACGTGACGGTTCAGGCAAGATCGCCTCGGAGACGGCCGACGCGATATACTCTCAGGCCGAACAGGTGGCTGACCGGTCTGCCGAGATTGCTTCCCTGGCGGACCAACAGTCCGGTAACATGGACGAATTGAGCCGGGAAGTGGGCGACGTCAGCGCCGCTGTCGAGGAGATAGCTGCCTCGACGGACGAGGTCAACGCCGAGAGCGACGACGCGGCGGCCCTCGCCGAGGAAGGGTGCCAACGAGCGCGCGAACTCAGCGAGCGAATCGATGCTATCCATACTCGTGCGACCCGGGTTAACGAGGCGGTTGAGGTCCTCGCCGACCACGTCGCCGACATCGAGGAATTCGTCGAGACAATCGACGACATCGCCGACCAGACGAACATGCTGGCGCTGAACGCCTCCATCGAAGCTGCCCGGGTGGACGGTGGTGAAGGCTTCGCCGTGGTCGCAGACGAGGTAAAATCACTCGCAGAGGACAGCCAGGACGAGGCCGCCCGTATCCGGAAACTGGTCACAACCATCGACGAGGCGACCACCCGCGTGACCGATGACATCGAGGACGTCTACGACGAAGCGGAGGCCGGGCGAGTAGAGACCGACCGCGCTGTTGAGACCTTCGAGTCCATCGAGGACATCACTGCCCGACTCTCCGCGAGCATGGATCAGGTGGCCACGGCGACTGACCAGCAGGCCGAGAGCACTGAGGAACTCGCGATGATGGCCGACGAGGCCAACCGCAAGGCCGGCATGATCCTTGACGAAGTAACTGAAATCAACGATAGTAATCGTTCGCTGCTCGAGACACTCGAGAACTCACTGGGCACTAACACTCCGGGTTGATTCTTGCTAGAATCATCATATAGTTCATACATCTGTCGATAAGTACGTTAGCGACTACCGGCCCTCTCCGAAGTTGGCGCTACGAGAGATGACAATGAATTATCTGCGCTGGTGTTCGGTTCTCTTCCACACTCGGAACAATAGAATCCGGGACAGATGGCTCCGCTACTGTGGAGCGATCACCTCTGTACACGAGGGGCACTCGGCAACGACACCCATAGTACTGTCCGACCGTTCGTATGTGATCAACTCGTCTATCGGCCGGATATCGTCCGCAGTTCGGGCACACGCCGAGGCGTGAATCGTCGCTCATCATTCAAGTGGGCGGGAGCGTGTGATGGGACTTTCCGTTCAGTAGTCAGGTAAAAAAGCGCATAAGCATTGGCCGCGTCTACAGTCTCATTCCACAACAGCACTGGGGAATGACTGACGCTTGCACTCAATAGTCCCTCTGTCGGCCGCTTCTCACAGAGATGCAAGGAGGAAACCCACGAGTTCAGTCGTGGACAGAAGCCGACACTCACAGCACTCTCTTCCGAGCACCCGGTGTCCGACTCCCCCATGCTGAGGCTTATATATCATTCCGGTTCCAGGGATAGATACAGATGGAAGTGATTCGCACCGTCAAAGTCAAACTCGACGTCCCTGACGAGCGGTGTGACGACCTCCATCAGACTAAAAAACAGTTCCTCAACTGTGCGAACACCACCGCAGAGTGGGCGTGGAGACACCCGAAGGACTACTGCGTGACCTCGAAACAGAAAGCAGAAAACGCTCTCTACGAGCAACTTCGTGGTGAAACAGAGTTAACTGCAAATCTCGTGCAAAAAGGGATACGACGGGCTATCGAGGCCACCAAGAGTGGTGTTGCCCGACTCAAGAAAGGTGAGAACACGAGTCAACCGCACTTCGATGCGTGGAGCGTCGTCTACGACAAACGCTCTGCGACATTCCACCGCGACTACGTCTCCCTTTCGACGGTGAACGGTCGTGTCGAGTGCGACTACGTGCTTCCAGACAACCCCGAGGGAACACCGATTGGCAAGTACCTGCTGAACGAGGAGTACGAGTTCCGGATGTCTACGTTGCAGTACGACCGCAACTCGGGGTCGTTCTATCTCCACGCACGGATGCGCCGAACCACAGACGAGCTAGAGCAGTCCATTTCTGATTCTTCCAGGGCCAAGCACAGAACAGTCCTTGGCGTTGACCTGAACGTGGACGGTTCGCTCGCCGTGACTTCCACAGGCGCGTTCATCGGGAACGCCGATGCGATGAATCACCGCCGCCGAGAGATTGAAAAGACTCGTGGGTCGATGCAACAAGCAGGTACGCGATCAGCGCACTTGTCGATTCAGTCGATGAAAGACCGTGAACGCCGCTGGATGCAGGACGAACTACACCGAGTCTCGAATCAGATTCTCGAAGAAGCCCGCGACCACGAGTGTACGCACATCGCGTTCGAGAACCTGACCGACATTCGCAAGCGGATGACTGGTGCGAAGCGATTCCACGCATGGGCGTTCCGACGCCTCTCCCAGTACGTCGAATACAAAGCCGATATGTACGGCATTGAGGTTGAGCAAGTGAATCCTGCGCACACCAGTCAGCGGTGTACGCACTGTGGGTTTACCCACGGGTCGAATCGGCGGTCGAAGCACGAATTCGTGTGTCAGAAGTGCAAGTACGAACTGAACGCGGATTACAATGCGAGCAAGAACATCGCTCAAAAACTGCTCAAGCGACTCCACTCGGGGCAGACGTCTTCGAGTGGAGGCGCACCCTGTCAGTGTGCGCTAACGTCAGGGACGCTGAACCTGAACGGCGATTACACCGCCTCCGATCCCGAGTCGGCAGAAGGGGAGTCCACTGACAAGCCCACGACTTCAGTCGTGGGTAGCTGACGTGAGTCCGTAGAAGCTCGTCGGACCGTGGTCGTCCTGCCAGGCAAAGGCGTAGAGCCGTCGACTCGCTACTCGTGGGAGCGTACGACCGTCGACACTTCGCCCTGTTGTGATGTCCCACTTTGTCCCGTCGCCGTACAGAACCCCTTCCCGTAATTCGAACTCGTAGCCGGGATCTTCGAACGCGTGAATATCATTCCCCGAACTGACGACGATCACATCGAGATCACCGACGATATCCGAGACGACGCCACCTGCGTTCTGGACCTGCTTGACTGGATACCCGACGGCATCTCCTCCATGTGAGATACCTAACACCACCGTCTTGGCGTCGATGTCCTCGCGGTCCCACGACCGTTCCCTCCCTTCACCACGCATTTCTCTGAGACCGAACCCTTCAGCTGCGTCGTATCGCTCGTACGGGGTCATCTCGTACACCGTTCGCGGTGACTCTCCTCGCGGATCTCCGTCACCGCCGTGAACCGGCTGGAGGACGATTCCGTCGGGATATTCCGAGCGAAATTGCTTCCACGATATGACAGACGCGGGCACAGCGGAAAGTTCGTGCCCGTTGAGGGGTCCATTGATCGCCTTTCCAAGCGGCTGTTTCCACTCGGACTCGGTTTCGCGATCGTACATTACCAGCGCGTCGTCAGCAAGTCTTCCGGAGGTTCCAAACGTCAACACACGACCGTCGACCCGTCGGTCATAAACGACCGCACTGGCACAGATTGGACACCACGTGACCGCGACCGGGCGCGACTCGTCGGTAGAGTCACCGGGTGGGCGACTCCATGATTCTATGCGGTCGCTATCTCCGAACACGTCGTTGACGATCTCGTGATAACTGAGAATTCTTACTGGATACGCCCGCGCAGGCGTGGTTTCGACGACGATTACGTCCTCCCCATCGTCTCCGATATATTCCGTGCCGAAGGTTGGATCGTCTATACTTGGAATCGCGTTGCGAGGGAGAACGTCCTGAATGTGCATACACGAAGGACGGTAGGCCACTCAATAACACCTGTGAACAGCCGCATCGGAGGCACGACGCGTTTCGACCGCTTCGGACGCCACTGGCGAGGTATTTGTCCCTGCTCCACCATGACTGAGACATGTCTCGAAATTCGTTCCGCACGCTGACGGGACGGTCCGTCACGGCAGTGACCGCCGACGAGATGCGAGACGTCGACCGTGTCGCCGTCGAGGATGTCGGGCTACAATTGCTCCAGATGATGGAGAACGCGGGTCGTATACTCGCCTGGCACGTGCGTGACGTTCGTGAGACCGACGTGATCGTCCTCGCTGGAAACGGTGGGAACGGCGGTGGTGGGCTCACCTGTGCACGACACCTCGCCAATCGAGATATGCCTGTTCAGGTAGTTTTAGACAGACCACCAGAGGAACTGAGTGGCGCAGCGGCTCACCAGAGGTATATTCTCGACAAAATGAACGTTTCGGTCACCTCTGGTGTCGAATCACTCGCCGACGCCGATGAACGGACGACCATCGTCGACGCGCTTATTGGCTACGGACTCATTGGTGACGTCCGGCCACCGGCGGATAAGTACATCGGCAGGATGAATGACCTATCTGGACCGACGGTCTCACTTGATGTCCCATCCGGTATCGACGCCACGACGGGCGAGGCACTAGGCGAGGTAGTAGCGCCGGATCGTACGGTCACCCTCGCCCTCCCGAAAACGGGGCTGGATGCTTCCACTGGGGCACTCTATTTAGCGGACATCAGTATCCCTCGAACCGTGTTCGACCGACTCGAGATCAACTATGAACGGCCGTTTGGCGACGACGACTGGGTCCTACTCGAGCAATAGTTCTTCGTTCGCTTCTGTGTGACTCCATTGCACTCCCCCCGCTGCTTGAAGTCAGTAGCTGTGTTACAAGCTCGCATGATTCGTATCGGACAGGAGGCACCGGATTTCACGCTCCCCGGAGCAGCCGCTGGGACGATTGAAACGCACGGACTTTCCGAATACACAGATCGAGGCTGGGCGGTTGTTCTCGTCTTCTACCCCTTCGATTTTCACCCAGCGTGTACCGACCAGTGGTGTTCCTTACGCGACGCCGACTGGCTCACGCTCTTGGACGATGTCGTCGTCCTTGGGGTGGGGTCAGACGCTGCCTACGCCCATCACGAGTACGCAGACAAGCACAACATCCAGTTCCCGCTTCTATCGGATACCGATGGACAAGTGAGCCAGGCATACGGAGTACTAACGGAGGAATTCGAGAACCATCGCGATGTTCCGCGCCGCGGTACGTTCGTCGTCGATGCCGATCGGGTTGTCCAGTTCGCGTGGTCGGCTCGCAGTGCTGACGAACAACCCGATCTCGACGCGTTGCGGAAGGCGACGAACTGCCGGGACGACGAGTGTGCAATCGACGAGTCCGAAGAGTCAGTCTAACCGCTCTACATCCGCTCGAACGCCTTCACTCTCCGTAGGTGTGGAAGTCAACAGCTTGCTCGAGCAGTTCGTCGGGAATCCCTGGGACTTCTTCGGAACGTACTGGTCCCTGCTCCTCGAGGAGTTCGGGGTCTCGCGGGAAGTCTCGGAGCTGGAAATGGATGTCGATTCCGGCTTTTGCGCCCTGCCCGAGCGCGACTGGTATCTGATTGTGGCCCGGCGTACAGTCGCCGACGGCGTAGACGTCGTCGACTGACGTCCGCCCGTGGTCGTCCACCTCGATCGTGCCGTCGTCGTTGATGTCACACCCGAGCTCCCTAGCGAGCCCGTTGTTGTATTCGGCGCCGTACATCGCGAAGCCGCCTTTGTACTCCCGGACAGTTCCGTCCTCGAACTTGAGGGCTTCCAGCCAGCCGTCCTCGCCGTTCTGGACCCCCGAGACGTCGTCGTGTACGACGTCGATCGGGTGATTTTCGAGCATCTGGGCGGTCTCCTCGCTCCACTCGGGATCGTTACCTCGGGTGAGCAGGTCGACCTCGTCGGTGAAATTGAGCATGATGGCCGCGACGTGTGCGGCGCTCTCGGCGTGCCCCATTACGTACACGGACTCGTCGACGAACATGTGGGCATCACAGTGCAGACAGTAGTGGAGGCCACGCCCGGTCCGAGGGAGTGGCGGCTCTGGCCGAACGTCGTTGAACCCGGTCGCGAGCGACACATCGACTTCGACGCAATTCCGGACCTCTGTGACAGACAGGTGCCGGAACTCGTCGTGGGGACCGTAGATATCAACGCCGGCGTCTTCGAGACGTTCATTAATGAAGAAGTGACCGTCGACGCCATACTCGCGTCGGCGGCCGTTCCGAATCTTTTCGAAGCTGTCGAGATCCACGGGCATCTCCACTGGGACGGACTGTTTTCACAGAATCCACCGGTGAGGGACCTGATGTGGCTCCCGCCCGACCGGAAACCCGAGGAGCTGTGGATTATCCAGATCAATTCCCAGGAGTTCGAGGGTGAACCCGAGACGCTGGACGTCATCGCCGACCGACGCAACGAACTGTCGGGGAACATCTCTCTCAACCAGGAGCTCGGATTCATCGAACGGATCAACGGATGGGTCGAAGACGGAACGGTTCCTCCCGACAAGTTCCAGCAGACGAGTATCCACCGCATCCAGATGGGCAAGCGGTTCCACTGTTCGACGAAGGTCGACCGGAGTCCCTCGTTCCTCCAGGAGCTGATGGGCCTCGGTGAGCAACGAGCCGAAGAGTTTCTGTCCAGTCGACGGATCACTGACAGCTGAAGGAGAGGCAACACGTCGCTGCGAATTCTCGTGGCTCGGTGTCCAGAGTCTTCGCGGTAGCACGGGTGGTATGGTGCGGCGTTCGTACTATCCCCCCAGCTATTACTTCCGCCTGATTGTTAATAACAACCATGGGAACAACGAGCGTCGATACGACCGGTTCGGCAGTCGAGCTCGAATTCGAACTCCGGGATCGCGACTGTTTCTTCGTCGATGCATCTGCTGTTGCCGACTGTCGAGTCACCCTCGAATATATGATGAAGCGTTCGGACGACCGTCTGCTGGAGTATTTTACCGTGGAAAGGGCGGCACCCGATCGCGTTCTCTCCATGGTCGAGGAGGCGGCGGTCATCGACGAGGCACGGCTGATCAGTCGAGGTGTTGACGGGGGCTTGTTCGAGTTCGTCGTCTCGGGGCCCTGCGTGACGACGACTCTCGCCGACACGGGTGCCATTGCCCGGTCGATAATGGCCGAAAATGGCGTCGGGACTATCGCCGCCGACGTTCCAGCACACGTCGATACACGGCGCGTCGTCGAAGAATTCCGTGAACACTACCAGAAGTCGACGCTCACTGCATGTCGCAATTCTGTCGAACCGGTTCCGGTCCGGACCGAGCGCGGGGTCCACGCGATGATGGCCGAGCGGCTAACCGACAAGCAACAAAAAGTGCTCCGGACGGCGTACATGAGTGGCTACTTCAGTTGGCCACGCCGGACGACAGCGGAGGAGTGTGCCGACGCGCTCGGCATCGCTCAACCCACGTTCAGCCAGCACATCCGAATCGCCGAAGAGAAACTCATCGGTCGACTGTTCGAGGACGACGTTCACAACGAACATCCGTGATTGAGGATCCGACATTGACGTCACTCGGATGTTATTACTTTCTCACTGTTCAACGGACACTGACAACACCAGCGCATCCTATCGTCATAGGCACTATTGGTTTGCCTCTCTCTACACGAGCGTTCACGAGGCTGAGAAACACAGATGACAACCTACGATGAATGGACGGCGGCACACGATAGCGCGACAGTCACGGTTGACGACCATGAAGTCGAGATGGCGTATCGCGACGAAGGGAGCGGCGAGCCCGTCGTATTCTTACACGGCATTCCGACGAACTCGTATCTCTTTCGCAACCAGTTTGACGCGGTCGCATCGGAGCATCGCGCGATCGCACCGGACATGATTGGCTACGGCAACTCCGCGATGCACGATGGCTTCGATCGGTCGATCCGCGCCCAGGAGATGGCAATCAGGGGTCTCGTTGACGAACTGGGGCTCGACACGATCGATTTCGTCGGCCATGATCTCGGCGGTGGCGTCGGATTGCGCTACGCCGCTCGTAGTCCCGACGCGATCGACCGGCTGGTCCTGTCGAACTCCGTCGCGTACGACTCGTGGCCGATCCAGACCATAACCGATCTCGGGTTACCCGAAACAGCCCGAGAGACGAGCGTCGAGGAACTCCAGGGGATGCTGGATGCTCTGTTCCGCGACACGCTCTTGGGCGACGACCACGACGAAGCATTCCTAGAGGGGATGAAAACACCCTGGGCCTCCGAAGAAGGCGTTACTTCAGTCGTACGCAACGCGAGCGCGACGAACACGAGCCACACGACGGAGGTCGACCCGAGCGACGTCACGGCCGACACGCTTCTGTTGTGGGGGACTGAGGACGAATTCCAGCCGATCGAGTGGGCCGAACGACTGGAAGGCGACATCGACTCCTGCGAGCTTGTGGGTCTCGAGGCCAACCACTGGGTCCCAGAGGACCGTTCGGCGGCGTTCACCGAGCACCTGACTGACTTCCTGTCGTAGACAAAACCCCGACCAACCACACTGCTCGCGCAACGCTTTTCCTGTTCTCGTCTCAGCCAGAGACTCTATGGAGAAGACTCGCTAGACGAGGCTCGACTCCAGCGTGTAACCTGCGGCCGTGATGGTCACCTCACGGCCGAATGACTGCTCGCCCTTCGATCTCGCCGTCTTCGAGCTTTTCTGCGACCGTATTGATGTCTTCGAGATCGTAGTAGGACGTGTGCAGGTCGACTTCGCCCTGCTTGACCAGTGCGACGAGTTCCTGCAGTTCCGCGAATCGTCCGACGATATTGCCTACATAGGAAAACTCGCCGTTGACCAGCGACTGCGTGGGTTCGTGGATGTGTCCGCCGTACCCGATGATGTGGTGGTCGCCGCCGGCGGCCGTGATGTCCGGTGCGTACTCCGCCGTCACGTCGGCACCGACGAAGTCGAGTACCTGCGCTGCGCCCGTTCCGTCAGTGACGCTGTCGATGAACGCTCGGACGTCGTCATTCCCAGGGTTGACAGTGTTGTCGACGCCAAGGTCGTCAGCCAGTTCGAGCGCAGAATCCTTCAGGTCGATGGCGGTGACCTCTGCCGCACTCATCGCGTCGAGACACTGTACTCCGATATGTCCCAGGCCGCCGACGCCGATGACGACGGCGTGGTCACCAGGATTCAGCTCGTCGACCGCCTTTTTCACGGCGTGATAGGCGGTGATCCCGGCATCGGCGTGAGGGGCAATCTCGGCTGGGTCGACGCCGTCGGGCAGCGGTATCACCGACCGTTCGCTGGTTAACAGGTAGTCGGCGAATCCACCATCAGTCGTCAGTCCGTTGAACGACTGGTTCTCGCAGTACATCGTCTCGCCGAGCCGACAGGGTCGACAGGTCCCACATGTCTGGACCGGATGGCAGATGACCTGGTCGCCTTCCGACACGACCTCAACCTCCCCACCGGTTTCGACGACTCGACCGGCGTTCTCGTGGCCAAGCGTCATCGGCAGGTCCTGGTCCACGTACTCCGTCCACATTCCCTCGATGATGTGGTTGTCAGTCTGACACCACCCAGCGCCGATCACCTCAACGAGGACGCCGTCCGAGCGCTCAATCGTCGGCCGATCGATATCTTCGATCGCCAGTCCCTCGCTCATGTCGTCCGTGTATCCGTGAAGTCGTGCTGCGTGCATGGCACACCTCAAACGATACCGGCGTCCCGCGTAAGAAGTACGCCTATCATCATCGGTAAAAGCACTATTGTCACGTGCTACCACCCTCCAAGAGCGATGTACACTCACAACGGTGAGGACGTGTTCGTCATCGACGGGCACATCCACCTCTGGGACGCGACGAAGGAGAACATCATCCACGAGGGAGGAGAACAGTTCATCCAGTGCTTCTACGACTATCATACTGGGTTCACGCCCGAGGAAGAGCAGTGGGACATGGACACGTATCGGCACTACGGGACCGAGCGGATGGTTCAAGACCTCTTCCGCGACGGCCACGTCGACATGGGAATCTTCCAGCCGACGTACCTGACCGACTTCTATGACGAGGGGTTCAATACGACCGACCAGAACGCCGAACTCGCCGAACAGTATCCCGAACGGTTCGTTCTCAACGGGAGTTTCGACCCCCGCGACGGCGACGAGGGCATCGAGCATCTCGAGCGCCTCAAAGACGACTACGACATTCAGGGCGTCAAACTCTATACAGCGGAATGGCGTGGTGACTCGAAGGGCTGGCGGCTCGACAGCGATGAGGCGTTTCGATTTCTCGAGAAGTGTGCCGAACTCGGCATCGAAAACATCCACGCCCACAAGGGGCCGACGATCCGGCCGTTGAACCGGGATGCATTCGACGTCCGAGACGTCGACGACGCCGCTACCTCGTTCCCGGACCTCAACTTCATCGTGGAACACGTCGGCTTCCCGCGCGTGGATGACTTCTGTCACATCGCCACTCAGGAGACCAATGTCTACGGCGGACTCGCCGTCGCAGCACCGTTCGCTCAGAACCGCCCGCGGAAGTTCGCCGAGATGATGGGGGAACTCCTGTTTTGGGTCGGCGAGGACAACCTCCTCTTCGGGAGCGATTACGGGATCTGGGAGCCCGACTGGCTCATTCCCGCCGTCATGGACGCGGAGTTTACCCAGGAGGAACGAGCCGAGTACGGGGTCGAACTCTCACCGGAGGTCAAACGGAAGATCATGGGCGAGAACGCCGCACGCCTCTACGACATCGACATCGAAGCAAAGAAAGAACAGTTCCGCGACGACGCGATTAGCCAGGAGTTCGGACTCGGCGATACCTACGAGGAGGCGTCGGCGGACTGAGCCATGGAGACAACAGACTCACCGGACGTGGCGGACGGGTCGAAATCGAGGCCGCCGGGAGAGGCCTCGTCGTCGGGCAAGACTGAATCGCCGGTCAATCTCGACGCCGTCCGCGAGCGCTTGGACCGCGTCCATGATCCCGAACTGGACCGATCCATCATCGAACTCCAGTACATCAAAACGATCGACATCGACGGTAGCACGGTGACCGTCACGTTCGTCCTCCCCACCGCTTGGTGCTCCCCTGCCTTCGCCTGGATGATGGCGACTGGCATCCGCGACGAAGTCAGTACCCTGCCCGCCGTCAGCTCAGTTACTGTCCGTCTCTTGGACCACATGCACGGGGACGAAATAACGACCGGCGTCAATCAGGGGCTGTCCTTCGAGTCGGTGTTCGAAGACGCCGAGGACGGTATCGAGGCCGTCCGGCGGAAGCTCGATCACAAAGCTCGGTTCGCCCGCCAACACGCCGCGATCAAGACACTCCGGCAGGCCGGACTCGACCCGGACCAGATCGCACCGCTGACGCGGGCCGAGGTTGACCTCGAACATCGTTCCGACCTGGCTGCCGTTCGGGTCCAAGACGGTGCGCTGACGGTCACCGTCGCCCGGGAGCCGCTGGCCGACTATCTCGCGAAGGCCCGAGAAACGGGACTCGTGACAGACGAAACCGACCGTCTGTTCGCCGACCGCGAGGGTGACCCACTCGACCCAGAGCCCGAGGCGTTCGAGTCTACCCTCCGGGACGCCCGGCTCGCGAGGGCGAACATCGAGGGACAGGCAACGATTTGTGAATCGCTCCACGAATCCCGGAACGGGGTCGGCTTCGACTGATCGACTCCCGGAGCAAATATCAACCGATTAGTCACTATCTCGAGGACAGTGGAATAGACGCCATGGATCCCACACAGACGCTCACTATCCACTCATTATGTCTCGAAGGATTCTGAATCTGGGCCAACTCCCCAGCGTATTGTTTTATAATTCAAGTTCACTCGCTGAGTCGACCTCGAACCGAAGTACTTCGGGCTCTCCTGCGAGTAAATCAGGAAGCGCCTCCTCGAACACTTCGAAGTGGTTGGTTTGAGAATGGGCCTCGAATGCGGCATTGTCTTCGTACTGTTCGAAGAATCGAACTGTGTCTGGGTCCGAAATATCTGTCGCGGCACGGTAGTCGATTATCCCGTCTTCTGCCTGTGACTGTTCGACAACGTCCTCGATTAGGTCGAGCGCTTCGTCACGTTTCGATGGGTCAAGCGGGAAGGTTGCGTGTAAGACAATCATCGCAGGTAGGAGTCGACGCGGATTCAAAATAAACCTCTGCCGTGCTGCCGCGTGACGTACCAGAACGGGCCAGGTCCAAAAGCGAGCCAGCCAGAGGCCATCCGGAGAGCGGTCCCATTACCGCGTTCACAACGATACAACTCCGGCAGTGGGCCTCAACAGCCGAGTGAGTGCAGACCAGTCCGCCTGTGTAGTGCACTCACATATCCGGTAGTCTGTTAAGATAGTCGTAGTCGTTAGCTTGGTAGTAATGCCAGACCAGCCGTCTCTCTCAACTCAGACAGCAAATCCTGACCTCCAAAAGCTTCCGCCAAGTGCAAAATTGGTAGCCAAGCTCCTCGAATACGAGGGCAATAGTACGCCTTCAGAACTCGCTGATCTGACGCTCCTCCCACCGCGGACCGTTCGCCATGCACTGACGCTACTCCAAGAACAGGAACTCGTCTCGTCAGAAATCTCGTTTATGGACGCCAGACAGCGCATCTATACTCTTGAAGTGGAGAGAGATTGAAACACTGAGGCTGCTGTTGTCGATAACGCGTTAGATCATGAAGCAGGGGCGACAACTGGGAATGGCGGCGCGATGATTCCCCACTCGATAGCGCTCATCTCGACCACTGAATAGTGTACTGAGGGCTGTTACGTGCTATTTGGTATTTCAACGATCGAGAACTGATCCGATGCGACCCCGACGTCGAAGCGGCCCTTGCTCTGTTCGGAGATTTCGACCTCGTAGCTGTAGGCACCAGGGTCGAGGGATTCGGTCTCGAGCGTGCCTCGCCAGCCCGGGTTGTCGCCGCCGGATCCGATGACCCATACGAGCGACACCTCTTCGAACGCGTCATCGGGAGAGACAACCGTCACCGAGTCGAGGCCGCTGCTAAGATCGCTACTCTCGTCGTCGACTTGCTGTCCGGTTGCAGGATTGACGAGCCCGGTATTGCCGACCATGTTACCCGAGGTACTGTCGTAGATTCCGATAACAAAGGAGACATCCATCTCAGCAGTGAATTCCCGTTCGGGAATACACGGAGAC